>JBLNBE010000057.1:0-15472 GCA_050259735.1 Bacteroidota bacterium
TCTCGACGGCATAGCCGTCGGTGTACCAGTAGAAGTGCTGCTTCACGGTCAGCTTGCTGCCGTCGGCCAGGGAGATGACCAGATCGTCGCCGACCCGGTTGAGGCGGGCATCGGTCAGGGACAGGCCGTCGGCCAGCAGGATGCTGTCGCCGGTGCTCTTGGTGTTTTCTTCGTCGATGACGTCGCTGCCGCCGCCGAGGGAAAGGACATAGGTGTCGTTGCCGCCACCGCCGTTCAGGGTGTCGTTGCCGCCATTGCCCATCAGGGTGTCATTGCCACTGCCGCCTCGCAGTGCCTCGGCCCCATCGGTGCCAATAATGGGCAAGTCGCCCATCAGATTGAGCGTGTTGCCCGCCGTGTCGCGTAGCGTTTCGACGGAGAATTGCGAGGTCAGGAAGTGGTTCGACACCTTGATCTGGCTTCCGTCGGCCAGCATGACCAGCAGGTCGTTGCCGACCCGGTTGAGGCGGGCATCGGCCAGGGTCAGGCCATCGGCCAGCAGGATGCTGTCGCCGGCACTGCTGGCCCAATCCTCATCGACCACATCGCTGCCGCCGCCCAGGCCGAGGACATAGGTGTCGTTGCCGCCGCCGCCCTTGAGGAGATCATCACCCGAGCCGCCATTGAGGGTGTCGTTGCCACCCTCGCCGTTCAGGGTGTCGTTGCCGCCATTGCCCATCAGGGTGTCGTTGCCACCGCCACCTCTCAGCTCCTCGGCCGCATTGGTGCCGACGATCGGTAGGTCGCCCATCAGGTTGAGCGTGTTGCCCGCCGTGTCGCGTAACGTCTCGACCGAGAATTGCGAGGTCAGGAAGTGGTTCGCCACCTTGATCTGGCTGCCATCGGCGAGCATGACCAGCAGGTCGTTGCCGACCCGGTTGAGGCGGGCGTCGGCCAGGGTCAGGCCATTGGCCAGCAGGATGCTGTCGCCGGCACTGTTGGCCCAGTCCTCATCGATCACGTCGCTGCCGCCGCCCGGGCCGAGGATGTAGGTGTCCCCCCCCGCGCCGCCCTTGAGCAGGTCGTCGCCCGTACCGCCGTTCAGGGTGTCGTTGCCGCCCTCGCCGTTCAGGGTGTCGTTGCCGCCATTGCCCATCAGGGTGTCGTTGCCACCGCCACCTCTCAGCGCCTCGGCCGTATCGGTGCCGATGATGGGCAAGTCGCCCATCAGGTTGAGCGTGTTGCCCGCCGTGTCGCGTAACGTCTCGACCGAGAACTGCGAGGTCAGGAAGTGGTTCGACACCCTGATCTGGCTGCCGTCGACCAGTATGACCAGCAGGTCGTTGCCGACGCGGTTGAGGCGGGCGTCGGCCAGGGTCAGGCCATTGGCCAGTAGGATGCTGTCGCCAGCACTGTTGGCCCAATCCTCGTCGATGACGTCGCTGCCGCCGCCGAGGCCGAGGACATAGGTGTCGTTGCCGCCACCGCCCTTGAGCAGATCATCACCCGAGCCGCCGTTCAGGGTGTCGTTACCACCCTCGCCGTTCAGGGTGTCGTTACCAGCCATGCCGAACAGAATGTCGTTTTCGTCCGTGCCTCTGCCGGTGTCATCCTCGGCACTACCAGTCAACGTCAACCCGTGGGCGAGGTCCCAGGCGGTACCGTCCGCAAAGCGCAACGTTTCCACGACGTTGCCTGAGAACTGATAGCGCAGGCGGACGCTGTCGCCGGCACCCGTGAAGACCATCAGGTCATTGCCGTCACGCCACAGGCGCACGTCGCCGACGGGAATGTCGTTACCCAGCCACAGGGTATCTGTGCCACCGTCCCACCAGCTACTTTCCTCGATCACGTCATTGCCATGGCCGCGCTGCACCAGATAGTAGTCGTTGCCGGCGCCGCCATACAGCAGGTCGTTGCCCACGCCGCCCAGCAGAACGTCGCGTCCGGCGCCGCCGTACAGGGTGTCGTTGTCGGCGCCGCCATCCAGGCGATCGTTACCGTCACCGGCGTCGAGGGTATCCGCCCCCTGGCCACCCGCCAGCGTGTCGCCCGCCGACGAGGCAACCAGATGATCGGCACCGTCCGAGCCAGTCAGCGACAAACCACTCGATAGCGACCAATCGGTTCCACCGATGCGGATGGTTTCCAATCGCACGGTATCGGAGGCGAATTGGTCGACCACGCGGACGCTGCCGCCGCCGTTACCCAGCAGGACTAGCAGGTCGTTGCCCTGGCGGCTGAGGCGGACGTCGCTGATGGCGACGCCGCTGAGCAGCAGCACGTCGGCGCCCTCGTTCTTCCCTTCGATGATGGTGTCGGTACCATCGCCGAAGGTGAAAGAATAGGTGTCGTCGCCCGTACCGCCGCGCAGGGTGTCGTCGCCGGTGCCGCCGGTCAGGTGATCCCTGCCGTCGCCGCCGGACAGGCTGTCATTGCCGGCAAAGCCAGTCAGGACGTCGTCGCAGGTCCCACCGGTGAGGCTGTCCGCCTCGGCGCTTCCGGCGCGGATGGTGCCGAAGCCCTGGTTGATCGCTGTAGCGACGTCCTCGCCCACACTGGCGAGGCTTTGGTAGAAGGCGGTGAACGCCGCCGTCCCGCCCAGGGTGGTTTCCTTGGCATTGGCAATGAAATCACTCAACAACACCAAAGTCGGCACCCGGTTCGCTGTCAGATCGGTCTGGAACTTGGCCAGGACCGCAGACAGGTCGAAGCTGGCGCTGCCGTCAGCAACGTCCCCTTTCAGCAGGTTGTAATACGGCGCGAGTACCGTCTGCCGCTCGAGTGACGCGCTGACGTCCTTGACCAGCAGGTTCCACGCGTTGGTGATGCCGTTGTAGTGGTACCATTGTTGGAATTGGGCCGCCGCTAGCTGTTCCAAGGCGCCCAGCTTGCGCGCGTCCTGATAGTACAGCGGGCGGCTATTGGGATCGATATCAGCGGTTCCAGCCCACAGGAAGATGATCTGGTCGACCATAGCGGCCCGCGCCGCCGCGTCGGTCGTGGAGGCGTAGGTCTGAATGGCAGCCTTCAACCGACCCGTGGTGTCGCGCACCATGGCCTGATGCAGGCCGTATACAGTTCCATAGCCACGCAGCTCGGGCAGGGCGGCGATGTCGTCGGATACCGGCAGTTCCTCAGTGGCGACGGTGTGTGCCGATTCCGCGGCCAGCCAGATGTCTTCGGCGGCCGCAGTCGAACCGTCAGCCCGCACATAGGTGCCGACCTGGCCGTGCTGGTTGCCCGACGCGTCCACAGTGTTTTTGTCCACATAGGCGACGTTTATAACCGCGACGCCGGCTTGCTGCAGCGATTGCAGTTCGCCTGCGTCGCTGACTCCGTTGCCGTTGAGGTCGCGCCAGACCTTCAAGGAACTCCACGCCGCGTCGGCGGCATCCACCTTGCCGTCGCCATTGTCGTCGAGGCTGGCCAACGCCTCGAAGCCGTGGCGGGCAGTGCCACCGTTGGCCAATTGGGTGTAATCACTGAACAATTCTGCGGCGTTGGTGACCTTGCCGTCTCCGTCCAGGTCACGGACCAGCAGTCCGTCGTCGGCGGAAATCCAGCCCGTGCGGGTCTGGAAGCCGTTTCCATCATAGTCGAAATGGATGTCGGCATTATGGACAGACAGGGTTTCGACTCCGTCGCCGTCCAGGTCCAGCACCAGGGGATCTCTGAGGTTGGCATTGCCGAAAGCGGCCAGCCACGGAATGGTGTCGTCACCCGCTGGCGGCAGATTCACCCAGTCATAGGCGAGTCCCCGGTCGGCAGAATCCAACCGCAGCGTGGCGGCACGATTTTGGACGTAGGTCCATTGCGCCGCGAACGCGTCGCCGTTCTGGCTGGACAGCGTTGCCTCCATCAGCGCCGGAGCGCCGCGATACAACTCCCACTCCGCCGCGACGGTCAGATCGGCGTTCAGTTGATCCAGCTCGAGAGCATCGGTGTTGTGCAGGGCGCGCTCGACCATGTTGTCGCCGTCAAATTGCAACTCGACGGCCCGCCGCAACGTTGCCGCAACCACCGCATCTTCGGCGGAATCGAAAGCCTTGCCGCCGTCCCAACAAAACGATTCCGGCTTCAAGTTGGGGCCGAACACGCTGTCGACATTGCTGATGTATTTGCCGTTCTCGTAGCCGACCTCGAACGACCAATCGGTGGATGTCGGTTCGAGCCTGTACTGCGCGGCGAACTTAGACTTGGGATCGGTCAGCAAATCACCGCCGGCCAAGTCGAGGATGTGATTGAGCGCATCGGCGACAGATTGCGCCATGGAATTGCCGATGGTGGCGTCCATGTTCTCGGTACGCACTCCCGTGACGACGAATTTGTCGCCAGAGAAGGCCACGCGGCCCATGGATATGAATTCCGGTTCCTCTTCCTTCTTGCCGAACAGCCCCTTGGCAACGTTGTAGATGGCATACACCACGCCAACCCACTGCATGCCGGGGATCAGGGAAACAGCGGTAACGCCGGCGCCAATCCAATCATGTTGATTAATTTCGTAAGCAATGTTCAGGGCGCCGATTGCGTTACCTAAATAACCAACATTCACCTCTCCCGTTAAATTATATCCAAGCTGTTTCTTCGCCCCCTCAACTCCAAACTCATAAATCAGAAAATCGTGATAGGCGGAAACAGTATATTTGAGTGCGTTGGCCCCCGAAACCACCGCCGCGAAGGTGTCGCCGTTCTTCAGCGCGGTTTCTACAGACATGACGCTCAACAGCGATCCGGCGACATTGGCTGCGGCCGAGACGCCGTATAGAGTGGTGCCACCGTGGACCATGTGGTCGAGCGATACGGCCAGGCGCAGGCTGGAGGCGGCAATGGACAGGGGCTGGCCTGACTTGATTGCCGCGATGAGCGATAGGCTGTCGGCCAGGGACGTGCCATAGCGGACAATACCGTCGTTCATGGTATCCCAACCGCTGCTTCGCGCCTTCGCGGAACTATACCCCGGCACCACGTCCCAATCGAAGCCGTTGGCCGGATATTCAGTAGTCACACCGTCGGTGGTGATGCGCACCACGTCGGGATCGCTGAAGTCTAGATCACTACGCACGCCGTTCTTGTCGACGAAAGTCATGCGCCCGTTATCATAGGACCGAATTTCGGAACCCTGGTAATATGTGGACTGATAGGAATCAGTCCCCTTATGTACAGATGTAATCAGACCATCAATCCAATACGTGGTGGTGGTCAATCCGTCTGGGGTGGTGACCGCCATATGGTCGGTCATCGTGTCGCCGGTGGCCTTGCCGAACGTACCCACATATCCAGGCACCGCCGCCCAGGTGAATCCTGGCGCTTTGGTGTCGACAAGCTGCTCGCCGAATTGGCCGGTGACAAAGCTGACCCGTCCGTCCTCGTAGAACCGCAGTTCGCCACCGTTCAGCACCGTCGCCTGATAGGCGCCGGTGCCGGTGTGGTCGATGGTTTGGAGGCCGTTAGGCCAGAACGTCTGGGTTGTCCCGTCGACGGAAACAACGAAGCGATCCGGCTCCTGCAGAATTTTGACGCCTTCTGGCGCATCGACCTTAACGTTCCCACTAGAATCTACGGTGAATGCCACGTCTCCTGCACGCGACCTACAGGTGAAAATAGCATCGCCTTTCATTGTACAGCTGTAGCTTACATTTGCGTAGTCTGGGACGGGGTATTGTAAAGGATATGGTCCATTCGCGTAATGGTGTCGCAGTGGCCGGTTCATCTCGGATAGATACATGTTCTCAATAGCGATTACAGGATCTGTCGCGTATGGAACGGTGTCGCCAACCTGGTACCCGGGAGGGATATAGTCACCGGCCTTAAACTGCGGGTGTATCATTGCGGTTACAGCATGAGCAAGCTCGTGTATAAGTAATTGGTCAATGGTGAATACACCTAATGTGCCAAACTGATCAGTCGGATATCCTATATTTGCAATGTCTGCGATATCGATATTTATATTGTCTCTAATGCTATAAGAGGTGACAATCCCAATAAACTTATTTGCGATAACAGATCTCTCGCATTGTGATCCACTTCCTGTTCCTGTTGATGAATTTGAATTTGCCGATAAAATTATGTCGGAGTTGCCAGAGCTTATTTCTCTGATAACCGCCTGTCCAACTTGTGTTAAAGACAGCCTGTCAAGCGCTGAAACGAGCATTGTTTTGCCAGCGCTTGAAATGTTTGCGTCAAAAGAAATTTTCTGAATTTCCGTTCCGTCGCTAAGGGTTATCGCCATCTCAATGCCTCGCGTTATTCAATTGAAACTGTATATCTGACAGGGATGGGGCGATGCACGCATATATAAAAGATTCCTTATCGTCTGTCATAATGCCAACATTTCTGATGATGACGGTTGAAAGTATGTGATCGCCTTCGCGGTTTATATGGGTGTCGCATCTTCCGTATTTTGCAAAACTTCTGCTATACGATTTAATTTCATTTCCGATTGTCGAAAAAGATACGGCGTCACCCCCGCCCCGCTCTATATTTATTTGTGATTTATACATGCCGTCTTTATTTTCATCATACACCACGTCAATATTATTTTCGTGTGAGAATGTGCTGATATGGGTCCGCATCGTAATAATATCATTCGGCTGAAAATCACTTGATATGTAGATGCTGATGATATTTTTAGATTTGAAATCGCGAGTACATTTGTATGAGTCATGTGCTGAACATGCACTCAAGGCTATTGAGATGCAGATGTTCGCCAAAATTTTCATTCGCATATCCATTTATTTTATTCCAATATTGTTTCGCACAAAGAAAATAGCGCCAGTTTTCAGTGCCGCAATGTAGGGAGAACGGGGCAGATTCCATCTTTTCCTCCTGTGCTCCCCTTCATGCGATGTTGGCCCGACTTGGCTGTGGCGGGATGCCATAGCTCGGAAAGACAAACTCCTCGTGGTCGGAGTAGTTCTCCGATTGACTGTAGCCAATTGGCGCTCCGTTTTTCCCCCTCACCTCCTAGACTTCGACGCTACCCTGTCGTCACAAAGGATCCGGCACTGTTTCAGCGGCGCCGGCATCACCAGCCGATCTCATGCGATGGTGAATTGCTTATGGGTTGGCGACTGGCTCATCAGCCAGACGATCTCTCGGTGGTGGGATGGGCTGTATTCGGGGCGCTATCGGCCATTTATCTGCTCCCAATGAAAGGGCCAGCCCTTGCCCTCCGGCATAGACCCCATATCACGTCCTAGAAAGGCAGATACCACCGTTTGCCGAAGCGTAAAATATATACTACGTTTACCCATGGTTGCCGCATGCGCAACGGCATTAACTTTTGAGTGCTTTCAGTTAGGTGTGCGAATTCCGCATTAATGAGAGAGATTTCCAGAAATGGTGAGCGAAGCCTCTGCGCCCCTCGACCCTGGCCTCGCCTGCCTGTCGCTGCTCGCCAAGTATTTCGAGAAGCCCGGTGACTACGAGCAACTGCGCCACCGCCACGGCGATCCCACCCAGACTGCCGACGACGTCGCTCTGGTGCGCTACGCCAAGGAACTCGGCTTCAAGGCCTCGGCCATCGACAGTGATTGGGACCGGCTAGCCCGCACGCCCTTGCCGTGCATGGCGCGGCATCGCGACGGTGGCTGGTTCATCCTGGCCAAGGTGGCGGAAGGCCAGGTGCTGATCCAGGACCCGCGCGTGGGGCGGCCGGAACAACTGTCGCGTGCCGATTTCGAGAGCCGCTGGGACGGCCGGCTGGTGCTGGTGGCGACGCGGGCGCAGTTGGCGGCGTTGGGGGCCAAGTTCGATTTGACGTGGTTCATCCCGGCGGTGGTCAAGTACCGCCGGCTGTTTGGCGAAGTGCTGCTCGCCAGCTTCTTCCTGCAGCTGTTCGGGCTGGTGTCGCCGCTGTTCTTCCAGGTGGTCACCGACAAGGTGCTGGTGCATCGGGCGCTGACGTCGCTCGACGTGCTGATGTTTGCGTTGATCGCCGTCAGCCTGTTCGAGGTCATCCTCGGCTACCTGCGCACCTACATCTTCAGCCACACCACCAACCGCGTCGACGTCGAGCTGGGCGCCCGGCTGTTCCGCCATCTGCTGTCGCTACCCATCGCCTATCACGGCGCGCGGCAGGTGGGGCACACGGTGGCGCGGGTGAGGGAGCTGGAGAACATTCGTTCCTTCCTCACCGGCTCGGCGCTGACGCTGGTGATGGATTTGCTGTTCACCGTGGTGTTCTTCGCGGTGATGTTCTGGTACGCGCCCATCCTGGCGTGGATCGTCATCGGCTCGCTGCCGTTTTATGTGGTCCTCTCGGTGGCGGCGACGCCGGTGCTGAAGGCGCTGACGGAAGAGAAGTTCAAGCGCGGCGCCGAGAACCAAGCCCTGCTGGTGGAGACCTGCAACGGCGTCGAGACGGTCAAGGCCCTCGCCGTCGAGCCGCAGATGCAGCGCAAATGGGAAGAACAGCTGGCGGCCTATGTGCAGATCGCCTTCAAGGCGACCAATTTCGGCGCGATGGCGAGCCAGGGCGTGCAGACCATCCAGAAGGTGACCTCTGCGCTCACCCTGTGGTTCGGCGCCAGCCTGGTGATGGACGGGCACCTCACCATCGGTGGCCTCGTCGCCTTCAACATGCTGGCCGGCCGGGTGGCGCAACCGATCCTGCGTCTCGCACAGCTATGGCAGGATTTCCAGCAGGTGCGCATCTCGGTCGACCGTCTGGGCGACATCCTCAACACCCGGCCCGAGCCGGCGGCGCAGGCGCGCGTGGCGTTGCCCGCCATCAAGGGCGCGGTCGAGTTCAAGGAGGTGCAGTTCCGCTATCGCCCCGACCGCCCGCCGGTGCTGAAAGGCATCTCGCTGGCGGTGCCGCAAGGCCAGGTGGTCGGCATCGTCGGCCCGTCCGGTTCGGGCAAATCGACGCTGACCAAGCTGATCCAGCGGCTGTATCTGCCGGAAACCGGCCGCGTGCTGATCGACAATCTGGACATCGCCACCGCCGACCCGGCCTGGCTGCGGCGCCAGATCGGCGTCGTGCTGCAGGAAAACTGGCTGTTCAATCGCTCGGTCAAAGACAACATCGCTTTGGCCGATCCGTCCATCAGCCTGGACCGCGTGGTGCAGGCGGCCGAGATCGCCGGCGCGCACGAGTTCATCAGCGAACTGGCCGAGGGCTACGACACCGTGTTGGCCGAACGCGGCGGTAGCTTGTCCGGCGGCCAGCGCCAGCGCATCGCCATCGCCCGCGCCCTGGTCACCAACCCGCGCATCCTGATCTTCGACGAGGCGACGTCGGCGCTCGACTACGAATCGGAAAAGGCGATCCAGACCAACATGCGCCGCATCTGCGCCAACCGCACCGTGTTCATCATCGCCCACAGGCTCTCCACCGTGGCCGAGGCCCATCGGATCGTCGTCATCGACAAGGGCGAGATCGCCGAGGACGGCAGCCATGCCGAGCTGCTGCAGACCGGCGGCCGTTACGCCAAGCTGTGGCACGCCCAGACCGGCCCGGCCGCGCCCGCGCCCGAGGTGGTGCGGCGGCCGGTGGCGCTGCGCATGGGGGAGGGAGTATGACCATCAACCAACAGACGTTTACGCATTATTTATAACACGCATAGGATGATGCGCACATGGGGCGCCGGACGGTTCCAGGACGTGGACGCCGCCCGTCCTCAGAGAAGGCACATCGTGCCAATCACCAGAAGGGGATTCCCATGACGTTCAATCCTTTCCATGCGCACTCTCGTATCGTGTTCTCGCCCGAAGGCTTGGGGGATGGCGGCGCGCCGCTCTTGACCGCCGGCACCGAATATACCGAGGCGCAGCCCTCGGGCACTGCCAATGACACAGTGTCCGGCATTACCGTGCTGTCGGACGGCGGTCACGTCCTGATGTGGTCCGACCAAGACGGAAGCACTTGGATCAACAAATGGCAGCGCTTCGACGCGGCGGGCAACGCCGTCACCCCCGTAAACACTATTGACGGCGCGAGCGGCTCGGTCAGCGCCCTGGCCGATGGTGGTTTCGCCATCACCTACGGCACGTGGCAGAACCTCCAGGTGCAGCGCTTTGATGCCGCTTCCGCCGCTGTGGGCGACCCGATCATCGTCGACCCCACGCCCTATAACGGCTTCCCCACCGTCACCGGCTTGCCCGATGGCGGCTTCCTGATGACGTGGACCGGCTTTCCGGTCAGCGGCGAATCGGAGGACGGCGTGCTGATGCGCCGCTATGATGCCGACGGTATTCCGACTGGCGCCGCCCAGCAGGTCAACACCGAAGCTTACGGCAATCAGGGGGCATTGTCGGTCACCGTGCTGGCCGATGGCGGTTTCGTTATCGCCTGGCGGACGCAGACCCAGGACGCCAATTGGAGCTACGGCGTCGCCATGCGCCGTTTCGACGCCGCCGGTGTGCCGGCGGGTCCGGAAGTGGCCGTCAGCCCCACCACCGCCCATGAGTTCGACCCCGACGTCACCGCTCTGGCCGATGGCGGCTGGGTGGTGACCTGGGCGTCGAACAAGGACGACATCCAGGACATCTACGGCCAGATCTACAACGCCGACGGCAGCGCCCGTGGCGGCGAGATCCACGTCGCCAATCCCGGCGGCCAATTCGGCGCCGAGGTTGCCGCCCTGGCGGATGGCGGCTTCATGGTCGCCTGGAGCAGCAATGATCCGAATACGTATGATGGCAGTATCGTCGGTCAGCGTTTCGACGCCACCGGCACTGCCATCGGCGAGTCGTTCACTCTCAACCAGACCCAGGCCGGCAACCAGAGCGCTCCGCTGCTGGCGGCCCGGCCTGACGGCGGGTTCGTCATCGCCTGGCAAACCGACGGCGTCTCTTCCTACGATCCAATGAGTCCGTGGAGCGGTTATCAGACCACCGGCGGCACCGTCAGCGTCCGGGTCTACGAGCCGGAAAGCGCCGCTCAAGTCCAAGCGTTGGTCAGCGCCATGGCGTCATTCGCACCGGCCTCCCTGGGGCAGGCGGATCGGACGGAGGTTCCTCCCGATCAAATCCAACCGGTCATCGCGGCAAGCCTGACGTGATAAAGGGGGAGTGGGGATTCGTCCCCACTCCTGTCCGCCCCTTCTCTCTGCGCACAAGGCAATGCTATCCAGCATGCGATCCATCGAGACTATCCGCGACCGGGCTGAAGGACTGCTCATCCGCCTCGGCACCTTGAAGGAAGGCGTGTCCCACCATCTCGACATCTGGCGCGAGGCGGTCAAGGCCGACCGCGTCAGGCCCAAGCTCGGCCCCATCGGCGCGGCTGAGCTGGCTTTCCTGCCCGCCGCGCTGGAGGTGTCGGAAACCCCGGCCTCGCCGTTGGCACGCGCCACCGCCGTCACCATCGCCGCTTTCGTCGTGCTGACGGTGGCCTGGGCCAGCATCGGCGACCTCGACATCGTCGCCACCGCGCCCGGCAAGGTGGTGCCCAGCGAGCGGGTCAAGCAGATCCAGCCGCTGGAAACCTCCATCGTCCGCGCCGTCAACGTCACCGAAGGGCAGAGCGTGAAGGCCGGTGACGTGCTGGTGGAACTGGAAGTCACCGGCGGCGCCGCCGACGTGGCGCGGTTGCGCGCCGAACTCAACACCGCGCGGCTCGACATCGCCCGGCTGGAGGCATTGCTGGCGCCCGACCCGGCCACGGCCTTCGTCGTCCCGGCCGGGGTGCCTCCCGGTCTGATCGAGGTGCAAAAGGCGCTGCTGGCCAGCCAGCTCAAGGAACACGACGCCAAGGTGGCGGCGCTGGCCGCCGATCTCGCCAAGAAGCAGGCGGAACTGACCACCACCGGCACCGATCTGACCCGCCTGGAAGAGGTCTCGGTCAAGATCAAGGATGAGACCGAGCGGCGCCAGGAACTGGCCGGCAAGGGCTTCGGCTCGCAGATCGACCGCGCCCGCAGCGAAAAGGAACTGGCCGACAATGTGGGCCAGCGCAACGTGCAGCGGGCCAAGCTTGTCGAGGTGCGCGCCGGCATCGATTCGACGCGCGGCCAACTCAACCAGGCCAAGGAGGAATTCCGCCGCGACCTCACCGCCAAGCTAGCCGAGGCCAAGACCAAGGCCGCCACCAGCGAACAGGAACTGGCCAAGGCAACCGAACGCCAGCGGGTGCAGAACCTGAAGGCCCCCGTCGACGGCATCGTCCAGCAGATCGACATCCACACCATCGGCGGCGTCGTCACCCCGGCGCAGAAGCTGATGGTGGTGGTGCCGAAAAACGCGGTGATGGAGGTGGAAGCCAAGCTGCCCAACAAGGACATCGGCTTCGTCGAAGCCGGCCAGGAGGCCGAGGTGAAGGTGGACAGCTTCCCCTTCACCCGGTACGGCACCTTGGCCGCCAAGGTCGAACTGGTGTCCCTGGATGCGGTCAAGGACGAGGAAAGCCAGACCAAGGACTATTATTTCCCCATCCGCGTCTCCGTCCCCGACCCGACCATCCGCCTGGAAAACGGCAAGCGCGTGCCACTCAGCCCCGGCATGACCGTGATGGTCGAGGTCAAGACCGGGACGAGAAAGCCCATCGAATACGTGCTGGCGCCGCTGAAGAAGTATGGCGCCGAGAGTGGGCGGGAGAGGTAGAAGCTAGCGTTCGTCGGCGAGGACGTTCAGTAACTTCACGGCGAGGGAAAGCCGTTCCTCGTCCAGTGCGGACAGTGCTGCGACCGCCTGCATCGTCGTGATTTCCCGACATCCCGGCTGGTCCGAGGTCTGCTCTGACAGCAGATCATTCGGCGTGACCGCCAAGACCTCGCAAATCCTCAGGAACGTCGCGAAGTCCGGCTCTCGGGTGCCGGTCACGTAATGCCCATAGCGGCGCTCGGACAGGCCGGCGCGGCGGGCGACTTCTGCGTCCGAAAGGCCCAGGTCTTTTGCACGTCGGCGCAGATTGCGAGAGAGAGTCTCCATGCGAACAGATCGTTCGCATTGCGCCCCACACCGTCCATGAACGAAATGGACGCATTTGCATGTACGAAATGCTCTGATAGATAAGGACAGGTTTGGGCGCGCCGCATGTGCCGCGCCCAGCCATGGCAGTGCTGTCGGGAGTAGATGAGAAAACATGTCCAGATGCTTCCGCATGAATACCCCCTACGAACTGGTGCAGGGGACCATCAGCCGTGTGTCCAGGGCGAGCCGGTGGGAGGCCATCGTCCAACTAAAGGATCACCCTGCTGTGATACAGCTAAGCACCAGTGATCCTTGGGTTCTTCATCCTGGCGATGCTGTCGCCTTCCTGGGGCGTCAGGGCGCCAAGTCTGGGAAGTTCTACGCCCTGTGTTATCGTAACGTCACGGTGGGCGTGGGGTGGTATCACGAACCTAACGGCGTACTTGGCGGCTATCTGCTGTTGACGGCCATTACGACACTGCTGTTCTGGCTTGGCGCGCACTTCGACCTGCCCATTTTGTGGCTCCCGGTCGCAATCCTCCTGCTCATCATGTTCTTCAAATTGGACGATCTGATTGAGGATGTTCGGTATTCCCGCGCTCTCAAACGTTATGCCGCAGCCCTGGCTATCTCCTGACTTTAATTTTCCAGAGGGGGAAACATGCGTTCGTTCGCAAGTCCTTACCGGATGTCCATTTCGAGCAGGCCGATACCAGCGCTCATACATCGGGGCCGATGCTGGAAGCGGACGGTACCGGGTTGGCCATCCATGCGAACAAATCGCTCGCTTTGCGCCCACGTCGTCCGTGAACGGAATGGGCGTTCTTTTTTGTCCGTATTGTTCTTGTCTGTGGGAACAGGTTGGACGCTCGCCGCGCCCAGCCATAGTGATTCTGTCAGGAGTGGATCGGCAAGCATGTCCAGATACGTCCGCATAGATGATCCCTACGAACTGAGAGACGGGATAGTCCGTCGCGTGTCGCGGGCCAACGGGCGCGTTGCGATCGTTGAGCTACGCGATCGTCTGGGGGTGATCGAACTCTGCACGGAACGGGCCTGGGTGCTCGACGTGGGAGATCGCGTTGCTTTCCTCGGGCGGCAGGATGCGAAGACCGGGAAATTCTTCGCTCCGTGCTACCGCAACATTACCCGTGGGGTGCAGGATCATCGCTCGCCGGAATACTTCGCTGTTGGGTGTGCCATGGCAGCCTGCATCGCGACCCTGGTGTTCTGGGGTGGGGCGCAGTTGGGCATGCCCTTCCGGGGGACATTGATCGTGGCGAGCATCCCCCTGCTCTATATGCTTTTCAGTGTGGGCGCACTCATCGATGACCTCCGCTATTCCCGCGCTTTGCGGCGCCACGCCGCCGCCCTGGCCATTGCCTGACCATAATTTCGCCCAGAGGGGGAACGGATGACGCGAAGCCTGTCGCGCCTGCTCGTCGTCGCTGTGGTGGCTCTGTGGGGGTGTTCCGCGCCGCCCGAGTCCGTTTATGACCCTCAGGTCAGTACCGCCCTCAACGTGGTCCGCATGGCCGGTCTTGAGGGGCTCTCGGATTGCCCAGTCCATTCCCCGGCCATAAGCGGAGGTGCCGGAATTGCCGATGCCGGTTTCGCGGCAGCGTCCGCTACGACCCCGCCGCCGGGTATCGGTTCGACGGCGGGGATCGGGATGGGGCTTCTTTCGATGTTGGCTGCCCCCGCGCCAAGAGCCAATCCCATCACTCAGCAGCAGATCTATGCGTGGGTGCCGATAGAGGTCGCACCTGATGCAGTCGCTACGCGCGTCGCGCTGGTTGAGATCGTCAAACAGGCGTTTCTGGCGAGCGTTGACCCCAGCCATGAACTTGAACCGCGCGAAGGTGTGTTTCGTCCGACCTTGGCCCCGGATGAAACCTATCCGATGTGGATTCGCCATGGCTGTCCCGAGCAGGAGGATCGGCACCGCAAGGCTTTTGCGCCGCATTGTTCGGGCGGCCTGGGCGTCTGGGTTGGCCCCACTCCTGTTGGCCGGATCGAGGACGTTCGGCCTGTCCCTCCATTCATTGCCGCAGCCAAACAGGTCCGAGGTCCCGTGGTGATCCGCCTTTATCCCTTTGGCATCTTCAAGGAATGGTGGCGGGCACCGGATAGTATCGCCGCGCTCAGTGCACATCTCCCGCCTTGGGTCTTCATCTACCAACCCGCCCAGGGCGGCGCCTTGGCGGTTGTCATCAATCAAGGGCAGCCCATGGCGTTCGATCACCCATGATGGACGGCATTTGCTGCGGATAGTTCCCCAACCAGGAGCCTTTCCATGAACCCGCCCACGTTTTGGTCCGTATTCAAGGCCGCCCTGCCCGAGGCCGCCAGATTTTATCAGAACACTCTCCCAGCTCCATTTCGCGGCATCCACGACGGGTTGGAGGCATTCAAGAGGTTAAGCGAGGAAGGGCGGGTGGGCGCAGCGTTCCTCGCACTTTTCCTTGCCCCGCCAAAGCGGATGATCCGTGCCATCTGCGGCTTGTGGCAGCGGTAGGGCCGGTTTCCCGATCCATGAGCGCGCGCTCTCGGCGGGGATCGTGTCCCTGGGATTGGTGTAACAGCGCGGTCGCCGTTGATCTCCGGCAGGGTTGGCCGGATTGCTCAGGCTGCCGCGACTGGCGGCAGGCTGGTGAGAGGATCATCGCCCATG
>JBLNBE010000058.1:0-71234 GCA_050259735.1 Bacteroidota bacterium
CTGATCGCCTGGGTGGCCGCGCCACAGGCGCTGGACGCATTCCTCGTCTGGTCGTCGTTGGTGTGTCTCGGCTTCGCCCTCTCGCATGGGATGGGACTTGTTCCCCCAGCCGCCCCCGCCCCAACGGCCTCCGATTGAATGCGTCCGGGGGTTCGGCTATTGTCTGCGCCTGAATTTTTGATCAAGGAGAGCCGCGACAATGGCTGGGTCGGTAAACAAGGTCATTCTGGTCGGCAATTTGGGGCGTGACCCCGAGGTGCGGACCTCTCAGGACGGCTCGAAGATCGTCAACCTGAACATCGCCACCTCGGAAAGCTGGAAGGATCGTTCCAGCGGCGAGCGCAAGGAAAAGACCGAGTGGCACCGCGTGGTCATCTTCAACCCGAACCTGGCCGACGTGGCCGAGCGCTTCCTCAAGAAGGGCAGCTCGGTCTACATCGAAGGCGCGTTGCAGACCCGCAAGTGGACCGATCAGCAGGGCGTGGAAAAGTATTCCACCGAAGTGGTCATCGGCCGTTTCAAGGGCGAGCTGACCCTGCTGGGCGGCCGTGACAGCGGCGGCGGCAGCGGTGGCGGCGACGATTACGGCAACCAGGGCGGCGGCTATGGCGGCGGCGGCGGATACGGTGGCGGTGGCCAGCGTTCCTCGGGCGGCGGCAACCAGGGCGGCGGCGGCCAAGGTGGCGGTCGCAGTGGCTCGGGCTGGGAACCGCCGCCGGACCTCGACGACGAAATTCCGTTCTGACAGACGGCCGGGAGAGTTTCTCCCGGCCTCTTTTTTTGCCACATTGGCGGACCGCCACCGTTCATGTCCGTCTGGAGAGAACCATGAAGACCAACGAGAACCTTGCCGAGGCTTTTGCCGGCGAGAGCCAAGCCAACCGCAAGTACCTGGCCTATGGCGAGGCCGCCGCCAAGGAGGGCCTGCCCCAGGTGGCCAAGTTGTTCCGTGCCGTGGCGGCCGCCGAGACGGTCCACGCCCATGCCCATCTGCGCGCCCTGGGCGGGGTCAAGAAGACCGCCGAGAACCTGGCTGCCGCCATCGAAGGCGAAGCGCACGAGTTCGAGTCCATGTATCCCGGCTTCATTGCCACCGCCGAGCAGGAAGGCCAGGGCCAGGCCCTGCTGTCCATGAAGCGGGCCATGGCGGTGGAGCAAATTCACCACGGCCTGTTCACCGAGGCACTCAAGGCGGTCAGCGCCGGTGCCGATCTGGCCGACGCCGCCATTCACGTCTGCGCCATCTGCGGCCACACGGTGATCGGCGAAGCGCCCGACCAGTGCCCGGTGTGCAAGGCCAAGGGCGAGAAGTACATCGAAGTGGCGTGATCGCCGTGGGGGCCTGGAGCGTCACGCCTTTAATGTGAGGCGCGACGCTCCAGCGCCCACTGCGGGCGCGGCCAAGGGCGCGGATGCGCCCGCCCGGCGAGGGAAAATGATGAAGGTTAGACCCGTGATGCACATTAGGGGCATCACGGTCTAAGCGCCCCCACCCTTCCCGCTTATTCCGCGACGTGCACGGCGACCTGCGACTCGCGCACCATATCCAGATAGGGTTGCGGCGGCAGACTGTCGATGAACAGCCCGTCCACCATCGATATGTGCCCAAGCTTGACCATGGCGCGGCGGCCGAACTTGCTGTGGTCGGTCGCCAGGAACACCGTCCGCGAATTGCGGATGATCGCCTGGGCCACCCTGACTTCGGGATAGTCGAAATCCAGCAAGGTTCCGTCCGGATCGATGCCGGAAATGCCGATGACGCCGAAATCGACCTTGAATTGGTTGATGAAGTCGATGGTCGCCTCGCCGACCACCGCCAGATCGTGCGGACGCAGCCGCCCGCCCGCCACTGTCACCTCGAAATCTTGTCCGTTGCGCAGCAGCACCGCCACATTGACGTTGTTGGTAATCACCCTTAGGCCGCGATGGTTCAGCAGGGCGCGCGCCACCGCCTCGGTGGTGGTGCCGACGTTGAGGAACAGCGAGGCACCGTCGGGAATGTGGCGCGCCACCATCTGGCCAATGCGCTCCTTTTCGTCGCGCATCAGCGCCTGACGGTCGGTGTAATCCACGTTGCGCGTATTGGGGACCAGGCTGGCGCCGCCGTGATAGCGCCGCAGAATGCCGAGGTCGCAAAGAAAGTTGATATCGCGGCGGATGGTTTGCGGAGTTACCGCGAAGGCTTCGACCAGAGCGTCGATGCTGACGAATCCGTCGGCATTGGCCTTGTCGACGATCTGGGCTTGGCGCTGGTTGAGGCCGGCCGCCGGAGCAGAGGATGAAGTCTCCGGATTCTGCTCGCGCATTTTCAAATCACTCCCTTTACGAACGGCAGGCGCTTTCGAACGCGCATCATCTTAGCGCGCGTCGGCGGCGCCCCGCAAAACCTTCCGCGTCATCGGCGCCATCCTCTTTTCGTATAAGTTCGTTTATTTTCGTATTCCGTCCAATAGGAAAATGGTAGAACACATAACATATCCCATGAGCGAATTCGCGCAGCCGCGATTGACGCAACAAGGACGGCCATCATGAGACGAACAGCCCTCGAGGCCCTGCAAAGCAGCAAAATCTTCGACATCCTGGTCATTGGCGGCGGCGCCACCGGCTGCGGCATCGCGCTTGACGCGGTGACGCGCGGCCTGTCGGTGGCGATGGTCGAGCGCTACGACTTCGCCGAGGGCACCAGCAGCCGCAGCACCAAGTTGGTGCATGGCGGCGTCCGCTATCTGGAAGCCGCCATCAAGCGCCTGGACCGCGATCAATACGCCCTGGTGCGCGACGCCCTGCACGAACGCGGCGCCTTCCTGCGCAACGCGCCGCACCTGACCAACCGCCTGCCGCTGGTCACCCCGATCTATTCGTGGTGGCAGGTTCCCTATGTTTTCGCCGGGCTGAAGCTGTATGACCTGCTGTCCGGCCGCATGAACATCGGCCACAGCAAATTGCTGAGCCGCGACGAGGCGTTGCGCCGTTTCCCTATGCTCAAGGCCGAGGGGTTGAAGGCCGGCGTACTGTATTACGACGGCCAGTTCGTCGATGCGCGCATGGCGGTGACGCTTGCCATGACCGCGCGCCGCGAGGGCGCCGTGGTCGCCAACCATGTGGAGGCCCTCGCCCTTGCCCACGATGCGTTCGGCAAGGTCTGCGGCGCCCATTTGCGCGACACCACCACCGGCGCGGAATGGGAAACCCGGGCGCGGGTCGTCATCAACGCGACCGGCCCGTTCGCCGACACATTGCGGCGCATGGACGATCCGAAGGCGCAGCCGATCCTGAAGGTCAGCTCGGGCATCCACATCATGCTCGACAGCCGCTTCGTGCCGCCGGACACCGGTCTGCTGATCCCCAAGACCGACGACGGCCGCGTGCTGTTCATCCTGCCGTGGCAGGGCCATGCCATTATCGGCACCACCGACGAAGCCGCCTCGATCAGCGACCATCCGGCCCCCTCGCCCGCTGACATCGCCTATCTGCTGTCGCATGCGCGGCGCTACTTCAACGTCGCCGTCACCGAAGCCGACATCAAATCGGCCTGGAGCGGCATCCGCCCGCTGGTGTTCGACCCCAAGGCCAAGGATACCGCGCAGCTTGCCCGCGACCATGTCATCATCGACGACCCGTCCGGCCTGATCACCATCGCCGGCGGCAAATGGACGACGTATCGGCGCATGAGCGAGCAGGCGGTGGACCATGCCGTCGCCGTCGCCCGGCTGCATCGCGCCGCCCCGTGCCGAACCCACGATATGCGCCTGCTGGGCGGCGAGAATTACGACCCGAAGGGCGACCGCGCGCTGGTGCGGGACTACGGTGTGGCGGACGACGTGGCGAAGCACCTGAACCACGCTTACGGCGACCGCGCCGCCGCCGTCGCGACGCTGGCGGCGAACGGTTACGGCGCCCGCCTGCACCCCGACCATCCCTATATCGAGGCGGAAGTGCTGTACACTGTGCATCACGAAGCCGCCGAACGCGCCGCCGACGTTCTGTGCCGCCGCCTGACCATGGCGCTGGTGGACATCGAAGCCGCCAAGACAGCCGCCCCGCGCGTCATCGCGCTGATGGCCGAAGAACTGGGATGGAGCACCGAACGTCGCCAGCAGGAACACGACCACCTGCAGCGCCGCCTGACCGAGGCGCTGTAGGGAAATTTCTTTTTGCCCCACTTTTGTTCTTCCGTGCTTTCATCCAGTTTCAAATTGCTCTAACATCGCCGCCTCTCAAGGAGTGAGGATGAACGGCATGTCGGGTTTCATCCGTGTGCGTGGCGCGCGCGAGCATAATCTGAAGAACGTCGACGTGAACATTCCGCGCGACAAGCTGGTGGTGGTCACCGGCCTGTCGGGGTCGGGCAAATCGTCGCTGGCGTTCGACACCATCTATGCCGAGGGCCAGCGCCGCTATGTGGAAAGCCTGTCCGCTTACGCCCGCCAGTTCCTGGAACTGATGAGCAAGCCCGACGTGGAAAGCATCGAGGGGCTGTCGCCGGCCATCTCGATCGAACAGAAGACCACGTCGAAGAACCCGCGCTCCACCGTCGGCACCGTCACCGAAATCTACGACTACATGCGCCTGCTGTGGGCGCGCGTCGGCATCCCCCACTCGCCCGCCACCGGCCTGCCCATCGAAAGCCAGACTGTCAGCCAAATGGTTGACAAGGTCGAGGAGATGGCCGAGGGCACCCGCCTCTATCTGCTGGCGCCATTCGTGCGCGGCCGCAAGGGCGAGTACCGCAAGGAATTGCAGGACCTGCAGAAGAAGGGCTTCCAGCGCGTCAAGGTGGACGGCACGCTGTACGAGATCGACGCCGTACCGGCGCTGGACAAGAAGAAGAAGCACGACATCGAGGTGGTGGTCGACCGCCTGGTGGTGAAGCCCGGCCTGGGCAACCGCCTGGCCGATTCCATCGAGACGGCACTGACCCTGGCCGACGGCCTGTGCATCGCCGAGAATGCCGATACCGGCGAGCGCACCACCTTTTCCGCCAAGTTCGCCTGCCCGGTATCGGGGTTCACCATCGAGGAAATCGAGCCGCGGCTGTTCTCGTTCAACAACCCGTTCGGCGCCTGTCCGGCCTGTGACGGCCTGGGCGTGAAGCTGTATTTCGACCCGGCCCTGGTGGTTCCCGACGAGGATCTGAGCCTGAAGGACGGTGCCGTGGCGCCGTGGGCCAACTCGACGTCGCAATACTACCAGCAGACGCTGGAGGGCCTGGGCAAGCATTACGGCTTCGACCTGCACACGCCCTGGCGCCGCTTGCCGGTCAAGGGTCGCGAGGCGATCCTGTACGGCACCGGTAGCGACGCGGTGGAACTGACCTACGAGGACGGTTTCCGCACCTACACCACCCACAAGCCGTTCGAGGGCGTCGTCAACAACATGGCGCGCCGCTATCGCGAAACCGATTCGTCGTGGGTGCGCGAGGAATTGTCGCGCTTCCAGGCCACCACCTGCTGCGAGGCCTGTGGCGGCGCCCGCCTGAAGCCCGAGGCCCTGGCGGTCAAGGTGCGCGGTCTGCACATTTCCCAGGTCACCGAGTATTCCATCGCCAAGGCCCATCAATGGTATGGCGAGTTGGAAGAGCATCTGCGGCCCAAGGACAAGGAGATCGCGCGCCGTATCCTGCGCGAGATCAACGACCGCCTGGGCTTCCTGATGGACGTGGGCCTGGACTACCTGACGCTCAGTCGTGGCTCGGGCACGCTGTCGGGCGGCGAGAGCCAGCGCATCCGCCTGGCCAGCCAGATCGGCTCGGGCCTGACCGGCGTGCTCTACGTCCTGGACGAACCGTCCATCGGCCTGCACCAGCGCGACAACGACCGCTTACTGGCGACGCTGAAGCGGCTGCGCGACATCGGCAATTCGGTGGTGGTGGTCGAACACGACGAAGACGCCATCCGCACCGCCGACTACCTGATCGACATGGGACCCGGTGCCGGCATCCATGGCGGCAGCATCGTCGCCGAGGGCACGCCCCAGCAGGTGATGGACAATCCCGACAGCCTGACCGGCCAGTACCTGACCGGCAAGCGCGGCATCACCGTCCCGGCGACGCGGCGTCAGGGCAGCGGCAACACCCTGCGCGTGGTCGGCGCCCGCGCCAACAATCTGAAGGATGTCAGCGTTGACATCCCGCTGGGCACCTTTGCCTGCGTCACCGGCGTTTCCGGTGGCGGCAAGTCCACCCTGGTGATCGAAACCCTGTACAAGGCGCTGGCGCGCCGGCTGATGGGCGCCCGCGAACAGGCGGCGCCGTTCGACCGCATCGACGGCATCGAACACCTCGACAAGATCATCGACATCGACCAGTCGCCCATCGGCCGCACGCCGCGTTCCAATCCGGCCACCTATACCGGCGCCTTCACCCCAATCCGCGACTGGTTCACCGAACTGCCGGAAGCCAAGGCGCGCGGCTACAAGGCCGGCCGCTTCAGCTTCAACGTCAAGGGTGGTCGCTGCGAAGCCTGCCAGGGCGACGGCGTCATCAAGATCGAAATGCACTTCCTGCCCGACGTCTATGTCCAATGCGACGTCTGCAAGGGCAAGCGTTACAACCGCGAAACGTTGGAAATCACCTTTAAAGGCAAGAGCATCGCCGACGTCCTTGATATGACGATCGAGGAAGCCGCCGAGTTCTTCAAGGCGGTTCCGGCCATCCGCGACAAGATGGTGACGCTGCAGCGGGTGGGCCTGGATTACATCCACTTGGGGCAGCAGGCGACCACGTTGTCGGGCGGCGAGGCGCAACGCGTCAAGCTGGCCAAGGAACTGTCGCGCCGGGCCACCGGACGCACCCTCTATATCCTCGACGAACCCACCACCGGGCTTCATTTCGAGGACGTAAGAAAGCTGCTGGAAGTGCTGCACACCCTGGTCGAAGGCGGCAACAGCGTGCTGGTGATCGAACACAACCTCGAGGTCATCAAGACCGCCGACTGGGTCATCGACATGGGACCGGAAGGCGGCGACGGCGGCGGCCGCGTGGTAGTCGCCGGCACCCCCGAGGATGTGGCGGCGTGCAAGGAAAGCTATACCGGCCAGTATCTTGCGCCATATCTCGGGAAAAAAGCCAAACGACGGGCCTAAGGGGCTGCGGAAGAACTCACTCTGCCCCTCATTTCAGCGTCACCCCCGCGACGGCGGGGGTCCATGCTGGGGCAAGGGCAAAGCCTTGCCGCAACACACTGAATAGCGAAACCATGGATTCCCGCTTGCGCGGGAATGACGAGCATTCTTCAGCAGCCTACGACGGAAACCACTTGCGGATATCCACAACTCCTCCTCCCTTTGGCGCAGTCCTATTCTCCCAAAGTCAGAGCGACCGCGAAGAGTCGCCCGCGCTTGCTGGAGGACACGCCATGTGGAGCAGACCATTCCTGGGTTTAATGCTGTTCTTGCTGCCGTTCGCGGCGCAGGCCAGTCAATTGATCGGCATTAGCTTCCCCTCGGCCACGTTGGGCCGGGATTACAAGCTGCAGGTCTACCTGCCCGACGATTACCCCGCCAGCGGCAACCGCTATTCCACCCTGTACATGCTGCACGGCGCCAATGGCAACGAGCGCGACTGGGTGGACAAGGGCGACATCCTGGCCAGCCTGGACAAGCTGATCGCCGCCGAAGAGATTCCGCCCATGGTCGTCGTCATGCCCGGGCACACCTATGGCTGGTGGACGGACGGCAACAAGGAAAAGGGTGAAACCGCCCTGCTGACCGAGGTCATTCCCTATGTGGAAAAGACCTTCCGCGTCTATCATTCCCGCGACGGCCGGCTGATCGGCGGCCTGTCGGCCGGCGGCTACGGCACGGTGAACCTGATCCTCAAGCACCCCGAGATGTTCGCCGCCGCCGCCGCGCTCAGCCCGGCCATCTACGCTCCGCTGCCCCCGGCAACCTCGAGCGCGCAGAAGGACCATCCGTTCCAGAAGGACGGCAAGTTCGACCCCGACACCTGGAAGCAGCTGAGTTGGAATAACTGGTTCGACGGCTACAAGGCGTCGGGCATCGTCGTCCCCATCTACATCAATTCGGGCGACCACGACCGCTTCGACATCGCCTATCACGCTGCGGTGCTGTACCAGAAATTCCGCGAGATTCAGCCCAAGGCGGCCGAGTTCCGCGTGGTGGATGGCGATCATGAATGGCCGGTTTGGGCCGCCACCTTCCCCGATGCCGCCAAGTTCCTGGGCCGGTACGCGGCGCCGCCTCACCCGTGACAGCGGCCCCACTCCCTTAGACTAAAGGCCTAGCCCCAGATCCCCAATCCGGCCTAATTCATGTTGCACTGCAGTGACAAATCGGGTAATAAGTAACCACAGACGGCCGCACTGAAGAAATAATATTTCTAAGTTGGCCGATCACCTTGGGGTTGAAAGGGACTGAACCATGCTGGGGCCGGCCGAACTCCGTGAAATTGACGAAGCGATGAACGAAGAACGGGCCGAAGGCACCCGTTCGGTGAACACCAGCCCGTATCTCACCGCGCATTATGCCGTCGGTGTTGCCATGACCCGCGCCGCCACGGCCGGTCTGAAGGCCCACTCGTTCACCTTTCCGATCAAGCGCTAACGCTGATCGAGGTCTAGCGGCGGCGCCCCTGTGGCGCCGCAAGCTCGCGCCACTCGCCCGGCGCCAAGCCCTCCACACTCCAGTCGCCCACCGCCCAGCGGATCAGCCGCAGGGTCGGAAAGCCGACCGCCGCCGTCATCCGCCTGACTTGGCGATTGCGGCCTTCCTTCAGCGTCAGCTCGACCCACGATGTGGGAATGTTGGCGCGCCAGCGGATCGGCGGATTGCGCGGCCACAGCCCTTGGGGTTCCGCCATCAACCGCGCGCCGGCCGGCAAGGTCGGTCCGTCGTTCAGCACCACGCCCCGCCGCAGCTTGTCCAGCGCTTCGTCGGTCGGGATGCCTTCGACCTGCGCCCAATAGGTCTTGGGCAGCTTGTGGCGCGGATTGGCGATCTTGGCGATCAACCCGCCGTCATCGGTCAACACCAGCAGCCCTTCCGAGTCGCGATCCAGCCGCCCGGCCGGGTAAACATCCGGAACCGGAATGAAATCCTTGAGGGTCTGGCGACCGCCTTCGCGGTCGCTGAACTGCGTCAGAACGTCATAAGGCTTGTTGAACAGGATCAGGCGGGGCAAAACACTGGCTCCATCACGACACGGCACCATCCATGGCACGACCTCCCCGCCCGCACAAGACGCTGCATCTGAACCCGCCGCCGCCGCAGACGCCACCACCGCGCCGCTCGGCCCAGCAGGATACCGCCAAGGTGGCCGGCCTGCCGGCGGTGCAGGCGCTGTTCGCCCACGATCCCGGCCGCGTGCTGCGGCTGTTCTTCGACGACCGCACCAAGCCCTACACCGCCGAGTTCTGCAAGATGCTGGCGGCGGCACGCAAGCCCTTCCGCCATGTGTCAACCGAGGAGTTGACGAAAGTCGCCGGCACCCCGCTGCATGGCGGCATCCTGGCGGTAACGCTGCCCAAGCCGGTGCCGGACTTTGACGCCGAGGCGGCCAAGCTGTGGGCCAAGGCCGGCCAGCCGCTGGTCATCCTGGACGGCGTCGGCAACCCGCATAATCTGGGCGCCATCGCCCGCACCATGGCCTTCTTCGGCCTGGAACGCCTGCTGGTGTCCGACCACCCCGGCCAGGCGGTGCCCAGCGAAGCGGCGTTCCGCGTCGCTGAAGGCGGGCTGGAATGGGTCGAGGTGGTGCGGGTGCGCAACCTGGCGGTGGAATTGAAGCGCCTGCGCCCGTTCTATCGCGTCGTCGGCACCGCGCTGGGCGCCCATCGGCCGCTGGGTCAGGTGCTGGCCAAGGGCGACCGCCCGCTCGCCATCGTGCTGGGCAACGAGGAAGACGGCCTGCCGCCAGAGACCCTGGCCGCCTGCGAAGAGGTCGCCACCCTGCCCGGCTCCGGCCGCGTCCAGTCGCTCAACGTCTCGGTCACCGCCGCCATCCTGATCCACCTGCTGGCCGGATAATTTGGATTCGACAGCCCTCCCCCGTGGGCTGTTATGGTCGCCGCGTCGTTAATCATCTGTTGTTGGGAGATTTCCATGGCGTCGCAAATCCGCGCCTCGCACATTCTGCTCATGTACAAGGGGTCCATGCGCTCCACCGCCAGCCGCACCAAGGCCGAAGCCCTGGACAGCATCAACGCGCTGGCGGCCGAGATCGCCGGCGGCGCTGATTTCGCCGAGCTGGCGCGCAAGAATTCCGACTGCCCCTCGGGCGAGGAAGGCGGCGACCTGGGCAAGTTCCCGCGCGGCGCGATGGTGCCTGAATTCGACGAGGCCGCCTTCGCCCTGCAGCCGGGCCAGGTGTCCGGCGTGATCGAGACCTCGTTCGGCTATCACCTGATCCAGCGGACCGAATAGCCATGCCACGCGACGCCGTCGACCTCGTCACGCACACCCATGTGGACGAGCGGTCGGACGGCGTCGCGTTTTACTGCGCCCGGTGCGGCGCCTTCATGACGCGGGGACGCTTCGGCATCCGCATGAACGGCGACCACGAACACATGGTGTTCAATCCCGCCGGCATCCTGTTCCGTATCGTCTGTTTCAGCGACGCCCCCGGTGCGGTGGCGGTCGGCAATGCCTCGGACCAATTCAGTTGGTTCAAGGACTTCACCTGGCGCATCGCCCTGTGCCGGGGCTGTGGCGCCCATGTGGGCTGGATGTACGAAGGAACCGGCGCACCCGCCGTGTTCTTCGGCCTGATCCGCCCCATGCTGGTGGAACGGCCGGGGTGACGGGCCTCGCGGATGGAGGCCCGTGCCGGAAACTCAATCCGCCTTGCGCGACAGCAGCTCGGTGGCCGAGCACAAATCGTAGCGGATCATGGCGTTATCGACGGTCTTGCCGGTCAATGCGCGCCAGGTGTTCAGCGCATCCTGACGCGAGAACGGGCCATAGCTTTCCAGCGACTTGCCGGGGGCGATGACGTCGAACGAGGTGTCGGCGAACTCGCCGCCCACCACGTACCATTCCTCGTCGCTCAGGCTTTCGTCGTCCGAGCGGATGAAATAGCGGCACATGGCGTTGTCGACGCTCTTGCCGGTCAGAGCGCGCCAGCACACATGCGCTTCGTGCTCGTCGAACGGACCGAAGCGGTCCTCTTTGTGCCCGGGGGCGATCTGGGTGAAATCGGTGTCGGCGTATTCGCCGCCCACGACGTAATATTTCTTGGCCATGGTAGTATTTTCCCACTCGATAGGGTGGCTGGCGGTGCTTGCTTATACCCCAACCCGCAGCGGGAAGAAATGGCCTTCCGTCATAGTTTTTGCGACACCCCTATGCCGCCTTGACCACCAGCAGGGTGGCGTCGTCATCGGCCGGGCGGCCGTGGCGGAACGCCTCGACGTCGGCCTCGACCGCGGACACGATGGCAGCGGCAGAGTGCGAACGCGCAGCATGAATTCGCTCCATCAGCCGCGTCTTGCCGTACATGGCGCCGGTGGGGTCGCGGGCTTCCCACACGCCGTCGGTGCCCACCACCAGCAAGGCGCCGCACGACCAGCCGCTGTGGCACAACTCGCGATACTGCCAGGCGGCGTCGATGCCCAACGGAATGTCGTGGCCCGGCACGTCGCCGAAGCGATCCTGCACCGGGTCATAGGCCAGCACCGGCGCGTGGCCGGCGCTGACCCAATGGACCGATTGGCGTTCCGCCACCATCACCGCCAGGAACAGGGTCATGAAGCGGCCGGCCCGCATGTGCGGCGTCAAGCTGCGGTTGACACTCGTCATCACCTCGCCCAGGCGGCCGGGCAGCATGGCGTGGCGGTGCAGCAGATGGCCGGCGATGGCCATCAGATGGGCGGCCAGAGGGTCATGTCCGGCCACGTCGCCGACCGCCACCGCCATGCTGGCGCCGCCGGGCGGCGTGAACACCGCGTGATAGTCGCCACCGCCGGATCGGCGCGGCCGCGCGCTGACGGCCACGTCGAAGCCGGGAATGCAAGGCGGGCTGATGGGCATGATGCCTGCAAATGGTGACGGCGCCGTGAGGGCGTCAAGTAAGTTACTGGACAGGCGCAACGGCACAGCTTATCTCCTGGGCCATGATCCGCACCGTCCATGTCATTGGCGGCGGGCTGGCCGGCTGTGAAGCCGCCTGGCAGCTCGCCCGTTCCGGCGTTCCCGTGGTCCTGCACGAGATGCGCCCTCACCGCACCACCCCGGCCCACCAGACCCATGGCCTGGCCGAGTTGGTCTGCTCGAACTCGTTGCGCTCGGATGACGCCGACTATAATGCCGTCGGCCTGCTTCACGAGGAACTGCGCCGCGCCGGCTCGCTGATCCTGCGTGTCGCCGATGCCTGCAAGGTGCCGGCCGGTGGCGCCCTGGCGGTGGATCGCGACGGCTTTTCCGCCATGATCGAACGCGAGTTGGCGGCGCACTCCAACATCACCATCGTGCGCGAGGAAATCGCCGGCCTGCCGCCCGAGGACTGGGATTCGGTGGTGGTCGCCACCGGTCCGCTGACCTCGCCGCCGCTGGCCGAAGCCATCCGCGCGCTGACCGGAGAGGCATCGCTGTCGTTCTTCGACGCCATCGCCCCGATCATCCACAAGGACAGCATCGATTTTTCCAAGGCGTGGTTCCAGTCGCGCTACGACAAGGGCGAAGGCTCGGACTACATCAACTGCCCGCTCAGCAAGGACGAGTACTACGCCTTCATCGACGCCCTGCTGGCCGGCGAGAAGGTGCCGTTCCACGACTGGGAAAAGGACGTGCCCTATTTCGAGGGCTGCCTGCCCATCGAAGTGATGGCCGAGCGCGGCCGCGAAACCCTGGCCTTCGGCCCGGGCAAGCCGGTCGGCCTGACCAATCCGCACGGCCCCAAGCCCTATGCGGTGATCCAGTTGCGCCAGGACAACACCCTGGGCACGCTCTACAACATGGTCGGCTTCCAGACCAAGCTGCGCCATGGCGAGCAGACCCGCATCTTCCGCATGATCCCCGGCCTGGAGAACGCCGAGTTCGCCCGCCTGGGCGGCGTCCACCGCAACACCTTCGTCAACGGCCCACGCGTGCTGGGCCGCGACCTCACGCTGAAGGCACAGCCGCGTCTGCGTCTGGCCGGCCAAATCACCGGCTGCGAGGGATATGTGGAGAGCACCGCCATCGGCCTGCTGGCCGGCAAGTTCGCCGCCGCCCAGCGTCTGGGCCGCGAACTGCCGGCACCGCCGGCGGTCACCGCGCTGGGCGCCATGCTCGACCACGTCACCGGTGGCGGTGCCGAGGAAACCTATCAGCCGATGAACATCAATTTCGGCTTGTTCCCGCCGCCGCCCGAGCGCGACGAGCGCGGCAAGCGGGTCAAGGGCCGTGATCGCAAGAAGCTGTACAGCGACCGCGCCCGCGCCGCCCTGCCCGCTTGGCTGGAAGAAGCCGAAGCGGCGCTGTCAGCGGAAGTGGCGGTTTAGCTTTAGGCCCCTCGCCGGGCGCGCGCCTCCGCGCGCTTGGCCGCGACCTCAATGGCCGCTGGTCGCCGCCATGCGTCTAAGTTAACGCTCGACGCTCCAGCCAATCCGCCAGGGTCTGGGCGGCCTTCTCCCACATGCTATCCAGCATCATGACATGGGGCAGGCCGTCCAGGACCTTCATCTCGGCCGCCCAATAGGTCGCGGCCAGGGCCAGGTCGCCGTAGGGGATGAAGGCATCGCGACTGCCGCCCAGCACCAGGGCGGGAACGGACGGGCGCGGCATCAGGTGAAACCATTGCGGCATCAGCAGTTCGTTGGCGGCGCGCTGGCTTTCACGCTGGAAGCGCGGCACGAAGGCAAGCGCCTGCTCCAGCGGAAAATCCTCCGAAAACAGGCCGCGCCGCACCACCTCGTAATCGACGCCCTCGGGTCCCACGGTTTGCAGGCGGCCCAACTGCCACAGCAGATCGGGATGGCGCAGCGACATATGGGTGAAGGCCGAGCCGATGCCGCCCGGCCCGACCGAAGCCAGCAGCGCCAGACCGGCGACCCGCGAGCGGCAGGCGGCCCGTTGGGCGATCATGCCGCCAAGGGAATGGCCGATCAGCACCGGCGGCCGCCCAAGGCCCTTGGCCGCCTCCAGCACGTCGGCGACGTAATCGCCCAGGCTGCAGCCGTCCAACGCCTCGCGCCCGCCGCTGCCGCCATGGCAGCGCAGCGACACCGCCGCGCATTGCCATCCGGCGGCGGCGAAATAAGGCAGGAAATGCTCGGCCCACACCCACGCCCCGCAGAACGAGCCGTGGACGAACAGCAACGGCGGACGTTCGGACGCTTCGCCGGCGGTGAGCACTTCCAACGCCATGGTCACCCCTTGGCCTGAATCAACTCGATCTTATAGCCGTCGGGGTCCTCGATGAAGGCGATCACGGTGGTACCGTGCTTCATCGGCCCCGGCGCGCGGGTGATCTTGGCGCCGTTGGCGGCCAGCAGGTCGCAGGCGCCATAGATGTCGGGCACGCCCAGCGCGATGTGGCCGAACCCGTTGCCCAACTCATAGGATTCGGTGTCCCAATTATGGGTCAGCTCGATCACCGCATTGTCCGCCTCGGTGCCATAGCCGACGAAGGCCAGGGTGAAACGGCCCTCGGGATAATCCTGGCGGCGCAGCAGGCTCATGCCGAGCAGACGGGTGTAGAAGTCGAGGGAGCGATCCAGGTTGCCGACCCGGATCATGGTATGAAGCATGCGCCAGCTCATGGCTTTTTCCTTTCGGCGATGATGTCCAGAACGGTCGCGGCGGCGCGGTCACTGGGGCTGGGGCCACCATAGCCCAATCGCACCATGCCCTCGGCCATGTCGGCGCGGCGAGCGGCGCGGAGGCCGGCATCGTCCAGCAGCGCCGCCAATGCCGGGGCGATGCGTTCGGCCCGGCAGTCGTGCTGCAGGAATTCCGGCATGACCGCCCGATCCAGCACCATGTTGACCAGCGTCGCCCATTTGATCTTCAGGCCCATGAAACGGGTGGCGACGAACGCGGTCAGCGGCGCCACCCTGTAGGTGATGACGGTGGGCAGTCCTGCCAAGGCCAGTTCCAGCGCCACCGTGCCCGATGCCGCCAGAGCGGCGGTGCCGGCGGCGAAGGCGTCGTATTTCTCCCCGCGATTTTCCACCACGATGGTGCGCAACGGCCAGGTCGCGGCGGCGGCGGTCACCTTGTCGGCCACGGTTTCCACCGTCGGCGCCACCACCACCAGATCGGGATGGCTGTGCGCCAGCCGCGCCAATGTCTCGGCGAAGACCGGCAGCAAGCGGCCGGTTTCCGATTGGCGGCTGCCGGGCAGCACCACCAGCACCTGGGCGTCGGGCGCGATGCCATGGCGTGCGCGGAAGGCGGCGCCGTCGCCCCGCTCCGCTCCGCTTTCGATCACCGGGTGGCCGACATGAACCGAGCGCAGGCCGTCCTTTTCGAACCATTCCGGTTCGAACGGCAGCAGCGTCATCAGCAAGTCCAACACGGCGGCCAGCTTCTTGGTGCGCTCCGGCTTCCACGCCCACACCATGGGGGCGACGTAATGGATGCGCGGCAGGTCGGGAAAGCGCTGCTGGCAGCCCTTTTGAATTCGGCCGGTGAAGCCCCACGAATCGATGGTGACGATGGCGTCAGGCCGTTGGGCCTCGATATCCGCCAAGGTCTCGCGCACGCGGCGCAAGATGCGCGGGATGCGCGGCAGCACCTCGACCAGCCCCATCACGGTCAGCTCGGCCATGGGAAACAGGCTGTCCAGCCCCTCGGCCCGCATGGTTTCGCCGCCGATGCCGGCGAAGCTGACCTCACCGCCGGTCCGCGCCTTCAGCCCGGCCATCAGCCGGCCGCCAAGCAGATCGCCCGAAGGCTCGCCGGCGATGACATAGATCAGCATGGCGGTTCCACGCCCACGACGAACAGCCCGAGTTCGTCAGCGGCGGCGGCCAGGGCCTCGCGACCCAACACCAGGGCGCCACCAGCCTCGACCGCGATGCCGCGCAAACCGGCGGCGGCGGCTTCGCGCAGGGTGTTGACGCCGATGGTGGGCAGATCGAGCCGGCGGTCCTGACCCGGCTTGCGCACCTTGACCAGAACGCCGCCGAGACCGTCGCGGCGCAGTTCGCCGCAGCGGCGGATCAGGCGGTCGGTGCCTTCGATCGCCTCGACTCCCAGCACAATGCCCTGTTGCACCACCGCCGCCTGACCGACGTCGATCGCCCCCAGGGCGGTGGCAACCTCGATCCCCCGACGGATGTCGGCCTCGGCCTGCTCGTCGGGCGCCAGCGTGCCGTAAAGACCGGCGACCGCCAGGCAATCGGCCAGCACGTCGTCGATGCCGACCAGACGAAAGCCCTCCTCTTCGAACTCGCGTGCCACCGCACGCAACAAGCCGTCGTCGCCCAGTGCCTTAAGGCCGACCTTGGCGAAGAATTTGGTGGTTCGGAAATCGGGAGCGAGTTCGCGCAAGCTGGGACGGCGCACCGGGCCGATCATCACGACCTCGGCCACGCCGACCTGCTTCAACTTTTGAAAGCCGCTGCCAGCTTCGCCCAAGCGGATCCAGTCGGCCGGGGCGTCGCCGATGACGGCGGGGTCGGCGTGACCGGTCAGCGCCAGCACATGGAAGGGGCGGTTCTGGGCGCGGCAGGCGGCGATGGCGAGTCCAGGGAACTCGCCGCCACCGGCCACGATGCCCAGTTTACTTGTCATCCTGGAAGCCGGGCGTGCACAACTGACGCGACGAACCAGCGCGGATGAACTCGATCACCTCCATCACCGCGACGCTGTCCTTGTACTGCTCGGCCACGTCGTCGACGCGCTCCTGCAGGGTGCCCTCGGGGGCGAACAGCATGCGATAGGCGTTGCGCAGGGTGTGGATGTCCTCGCGCGAGAAGCCGCGGCGCTTCAGCCCGACGATGTTCAGGCCGTTGAGATGGGCGCGGTTGCCGATCACGGTACCGAAGGGGATGACGTCGGCCTCGACACCCGACATGCCGCCGATCATGGCGTGCTTGCCGATGCGCACGAACTGGTGCACCGCCGACAGGCCGCCCAGGAAGGCGAAGTCGCCGACCACCACATGGCCCGCCAGGGTGGCGTTGTTGGCCATGATGACGTTGTTGCCGAGGATGCAGTCATGGGCGACATGGGCGCTGGCCATGAACAGGCAATTGTCGCCCACCCGCGTCGCCATGCCGCCACCCTCGGTGCCGGGATTCATGGTGACGTGCTCGCGGACCTGACAGTTCTTGCCGATGGTCAGGGTCGACGGCTCGCCCTTGTACTTCAAATCCTGCGGCTGGTGGCCGATCGAGGCGAACGGGAAGATGCGGGTGCCGTCACCCACGGTGGTGATGCCGGCGACCACCACATGGGACAGCAGTTCGACGTTCTCGCCCAACTCGACGTCGGCACCGACCACGCACAGCGGGCCGACGGTGGCGGAATCGGCGATACGCGCCTTGGGGTCGACGATGGCGGTAGGATGAATATTGGGCATCAGTCGTCCAGAATCATGGCGGCATAGGTCGCTTCGGCCATCAGGGTCTCGCCGACCTTGGCCTCGGCACGGAACTTCCACACGTTGCCGCGCGAGCGCTCCTTGACCACGTGGATGGTCAGGGTGTCGCCAGGGCCGACCGGCTTGCGGAAGCGAGCGGAATCAACGCTCATGAAATAGACCAGCTTGCCTTCGGCGGCCGGCCCCAGGGTTTCGACCACCAGCACCGCCGAGGTCTGCGCCATGGCTTCGATGATCAACACGCCGGGCATGACCGGGCGCTGCGGGAAATGGCCCTGGAAGAAGGGTTCGTTGATGGTCACGTTCTTGACGCCGACGGCGCTTTCGCCCGGCATCACGTTGACCACCTTGTCCACCATGAGGAACGGATACCGATGCGGGATCATCTGCATGATCCGGTTGATATCGATATCCTTACCCGCCTCGTTCACCACTGTCATCTTTGTCCTTGCCCTCTCCGCCTCACGAAGCCTGTCGCCGGCTTCGGTTGTCAGCTTATCCCTTGCGCCGAATCAGCTTGTTCAGCGCCGCCGATTGCCGCAGCCAATCCATCTGCGGCACCGCCGGCGTACCGCCCACGGTCTCGCCGGGGCCGATATTCTTAGCGACACCGGACTGGGCGGCGATCCGCGCGCCAGAGCCGATAGTCAGGTGCCCCGCCAGACCGGCCTGGCCACCGGCGGCGACGAAGTCCCCCAACTTCGTCGAACCGGAAATACCAGCCTGGGCGACGATCACACAGCCCCGCCCCAGTTGGACGTTGTGCCCAATCTGGACCAGATTATCAATCATGCTTCCGGCGCCGATCACGGTATCCGGGCCGGCACCCCGGTCGATGGTGGTGTTGGCACCGATTTCGACGTTGTCGCCGATGACCACGCGGCCCAACTGAGGCACCTTGAGATGCCCCTGCGGCCCCATGGCGAAGCCGAAGCCGTCCTGGCCGATGCGGGCGCCGGGATAGATGTAAACGTTGCGGCCGATCAGCGCGAACTGCACGGTTGCGTTGGCGCCGATGATGCAGTCGTCGCCCAGCACCACGCCATCGCCGATCACCGCATTGGCGCCGATGTGGCAGCGGGCGCCGATCTCGGCGCGGGCGCCGACGACGGCGCCGTAGTCCAGGCGGCAACCCTCGCCCACCTTGGCGCTGGGATCGGCATAGGCGGTAGGCGCCACCCACGGCGTCACCGCCGGGCGGGGATAAAAGCTCTGCGCCACCTTGGCATAGGCGCGATAGGGGTCCTTGGACAGCAACAGGGCCATGCCGGCCGGGGCGCGGTCAGCCAGATCGGGATGAACGATGGCGGCGCCGGCCTTGCTGGCCTGGAAGGCGGCAAGGTACTTGCGATTGTCGAGGAAACTGATGTCGGTGGCGCCCGCCTGGTCCAGCGCCGCGACGTCGGCAACCTCCATGGCGGGATCGGCACCGGCGGCGGCAAGCTCGGCACCGGAAATTTCAGCCAGACGCGCCAGGGTGAAGGGACCGGCGACGGAAAAGAAACGGGAATCTGCCATGATTTACTTCTTCTTGGCCGGAAGCGGAATCCGCGGCGTACTATCGCCTTCGACTGTCGGGGCGGGGAAATTCACGGTCGGGAATTTCTTGTTCAGTCGCTCGATGACCTGCTGGGTCACTTCCATACGCGGATCATGCAGGAAAATCTGCGACTTGGGCAGAACGAGATTGGCCCCCAACTCTCCCGCCAATTCCTCGGTGACCTGCGCCAGCGCATCGGACAGCTCGCCCATGCCGGTGCGGAACGATTTGTCCACCGCCTGGTTGTTGCGCTGGAAACGCTGATTGAATTCGTAGACCTGCTGCTCGAACGAGCGCGCCTTCTGCTGCCAGATTTCGGGCGCCATGGCGCTCTTCTGTTTGACCAGATCGTTCTCGATGTCCTTCAGCGCCGCACGGTTCTTGTCCAGCTCGGCCTGGAATCCCTGCAGGTACTGGTCACGCTGGCTGCGCAACCCCTTGGCCGCCAGCGATTGCTGCAGCGCCGCCTGAACATCGACCACCATGACGGTCGGAACCGGTAGCTTGGCCGGCGCCGTCTCGGCCAAGGCGGGAACCGCAAAGGCCAATTGAATGGCAAGGACGGCCCGCCCTAGGCGGGCGCCCATCCTGGCGCCCATGCTAGAACCTCGTGCCGAAGTTGAAGCGGAACAGCTCGGTCTTATCGAAGGATTCCTTCTTGATCGGGAAGCCGAGATCCACCGCCACCGGTCCCATGGGCGACTTCCACGACACGCCGGTACCGACCGAGACGCGGATCGAGCTGGATTGCTGGATGTCGCTGGTATTGTAGTTCTCGGTGTTGCCGATGGAGCCGAAATCGGTGAAGACCTGGCCGCCGAAGCCCAATTCGTCGGGCAGACCAAGCGGGAACTTGACCTGGGCCGAACCGGAATACTGCCACAGGCCACCCAGCGCGTCGCCGGTGCTCTTGTCGCGCGGGCTGACACCGGCGCTGGCGAAGCCGCGCAGGTTGTCGCCACCCAGGAAGTAGCGCTCGTTGATGCGAATCTTCTCGTCGCCAAGACCGGTGATGACGCCGGCGGTCGCGGTCACGCCAAGGACCACCTGCTCGGCCAACGGGAAATACTGCCCGCCGGTAAGGTTGTTGCGCACGAAGTTCTGCGAGCCGCCCAAGCCGGCGTATTCGTTGTTCAGACGAATGAAATAACCCTCGGTCGGATCGATCTTGGAGTCGCGCTGGTCCCACAGCAGGGTTTGCTGGATGGACGACAGGGTGGCGGTGCCTTCCTGCTCCTTGACGTAGCGTGAGGCGCTGCTGTCGACGTTGCTGATCTTGTCCTGCTTTAGGGTGTACTTCAAATCCTGACGCAAGGCGTCCTGGATTTGATAGCCCGCGCGCAGCGAGACGCCGGCAGAGGTCGCGTCGTAGGAGCTTTCGGTCTGCTGCTTGCGCGTGGTCGCGAAGGCATCGAAGCCGGCAGCCAGTTGGCGATCCAGGAAGTACGGCTCGGTGAACGAGAAGATCGCCTGGTTCTGCTTGGTGCCAACCGAACCGCTCAGGCGCACGTCCTGGCCGCGTCCCAGCAGGTTGCGCTCGCGGATCGAGGCTTCGACCAGCGGGCCGGAGCTGGTGGACCAACCGACGCCGAACGACACTTCGCCGGTCGACTTCTCCTGCACGTCGACCTTGATGACGGTGCGGTCGGGCGCGGTTTCGGACGGAACGTTGGTGACCTCGGCCTTCTCGAAGAAGTTGAGATCCTTCACGCGCTGGCGCGAACGGCGCAGCTTGGCGGTGTTGAAGGCATCGCCTTCCACCAGCTTGAACTCGCGGCGGATGACCTTGTCCAGGGTGCGCACGTTACCGGAAATGTCGATGCGCTCGACATAGACGCGCGGGCCTTCCTGGATGTCATAGGTGATATTGATCACCTTGTTGTCGCGATCGCGATTGATCTGCGGCTTGACATCAACGAACGCGTAACCGCGGGTGCCCAACGCGTCGGTCAGCTTCTGGACGATATCCTCGACCTGATCGGCGTTGTACCAATCGCCCTGCTGGGAAACCAGCAGCGGCTTGAGTTCGTCCGCGTTCAGATCCTTGATGCTGGCGTTGATCTCGGACGTGCCGAACTTGTAGCGCTCGCCCTCGTCCACCGTGAAGGTGATGAAGAAACCCTGACGATCCGGCGTCAGTTCCGCCACCGCGGACACCACGCGGAAATCGGCATAGCCGTGCTTCAGGTAGTAGCGGCGCAGCAATTCGCGGTCGTAGGTGACGCGGTCGGGATCATAGGTGTCGTCGCTCGAGAAGAAGCGATACCAGCGCTCCTCCTTGGTCATCAGCACTTCACGCAGGCGGGAATCGCCGTACTTGTGATTGCCGACGAAGTTGATGCGCTTGACGTAAGTGGGTTCGCCCTCGTTGATCTCGAACACCAGATCGACGCGGTTCTGCTCCAACTGGATGATCTTGGGTTCGACGGTGGCGCCGAAGCGGCCGTTGCGGCGATAGAGGTCGAGGATACGCTTGACGTCGCTTTGCACCTTGGTGCGGGTATAGACCACGCGGGGCCGCAACTGCGTCTCCTGGGTCAGTTCCTCTTCCTTGATGCGCTTGTTGCCCTCGAACGCGATGCGGTTGATGATGGGGTTTTCCACCACGCGCACCAGCACCACGTCGCCTTCGCGGCGAATGGCGACGTCGGCGAACAGGCCGGTGTTGTACAGCGTCTTCAGCGAGCGATCGACCCGGTCGGCATCATAGGGATCGCCTTCGCTGATCGCCATGTAGGACTTGACGGTCTCGATCTCGATGCGCTGGGTTCCCTGCACCACGATCTGACGAACGCGCGATGCGTCCTGGGCAAGAGCCGGCGCCGCCGCGGCCAGCATACAGACCACCACAGCAGTCCTACGCACGAAACTCATCAAGGCCCCCTCGTCACGTCCGGCCACTGGTCGCGAAGCGTTTCAGTTCAGGAAAGCAAACGCTTCACCATGTCCCACACCGGAAGTGACACGATATCATTCCGCGTGGCAAAGACCATCAAGGCCAATACCAGAAACAGGCCGATTCGGAAACCATATTCTTGTGCTTTCTCCCCCAGCGGCCTACCAAGGATGGCTTCGAAAGCATAAAAGACAAGATGTCCACCATCCAGAACAGGGATGGGGAACAAATTTATTAATCCAAGGTTAAGGGAAAGCAGGATGGTGTAGAACGCCACACTGGCGAAACCACCCTGTGCCGCTTCACCGGCTCCTTTGGCAATACGAATGGGACCGCCCAATTCATCACTATCACGGGTCCCGCTGATCATCTGACCAATGCCGACAAAGGTCGACGTGACCATGGTTTCGGTTTCGCGCAAGGCGACGCCAAGGGCGCTGACCGGTCCATGCTGAACGATCCGAGTATGCGAGCCATCGACGGCGATGCCCAGGATCGGCACTTTTTCCATGTCGCCGAACAAGCCCTTGCGCTCGACGATGCGCGGCGTGGCCACCACGGTCACGCGCTCGCCGCCGCGCTCGACCTCGATGGACAGCGGGTGTTCGATTTCAAGGCGGACGATGCGCTGGATGTCCTGAAAGCGGTCGATGGCGCTGCCGTTGATCGACACCACGCGGTCGCCCGCCTTCAACCCGGCGCTTTCCGCCGGCATGCCGGCCTGCACCATGCCGACCACCGGTTCGGTGACCTGCTGGCCCAGCACCATGAACATGATGGTCAGGCCGATGATGGCAAAGACGAAATTGGCGGCGGGGCCGGCGAAGACGATGGCGGCGCGCTGGCCGACGCGCTTGTGGCGGAAGCTGCCCGCCTTCTCCGCCTCGGTCATCGGGCGGTCGTCGCCCAGCGCCGATGCGGCGTCGGCATCGCCAAACATCTTCACATAGCCGCCCAGCGGCAGCAGGCTGAGGCGCCAGCGCGTGCCCGACTTGGCGGTCCACCCCCACACCTCGGGGCCGAAGCCGATGGAAAAGACGTCAACCTTGACCCCGTTCCAGCGGGCGACCATGAAATGGCCGGCCTCGTGGACGAAGACCACGACGGTCAGGATAAGGAGAAAGACGACAACGTAGTTCCAGATACCAGCGAGGAATTCCATGTCCGTCCGTTATCTATGGCCGCGTCAGCCTCGGCTGCGCTGCTCGATGATGCCCTGGGCACAGCCCCGCGCCAGTTGATCCTGAGCCAGCACGTCGTCGATGGAGGACGGGGGTACGGGATCGACGGTTTCCAGCGTCCGCTCGACCACGCGGGCGATGTCGAGGAAACCGATCCGCCGCGTCAGGAACGCTTGCACGGCCACTTCGTTGGCGGCGTTCAAGACAGTAGGTGCGGACCCGCCGCTTTGCAAGGCGGCGCGTGCCAGACGCAGCGCGGGGAAGCGCTCGGGATCGGGCGCTTCGAAGGTCAATTGGCCGATGGCGGCCAGGTCCAGGCGTGGCGACGGAGCCTGGATACGCTTGGGCCAGCCCAGCGCATAGGCGATGGGCGTGCGCATGTCCGGGCTTCCCAACTGGGCCAGCACCGAGCCGTCCACATAGGACACCATGGAATGGATGACCGATTGCGGATGGACGACGATGTCGATGCGCTGCTCGGGCATGGCGAACAGGTGGTGGGCCTCGATCAGTTCCAGCCCCTTGTTCATCATCGAGGCGGAATCGACAGAAATCTTGGCGCCCATGGACCAGTTGGGATGGGCGACCGCCTGCTCGGGCGTCATCGCCGCCATCTCGGCCAGCGAACGCTGCCGAAACGGCCCGCCCGAGGCGGTCAGCACGATCTTTTCCACCGCTTCGGGCTGGCTGGCGTCCAGCACCTGGAAGATGGCCGAATGTTCGGAATCGACCGGCAGCAGGGTGGCGCCGCAGGCGACCACCTCGGCGGTCATCAGCGCACCGGCACAGACCAGGCATTCCTTGTTGGCAAGGCCGATGAACGCACCGCGCCGCACCGCCGCCAGCGTGGGCGCCAGACCGGCGGCGCCGACGATGGAGGCCATCACCCACTCGGCCGGCATCTGGGCCGCCTCGACCACCGCCTTGGCGCCGGCAGCCACGGCGATGCCGGTGCCGGCCAGGGCATCCTTGAGCGCGCCATAGGCGGATTCGTCGGCGACCACGGCCAAACGCGGCTTCAACCGCCGAGCCTGGTCGGCCAGGATCTCGACCCGGCTGTTGGCGGTCAGCGCCTCGACCCGGTACAGATCGGGCCGCGCCTCCACCAACTCGACCGTATTGCAGCCGATGGATCCGGTGGACCCGAGAATGGTGATACCGCGACGGCCATCCACGTCCAGCGCGCCGGTCATCATTCCTCCGTCACTACCACTGAAGTACCGCCATGCCGCTGGCCAGCGAGGCGAACGCCACCGCCAAGGCGGCCGCCAGCAGGCCGTCGACCCGGTCGAGCACACCGCCATGGCCGGGAATGATATTGCTGGAATCCTTGACGTTCCAACGGCGCTTGATCCAGCTTTCCATCAGATCGCCAGCCTGCGCCACCACGGCGAGAACACCGCTGCCCACGGCGAGCGCCAGCGGGTGCGGCAGCGCCAACACCACGCCGGTGGCAAGGCCGACCAGCCCGGCCGACACCATGCCGCCGATCAACCCGGCCCAGGTCTTCTTGGGACTGACCGCCGGCAACAGCAACGGCCCGCCAATGGTGCGGCCAGCGGCATAGGCACCGATATCGGTGGCCCACACCAGCAGCATCAGCCAAATCATGGTTTCGCGGCCGACGACGCCGTCGCCGCGCAGCCAGATCAGCGCCACCGCCGGCAATCCGGCGTAAAGCGGCCCCAGTCCGGCCCACAAGCGGGGACGCTCCCCCTGCCCCGGCGCCACCGCAGCGGCGGCCACGGCCGAACCCAGCACGACCACCAGCGCCGCCATCGGCTGTTCCACCGCCAGCCCGGCGGCGATTACGGCGCCCAGGGCGGACAGTCGGCCAGACCAGCCGAAGCGCTTGGTGACAATGGTGTCCCATTCCCAACACATGATGGCGACGGCGATTACCACCAAGGCGGCAAAGGCATAGCCGCCGAACCAAACGGCGGCCAATGCCGGCGGAGCCATGACCAGGGCGGAAAGGATGCGGGCGACGAGCACGGATCAGCCGCCCGAAGCGCCGAAGCGGCGCTCGCGGCCGTGGAAGTCGCGGATGGCGGCGGTCAGGTCGTCGCGGCCGAAATCCGGCCACAGCACGTCCAGGAACACCAGTTCGGCATAGGCGCACTGCCACAGCAGGAAATTGGAAATCCGCTGTTCCCCCGACGTGCGAATGATCAGATCGGGATCGGGCATGCCGGCGGTGAACAGCCGGCCGGACAGCGCCTCTTCGTCGATATCGTCGGGCGCAAGCCGCCCGGCGGCCACGTCGGCGGCCAGGCTCTGGGCGGCGCTGAGGATTTCTTGGCGACCGCCATAGGACAGCGCCAGCACCAGGGTCATCGCCACATTGGCGGCGGTCTTGGCTTCGGATTCCTCGATCAGGGCGACGATGTCGCTCCCCAGCCGCGAGCGGTCGCCGATGATCTTCAGGCGGATGCCGTTCTTATGCAGCGTCTTGACCTCGTTGCGCAGGTACAGGCGCAACAGGCCCATCAGGTCGGTGACTTCGCCCTGCGGACGCTTCCAGTTCTCGGCGGAAAAGGCATAGAGGGTGAGATAGGAAATCCCTAGCTCGCGCGCGCACTCCACCGTCCGCCGCACCGCCTCGGCGCCACGCTTGTGGCCGGCGGTGCGCGGCAGGCCGCGCGCCTTCGCCCAGCGCCCGTTGCCATCCATGATGATGGCGACGTGCGCGGGCGGAGCCGGCGGCTCGGCGCAAGAGGTGGCGGCGGTTTCCATCTCCATCAGACCTGAAGGATTTCCTTTTCCTTATTGGCCAAGGTCTCGTCGATCCGCTTCACGGTATCGTCGGTCAGGGCCTGCACTTCCTTCTCGTGCTTCTTGGTCTCGTCTTCCGAGATGTGGCCGTCCTTTTCCAGCTTCTTCAGCGTGTCCATGCCGTCGCGGCGCACGTTGCGCACGGCGACGCGAGCCTGCTCGGCATACTTGCCGGCCACCTTCTGCAGCTCCTTGCGGCGCTCTTCGTTCAGCGGCGGAATCGGCACGCGGATCATCTGGCCGTCCGACTGGGGATTAAGGCCCAGGCCGGAATCGCGGATGGCCTTTTCCACCACCTTGACCTGGCTCTTGTCCCACACCTGCACGGTCAGCATGCGCGGCTCGGGCACGCCCACGGTGGCGCACTGGGTCAGCGGCATGTGCTGGCCGTAGGCCTCCACCATCACCGGCTCCAGCAGGTTGGCATGGGCACGGCCGGTCCGCAGACCGGTGAATTCCTTCTTGAGGACGTCCACCGTGTTCTCCATACGGTGAGCCACGTCCTTCTTCAGTTCGCTCCAACTGGTCACGGCCACGGGTCAACCCCCTTCCTTGATGATCGTGAAGCGCCCACGGCCGCAAACGACCTCGGCGAAGGCGCCGTCCTGGTGCATGTCGAAAACCACGATCGGCACGTTGTTCTCGCGACAGAGCGAGATGGCCGAAGCGTCCATCACCGCCAAATCGCGGGCCAGCACATCGTGGAACGTCAACGTGTCATAGCGCACGGCGTCCGCCACCTTCTTGGGATCGGCCGAATAGACGCCGTCCACCTGACTGGCCTTCAACAGCGCATCGCAGCCCATTTCGACGGCGCGCAGCGCAGCGGCGGTGTCGGTGGTGAAGAAGGGATTGCCGGTGCCGGCGGCGAAAATCACCACCCTGCCCTTTTCCTGATGGCGGATGGCGCGGCGGCGGATAAAGGATTCGCAGACCGACGGCATGGGAATGGCCGACTGCACGCGGGTCTCGACGCCCATGCGCTCCATGGCGTTCTGCAGCGCCAGAGCATTCATGACGGTGGCGAGCATGCCCATGTTGTCGGCGGCCGCGCGCTCCATGCCCTTGGCCGCACCGGAAATGCCGCGGAAGATGTTGCCGCCGCCGACGACGCAGCAGACCTCGACGCCGAGGTCGCGCACCGAACGCACTTCACAGGCGATGCGGTCGACGGTTTCCGGGTCCAACCCGTAATCGCGGGAGCCCATCAGCCCCTCGCCCGAAATCTTCAGGAGAACGCGGCGAAATTTGGCGTCGCTGGCCATGGGTGCCCTCAAAGCCTTGGATGAACTGGGACCGACCGTTCGGGAAGAAAACCCGAAGGAAACTGTTCGCTTGGGAACGGCGACCGGGAGGCGATCATACACCATTCCGCCCCGCTGTCGCGTCCTAGTTCGCCTGCTCTCTGGAACGCAAAGCTGCGCTCCAAGCCCTCGCCGGGCGCGCGCCTCCGCGCGCTTGGCCGCGGCCGCAATGGCCGTTGGATGCGGAACCCGAATGGAACATTCGCATTCCACATCAGAGAGGCGAAAGCCGCCGCCGGGGCAGCGATCCCCGGCGGCGGCTGAAGACATCACCGCGGATCAACCACCCAGCTGGGCGGCGACCTCGGCGGCGAAATCCTTCTCTTCCTTCTCGATGCCCTCGCCCAGGGCGAAGCGGGCAAAGCCGGTCAGCTTGACCGGAGCGCCGACGTCCTTGGCGGCGTTCTCGACCACCTTGGAGATCTTGGTCTCCTGGTCGATCACGAACACCTGGTCGAGCAGGCAGACTTCCTCGTAGTACTTACGGATACGGCCCTCGACCATCTTCTCGACGACGTTGGCCGGCTTGCCGGAAGCCAGAGCCTGTTCGGTCAGCACGGCCTTCTCGCGATCGAGAGCGCCCTGGTCGACAGAGCTGCTGTCCAGGAACAGCGGGTTGGCGGCGGCCACGTGCATGGCGATCTGCTTGCCCAGGGCTTCCAGCTTGGCGACGTCGCCGGTGGATTCCAGGGCGACCAGCACGCCGATCTTGCCCAGGCCGGGAGCGATGGCCGAGTGGACGTAGGAAGCGACCACACCGGCCGACACTTCCAGACGCACGGCGCGGCGGATGTTCATGTTCTCGCCGATGGTGGCGATCAGGGCGGTCAGCTGATCCTGCACCGACTTGCCGGCGCCGGGGAACTCGGCGGCCTTCAGCGCCTCGATGTCGGCACCCTTGGCCAGGGCGACCTGGGCGAAGTTGCTGACGAAGCCTTGGAACTGGTCGTTGCGGGCAACGAAGTCGGTCTCGGCGTTCACCTCGACGGCGACGCCCTTGGTGCCGGTGGCGGCAACGCCGACCAGGCCCTCGGCGGCGACGCGGCCGGCCTTCTTGGCGGCGGCGGCAAGGCCCTTGGTGCGCAGCCAGTCGATCGCGGCTTCGATGTCGCCGGCAACTTCATTCAGCGCCTTCTTGCAGTCCATCATGCCGGCGCCAGTCTTCTCGCGCAGCTCCTTGACAAGCGCAGCGGTAATCTCGGCCATGGGATCTTCCTCTTCGTGAAAGTCTTTGGAAGCGTATACAACTTAAGAAAATGGCGGCGACGAATGTCGCCGCCATTCAACCCTCGACGGGCAGGTTATTCGGCCGAAGCCGCGTCACCGGTAGCCTCTTCGGCAACCACGACCTCGACCGGAGCCTCGGCCTGGGCGCCGATGTCGCCGCCCGAGCGGCCGATCTCGGCCTGGATGCCGTCCAGCACAGCGCCGACCATCAGGTCGCAATAGCTCTGGATGGCGCGGATGGCGTCGTCGTTACCGGGGATCGGGAACTGGATGCCGGCCGGGTCCGAGTTGGAGTCCAGGATGGCGACCACGGGGATGCCCAGCTTGTTGGCTTCCTGAACCGCCAGCGACTCCTTGTTGGTGTCGATGATGAACAGGATGTCCGGCAGGCCGCCCATGTCCTTGATGCCGCCCAGGGCGCGATCCAGCTTTTCCTTCTCGCGCGACAGGACCAGCTGTTCCTTCTTGGTCAGCTGCGACAGCGCGCCCGAGGCCAGCTGCTCGTCCAGCTCACGCAGACGCTTGATCGAGTTGGAGATGGTCTTCCAGTTGGTGAGCATGCCGCCCAGCCAACGATGGTTGACGTAGTACTGGCCGCACTTCTTGGCGGCGTCGGCGACGATGTCCGACGCGGCGCGCTTGGTGCCGACGAACAGCACGCGGCCGCCATTGGCGGTCACGTTGCGGACGGCGGTCATGCCGGCGTGCAGCATGGGCACCGACTGCTGCAGGTCGATGATGTGGATGCCGTTACGGACGCCGAAGAGGAACGGAGCCATCTTCGGGTTCCAGCGACGGGTGTTGTGGCCGAAGTGAACACCAGCTTCGACGAGCTGACGCATGGTAAAGGTCGGCATAGCCATGGAGAGAATCCTTTGCTTCTCCGGTTGAGCCTCCGCGGGCAATGGCCGCCCCAAGGGACGGCACCGGAAGCGGAAGACGTGCGAACACGCCGCCGCGAACCCGCGTGCGGTTTGGTGGGCGGGTATGTAGCGTTTTGAGCGCCGTTTGGCAAGGGGCTTAGCGCGGTGAGCATCAGACCTGACGCGCGCCGCGCCCGGCGAGGGACGATGGCTTAGCGCGCGCCGGCTTCCAGCACGGCCGGCTGGTGCAGAATGGCGGCGCAGGCCGCCGGCAGCACCGGGTTGCGGTGGTTGGGCTTGTCCTTGGCTTCGGCCGGCAGCAGCACCGGCTTGGCGTTCCAAGATGCCAGCTCGCCGCCGCAGCCGTCGCCGTCGGGCACCGGCGCCTGCGGCACGCAGCCGATATCGCCGGGAGTACAGGACAGCCGCACATGGAAATGCTCGTCATGGCCCCACCACGGCCGCAGCTTGGACAGCCAAGCGCGGTCGCCGCTGGCGCGGCGGCAGGCTTCAGCCTTGATCGGCGGGTTGACGAAGACGCGCTCCACCTCGGGCGACGACGCCGCCAGCTTGAGCAGCTTGTACTGCGCCTCGGTCCAGGTGGCCGGATTGATGTGGGTGCCCTTGACCATGGACACCGGTTCGGGCCGCTCCAGTTCGGCGCCGTCCAGCGCCTGGCCGGGCAAGCGGAACCAGATGTCCACGTCCAGGCCGTTCTGGTGGCTGCCATGGCCGAACGCCATCGGGCCGCCGCGCGGCTGCGACATGTCGCCGACCAGAAACGGTCCGTAGCCGCCACTGGAGACGGCTTGACCGAGGCCGCGAATGAACGAGACGATGCGCGGGTGGCCCCAAAAGCGGTTGCGTTGCGGCCGCAGCACCTGATAGCCCTCGCCGTCCAGCGGCAGCGCCACCGCGCCCGCGATGCAGCCGGCGGCGGGCGTGCCGAGCGATTGGGCGCCACCGGCGGCCGGCACGCGAATCGCCGCCCACGGATCGGCCGCCGAGCCAGCCTCGGCACAGGCCGCCGCGCCCACCACCAAAGCCGCCGCCATCACCGCCGTCACGCAACGCCGCATCAGAACTCTCCCCTGCCGGTCCACGATGTGTAGCGCACCATCGGTTAAAGCTCGGTCAATCGAGAACGGTTTCGGTGAACTGCCCCTGGATGTCGGCAATGGCGGCATGGCTGCTTTTCAGGATTTCGACCGCTTCGGAATCGAACTTCTTGCCGCTTTGCTCGGTCAGGAAATCGAACGCCTGCTGCACCGGCCACGCCTTCTTGTACGGCCGCTCCGAGGTCAGGGCGTCGAACACGTCGGCCACGGCGGTAATCCGGCCCTCCAGCGAGATCGCCTCGCCGCTCAGGCCGAAGGGATAGCCGGAACCGTCGATGGCCTCGTGGTGATGCGCCACCACGTTGCGCAGCACCCGCACATAGGGCGCGCCGCCGATGCGGAAGGTTTCCGCCATGGTGTCGACGATCTCGCTGCCCTTGGCGACATGGGTCTTCATCACCTCGAATTCCTCGGGTGTCAGCCGGCCGGGCTTGAACAGGATCTGGTCGGGCACGGCGATCTTGCCGACGTCGTGCAGCGGCGCGAACTGGAACAGGAACTCGACCCATTCGTCCGACAACCCGCGCCGGGGCGCCAGCCGCAACGCGATCAGGCGGGCATAGCGCGCCATGCGCTCCAGATGGGCGCCGGTCTCTTCGTCGCGGGCGCGACTGATCTGGCGCACGGTCTGCACCGCAGCCTGGATCATGCGCACCGCATCCAGTTCCATGATGGTGTGCAGCGACACCACCTCGGCCACCGGACGCAGGCGCTGCACCACCGGCGGGGTGAAATAGCCCGGCAGGAACGAGTTGAAGAAGATGAAGCCGTGGAAGGTGCCCTTGTGGAAGATGGGCACCGTGTAGCTGGACAGATAGCCGGCCGACAGCAGGCGCTTGGCATGGGCGGGCGTACCGGCGGGATGGGTGGCAAGGTCGTTGATGACCCGGCGCCCCCCGGTCCGCGCCAGGGTCGCCAGCGGCTTCAGCTCGGACAGGCGGGCAACCGCGTGCTCGAACGGATTATCGCCCTCGCTGGAATCGACGAAGGATTTCAGGATGTCGGTGCTGGAATCGTAGATGGCGATGGCGATGCGGTTGATGCCGTCGAAATCGCGTTTGATCTCGTCATGGAAACAGGCCAGCCGCTCGGCCAGCCCCTGGTGGACCGGACGAAAACCCTGCCCCGGCGAAGCTTTCTTCGCCGGCCCCACCGACCCCGATCGCATTGAGCAAACTCCCGGTTTTCGTGCCATTCAGGCTCGTTATTGTGCGTATCATAGCCGTGTTTGCGATGATCCGTCAAAGACCGGTAAGCGCCCCATACCTTCAGTCGAAAATGGTCTCGCCGAAGCGCGACTGGATATCCAAAATGGCGTCCTGGTTATCCACCATGGCGGCGACGCAATCGGCATCGAACTTGGAGCCGACCTGGCTTTGCAGCAGCTCCAGCGCCTCTTCGTTGCTCCACGCCTTCTTGTACGGCCGCTCCGAGGTCAGGGCGTCGAACACGTCGGCCACGGCGGCGATGCGCGCCTCGATGGGAACGGCGTCGCCGGCCAGGCCATAGGGATAGCCCGAACCGTCCAGCGATTCATGGTGATAGGCGACGATGTTCCGCAGCAGGTCGAAATACGGCATGTTGCCCAGGCCGAAATCCTGCACCATCAGGTCAACGATCTGCACGCCCTTGTTGACGTGCGTCTTCATCACCTCGAATTCCTCGGGCGTCAGCCGACCGGGCTTGAGCAGGATGGCGTCGGGCACTGACACCTTGCCGACGTCATGCAGCGGCGCGAACTGGAAGACGTATTCGACGAACTCGTCGGACAGGCCGCGTTTCGCCGCCACCTTGCTGGCGACCAGGCGGGCATAGCGTGCCATGCGGGCCAGGTGCGAGCCGGTTTCCTCGTCGCGCGCCGAACTGACCGAGCGAATCACCTTCACCGCCGCCTGCATCATGCGCACGGTGTCCAACTCGCGCATGACCGCCAGTCCGATCAGGTCGGCATAGGGGCGCAGCCGCGCCAGCACCGGCGCGACGAAGAAGTTGGGCAGGAACGAGTTGAAGAACAGGAAGCCGTAGAACGTTCCCTTGTGCTGGATCGGCACGGTGTAGCTGGAGTGGTAGCCCGAGGCCACCAGCTTGCAGGCATGTTCCTGGCCGGCGGCGGCGGCGGCGGCAAGGTCGTTGATGGTGCGGCGCGCCCCGGTCCAGGCCAGTTGCTGCAGGCTTGGCATGTCCGACAAGCGGGCGACCACGTGTTCGAGCGGGCTTTCGCCGTCCGAGGAATGGATGAAGGTTTTCAGCAGATCCGTGCTGCTGTCGTACAGGGCGACGGCGATCCGGCTGAGGGACGCCAGCGACGCATCGCCCTTGATCTCGTCATGCAGGCAGATCAGCCGCTCGGCCAACCCCCGATGCATGAGTGGCAGTGCACCCCCAACCGCTCCTGACACGTCAAGCCCCCCTCTTGATGTCCCTCAAGGGGTAAGGTTAGCAAGCGATGAGCGGAAAGGTCAAATACACAAACATTTTTAATAAAATCAAACGCCCGGAGGATTATCCCCCGGGCGTAGATTACTTATACTAACGGGTGATTATCAGTTCAGTTTCTTCGCCATTTCGCGCAGAACGTACTTCTGGATCTTGCCCGTCGAGGTTTTCGGCAAGCCACCGAACACCACCGTACGCGGGCACTTGAAGTGGGCCAGGCGCTCGCGGCAGAAGGCGATGATCTCCTTGTCGGTCACCTTCGAGCCTTCCTTGACGTTGATGAAGGCGCACGGGGTTTCGCCCCATTTCTCGTCGGGACGGGCCACAACGGCGGCTTCGGTCACGTCGGGATGCTGGAACAGCACGCCCTCGACCTCGATGGTCGAGATGTTCTCGCCGCCCGAGATGATGATGTCCTTCGAGCGGTCCTTCAGCTCGATATAGCCGTCGGCATGCCACACGCCCAGGTCGCCGGTATGGAACCAGCCGCCCGAAAAGGCTTCGTCGCTGGCCTTGGCGTTCTTCAGGTAGCCCTTCATCACCACGTTGCCGCGGAAGAACACCTCGCCCATGGAGGTGCCGTCCTTCGGCATCGGCTCCAGCGTGACGGGGTCGGCCACCATCAGACCTTCCTGCATGACGTAGCGCACGCCCTGGCGCGACTTCATCTTGGCGCGTTCGTCCTGCGGCAGCGCATCCCATTCGTCGTGCCACGAGCACACGGTGCTCGGGCCGTAGACTTCGGTCAGGCCGTAGACGTGGGTGATGTTGAAGCCCTGCGCCTCGAGGCGGCCGATGACGGCGGCCGGCGGCGGCGCGGCGGCGGTCATGAACTGCACGGTGTGCGGCAGCGGCTTGCGGTCGGCATCGGAAGCGTTGATCAGCATGCCCATGACGATGGGGGCGCCGCACAGATGGGTGACCTTATGCTCGGCGATGGCGGCGAACATGCCGGCGGCGTCGACGCGGCGCAGGCAGACATGGGTGCCGGCCATGGCGGTGATAGTCCACGGGAAGCACCAGCCGTTGCAATGGAACATGGGCAGGGTCCACAGATAGACCGGATGGCCGCTCATGCCCCAGGTGACCACGTTGCCGATGGCGTTGATGTAGGAGCCGCGATGGCTGTAGACCACGCCCTTGGGATTGCCGGTGGTGCCCGAGGTGTAGTTCAGCGAGATGGCGTCCCACTCGTCCGCCGGCCAGCGCCACTGGTATTCGGAATCGCCGCCGGCGATGAAGGCTTCGTAGGTGGTTTCACCCACCAACTCGCCGACCTTGACCGTGGGATCGTCGATGTCGATGACGATCAGCTTGCGGCCGGTCATGGCCAGCGCCTTCTTGATCACCCCCGAGAACTCACGGTCGGTGATCAGCACCTTGGCCTCGGCATGCTCCAGGATGAAGGCCAGCGCCTCGGCATCCAGGCGGATGTTCAGCGCGTTCAGCACGGCGCCGATCATCGGCACGCCGAAATGGGCCTCGAAAAGTTCGGGGGTGTTGGCGCCCATCACCGCGACGGTGTCGCCGACGCCGATGCCGCGCTTGGACAGCGCCGAAGCCAACTGACGGCAACGCTTGTAGGTCTCGGACCAGTTCCGACGAACCTCGCCATGAATGACCGCGGTGCGCTTGGGATAGACCGAGGCTGCCCGTTCAAGGAACTGCAGGGGAGTCAGCGGAACGAAGTTGGCCGGATTCTTGTCGAGATTTTGCTCGTAAGGGTTATGCATTTACGCCTTCCTCCCATTGGGCGATTTAAGCCTCGCCGCCTTCCTCTCTTCCGGATGAAGACGACGGCGTGAGCATGCTTGCGTCTGAGAACTTTTTCAATATGACCTCGCACGTGCAGAACGGTTGACAGCGCGCCCTTTCGGCGCATGTCATTCGTCATGCATCTCGTCCTGGTCATCAATCATTCCGCCGGAACCTTCAACCGCCTGCCGCTGGCCGCGACAGTGGACGCGGTCACCGCCGCGTTCCGCCGTGCCGGCCATCAGGTCGAGGTCACCGTGTGCGGCCGCCGCGATCTGGCCGGCGCGCTGTCGGCGGCGGCCCAGCGCGCCGATGTGGACGCCGTGATCTGCGGCGGCGGCGACGGCACCGTGCTGACCGCCATCCTGGCCGGATTGGGGCGCGACCGGCCGCTGGGCATCCTGCCGCTGGGGACGTTGAACCTGTTGGCGCGTGACCTCGGCCTGCCGCTCGACCCGGTCGAGGCGGCGGCGCGCCTGGCCGAAGGTCATGCCGCCCGCATCGATCTGGCCGAGGTCAACGGCCTGCCCTTCGCCATCTGGGCGTCCTTGGGCATGCACCCGTGGATCGTGCGCCGGCGCGACAAGATGCAGCGCGGCGGCCTGCGCAAGTGGCCGGCCTTCGCGCTGGCCGCCCTGCGCGCCTTCCGCCGGTATCCGCTGGTCCGGGTCACCCTGTCCATCAACGGCACGCAAAAGACCATCACCACGCCGTTGCTGGTGATTTCCAACAACGCCTGGCACGAACAACGGCTGCCGCTGACCCGCGCCGCCCTGGACAGCGGCGAGTTGGTGGTGCACGTCGCCAAGGTCAGCACCCGGCTGGGATTGTTGTGGCTGGCCCTGCGTGCGCTGTTCGGCGCCTGGCACTACAACCGGCTGCTCGACACCTTCGCCGTCGACGAGGTGCGCGTCATCAGCCGCAAGCGCCGCGTCATGGTGTCGCTTGACGGCGAGGTCACCGTGCTGCGCTCACCGCTGGTGTTCAAATTGCGCCCCAAGGCACTGGTCGTGCTGATGCCGTCCACCACCGAGCAAAGCTGACCGCCATGCCCGTCATCGCCCATCTGTCCGACCTGCATTTCGGCCGCACCGACGCCACGGTGGTCGAAGCCCTGCTGAACGATCTGATCGAGCGGCGGCCCGATCTGGTCGTCATCTCGGGCGACTTGACCCAGCGGGCGCGCTCGCACCAGTTCGCCGAGGCGCGCGCCTTCCTGGCCCGCCTGCCCGCCCCCGCCCTGGTGGTGCCGGGCAACCACGACCTGGCGCCCATGTACCGCCCGCTGAGCCGGCTGTTCCGCCCGCGCGCCAAGTTCGAGGATCATCTGCCCGGCCACGCCGACAGCACGGTATGGCGTGACGACCAATTGGTGGTGGTCGGCCTCGACAGTACCCGGCATCTGCGCTGGAAAAGCGGCAAGCTGCGCGCCGGCCACCTGGACAAGGTAGAGCTGGCGTTGGAAGGCGCCCCGGCCGAGGCGTGCAAGGTTGCCTTCCTGCATCATCCGCCGGCGACGGCCCTATCAGGCCATCCGTTCGCCACCCTGGCCGATCGCGGCATCGATCTGGTGCTGACCGGCCACGTTCATCGTGCCCATCTGGAACTGATCGCAGGCCACCACCATGGCTCGTGCATCCTGGTGCAGGCGTCGACCGCCTGTTCGACCCGATTGCGCGAAGACGCCAACGGCTATGGCCTGATCCATGTCGCCATGCCCGACATCACCGTCGAGGTGCGCGGCTGGTCGGGCGAGCGCTTCCACGCCGTGCGCCACCAGAGCTTCTACCAGCAGCGTGGGCACTGGCAGATGGCGCGGTAGGCGGGTTACCGTCCAATCCGCTCCTGACGGCGGCGGATGTCCTCGGGCCAACTGGCCTTGATATAGGCGATCACCGCGCGGATATCGCCGTCGGACAGCTTGCCGACGAAGGCCGGCATGGCGCTTTTGTAGTCGGGCGGCGCAAAGCGGGTCATGCCGTACTTGGTCATGGCGAACAATTGCTCGTCGCTGTGGTGCCAGGTATGGCCGCTGACGTCGTGGGGCGGCGCCGGCAATTCGCCCGACGGCTTGCGGATCTGCCAATTCGGCTCGCCCTGCAGATTGCCGCCATGGCATTCGGCGCAATGCCCGGCATAAAGTTCGGCACCGCGCGCCACCTGTTTCGGATTGTCCGGATCGATGACGGCGCCGGCACGCCACACCCACCCGATGGCGGCGGCGGCCAGCAGGGCGGCGGCGGACAGGGCGATGGTCAGGCGTCGATTCATGCGCCGCAGTATAACCACGCCGGTCAGAAACGGTACCCCCAGCGCAGGCCGAAATTGTTCAATCCGGCATTGTGGTCGGCCAAGCCGGCGTTGCTTTCGTGGTCGAAGGTCAGCATCACCGAATGGCGTTCGGTCACATGCCAGCCCAGCGATACCGACTCGCGAAACAACGCCCGCGATCCCAATTGCTTGACGTCAGGATCGGACGAATTCAGCGTGCCGTTATGCACGGCGCCGCCCAGGCTGAACTCGATGAACAGCGGTTCCACCGGCTGGAATTGCCAGCTCAGGCCGGCATAAAGCTGGCTGGTGTCACCCTCGGTGTTGACACTCACGCCGACATGGGGACGTGGCGACCACAATGATTTCAGCAACTCGGGCGACTGGAACAGCACCTCGGCGCCGATGTCGACGCCGCCTTCCTTGCCATGGCCAAGGAAACTGATGTCATGGTTCGCCAGCCCCAGCCGAATCTCGTCGACGTCGGCAAAGGCGGGGGGTGCCGTCAGGGCCAGAAGCGCGGCCAGCGCGGTGATTGCTTTCATGGCCCCCACATGGCGGCGCCGGCCCGCCGCCGCCGCTGGCCGTACGGCCGGCTGGACCGCTGGCGAAATGCCCCGAACGACCACCCCCGTTATGCATTGTCGGGGTTGCAAACGGCACGATTGCAGGCATCATTCCCCCCTGCCCCGCAGAAAAGGCGCCCGTCATGAACACCGTGCTGATCTCGATCTTCTGCCCCGACCGCACCGGCCTGGTGGCCGCCATCACCGGACATCTGTTCGACGTCGGCGCCAATTTGGCCGATACCAGCTTCGCCATGCTGGGCAGCGGCGCCGAATTCACCTCGGTGTGCGACCTGCCGGCGGATGTGGGCGCCGCCGAATTGGAGGCCGCCCTGGCCGCCCTGCCCGAATTGCAGGGCGCCCGCCTCAGCGTGCGGCCGTTCGAGATGGAAGCGGCCCCCGGCCCGCTGGGCCGCATCACTCACCGCATCGTGCTGTCGGGCGGCGACCGCCCCGGTCTGCTGGCGCGCCTGTCCGAGGTGTTCGGCCAGTTCAATGCCAACATCGTTCGGCTAGATGCCCAACGCGTGCCCGAACAGGGCCTCTATGTCACCCGCCTGTCGGTGTCGATCCCCGACCGGGCCGAGGCATGCCTGAACACCGTGTCCAACACCGCCGGCGAACTTCACCTGTCGTGTCACGTGGAGGAGGCGTAACGCCTCCCTCACAGCATCAACAGAACCAAGTAGAAATCTGTTTTAGCTAGCTATTCACTACCTCACCCCCATTGGGGTGCAGCACTTGTCCGCTCATGTACGAGGCATCGTCGGCGGCGAGGAAGATGAAGGCCGGCGCCACTTCGTCGGGCTGGCCGACCCGCCCCAGCGGTTGGCTGGAGCCGAATTTTTCCACCTGTTCCGAACTGAAGGTGGACGGGATCAACGGCGTCCAGATCGGTCCGGGCGCTACCGCGTTGACGCGGATGCCCTTGTCGGCCAGCGCCTGCGACAGCGACCGGGTGAAGGCGGTCACCGCCCCCTTGGTGGCGCTGTAATCCAGCAGCTTGGGATTACCCCGATAGGCGGTGATCGAGGTGGTGTTGACGATGGCGGCACCCGGCTTGAGATGGGGCAGCGCCGCCTTGGTCAGGAAGAACTGGGCGAAGACATTGGTGCGGAAAGTGCGCTCCAACTGCGCGGCATCGATGCCGGCCAGGCTGTCCTGCGGATGCTGCTCGCCGGCATTGTTGACCACGATGTCCAGCCGGCCGAACTTGGCGATGGTTTCGTCGACCACGCGGCGGCAGAACGCCTCGTCGCCGACATCGCCGGCCAGCAACAGGCAACGGCGCCCGGCCGCTTCCACATGGCGGCGGGTTTCGACGGCATCGTCGTCTTCATTCAGGTACACCACCACGACATCGGCGCCTTCCTTGGCATAGCCGATGGCGACGGCGCGACCGATACCTGAATCGGCACCGGTGATGATGGCGACGCGGTCATGCAGCTTGCCGGCGCCCCGGTAATCGGCCATTTCGGCCCGCGGCTTCGGCTGCATCGGCGATTGTAAACCGGGTTAACGGTCCTGGTGCTGGCGCGGCTGGGTATCGGGCATGTCGGGCATGGCGGTGATCTCCCACGGTGACCGGCCTGACGTGGCACTGGCCGTGGCCCGATCAAGACGCCTTGGCCTTTGGCGCGGCGCGCCTCCCCTTCCCGTTCGCGGCACGGCGATGCAGCCGGGGGCCGCGCGCCAGCGCGTCGTCGATCATGCGCCGCAGCGCCTCGGGCTGGACCGGCTTGTGCAGCAGGCCGTGGCCCAGCGCCTGGGCTTGTTGCAACCGTTCCGGCGCGGTGTCGCCGGTCAGGATAATGGCCGGCAGCTTGGCGACCGGGCGCAGATGCACCTCGACCCGGGCGATGGCCTGGCCACCGGTATCGCCGTTCTGCAGGCGATAATCGGCCAGCACCAGATCCGGCACCCGCCCCCAGCCCGGCAACCGGCGGATGGCGTCCTCGGCACTGGCGGCCGCCAGCACCACATGCCCCCAGCTTTCCAGCAGCATCTCAAGGCTTTCGCGCACGTCGGGTTCGTCGTCGATGACCAGGATGGCGGCGCCCTTGCGGGCCAGCCCCAACTGAAGTTGACAGGGCGCCACGGCGGCGGGCGCGCGGGTGGCCAGCGGCACCAGGGTCGAGAACACCGACCCGCGCCCTTCCTGCGAACGCACGGCAACGGGATGGTCGAGCAGTTGGGCCAGCCGTTCGACGATGGCCAGGCCCAGCCCCAACCCCTGGCGGCGGTCGCGGCCCAAATTGCCGACCTGATGAAACTCGCGGAAAATGTTGCGGATTTCCGACTGGGGAATGCCGATGCCGGTGTCCCACACTTCGAACGACAACTTGCGGCCACGGCGACGACAGCCGAACAGCACCCGGCCGGTCTTGGTATAGCGCACCGCGTTGTTGAGCAGGTTGCGCAGGATGCGTTCCAGCAGCGCCGGATCGCTGCGGACCGTCTCCTTGCTCGGCACCACCGTCAACTCCAGGCCGGCGGCGGCGCACAGCGGTTCGAACTCGGCGGCCAGGCGGTCCATCATGGCGGCGACGGGGAACTCGGCCTGATGGGGGACCACCAGCCCGGCCTCGAGCTTGGAGACGTCGAGCAGGCTGTTGAGCAACCCCTCCAGCGCCGTCACCGAATCCTGGATGCGGGTCACCAGCGCCGCCTGGGCGTCGTCCAGGGGCCGGCCGGCCAGCACGGCGACGAACATGCCCAGCGCCTGCATGGGCTGGCGCAGGTCGTGGCTGGCGGCGGCCAGGAAGCGGGTCTTGGCGACGTTGGCCGCTTCTGCCGCTTCCTTGGCACCAAACAGCTCGTCTTCGAACAATTGCTGGTGGGTATTGTCGTGCATGAACGCGAAGAAGAACTGCACCCGGCCGTTTTCATCGCGCAACACCCCGGCGCGCTGCCACACCGGGAAGGTGCGGCCCGATGCGTCGGCCGCCTCGATCACCCCTTCCCAGCTTTCGCCGCGCAGCAGCGCCTGCCCCACGTCGTGGTCGAGGACATCCTGGGACGCGGTGGGGAAATAGCCGCGGTAATGGCTGCCGCACACCTCGCCCGCCGGCACGCCGAACAGCCGGCCATAGGCGGAGTTGGCGTACAGGATATGGCCGCTGGGCGACAGAATGGCGATGGCTTCGTGGGCGGCGTCCATCACCTTGCGGAACAGGCTCAGATTGGCCTCGGCGCGCTTGCGGTCGTCGATATCCTCGATCATCACCACGGCGAAACGGTCGGCATTGGCACCTGGCACCAGCGACACGGTGATGCGGCCCCAGAAAATGCTGCCGTCGCGGCGCAGATAGCGGTTCTCGCGGCTATAGCTTTCCATCCGGCGTTTGACCAGCATACGGGCGGCGGCGAGATCGGCGGCGCGGTCGTCGGGATGGGTCAAGGCGGCGAAGCCCATTTGCGCCAATTGCGCGGCGGAATAGCCGAACATGGCCTCCAGCGCCGGATTGGCTTCGACGACGCGGCCGCCGGGGCGTACCACGGCAATGCCCAGCGCGGCATGGTCGAAGATCGCACGGAAGCGGCTGTCGCCATCCCCCGCACCGCATAGGGACGGATACGGCGGCTGGCCGCAGGTGGGCAGGGTCATGGCTGCGTCATGCACGGTAGGGCGCCCCCCGAAAGGGTGAGTACCGTATGAGCCTAGAACCCGGACAGGTTGTTCAGCAATATGGCCGCCGAGCTATGCGTGGGTATAGTTCATTCTGGCAGTAATATCGACATCAGTAGTGTCGCCTGTAATGGACTAAAATTATCATCTGCAACTAAATATGCGACCAGGCGGCCGTCACGCCGGGGCCACACGGCAATTCCTTCGTAGTTATCCACCAAGTACGGCGGCTCCAGAGTAAACAACTCGCGCCCCTCGATGACCTTGCCCGGCCGTAGATCGGCCGCCGCCACCTGCACCAGCCGCACGGCGAAACCGCCCAACAGGCTGAAGCGGCGTTCCAGCACCAGCACGTCGCCGCCAGGCAGCACGGTGGCCGAACTGGGGTGGAATTGACCGGTGCGGCGATAGGACAGCACCTGCCATGCCCCCGGCCGGCCGATCCAGCCCAAGCCCTGGCCGTCGCTGTCGTTCCCTTCCTCGCTCAGCAGCAACAGGCGGCCGTCGGGCAGTTCGGTCATCGCCTCGACGCCGCCGTTTTCCGGCTGTTGGTCATAACCCGGCGGCAATGCCAAAGGCTCGGGCGGGCCGGACAGATCCTGGCCATAACGCAACAGGCGGTGGCGCCGCTCGAAACTGACCACCCAGCCGTCGCGGGTCGCCCTGACTTCCTCGGCGTCGCCGTCTTCCTTGCTGCCATCCAGCCCACCCAGCGATGCGATCTTGAGGTCGCCGAAGCTGACCGGCCGTCCGCTGGCATCCACCTCCATGCGAAAGCTCAGCCAATGGCCGACATCGTTGATGGCGGTGACAGTATGGCCGTCGTAGCTGAGACCGGAGACGCCGCCAAACCATTCGCGGCCACTGCGCAATTGGTGGATGGACAGCACCTCGACCGCTCCCAATTGGATGAGTTGCGGCGCCTCCGGCGACAGCGGCCGGCTTTCGGCCGTCAGCCCGTCGCCGACCGGCGAACGACAGCCGGCCAGCACGGCCAGCAACACCACCACGGCAACGGCGCGACGGGGCATGGCTCTCCTCGGTTGCGGCTGGCCTAAGACGGAAAGCTTGGGCAATATGGCGTGCATGAATGCAGAAATCTCGACCTCCTTCCCACAATTCGCCCGCCTGGACCCCGACTCGGCCCGCATGCTGGAAAGCGCGGCCCGCCTGGTTGCCATCCCGGCCGGGACGGTGCTGTTCCAGGACGGCTCGGAATGTTCGACCTACGTCCTGGTCATCGACGGCTCCATTCGGGTGCAGAAGGTGTCCGAGGGGGGGCGTGAAATCGTGCTGTACCGGGTCGAGGCCGGGCAATCCTGCGTCCTCACCACCAATTGCCTGATCGCCCGCGAAGACTATGCCGCCGAAGGCGTCGCCGAGACCGAGGTGCGCGCCCTGGTAGTTCCGGCCACCACGTTCCGCACCCTGCTGGGCAAATCCGAACCGTTCCGCGACTTCGTCTTCGCCGCCTATGCCTCACGCATTGCCGACCTGCTGATGTTGATCGAAGAAGTGGCGTTCGGCCGCATCGACGTCCGACTGGCCGGCTGGCTGCGCACCCGCACCGACGAAATCCGCGCCACCCACCAGGATATCGCCACCGAGTTGGGCACCGCGCGCGAGGTCGTCAGCCGCCAGCTCAAGGAATTCGAGCGGCGCGGCTGGGTGATGCTGCATCGCGGCCGCATCGAGATCAAGGACCGCAACGGACTAGCCAGCTTGGCCTGATGGCTGGCCTGACCGAGTGTGACCTAGTCACGGACGGGACTCGCCGAAGAGACTACACCAGCGTCAGTTTCTCATCTGGAGGTCCCGTTCATGACCAAGAATGTTGGCGGCATCGACCGCATCCTGCGCATCGTCGCCGGCCTGGTCCTCATCGCCCTTGCCGTTACCGGCGTCGTCGGCGTGTGGGGTTATATCGGCGTGATCCCGCTGTTCACCGCCGCCATCGGCTGGTGCCCGGCCTATTCGCTGCTGGGCGTCAAGACCTGCAGCTGCACCAAGGCGTAAACCGAGGTTTACAAGCCTATTCCTCGGCCTGGGCCAGCAAGGCGGCATTGCCGCCGACGGCGGACAGGTTGATCGTCAGCGTTCTTTCGCAGGCGAAACGGAATAGGGTGTGGGGACCGCCGGCCTTGGGTCCGGTCCCCGACATCCCCTCGCCGCCGAACGGCTGCGACCCCACCACTGCCCCGATCTGGCTGCGGTTGACATAGATGTTGCCCACGTTGGCCGCCGCGCGAATTCGTTGCACGAACGCATCGATGCGCGAGTGGATGCCCAGCGTCAGGCCATAGCCGCTGCCCCGAACCCACTCCAGCACCCCGTCCAGCCGGTCGGCGCCGAAGCGCACCACGTGCAGGCAAGGCCCGAACACCTCGCGTTCCAGCCATTCCGCCCGCTCCAGCTCGTAGACGCAAGGGGCGAAGAAGCTGCCGTGGCCGGCCGCCTCGGGCAGGGTCGCCCGCACCACCAGCTTTCCCGCCGCGTCCAGCCGCACCCGATGACGCTCCAGCGCTTCAAGCGCGGCGCGGTCGATCACCGGGCCGACATCGGTGGCCAGATCGGCGGGATCGCCCACCGCCAGCTCGCGCACGGCACCGGCCAGCATGCCCAGCACCTTGTCCGCCACGTCGTCCTGGACGAACAGCAGCCGCAGCGCCGAGCAACGCTGGCCGGCGCTGCCGAAGGCCGAGGCGACGACATCGGCGACCACCTGTTCGGGCAAGGCCGAGGAATCGACGATCATGGCGTTGATGCCACCGGTTTCGGCGATCAGCGGCACGATGGGGCCATCCTTGGCCGCCAGCACGCGGGCGATGAGCTGCGCCACTTCGGTCGAGCCGGTAAAGGCGACGCCGGCGATGCCCGGCGCCGACACCAAGGCCTGCCCGACCCGGCCGTCGCCCGGCAACAACGCCAGCACCGCCCCCGGCACCCCGGCGCGATGCAGCAGGGCGACGGCGCGGAACGCCACCAGCGGCGTCTGCTCGGCCGGCTTTGCCACCACCGCATTGCCTGCCGCCAGCGCCGCCGCCACTTGGCCGACGAAAATGGCGAGTGGGAAGTTCCACGGCGAGATGCAGGCGAAGACGCCGCGCCCATGCAGTTCCAGCAGGTTGCGTTCGCCGGTGACGCCCGGCAGCTCGGTCGCGCCGGAGAATTTGGCCCGCGCCTGGGCGGCGTAATAGCGCAGGTAGTCCACCGCCTCGCGCAGTTCCGCCACCGCGTCGGCAACGGTCTTGCCCGCCTCGTGGATCAGCAACGCCAGCACGCCAGCGGCATCCGCCTCCAGCAAATCCGCCGCTTGCTCCAGCACCGCCGCCCGCGCGTCGCCGCCGCGCCGGTCCCACTCCGGCTGCGCGTCAACCGCAAGGTTGACAGCGCGGCGTACGTCATCCGGCGCCGCCTCGAACACCTTGCCGACCTGGCGCCGTTGATCGGCGGGGCACAGCACCGAGCGGAACGGCCCGGCGATGATCTCGCCACCGCCGATCAGCGGCGCGGCGCTATGGCTGTCAGCCTCGGCCGGCGCCATGGCATGCTGCAACTCGGCAACGACATCCGGGTCGGACAAATCCCAGCCGCGCGAATTGCGCCGCTCGGGGGCGAACAAGTCGGGCGGCGACGGCAACCGGGTATTGGGACGGTCGCCCAAAGCCGTCAGGGCGGCAACCGGATCGGCGGCGACGCGGGCGGCCGGAACGGTTTCGTCAGCCAGCCGGTTGACGAACGAGGTGTTGGCGCCGTTTTCCAACAGCCGCCGCACCAGATAGGGCAGCAGATCCTCGTGGCTACCCACCGGGGCGTAGACCCGGCAGGCATAGTCCGCCACCAGTTGGTCGTAGAGCGCGGCGCCCATGCCGTGCAGGCGCTGGAACTCCCAATCGCGCCGCTCTCCGGCCAGTTCGAGCACCGCCGCCACCGTGTGGGCGTTATGGGTGGCGAAAGCAGGATAAAAAGCGTCCGGCGCCGCCAGCAGGTCGCGGACGCAGGCCAGATAAGAGACGTCGGTGGCCGCCTTGCGGGTGAACACCGGATACCGGTCCAGCCCGCGTTCCTGCGCCCGTTTGATCTCGCTGTCCCAATAGGCCCCCTTGACCAACCGCACCGCCAAGCGGCGCCGCTGCCCGCGTGCCAGTTCAGCCAGCCAGCCCAGCAACGGCCGCGCCCGCTTCTGGTATGCCTGCACCGCCACCCCCAGACCATCCCACCCGCGCAAGGCAGAATCGGCGGCGGTGACGGCCAGGACGTCCAGCGAGAGTTCCAGCCGGTCGGCCTCCTCGGCATCGATTGTCAACCCGATGTCAACCTCACGCGCCAAACGGCACAATTCGGCCAATCTCGGTACCAGTTCCACCATCACCCGGTCGTGCTGGGCGAATTCATAGCGGGGGTGCAATGCCGACAGCTTGATCGAGATGCCGTTTCCACGACCTCCCGCGCCGATGGCGGCGATGGCATCGGCATAGGCATGGAAGTAGCGCTCGGCGTCCTCGGCGGTGCGCGCCGCCTCGCCCAGCATGTCGAAGGAATAGCCATAGGGCGGCTGGGCGCGGGCCAGCGCCTCGGCGATGGTGCGGCCCATGACAAATTGCCGCCCCATGATGCGCACCGCCTGGATCAGCGCCTCGCGCACCAGCGGCTCGCCGGCGCGAAACAGCAGGGTGCGGAACACCCCCATCGGCTCGCCTTCGGGCCGCATCAGCCGGCCGGTCAGCATCAGCGCCCAGGTCGAGGCGTTGACGAACAGCGATTCCGAGCGCCCAAGGTGGCTGGCCCAATCGGCACTGGCGACCTTGTCGCGGATCAGGCGGTCGGCGGTGTCAGCATCGGGGATGCGCAACAGCGCCTCGGCCAGGCACATCAGCACGACGCCCTCCTGGGTGGACAGGCTGAATTCGCGCAAATAGGCGTCAAGGTCGCCGGCCGATTTGCGCCGCCGCGCCCCCTCCACCAACCGCTCGGCCTGGGCGCCGACGCGCGCCGCCTGATCGGGGGAAAAGCGCGCCGCCACCAGCAATTGCGCCGTCACAGCGGCCTCGTCCTGCCGCACCACGCTGCGCAGGGCGGCACGCGCCGAACCATTATCGTCTCGCCTGGGGATCAACATGGGAAGAATCCTCCACTCTGATGGCATTTGCTCACTGGTTAGGCCGGCTGCAAGCTGCCCAGGAATAAGGCTGGCATTGCCATCGCTTTGGGCACCCTTGGTTGCGGTGTGACGGTTTTCCGCGCCGCCGCAACCGGCACGCAAGTTGCAGGAGTTCTAAGGAAACAGGGTTCGTTCGACAGAAGGGAGGGCCATGGCTTTCGACGAGATGAAGGCTCCAGACGGCGCGGTGCGCGCGCCCTATCGGAGCTACGAAAACTGGCTGTTGTCGGCGGCGCCCGACCTGCTGCCGCGCAAGCACGAGCAGGCTGACGAGTTGTTCCGCCGCATCGGCATCACCTTCAACGTCTATGGCGACCAGGACGGCACCGAGCGCCTGATCCCCTTCGACCCCATCCCCCGCATCATCACCGCCAAGGAATGGACCCGCGTCCATGACGGCTGCATCCAGCGCGTGCGGGCGCTGAACGCCTTCATCCACGACATCTATCACGGCCAGGAGATCCTAAAGGCCGGGGTGATCCCGCGCGAGCAGGTGCTGGCCAACGACAGCTATCGGCCCGAGATGCAGGGCGTCGACGTCGCCCGCGACGTCTATGTCCAGATCGCCGGCGTCGACGTGGTGCGCACCGGCGCCGACGAGTTCTATGTGCTGGAGGACAACCTGCGCACGCCGTCGGGGGTGTCGTACATGCTGGAGGACCGGGCGATGATGATGCGCCTGTTCCCCGACCTGTTCGCCCGCCACCGGGTCAAGCCGGTGGACCACTATCCGGACCTGCTGCTGAAGGCGCTCCGCAGCGTCGCCCCACCTGCGTGCGACGGCGAACCCTGCGTGGTGGTGCTGACCCCCGGCTACTACAACAGCGCCTATTTCGAGCACGCCTTCTTGGCCGAACAGATGGGCGTCGAACTGGTGGAAGGCCGCGACCTGTTCGTCGACGACGATCTGGTGTGGATGCGCACCACCCGTGGCCCCAAGCGGGTCGACGTGATCTATCGCCGCATCGACGACGATTTCCTCGACCCCCTCGCCTTCCGGCCGGATTCCACCCTGGGCGTGGCCGGCCTGCTGTCGGCCTATGCCAAGGGCGGCGTGACCCTGGCCAACGCCATCGGCACCGGCGTGGCCGACGACAAGTCGACCTATATCCACGTCCCCGAGATGATCGAGTTCTATCTGGGCGAAAAGCCCATCCTGCCCAACGTGCCGACCTGGCGGCTGGAGCGCGCCGACGACCGCAAATACGTCCTGGAGCATCTGGGCGAGTTGGTGGTCAAGGAAGTGCACGGCTCGGGCGGCTACGGCATGCTGGTCGGCCCGACCTCGACCACCGAACAGATCGAGGCGTTCCGCGCCAAGATCCTGGCCAATCCCGCCAACTATATCGCCCAGCCGACCCTGGCGCTGTCCACCTGCCCGACGCTGGTGGACAAGGGCATCGCGCCCCGCCATGTGGATCTGCGCCCGTTCGTGCTGTCGGGCGAGACCACGACGCTGGTGCCTGGCGGCCTGACCCGTGTCGCCCTGAAAGAGGGGTCGCTGGTGGTCAATTCGTCGCAGGGCGGCGGAACCAAGGATACCTGGGTGCTGGAGGATGTTAGCGGGGAGTCTGGGGAATGCTGAGCCGTACCGCCGACCACCTGTATTGGATGAGCCGTAACATCGAGCGCGCCGAAGCGGTCGCCCGTTTCCTCGACGTCGCCAACCGGCTGGCGTTGTCGGGCGGCGGGGCGCGCGATTCGTGGCAACCGCCGCTGACCATCACCGGCGGCGCCAAGGCCTATAACCAGCGCCACGGCGAGGTTGCCGCCGTCAACGTCATCTCGTGGGCGGTGCTGGACGCCTCGAACCCGTCATCCATCTACAGTTGCCTGAAATACGCCCGCGAGAATGCCCACGCGGTGCGCAGCGTCATCCCCACGGAAATGTGGGAGATCATCAACTCCACCTGGCTGGAGGTGAAGGGCATCGACGGCGCCCGCCTGCGCGAACAAGGCCTGACCGGCTTTTGCGAATGGGTCAAGGACCGCTCGCACACCGTGCGCGGCGCCACCCACAGCACCATGCTGCGGGACGAGGCGTTCCATTTCGTCCGCCTGGGAACCTTCCTGGAACGGGCCGACAACACCGCCCGCCTGCTGGGCGTGCGCTCCGAGGGCGTCACCGCGGAAACCCGCGTCGTCCCGGCCTCGGACCAGTTGCATTGGGCGGCGGTGCTGAAATCGGTATCGGCGTACAAGGCCTATCGGGCGCTGACCCGCGAGGACGTCTCGCCGGCCGGCGTCGCCGAGATGCTGATCATGAACCCGGCCATGCCGCGCTCGCTGCATTCCTGCCTGGATGCGGTGGCGGTGATCCTGGACCACATTTCGCCGGTGGCGGAATGCACCCGCCTGGCCGGCGCCGCCCATGCCAAGCTGCATTACGGCCGGCTGGAACAATTGCTGGCCGACGGACTGGACAAGTTCGTCAGCGGGTTCCTGCTCGACAACAACGCGCTGGGCACGCAGATCCACGCGGACTTCCTGCTGCTATCGTAACCGGCGAGCCTACGGGTCGGGCACGTCAATCCCTCGGTTGACGCGCCCGATTGGACTCAAAAAGGGGGGAGATCATGACCTATTGCGTGGCGATGGCCCTGGACCAGGGATTGGTCCTGGCCTCGGACTCGCGGACCAATGCCGGGGTCGACCACATCTCGACTTATCGCAAGATGCGCATCTGGGACAAGGAAGGCGAGCGCGTGCTGGTGCTGATGAGCGCCGGTAATCTGGCCATCACCCAGGCGGTGGTGGCGGTGCTGGACCAGCACATCAAGTCCGAGAACCAGCACCGGTCCATGATGGTGGTGGATTCGATGTACGACTGCGCCATCCTGGTCGGCCAGGCGGTGCGCGAGGTGCATGCCCGCGACGCCAAGGCGCTGAAGGAAAACGGTGTCGATTTCAACGTCTCGCTGATCCTGGGCGGCCAGATCAAGGGCGAGCCGACGCGCCTGTTCCTGATCTACGCCGCCGGCAACTTCATCGAAGCGACGCCGGAGACGCCGTATTTCCAGATCGGCGAAAGCAAGTACGGCAAGCCGGTGATCGACCGCGTGATAAAGCCCGGAACCGACCTCACCCAAGCCGCCAAGTGCGCCCTGCTATCCCTTGATTCCACAATCAGATCGAACGTCACCGTCGGTCTGCCCATCGACCTGCTGCTGTATCGCCGCGATAGCTTTGTGGTGGACAATCATCAACTGATTCAGGAACACGACCCCTATTTCGAGGACATCCGCAACCGCTGGGGCCAGGGCCTCAACAGCCTGTTCCAGGTCATCCCCGACCCGCCCTGGGCGGTGAAGTAATTCCAGCTCAGTGACACCCGGCCGGGTTCGGGCAGGCCTCGCGCTCCACCTGGATGGTGGCGTGGGCCAGCCCGAATTCGTCGGTCAACACCGCCTGCAGGCCACGCAGCACGGTATCGTGGTCGGCCTCGGCGGTGATGGTGGCGTGCAGGGTGACCAGCGGCTGCTCCGGGGTCAGCATCCACAGATGGACGTGGTGGATGCCGGCGACGCCGGGCACGTCCTCGACCAATTCGGCCGCCAAGGTTTCCACGTCGATATGGACGGGGGCGCCCTCCATCAGCACGTGCCACGACCGCGACAACAGCATCCACGCGCTTTTCAGCACCAGCAGCGCCACCAGCACCGACAGGATGGGGTCGATGGGAGTCCAGCCGGTCGCCATGATGACAACGGCAGCGACGATGGCGGCAACCGACCCCAGCAGGTCGCCCAGCACATGCAGGGCAGCGCCGCGCATGTTGAGATTTTCGCGGTCGCCACCGTGCAGGATGAGGAAGGCGGCGATGTTGACCGCCAGCCCCAGCCCGGCCACCACCAGCATGGTGCCGCCCAACACCGGCACCGGCGCCAGCACACGCTGCACCGCCTCGATGGCGATCCACAGCGCGATACCGATTAGAGCGGCGCCGTTCAGGAAGGCCGCCAGCACCTGGAAGCGATGCTGGCCATAGGAATGCGACACGGTCTCGGGCCGGCGGCTGGCGCGGAAGGCGGCCAAGGACAGCCCCAGCGCGGCGGCGTCGGTCAGCATGTGGCCGGCATCGGCCAGCAGCGCCAGCGAGCCGGACACGATGCCGCCCGCCACCTCGGCCACCATGAAGCCGGCCGTCAGCAACAGCGCCCAGAACACCCGACGCTCGTTGCCGGCGTGAGCATGGGCATGATCGTGCCCGTGGTCATGCCCGTGGTCGTGATGCCCGTGGTTATGGTTATGCTCGTGGCCCATGCTCAATATCGTCCCAGCAAGGCGTTGATGGTCAGCCGCAACGGCATGGGGCGCGGCCGCAGCACGGCCCCGTCGAAAACATTCCACCCGGCCCGCTCCAGCGTGCGCAGATGGGCGCTGGCCAAGGTGGCCTGCAACAGCACCGGCAGGGCGGCGCGCGAAGGTTTGAGCTGGCGCGCCTCGGCCAGCGTCAACTGCGATTGACGAGCCAGCGCGGCCACCACCTCGGCCATGGCGGCTTGCGGCGCCTGGCCGGCGGCCACCGCCTGCTGCGAGGTGCCGGCCTGCTCCAGCAAATTGGCCGGCAACGTCAGCCATCCCTGCGCCAAATGCACCGGCAACGAACGCAACAGGCCGGTGGCCGCCCAGGACTGGCCGACCAGCCGTGCGGCATTGCGGCTGGCGTCGTCCGCTGCCCCCAACGCCACCACCGCCAATTCGGCCAGCAAGCCGGCAGTGCCCAGCGCATAGGCGCCGAACTCGATATTCGAGGCGAAGGGTGCCGCCAGCAGATCCTTTTCCCGCGCGGTCAAAATCTGCTCGAACAGTGCCACCGGCAGATCGCGCTCACGCACCAACGCCAGCAGCGGCCCGGCGACCGGATGGCGTGCTGCCTCCTCGTCGCGGCTGCCGTCAAGGACTTCACGCCACCATTGCAGGCGGATCATACCGGCCATGGCCTCGTGCACGCTCTCGCGCACCCGCGACAGCTCCACATTGAAGGCATACAGCGCCATCAGCCCCTCGCGGGCGGCGGGCGGGGCGAACAGAGCGGTGACAAAACGCTCGCGGTCCTGGCGGCGAACCTGTTCCGCCGCGGCGGACAGGGTGTGGTCGGAAGGCATGGTACAGCGAATCCCCTATACCGGCGCGGCGCCGGCGTGGCATATATAAACGCTTTCTCGCGCCGCACCAATGGGAGGTCCCCTTGCCCCGGGCCGCCGTTGTCGCTTTACCGGTATCCAGTGGAAAAACCGCCGCCCAGGAAAATTTCCCGGTGGCGTCGCTGCTGCTGCCCGCCGCCACCCGCCGTCAGGTGATGGCGTTCTACCGCTTTGCCCGCACCGCCGACGATATCGCCGACTCGCCGCATTACACCCCCGACAGCAAGATCCTGCGTCTGGACGCGCTGGAGGAAACCCTGGCCGGCCGGCACGAGGTGACCGAATACACCGTCAGCGCCAACGAACTGCGCCAGGCGGTGAACGGCGACGAGGCGTTATTGGCCCAAGCCGCCCAGTTGCTGCAGGCGTTCCGCCGCGACGCCGTGGTCGACCACTGTCGCGACTGGGGCGACCTGATGATGTACTGCCAGTTCTCCGCGGCGCCGGTCGGCCGCTTCCTGCTGCAATTGCACGGTGAAAGCCCCGGCACCTTCGGCCCCAGCGACTCGCTGTGCGCCGCGCTGCAGGTGCTGAACCACTTGCAGGATTGCGCCGAAGATTTGGCCGCGCTGGGCCGGGTCTACATTCCCGCCACATGGCTGCGCGGCGCCGGCCTCAGCCACGACGTTCTGGCGGAGGAAACCACTCCGCCCGCCCTGCGTCAGGTTTTCGACATCGCCCTGGACCATGTGGACGGGCTGATCGACTTGGCCCGCCCCCTGCCCGCCCGCATCGTCAGCCCCCGCCTGCGCCTGCAAGCCGCCATCACCCTGCGGGTAGCCGAGAAGCTGTCGGCCCGCCTGCGCCACGACGACCCGCTGGCCCACAAGGTCAAGCTGTCGCCGCTGGAATACGCCGCCGCCGTGCTGGTCGGCCTGTGGCGCGGATGGAGGGCATGAGCGGCTCGTCGTCGTTCTATTGGGCCATGCGCCTGCTGCCGCATACCCGCCGCCAGGCCATGTTCGCGCTGTACGGCTATTGCCGCATGCTGGACGACATCGCCGATGGCGACCAGAGCGCGGACATCCGCCGCGCCCGCCTGGCAGTGGTGCGCGGCGCCGTCGCCGCCTTGTACGAAACCGGCGTGGCGCTGGAGCCGTCGTTGGCGGCGCTGGCGCCATTCATCCGCCGCTATGATCTGCCGCGCGCCGAGTTGGAGGCACTGATCGACGGCATGGACAGCGATGTCAATGGCCCATTGACAGCCCCGAGCCTGGCCGAGCTGCGGCTTTATTGCCGCCGCGTCGCCGGTTCGGTCGGCCTGCTGGCGGTGCGCATCTTCGAACGCCCCGATGCCGAAGCCCTGGCGCTAAGCCTGGGCGAAGCGCTGCAACTGACCAACATCCTGCGCGACGTGGCCGAAGACGCCAGGATGGGCCGGCTGTACCTGCCGGCCGAGGCGCTGTACGCCGCTGGCATCCATCATCACACCCCGCGCGCCGTGCTGACCCATCCCGCCTTGCCCGTCGCCTGCGCCATGGTGGCGGAAGCGGCCGAGGAGAATTTCCAGCGCGCCGAGGCCGAGCTGGCCGGTCTGGGCCGCACCCGCCTGTTGACGGCGGTGGTCATCATGGCGACCTATCGCCGCCTGCTGGCCCAGCTGGTGGCGCGCGGCTGGCGCCGGCCCGAGCAGCCGTTCCGGCTGTCGCGCCTGACCCGGTTGTGGATCGCATTGCGGGCGGTGGCGATCGGATCGTGAGCGCCACCCTGCACGTGATCGGCGCCGGCCTGGCCGGCCTCGCCGCCGCCGTCGCCGGAGCAAAGGCTGGCTGGCGGGTCACGGTGCATGAGGCGGCCCCCCAGGCCGGCGGCCGCTGTCGCTCGTTCCGCTGCCCGCGCCTGGACCGCATGGTTGACAACGGCAGCCACCTGCTGCTGGGCGCCAACCGCCACGCTTTGGCCTTCGCCGCCGCCATCGGCGGCATGGAAACGCTGGAGCGCATCGAGCCGGTCTTCCCCTTCCTCGACCTGAACAACCACCGCCATTGGGTGGTGCAGCCGGGCGAGCTGGCGGCGGGGGTCGGCGAATCGCTCAAGGCGCTGGGCCTGCCCTGGGTGCCGGCACGCCAGACCGTGGACGCCCGGCTGGGGCGCTGCCGCGGCTATGCCAGTCTATGGCGTCCGCTGTGCGAAGCCATCCTCAACACCGCGCCCGAACAGGCTTCGGCCCGCCTGCTGGCCTGCGTACTGCGCGAAGTGCTGTTGGGCGGCAAGGTCGCCATGCGGCCCCATCTAGCGGTGGGCGGCCTGTCGGCGTTGTTCGCCGCTCCAGCCGAGGCGACGCTGGCAGCCCATGGCGCCCATCTGCATTTCGGCCGCCGCTTGATGGCGATCGGCCCGTGCACGCTGGATTTCGACGACGGCAGCATCGCCCTCGGTCCCCACGACCGCGCCGTGCTGGCGGTGCCGCCATGGGTGGCGGCGGCGCTGTTGCCCGAGTTGCCCAAGCTGCCGACCGCCGCCATCGTCAACGTGCACTTTCGCCTGGAGCAACCGGCGGTGCTGGCCGGCGGCCAGCCATTTCTGGGACTGGTGGGCGGCACGGCGCAATGGCTGTTCGTCCGCGACGACGTCCTCTCGGTCACCGTTTCCGCCGCCGACGCCCTGGCCGAACTGCCGGCCGACGCCATCGCCGCCCGCCTGTGGAGCGAAATCGCCCCCGTGCTGCGGGCCGATCCGGCCCGGTTGCCGCCGTTCCGCGTCATCAAGGAACGCCGCGCCACCCTGGCCCATACCCCCGAAGCGGTGGCCCGCCGTCCCGGACCTGTCACCAAAACCCCTTGGCTATGGCTTGCGGGTGACTGGTTGGCCTCGCCGTGGCCCTGTACCATGGAAGCCGCCATCGCCTCCGGCCTGACCGCCACCCGTCTGGCAGTCGGGCGGGACGGGCTGTCTTTCGCCTAAAAATACTTTAGGCTCTTGGCAACACCGCGCAGACTACCTATTTTGAGCGGCGTGTTTAGACCTTTTCCAAACTAGACCATTCAGCAAAGAGGCATCGCCATGGCTTTCGAGCTTCCCGCTCTCCCCTATGACAAGTCGGCGCTGGAGCCGTATATCTCTGCCCAGACCCTGGAGTTCCACCACGGCAAGCACCACAACGCCTATGTGGTCAACCTGAACAACCTGACCAAGGACAGCGACCTGGCGAGCAAGCCGCTTGAGGAGGTCATCCTCGCCGCCGCCAAGGATCTGCCGGCCAAGCAGGGCGTGTTCAACAACGCCGCCCAGGTGTGGAACCACACCTTCTTCTGGAATTGCATGAAGAAGGGTGGCGGCGGCAAGCCGTCGGGCAAGGTGCTGGCCGCCATCGAAGCCGCCTTCGGCTCGTACGAGAAGTTCGCCGAGGAATTCAAGAACGCCGCCGTCACCCAGTTCGGTTCCGGCTGGGCGTGGCTGGTGGCTGACGCCGGCACGCTGAAGCTCGTCAAGACCAGCAACGCTGACCTGCCCCTGGCGCATGGTCAAAAGGCGCTGCTGACCGTGGACGTCTGGGAACACGCCTATTACCTGGACTATCAGAACCGCCGCCCCGACTTCGTCCAGGCGTTCCTTGACCACCTGGTCAATTGGGAATTCGTCGAGAAGAACCTGGGCTGAACCCAGATTTTGTGGTAAATCAACGGCCTCTCCCTAAGGGAGGGGCCGTTTCCACATTTTCGCCACTTTCCTCGGCCATTGTGCCGAGCTTCGGCCGTTTCAGGCCGATAGAAGACCACCACCAGGGAACTCAAAACCATGCGTCGCATCGTCGTTTCGTTCGCCGCCCTGACCGCTTTGCTGGCCATCTCCGCTTGCTCTGACGAGACCCAGCAGTCTGGCGGTGCCACCGGCTCGGGTTCTGCCCTTGGCGCCCAGCAGCCCCGCGGCCCCGTCGGCCAGGGCGCGCTGACCGAGGCCGAGCGTCTGGCCCAGCTCCAGCGTGAATTCCAGTCCAGCGTGGGCGACCGCGTCTACTTCGGCACCGACAGCGTCTCGCTGTCCGGCGAATCCAAGCAGACCCTCGATCGTCAGGCTGCCTTCCTGCGCCGCTACCCGACCATCTCGCTGCGCATCGAAGGTCATGCCGACGAGCGCGGCACCCGCGAGTACAACTTGGCCCTCGGCGATCGCCGTGCCCAGTCGGCCCGCGAGTACCTGCTGGCTCAGGGCGTGTCGTCCAACCGCCTGACCACCACCACCTACGGCAAGGAGCGCCCCGAGGCCATCGGCTCGAACGAAGCCGCCTGGTCGAAGAACCGCCGCGCCGTCAGCGTCATCGCCCAGTAATCCTGAGCGACCGCAAACGCATGGAGAAGGCCCCTTCGGGGGCCTTTTTCATGTCTGCATTCCGGGAATATGGAAGGGGGCTGTAGCCCCAAGCCGGTCAGACGGCGATCAGCGCCGCCGCCACGTCGCGGCCTTCGGTCAGCAGCACGTTGTAGGTGCGGCAGGCGGCGCCGGTGTCCATGGGTTCGACCACGATCCCGGCATTGCGCAGGGCGCTCTTGATCTCGCGCGGGACCACGGTCATGCCCTTGCCGCAGCCGAGCAGCAGCACCGCCGGCTTCGGCTCGGCCGTCAGAATGGGGGCCAGGCTGTCCAGGGTCAGTTCGGCCATGGAACGAACCGCCCATGCCATCGTCTGCGCCGGCAGCACCAGCACCGAACCTTCGTGGCGAACGCCGGTGATGGTGAAGCCGTTATCGCCATAACCGATGATCAGTTGGCGGTCGGCGGAAACGACGGGGGTGATGTCCATGGCAGATCACATGGGGGCCGCAGCCCCCATCTCCAAGATCAGGGCTGCGCCGGAGCGGCCGCGTCCTCTTCTTCCTTCTCCTTGCCGGTGCGCAGGTTGAAGTAGATGAGGATGGGCATGCCCACATAGACCGACGAGAACGTGCCCACCACCAGGCCCCACAGCATGGCGATGGAGAAGGTGCGCAGAACGTCGCCGCCCACGGTCAGCAGCGACACCACCGTGATGAACACGGTCGCCACCGTCAGGATGGTACGGGCCAGGGTCTGGTTACACGACAGGTTCAGCACGTCGTACAACGGCATGGTCTTGTACTTGCGCAGGTTCTCGCGCACACGGTCGTACATGACCACGGTGTCGTTGATGGAATAGCCGGCGATTGTCAGGATGGCCGCCACCGCCGTCAGGTTGAATTCCATGCCGGTCAGCGAGAACAGGCCGAAGGTGCTGATGACGTCGTGGAAGATGGCAATCAACGCGCCGACGCCGAACTGCCACTCGAAGCGAAACCACACATAGGCGGCGATGGCCAGCACGGCCAGGGCGACGGCCAGGGCGCCGTCGCGCTTCAATTCCTCGCCCACCTTGGGGCCGACGATTTCGACACGGCGATAGTCATAGCCGGCACCCAGCGCCGTCTTGACCTTGCCCAGCGCCTCCATCTGCGCCTTTTCGTCGCCTTCCTGGCGCTGAACGCGGATCATCACGTCCTGGCCGGTGGTGCCGAATTCCTGCAACGACACCTCGCCCAGGTTCAGGTTCTCGACGGCAAGGCGCATGACGTGCAGGTCGGCCTTTTCCGCCGAATGCACCTCGACCAGGATACCGCCGGCGAAGTCGATGCCGTAGTTGAAGCCCTTGAACACGATCGAACCGATCGACCCCAGGATCAGCACGGCGGTGCAGGCGAAGGCGATGAAGCGAAGCCGGATGAAATCGTAGTTCGGGGTCTTCTTGTTGACCCAACGGGAATAGAAATTCATCGCGATTTCCTTACAGCGGCAGCGCCTTGGGGCGGCGAACGGCAATCCACAGATGCACCATCATGCGGGTGATCATGGTTGCGGTGAACAGCGAGGTGGCGATGCCGATACCCAGGGTAACGGCGAAGCCCTTGATCGGGCCGGTGCCGAAGGCGTAAAGCAGCGCCGCCGCGATCAGGTGAGTCAGGTTGGCGTCCAGGATGGTGGCGAAGGCGCGGTCGAAGCCCGACGCCACGGTGGACAACAACGACCGGCCCACCCGCGCTTCCTCGCGCATGCGTTCGTAGATCAGCACGTTGGCGTCGACGGCCATACCCATGGTCAGCACCACGCCGGCGATGCCGGGCAGCGTCAGCGTCGCACCCAGCAGCGACAGCAGCGCCATCAGGAAGACCAGGTTCAGCACCAGCGCCACGTTGGCCAGCCAGCCCAGGGTGCCGTAGATGATGACCATGAAGATCACCACCAGCACCAGGCCCAGCACGCTGGCGATGGCGCCGGCCTTGATGGAATCGGCGCCCAGATCGGGGCCGACGGTGCGTTCCTCAAGCACGTTCAACGGCGCCGGCAGGGCGCCGGCACGCAGCAGCAGTGACAGATCCTTGGCCTGCTGAACGTTGAATCCGCCCGAGATGATGCCGGCACCGCCCAGGATGGCCTCGTTGATGCGCGGCGCCGAAATGACCTTGTCGTCCAGCACGATGGCCAGCGCCCGGCCGACATTTTCCTTGGTGGCGTCGCCGAACTTCTTGCCGCCGGCGGAAGAGAACTTGAACGACACGACCGGGCGGCCGTCCTGGAAGGTGGCCTGGGCGTCGGTCAGCATGTCGCCGCCCACTTCCACCTTCTTCTTGACCACATAGGCCGACGGCAGGCCGCGCTCGTTCTCGGCCGACGGCAGCAGCACCGAACCCGGCGGCAGGCGGCCGGCTTCGTCGGGGCTGGTGGAATCGTCGACCATGTGGAAGGTCAGCTTGGCGGTCTTGCCCAGCAGCGCCTTGATGCGGTCGGGGTCCTTGACGCCCGGCAACTGCACGACGATACGGTCGGTGCCCTGGCGCTGGATCGACGGCTCGCGCGTGCCCATCTCGTCGATGCGGCGGCGCACGATTTCCAGCGACTGGTCGACCGCCTGATTGATGCGGCTGCGCAGCGCCTGCTCGTCGTAACGCCAGGTCACGGTGCCGTCATCGGCGACATCGAAGGCGGCGGTGGTGTCCAGCTTGCGCAGTTCGGGGCGGATACGCTCGCGGTCGGCGGCCTCGAGCAGGCGGACCTTGACGCCGTCCTTACCCATGGTGCCCAGGTCGGCGTACTTGACCTTTTCCTTGCGCAGGGTGGCGCGCGCCGATTCGACCAGCGAGGTCAGATGCTCCCTGACGACGTAGGAGGTGTCCACTTCCAACAGAAGGTAGGAGCCACCCTGCAGGTCGAGGCCCAGGCTGACCGGCTGCAGCCAGGACGGCATCCGGTCGGTGGTTTCGCGCGGCAGCAGGTTCGGTGCCGACCAGATGAAGCCGGCCAGCGTGACCAGCAACACCAGGATGATCTTCCATTTGGGGAAATGGGCCATGTCCGTCCCGTCGTCAGGGAAAAAGAAAAATCGGCTTACTTCTCGGCCTTCTCGGCCTCGGCGGCAACCGGCTCGGTCTTCGACACGATGTCCTGGATCGAAGCGCGCAGCACGCGGACGCGGACGCCCTCGGCGATCTCGACCACGACTTCCTTGTCGTCAACCACCTTGTTGACGGTACCGAGGATGCCGCCCTGGGTCAGGACGCGGTCGCCACGGCGCAGCTGGCCCAGCATTTCCTTGTGCGTCTTCATGCGCTTCTGCTGCGGACGGATCATCAGGAAATAGAACACCACGAAGATCAGGATCAGCGGCAGGAAGGACTCGATCCCCCCCATGAGACCCGCGGTCTGACCGGCGGCCTGGGCGAAGGCGGGTGAAACGAGCATGGGGGATCTCCTTGGAAGGGATAGAGTCAGAAAGTCTGCGGAATATAGCGGCACCGCCCCGGGATGCAAACCTTAACTCCCTATAAATTCTCTACTGCATGGCCCCTTGCCGACCAGCGCGCGGCCCCCTACCCTCTGCCCCATCAGCCATTACCCGAGTCCAGCATCATCATGGAAGCCGCCGCCATCAGCCTGTTGTCCCGCATTGCCGACGCGCTGGACCGCCTGGCGCCGCCGCCGCCGGCCGCCCCCGATTTGGCCGTCGCCGATGCCTTCATCTGGCACGCCGACCCCGACGGATTGGAGCCGGTGCCGCAGGTCAACCGCGTCGATCTCGACCTGCTCAAGGGCATCGGGCAGCAACGGGCCGCCCTGCTGGACAACACCCGGCGCTTCGCCCAGGGTCTGCCCGCCAACAACGCGCTGTTGTGGGGCGCGCGCGGCACCGGCAAAAGCTCGCTGGTCAAGGCCGTGCATGCCGTGCTGAACGCCGAGGCGCCCGGCACGCTGGCGCTGGTGGAAATCCACCGCGAGGACATCCCCAGCCTGCCGCGCCTGCTGCGCATCCTGAAGAATTCCGGCCGCCGCTGCCTGCTGTTCTGCGACGATCTGTCGTTCGAAGGCACCGACGAAGCCTATAAATCGCTGAAGGCGGTGCTGGAAGGCGGCATCGAGGGCCGCCCGGCCAACGTGGTGTTCTACGCCACCTCGAACCGGCGTCACCTGCTGTCGCGCGACATGATCGAGAACGAGCGCTCCACCGCCATCAACCCGCACGAGGCGGTGGAGGAAAAGGTGTCGCTGTCCGACCGCTTCGGCTTGTGGCTGGGCTTCCACCACGTGGCGCAGGACACCTATTTCGACATCGTCGAAGGCTATGCCGCCCGCTACAACCTGCCCATCACCACCGAGGACCTGCACGCCCAGGCCAACGAATGGGCGGTGACGCGCGGCTCGCGCTCGGGCCGGGTGGCGTGGCAGTTCATCCAGGATTTGGCCGGACGGCTGGGGGCGCCGCTGGTTTAATTTCTCACGTCACTCCCGCGCAGGCGGGAGTCCATGGTTCCGCCAAACTCTGCGGCTGGCATGGATTCCCGCTTGCGCGGGAATGACGACATTCAAATGTTTAGGCTAACAGCCCATACAGCGGCGCGATGGCCTGCCATCGTGTCCGCAGATCGTCGATCAGCTCCGGGCTGAACAGCAGCGGCTCCAGCGGACGGTTGGCCACCACATAGGCCGACTTGCGCGAAATCCACTCGGCCAGCACCGGCGCCAGGCCCTCGGGCAGGTTCGGGCGGGCGTACACATCGCCCTCGATGGCAAATCCGGTCGCCCGCGCCTGCTCCAGCGCCGCCTGAAAGCGCGTTGGGCGGGCCAGGATGGCGGCCCGCAACGCCTTGGTCGCCGAGGGCGACGCGGCATAGCAGCCCATGCCGAAGCGCCAACCGGCGGGACCGATTTCCAGGAAATAGGCCGGACGCTCCTGCCAGCCCTCGCCCGGGCGCTTGAAACAGATCCACTGGTTGATGCGATACGGCGACTTGTCGCGTGAGAAGCGGACATCGCGGTTGATACGCGACACCGCAGCGCCCTTGGGATTGGTGTCGAAACCGGCATCGATTTCCAGCATGGCGGGCGCCAGCGCCTCGACCAACCGGCGCAGCGGCTCGCGCACGAAATCCTCGTATTCGCGCTTGTGGTCGAGGAACCAGCCGCGCTCGTTATTGGCCGCCAGTTGCGTCAGAAAGGCCGGCAACTCGGCGGGCAGACCGGCAAAGGCGCTCATTCCGCGTCCCCCTGATCCGACAGATTGGCGAGGATGCGGCGCAGGGTCGCCTCGAAGCGGTCGCGGTCGTCCTCGCTCATGCCGGCATACCACAGCTCGGTCATTTCGGCGGACACCGCCAGGAACGCCTGGCGGAACCCTTCGTCCTTCAGGGTGCGGCGGATCAGCACCGTGCGGCGGTCGGTGGGGGACGGCACCCGCGTCACATAGCCGTCGCCTTCCAGGCGGTCGAGCATGGCGGTCAGCGTCGATTTGCCCAGCGAGGTGCGCCGCGCCAGCTCGGATATGGCGATGTTGTCGTTCTGCCACAACACGAACAGGATGCGGCCCTGCGCCGGATTAAGCTCGTCCAGGCCGTGATTCTTGAGCAGGCGGGCGAAGGTGCGGCCCGACAGATGGTGAACCTGGGACAGCAGGAAACCGCCAGGACGCAGGCTGTCCATCATTCCGCCCCCACCAGAACCGCCGAGCGCAATTGGTGATAGGCTTTCACCACGGTGGGGCGCAGGCGCAGCACGGCGTAATCGGGATCGTCGGCGCCCAGGGGGTAATACATCTCCCATCCCGGCTGCCACAGCCGCCGCTTGAGCGCCGGATCGTCGACGATCTCCATATCGCCGCCCAACATCAGCCCGCGCCATTCGGCCGGCCGGCAGTAATAGGCCGATGCCGCCGGATTGGCACGCAGATCGGCCATCTTGCGCGACGAGGTGTTGGTGGTGAACCAGGTGCCGTAGCCGGCGGCGTCCTCGTCCATCAGCGATCGCAGCCCGGGATAGACCGTCGCATTGCACAGATTGAGCATGGCCCGCGTCTGCGGCCGCCCATGCGCGTCGATGGTGGTCAACACCACGGCCTCGGCAATCCGCATCAATTGGCGGGCCAAAGCGGCCAGGTCGGACTCGGGCATTCGTCGCCTCCGATTGGTTCCACACAAAATGATTCCATATGGAACTTATCAGATCAAGCGACGCCTATCCCAGCGCCCTCAAGCGCCGGGCGGCGGACCTCCGTCCGCCTAGGCTCCCGCGCCATAAGGCGCGCGGCCGCACTTGCGGCCGGCCAACGGTCGAAAAACTTCGACCGTTGGTGTCAGCGCCGGGCCAGCCAGCGGGTCACCACCAGGGTCAGGGCCAGCAATGCGCAGCCGCCCAGGATGATGCCCGCGCCGGTCAGCAGCGCAGCGAATGGAGCCAATGTGGGTGCGGTGTCTAACATGACGGCAGGATCGCGCGGCCATCGCCGGCGATCCTTGCCCTTGGTCAAGCGTCGTCGCCGAGATTCATCAGGAACGGCAACAGGCTGATGGCGTCGCCCTTGATATGGTCGGCCGGGTTGACCGCCTCGGTGCCCCGGCGCAGCTCGAAATGCAATTGCGGCTGGCTGACATTGCCCGACGAACCGACGGTGGCGATCTGCTGGCCGCGCCGCACCTGCTCGCCCTTCTGCACCAGCAACTGGTCGTTATGGGCGTAGGCGGTCATCCAGCCGTCGGCATGCTTGATCAACAGCAGATTGCCGAAGCCCTTCAACTCGTTGCCGACATAGGCGACGACGCCGTTTTCGGCCGCCTTGACCGGCGTGCCGCGCGGCGCGGCGATATTGACGCCGTCGTTGTGCTGACCCTTGGCCATGGGGCCGAACTCGTTCAGCAGCTCGCCCTTGAGCGGCCAGATGAAGCCGCGCCCGGCCAAGGGCGGTGGCGCCGGTGGCGGCAGACTGGCCTGCTGCGGCTGTTGCACCGATTGTTGCGGCGCCGGGGCCGAGGGCCGCGCCTCGGGCGCGGCCTGGACGGTGCCGGAGGCCGCCGCAATCTGCGGTGCGCTGGCGACCGGCTCGGCCGGCGGCAGCTTGGTCATGGTGGTGGTCGAGGCGTGCGACGGCGCCCGGGCGCCCCCCGGCGCGTTGGGCGATGCGATCACCAGAGTGCCGCCATTGCCGCCGTCCGCCGGCGCTTGGGCAACCTGTGGGCCGGCGGCATAGGACCCCGGCACCCGCAGCTTCTCGCCGACGCGGATGGTATAGGGCGCGCTCTTGCCGTTGGTGCGGGCCAGCGCCTGGAAATCCACGCCCAGCTTGCGCGCCACCACCAACAGAGTGTCGCCGCGTGCGACCACGTATTCGCCACTGCCGCCGGGAATGCGCAATGTCATGCCGGCATTGATCTGATAGGGCGCCTGCAGGCGGTTGGCCTCGATCAGCTCGCGCACGGTGACATTGCAGCGCCGGGCGATGGAATAGACGGTGTCGCCGGAATAGGCGGTCACGCTGGCGCCGCAGGCGGGCTGGGCCGCCGGCCCGCGCGTCACCGGAGCGCCGCCGCCCCGCATGTTGGGATCGCAGGCGGCCAAGGCCAGCGGCGCCAAGGCCACCAGCGCCAATCGTCTTACAACATGGGGTAGGAACACGCTCATGCGGCGCACTATACAGGCGCCGCCCCGCCAGCGGCAATGGGGTCGCGCTCTCAGTCTTCAGCCACCCCTTCCACCAGGGGGACGAAGCGCACCGGCCCCAGATGGTCGATGTGCAGGCCGTCGGCGGTCTTGGTGATCTTCAGTAGATCCTGCTCCAGCGCATGGGCCTCGCCCAGCGGCAGAACCATGATGCCGCCGACCGCCAATTGCTCCACCAGGATGGGCGGAATGTCGTGGGCGGCGGCGGTGACCATGATGCGTTCGAACGGCGCCTGCTCGGGCCATCCGCGCGACCCGTCGCCGACCTTGGCGGTGATCTTGTGGATGCGCAGGCGCTTGAAGCGTTCCTCGGCTTCCTTGAGCAGCGGCTTGTGGCGCTCGATGGTGTAAAGCCGACGGCACAATCGCGCCAGTACGGCGGCCTGATAGCCCGAACCGGTGCCGATCTCCAGCACCTTCATGCGGTCGGTCACTTCCAGCGCCTGGGTCATCAGCCCGACCACCAGCGGCTGGCTGACGGTCTGGCCGCGGCCGATGGGCAGCGCCCGGTTTTCGTAGGCCTGATCAAGGAAAGGCGGCGCCACGAACAGATCGCGCGGCACCTTCTCGATCGCCGCCAAGGTCGGCGTATCGGTCACGCCCATGCGGCGCAATTCCATCAGCAGACGAATGACGCGGGGTTCCGCCGCCATGGCCTTCCCTCACCCTTCGGCGAACACCGCCGCCAGCGACGACATGGTGTCGTGGGCGGTCAGATCAACACAGAGCGGCGTCACCGAGACCGCGCCGCGCACCACCGCCTCGATATCGGTGCCTTTGGTCGAGCGATCCTCGGCGCGCTGGGCGCCGATCCAGACATAGGGTTCGCCGCGCGGGTCCAGGCGCTCGGCCAGTTCGTCGCCGATCTTGCGCTTACCCTGTCGCACGACCTCGATGCCGGTGACCTTGTCGGCGGCGACGTCGGGGAAGTTGACGTTGATCAGCACGTTGCGACCCCAGCCGGTCCGGGTCACCCGGCGGATGATCTCGGGCGCCCAATGCTCGGCTGTGGCCCAGCGGATGGGATGGTCGGGGCTGTAATACTGGGAAAAAGCGATGGCGGGCACGCCCAGGATGGTGGCTTCCATCGCCGCCGCCACCGTGCCCGAATAGGTCACGTCCTCGCCCAGATTGCCGCCGCGATTGACGCCCGACAGCACCAGGGTCGGCCGCTTGTCCTTGAGGATATGGTTGATACCCAGCAGCACCGCGTCGGTGGGCGTACCGTCCACCGCGAAATGACGGCGCGACACCTGGCGCACCCGCAACGGCCGGCGGATGGTCAGCGAATGGCCGGCGGCCGATTGCTCGGTTTCCGGCGCCACCACCCACACGTCCTTGGACAGGCTGCGCGCCACCCTCTCCAGCATCTTGATGCCGGGCGCGGTGATGCCGTCATCGTTGGAGATGAGGATGCGGGTGGTTGCCAGGTCCGGAATCGGCGGATGCATCAGCGGATGATTTCCACGCCGCCCATGTACTTGCGCAGCACTTCCGGCACCACGATGGAACCGTCGGCCTGCTGGTAGTTTTCCAGCACCGCGACCAGGGTGCGGCCGACCGCCAGGCCCGAGCCGTTGAGGGTGTGGACCAGGCGGTTGCCCTTGTCCGACTTGAAGCGCGCCTTCATGCGCCGCGCCTGGAAGTCGCCGCAGTTCGAACACGACGAGATTTCGCGATAGCGGTTCTGGCCCGGCAGCCACACTTCGATGTCATAGGTTTTCTGCGACGAAAAACCCATGTCGCCGGTGCACAGCACGATGACGCGATACGGCAGGCCCAGGCGCTGCAGGATGGTCTCGGCGCATTGGGTCATGCGCTCGTGTTCCTCGGCCGAGTGGTCGGGATGGGCGATGGACACCATCTCGACCTTCCAGAACTGGTGCTGGCGGATCATGCCGCGCGTATCCTTGCCCGCCGCGCCCGCTTCCGAGCGGTAGCACGGGGTCAGCGCCGTCATGCGGATGGGCAGCGCCGATTCCTCGACGATGGTGTCGCCGTACAGGTTGGTCAGCGGCACCTCGGCGGTGGGGATCAGCCAGTGGCCGGTATTGGTCTTGAACAGGTCCTCGCCGAACTTGGGCAACTGGCCGGTGCCGAACAGCGCGGTATCCTTGACCAGGGTCGGCGGGTTGACCTCGGTATAGCCGTGTTCCTCGGTCTGGGTGTCCAGCATGAACTGGGCGAGCGCGCGTTCCAGCCGCGCCAGCTTGCCCTTGAGCACAACGAAGCGGGCGCCCGACAGCTTGGCGGCGCCGTCGAAATCCATCAGGCCCAGGGCGGCGCCCAGGGCGTCGTGTTCCTTGGGGGCGAAATCGAAGCTGGCGGGGGTGCCCCACTTGCGCAGTTCGACGTTGTGGTCCTCGTCCGGACCGTCGGGCACGTCGGCGGCGGGGATATTGGGCAGCGCCGCCAGGATGGCGTCCAGGCGCTCGCCCAATTCGCGGTCCTGCAGCTCCAGCGCCGGCACTTCGTCCTTCAGCTTGGCCACTTCCGCCATGATCTCGCTGGCGTCCTGGCCCTGCTTCTTCAGGATGCCGATCTGCTTGGACGCCTCGTTGCGGCGGGCCTGCAGTTCCTGCGCACGGGTCTGCACCGAGCGGCGCTCCGCGTCCAGCGCCAGAATTTCTGCCGAACGGGATTCAAGCCCCTTGCGGGCCATACCGGCGTCGAACGCGGCGGGGTTTTCGCGAATCCACTTGAGATCGTGCATGACGGGCCTTCTGGGGCAGAGAATGGAAAGGCTTATAAAACGTGGGATCTAGGAATTGAAGTCGGTTTCGTCGGTCACCGGCTCGTCTTCACTGTCCTGGGTTGCCAAGTGCTCGGCGCGCTTCTTCTCGGCGAAACGGGCCGAGATGATCGACAGCTCGTACAACACCACCATGGGCAGCGCCAGCGAGCACTGGCTGACCACGTCGGGCGGAGTGACCACGGCGGCGAAGATGAACACGCCGACGATGGCATAGCGGCGCTTCGCCGCCAGCCCTTGGGCGGTGACCAGGCCGACGCGGGCCAGCAGCGTCAGCAGCACCGGCATCTGGAAGGCCAGGCCGAAGGCGAACACCAGCGTCATCACCAGCGACAGCGACTCGCTGACCTTGGCTTCCAACTGGATCGGCAGCTCGTCGGCGCCGGGCAGCAGCTTTTCGAAGCCCAGCAGGTAGGTGTAGACCATGGGCAGCACGAGGTAGTAAACCAGCGCCGCGCCCATGGAAAACAGCACCGGCGTCGCCACCAGGAACGGGGCGAACGCCTGCTTTTCGTGCTTGTAGAGGCCAGGGGCGACGAAGGCCCACAACTGCCCCGCCCATACCGGGAAGCAGACCAGGGCGGCCGAGAAGGCCGACACCTTGACGTAGGTGAAGAACGCCTCGGTCGGCGCGGTGTAGATCAACCGGCGCATGCCGCCCTTGGCCAAGGCGACCTTGGCATACGGCTCGAGCAGGAAGGCGTAGATGTCGGCGGCGAAATAGAAGCAGGCGGCGAAGGCGAGGATGAACGCCAGCACCGACCACAGCAGGCGGGTGCGCAGCTCGATCAGATGTTCGAGCAGCGGCATGGTCTTGTCGGCGTGGGGCGCGTTCACCGAATCGTCCTTAAGGAGCCGGCGGCTTGGCCGGCGGGTCGAACGGGGCGGTCGCCGGCAGTTCCGGCTCGGGCTGCTCGGGCGCGGCGTCGGACTGTGCCTGGACCGCCGACTTCGCCTCGGCTTCCGGCATCACCGGCGGCTCCAGGCTGCGGGCGATGTCGCCGGTGGGATCGACGGTCTTTTCCACCTCGCGCCGCAGCGCGTTGGGATCGGTCGCCTTCTCCACCTGGGTCTTCAGCTCGGCCAGTTCGCTCTCGCGCACCATGTCGTCGACGCCGCGCTGGAACTCGCCGGCCAGCTCGCGGGCCTTGCGGGTCCAGCGGCCGACCTGGCGCAGCACCACCGGCAGGTCCTTGGGGCCGATGACGATCAACGCCACCACGGCCACCAAAGCCATTTCATCCCAGCCGATGTCGAACATATGCGCGAAAACTCCGTGCCGTCTGAGCGGTTAGTGCTTGACGGTGTCCTTGTCCGCAACCTTGGTGGCGGTATCGGAATTGATCTGCTGCGGCTGCTTGGCGTCCGCGGTGTCCTCGTCGGCAAGGCCCTTCTTGAACGCCTTGACGCCCTTGGCCATGTCGCCCATCAGGCTGGGGATCTTGCCGGCGCCGAACAGCAGCAGCACGATGACCAGAACGATCAGCCAGTGCCAAATGCTGAAACTACCCATCGAGCGTCACTCCTGCCCTTGCGTTACGGGAATCGGGTCGGGCGCGGATCATCGCAGAAGACCGATAACACCGCAACCGCCCTGCTATACCAAATGGCGGGCTTTACTCCGCCAAACCCAAAAGCGCTTCGTCGTCCAGCGGCTCGATGTCGGGTTCGGCATCGTCCTCGAGCGTGTCCACCGGAGAGTCGCCCTCGACCGCGCGATTGCCGTAGGCATCGGCGGCTGGACGGGTATCCAACAGGCCGGCGGCCTTCAGTTCCTTGAGGTTGGGCAAGTCTTCCAGGCTTTCCAGGCCGAAATGGTCGAGGAACGCGTCGGAGGTTGCCCATTGTAAAGGCCGGCCCGGCGTGCGGCGGCGGCCCTTGGGCCGGATCCAGCCGGCCTCGAACAACAGGTCGAGCGTTCCCTTCGACAAGGCGACGCCGCGCACCTCCTCGATCTCGGCGCGGGTGATCGGCTGGTTATAGGCGATGATCGCCAACACCTCGATGGCGGCGCGGCTCAGCCGCCGCGTCTGGGTCTGCTCGATCACCAACTGTCCGGCCAAGTCGCTGGCGGTGCGAAACGCCCATTTGCCGGCGCGCACCACCAGATTGACGCCGCGCGGCGCATATTGCGCCTGCAGTTCCGCCAGCAATTCGGCGATGTCCAACCCCTCGGGCAGGCGTTCAGCCAGGGTGCGTTCGTCCAGCGGCTCGGCCGAGGCGAACAGCAGGGCCTCGATCAGGCGTAGATATTCCAACTCGACGGTCACGTCCCCTCGCCTCCCAGCGACTTCACATAGATCGGGCTATAGGCGCCGCCATCCTGGCGCAGTTGCAGCCGGCCCTGCTTGGCCAACTCCAGCGCGGCGATGAAGGTGGACGCCACCGCCGATTTCATCTTCAGCGGGTCGCCCTCGAATTGCGGCAGATAGGACGACAGCACCGACCAGTCGGGCATGCGGCCCAGCAGATTCTCCAGCCGGCGGATGGCGTCTTCGACCGTGTAAAGGTCGGGCGCCTCGATGGTCAGCGTGCGCACCGAGGTGCGCACCACATGATCGGCATAAGCCTTGAGCAGGTCGAACAACTGGACGTCGAAGATGGAGCGCGTCACCACCGGCACCTCGTCCGGCGCGCCACGGCCGAAGACGTCGCGGCCCAATTGCGGCCGGGTCATCAAGCCGGTACCGGCGCGCTGCATGGCTTCCAGCCGGCGCAGGCGAAAAGCCAGCACGTCGGCCATCTCGGCGGCACTGGGCAGGCCGTCCTGGTCCGGCTCCGGCTCGGGCAGCAACAGGCGCGACTTCAGGTAGGCCAGCCACGCCGCCATCACCAGATATTCGGCGGCCAAATCCAGATGTTTCTGACGCACGCGCTGGACGAAGCCCAGGTATTGGTCGGCCAGACGCAGGATGGAAATGCGGGCAAGGTCGACCTTCTGCTCGCGCGCCAAGCTGAGCAGCACGTCCAGCGGCCCCTCGAAACCGTCGAGGTCGAGCATCAACCGCTCGCTTTCGTCGCGGCCGCCCCCCTCTTCGTCCTCTTGGAACATCAGACGCCCCCGAACGCCACCACCAGAACCTCCAGCAGGAAGTTCACCGCCGGCTGGATCACCCATTCATACGGGTCCAGCGGCAGAGACAACTCGCGCCCCAGCATGGGCAACAACACCAACGCGCCCAGCAGGATCAGCACGCCCATGTTCTCGATGCCGGCCAGCCGGATCGCCAACGGACGCGGCAGGATGCCGACCAACACCCGGCCGCCATCCAGCGGCGGCACCGGCAGCATGTTGAAAACGGCCAGCAACAGATTGATATTGATGGCATAAACCAGATTCAGCCTAGCCCAGTCCACCGCCGCATGGGGCAGCAAGGCGACGTAGCGCATCAGCAGGATGGCGATGATCGCCATCAGGATGTTGGCCCCCGGCCCGGCGGCGGCGACCAGCACCATGCCCCAACGGGGCGAGCGCAGCTTGGAGAAGTTCACCGGCACCGGCTTGGCCCAGCCGAACAGAAAGCTGCCCATCACCATCAGCATGGCCGGCAGGATGATCGTGCCGAACGGGTCGATATGGCGCACCGGATTCAGCGATATCCGGCCCATGCGCTTGGCGGTATCGTCGCCCATGGCCCAGGCGACATAGCCGTGGGCGGCTTCGTGCAGCGTGATGGCGAAGATCAGCGGCAACGCCATCACCGAAATCTGCTGGGCGATGCCGGCCAGGTTCATCATGCCAGCAACCCGTCAACCCGGTTGACGGCCGCAGCCACGTCGAATGGCTGCGGCTTGCGCTTCTGCCGCGCCGCCACCGCCAGACGCTCCTGCGCCAGATCGGTCAACGGCCGCAGAACCGAGGCCACCGCCTGCATCTCGGCCATATCGCCGTTGCAGTGCAGAACCACGTCGCAACCAGCCGCCAGGGCGGCCTGGGTGCGGTCCTCGAAGCGGCCGCCCAGCGCCTTCATCGACAGGTCGTCCGAAACAAGAACGCCCCGGAAGCCAATGAAACCACGAATGATTTCGTCGATGACGCGAACCGAGGTGGTGGCCGGAGCGCGGTCGTCGATAGCCTTGTAGACCACATGTGCGGTCATCGCCCACGGCGCGTCGGCCAGGGCCTGGAACGGCGGGAAATCCTGCGCTTCCAACTGTTCGCGCGTGGCTTCGACCACCGGCAGGTCCAGGTGGCTGTCCACCATCGAGCGGCCATGGCCGGGGATGTGCTTGATGACCGGCAACACGCCCTCGTCCAGCAGGCCGTCGCACACGGCACGGCCCAGCGCCGCCACCATGTCGGGGCCATGGCCGAAGGCACGGTCGCCGATGACGTCGTGGGCGCCGGGCACCGGCACGTCAAGGACGGGGGCGCAATCCACGTCGATGCCAAGGTCGGCCAATTCGCGGCCGATCAGACGATAGTTCAAGCGCAGAACATCCTTGGCGGCATCCAGGTCGCGCGCCGCCAGTGTGGCGAACGGCTCGCCGGCCGGCGCCTTGCGCCAGTGCGGCGGGCGCAACCGCTGGACGCGGCCGCCTTCCTGGTCGATCAGCACCGGGGCGTCGGCGCGACCGACGCTGTCGCGCAGCGACTGCACCAGCGCCCGCACCTGATCGGGGGTGTCGACGTTGCGGGCGAACAGGATGAAGCCGAGCGGGTTCACCGCCTGGAAGAAGCGGCGTTCCTCGTCCGTCAGGGTCAGGCCGGAACAGCCGAGGATCGCGGCGGCCGGCGGCGTCTTATTTGCGGGCAATGATGCACCCTTGATTGCGAGCCTTCAGCTCGTTGCACAATTGCTTGGCCGCCTGCTCGGATAGCGGACCGGCGCGCAGGCGCCAGAACGTCCCCTTCTCGCCCAGTTCGACCCGCACGACGTCGGGCTTCAGCGTGCCCAGCAGATCGTGGTTGGCGCGCTGGATGCGGCCCCATTCCTTGTCGGCGTCCGGCGCGGTGCGCAAGGCGCCCAATTGGATCAGCCAATCGCCGCCGGCCAAGGCCTTGGGCGCGGCCACCGGAGCGGCAGCGACCGGAGCAGCAGCGGCCACCGGCGGCGGCGCTGCGACGACCTTGGGCGGCGCGGCGGCAGGCGCCGGAGCCGGAGCGGCGGCAACCTTGGGCGGAGCGGCCGGCGGCGGTGCGGCGGCGGTACGGGCCTGGGTCGGCACATACCCGCCCGGAGCAGCCGGGGCCGGAGCCG
>JBLNBE010000059.1:0-26745 GCA_050259735.1 Bacteroidota bacterium
ACATGATCCGCATTCTGGTCAAGGACCAGGAAGCGGTGGTGCGCACCGCCCGCTCGATCTTCCCGCTGGTGGATTCCGCCCACGACGAACCCAGCGCCGACCTGCTGACCCAGCGCATGCACGTGCACGAGAAGACCGCGTGGATGCTGCGGTCGCTGTTGGGGTGAGGCGGTGGAGTTTGCGGCCCCCTCACCCTCCCGCGTCGCGGGTCCCTCCCTCTCCCGCAAGCGGGAGAGGGTGCCGAAGCGCAGCGGAGGCGGGTGAGGAAGCCACACACTCCGAAACAAAAAAAGCCCCCGGGGCCTTGCGGCACCGGGGGCTTTCCGTCGGCAGACCTTACGAGGCGAACTCGATGATCTTCTGATCCACCGCCAGGGACTCGCCCGGCTTGGCGTGGATCTTGGCGATGACGCCGTCGCGCTCGGCCTTGAGGATGTTTTCCATCTTCATGGCTTCGACCACGGCCAGCGGTTCGCCCGCCTTCACTTCCTGGCCCTCGGCCACCTCGACCGCGCGCAGCAGGCCGGGCATGGGCGACAGCAGGTACTTGGACATGTCCGGCGGCGCCTTGAACGGCATCAGCTTGTTCATGGCGGCAGCCTGACGCAGCAAAACCGCGACATGAACACGCGAGCCGGCATGGGCCATCGTGTAGTACACGCCGTTGCGGTCGATCTGCACGCAGACCGGATGACCTTCGACGGTGGCACGGCACAGCGGCTGGCCGATACGCCAGTCGGTCTTGACGCTCACCACCTCGTCGCCGATGACGACGGCGAAGCCGCCGGCGATCGGACGGCACTCGACGTCGTAGTAGTCGCGGTTGTTCAACACCACGGTCCACTGCACCGGCACCCGCATCTCGTGGCCGGGGAACTGGCCCGAGATCTGGATGTTGCGCGCCATCACCGTGCACTTGATCGAGGCGGCGACGGCGATCAGCACGGTCGGGTCGCTGGCCGGCAGATCGTCGGCGTGGAAGCCGTTCTTGTACTCTTCCGCGATGAAGTTGGTGGTCAGGTTGCCCTTGACGAACCGGTCCTTGGCCATCAGCGAGGCAAGGAACGGAATGTTGTGGGACAGGCCACGGATGTAATAGGCATCCAGCGCCTCACGCATGTGGGCGATGGCGGCGTCGCGGGTCGGGCCATAGGTGATCAGCTTGGCGATCATGGGATCGTAGAACATGCTGATCTCGCCGCCTTCGTACACGCCGGTATCGACGCGAACGTGCGGGGTTTCCTCGGGCGGCGCGTAACGGGTCAGGCGACCGGTCGACGGCAGGAAGTTGCGGAAGGGGTCTTCCGCATAGACGCGGGCTTCGATGGCCCAGCCGTTCAGCTTCACGTCTTCCTGGGTCAGCGGCAGCTTTTCGCCGGCGGCCACCTTGATCATCAGCTCGACCAGATCGAGGCCGGTCACCATTTCGGTCACCGGATGCTCCACCTGCAGGCGGGTGTTCATTTCCAGGAAGTAGAACTCACCGGTGGCGCCACCGACGATGAACTCGACGGTGCCGGCCGACTTGTACTGCACCGACTTGGCCAGGGCGCAGGCCTGCTCGCCCATCGCCTTGCGCATCTCGGGCGACAGGAAGGGCGACGGCGCCTCTTCGATCACCTTCTGATGGCGACGCTGGATCGAGCACTCACGCTCGCCGAGATAGATGGTGTTGCCGAAGCTGTCGGCCAGCACCTGGATCTCGATGTGGCGGGGTTCCTCGATGAACTTCTCGATGAACACGCGATCGTCGGCGAAGGAGGACTTGGCCTCGTTGGTGGCCGAGACGAAGCCTTCCTTGGCTTCGGCATCGTTCCACGCCAGACGCATGCCCTTGCCGCCACCGCCGGCGCTGGCCTTGATCATGACCGGATAGCCGATCTGCTGGGCGATCTTGACCGCCTCGTCGGCGTCCTTGATCACGTCCATGTGACCGGGAACGGTGTTGACGCCGGCCGCCTTGGCCAGCTTCTTCGACTCGATCTTGTCGCCCATGCAGAAGATGGCATGCGCGTCGGGACCGATGAAGGTGATGCCGGCCTTGGCCAGCGCCTCCTGGAACTCACGCTTTTCCGACAGGAAGCCGTAGCCCGGATGAACCGCCTGGGCGCCGGTCTTCTTGCAGGCTTCGACGATCTTGTCGGCCACCAGATAGGACTGGGCCGACGGTGCCGGACCAAGATGCACGGCCTCGTCGGCCATGTGCACGTGCAGCGCATCCTTGTCGGCGTCCGAGTAGACGGCCACCGTCTTGATGCCCATCTTCTTGGCGGTCTTGATGACGCGGCAAGCAATCTCGCCGCGGTTGGCGATCAGAATTTTGGTGAACATGCTCGCAGCCCCCATCAAAGCGGAATGTTCCCGTGCTTCTTCCACGGGTTCTTGAGGTCCTTGTCCTTCAGCATGGCCAGCGAGCGGCAGATGCGCTTGCGGGTCGAGTGCGGCATGATGACGTCGTCGATGAAGCCACGATGACCGGCGATGAAGGGGTTGGCGAACTTCTGGCGGTATTCCTCGGTCCGGGTGGCGATCTTCTCGGCGTCGCCGATATCCTGACGGAAGATGATCTCCACCGCGCCCTTGGGACCCATCACCGCGATTTCGGCGGTCGGCCAGGCGAAGTTGACGTCGCCGCGCAGGTGCTTGGACGACATCACGTCATAGGCGCCGCCGTAAGCCTTGCGGGTGATGATGGTGATCTTCGGCACGGTGGCTTCGGCATAAGCGTACAGCAGCTTAGCGCCGTGCTTGATGATGCCGCCGTATTCCTGGGCGGTGCCGGGCAGGAAGCCGGGCACGTCGACGAAGGTCACGATCGGAATGTTGAAGCTGTCGCAGAAGCGCACGAAGCGGGCGGCCTTGATCGAGGACGCGATGTCCAGGCAGCCGGCCAGCACCATGGGCTGGTTGGCGACGATACCGACGGTGCGGCCTTCCATGCGGCCGTAACCGACGATGATGTTGCCGGCATAGCCCGGCTGCACCTCGAAGAAGTCGCCCTCGTCGACGACCTTCAGGATCAGCTCCTTCATGTCGTAGGGCTTGTTCGCATTGTCGGGGATGAGCGTATCCAGGCTCATCTCCTTGCGATCCGGCAGGTCGGCGGTCGGACGGACCGGCGGCTTTTCCTTGTTGGACGACGGCAGGAAGTCCATGAAGCGGCGCAGCTGCAGCAGCGCTTCGACGTCGTTCTCGAAGGCGAGATCGGCCACGCCCGACTTGGTCGAGTGGGTGATGGCGCCGCCCAGTTCCTCGGCGGTGACGGTCTCGTGGGTCACGGTCTTGACCACGTCCGGACCGGTCACGAACATGTACGAGCTGTCCTTCACCATGAAGATGAAGTCGGTCATGGCCGGGCTGTACACGGCGCCACCGGCGCACGGACCCATGATCATGGAGATCTGCGGCACCACGCCCGAGGCCAGCACGTTGCGCTGGAACACTTCGGCATAGCCGGCCAAGCTGTCCACGCCTTCCTGAATGCGGGCGCCGCCCGAATCGTTCAGACCGATGACCGGAGCGCCGACCTGCACGGCCTTGTCCATGATCTTGCAGATCTTTTCCGCGTGGGCCGCCGACAGCGAGCCACCGAACACGGTGAAGTCCTGGCTGAACACGAAGACCAGACGGCCGTTGATGGTGCCGTAGCCGGTGACCACGCCGTCACCCGGAATGGACTGCTGATCCATACCGAAATCGGTGCAGCGGTGCTCCTTGAACATATCCCACTCTTCGAACGAGTCGGGATCGAGAAGCAGTTCGATGCGCTCGCGCGCGGTCAGCTTGCCCTTGGCATGCTGCGAAGCGATGCGCTTCTCGCCGCCGCCCAGACGGGCGCGGTTCCGTTTCTCTTCGAGTTGGCGAATGATTTCCTGCATCCGATTTCCCCTAATGAAGGTAAGGGCAAGCGCCCGGTTTCGAGCACGCCGGCACCTTCGGGTGGTAACCCCACCCTTATGGTCAGGGGTGTGCAGATACCATTACTTCCCGCGCGCTTCCACCGAAAAAGACCCCACGCCCACTCACGTTGTGTTGCAATTTGTGACTAACGGAAAGCCTTACGCTGCTTGGCTTTAACGGGGTTGCGCGGCACGCATGGCTCAAGTAATTTTATTTCATTTCGCCAGCCCATCCACCCCCGGTTTAATTGCCCGGCGGAAACGAGAAAAGCCCCGGAATCCGGGGCTTTTCGGGTAGGTCACGGCGAGTTACGGTGCTGCGCACCCGCCGTCAAACAAGAAATTTTCTTTCAGCGGAGATTCTTTCCGCTTTCGGAAGGTTATTTCAGCAACCCCAGCAGACGCTCCGCCGCCAGGATGTCGCGCTGCAGGGCGGCGCGGCGATCGACGGCCTCGTAATCCTCGCCCCATTGCTCTGCCTGGAACGTCTCGTCCAGTTGCGACGCCTCGTAGGTCTGCTGGCCGGTCAGGCGGCCGTCGACCATGGCCAGGGCCAGCACCAGCGAGCCGGCGGCGGCGCAGGCGGCCTGGGCGGCGCACAGGCGCCAGTCGTCGTAGCTGTCCAGACGGGTGCGCAGGGCGGCGATGGCGTCGGGCGCCTGCGGCACCGCCACCACGCCGGCGGTCACCGCCAGCCGACCGCCGATGGTCTCGGCCGCCCAATCCAGCAGCGGCTGCCACTGATCGGTCTGGCGCCGCACCAGATCCGGCGGGAACTCGGCGCGATAGCACAGCAGGTCGGTGTCGGCGAAGCGAACCAGTTGCTCGACGATGGTGGCGCGCTCGGGGCCGATGCGGTCCAGCGCCGTGCTGGCGAGCTGGGTCATGGGCATGGCGGAGGGGACGATTTCCTCGCCCTGGCCCTGCCATTCCTCGACCAGAGCCTCGGCCAGAGCGCGGAACGGCACCGCCAGCGGGCGCCCGGCCGGCGTCTTGACCGGGCGGCCGTCCAACCGCACGGCAAAGCCGCCCGTGGTCTCGGCCAGCCCGGCCTGCTTGTAGAAGCGCTTGATGGTCCTGTTCAGCATGATCCCGGTTCCCGCAACGATCTTATACCTTTCGGCGCCCTCAAGCGCCGGGCGGCGGACCTCCGTCCGCCTAGGCTCTCGCGCCATAAGGCGCGCGGTCGCACTTGCGCCCGTCCAACGGCCGAAACCTTCGACCGTTGGCATCACCCGGGACATAGGGGAAATCGGCGGCGCCGACAAGCCCGTTACCGCTCCGCCCCCTTTGGCCTGGGCGTGATCGGCTGCTGTGCGGCGTCGGCCAGGCCGGTCATCACCAGGGCGCCGTCCTTGATGCGGACGATGGCGAAGCACGCCCGCGCCCAATCGTCGCCGGTGCCTTCCTCGAACAGGAAGGAATCGGGGGCCAGGCGCGGTTCGTCGCGGCCGGGCCGCGTGCGCAGCAGGATTTCGTCGGCCGCCAGCGCGCCATCCGCCGGGCGGGCGGACACCGCGCGGACGCCGTCCAGCCGCAACGCCACCGGACCGCCGCTTTCCGGCAAGCTCTCGGTCAGATCGCGGCTATAGCGCAGCGTCATATAATCGCCCTGGATCAGCGAGCGCGGATCGGACGGCCGCAACGGCAGCAACACCTCGCGGCCCTCGGCGGCCAGCCGGGCCTTGCCGGCGCCGTCCCACGCCTGAATGGCCGCCGGCACCAGGGCGCCGGCCAGCAGCACCGCCGAAGCGGCGCCCGGCCGCAAATCCATCTGTGGCCGCCCGGCCAGCAGGCCCCAGGCCACGCCGGTCAGCACCGCGCCGACCGCCAGCAGGCCCGCCTTGTCCACCAGCGGCAGTTCCAGCAGATAATAATAGCGCACCACCGACCAGCCGGCGGCGGCGAAGCCCAGCACCACCAGCGGCCGTCCCACCGCCCGCGCCGATGCCGCGGTCAGCCCGACCAGCCCGGCGGCGCCGGCCGGCACCGCCAGCGACGCCACCAGCACCAGACCGCCCGCCCCCAGCAAACGGGGATCGGCAAGGTCGCGGCGCGTCCACACGGTGGCCGCCAACACCCCGGCGGCGGACAGGGCGGCGGCGGCGCGGTCGAACATCCCCCAGGCGATGCCGAAGAATTCCAACCACGCCGGCAGGGCGAAGGCACCAAGCAGCAGCACCACCGCTCCCGCCCGCAGCGCCGGCTGCGGCCGGCCCAGGCCGAACCAGCCCACCGGCACCAGCGCGACCGAGAACACCGCCACCGCCAGCGGGTCGAATTCGTGCAGGCGATAGGCCGCCAGCGACAGTGCCACCGTGGTCGCCACCGCCCCGGCCGAGGCCGCCCGCGTCACCAGCGCCAGCGGCGCCAGCAGCACCACGGCGACGATGGCGATGATGTCGAAATCCACGTCCTGGAAACCCAGTTCCACCAGCAGTGCACCATAGGCCATCACCGCCAGCGCCGCCTGAACATGGGTGCCGAAGGTCTGGGCGCCGGGCCACAGCAGGCGGATGCCCAGCGCGGCCAGACCGCCCACGCTGGCGACGGCGATGCCGATATGGCGTTCGCCCGACGACACGGCGACCAGCATCCCGACGGCGGTCAGCGCGGCACCGGCGGCGATCCAGGCGCCCAGGCCGATGGCGACCGACATCACCAATTCCAGCCGGTGGGCATCCACCCCCATTTGGGAGACGAACAAGCGGCGCAGCACCTTGGCTACCGCGGCGATGCCGGCCAGCAGCAGCAGCGCCACCACCAGCAGGCCCTCGGCGCTGTCGACCAGATGTTCGATCATCGCCGCTTCGACCAGGAAGACCGCCAGGATGACGGCGATGGCGAACGGCCAGGGGCCGCAGCGGGCGGGACGCGCCAGCGCCATGGTCGCCCCGGCGGCGACCAGCCCCAGCCCCAGCGGCAGCAGGGTGTAGCGCATCTCGTCGATGCCGCCGATGCCCAGCGCCACGGCGGCCAACGCCAGCAACGACGGCAGCAACCAGGCGCTGCCACCCCCGGCGAAGCGCGCCGCCACAACCACCAGCAATGGCGGCAACGCCAGCACGGTGTATTCCCATTGCGACGGCAACAGCGTGCGCGGCGCGGCGTGGTCGCCCCACAGCCACAGCCCGGTCATACCCAGCACGGCGGCGATCAGCCAGGCCGCATCGGCGCGGGCCAGTCCGGCCCACAACGCCGCCAACACGGTCCACAGGGCGAACAATTCCCAGGCGTCGGCGCCGCTTTGCCAAATCTGGCCGTGCACGCCGAACAGCACGCCCGACAACACCGCCCCGGCCGACGCCCATGCCGAACGGGCGACCGAACCGGGCAGCGCCAGCACGGCGGCGCCGGCGCACAGCAACAGCAGCAGGTCGATCAGCCCGATCTTGAGTGCCGGCGACATCCCCCACCAATTGCCGGCGAAATAAAACAGGATGGCCGCCACCGCCTGGGCGATGGCGGCGGCGCCCAGGCAAAGGGCAAGAAAGCGACGAACGGAATCGGCGGTGCTGCTCACGGCGAGGTCCCCACGCAATGGTTGCAGCACGCTAGCAGCCACGGCATCGATTGGCTAGACCGCAGGCTTCCCTCTCGTGGCGCACCACGCAACGAGTCCACGGCCTGGCTGCGTCGCGAACACCGCCGTCGCTCTATCAGCCATGCCACGCCCCACGAGAGACCGCCGGCTGTCAGCGGAAGATACAGCGCTCGGCGCTCGGAAGACCGCCCTTAATTGCCGCGCCTAAAATGGGCGAGAAGGCGCGGGTCAGGACCTCCGCGCCGGAGGCATTCAGATGCGCACCGTCGGCATAGCTGCTGACCGCTTTATCCAGACCGTCGACATGCCTCAACCGTGCGTAGATGACATTTCCCCTCTCGCGGGCGAGCTTGCAAAAAAACTCCTCGGCCGCGGCATCTGCCCGTTGCGGAGGTTCGGCGCGGTACCGCGGCGTCTCGACCAACAAGAGCACGGCCCCATGCCGATCCACCAGATCGGCCAGCGCGTCGAAGCGAGCAAGCCGGCCTGCGTCGAACCTCGGCTCCTCGCCGGAGACCTTCCCGGCGCCAAGCGCATCCGTCGTCGCCGGCGGCGGCGGGGACCAGCCATTGGCTGGCAACAACAAACTGCCTTGGGCATACCGGCATCCGCCGTCGCAAAACCAGTTGGGATCGTCCCTATGCCGCCAAGCCTTCAAAAGTTCCGGCAAGCGGTTGGCGAACGCGGTCGAGCGCAATCCCCAGGTGACGAAGGCAGCTTCCAACAGGTCAAGGGGCGATCGGTCGGAAACGAAGATTTTGAGTACAGCCGGACTTTCAAGCATCCATTCGCGGAAATTCGCTTTGGAGAAGCGCAGTGAGTTCGCCGTGAGGCTGGTCGCGTCGGCCTCGAAGACCACCACCTTCGGCTGGTGCCCCGCCTCCAGCCAAGCACGAACGGTCAGCCATTGCTGATCGAAGTTTGCCCCGTCCGCGCCAAAGTTGAAGGTCGACCGACCGGTCAATTGCTGGAGCAACTCGGCGTCGAAATGGTGATAGGTGCGCGAACTGCCGAACACGGCGACGTCATAAGGAACCTGCCGATTCAGCGCGACGTCCAATTTGAGGGGCAGTCGGCTGTGGTCGCGCAGATAGGACCCAACCAAATAGATCGCTCGGTCCAGCGCCAAGAGCAGCAGGACGAAAGCAACGCCTCTTAAGAGAATATTTCGCATCATCGTCAGAACTGAAAATAGATGAATTGCTTGATTTCCGTGGAGCCGGGAAACAACCCGACGAGGAAAATCGCCGCGTAATAAAGGCTCCAACGCAACGGTAGCCACAGGCGAGGGAACATGCAAACCCATCGGTTTTCAAGCGCCAAATCCCCAAGCAAGACCAGAACGATGCCCGCCGCCGCCAAGGCAAGCTGAACCGACGAGAACACCTGCAAGACGTTGCCCCACCCGCCACCTACGCCCAGGCATTGGAACACCTGGACGGCGGACTCCCACGAGGGTGCGCGGAACAGGATCCACCCCAACGCAACCAAATGAAACACGAGCAAGACCCGCACTATGGCTCCCGGCGTGCTAGACGCCCATGACCGTAAAGACGGCGGGACGGCGGCGCGTAAGCCCCGTTCACCCAGGAACAGAAGGCCATGGTAGAAGCCCCAAAGCAGGAAATTCACCGCCGCCCCATGCCATAGGCCGCTCAGCCCGAACACCACGACGACCGCGATGGCCCAGCGGCCAAGGCCGCGCTGGTTGCCGCCCAGGGGAACATAGACGTAATCGCGGAACCACGTGGACAGGGAGATGTGCCAACGCCCCCAAAACTCCTTTAGCGACGCCGAAAAATAAGGGCGCCGGAAGTTCTCGCACAATTCGATCCCAAGTATTCGTGACAGGCCGATGGCCATGTCGCTGTAACCAGAAAAATCGCAGTAAATTTGGATCGCAAAAAAATAAACAGCCAGCCAGGCGCCTGCACCGGAATAGGTTTGGGGATCGGCGTATACGGCGTCCACCAGAACCGCCAACCGATCGGCGACAAACACCTTCTTGACCAGTCCCCAGAGCAAGATTTGCAGCCCGGAAACCATGCGTGCCCCCCCTGCCGTGGCAATCTTGTCGAATTGCGGCAACAGAAGACGGGGCCGGACGATCGGACCTGCGATTTGATGGGGAAAATAGAGCGGGTACAACAAGAGCTTGAAGGGATTCCGCACCGGTTCGCACCGGTTCGCCCGCACGTCAACGCAGTAGGCGAGCAACTGGAAGGTGTAAAAAGAAATGCCTAACGGCAGTTCCCAGCCTGAAAGCAGGGAGGGAGTCGCCGTATCCGTCCATCGGGCGAACATCCCGCCGAGGAAAGCACCATACTTGATGACGGCAAGCGGCACGAGCAACAGCGCCAGCAGTGCCGCCACCCCGAACGGCGGAACCGCCTTATGGAAGCGGCCGTAAACGAAAGCCAACCCGGCGAGGACGCCCACAAGCGCAAGGTAACGGTAATCCCATGCCGCGTAAAACGCACAACTGGCCAGCAACAAAACGGTCCAGCGCCATCGCATGGGGGTCAGGAATACTGCCACCCATACCGCAATGAAAAAAAAGCCGAATTGAACAGAGTTGAAGAGCATCGCCTTTGTCCCTCGGCAAGTCAGCATTGCCGCCCGAAGTGGCAATTTCCCCCTATCCCGTTCAGAACCCAGCGGTCATCAACAGGGGGGGGGCACACCGCAAGGCTTGTTCGGAAGCAAATGCTCGATAATTGATGGCGCGTGATCCGTCAACTCATATCGCCGGCGTGCCATCAACGCCCTACATGCCTGAGGGAATTGTTGAATCGCGGCGCGCCACGAGAGGGAAGGCTGCCTAACGGGTTACAGCCTAGCGCCCTTTGCGCGCCTTCTTTTCCGGCATTTTCGCCGCCGGTTTGACCGTCGGCGCGGATCCCAGCGCGGTCCGGCAGGGAGTCGAATCGGCGGTGATGCGGTCGAACAGCGCCTCGCCCACCAGCGACAAGCCGCTGGTGAAGACGGCCGCCCCCACCGAGGCGGCGGAGCGCGCCGTCCCCAACTCGTCCAGCGCAAGCGCCGGGCTGGCCAGAGTGCCGCGCACGCGGGTCATGCCGGCCAGCGGCGCGGTCAGCGACAGGCCAATGCCATCACGGGCGCGCGGGGTGATGCCGAGATCAAGATGTTCGTCGCGCAGGTTGACGGTGCCGGCGCCGACCACGTTGACCTTGGCGGTTTCGACGGCAATGCCGCGATCGGCGGTGGCCAGGCCGTCCTTGACCGTGAAGCGCGCCACCGCGCAGGACAGCGGCGTGGTGTCTTCCGACCGGCTGAGCGGATTGAGCACGCCGGCCAATTGGACCAGCACATCGCCGCCGGCCCAATCCAGCGCGGTGTTGCGCAGCTTGCCGTCGCCGATGCTGACCACCACCTCGCCCGACAGCGAGGCCATCAGCGCCCGCCACGATTCACCCTGGCCGTGCAGATCAAGACGGCTGTCGGTATGGCCGCCGGCCAGAACATCAAGGCCGGCATCCTTGAGCAGGCGCCCGAGATCGACGCCACGTCCCTGCGCCCGCAGCGCCAGCGCCGGCACCCGGCCCGAGGCATCGAGAACCGCCTCGGCCTCGACCGCGCCGCCCGCCGCCCAAGCCTTGAACGGACGCAACGCCAGCCGGCCGCCGGTGACGCTAAGGTCGGCAGAGGCATCGGACAGGCGCACGCCGCCCAAGTCCATCTTGGCCGCTCGCAACGACACTTGGGCATCCAGCGCCCGCAGCGGCGCCATGTTGAGCGGCTCGGCCGGGAACAGCCGGCCGTCGCCCGCCGCTTTCAGCCCCTTGGCCGCCAGTTTCTCGCCCGGCTTGGACGCCGGGGTGGTGAAGTCGGCCAGCGCCAGCGTGGTCGAAGACAACGTGCCGGTCAGGCGGGGATGGCCGGACAGGTCCAGCGCCAGTTCGCCGCTGGCGTCGCTGCCGGCCAGGCTGGCCTTGAGGTCGGTCAGCTTCAGCCGGCGGGCGTCGCCGCCCAGGGTGCCGGTCAGCTTGAGCGGCCCGATGGGCGGCACCTCGGCTCCGGTCAGCCGCGACAAGCCAGCCAGGGTGTCGCTGTCCACCGCCAAGGCCAGTTCGATCCCGCTCAGCCCGACCAGATCACGCACGCCGCCTCGGGCGGTAACCACCAGGGCGTCGCGACGTCCGGCCGAGACGTCCAGATCGGTCAACGCCAGCGGGCCATGGCTGTCGGCCAGACGGCCGGACAATTTGAACGGCCCCAGGGCCGGCGGCGCGTCGGTGCCGCCATTGCCGGCCAGCCGCACCACCTTGCCCATTTCGTCGCCCTGCATGACCACGGCCAGATCGATGCCGCGCGCCGCCAGCGGATCGGCGACGCTGCCTTCCACCTTGGCCTGGACGCCGTCGAAACCGCCCTGCAGATGCACGCCCAACGGCTTGCCCGCCGCCATGCCCACGGCACCGCCCACATTCATCATCCGCCCGTCGAGATCGGCGACCAACTGCACCGCCAGCGTGCCGGCGGCATTGGCATCGGGCAGCACGGTCAGCTTATGGATATTGAACGTCCGGACCGAGCCGGCGCGGCCGTCGCGATAGGCGATGCGGCCATTCTTGATCTTGACCTCGCGCAGGCTGAAACGCGTCGCCGGCACACCGCCGGCAGGCGCGACACTGGGCGGAGCGGCGGCGGCGGCCTGGGCCTGGGCCGCCGGGAACGACCAATTGCCGACACCGGCGCGGTCGGTCTCCAGCAGGATATCGGGAGCCGACACCACTAGGCGCAGAATGCGAATTTCACGCTTGAGCAGCGGCAGCAGCGCCACCTCGGCCTCGACGCGCTCGATCCGCACCATGTCGGGCCGCGAGGCGCCCGCGGCGTTGCCCAGGGTCACGCCGGTGGCGATCACCTTGGGGATCAGGCCCAGGCGCAGTTCCAGCGGGCCGGCGATGGCGAGCGGACGACCGGTGGCGGCCTGGACCTGTTCGGACAGCACGGCCTTGATGCGCTGGAAGTCCATGGACTTGGCCGCCGCCACCAGTCCCACCGCCAGGGCGGCGACCAGCACGGCCAACAGCTTGAGCGCGGCGCTCAAACGCATGAATGATCTCCCGACAGCGAGGCCAGCAGTTCGGGCAAGCCATCGAAGCTGTCGATGACGACGCGGGCGCCCGCCTGCCGCAATTCGGCGATGGTGTGATAGCCCCACGACACGCCGATGCCGACGGCGCGGGCCGATTGCGCCATCAGCATGTCATAGGCGGTGTCGCCGATCATCACCACGTCGGCGACATCGGCACCGGTTTCCGCCGCCGCACGCACCAACATGCCGGGATGGGGCTTGCCGGGATTGTCGTCGGCGGTCTGGATGGTGACGAAGCGGCCTTCCAGCCCATGGTTGCGCAGCATGTTGTCGACACCGCGCCGCGACTTGCCGGTCGCCAGCCCCAACAACCACCCCTCGGCCTCGAGCGCGTCCAGCGTCTCGACCACACCGGGGAACAGCGGTTCGGTCATGTCGGGCAGCAGGCGCAGGGCGCGGAAGGCGTCCTTGTAATGCTCGGCCACGGCGCGGTGGGTTTCGTGCCCGGCCCAGGGCAGCAAGGCGGCGCAGGCTTCCACCAGCGACAGGCCGATGATGCGGCGCACCTCGCCCGGATCCGGCACGCCCAATTCCATGCGCGACCACGCCGTGGTCATGGCCGACACGATATTGTGCTCGGAATCCACCAAGGTTCCGTCGACGTCGAAGACGGCAAGTCGCAGACGGCTCATTCGGGATCGCCAATGTCTTTCTGTTCAGGGGCGGCAGCTTACCCCAAGGGCAGCCTGCAACCAACCGCCGAACGATGGCGAAAGTAAGGCGCGGGGCGGCCATGACGCGCTTGACGCTGGGCACGCCGGGCCAGTTGGGCTAAGGTGCGGCCCATCGTCATCGCCGCCCTGCCCCCAAGAACCGGGGACCGAAGGGGGCGGCCCCCTCAAGATCGCGTGGTGCTTCCCCAGTTCGCGGCCCGCTGCGGGTTGCGGAAGCACCACACCAGGAGATCGTTTCCAATGCGCTTTGGACCTCTTGCTGTCGCCCTGTCCCTGGCCGCCGCGACTCCGGCGTTGGCACAGACCGTGCCCGAACAGCCGGCTCAGGCCCCCGCCCAGGCCCCGTCCGAGGCCCCGTCGCAGGACCCGGCCCAGCGCTTCCAGGCCTATGTCACCAGCGACGGCTACAAGGCCATGATCGCCCAGTTGGCGGTGATGGGCGACACCATTTCGGCGCCCGATTGCAAGGAACACAAGCCGCAGGAACGCGCCAGCCTGACCGTTTACGGCCCGCCGCATTTCGAGAACGGCGTGCATCCGGTCACCGGCCTGTGGGTCGACCGCATCAAGATGAACCGGTGCGGCGCCAGCACCTTCCAGAACATCCTGATCCAGGCCAACAAAGACGGTCAGCCGCCGCGCGCCGCCCTGATGATGCCGGGCAGCTCCATGGCCAATCCGCCGCTGCAGAATTTGGTGATGAAGGACATCCTGGATGCCCTGGCCAAGAAGAAGTGCACCGACCAGAGCCAGATCATTCCGGTCGACACCAAGTACGAAAAGGAATCCAAGCCGCTCAAGCTGAACGACAAGGGCATGATCATCGAAGGTGCCTGGAAGGAAACCTGGACGCTGAAAGCCTGCGGCAAGCCGACCTCGATCTCGGTCGAGATCAACAGCGACGGCAAGGGCGGCCTGGTCCACAAGATCAAGCTGTAAGCAGCCCTCGCGCAGAGCGAATGAAAAAGGCGGGCCACCTGGACCCGCCTTTTTTGTGTCTATCCGCTAGAGCGGCGAGCGCCAAATCTGGCGCACACCGCGACCTGCCGCCATTGAGGCGGCGGCCAAGCGGGCGGATGCCCGCGCCCGGCGAGGGCTAACCATAAAGCTAGACCTGCGTGCATCATATTTGACGCGCGATGGTCTAGCGTTATTCCAGCTCGGCGAAGGCCTCGAACGGTTCACCGGCGGTGTTCTCGTCGAAGCCGAAGAATTCGAACGACTTGGCGATATGCTCGGACAGCGGCGCGATCACCGTGAATTCCTTGCCGGTGCGCGGATGCGGCAGGCGCACGGCGCGGGCGTGCAGGTGCAGCTTGCGTGAGACGCCCGAGCCGGCGATGAAGGCATCGGCGGCGCCGTACTTGCCGTCGCCCAGGATCGGGGTTTCCAGCAGGGCGCAATGGGCGCGCAACTGGTGGGTACGGCCGGTGCGCGGCTCCATCTCGAGCCAGGCGGTGCGCTTCAGCGCGTTGTCCACCACCCGATACCAGGTGACGGCGCGCTTTCCTTCATCGTTGTCCACCGCCATCTTTTCGCCGCCGCGCCCCGGCAGCTTGGCCAAGGCGGCGTCGATGCGGCCCTGGCGATGCTTGGGCACGCCCACCACCAGCGCCCAATAGCACTTGCGCGCGGCGCGGCTTTTGAACGCGGCGGCCAGCTTGGACGCGGCATTGGCCGACCGCCCCAGCAACAGCACGCCCGAGGTGTCCTTATCCAGGCGATGGACCAGACGCGGGCGATCCGGCTTGTCGAACTGCAGGCAGTCCAGCCAGGCGTCCAGATGCTTTTCCGCCATGCCGGTGCCGCCCTGGACCGCCAGTCCGGCCGGCTTGTTCAGCGCGATGACGTCATCGTCCATATAAAGGATGGCGTCCTGCAGCATGCGCGCGATCTTTTCGTCGACCGGCGGCCGCTTGGCGCCGGCGGCGCGCATGGGGGCCTCGCCTTCCGGCAACGGCGGCACGCGGATGTCCTGGCCCGCATCCAGCCGCTGGTTGGATTTGGCGCGCTTGCCGCCCACGCGCACCTGCCCGGTGCGCAACCATTTTTCCAGCAGGCCATGGCCGACATTGGGGTAATGCCGCTTGAACCAGCGATCCAGGCGGATCTCGGCTTCTTCGGGGGCGACGGTCACGATCTGAACGGACATAGGGAATGACACCAAGCGGAAACGAGGGAGCGGAACGGGCGGCTCAACGGCCGCCGTCTCGTAGGTTTACCACACCGGGGCGCGGTCTCACTTATAGAAGTGGCGGCGGACACAATCCTCGAGCAACCGCCGGGCCTCGTCCTCGTTGCACCGGCTCAGGCGGTCGAAGATGTCGCGCGCCATGGTGCGGAACACCGCCATCACCGCCGGATCGAAATGGCTGCCGGTATCCTTGGCCAGAATGTCCATGACGGTGTCGAAGCCCATCGGCTCCTTGTACGGCCGCTTCGAACACAAGGCGTCGAAGACGTCGGCGACGGCGAAGATGCGCGCCGGCAGGGGAATGGCGTCGCCGGCCAGACCGCGCGGATAGCCGGTGCCGTTCCATTTCTCGTGGTGACCGGCAACCACGTCGTTGGCGCCGTCCAGCCAGCCCATGCCGGTGACGATTTCCTCGCCCTGGGCGACATGGGTGCGCATGGTGGTCATTTCCTGCGGATCCAGCCGGCCGGGCTTGAGCAGGATGGCGTCGGGAATGCCGATCTTGCCCACATCGTGCAGGAAGCTGCCGGCGATCAGCGCCTGCATGTCGGCGCCCTCCATGCCCATGCTTTCGGCGATGCGGGCCGAAATCCAGGCGACGCGGTAATTATGGGCGCCGGTATCCGAATCGCGCTTGGCGATGGCGCGGCCCAGCGCCTCCATCATGGAGATGTGGGAGTCCAGCACCTCGCGGGCCTTGCGCTCGTTGTCGGACGACAGATAGACCACCACCGGATAAATCGCGGCACCGCACAGCAGCGAGGCAAAGCCGGCCACCAGCGCGATGACCAGGGAATCGGCCAGGATCTGCGCCTTTTGCCATTCCGGCACCACGCGCACGCCCTCGAAATAGCCTGAAATGGGGCCGGAATTGGAGACAAGGTCGTCGCGAAGCGGAACGAACACCCGCATGACCCAAACGCCGCCCGGCAACCTGACGCTTTCGTACGAAGCGTCGGCATAGGCCGGCGCTCGATGCCTGGGCAGCATCGGCTCGACCTTCTCGCCGTCATCGGTCACCGATTCCGCCAGCTTATTGCCGTTGGCATCATAAATCTCAGCGATGTCGAACAGCCCGCCCGACAGAATCCGTGCGGCGATGTCGGCGCGCTGGTCGGGGACGGCGCCGGTCAGATCGACGACGTCGCGGTTGTGCAGCAGGCGCTTGGTTTCCTCCATGCCGAACAGGACAAAACTCTCTTCGGCATTCTCACGCGCCACATACCACGCGATCGGGCTGGCGACACAGGCCAGGACGACGCTGACGGCGGCGATCAGGAGGGCGGTACGCTTCTGAAAGGGATTCACGACCATCATGCCGCCACCGACAGAGAAGAGGGGGAAGACAGCACCATGGCCACGCCCCTAGATTGAGTGCCGCCCCTTTGTGCCCCAGGCGACAGCCGGAATCCAGGGTTTAACGCGCTTCGGCGATCTGAGTGATCGGGGTGATCTCGACCATGCCACCGCCGTCGTTGCGGAAGCGCAGCACCCGGGCGGCGGCCTCCGACAGGTCGATGCGGCCGTTGGGCGCGTCGAAGCGATCGATGATGCGCACCACCACCTTGCGCGGCTCGGCGTCCTTGCGATCCTTGGTCAGCCGACGAACCTCGACCATGGTGCCCAGCGGCAGGGTCGGATGGGCGGCGGTCATGGCCCAGGGGTCGAACATTTCACCGCTGGCGGTGGGCTTGCCGGCATAGGCCGGACCATACCAGGTGGCGCGGGCCTTTTGCCCGGCCTGGGCGGCGCCGGGCGCCGCGCTTAGAACGATCACAGACAACACCGCAACAAAATGGGAAACCCGCATATGTCTCTGAGCCACCGTCGCAATTGATTCGAACCTGCAATATCCACAGATCACGATCCAGTTGCAACCCATTTATAATCCGTTAAATAATCCTATTCGCCCTGCCGCTTGGCGCGCAGCCGGTCCCAGTAATTCAGGCGCTTACGGATTTCCCGTTCAAATCCTCGTTCCGGCGGATCGTAGAAGCGCTGACGGGCCATGCCGTCGGGGAAATAGTTCTGCCCCGAAAAACCGTCGGCGGTGTCATGGTCGTACTGGTAGCCGGCGCTGTAGCCCAAGTCCTTCATCATCTTGGTCGGCGCGTTGAGGATGTGCATGGGCGGCATCAGGCTGCCGGTCTGGCGGGCGGCGCGTTTGGCGGCGCCGAATGCCTTGTAGCCGGCATTGGATTTGGGTGCGGTGCCCAGATAGATGACCAGTTGGGCAAGGGCAAGGTCACCTTCCGGACTGCCCAGCCGCTCGTACAGATCCCAGGCGGCGATGGCCTGGGTCAGGGCGCCGGGATCGGCCAGACCGATGTCCTCGACAGCAAACCGGGCCAGCCGGCGCAACAGATAAAGCGGGTCCTCGCCGCCATCCAGCATGCGCGCCATCCAGTACAGCGCCGCGTCGGCATCCGACCCGCGCAGGGATTTGTGCAGGGCGCTGATCAGGTTGTAATGACCCTCGCGGTCCTTGTCATAGGCCGGCGCCCGCTTCTGCACCACACTGGCCAGCCCGGCGGCGTCCAGCTTGGGGTCGGGCGGCAGGATGGACACCGCCTCGACCAGATTGAGGAAATAGCGGCCGTCGCCGTCGGCCAGCGCCTTGAGCTGGGCGCGGGCATCGTCCTGCAGCGGCAGCGCATGGCCGAGCAGGTCCTCGGCGCGGCCGATCAGCGCATCGAGCGCGGCGTCGCCCAACCGGTTCAGCACCATGACCTGACAGCGCGACAACAACGCGCCGTTCAGCTCGAAGCTGGGATTTTCGGTGGTGGCGCCCACCAGCACCACCGTGCCGTTTTCCACATAGGGCAGGAAGCCGTCCTGCTGCGCCCGGTTGAAGCGGTGGATTTCGTCGACGAACAGCAGGGTGCCCTGCCCCATGCTCTTGCGCTTGGCGGCGGCGTCGAACACCTTGCGCAAATCGGCGACACCCGAGAACACGGCGCTCAACGGCTCGAAATGCAGGCTGGTGCGCTCGGCCAGCAGCCGCGCGATGGTGGTCTTGCCGCAGCCCGGCGGCCCCCACAGGATGAAGGACGACAGCCGCCCGGCCGCCAGCATGCGCCCAAGCGGCCCCTCGGGACCGATCAGGTGATCCTGGCCGACCACCTGATCCAGGGTTTGCGGCCGCAGGCGGTCAGCTAGCGGCCGATCCTCGTCGCGATCGAAAAGACTGCTCACCCGCCGACCTGCAAGCTCAGGGTCTGACCGTCGCGGTTGATGGTGATGCGCCACAGGTCGGTATCGACGCTCAGCAGCGCCTTGGCCTCGGCCACGCTGGCGACGGCACGGTCGTTGATGCGCAAGATGATGTCGCCGGGCTGGAATTGCAGCCGGTGAGTAATCGAACCGCGCTTGATGCGCAGCACCACCACCCCGGTGGCGGCACTGGACATGCCGATTTCTTCCGCCAGCGCCGGGTTGAGGTTGGCAAGGGTGGCGCCGGTGAACGGATTGGCGCCGCCGATGTCGGTGGCGTCCCGCGGCGGGGTCTCGGGCGGCGGCACCAGCCGCACCGTGGCGGTGCGCTCCTGACCGTCGCGCAGATAGGTCACGGCGGCATCGCTGCCCAGGGCCAGGGTGGCAAGGCGGAAGCGCATGCCCTCGGCGTCGTCGACCTCGCGGCCGTTGACCAGGGTGATGACGTCGCCGACCTTCAACCCGGCCTTGGCCGCCGGGCCGTCCTTGGCGATGGCGTTGAGCAGCACGCCCGCCGGGCGCGACAGCTTCATCGCCTGCGCCAGTTCGCTGGTAACGCCCTGCCCGCTGGCGCCCAGCCACGGCCGCACCACCTTGCCGGTCTGGGTGATGCTGGACAGCACGCTTCTGACCAGGGCGGTGGGAATGGCGAAGCCGATGCCGTGATTGGCGCCGTCCTTGGAATAGATCGCCGAATTGATGCCGACCAGACGGCCGCTCATATCCACCAGCGCGCCGCCGGAATTGCCGGGATTGATGGCGGCGTCGGTCTGGATGAACGAGCGGTAGTCGGTGATGCCGATATTGGTGCGCGCCAGCGCCGAGACGATGCCGCTGGTCACGGTCTGGCCGATGCCGAACGGGTTACCGATGGCAAGGACCAGGTCGCCCACCTCGATGGCGTCGGAATCGCCCATGGGCAGCACGGGCAGGGTCTCGCCCTTGGCCGGAGCGATCTTCAGCACCGCCAGGTCCGAGCGCTCGTCCGAGCCGACGATAGTGGCCTCGAACTCGCGACGGTCGGCCAGCACCACGGTCACCTCGTCGGCGTCCTTGATGACGTGGTGGTTGGTGACGACGGTGCCGTCGGCGGCAACGATGACGCCCGATCCCAGCGAGCGCAGCACCCGTTCCTGCACGGCGCCGGGGGGCAGCGATTCGCCGAAGAAGCGGCGGAAAAACGGATCGGCCAGCAAGGGCGAGGTCGCCGTCTTGACGATGCGCTTGGTGTAGATGTTGACCACCGCCGGCGCGGCCGCCTTGACCACCGGCGAATAGCTTTGCTTGATCTGCTCCCGCGATGTCGGAACCTGCTGGGCTGCGGCGGGCGCCGCCGCGAACAGCGGCAGGGCCACGGCGGCCAGGGCCAGAACCCGGAGGGCATTGAGCGGCGACGACCTCATGGGGGAAACCTCTGCGACACGAAGACGGGGGGAGAGTCCGCTATACTATCGGTTCGCGGCCAAATCGTGGCAAGCAGAGGTTCAGTGCCCTGGCGGCAAGTCGGGATGGCCGACGCGCAGACTGGCCAAAAGATCGCGCCCGCGCTGTCCTCCGTCGCCCGACAGCCGGGTCGACACCACCTCGGTCATGGCCGCCACCAGCACGCCCAGCCGCGCCAGCACGGTGCGATCACCGGGCGCGCCGACGATCAGGCCGCACAGCGCCTGGGCCAGCGTGCTCATCAGCGGATAGCCGAAGGTGGCGCCCTGGCCCTTGATGTCGTGGGCGATGGCATACAGCCGCTCGGCGCTGGGTTGCCATTGCGGGCCGGAGGATTGGCGCAGCGCCGCCAGCGCGCCGGCCAGCGCCGTCACGTCGGCCTGAACCCAACGCAGATAGTCGCCGTCCAGAGCAGCCAAGGCCGCTTCGGCACGAGCCAGCGCGTCGGCATCCACCTCGCCTTCGCCCGCCATCGCTACCCCGCCGCCTGGACCGCCGGCTCGCGCCGCAGCACCTGTTCCAACAGGATGGAGGCATGCTGGATCACCTCGATCGCCGAAATCGGCTTGGCGATCACCTCGTCGATGCCGGCCGCCCGCGCCTGCTCCAGCACCGCGTGGTGGGTGCTGCCGGCCAGCGCCAGCACCGGCGTGCGCGCGTCCACCAGTTCACCGCGACGGATCCGATGGACGAAAAGCACCGTTTCGGTGGCATCGTTGGCGAAGTCGGTGATGATCAGATGCGGCGGATTGTCCCGCATCAGCGACACGGCGGCGTCGGGATTACGCGCCTCGTGCACGTCCTTGATGGACAACGCGCCAAGCAGAGTGGCGATCAACCGTCGAATATGCGCGTTGGCATCGACGATCAGCACGCGAAGGTCGGTGAGTTCTGTCACGCCCAGCCCCTGTTCCCGGCGGTGATTGCCAGGTTTCTTGTTATAAGTTGAACACCATATAGCCCGAGGCAACGGCGCCACACAACGGCGCGGCCGTATGGTCACATCTTATACTTGCGGTTAAGCGGGGGGCGTTTTTGGGGTGGATGTTCCGCGTTACGCGGCAGGCAGCGCCACGGTGACGCGCAAGCCGCCTTCGGCGCGATTGCGGGCTTCCACCGTGCCACCGATGGCGGCGACGTTGCGCCGCACGATCCACAGACCGATGCCGAAATGGGGAGCGCCCGACGGATCGCTTTCCGGCCGGTGCGAGACATACCGCTCGAACATGCGTTCCAGCACCTCGGGCGGCGCTCCCGGCCCCTGGTCGTCGATGGTCATCACCACGCGGCCGGCACCGCGCGCCACGGTGACGGTGACGCAGCCGTGTTCGGGCGAGAACGACAGCGCGTTTTCCAGGATGTTCTCGATCACCGTTTCCATCATCTCGACCCCGCCGCGCACGACGCAACCGGCGGTGACGCGGCGTTCGATGACGATGTCGCGGTCGGCGGTCACCTCGTCATAGGATTCCAGCAGCGCCCCCACCAGCTTGGACAGGTCGACCGCCTGGCGCGGCGGACTGACCAGATCGGCGTTGACCTGATCCAGCCGGCGCGACGCTGCCACCAGGGCGTCCAGCCGTTCCAGCGAGGCGTCGATCACCTGCAGCGAGCGCCCTGCCCCGTCCATCTGCCCGACCATACGCTTGAGCGGCTCCACCGCCTGGGCGATGGTGGCGATGGGGGTCTTGAAGGCGTGGGCGTTTTCCTCGGCGGCGAAGCGGAAGGCCTCGGCGGTCGAGCGGAGATTGCCCACCATCTGGTCCAGTTCGCGGGCGACGCCATCCAGTTCGGGGATGCGGTTGGATTTGACGAACGGGCGCGACGCCGGGATGCCGTCGGCCACCCGCCGCGCCTCGTGGCCGAAGCGCCGCAGCGCCAGCCACAAGCCGCCGAACACCGTCAGCACCAGCACCATCAGCACGGCATAGACCGCAGCGGCGATCCGCACTTCCGGGCTTTTCCAATAGGGCCGATCCAGGAAGGCGCCGGCGGCGCCCTCGGTGGATTGCGACGCCACCACGGCCCAGCAGCCGGCGGCGGTGGTGAAGGGAACGATCGAGGTCAGCACCTCGTCGGCACCGCTGGCACCGGCATAATGCAGGTCCAGCGCCCGCCCGCCTTCGCACGAATCAGGCACGGCGCGGATGATGCCGGCGGCGGCCAGACGCTCGCGCTCGGATTCCACCGCCTCTGCCGCCAGCGGCGGCACGGCGCCGACCAGGAAGACCGGGCCGGGCCGGTCGCCCGTCAGCAGCGGCCGGAACAGCAGGCGGACGTTGACGCCTTCGGGCTGCAACTCGTCCAGCACCATGCGGGTTTCCGCCACCGACGGCGCCTTGACCCGCGACAGCCCCAGCGCCAGACCACGCGCGATCAGTTGTCCTTCGACCTGCAGGCGGGCCAGCAGCACGTCGCGCTTGGCGCCCTCGGCGGCGGAAAATTCGCCATACAGGAACAACGGCACGGCAACGAAGGCGCAGGCCACCAGAACAAGCCGCGCCGCCAGCGAGCGGACGGCGCGGCTCCAAGCGTCAGACATCGGCGTCGGTCTTCCAGCGATAGCCGAACCCGGCATAATTGCCGATGTTGTCGAACTCGGGATCGGCATCGCGGAACTTCTGGCGGATGCGCTTGACGAAGGTGCGCACATTGGCGCGGAAGCCCTCGGGGCCGGCACCGGCCAGGAAGCCGGCGCCATGCACCAGATCGTAGATGTCGCGATAGGGCACGTCTTCGCCGGCCCGCTCCACCAGCAACGACACGATCTTGAACTCGGTCAGCGTCAGCTCGACCGGGCGGTCGCCCCAGGTGGCACGGCTGGTCTTCAGCCGCATGACCAGACGGCCCAGCGTGATGGTGTCGGCTTCGTTGCTGTTAGCGGCGCCGCGCGCCTTGGCGCCGTCGAGGATCAGGCCGATGCGCTTTTGCAGGATGGAGAAGCTGCGGCTCTTCTCGACGAAGTCCACCGCGCCGGTGGCCAGTGCCGCCTCCTCGTAAATCTGGTCAGTCAGGGCGGTCAGGAAGATCGCCGGCACGTCCAGATTGGCGGCGCGGATGCGCTTCAGCACCTCGATGCCGTTCATTTCCGGCATGCGCCAGTCCAAAATCACCAGGCCGGGCTGCTCCGGCACCGCCAGCAAATGGTCCAGCGCCTGGGCGCCGCGCGCGAAGTCGCGCACCTGATAGCCGGCATCGGCCAGATTGCGCCCCAGCGACTCGCGGAACAGGTCGTCGTCGTCCACCAGCACCACCGCGGTCGTCATGTCGGGTCCTCCACACTCGAAATCCGTTCGCGCCCTGCATAGGGCATCGGCCATTAAAGCCGGGTTAGCGCGCCGATACCCACTGGCCATCCGACCGGCGGCAATATGTGCCGAAAGTCTGGGTGTTGGCCGTGGGCCGCACGATGCTGGCCCGCCAGTCGCGACACGGGGTCGCCCCTTTCATATAGGTGCGCTCGGTGTTAATCCGAAAGAGGACGCCATTTTCTCCGACCCAAACGATGGAACGGTTGTCGGGCAGGCTTTCCAGCGCGCCCCACAGGCATTCGCGATCCGCCACCGCCATGGTGCGGCCCAAGGTCCCGCCGACCGGCAATTCCATCGGCCCGGCCTCGCCCAACAAGGCGCGGTCGCAGGTGCCCCGGTTGAAGCCGTAGGGCAGCCCGCGTGCCACCGGGGCCTCGTCCTCGTCGCCGGCCAACGTCGCCGGCGACGACACGAACGGCACCGGCGCGCCATCACCACCGTCGGGGCGATGATAGCGCTCGTGCACCTGCCAGGCGCCGCTCCACCCCGGCGGATCAGCCGCCGCCGGCAAAGCCGGCGCGGCCAGGGCAAGGACGAGGGAGAGCATGGCAAGGCGACGAGACATGGCGGCACCTAAAGGGGCGCGGGGTTATTTATGTCCGGAGGGGGTGGTCAGCGCACCGATGGCGGCACCGCCGGCACCACCGATCAGAGCGCCGGTGACCAGACCGCCACCAGCCAAGGCACCGACGGCAGCACCGCCGACAGCGCCGATCGTACCACCCGACAGCGCGCGCTGTTGCTGTTGGGTCATGTGATCGCATCCGGTCACAGCCAAGCAGATGACGAGAGCGACGATGGCAGATGTTTTACCCATGGCGACTTACAGTCCCGTTAAGATGAAAGACATGCCTCATTTGACGACACTTGTTTTCGTCGCGCAATTACCTCATTGTCGCGTACCTACATTTGCCATGACATGACATTATTTTGCCACGAGTTGACACGACGATGTCACAGCCGCCCGCATGCGGGGCTTCCCCCCGCCCGCGACAGGCGGCATGCTGTTGCTGACGCCACCCCGAGCCGGGCCTTCGCCATGACGCTTCGCCACACCGTATCCTTCGCCGCGCTGCCCCTGGCCGCCCTGTTTGCCCTGTCGGCCTGCACCGGCATGAGCCTGGACGAGCCGGCCGCCGCGCCGGCCAAGCCGCAGGCCAGCACCAGCCGCCCCGCGATGATCGCGGCGCCGCCGCCGGCCCGGCCCAGCACCAAGCCGACGCCCGATCTCAACGCCCTGCGCCCGCCGCCGCGTCCGGGCGCCGAGCACGACAGCACAGCCACGGCGGGACCGCCCAAGCTGCTGGGACTGTCCGAGGAGGAGACCGTCGGCCTGCTCGGCCGGCCGACGGAAGAAACCATGCAGCCGCCCAGCAAGGTGTGGATCTACCGCGCTGCCGGCTGCCAATTGTCGGTGCACCTGTTCCCCGATATGGAGAAAGGCGGCTTTTACGCCCTGGACTATGCCGCCGACGGTGGCCGCGACCTCTGTCTGGGCAAGGTGGCGGGCGAAGCGCGCAAGCGCGGCGGCGCGCTGGCAGAGCAAAAGGACAAGACCGGCTGAGCGACGCGCGTCACACCGGACGCACGTCGCGATCAGCGGCCATTGCGGCCGCGGCCAAGCGGGCGGATGCCGGCGCCCGGCGAGGGCAAAAAACAAGAGCGTAATGCCCATTTTGGGCAGCACGTTCTGAACGCCGGATTTCGCGAGGGAGGGGGAAACGACATGCTGAAACGACTGCTGACGTGGGGCGCCGCCGCGCTGACCGCGCTGACCGCCGGCTGCGGCGACGGCCCCGCCACCGTCGCCGGCACCTGGCGCAGCCCGGCGGCGTGGAGTTCCATGGTCTACGCCACCAATCACGGGCCGATGCTGATCGAGGTCCATGGCGCCCCGTTCACCGTCCCTGCCCCCGCCTTCCGCGCCGCAATCGCCGCCGCCATGACCAACCGGGTGTTCGGCCGCCCGACCGCCTTTACCGCCGAGCGCGAGCAGGCGCCGCAACCACGCTATCGCGTCGTGCTGGCCTTCAATCCGCCGCCCGACACCGACGCCCGCGCCCTGTGCGAGGGCCGTGTCGCCACCGCCGTCGGCACGGCCGAGCGCATCACCGTCCAGGGCGCCTTTTGCGACGGCACCACCCTGTTGGCCTCGATCCAGGGCTGGGTCGCCAAGGTTTCCGGCCACGACGACCCCCGGTTTATCCAGCTGATCGAGCAAATCACCCGGGAACTGTTCGGCTCGCCGCCGTGACGTGACTCGGCAAGCACAAATGTGTTACTATTTCCTTGATCCGTCGAAGGGAGACGATCATGGAAATCGCCGCCGCGGCCGAAATGGCCATGACCAACAAGCGCGCTGAATTCGTTCAGAGCTTGGCCATGCAGTCGACCAAGCAGTCGCTGCAGCAGGATACTGCCGTTTTGCAGATCGTTGCTGCCGCCACCCAGCCTGCGGCAACCGGATCGTCCCCGCCGCCCACCAGCGGCCCCGGCCAGGTTCTCGACATCTCGGTGTGAGACCGCCGGCCGACGCGACCCCGACAGGCGCCCACAGGGCGCCTGTTGTGTTTCTGGGATTTATCTCGCGGACGTCCGCCCCTCCCTCTGGCCAAACAAAAAAGGCGCCTCCTTGCGGAGACGCCTTTTTCGCGAACCTTGCGGCGAAGAGGAGATTACTCCTCGTCCTCGTCCTTCACCACGACCGGACCGGAATCCTGGCCCTTGGCGGCCGGGTCGCGATCAACCAGTTCGATGAAGGCCATCGGAGCGCAGTCGCCATAGCGGAAGCCGGCCTTGAGGACGCGGGTGTAACCACCATTGCGTCCCTTGTAGCGCTCGGCGATGACCGAGAACAGCTTGGCCACCACGGCGTCGTCGCGCAGGATGGCGAAGGCGCGGCGACGGTCGTGCAAGGTGCCGGACTTGCCGAGGGAGATGATCTTCTCGGCGATCGGACGCAGGTCCTTGGCCTTGGGCAGGGTGGTCTTGATCTGCTCATGCTTGATGAGCGCGTTGACCATGTTCGCGAACATCGCCTTGCGGTGGGCGCTGGTGCGGTTCAGCTTGCGGCCGGACATACCGTGACGCATGGGATCACTCCTTTGGCTTGGCCTCGACGCGCGAGGACCGATTATGAACCCGTCCGCCCTCTGCCGAGGTACGTGCGGGGCGAGCCGTCATGGCCCTTGGAAAAACGAACCCTCTCCCATCCCATGGGAGAGGGAGGGGCCCATCGAAGATGGGAGGGTGAGGGAGCCGAGGACTCCAGAGCCTGTGGCTGCCGCACCCCGCGCGGCGGGCCACCCACAACCCCCGGGGGGGGCGGGGGCAAACCCAGTAGTA
>JBLNBE010000060.1:0-30344 GCA_050259735.1 Bacteroidota bacterium
CCAAAGATAGTGGTGATGGGAAATGGGAACCATCCATCATTGGAATCAGGACTATTGGCTCTGATGATAATATTACGCCACATTGCCTGAAACAATAAGCGTGAATTACCAAATAATTTCACTGACATATCACATTATCCATTTAATAATGCCGCTGCCATTGCCGGATATTGTGCGTGGCTGTTGCACGGGAATCGGGACCAGAGTCCAATTTCCGTAATTAACACATTGATTTAGGCGGCGTTTTTCCATGGTTTGGCTCGCGCGCGACGATATTCTCGGTATGCCGCGCCACCTGATCCAACAGGCAACAACCATGGGGTGACGTTCACCGCCCCCCTATGAACAGACAGGTATCGTGCCACCCTGGTGGAGGCTGCCCCCCTATTTCCTCGCCTGCTGCCGCTTCATCGAGATGAATCCGGTGCGCGCTGGCATGGTGGCGCTTAGCGGCCGAAGTAAATCCGCTTGAGCTGTTCCGGGAGCGACGGCGCCATACTGAGGGCGGTCTGGAACTCGTCCTTGTTCAGGGTCGCCAGCTTGCCGTTGCTCTTGCCGATGACCGTGGCGTTGCGCACCTCGCCGGTGATCAGCGCCCGTTCACCGAAATACTGGCCGGGGTGCAGGGTGGCGACGGTGATTTCCGCCCCCTCGTCGCGGACAATCACCTCGGCCTCGCCCTCGCGCAGCAGGAAGAATTGATCGCCCTGGTCGCCCTGACGGATGATCGCCTCGCCGGCGCGGAAGGTGCGTGTCCGCATTTTTTCGGCCACCGAGGTCAGCTCGGCGGTGCTGAGGCGGGCGAACAGGTCAACCTGGCGCAGCGCCTCGGCGATCACCACCGCTTCTTCGACCAGCACGTCCGAGACGATGCGGCCGTCCACCATGGACATGATGCGGTCGGCGCGGTCGATGATGCGGTTGTCGTGGGTCACCATGATGACGGCGCGGCCGTCCTGTTCGGCGAATTCGCGCAGCAGCGACACCACCTCGATGCTGGAGGCGCGGTCCAGCGCGGCGGTCGGTTCGTCGGCCAGGATCAGGCGCGGATTGTTGACCAGGGCGCGCGCCACCGCGACGCGCTGACGCTGACCACCGGACAGCGCCGCCGGCTTGTGGTGGACGCGGTGGCCCAGGCCCAGCCGCTCCAGCAGCGCCAGCCCCTTGCGCATGGCGTCATCCGGCGCCAGCCCGCCCACATGGGTCGCCATCATCACGTTGTCGATAGCCGAAAGCGAATCGAACAGGTTGTGCATCTGGAAGATGAAGCCGATGTCGCGGCGCACCGCGGTCAGCGCCGTCCCGTCCAGACCGACGATGCTGCGGCCCAACACCTCGAGCTGGCCGCTTTGCACCCCGCGCAGCGCCCCCATCAGGGTCAGCGCGGTGGTCTTCCCCGATCCCGACGGGCCGGTCATGATGACCAACTGCCCCGGCAGGATATCCACATTGTTGTCGAACAGCACCTGGCTGCGCGACGCGCCCTCGCCGAAGAAGTGGTTGAGGTTGACGGCGCGCACCACCGGCGCGGTGGCGGATTGCACGGCGTTCATGAGAACAGATCCACCGGGTCGGCCTTCTTGATCTTGCCGACCGCCATGAACGTCGCCGCCAGCCCCATCAGCAGCACCAGGAAGAAAATGCTCGCCATGTCCGGCAGGTTCATGCGCAGCGGCAGATTGGTCGCCGATGCCGCCAGGGCATAGACGCCCCAGGCGGCAAAGGCCGAGGGAACATAGGCGACCAACGAAATCGCCAGCGAGATGAACGTCACCACCGCGACGAAGAAGTTCTGTTGGTAGCCGATGGCGCGCAGCGTCGCGTATTCCTTGATGTTGTCGTTGACGATGCCGTGCAGGGCCTGGGAAATGAACACCACGCCGACGAACGCACCCACCACCAGCCCCAGGCGGAAGATGTAGCCGATCGGCGTTTTGCTGGCGTAGTAGTCGATCTCGTTGGCGATGAATTCCTGCTTCAGGAAGACCTGCGCCGCCTTGCCCAGGCGGCGAGCGATGTCGGCCTTGACCTGCGCCGGCTGCGCCCCCGGCGCGACCCGCACCACGCCCAGACCGACGCGATCGAGCGGGTACGAGGTCATGCGGTAATAGTTGAGGTCCGAGGTAATCAGGGTGCCGTCGATGGTGAAGGACGGCCCCAGCTCGAACAGGCCGGTGACGTGGGTGAGGCGCTGCAGCGTGTCGCCGGCGTTGAGCTGGGTGACGGTGGCCTGGCCGTCATGCTCGACCCGGTCGCGGATCAACTCGAAATCCTCTCGCGAGAGCCGGTCCATGATGATGCTGTCGGGCAGAGCGATGTCGGCGGCAAGGCGGTTGATGCCGGGATAAAGGAACACCGGCTTTTGCGGCGAGAACGCCAGCAGATAGGAACTCAGGCTGTGGCCGTCGGCCGGGCTGGCGATCTGGATGGCGCTGGAATAGAGCGGCGCCACCGAGCGGACCCCGCGCACGCCCTCGACCTCGAACAGCAGGCTGCGCGCCATCCACGGCGGCGAGTCGGCCCAGGATTGGAAGGTCGGGCCGGCGATCAGGATGTCGGCGTCAAGCGCACGCGGAATCCCCACCGCGCTGTCGTATAGCGCGTTCTGGAAACCGATCTGGGTGAAGATCAGGATGATCGCCACACACACACCGATCAGCGCCCCCACCAGCTTGGCGCTGCGGTGGACCAATTGCCGATAGGCCAGGGTGGCGGCGACACGCAGCATCACGGCTTGCTCGCCGGTCCGGCGGACAGCCGCACCAGTACCTCGGCGCCCAGGATCGGCGGCAACGCGCCGTCGGGGGTGACGTCCATCTCGACGATCTTGGCATCGCGGCCGACCAGCACGTCCGAGGCGGGACGCTTTTCCCGGAACACCTCGTGGCCCAGGCGCGTGACCCGGCCGGTCATCGGCTTGTCCAGCAGACGCGCCTCGATGGTGGCGGCCATGCCCTCGCGCACCTGGGCCGCCAGGGCCTCGTCCACCTCGGCCACCACCATGATGCGGTCAAGCGCGGCCAGACGCAGCAGGCCGTCCGGCCCCACCAGCTCACCGATGCGCGCCTGCAGCGACAGCACCGTGCCGGCCACCGGGGCGCGGATCACCAGATGTTCCAGTTGGGCGCGGGCGCGCTCGACCGCCGCCCGTTCCACATCCGCCTTGGCGATGGCGACCTGCTCGTCGACGCTGCGGGTCTCGGTCAGCGACTTCAATCCGTTGGCGGCCTGCGCCACCTCGTTGGAAGCCTCGCTGCGCTCGGCGTTGACGGTGTCCAGCGCCTGGGCCGAGACGAAGCCCTGGGAATGCAGGGCGGTACGCCGCGACCATTCCTTTTCCAGCTTGTCGAGCCGGGCTTCCTTGGCGGCCAGCAGATTGCGCTGGGCGGCAATGTCCGAGCGCTTGGCGCCGGCCACCGTCTGCTTCCATTGCAATTCCGCCAGCGCCAGCGTGCGTTCGGCCATCAGCAGTTCGGCCTTGCGGATATCATAGCCGTCCAGCGTCGCCAGCACCTGGCCCGGCACCACCGTATCGCCCTGGTCCACCCGCAGTTCCGCCACCACCGCGCCTTCGGCCGGGCCATGGATGACCAGCACGCGGCCCTCTGGCTCGATGCGGCCGCGCGCCACGATGGCGGCGCCCGAGGCCGTCGCCTCGGAGACCTCGGCCGGCGGGGAGCCACCCAGGATGGACCAGCCCAGGGCGACCACCACGACGGTAGCCACAATGGCGGCCACGGCGGGCCGGCGGTCTTTCAACTTCGAAACAAGCAGCAGACGGGGCGACAGGTGAGTCATGAGCTAGGCCGTGGCGTTGGCGGCAAGGCGCGGGGAAGACGGGGCAAGGCCGGGATCGGGCTGCAACCCCTCCAGGAAGTTCACGGTTTCCTGCACCACCCTGGCACGTTGGCGGTCCAGGACGATCAGGTGGTAGCAATCGTTCAGCACCACCTTGCGCACCGGGCCGGCCAGCTTGGCCTCCAGGTAATCGGCATTGCGTACGCTGGCAACATCATCCTCGGACGAATGCAGAATCAGCGTGGGCGCGGTGATGGCGGGCAGCTCGCGCTTGACCTGGGCAATCAGCGCCCGCATCTCGCGCAAGGTGGCGCCGGCCATGCCCAGGGTGCCAGCACCGGCGCTGTCACCCGACAGCATGCGCTTCACCACCACCGCACGCAGACGATCGTCCTTGATGCCGTAGGGAAAGGTTTCCACCAGACGGTAATGGTTGCCAAGGCCCGTGGCGATCAGCAACGGCAGCAGAAAGTAAAGCCGGGGAATGGTCCAGCCGTCGTACCACAGCACTGGCGAATACAGCACGATGCCGGCGACAGGGCGGCTGGCGGCCAGATGCAACGCCAGCATGGACCCCATGGACAGGCCGGCGACGGCGACGCTTTCGTATTGCCCGGCCAGCTTCAGATAGGCGGCATCGACGCTGGCGGTCCAGTCCCGCCAGTTGGTGTGCAGCAAGTCGCCTTCGGTGCCGCAATGGCCGGCCAGTTGCAGCGCATGCACGTGATAGCCGGCGGCGGCCAGCCCCTTGGCGACATAGCGCATTTCCACCGGTGTGCCGGTCAGGCCATGGATCAGCAGCACGGCCCGCGTGCCACTGCCCATGCTGTAGCTGACATCGGGGACTTCCGTCGATACGGCCCCGTAGCGCGACCCTGGTCCGGTCCAAACGTCTTCGCCCACCAGTTTGCGCTTGAGGCGCTTGCCGGCATCCCGCAGGGCAGAGAGGCGCGCCGAGATACTCACCGCCGCGTCACCCGGGTCAGAAGCTGGTCCAGCAGCATGATCGCCAGTTCCATCTCGTCGTGGCTGATCTCCAGCGACGGCGCCAGCGTCACCACGTTCTTGTAGTAGCCGCCGATATCGAGGACGACGCCGTAGCGCTTGCCGTTCACCTCCAGGTCGCCCTTCATGGCTTCGTCCACCATGCGGTCGGTCATGGCCTTGTCGGGGGTGAAGCCGTCCTCGGCGCAGATTTCCATGCGCAGCGCCATGCCCAGGCCGTCGACGTCGCCGACGATGCGGTGGCGACGCTTCAGCTCGCGCAGGCCCTCCAGCAGGAAGGCGCCCTTTTCGAAGGCCATGGTTTCGTAGTCCACGTCCTCCATCAGCCGGATCGTCTCCAGCGCCACCGCCGTGCCCAGCGGGTTGGACGAGAAGGTGGAATGGGTCGAGCCGGGCGGGAACACCTGCGGGTTGATCAGGTCTTCGCGCGCCCACAGGCCGGCGATGGGGTTGAGACCGTTGGTCAGCGCCTTGCCGAACACGATCACGTCGGGCTTGACCCCGAAGTTCTCGAGCGCCCAGAACTTGCCGGCGCGGTAGAACCCCATCTGGATTTCGTCGTCCACCATGAGGATCTTGCGCTCGTCCAGCACCTCTTTCAGGCGGGCGAAATAGCCGGGCGGCGGGATGACGTAGCCGCCGGTGCCCTGGATCGCCTCGACATAGAAAGCGGCGTACTCGGCCTCGCCCTTCTTGGGGTCCCACACGCCGGCATATTCGGTGTCGAACAGGCGGGCGAACTGGTCGACGCAATACAGGCCGCAATCGTCCTTCTTCTTGCCGTACGGGCAGCGGAAGCAATAGGGATAGGGCACGAACTGCGCCCGCTCGCCGAAATGACCGTAGCGGCGGCGATAGCGATAGGACGAGGTGATGGCCGACGCGCCAAGGGTGCGGCCGTGATAGCCGCCCTCGAAGGCGAACATCAGGCTTTTGCCGCCGCAGGCGTTGCGCACCAGCTTGAGCGAATCCTCCACCGCCTGCGAGCCGCCGACGTTGAAATGGACGCGGCCCTGCGTGCCCCAGGTCTTTTCCACGCGCTGGGCGATGGCCTTGGCCAGTTCGACCTTTTCCTTGTGCAGGTACTGGCAGGCCAGTTGCGGCAAGGTGTCGATCTGGCGCTTGAGCGCCTCGTTCAGGCGCGGGTTGGCGTAGCCGAAATTGCACGCCGAATACCACATCTGCAGGTCCAGATAGGCCCGGCCGTCATCGTCGTAAAGATACGATCCCTCGCACCGGCTGAAGACCTTGGGCGGGTCGATGTAGTGGACGGTGTCGCCAAAGGAGCAATAGCGGGCTTCATCCCGCAGCAAATCCGAATTGTTCATACCGGTTCCAAGGCAAGAGAACAGCAAGCCGGGGCGGCCACAGGACCACGCACCAGCGTATCGAGAAGAAAGGTCGCGTCGGAAAAGTCGTCGATGGCGCGGTGGGGTAGCCCCTGGCTGCGGCAATGGTCCAGCAGACGGTCCTTGGCGAACACCAGATCGACGCTGCCGGCGGCGCAGAAGTCCGAGGCGCCGTCACCGACCAGGATGCGGCAACCGTGGCCGCCGCCGGCCGCCGCGATGGCGCATTTGCACGTTCCCGACGCCTTGGCGCAATCGGCGGCGGCATGGGGGAAAGCCAGGCGGCAAGAGCGCTCGCCGGTGAATTCCAGGCGGTTGGCGAAAATCGGCAGATGGTCCAGCGAACAGCGGGCCAACACGCGACGGATGGCGTAATCCAGCCCGTCGCTGACCACCAGCACCTCGGCCGCCAGCGCCTTGGCGCGTTGGACGAAGGCGGGAAAATGGGGATCGATCGGCACCGCATCGACCACGCGGTCGATATCGGCGCGCGTGGCGCGCAGCAGGGCGACCTGACGCGCCATGCATTCGCGGGAGCCGATGCGGCCGGCCAGCCACTCGGCCTCGACCTCTCGCCAGTGCGGCAGGGCAAACTGCTCAAGCAGCCTGTCGGTCACATCGTCGAGCGCGATGGTTCCATCGAAATCGCAAAGAATACGAAAACTCATATTCCCCCAGCAGTTCCAAGGTTCGCCGCCGGCCCGGTGCCAACAACGGCACACCAGACGAACCCTGCCCCATTCGGCCGGAACCGGCTTCCCCCACAGAAACCGAAACGCGCACCCGACCTTCGCCATCAATACCAGATGGCGACCATCGGCAAATCAGGTGAGCACCGGATAAAGGGATTCAGACCCAGTGTTCACGCCGTGGAAGGACCGGTGAACCACCTCCTTCCTCGATGGTATGCACGGCGGCGGCGATGCGGGCGCGCAGGCCGGGTTCGGCCTGGATGATGCGCAAAAAGTGCTGGCGCGACAGCGACAGGCACTGGCTTTCCGCCCATGCCACCACGCTGGCGGAACGCGGCACGTCGCGCAGCAGGGCCAGTTCGCCGAAGAAATCGCCGTCCCGCAGCGTCGCCACCGCCCTTTCGCCGTCCTCGCCCTGAACACGCACGTCGAAGCAGCCACGGGCGATCAGGTAGAAGCGGTCGCCGGGATCGCCTTGGCGGAAGACGTACTTGCCTTCGGCGAAACGCGACAGCACGAACAGGCCGCTGAGTTCCTCCAGGGTCTGGCGGCTGCATTCCGACAGGAAGGGGATGAGGGCCAGACGCTCGGGGGTGATGACCTGATCGGCGTCGTCGGACGCCGCCATGCCCTGCTGCTTGTTCCACAGCGAGGCGTAAAGCCCCGATTGCACCAGCAACTGGGCATGGGTCCCCGCCTCCACCAGCCGCCCCTGGCTCAACACCAGGATCTGGTCGTAATCGGTCACCGCCGCCAATCGATGGGTTACCGACACCACCGTGCAGCGCCCCGCCATGCGCGCCACCGTTTCGTTGACCACCAGCTCCGACGCCGGGTCCAGCGCCGACGTCGCCTCGTCCAGCAACAGGATCGGCGCCTGCCGCAGCAGCGCGCGGGCGACGGCGACGCGCTGGCGTTCGCCACCCGACAGCGCGCCGGCACCGGCGCCGATCAGGGTGTCATAGCCGTCCGGCTTGGCCAGGATGGCGTCGTGGATGCCCGCCGCCTTGGCCGCCGCCACCACCTCGTCCTCGCCGGCATCGGGCCGCCCCGCCAGGATGTTGGCGCGGATCGAGGCGTCGAACAGAATGGCCGCCTGCGGCACCACGCTGATATTGGCGCGCAGCGAGTCCTCGGTAATGGCGTCGATGGCGTGGCCGTCCAGCACGATGCGTCCCGACTGGGCGGCGGCAAAGCGCATCAGCAACGACAGCGCCGTCGACTTGCCGCAGCCGGACGGCCCGACCAGGGCGACCCGCTGGCCGGGTTGGACACGGAAGGTCAGGCCCGACAGCGCCGGCGTGGCGCCGTCATAGCTGAAATGCACGTCCTCGAAGGCGATGCCGCCGGACAACCGCCCGACGGCGACCGCGCCCGGCACCTCCACCTGCGGAACCGGCTCGGCCAGAAAGGCGTCGATGCGGCCGTGGGCTTGGCGCGCGGTGATGAGCAGGGGAATGGCGGTGCTCAGCATGCTCACCGCCTCGCCGATGCCCATCAACAGGCCGACGAAGGCGATCAGCAGGCCGGCGGTCATGGCACCGTTCACCGCCAGCACCGACCCGACGCCGATCACCACCAATTGCGACAGCCCGGTGCCGAGGAAAGCGGTGCGCGCCACCAGGCCGCCGAACAAATAGGCGCGCGGCCCGGCCACCGCCAGGCGGCGCAGATGCCCGGCGAAGACCTTTTCGCGGGCGAAGCGCAGATGGAACAGGCGGATCACCGGCAGGGTGGCGATGCTTTCCTGGGCAAAGCCGGTGGTGGCGGCCTTGGCCTGCTGGTGGTCGTCTTCCCACTTGCCGGCCGAGGTGGCGAACAGCTTGGGCACGAACACCACCGCCGGCATGGCCGCCAATGTCACCAGGAACAGCATCCAGTTGATGGCCAGCAACAGGATCAGGCTGATGGCGATGACCGCGCCGTAGAGCAGCACCGAGGGAACGGCCCGGACCAGCGCCTGTTCGACGGCGGTGGTGTCGCTGCTGAACAATTGCACCAGCTCGCCCTGCGGCCGCGCCGCCACCGCTTGGGGCGGCAGCGCCTGCAGCTTGGCGAACAGCCGGCCGCGCAGCCGGTTCAGCGCCTCGACCCCCAGTCTGCCGCCCAATTTCTCCTGAAAGAACGTCGCCAGCGCCTGGCACAGCAACAGGCCACCCAGGCCGCCCAAGGCCAGGAACAGAACGGATTGCTGCCCCTGGGTGATGCCTTCGTCGAAAATGAACTTGTAGAGGACGGGGCTGCCCAGGTGGTACAGCCCTTCCAGCAACAACGCCAAGGCCAGCGTGGCGAAGCGCACGCGCGAGCGGGCCAACTCCCGCACCTGACCGGCTACGAACGACAACATCCCCTGCGGTCCCTTCCCTGCCTCCACCGGCGCAGCATAACCGCTATCCGCGCGACGGGACATCCCCCTGGACGTCCCCGTTCCGCCCGTGTACATCCGACAGTGGCATGATTACCAGCGTCAGGACCATGTATTCCGTCCGTTTCGTCGACCACTGCACGGATATCCCCCCGTCCCTATGGGACGCCTGCTTCCGCCCCCCGCGTGAGGCGTTGTGGTGGTATCGCGCGCTGGAAGGCTGCGGGCTGGAGGATCAGTTCACCTTTTTCTACGGCGTGATCGAGCAAGCCGACGGCACCGGCGAAAGCCGCCCGGTCGGTATCGCGCCGTGCTTCGTCGCCGACGTGCCGCTGGAACTGGTGGTGCCCGAGGCACTGATGTTCCTGTTCACCATTCCCGCCAAGCTGTTTCCATCCCTGGCGCACCGGCGCACGTTGTTCGTCGGCTCGCCCTGCGCGGACGAAGGCTGGGTGGGTGTGGTGGACGGGGTCGACCGCGTCGCCGCCCTGTTGGCCGTGCACGACGCCGCCGAAGCCGAGGCGCGGCACCGGCGCGCCCCCATGCTGGTGTGGAAGGACATTCCCCAGGCCGACAAAGCCAACCTGGACCAGGTGCGCCGCCAACGCCGGTTGTTCGCGCTGCCCAGCTATCCCGTCGCCATGCTGCGCTTCGTCGGCGACAGCAAAGAGGACTATTTCGCCGCACTCAAGGGCAGCCGCCGGCACCAGTTAAAAAAGAAGCTGCGCACCAGCCGCCAGCACTTCCAGGCCACGACCGAGGTGCTGCACGCCCCTAACGCGGCCCAGTTGGACGAGATTTACGCGCTTTTCCAAAACACCTTCGAACGCGCCGAGGAAAAGTTCGAGCGCCTCAACCGCCGCTTCTTCGAGCTGCTGGCGGCCGAACCCAACGTCCATTTCGTGCTGCTGCGCGAGGCCGAGCGGGGCGCCGCCGTCGCCATGATGATGTGCTTCGAGGTGGGCGACCTGATCATCAACAAATTCGTCGGCTTCGATTACGACCGGCCGAAGGAATGGCTGCTGTATTTCCGCCTGTGGGAAGCGGCGCTGGATTGGGCGCTGAGTCGGGGCGCCAGCGGCATCCAAAGCGGCCAGACCTGCTACAAACCCAAGCTGGAACAAGGGCATGCGCTGGTGCCGCTGTTCAATTACGGCCGCCATGCCAACCGGCTGGTCCATTGGATCTACGGCAAAGTCGCCGCCACCATCACCTGGCAAAGCCTGGACAAGGATCTGGCGACTTTTCTCGAGGCCTACCCCGAACTGGCCGAGAAAAGTCGGCCGTGACGGGCCAGGCTGCGGGGACAGCGGCACAGGCGCGACGGGATAAAAAACCGGAAATATATAACTTTTGATAGAGATTTCAGAAGGGACGAATATGGTAATAGTTTGCCGCAAATGGCCAATACCATCGACATCCCCACGCGCCCCCCAAAAGGTTTGGACCGCCTGAATTCTTCCCCTTCGGTTGGTCTCCGGGTCGCCACAATCCTCAACCTGACGGTTTGTCTGCTGGTGGGGATGGTCATCGTCGCGTCCGCATGGCGGGAAAACCACACTGCCCGCCAGCGCGCGCGTGAAACCGTTGCCTTCGCGATCGCCGATTTGCAGGAAGCCTATGGCCGCCTGGTCACCGACTATGCTTGGTGGGACGAGGCGCTGGATAGGATTGCCGTACGCCACGACGCCAACTGGGCGGATGGGAACATCGGCGGCTGGCTGGGGCGCACCGCCAAGCTGTCGGCGGCCTATGCCTTTGACGACCAAGGACGGCTGATCTACTCCTCGGCGCCCGACCGCGCCGCGCCCGACCCGATAGACACCCTGGTGGCGGCCGCGCGCCGCATGCCAACGGATCATCCGGATGCCGTTTCCGGCTTCGCGACCATCGACGGACGGCCCATGTTGTTGACCGCTGCGGTGCTGCGCCCCATGGAACTGGCGCCCGGCGGGCGATACGAGCATGTGCTGGTCTTTGCCTGGGACATGCAGACGGCGATTCTTGACCGCCTGCGCATCGCCACCCGCATGGACAGCCTGCAAACCGGAATGACCGGCGACGACAGCCTGGAACTGCACGATCTCGAAGGCCGCCCCATTCTGCGGCTGAGCTGGCAACCCGACCAGCCCGGCACCCGTTTCGCCACCTGGGTGCTGCCCGGCGCGGGCCTGGCGCTGTTCCTGCTGTCGGCGGTCGGGTGGCGTTACTGGATTCGTGAACGAAAACACATGCGCGCCTTGGTGGCCGCCGAGGAATCGCGGCTGCGCCTGCTGGCGGCCATCAGCCACGACCTGCGGCAACCGTTGCAGTCCATGGCCCTTTTCACCGCCACGCTGGAGCGCGAGGTCTCGAGCGTCCAGGGCATGCGCGCCGTCGAGCTGTTGCGCCGGGGAACCGAGCGCATGGGCGACCTGTTGGGCGCCATCCTCCGGCTGGCGCGCCTGGACCTCCACCGTTCGGACGCGATCCCGCTGGGGCCGGTGGCGCTGGACGAGATTCTGGCCGGGTTGTTCGACGAGTTGGAACCACAGGCCGCCGCCAAGGGCCTTGGTCTTCGCCGAGTGCGCACCACGGTGGTCGTGTCCAGCGAAGCCGTCATGCTGGCGGCATTGCTGCGCAACCTGATCAGCAACGCCATTCGCTACACCAACCGGGGCAAGGTGCTGGTGGGCGTTCGGCGACGAGGGGGCGGAGTGGAGGTGTGGGTGTGCGACACCGGCATCGGCATCGCCGACCATCAGCAACAGCTCATTTTCGAGGAGTTCTTCCAGGTCGGCAATTCGGCGCGCGATGCCGCCCATGGCATCGGCCTGGGCCTGTCCATTGTCGAGCGCCTGGCCCGGCACCTGGATTGCCGCATCCGGCTTCGCTCGCGGCTGGGGCGCGGGTCGTTGTTCCTGGTGGAACTGCCGCTCGGGACGTGACGGCCCGCCCCACCCCCTCCCCGGCCAATTAACCAAAATCAAGGGCGCCGGCCACGGCCGTCCCCATGCTACGCTGGCTGGGAATGGGGAACACGGTCCGGGAAGAGCCGCCATGGGACAAACGCCGGAAGTGGTCGCGCGCGAATTCGTCGACCTGTGCGCCAACTGTAATTTCTGCCGCGACCTGTTGGCCGACACCCCATGCATGGTGTTCCCCAAGCTCTATCGCCTGCATGACGACGAAGCCGCCGGCAAGCGGGCGATCACCTCCAAGGACCTGCGCGCCCTCGTCACCCTGTGCAACATGTGCGGCAGTTGTCCCTGTCCGTCGGTGCGGGCCAAGATCCGCCACGCCCGCGACGGCTTCCTGGCGCGCGAGGGCGGGCTGTCGCTCAGCCTGCGGCTGCTCAACAACGTCCGTCTGATCGGCCGCCTGGGCGGCATTTTTCCGCGCCTGAGCAATTATCTGGCCCAGACGCGGCCGTGGTCGCGCCTGATCAAGCGTCTGGCCGGCATCCATCCCGACCGCCAGGTGCCGCGCTTCCCGCCGCACGGCTTCGACGCGTGGGCCAAGCCGCGCGGCTATGGCGCCCGCACCACGGCGCCGGGCCGCAAGGTGGCCTATTTCGTCGGCTGCAGCGCCAAGTACCTGTTCCCCGACGTCGCCAAGGCCACCGTCGAGGTGCTGGAGCGCAACGGCATCGCCGTCCACGTCCCCGAACAGCGCTGCTGCGGCATGCCGGCGATGATGGAGGGCGACAGCCGCTCGGCGTACGACAACGTGCGCTTCAACATGAAGCATCTGCTGGATTGCGTCGACGCCGGCTACGACATCCTGTTTTCGTGCCCGACCTGCTGCTACATGCACAAATCGGTGCTGCGCGACGGCGCCCATTTCTCGGCCGAGTACCGCGAAGTTCTGCAGAGTGAACTGGAGAAAGAGGGCGGCGACGTCCGCCAACTGGCCCACCGCATTCAGTGCGACATGGCCGGCAAGCGCCATTGCGGGCCGCCGCACAGCCAGACCCCGATGGCACTGAAGCTGGTCATTCGCGGCCTGTGCCGGGACGAAGGCTATTTCGCCTCGCTGAACGGCCTGGACCGCATGCGGCTGGCCGATTCCTGCTACGACCTGGGCGAATACCTGCGCGGCCTCCAGGAAACCGGCGCTTTCAACGATAAGCTGGGGCCGCTGCCCGACAGCATGGCCTATTACGCCCCCTGCCACGTCAAGGAACAGGACATGGGCCGGCCCTGGCTCGACGTGCTGTCGGCGGTGCCCGGCGTCGCCGTGCCCGAGGTGGGCGACCTGTTCGATTGCTGCGGCAGTTCGGGCGTACGTGGCTTCCAGCAGAAGTTCCACAAGCTGTCGCTGGTGCAGGGCAAGCCGTTGATCGAGAAGATGCGCGCCGCCAACCCCGACCGCATCGCCACCGACTGCCTAAGCTGCCGCCTGCAGTTCAACCAGGCCCTGCCGAACCCGGTTTCCCACCCGGTGGAAATCCTGCTGGCCGCCTATCGCAGCCACGAGCAGCAGAATTAGGCTCTTGGGAAATGGCTTTTCAAGATTTCGTCACCCCGGCCAAGCGAAGCGCGAGCCGGAATGACGAGAGCGGTAGGGAATTAACCGTCCTCACCTTTCACGCGGCGCGAACAACTCGGCGGCGCGATAGGCCAGGCCGCTGGCGACAGAGACGAATTCGCCGCCGGCACTGACGCGATCGGCGCCGAAGCGGCGGTCGAAGATGGCGCGCACCGCCGGCACCAGCGACGAGCCGCCGGTCATGAACACCCGGTCGACCTTGACCGCCGCCGTCCCGGTCGAGGCCAGCAGGGTGTCGACACACTCCTCGATCTCGGCCAGTTCCGGCGAAATCCAGCTTTCGAACTCGGCGCGGGTGATGCGGCGTTCGACCCGCACCGGATCGTGATCGAAGACGAAATCCACCGCCTCGGCCCGCGACAGGCCGACCTTGGCCTGCTCCACCGCGCGATAGAGGTGATAGCCCAGATTGTATTCGATCAGGGTCAGCAGGTCCTCGATGCGCTCGGGATGGCTGGCGTGCTTTTGGATATCGCGCAGCATGCGCAGCGTCGAGCTGGTGCCGAGGAAGCCGATGTGGTGCCAGCGCGCGAACTTGCCGTAGATCCAGTCGGGAACCGGCAGGTCCTTGTGATGGCTGTAATAGGTGGTGTTCTTGCCGAAGAACTCGGCGATGCCACGCTCGACCACGCGGCGGTCGAAGGTGTCGCCAGCGATGCCGACGCCGCCGGTGCCGATGATGGCGTCGCGCGGGTTCGCCATACCCTTGCGCCCCGGCCCCAGCCGCACCAGGCAGAAATCGCTGGTGCCGCCGCCGAAATCGGCCACCAGCACGGTTTCATCGTGGTCGAGGGTACGTTCGTAATAATAGGCGGCGGCGATGGGTTCGAACTCGAACGCCACTTCGCTGACGCCGGCCTGGGCGAACGCCTCGGTCAGGCGGCTGACGGCGTAATCGTCGGCATCCTTGCCATCCTCGGCGACGAAGCGCACCGGCCGCCCAGCCACCACGCGCGGCGCCGGCTCGCCGCCCGCCGCCTCGGCCGAGCGGCGCAACCGTTCGACCACGATGGCGATCAGATGCTCCAGCGTGTAGGGGCGGTTGAAGATGGTGGCGCTGGTGAACAGCTTGCTGGTCAGGTGGCTCTTGAACGATTGCAGCAGGCGGGTTTCGCCGTCGCCGTTAAGGTAGGCGGCGATGCCCTCCTGCCCCACCAGCGGGCGCGGCCGGCCGTCGGCGTCGCTATGGCCGCGGTCGAAGGCGATCATCGAGCGCAGGGTGTCCGAGCTGCCGGCGCCGAACAGACCGGCATTGTCATGGGCGACGATGCGGGCGACGCCGCTTGCGTCCACCATGCCGACGGCACTGTTGGAGGTGCCGAAATCCATGCCCACGAACATCTGCCGACCTTTCCAGCCACACCCGCCCACTCGCGGGACCGGGGGTGATGCCAGAGCCGGCGCGGCAAGGCAAGCACCGAATACGTCAGCCTGCCACGCCCATTCGGCGATGCAGCCTCTGCACTTCGTCGAGGAAACGCTCCTCGGCCAGCCGGATCGGCCACGGCTCCCACGGCGTGCCGCCATAGCGGCGCACCAGCGGGTCCGCCTCCAGCGGCGACAGCCGAATTTTCAGCGTGTTGCGGATTTCATCGCGGGTCCAGCCGGCCACGTACAGCGCCTCGCTGGCGGCGGCGCGGCGGTCGGCGCCCTTGATCGCCTTTTTCCAGTCCGATGGAATCTCGGCCGGCAGGCCCAGGCGGATGTGGATGGCGCCCTGGATGGCGCGGTCCATGCGATGGAAGCCCTCGCCCAGAAACGGTTTGACCGGGGTGATGGGGTCCCAGCGCACCCCCAGCGTTTCCGATCCGTCATGCACCAGATTGGCCAGTTCCAGCGCCGGCGCCAGCCCGTTGGGCGCGGCGGCGCGGTGGATTTCCAGGGTCAGCAGACTGTGCTGGGCGACCGAGAGCGGCCATTCCCATATCGACGAGCCGCCCCAGCGGAAGGTGCGCGCCTCGCCCTCGGCCAGATCGGACAGTTCCCAATCGAACGGCGTCGGGTTCAGCAGGTCGAAACGCCGCTTCGACCGCAACAGCACCCAGGCCCGCGCCTCGGTCATTCCGTCCCCTCCGACTGTTCGGAGGGAAAGAGTTCCCCAACCGGGGGGCCGGCGCAAGCGCGGACATGATCGATGAAGGCGCGCAACGGCGCCGACACCGTGCGCCGGCTGGAGAAATAGAGGAATGGCGCCGGCATGGGTGCCGCCCAGTCGCGCAGCACCGCCACCAGACGGCCCGATTTCAGCTCGGCGACCACGTAATCCTCGAACAGAAAGGCGAAGCCGATGCCGTCCACCGCCGCCCGGATCTCCACCAACGGGTCGTTGGTGATCAGCGGGCCGGTCGGCATGACCGTCAGCGCATGGTCGCCCTTGCTGAATTGCCAGCCGTACAGCGCGCCGCTGGGAAAGCGATGGCCGATCAGGCTGGCCCCCACCAAGCCATGCGGCGTCGCCGGCACACCCGCTTGCGCCAGATAAGCGGGCGACGCTACCACCACCCGCCCGCACGGTCGGTGCAACGGCACCGCCACCATGTCGCGCGCCACGTCCTCGCCAAAGCGCACGCCGGCATCGAAGCCCTGGCCCAGCACGTCGGAAAAGGCGTCATCGGTGGCGAGTTCCACCTGGATGTCGGGATAGGCGGCCATGAAGCCGGCCAGCAACGGCGCCAGGGTCAGTTGCACCACGGGGGCCGGCGCATTGATGCGCAGCCGCCCCGACGGCCGCCCACGCAAGACGTTCAGGCTTTCCACCGCCTCGTCGATGCGGGCGAAGGCGGGATCGAGTCCGGCCAGCAGCACCTCGCCCGCCTGGGTCAGCGACACGCTGCGGGTGGTCCGTATCAGCAGCGGCGTGCCGAGGCGATCTTCCAGCCGCCGAACCAATTGGCTGAGCAGCGAGGCCGATACCCCGCGCTCGATCGCCGCGCGGCGAAACGAGCGGCGGCGGGCAACGTCGGAGAAGGCTTCCAGTTCGCCTAACGGGATCGACCGCATTGTTCACCAATCTGCACAGCCCATTAAACAATGTGCAGCTTATCAAACAATCCCCACCGCGTCATGGTGAGGACCGCCAATCCAAACAATCGGAGAGCACCATGACCCAATCCCCGAAAGTCGCCCTGGTGACCGGCGCCTCGCGCGGCATCGGCGCCGAGATCGCGCAACGGCTGGCTACCGACGGCTTTGCCGTGGTGGTGAATTACGCCGGCAGGGCCGACAAGGCGGCCGAAGTGGTGGCGCGGATCGAAGCGGCCGGCGGCCAGGCCCTGGCCGTGCAGGCGGACATCGCCGACGAGGCTGCGGTGGATCGGCTATTCCAGGCAACGTTGGAGCGTTTCGGACGACTGGATGCGGTGGTCAACAATGCCGGCATCATCGGCTACGGCACCATCGCCGAGGGCGATCTGGCCGGCTTCGACAGCATGGTCGCCACCAACCTGCGCGGCGCCTATCTGGTGCTGAGCCGGGCGGCGCGGCACGTGGCGGCGGGCGGCCGCATCGTCGCCCTGTCCACCAGCGCCATCGCCAAATCGCTGCCCCGCTATGGCGCCTATATTGCCGTCAAGGCGGGGGTCGAGGGACTGGTGCGGGTGCTGGCCAACGAAATGCGTGGCCGCACCGTCACCGTCAACGCCGTCGCCCCCGGCCCGGTGGAGACCGAGCTGTTCCTGGACGGCAAGAGCGCCGAACTGGTGACCCAACTGGCCCAGGCGGCCCCGCTGGAGCGGCTGGGCCAGCCCGAGGACATTGCCGGGGTGGTGTCGTTCCTGCTGGGGCCGGACGGCGGCTGGGTCAACGGTCAGGTGCTGCGCGCCAATGGCGGCTTTGCCTGAGCATGGGTTAATGGCTCATGCTTTGGATCGCCTGCCGGCAGGCATCCTGGCAGGCGCTGCATTGCGCGGCGCAGATGCGGCAATGGTCGTGTTCGCTGGCGTGGCGCTGGCATTCTTCGGCGCATAGGCGGCAGGCGGTTTCACACGCCTGCAGGACGGCGCGGATGACCTCTTGGTTCGACCCGCTGCGCCGGGTCGCCACCGCGCCCGCCGCCGTGCACACATCGGCACAGTCCTGGTTCAAGCGGATGCACTGCACCAGTTCCGCCACGCCGTCCTCGCCCAGGCAGGCATCGGCGCAGGTGATGCAGGTTTGGGCGCAGTCGAAACATTCCTCGATGCAGGCGATCAGGGAATCGTTGGTGTTGCCGCGGACATGGGGATGGGTGCTGATCATTTCGCGGGCATGCATGGCCGCCTCCGTGGTTGGTGCATGTCTGCGTCAACGCCTGGACGATGCCGGGGTTCAGCCGCTCAACAGGAGGGGCAGAGGGCTAACCGACAGCAGAACGGCAATAATCGTGTCTGTGGACGAACCTGCGGTTCTGTGCCTGAATACTGTGCGGAGAGGTCGCTGCCGGGGGGCAACGGGGCATGCAGTTCAGGATTCGCTTCCAGGTCAGTATCGTTACGGCGATCTTGTTGATCATCGCCGTGATGACGGCCGCGACCCTGACCAGCGTCTATGTCGCCAGCACCCGCACCGCGCGCGAAACCGCCGTCCGCCTGTTCGAGCAGGTCGCCCAGGGCGCCCTTGCCCGCATCGACCGCCAGGTCGGCCAGACCCTGGTGCTGGCCAATCTTGGCGCCGCCCTGCCCGGCATGACCGGCGTCAGCGGCGATGGGCTGGGCAGTTCGGCGCTGCCCTTCCTGTATTCCGCCCTTGAACAGGAACCGTCGCTTTACTCGCTGTATTACGGCTTTGCCGACGGCAGTTTCCTGCAGGTCATCGCCACCCGGGGCGACCAACGCATCCTCGACGCCCACCAGGCCCCCGCCGACGCCGGCTGGATCGTGCGCGCCATCTCGGGCCAGGGCGAACACCGGCACCAGATATGGACCTTCCTCGACCGCGAGCGCCGCATCGTCGCCAGCCGGATCGACGACACCCCCACCTATGATCCGCGCCAGCGGCCGTGGTACTTGGCGGCGACCGACGCCATTGCCGCCGACCCGCAATTGTCGGCCGCCTATGTGTTCAATTCGCTGCGCGAGCCGGGCATCACCGCCTCGCGCCGGCTGAACTCGGCGCAGGGCGTTTTCGGCGTCGACATTACCCTGGCGGGACTGAGCGCCTTCGTCGCCAGCCAGAACATCTCGGCCCAGGGCGGAATGGTGCTGTTCGACGAGAGTGGTCGCGTCCTGGCGCTCAGCCCGTCGCTGGCCGATTCGCAATTGCCGCTGCTGGCGGATATGGCCGAACTGCGCTCGCCGCTGGTCCGGGCGCTGCTGGGCGCCGGCATCGACAATGGCGGCGAGGCGCTGCGCGTGGTCGAGACCGCGTCGCTGCGCCTGTTGGCACAAATCGCCCGCTGGCACGGCACCCGCGAACGCGGCATCGGCATCGCCATCCTGGCCCCGGCCGACGATTTCGTCGGCCCCATCCGCGCCATGCGCAGCCACATCCTGCTGCTGGCGCTCGGCGAATTGGCGCTGCTGGTGCCCATCGCCCTGCTGTTTTCCAGCCGCATGGCGCACAGCGTGCGTGCCTTGGCCGCCGATGCCGGGCGGGTGCGCGACATGAACTTCACCGCCACGCCGCCGCTGTCGTCGCGCATCATCGAATTCGACGAGCTGGACAAAGCCTTCGACCTGATGAAGCACACGCTGGAGGCGCGCAAGCGGCAGTTGGACGAAACCCGCGACAAGCTGGCCCGCCTGGTCGACCTGGGCATCGCCATGTCGGCCGAGCGCGACAGCAACCGCCTGATGGAAATGGTGCTGCAGGGCGCCAAGGAACTGACCAACGCCGATGGCGGCACGCTGTATATCCGTAGCGACGACGACAAGCTGCAGTTCCAGATCGTGCGCAACGACACCCTGGGGGTGGCGCTGGGCGGCACCACCGGCAACGACGTCACCATTCCGCCGGTGGCCATGTTCGACGCCGACGGCCACGCCAATCACCGCAACGTGGTCAGCCACGCCGTCCACGCCCAGCAGACCGTGGTCATCGCCGACGCCTACGACGCCACCAGCTTCGATTTCTCCGGCACCCGCATCTTCGACGAACGCAACGGCTACCGGTCCAAGTCGTTTCTGACCGTGCCGCTGAAGCCACGCGGCGGCGACGTCATCGGCGCGCTGCAGCTCATCAACGCCCGGCCGCACGATTCGGACGAGGTGGTGCCGTTCTCACCCGACATCCAGCGCTTTGTCGAGGCCCTCGCCGCCCAGGCCGCCACCGCGCTTTATAACCGCGACCTGCTGTCGGCCCAGGAGCGGCTGATGGACGCCATGATCCAATTGATCGCCGGCGCCATCGACGCCAAGTCGCCCTATACCGGCGGCCATTGCGAGCGCGTGCCCGAACTGGCGCAGATGCTGGCGCAGGAAGCCACCGCCCAGAACGCCGGGCCATTGGCCGATTTCCGCTTCGACACCGACGAGCAATGGCGCGAGTTCCGGATCGGCGCCTGGCTGCACGATTGCGGCAAGGTGGTCACGCCGGAATACATCGTCGACAAGGCGACCAAGCTGGAGATCATCTACAACCGCATCCACGAAGTGCGCATGCGGTTCGAGGTGCTGTTGCGCGACGCCCGCATCACCCAGTTGGAGGCGATGGCGGCCGGGGCCGACCCGCAGGCGGCGGCGGCGGAATACGAGGCGCGCAAGACCGCCCTGATGGACGACTTCACCTTCGTCGCCGAATGCAATGTGGGCGGCGAGTACTTCGCGCCGGAAAAGGTCGAACGGCTGAAGCGGATCGCCCAGACCACCTGGCTGCGCCATTTCGACGACCGCCTGGGCCTGGCGCACGAGGAACTCAAGCGCTATGCCGGCTATCCGCCCGAGCCGCTGCCGGCGCCCGAACCGCTGTTGTCGGACAAGCCCTGGCACCTGATCCCGCGCGACGGCGGCACCAACCGCGCCTATAACGACCTGGGCTTCCAGGTGCCGGTGCCGGAGAACCTGTACAATCGCGGCGAGGTCTACAACCTCTCCATCAGCCGCGGCACCTTGACCGCCGAGGACCATTTCAAGATCAAGGAACACATCATGCAGACCATCGCCATGCTCGAGCGTCTGCCGTTCCCCAAGCATCTGAAGCGCGTTCCCGAATATGCCGGCACCCACCACGAAACCCTGACCGGCAGCGGCTATCCGCGGGCGCTGACGGCCGCCAACCTGTCGGTGCCGGCGCGCATCATGGCCATCGCCGACATCTTCGAGGCGCTGACCGCCTCGGACCGCCCCTACAAGAAGGCGAAGACATTGTCGGAATCGGTGAAGATCCTGTCCTTCTTCAAGAAGGACGGCCACATCGACGCCGACCTGTTCGACCTGTTCCTGAGTTCGGGCTGCTATCGCCGCTATGCCGAACGCTTCCTGCAGCCCGACCAGATCGACGACGTCGACATTTCGGCCTATGTGGGCGCGCCTGCACTCCAGGGCTGACGGCGGCTCACGCCATTCTTTTTCACCGTCTATGGTTTAGCCAGGGAATACGGCAGCGATCGATTGGCTCAATGCGGATTCTTCAGGCAGACGTTCTCGGTCAACCCACGGAACGCCTCGGCCGAAACGTGAGCGGGTCGCAGCAACCGCGGAGTGTCACCGCAGTTAAAGGGCACGAACCAAGAATCGTCATCGATGATCACCTTGTCCCGTGCCTGCTCTGCCGGAAAGCTGACGAGCAGACTTTGGTAGGGCAGCACCCATTGCCAGACGAACTGGCCGGCAACGTCGCCCTCGCTCAACAAATGGCCGACCCGGCTCTGGCCGAGAGCCACGACCGCCGGCCCCGGACTGGTGAGCGTGCTGACCAGCACCTGTCGGTAACGTTTCCAGATGCTGGCGAAAACGACCTCGTAACAGGCCTGGTTGAGCAGCAGCGCCGCCATCAGCACCGTCCCGGCGACCGGCGGAATGGACCATTGTCGGCGGAACATGACCAGCACGACCAATCCGGCCATCGGCAAGGCCCCGCCTAATGCTGTCCGCGCTTGGTAGGCGAAATGCGGCAGGAAATTAGCGTCGAAACGAACAGCGTAGATGACGTCAACCACCACCGCCACAGCGATGCAGGCAAGCCAAGCCCTGCTCTGGAGGCCGCGTACGCCCATCCACAACCCGAGCAACAACGCCGCTGCGGAAATAAGCGCCGGATGTCGGATAATGGTCAGCACGTTCGGCACGATCAACAGACCGTTCTCGACCAACGCCCTCGCGATCAAGGGATTATGGGGCTGCTGCACAGCAGCCACCGCCAGACCGGCGAGGACCAGCATGCAGAGCCAGACCATGGCCGCCAAGAGCCATCGCCGAGTGGCCGCATCCGCGTCGCGAAAACCCGTTCTTGCCGCGACAACGATCGTGGGGGCGCCAAGGATCATGAAGCTATGTGAGAAGGCGAACAGGAAAGCGAGCGACAGCATCGCGGCGAAACGCCGTATGCCTGCGACGGGAAACAGCGCACCGACCAACAGCGGCCAGAAAGTGGCGGCGGTGACCGCCACCTCCGTCGGGAACGAGAACGTGGTCATGCCAATGCCGATGGTGACGGCCAGCATGGGTACGAACAGCGCCCGCCGCCCGGGTGGCAACCAAAGCCAGGTCAATATCAGCGACGGCACCGGCAGCACGAGAATGAGCACTTGATAGGCAAGCGACGCCTGCAGCGCATCCAGGGCGAAAACTTGGCGGAGGAGCCAGACCGGGAAAACGGTCACCACGGCGCTTCCAATCCGCGCCGGATTGTTCGACCAGAACAATGACCACGGTTCGTCCAGGCCGGCGATGTAGGCGAACGCCGCGCCGTCGGCAAACAATACCTGCTGGCAGGACAACGCCACACCGACCATGACCGCGTAGAACCCGGCACTTGCCAGGGCCAAGGCAGCGGCCATGCGGTCAACCGAAGAGGAAGGGTTTGGGGTGCAGTTCACCCTTTCAGTGTGGAGACATCGAGGGAACATTGCAACGATGCCTTGAGGCACGTCGTCCCGGCGCCGCCCCGGCATAATTGTCGAAATCGGTGAAGTCCTGTCCTTCTCGAGGAAGGACGGCCACATCGACGCCGACATCTCGGCCTATGGGAGCGCGCCTGCCGCCCAGGGCTGACAGCGTAAAAAATGGGCAGCAAGCATTAGGTGTGAACTGGCCAACCAGTGTGCAGAGAACTCGTCAGTCTATAAATGGACGAATTCCAGGCAGCATTTTGAATCGTTCGCACAAATGCCAGGCAACCGCCTGATGAACATAAAATAGTCACCGTCAAGCACAGCGCAATGCTGCCATGCAACATGCGCAATCCCAAGTAATTTACTCGGGTCAGGCGTGCCCCGGATACCGCCATCTCCGGTCGGAACCGCCTGCTTTTGCGCCATCTCCCTACCCGTTTGGGCTATCCCCGCCGGGTGCCGACCCGATGTTTTTTGAGGACATGCGCCCGGCACCTTGAGTAACATGCCGCAGTTCGGAAGCGTTTCACCGCGACTTTCGGACATATGCCGTTTTTGACTTCTTGCGACACCCCGGAGCCACCGGGGGGAGGGCACAATCGCGATGACCGTCCAGATCACCCGCCGCCGTCTGATCACCGTGGCCGCCGCCGCTGCCGGCTTGCCGCTGATCCTTAAGGCCGGCGCCGCCCAGGCCCGCATGATCACCTGGGAGGGCACCACGCTGGGTGCGCCGTCCTCCATCAAACTGGTGGCCAGCGACGAGGCCAAGGCCCGCACCGCCATCGACGCCGCCCTGGCCGAGTTGGATCGGCTGGAAAGCGTGTTCAGTGTCTACCGCGCCGATTCGGCGATCTCGACGCTGAACCGCACCGGCAAGCTGGATGACGCCCCCGCCGACTTCGTCGCCCTGCTGTCCAAGTCACTGGAACTGGCCCGCGTGTCGGACGGCGCTTACGACCCCACCATCCAGCCGGTGTGGCAGACCTATTTCCGCCACTTCACCGGCGCCAACCCGGCCGCCGACGGCCCGTCCCGGCGCGATCTCGACGCCGCCATGGCCCTGGTGGACTGGAAGGGCGTCGACATCAGCGGCCGCCGCGTCTCGTTCGCCCGCCCCGGCATGGCGCTGACGCTGAACAGCGGCGCCCAGGGCTTCATCACCGACAAGGTGACCGACGTGCTGCGCGGCCATGGCTTCGACCGCATGCTGGTGGATATGGGCGAACCCCGTGCGCTCTCCACCCGGCCCGACGGCACCGCCTGGCGCATCGGCATCGCCAACCCGGCCGATCCGTCCAAGGCGGTCACCGAGATCGACGTCGTCGACAAGGCGATTTCCACCTCGGGCGGCTATGGCACCCTGTTCGACGACGCCGGCCGCTTCACCCACCTGATCGACCCGCGCACCGGCCGCACCGCGCCGGCGATGCTGGGCGTGTCGGTGGTGGCCGAGACCGCCACCCAGGCCGACGGCTTGTCCACCGCGTTGCTGCTGACCGCCCCCGAGCGCCAGCGCGACGTGCTGCGCGCCGCCGGTGGCCTGATGGCGCTGACCGTCACGCCGGCCGGCGTGGTGGGCAAGGTCGAGGCGTAAGCAGCCATGAACACGGCTCCCGCCATGCCCGACGCCGCCGACCGCGACCTGATGGAGGGCGTTGCCCGTGTCATCTCGGTCGAAGGCGGCGTCGCCTTGCTGGAGCCGGAACAGACCACCGCCTGCGGATCGTGCCATTCGGCCGCCGTCTGTGGGGCCAAGCCGGGCAGTTCCCGCCTGGTGGTGCGTCGCTTCACCCTGCCCAACGACCACGACTTCCAGGTCGGCGAACGCATCGTCGTCGGCGTCCAGGAAGACACCGTGCGCCGGGCCGCGCTGACCGCCTATGGCATCCCGCTGGCGTTCATGCTGATCGCCGGAGTGACGGTGCAGAAGCTGGGCGGCGGCGACCTGGGCGCCGCGCTGGCCACGCTGGCCGGCATGGCGGTGGGAATTCTGCTGGTGTGGCTGCGCTCGCAGCTGTTGTCGCAACGGGGAGAGTTCTCGCCCCATTACCTTCGCCGCGCCTTCGGCACCGACGCCGAATGCGGGGTGGATCGCTCATAGGGACCATCGACCCATGCAGGACATCATCCTTCTGATCGTCGGCGCGGCACTGGTGAACAACGTCATCCTGGCGCGCTTCCTGGGCCTGTGTTCGTTCATGGGTGTGACCACCCGCGTCGACACCGCCATCGGCATGGGCGCGGCTTGCACCTTCGTCATCACCGTGTCGTCCATGGGCGACTGGGCGCTGGAGAAGTTCCTGCTGGAACCCTACGACCTGGGCTATCTGCGCACCGTCACCTTCATTTTGGTGATCGCGGCGGCGGTGCAGTTCACCGAAGCCACCTTCCGCAAGTTCTCGCCGACGCTGTTCAAGCTGCTGGGCATCTACCTGCCGCTGATCACCACCAACTGCGCGGTGCTGGGCGTCACGCTGCTGCTGGTCGAAGGCAAGTACGGCTTCATGGACTCCACCCTGTTCGCCTTCGCCTCGTCGCTGGGCTACAGCCTGGTGATGGTGCTGTTCGCCGGCCTGCGCGAGCGGGTGGCGCTGGCCGACGTGCCGCGCCTGTTCGCCGGCCCGCCGATCGGCTTCATCACCGCCAGCCTGTTGGCCTTGGCCTTCATGGGCTTTTCCGGCATGGGCGCCAAGTAGGAGACCCGAGGAATGTTGATCGACGTTGGTTCCCTGACCATGATCGGCGTGACGCTGGGCGGCCTTCTGGGCGTCGCCGCCAAGCTGCTGCACGTCGAGGAAGATCCCATCGAGCAGGAACTGGCCGGCATGCTGCCGGGGTCCCAGTGCGGCCAGTGCGGCTATGTCGGCTGCGGCCAATACGCTGCCGCCCTGGCCCACGAACACGCCCCGGTGACCCTGTGCGCCCCCGGCGGCAAGGCGGTGGCCGAGGCCCTGGCCAAGCGGCTGGGCGTGTCGGCGGACCTGTCCGGCCACGAGGATGCCGGCCCGGTCTACGCCGTGGTCAACGAGGACCTGTGCATCGGCTGTCTGCGCTGCATCGGCGAATGCACGTCCGACGCCATCGTCGGCTCGCTCAAGCACGTGCACACCGTCATCGCCGACCAGTGCCACGGCTGCCAGAAGTGCTTCAAGGTCTGCCCGACCGAGGCCATCACCATGTGCAAGGTGCCGGTGACGCTGGGCACTTGGCATTGGGACAAACCTCACGCCGACGCGGCGCATTAAGGGAGCCACCGGCTATGAAGTTGTTTCCCGTGCGTGGCGGTGTCCACCCCGACTACCGCAAGGACCGCACCGCCGAATCCGCCATCGTCGCGCTGCCGCTGCCCAAGGCCCTGTATCTGCCGCTGCAGCAGCACATCGGCGCCCCGGCCGAGCCGGTGGTCGAGGCTGGCCAGCGCGTGCTGAAGGGCCAGTTGCTGGCCCATGCCGGCGGCGCGGTGTCGGCGCCGACCCATGCCCCGACCTCGGGCGTGATCGAGGCGATTACTGACGTTCCGGCGCCCCATCCCTCGGGTCTGGCGCAGAAGACCATCATCCTGGTGCCCGACGGCAAGGACGAGTGGGCCGAGTTGCCCGCCGCCATCGCCGACCCGTTCGCCGCCGACCCCGACGCCATCCGCAAGCGCGTCGCCGAAGCGGGCATCGTCGGCATGGGCGGCGCCACCTTCCCGTCGGCGGTCAAGCTGTCGCTCGGCACCCAGAAGAAAATCCACACCCTGCTGCTGAACGGCGCCGAGTGCGAGCCGTACCTGACCTGCGACGACCGCGTCATGCGCGAATACGCCGCCGAGGTTGTGGACGGCGCCCGCATCATGGCGCACGCCCTGGGCGCGCCCAAAGTGGTGGTCGCCATCGAGAACAACAAGCCGGCCGCCATCGCCGCCATGACCGAGGCCGCCAAGGGTGCCGCCAACGTCGAAGTGACCGGCGTGCCGGTGCAGTACCCCATGGGGTCCGAGCGCCATCTGACCCAGGCCATCACCGGCCTGGAGACGCCGGCGCGCAAGCTGACCGCCGATCTGGGCGTGGTGGTGCACAACGTCGGCACCGCCCGCGCCGTGCACCACGCCGTGCGCTTCGGCCGGCCGCTGCTGGCCCGCGTCGTCACCGTGTCGGGCGGCGCCATCGCCAAGCCGGGCAACCTTGAGGTGGCGTTGGGCACGCTGGCATCCGAACTGGTCGCCTTCTGCGGCGGCCTGACCGAGCCGCCGCGCCGCATCGTCAACGGCGGCCCGATGATGGGCCAGCCGCTGCCGGGCCTGGAGGTGCCGGTGGTCAAGGGCACCTGCGGCATCCTGGCGCTGACCGCGACCGAGACCGACGAACAGCCGCCGGGACCGTGCATCCGCTGCGGCACCTGCGTCACCATCTGCCCGTGCGGCCTGGTGCCGGTGGAAATGGCCTCGTACATCCGCAAGGACAATCTTGAGGCCGCCGCCAAGACCGGCGTCATGGATTGCGTGTCGTGCGGCTCGTGCTCGTACATCTGCCCGTCGCACATCCCGCTGGTGCACTACTTCAACTACGCCAAGGGCGCGATCAACGCGGCCGACCGCGAGCGTCGCAAGCAGGACACCACCAAGGCCCTGGTCGAAGCCCACACCATCCGCGTGGAAAAGGCCCTGGCCGCCAAGAAGGCTGCCGCCGCCGCTGCCGCTGCCGCCAAGAAAGCCGCGGCCGAAGCAGCCGCCGCAGCCCAGGCTTCCGAAGCCTCTGCTCCCACCAACGCCAACCAGCAGGGCAACCCATGACCGCGTTGACTGACAAGAGCGGGCCGTTCACCCACGCGCCCACCAGCGTGCCCAAGATCATGAACACGGTGCTGCTGGCCCTGGTGCCGGCCACCCTGTTCGACTTGTGGCTGTTCGGCTGGCCGGCGGTGTTCCTGTTCCTGCTGTCCATCGGCTCGTGCCTTGCGGCCGAGGCCATTTGCCTGCGCGCCGCCGGCAAGCCGCTGCAGCCCACCCTGTCCGACGGTTCGGCCATGCTGACCGGCTGGCTGCTGGCCATGAGCCTGCCGCCGTGGGCGCCGTGGTGGGTGGCGGTGTTGGGCGCGGTGTTCGCCATTCCGCTGGCCAAGCATTTCTTCGGCGGCCTGGGCCAGAACGTGTTCAACCCGGCCATGGTCGCCCGCGTCGCCCTGCTGGTGTCGTTCCCGGTGCAGATGACCCTGTTCGTGGCGCCGCACCCGCTGTTCGCCGCCGGCTCGCCCGGCTTCGCCGATGCCCTGGCGATGACCTTCGGCCACGGCACGCTCGACACCATGAGCGCCGCCTCGGCCTTGGGCTACGTCAAGACCGAGCTGTCGCGCGGCATCCCGGTGGCCGAATCGATCCAGCACGTGCCCGCGCTTACCGACCTGATCCTGGGCAGCAAGCCCGGCTCCATGGGCGAGACCTCGGCGCTGCTGGTGCTGCTGGGTGGCCTGGTGCTGCTGGTGCTGCTGGGTGGCCTGGTGCTGCTGGGCCGGCGCATCATCAGTTGGCACATTCCGGTGATGGTGATGGGCACCCTGTTCGTCATGGGCACCCTGTTCAATACCATCGACCCCGGCCGCTATGCCCCTGGCAGCTTCCACCTGCTGTCCGGCGCGACCTTCCTGGGCGCCTTCTTCATCGCCACCGACTACGTCACCTCGCCGGTGTCGAAAAAAGGCCAGTTGGTGTTCGGCTTCGGCGTCGGCCTGCTGACCTGGGCCATCCGCACCTTCGCCGGCTATCCCGAGGGCATGGCCTTCGCCGTGCTGCTGATGAACGCGCTGACGCCCATCATCGACCAACACTTCCGCCCGCGCATGTTCGGCCGCACCAGCAAGGGTGAACCCTTGCCGCTGAAGGGGGAGCAATGAGCAAGCCCACTTACATCCACGGCGTGATCCTGGGCGCTTTCTGCCTGGGCTTCGGCGTGGTCCTCGCCGCCACCGACATGGTGACCGCCGACCCCATCGCGCTGCGCGCCCTCGAGGACAAGCAGAACGCGCTGGGCAAGGTGATCCCGGCCTCGATCCACGACAACAACCCGGTCAAGGACACGCTGATCCTCAAGACCCACGAGGGCAAGGACCTCACGGTCTATCGCGCCACCAAGGACGGCAAGGTCACCGGCGTCGCCTATCAGATCGAAGGCAGTGGCTATGGCGGCGAAATCCGCCTGATGCTGGCGGTCGACGCCGAGGGCAAGGTGCTGGGCGTGCGCGCCCTGGCCCACAAGGAAACCCCCGGCCTGGGCGACAAGATCGAGGTCGCCAAGACCGATTGGATCACCCGCTTCACCGGACTGTCGCTGTCCAATCCGCTTCCCGACAAGTGGAAGGTCAAAAAGGACGGCGGCAATTTCGACCAGTTCTCGGGCGCCACCATCACCCCGCGCGGCGTGGTGACGGCGATCCGCCACGGCCTTGAGTTCTATGCCGAGAACAAGACCCAGTTGCTGGAGGTACGCTGATGGCGACCCAATACCGCACCATCATCAAGGACGGCCTGTGGGACAATAACGGCGTGCTGTGCATGCTGTTGGGCATGTGCCCGACCATGGCCATGACCACCAGCGCCACCAATGGCTTGGGCATGGGCCTGGCTACGGCGGTGGTGATGGCAGCCTCGAACCTGCTGGTCGCCATCTTCCGCGGCTACATCACCTATGAAGTGCGCGTTCCGGTCTACATCCTGATCGTCGCCGCCATGGTGACGCTGGTCGACCTGACCATGAACGCCTGGATGCACGAACTGTACAAGGTGCTGGGCCTGTTCATCCCGCTGATCGTCTCCAACTGCCTGCCGCTGGCCCGCCTGGAGGCATTCGCCGCCAAGGAGCCGGTGATCCCGTCGCTGCTGGACGGCATCTTCATGGGCCTGGGCTTCACCCTGTCGCTGACCATGATCGGCGCCGTGCGCGAGGTCATCGGTTCGGGCACCCTGTTCGCTGACGCCTCGCTGTTGCTGGGTCCGGCCTTCAAGTTCATGGAAATGCGCATCCTGCCCGCCGACATGAGCGTGCTGATGATGATCCTGCCGCCGGGCGGCTTCCTCGCCACCGGCCTGATGGTGGTCGGCAAGCGCCTGCTGGACCTGCGCGCCGGCAAGCAGATTTCCATGGGCGGCGCCCACTGCGTGGGCTAAGGAGCGGCTGAGATGAACATCAAGGTTGTTTACGCCAAGCCCGAACGTGCAGTGGTGCTGTCGGTGGAGGTGCCCGAGGGTGCCACCGTCAAGGACGCGCTGGAAAAGTCGGGCATCCTGACCCGCTGCCCCGAACTGGACCTTGCGGTCAACAAGGTCGGCGTGTGGGGCAAGGTGGCCGAACTGGACGCCGTGCTGGAACCCGATGCCCGCGTGGAAATCTATCGTCCCATCACCTGCGACCCCAAGACGGTCAAACGCCGCGCCCGCCCCGAGGCGGCAGCCGGCGGCGAAGGCTGATATCCGAACGGGCGGGGCTAAATCCCCGCCCTTTTCATTTCTGGCTCCTTGCAGAAAGGCCCTTCCCTCGGCGTCAAACCGGACAAACCCCATCGCCGAACCGGGATCCATGGTGCCGGTTGCCCGCAAGGATCCCGGGTCTACGCTACCCTGCGCCCGGGCTGACGAACATAGTGAGGCGCACTTCCTCGCTGAT
>JBLNBE010000061.1:0-49698 GCA_050259735.1 Bacteroidota bacterium
CAAAATAAGGGCCGCCCCCCCCCCCCCCCCGTTTTGTACCGGGTGGGGCCGGGGGGTGGGGGCCTTCCCGCCGAGGAAGCTGTGAAAGGAATTGGGGGAAAGCGTTTGGGGACCACTTTCCCCCTCGACCCACCCCGGGATGCTGGGGTTCGGGGTTGTACCCCGAGGCGGGCGTTGGGTATGAGGGAGAGCGCTTGGGGTCGCTCTCCCTCGAGAGAATGCGTTCACGGCGCTGGGGTTCGGGGTCGAACCGTGAAAGCATCCCCTAACCGAAAAGTTCGAGAGGAACCCTGTTTGGGGCCAAGATTCCTCTCGCAATTCCCGCCAGCGCTGGGGTTCGGGGACGGCCAGCGGGAACTGTTTCACCGGGGATCAGGCGGCTTGCGCCTCCTGATCCGAACTGTTTTCCAGCGGCACCGTCAGCGGCAGGGTGAAGCTGAAGGTGCTGCCCTGCCCGACCGCCGAGTCCACCCACACGCGCCCGCCCAGGCGCTCGACCATGCGGCGCACGATGGCGAGGCCGATGCCGGTGCCGGAGCGCCCGTCGACCGCGTGCAGGCGGTGGAAAATCTCGAATACGCGCGGCAACTGACCGTCCTCGATCCCCTGGCCGTTGTCGCGCACGGAAAACACCGCGAAATCCTCTTCCCGCCGTGCCGAGACGTGGATCAGCGGTTTACGGTCGGGGCTGCGATAGCGCAGCGCGTTGTCGATCAACTGGGTGAAAATTTCGGTCAGGCTACGCTCGTCCGCGGCCACCGACGGCAGCGCGTCGATCAACACGGTGGCGCCGCTCTGGCGGATTTCTTCGGCCAGGCTGGCGGTGGCGGCACCGACCGGACCGGTGGGAGAAACCACGGCATCGGCGGACGGCATGTGATCGACGGCGACGAACGCTTCCAAATCCTGCACCAGCTTGCGCATGCGCTGGGCGCCCGACACCACATGGGCGACATAGTCGCGGCTTTCGGCGTCCAAAGCGTTCTGGGCGTGCGTCGACAGCAATTGGGCATAGGCCACCACCCGGCGCAGCGGCTCTTGCAGGTCGTGGGCGGCCACTTCGGCGATGCGTTCCAGGTCGGCGACATAGCGGCGCAGGCGTTCGCGGCTGGACAGCAGCTCGGCCTTCTTCAGCGACAGGTCGCGGGCGATGGCTTCCTGGCGCCGCACCAGCTTGTAGAGCGTGAGCAGCGCGGCGCCCAGCACGGCGGTCACGCCGATGCCGACCAGCAGATAGGCCCGCACGGTATCGGCATGGCCGCTCAGCACCTCGTTCTGCGAGCGGCCGACCCACACCGCCAGCGACAAGTCGTTCATGGCACGGAAGCTGGCGATGCGGCGTTCCTGGTCCAGCGGCCCGTTGACCCGCTGGGTGCCATCGCCATTGGCGACGAACAGGCTTTGCGCCATGCCGGCCGGCAATTCACGGCCGACGCTGCCATCCGAGGCGGCGCGGATCAGACCGTCGCGGCCGACCAGCAGGATGGCGCCGCGCGAGCCGACGTCGATGGACCCATAGAAATCGGACAGGTATTGCGGGTCGAGCGACAGCACCACCACGCCGGCGAAGCTGCCATCGGCATTGTCGAGCCGGCGGGTCAACTGGATCGACCAGCGGCCCGAGGCGCGGCCCAGAACCGGCTTGCTGATGAACAGGCGGTCGCTGGCCAAATTCTTGTGAACGGCGAAATGCTCGCGGTCGGACAGGTCGATTGGGCTGAAGCCGGGCACCGTGCTGTCGACCAGAACACCGTCGGCCCCGATGATCGCCAGTTGGACCGAGACGTTGCGCACGATGCCCGAGCGCGCCACCATCTCCTTGAGGTGGAAGTTGGCCGGGTCTTCCTCGTAGGCGGACTCGATATAGACCAGGGCCTGATCCAGGCCGGCGATGGTGCGGCGGATGTGTTCCTGGAAGGCGCGGGCCAGATTGGCGTTGTCCGCCTCGGCCTGGGCCAGCACGTGGTCGCGCTCGCGCCCCAAATCCCAGGCCAACCCCAGCCACAGCAGCGCCAGAATGAAAATGCCGAACGCCGCGACGGCGCTCCCGGCATTCATTCTGGTCAAAACTGCGCGTGGCATCGGCGTCCCCGGTGTTCCGACCGCCGCCGCCCGGCATCGCCCCGAGGCGGATGCCTGAAATGCCCATCCCATGAGCGGCGACGATCGTTCTGTTTCTTTGACCAATTCCCGCGCCGACCAGAAAAACGCTGACCAGCCCGGGCCTGACCTGATGCTTCTTTTGTATCAACTCTCTTTCAATAGAATACCGGTTGTGATTGAATTCGACTGAAACGTCGTGTGAACGATGTGTAAACGTTGCGGACAAAGGAGAAGATGTTGTCCGGCGCAAAGGCTCATGTACTGATCGTCGAAGACGAACCGGTCACACGCGGAAAACTGGCAGCCCACCTGGTCGCCGAGGGGTTCCAGGTCAGCGAGGCCGCCGACGCCCGCGACATGCGCACCATCGTGTCGCGCACCGTGCCCGACGTGGTTCTGCTCGACATCAACCTGCCGGACGAAAGCGGCCTGATCCTGGCCCGCGACCTGCGCGCCAAGTCCTCGGTCGGCATTATCCTGGTCACCGCCCGCCAGGACGAAACCGACCGTATCGTCGGCCTGGAACTGGGCGCCGACGACTACATCACCAAGCCGTTCAATCCGCGTGAGCTGGCGGTGCGGGTGCGCAACCTGATCCGCCGCGTCGCCCCCAGCATGGCGGCCGAACGCCAGGCCAGCGGCGTCTATGCCTTCGCCGGTTGGAAGCTGGATTGCGACGCCCGCCAGTTGATCTCGCCCCAGGGCGAAAGCGTCCGCCTGACCCGTGGCGAATTCGACGTGCTGGCCGCCCTGGCCCGCAACGCCGGTCGCGCGCTGACCCGCGACCAGTTGCTGGACCTGACCCAGCATGACGGCGAAGCGGTGATCGACCGCACCATCGACGTGCTGGTGGGCCGCCTGCGCCGCAAGATCGAAATCGACCCCAAACGCCCGGCCATCATCGTCACCGTGCACGGCATCGGCTATCGGCTGGTCGGCGGCTGACGCCGCCCGACGCCCAAAGCCCCGCCCACCCTTTACCAACGGCCGAAAGGTTTAACCTTTCGGCCCCTCAAGCGCCGGGCGGCGGACCTCCGTCCGCCTTGGCTCCCGCGCCATACGGCGCGCGGCCGCGCTTGCGGCCGCCCAACGGTCGAAACCTTCGACCGTTGGGATTATGGTCGGCGGGGCTTTTTTCATTCCACCACCTCGCCCAGCGCCTTGAGCGAGCGTTGCCACAGGTCCGGCAGGGCGCGGGCCAGGGCGATGGCGGTGGGGTCGTCGGCGCGGGCCAGGGTTTCGATGGTGCGGCACCGTTCGTTGAGGCCGGGCAACTGCAGGCTGGCCGAGGCCGAGGCCATGCGGTGGACCACCGGCGCCAGCGCCGCCAGATCGCCGGCTTCGGCCGCCGCCACGACCTGGTTGAGGTCCTTCGCCGACGACGTGCGGAACAGGTCGACCAGTCCGCGCATGCGGTCGCGGCCCAAATCCTTCATGTCCGCCAGCAAATCGGGCAAGGCCAGCAAGGCCGGCTCCGGCCCGCTTGCCATGCCGCGATCCTCGGGGACGGCGGAAGGTTCCGCCAGCAGCTTCAAGACGTCATCGGCGCGGAACGGCTTGGCCAGGCAGCCGTTGAGGCCGGCGTCGCGCCACAGCCTGCCGTCACGTTCCGACGGATTGGCGGTCAGCAGCCACAGCGGCGTGGATTGCGCAGCACCACCCAGCGCCCGGATGCGCCGCGCCGTTTCCAGCCCGTCGATGCCCGGCATGTGCATGTCCAGCAGCACCAGGTCGAAGCCGCCCAGGCGCATGGCCTCGACCGCCGCCAGGCCGTCCTCGACCGACTTCACCCGGTGGCCGTGGCGTTCCAGCAGGCCGGCAGCAACCTCGCGGTTGACCGGATTGTCGTCCACCAGCAGCACGTCGCGCTGCGGCAGCGCGTCGCAATCCCGCACAGTCTCCGCCATGGTCGGCGGTTCGGCCGCCGGCAACGCCACCACGAACCAGAAGCTCGACCCGGCACCGCCGTGGCTGTCATAGCCGATCTCGCCGCCCATCAGGGTCACCAGCCGCTTGCAGATGGCAAGGCCCAGCCCGGTACCGCCGAACCGGCGGGTGATCGAGCTGTCCACCTGCCAGAATTCGGTGAACAGACCTTCGCGCGCTTCCTCGGGGATGCCGATACCGGTGTCGGAAACAGCGAAGCGCAACTGCACCCGGCCATCGTCCTGGACGCCGACAACCTCGATCGCCATGGTGACCGAACCGCGTTCAGTGAACTTGATGGCATTGCCGACCAGATTGAGCAGCACCTGACGCAGCCGCAGCGGATCGCCGGCCACATAAGCCGGCACCCCGGCGCCGAAGCGGCAGCCCAGGATCAGGCCCTTTTCCGCCGCGCGCGGCGCCATCATCAGGCGCAACTCGTCCACCATGTCGACGACGTCGAACGACACCGCCTCGAGAGTCAGGCCATCCGCTTCCAGGCGCGAGAAGTCCAGAATGTCGTTGACCAGCAGCAGCAGCAATTCGCCCGAGCTGAGCACCGTCTCGGCGAAGGTGCGCTGCTTGACGTCCAGCGGAGTGTCGAGCAGCAGGCGGGTCATGCCCAGGATGCCGTTGAGCGGGGTGCGCACCTCGTGGCCGACGGTGGCCAGGAACACCGATTTGGCATGCGCGGCCAGTTCGGCGCGGTCGCGCGCCTCCTTCAACGCCCGCTCGGTCGCCTTGCGCTCGATGGCATAGCGCACCACGCGGGCCAGCATCATGCCGTCGCCGCTGCCCTTGACCAGATAATCCTGGGCGCCGTGCTTCAGCGCCTCGATCGCCTGGGAATCGTCGTCGTTACCGGTCAGCACCACCACCGGCAGATCGGGCGCCGCCGCCGTCAGCGCGGTCAGGGTGGCAAGGCCGGCGGAATCCGGCAGCGACAGGTCGGCCAACACGACGTCGATGTCGCCCTGGGCCAGACGCTGGGTGGCCTGATGCAGCCGACCGGCGATCTCGACGGCGAAGGTGGGCGCGGTGATCCGCCGCAGCATGCGCTCGACCAGGCGAGCATCGGCGGGATCGTCTTCCAGCAGCAGGACGCGGATAGTGTCGCTCATGATGCCCCTGGCAGGCGGACCAGACGGAACCAGTAATCCTGAACGCCATGGATGGCGGCGGTGAAATCCTCGACGTCCATCGGCTTGGAGACGAAGGAATTGGCCCCCAACTGATAGGCCTTGGCGATGTCGCGCTCGGCTTCCGAGGTGGACAGCACCACCACCGGAATGGCGCGCAGCGAAGGATCGGCCTTCAATTCCTGCAGGATTTCGTGGCCCGAGCGACCCGGCAGGTTGAGGTCGAGCAAGATCAGGTCGGGCCGTGGCGACGCCGCGTTATCCGTGCCGATGCGGCGCAGAAAGGCCAGCGCCTCGTTGGCGTTCTTGACGTGGTGCAGGACGACCGCGAAATGGCCGCGGCGCAAGGCGATGCGGACCAGGCCGGCATCGCCCAGATCGTCCTCGACCAACAGGATTTGATACGTCCGCTCCGCCTGCTCCACCACGCTCATCCCTTGTTATGACGCAACCGGCCGGTTACGCCCCGACCGCCTCGGGCACCCGGCGCATCTTGGGCCAGGTGAAGTGAAAGACGGTGCCGCCCTGGCGCCCCGGCTCGATCCAGATGCGGCCGCCTTGGCGCTCGACCACCTTGCGGCAAATCGCCAGGCCGATGCCAGTGCCTTCGTATTCGTCGCGGGCGTGCAGGCGCTGGAAGATGCCGAACACGCGCTCGGCATGCTCGGTCGGGATGCCGATGCCGTTATCGGCGACGGTGAATTCCCACATCTCGCCGATGTCCTTCAGGCCGACGACGACCTCGGGGCGACATTCGGCCGAGCGATACTTGACCGCGTTGCCGATCAGGTTCTGGAACAGCCGGGTCAGTTCGCCGGAATCGCCCAGCACCACCGGCATGCGCGGCGGCAGCGTCAGGTGCGCGCCGGCCTCGTCGATCTCGCTTTGCAGGTCCATCACCGCCAGATCGGCGGCACGGCCGGTGTCGACCGGCTGGTCGGTGCTGGCGCGGCCCACCCGCGAATAGGCCAGCAGATCGGTAATCAGGGCGTCCATGCGGCGCACGCCGTCGCGGATGAAATCCATGAACTCGCGGGTTTCGCCGTCCAGCTTGTCGTCCAGGCTCTCCTCGATCAGCGTGACGTAAGAGCGCACAGTGCGCAGCGGCTGACGCAAATCGTGCGACGCCACATAGGCGAACTGCTCCAATTCCTCGTTCGAGCGACGCAGTTCCAGCACCAGCGCGTCCAGCTTGTGTTCCAACTGCTTGCGGGCGGTGATGTCCTGGATGGTGACGTCCATGCGGTGCGGCACGCCGGCGGAAGCGAAGGCCACCTCGGCGCGGAACTGGCCGACCCGTTCCTGGCCGTCGGTGCGGATCAGGCGAATATCCTCGACCACGCGCCCCTCGTTGCCGCCGGCCAGGGCGGTGTCGAGCGCGGCGGCCAAACGGGCGCGGTCGTCGGCGTGAACGCAGCGGAACAGCGCCGACCGGCTGGGCGCCTCTTCGCCAGGCACCAGGCCCAGCAGGGCATGGAACTGATCGGACCACACCTGGCGGCCGGTTTCCGCCTCCCAGGTGGCGCTGCCGACCTGGGCGACGCGCTCGGCATTGGACAGCAGGGTCTGGCTGCGCCGTTCCAGATCCTGATAGGCGGTGTCCAGACGCTCGACCATGCCGGCGAAGGCGGCGCCCAGCCGGGCGATCTCGTCGTCGCCGGCGATGATGAAGGCGCTGCGGTCGCCCGAACCGAAGGCGAAGGAGGTCGCCGCCTCGGCCAGACGCGACAACGCTCGCGTCAGGTTGCGGCCGACCAGCACGGCGAACAGCACCACCAGCATGGTGCTGACGGCGCCGATGGCAAGGAAGGTGGTGGTCAGGCGCCGCAAAGAGGTTTCCAGCAGGCCGGGTTCGGCGCCGATACGGATGGACAGCCGGATCACCGACAATTGCGGCGTCAGGGCCACCGGCACCTCGGCCGTCATGGCGTCGCCGATGGCGTCGACACCACGCCCCAGCGGCGCGGCAAAGGACTGCCCGTCGGCGTCCAGCCGCAATTCGCCGCCGATCGAGCCGGCCTGGGCGGCGGCGCGGCGCGCCAGTTCACGCAGCGACACCCGCCAGACCAACGCCCCTTCGGCGGTACCGGTGTTGGCGTAGATCACCGGCTCGGCCACCTTCAGTTCGGGACCGTCCTCGCCCATCGCCACCTTGGCCCGCACCCGTCCCGCCGCCACCGCACCGGCAACCCACGCATCGGCCCCCCCTGCCTCGGCGTCGCGCTCGTCCGGCGCCGTCGACCCGACGATGGGACGGCCGATGAAATCGGTCACCACCAGGCCGATGTGGATGCCGTGCACCTCGGAAACGTCGGCCAGCAGCGGCCGCAGATAGGTTTCGCGGCCGATGCTGTCGACCAGGGCGTTGGCGATGGCGCTGTTGCCGGCCAAAGCATGGAAATTCGCGGCGATGCCGTCGATCAGGTCGGTGACCTTTTCGGCCCGCAGCGACGCCTCGGTCTTCAGCAAATCGGCGATCTGGTCGCGGATGAGATTGGCGGTGACCAGCCAGGCGCCACCGCCCACCAGCAGCATGAAGAACAGCGCCAGCCCCGAGGCGGCGGCGGCGACACGGGTGGACAGACGGGCACGGATGGCGCTGATCACCGTTCGGCCCCGCCGGTTTTGCCGCGCGGGAACGGCACCACGGTACCGTCGGCGCTGAAGCTGGCCATGAAGACGTTTTCAGGCCGCAGGGCATCGTGGTCGGCGGCGGTGAAGGGCGGCGCATAATGGCGCACCAGCCCGTCATGTTCGCGCACATGCTCCAGCGCCGTGCGCACCTGCTGGCGGTCGGTGGTGCCGGCTTGGTTGATGGCGCGGGCCAGAATGTGGGTCAGATCATAGGCGTGGGCCACCCCCACCGGTGCGGCGATGGCGTCGGCGCTGGTCGGGCCGTACAGCGTCCGCCACGTCGCCATGAAGCGGTCGACTTGGCGGGGATCGGCGGTGCGGAAGCTGAAGGTCTGCACCACCGACAGGTCCAGCCCGTTCATGGCGGCGCCCGCCGACTGAACCAGACTGCCGCCGGTGACGCCCCAATGCATGATCAGCGGCAGGCGTTCGTTGGCGGGCATGGCGGCGATCTCGCGAATCAGCACCGCCCCCTCGGCGTCGTTGGCGATGAACAGGACCGCCTGGGCGCCTTTGCGCACCAATTCCGCATAGGGACGGGCCAGGCTTTTGTCCCCCCAATTATACCACGTCACCCCGGCGACGACCGGCATGCCGGGACCGGCGGCGCGGTCGATGGCGGCGACGCCCGAGCGTCCCCAGCCGGTATTGGGCGCCAGCACGCCGATGCGGGTAGCGCCATGGGCCACGGCATGGCGCATCATCGCCGGCATGGCCCAGCGGTCGCGCAACGACAGGCGGAAGACGTAATTGGGCTGGTAGCCGTTGTCGGTGATGCCGTCGGCCGAAGCCCAGGGGTCGAGCAGGATGACGCCCAGGCGATGGACCAGATTCAGGTTCTCCAGCACCACCGGGCTGTAGCGGCCGCAGAACACCGCCACCATATCGGGCATCGCCGCCAGCTCGGTCAGGTTCTCGCGCGAGCGCGCCGGCACCGAGCGGTTGTCGCGCGTGACCAGTTCCAGCGACCGGCCGCCCAGCACGCCACCGGCGGCGTTGATCTCGGCCATGGCGACGGAGATGCCGCGCTGGATGGCCTGGGCCGAAGCGCTGCCGTTCAGGCCGAATTCCGCATCAAGGCCGATGCGCACAGGCTCGGCGGCTTGGGCGGCGGCTCCCAGCGCCAGAACGGCCAATACCGCAGCCAGCCAACGGAAAAGCAGCATCCGCATCCCCCAATCGTTAGTATGAAGGATACGAGGCGCGCCCCCCCGGCCGCAAGCCCGCAGAACATCGGGAGACACCCAGATGGATCGCGATTACCCCGCCCACCCGCTGCCGGCAGCCATCGCCATGGTGGCGCGCCAAGGTTGCGTCCTGCTGGTTCGCCGCAACAAAGGGCCGCAGCCCGATCCCTGGGGCTTTCCCGGCGGCCTGATCGAGGTGGGCGAGACCGTGCTGGCGGCGGCGGCACGCGAACTGGCCGAGGAAACCGGCGTGCAGGCCCGCCCCGAAACGGTGGTCGAGGTCGTGGACGTCATTGTCCGCGACGATGCCGGCCGGGTGCGCAGCCATTTCGTGCTGAACGCGGTGCGGCTGACCTGGCTGTCCGGCGAACCGGTGGCGGCCAGCGACGCCATCGAGGCCGGTTGGTTCACCCTGGACCAGATCGCCGCGCTGCCGTGCCACCCGCATTTGCCCCGGCTGGCGGCGGCGCTTCTGGAGGCGTCGTGATATCAGCGCGCCAGCAGCGCCAGGTTTCCTCCAGATAGGGCAACAGCTCCAGCGCCGCCACCGCAGCCAGGACCGTCGCCACATATCCCAGCGGCAGCGAGTCCGACTTGAGCCGCAGGCCCCAATCGGCTGGTTCCGGCCCCAGCCCGAATACGGCCAGCGCCTGGGGGGCGTGCAGCACGGCGACGAAGGCCAGCCCCATCAGCGGCAGCATTTCGAGGAAGGAATGGACGTGCTGCTCGAACGGCGTCACCCGGCGCCGCCGGGTGGCATAGCTGACGTCCCACAGGGCGGTCGCCTCGTGCAGCACGAAGGCCACCGCCATGAACGCCAGAACCAGGGCGTTGATGTCCAGCAGCAGCGCGGCCAGCACCGGCAATCCCATCTCGGCCAGCATGAGCAGGTGAAGCAGGCTCTCCATGGTCCCCGAGGTATGCTGGATGTCGGTGCGCCGGTGACACAGATAATCGGCGATGCCGGCCGCCAGCCACAGCGGCACGATAAAGAACAGCAGCAGGATGCGGGTGGCCTGGGCGGCGTCCATGGCGGCTCCGTCTCTATCGCCCGGCCAACAGCGGACGGCCGTCCCGGTTCCGGGGTTTCATCAAAGCGTCACGCCGCGACCGCAGGCGGATTGCTACTCTTGGTCATAGGCAATAGGCAGACAGGCGCATTTCCTATGACCAGCGACCTCGACCCCACCATCGAAGACATGATCCGGGCGTCCTATCGGCTGTCCTGGCCGGGCGCCGCGCCGGTCGAGCGCCCGATGCGCCGGGTGGTCGACAAGATGGTGCGGCTGTGCCGCCGCCAGACGCTGCAGGGTTGGGCGGTGGAATTGTCGGCTCCCGCCCTCTGAGCACACTTGCCCTCGGTCGCCGGACGCCGTATCGCTAGGCGGTTGATTTGACGGCCGAGGACGCCATGACCTCCCTGCCCTCCCGCTCTGCCCCCCAGGCCGAGGTTCTGCGCCTGCTGGCCCGTGCCGCCACCCATGGCGGCCATCGCCCGCGCCGCATCGACACCCACATCTCGACGGTGTTCCTGGCCGGCGACGACGCCTGGAAGATGAAGAAGGCGGTGTGCCTGCCCTTCGTCGACTTCACCGATCTGGACGCCCGCCGCCGCGCCTGCGAGGCGGAAATCGAGATCAACCGCCGCGCCGCCCCCACGCTTTATCTGGCCGCCGTGCCAGTAACGCGCGGCCCCGATGGCGCGCTGCGCCTGGGCGGCGACGGCGAGGCGGTGGAGTGGCTGGTGCACATGCGCCGCTTCGACCAGCGCACGCTGTTTTCCAAGCTGGTCGGCGCCGGCCGAGTTGACCGCCACGCCATCCATGGCCTGACCGAGGCGGTCTATCGCTTTCATCAGAGCGCCCCGCGCCGGCCCGATCGCGGCGGTGTCGCCGGGCTGACCTGGGTGATCGACACCAATGCCGCCAGCATGGCGACCCATGCCGACATCCTGCCCGCCGCCGACAGCGCCCGCCTGGCCGAGGCGTCGCGCGACTGGCTGGCAAGGCTGGGGCCGTTGCTGGAGCAACGCCGCGCCGCCGGATTGGTGCGCCAGTGCCACGGCGACCTGCATTGCGGCAACATCTGCGTGGTCGACGGCCAGCCCACGCCGTTCGACGCCATCGAGTTTTCCGAGGACATCGCCTGCATCGACGTCTTCTACGACCTTGCCTTCCTGCTGATGGATCTGGAGCGGCGCGGCGCCCGCGCTTTGGCCGGCTACGCCCTCAACCATTACCTGGACCTGTCGGGCGACTATGCCGGCGCCGGCTTGCTGCCGCTGCTATTGTCGCTGCGCGCCGGCGTGCGCGCCCATGTCTCGGCCACCATGGCCGCCGGTGCCCATGGCGACGAGCGCGACGCCCTGGCCGAGGATGCACGCTCCTATTTGGCGGCGGCACAAGGCTATCTGGCGCCGCCCGCCCCGACCCTACTGGCGGTGGGCGGACTGTCGGGCAGCGGCAAGTCGCGCATGGCGCGGGAACTGGCGCCGTTGCTGGCAGTGCCGGCGGCGGCCGTGGTGCGCACCGACGCCCTGCGCAAGCAGATGATGGGGGTCGGCCTGTTGGACAAGCTGGGACCCGACGGCTATACGCCCGAGATGACCGAGCGCACCTATCAGGCGCTGTACGACACCTGCCTGACGGTGCTGAAGGCGGGCCACGGGGTGGTCGCCGACGCCGTGTTCGCCCGCCCCGAACAACGCGACGCCATCGAGCAGGTGGCCCGCGCCGCCGGTGTGCCGTTCCGGGGGCTGTGGCTGTTCACCCCACCGGCCCTGGCGGCAAAGCGCATCAAGGGACGCAAGGCCAATGTCTCGGACGCCACCGTCGCGGTGCTGGAACACCAACTGACCTACGATCTCGGCCCCATCGCCTGGCCCCAAGTGCAGACCGGCGGCAGCAAGGTCAAGGCCCTTGCCGCCGGCAGGGCCGCGTTGGGGTTATGAGGACGGGCGATCCTCCTTCGACCGTCCTTCTGCCGCCATTGCGGCGGCGGCCAAGGGCGCGGATGCGCCCACCCGGCGAGGGCAGACAATCGACCGTGCAACGGCCGATTAATATGACGTGGTATCCGACGGACGCGGATTAACAATCCTGGGACGTGGGCGCATAATTGTCCGGTTGGATAACGGGAGAACAACCATGACCGACTTCAAGACCGTGCTGGTGCCGGTCAGCGACGGCGACAGCGCCGCCGCATCGCTGGACACCGCCTTCGGGCTGGCCGCCGTTTTCGGCGCCCATGTGGTTGGTCTGCATGTGCGCACCGACCCGACTTCGGCCGTGCCCCTGGTGGGCGAAGGCATGTCGGGCGGGATGGTCGAGGAAATGATGACCATCGCCGAACGGCAAGCCGCCGAGCGTGCCGCCAAGGCCCGCACCGCCTTCGACGCCGCCGTGGCCCGCCACGGCGTGCCGCTGGCCTCGGCCCCCACGGCGGGGGCGAGCGCCCAATGGGAAGACATCGTCGGCCGCGAGGAAGAATCGGTGGCTTGGCGTGGCCGGCTGTCCGATCTGGTGGTCATGGGCCGTCCCACCGGCGGGCTGGAAACTCCGGCGCTGCTGACCCTCAACGCCGCCCTGATGGAAAGCGGCAAGCCGCTGCTGCTGGCGCCGCCGACGGCACCGGCCACCATCGGCCGCCACGTCACCGTCGCCTGGAACGGCAGCGCCGAGGCCGGCCGCGCCGTCGCCTTCGCCCTGCCGCTGATGCAGCGGGCCGAAGCCGTCACCATCCTGACCCTGACCGAGGACACCCGCACCGTCTCGGCCCCCGGCGGCGAACTGGCCGCCTTCCTGGCCTGGCACGGCATCACCGCCCAGGCCCAGGTCCTCAATGCCGGAAGCAACGCCGGCACGGTGCTGCTGAATCAATGCGCGGCGCTGGGCAGCGATCTGCTGGTGATGGGCGCCTATACCCATTCCCGCCTGCGCCAACTGATCCTGGGCGGCGTCACCCGCCACATCCTGGGCCACGCCACGCTGCCCTGTCTGCTCTGCCACTGAGTTTTGTCATTTTTGCTGGGAAGGCCGCATGTCAGCCATGCGGCCTTCTTGTCATTTCCGGCCCACCTTATGCACAAGAACGCGCGACGCAAGCCGACACAACAGTTCGCCGCAGCGCAATACTTCTATTGTGCAATGCCATATCCAAACAACAACAGACACAATGGAATGTAGGTAACGCCCCAATCCGCGTGCTAGTATTCATGCCACGATGACGGATCGGAAAGGTGCGTCACACCCTTCCGCCGCCGACAATCCCGCGCAAGGGAGGTTGGCCATGTTGTCCCTGGTAGACTGCATCGCGTTCAGTGGATTGACGCCCGACCAGTTGGAAGCCGTCGCCTGCCACGAGCATGTGCCGGTCATCGTCGCCGCCGAATGGGCGGAAACGGCGCTCGACAGCGCTGACGGCACCCATCTGGTGGAAACCGTCCTGGCCGAGGAAGCGCGCCTGGCCGCCGACCATCACTTGGCCTGCGCCCATTGCTGGGACAAGGCGCTGGACGAATTCCGCCACCAGCACCCCGAGCTATAGACCTTATGCCGGCTCGCCGAAGCGGCCGACGATCAGGAATTCCTTGTTGCCTTCCGGTCCCTTGATTGGGCTGTCGCACAACCCCACCACCGACCACCCCGGCAGGGCGGCCAGCCAGGAGTGGATGCGTTCGCACACTTCTTCGTGCAGTTCCGGTTCGCGCACCACGCCGCCCTTGCCGACGCGGCCCTTGCCCACTTCGAATTGCGGCTTGATCAGCGCCGCCAGCCACGCCCCCGGCCGCGCCAGCGCCATGGCCGCCGGCAGCACGGTTTCCAGGCCGATGAAGCTGGCGTCGCACACCACCATGTCGATGGGGTCGGGGATATGTTCGGTGGTGAGATAGCGGGCGTTGGTCCGTTCCAGCACGACCACGCGGGGGTCGCTGCGCAGCTTCCACGCCAATTGGCCGTGACCGACATCCACCGCATAGACCTTGGCGGCGCCGCGCGTCAGCAGCACGTCGGTGAAGCCGCCTGTGCTGGCGCCGACATCCACCGCGACGAAGCCGGTGGGGTCGATGGCGAAGCGGTCCAGTGCCTCGACCAGTTTCAGGCCGCCGCGCGACACCCACGGATGGTCCTGCCCCTTCAGTTCCAGCGGCGCGTCCTCGGCCATCTGCTGGCCGGGCTTGTCCACCCGCTTGCCGCCCGACAGCACCAAACCGGCCATGACCAAAGCCTGGGCGCGGGATCGGCTTTCGACCATCCCGCGATCCACCAGTAATTGATCCACTCGCTTGCGTTCACCCATCCGACATGGCCTCATGCGAAAAACGGCTATGGAAATTGCCTTTCCGATACGTCAGCATAAATGAAACTAACCCTCCAAGGGACGTCCGAAGAAACAAAATGGCCACGCTCTTTTTCACGCACCCGGTGTGCCTTGAGCACGATACCGGCGACTATCACCCCGAGTGCGCCGATCGCCTGCGGGCGGTTTTGAACGCCCTGGAATCGGAAGAGTTCATGAACCTGCTGCGCGAGGAAGCGCCGCGAGCAACCCATGAGCAGATTCTGCGCGCCCATTGCCCGCACCATATCGAGCAGTTCCTGGCAACGGAAGTGCCTCCGGGCGAACATCATTACGTCGACCCCGACACGGTCATGTCGACCAAGACCGTCGAGGCCGCGCTGCGCTCGGCCGGCGCCGTGGTCGCCGCCGTCGATGCCGTCGCCGCCAAGCAGGCCCGCAACGCCTTTTGCGCCGTGCGCCCGCCGGGCCACCATGCCGAGCGCGATGCCTCCATGGGCTTCTGCTTCCTCAACAACGCCGCCATCGGCGCCCTGCACGCCCGCGACGCCCACGGCTTCAAGCGGGTGGCGGTGATCGACTTCGACGTCCACCACGGCAACGGCACCCAGCATATCCTGTGGGACGAACCGGGCACGTTCTACGGCTCGACCCACCAGGAACACGCCTTCCCCAATACCGGCCTCGCCAACGAGACCGGCGGCCAGGGCCGCATGGTCAACGTGCCGCTGCCGGCGGGCACCGGCTCGGACGATTTCCGTCAGGCGTTCGACGATCTGCTGATCTATAAGCTGCGGGAATTCGCCCCCGACTTCGTCATCATTTCCGCTGGCTTCGACGCCCACGCCCAGGACCCGCTGGCCCATCTGCGGCTGAAGACCTCGGACTTCCGCTGGGCGACCGAGAAGTTGCTGGACGTGGCGGCCGAAAGCGCGGGAAACCGCGTGGTGTCGGTGCTGGAGGGCGGCTACGAAGGTCCCGCCCTTGCCGCCTCGGTCAAGGAACATGTCCGCGCCCTGATGGGGCTGTAGACAGTTCGAGAGACAACGCCCCGGCACGGATGTGCCGGGGCGTTTCCGTTTGGATCAATACCCCATCGGTCCACGCGGCGTGGCGGTGGCGCAATGGGTGGCGGCGGTGCCCGGCAGGGCCAGACCGTCGGCGGCGGCCTGCTGCTGCGGCAGCACGGCGACGCCGGTGAGCAGGGCCAGGGCGATCACGGGAACAAAGCGAAGGGGCTTGGTCATGGTGGCAACTCCTGAAGGGCCGGAAGGTTTGTTGCCCTCAATATGGTGCCGCCGCCAAAATATGTGAAATTGGTTTGTTTCCGCACACTGATCGACCAAGTCAATCAAGCGGGCGCGACGGCACATTGACAAACCCCGGCCGGGGCGCCCACAATGTCCTTGATAGGCCTATGGTCTATCCCCCGCTCTTCGCGTAGAGCTGCGAGAGAAACCGCGAGTGGGCGACAGGACGCCGTTTCCGACGGACCGCTCCGCATGGCTGGAGAGGTTTGGGACGGCGCGGTCGTTGCCGACGCTGCCGAACTCGGCCCGGGTTTCCTCGCTTTCCCCTTCCCCGGTCCGTTTTTTTCAAGCCCTCCGACACGGCCGCCCCGTTCCTTCCAACGGAACTGCGTTCCCACCCCGGCCCCGCCGCCATTCCGCGGCGCGGCCGTTCCCCATCTTCCGATGCAAGGGGGCTGTCATGGATCGGACGCAAGTGGTCATTATCGGCGGCGGCGCCACGGGGGCCGGGATTCTGTGGGATCTCTCGCTTCGTGGAATTTCCGCCGTCCTGCTGGAAAAGCGCGACCTCGCCAACGGCGCCACCGGGCGCTGCCATGGCCTGCTGCATTCCGGCGCGCGTTATGCGGTCAAGGACGCCGAAGCGGCGCGGGAATGCCTGCGCGAGAACCGTATCCTCAAAACCATCGCCCCGCACTGCATCCACGACGTCGGCGGATTGTTCGTGCGCTATCCCCAGGACGATCCGGCATTCTTCCCCGCCTGGGAGACGGCCTGCGCCGAGATCGGCCTGCCGACCGCGCCGCTGTCGGCGGCCCAGGCGCTGGAGCTGGAACCCAACCTGCCGCCCGACATCCTGGGCGCCGCCACCTGTCCCGACGCCCATGTGGACGTGTTCCAACTGACGCTGTCCAACCTTCAGGCGGCGGTGGCGCGCGGCGGTCGCTTCCGCGCCTATGCCGAGGTCACCGCCATCGAACGCCAGGGCGGTCGCGTCACCGGCATCCGCTTCCGCGACACCCTGAGCGGCGACGAGGACGCCATCGCCTGCGACGTGGTGATCAATGCCGCCGGCGGCTGGGGACAGCAGGTGGCCGCCCTGGCTGGGCTGCACGTACCGGTACGCTGCGACAAGGGGTCGCTGCTGGTGCTGAACCACAATCTGGTGACCCGCGTGGTCAACCGCTGTCGCAAGCCGGGCGACGCCGACATCCTGGTGCCTGCCGGGCCGGTGTGTATCCTGGGCACCAGTTCCATCACCGTGCCCGGCCCCGAGGGCCTGCGCGCCGAAACCGCCGAGGTCGAGGCGCTGCTGAAGTTGGGGACCGAGCTGGTGCCGCGCATGGCGGACAGCCGCGTGCTGCGCATTTTTTCCGGCGTGCGGCCGCTTTACGTGCCGCAAGGGTCGGACAAGGCCGGCGGACGCGAGATCAGCCGGGGTTTCGCCCTGCTGGACCATGGCGCCGAGGACGGCGTCGGCGGCTTCGTCTCCATCGTTGGCGGCAAGCTGACCACCTATCGCCTGATGGCGGAAAAGACCTGCAATCTGGTCGCCCGCCTGCTGGGCGTGGCCGCCCCTTGCCGCACCGCCGAAACGCCGCTGCGCCCGGCCACCCCCCCGGCGCTGGCCAAGCGGGCGCGCCGCCTGTTGCCGGCCCAGGCGGCGGCCATCGTCGAACGGCGCCTGGGTCCCGCCCTGGACGGGCTGCTGCGCCGCATCGAGGCCGATCCCGACATGGCGGAAATCCTGTGTGAGTGCGAACAGGTGACGCGAGCCGAGGTGGCCATGGTCATGGCCCCCGACGCCGCCGTGCCGGTGCGCACCATCAACGATGTCGGCCGCCGCTGCCGTCTGGGCTTCGGATCGTGCCAAGGCACTTTCTGCGGCTACCGGGCCATGCTGGAAGGCTATCGCCGCGGCATCTGGCCCGCCGAGGCCGCAGCCGCCGATTTCAAGCGCTACCTGGACGAACGCTGGAAGGGACAGGCGCAGATTCCGCACGGCAAGCAACTGGAGCAGTTGATGCTGAGCCACGATTTGTTCGGCCCCAGCCATCACTTCCATGCGGACGGGGAGGCCTGAACGCCATGGGACGCCAGACATTCGACATCGTCGTGGTGGGGGCCGGCCTGTCCGGCCTGACCGCCGCCGCCACCGCCGCCGCTGCCGGCGCCAGGACCGCCCTGGTGCATGGCGGCCTGGGAACCTTCGTCTATGGCGGCGGCTGCATCGCCGACCTGACCGGCGCCGACGCCGAGCAACCGGCGCTGGAGCGGTTCCGCGCCCTGACCGATGCCGCCGGGACACCCTATGACGGCCATGGCGGCGAACGCGGCATGCTGCCCACCGTCCTGGGCACCTTGCTGCCGGTCTGCATGGCGCCGCGCGGCCTGTGGGCCGGGCGGGTGCAGCCGCGTCAGCGGGTGGCGGTGGCCGGAGTCACGGGCCTGTCGGCCTTCGACGCCGACTTCGTCGCCGAACGCCTGAACCGGCTGGAGTGCGGCACCAGCTTCCATGCCCGGCGCCTGGAGCTGCCGCGCCAGGACGGCCTGCCGCACACCGCGCTGGAACTGGCCAACCGCTTCGACCGCGACCCGGCGTTCCGCCAGATCGTGGCGGCCGCGCTGCACCAGGCCGGCAGCGGCTTCGATCTGGTGCTGATTCCCGCCTTTCTCGGGCAATGGAGCGATGACGGCCAGTTGGCGGACTTGCAGGCCGCCACCGGTTGCCCGGTGGGCGAGATGACCACCATGCCGCCATCGGTGGCCGGGCTGCGCCTGTCCAACCGGCTGCTGGCCCATCTGCGCGGCCAGGGCGTCGAGCTGTTCGGCGGCCACCCGTTGGAGGCGTTGGACCTGGAAAACGGGCGATGCCGCGGCGTCACCCTGAAGACCCCCGGTCACGCCCGCGAACTGGCCGCCGGGGCGGTGATCCTGGCCAGCGGCCCCCATTCCGCCGCACTGCTGCCGGGCTGGAGCGGCGCCCTCGACACCGCGCGGCGGCCACTGGACGGCGATGGCCGCCCCCTGGCTCCGACTTTGTACGCCGCTGGCGCGCTGGCCGATCCGGCGGCGCAGCATGGCGGCAACGGACGCGCCATCATCAGCGGCCACGCCGCCGCGCTGGCCGCGCTGAAACAGGAGGACGATCATGCGGCACACTGACGTCACCCTGGACAATTGTCTGAAATGCTCCGACTGCAACGCCGCCTGCCCGGTGATGACCGCCCATCCCCGCTACCCCGGTCCCAAGCATCTGGGACCTGAGCTGGAAAAACTGCGGCGCGAGGGCCTGCCCTGCGACAGCGAGTGGCTGGAATACTGCCTGGGCTGCGAACGCTGCGACATGGCCTGCCCCAATCAGGTCAACGTCGCCGAGTTGATCGCCCGCGCCAAGGCGACCCACCGCAAACCGTTGCGCCGCCGCCTGAGCGACTGGCTGCTGGCGCGGCCCGGTCTGCTGGGCATGATGCTCAGCCCGATGGCCGCCGTCACCAACCGGGTCCTGGCCTTCGGCTTTGTTCGCAAGGCCATGTCGCTGACGGCGGGCATCGCCGCCGAGCGCAGCTTCCCCGCCTATGCCCACCCCGATCTGGACGGCACGCACGGCCACCGGCGCGGCGCCGAACGGGTGGTGTTCTTCCAGGGCTGCTCCATGCGCTACAACGAACCGGCGCTGGGGCGCGACTGCATCGCCGTGCTGAGCGAGAACGGCATCGAGACCGAAATGTCCGAGGCCGGATGCTGCGGCTATCCCGCTTTGGCCAATGGCGACCCGGCCGAGGCGCGGCGCCGGGCGCGGGCCAATCTGGACATCCTTGCCCGCGCGGCGGAGAACGGCATCCCCATCGTCACCGCCTGCACCAGTTGCGGCCAGATGCTGAAGACCGGCTTCACCCTGCTGCTGGGCGACGACCCGGCCCTGGCGGCCAAGGCCCGCCTGGTGGAATCCATGGTGCGCGACCTGGGCGAGTTCCTGATCGAGCGCGCCGACCAGGGCCGCCTGAGCCTGCGTTTCGCCCATGGCGACGCCGCCGAGCGGCTGGCCTATCACTCGCCCTGCCACCAGGCCACCCAGGGCCTGTCGCGGCCGTGGTTCCACCTGCTGCGCCGGATTCCCGGCCTGTCCATCCATGACCTGAACGCCGGCTGCTGTGGCATGGCCGGAACCTTCGGCTTCAAACAGGAGAAATACCCGGTGTCCCTGGCCATCGGCCAACGGCTGTTCCAGGCGGTGGCCGCCGAGGCGCCGGCGCGGGTGGTGTCCGAATGCCCGACCTGCCGCATGCAGATCACCCACGGGACCGGCGTGGCGTCGGTCCATCCCGTCACTCTGTTGGCCCGGGCATACGCACAGCCTAGGGCGAAAGATCAGGACGTGGCCGGTGTGACCACTCCCCCATGACAAAAGTCCTCGGCCGCCTTACCCTGTGGCCCAGCCATCCTCGAGGGACCCCATGACATATCAGCACGGCGCCCATTCCTGTTCGCTGGCGCCTCTGTTGCAGGAATGCGGCATCATTCCCGCCGTTCGCAAGCCCGAGCATCTGGATCGGGCGCTGGCCGCCCATGGCCGCATCCTGTACCTGCTGTGCGGCGACCCCGAGAACATCGGCGACATGATGCAGCGCACCGCCGAGGCCGGCAAACAGCCCATCGTCAATGTCGACCTTCTGAGCGGCCTGTCGCGTGATGTGGCCTGTCTGCGCTTTCTGCACCGGCGCGGCGCGCGCGGCGTCATCTCGACCCACGGCGAAACCCTGCGCCATGCTCAGTCCATGGGACTTTACACCATCCAGCGCACCTTCCTGCTGGACAGCGGCGCCCTGGATGCCATTTGCCACCAGTTGAAGCACAGCAGCATCGACGCCCTGGAAGTGCTGCCCGCCATCGCCCTGCCCAAGCTGATCGAGCGAACGGCCAGCCTGTCGCTGGACATGCCGCTGGTGGGCGGCGGCCTGGTGACATCGCTGCGCGAGGCTCAGGATTTGTTGAACCAGGGGGTGATGGCGGTGTCCGTCAGTTCGCCAGAACTGTGGATCCCCTGACGATCAGGAGATAATTTCGGGGACCGCCGAAAGTCCATTGTCTTTAAAAGAACCCGGTCATATAATTCAAATATAGCGGTTGAGATCAAGAGAAAGCCGCCTGTTGATTGTGCAGACACACTGCACTCGACAGGCGGCTTTTTGTTTTAGAATAACTTAAAGTTCATTGTGCGGGAAAACCGCGTGAATTTTATCAATGGCAGGTTTCCCGCTGCCGCGTGTCCAGGATCACAACCAGAACCGCAACCGTTCCGGGCTTAGCCGCCCAGAGCAAACCCAGGGGGTAGAAACATGGCGACCTATATCGGTGCTATCGACCAGGGCACCACCAGCTCCCGTTTCATCGTCTTCGATCGAACGGGCCGCATCGTCAGCGTCGCGCAGAAAGAGCACGAGCAAATCTATCCCAAGCCCGGCTGGGTCGAGCACGACCCCGCCGAAATCTGGCGCCGCCTCGAGGAAGTCATCACCGAGGCCATGGCCGCCAAGGGCCTGCGTCCTAGCGATCTGGCCGCCATCGGCATCACCAACCAGCGTGAAACCACGGTGGTGTGGAACAAGAAGACCGGCCAGGCGGTCTATAACGCCATCGTCTGGCAGGACACCCGCGTCGGCGACGTGTTGCCGCAATTCGAGGCCAAGGGCGGCCAGAACCGCTATCGCGCCAAGACCGGCCTGCCGCTGGCCACCTATTTCAGCGGCCTGAAGATCCGCTGGGTGCTGGAGAACGTGCCCGGCGCCCGCGCGGCGGCCGAAGCCGGCGACCTGCTGTTCGGCAACATCGACACCTTCGTCATCTGGCACCTGTCGGGCGGCGTCAACGGCGGCGTGCATGTGACCGACGTGACCAACGCCAGCCGCACCCAGTTGATGAATCTGGCGACCCTGCAATGGGACGACGAAATCCTGGCGGATTTCGGCATTCCGAAAAAAATGCTGCCGCAGATCCGCTCCAGCGCCGAGGTCTATGCCAAGGCGACCTTCGCCCCGGTGGCGGGCGTGCCGATCGCGGGCGACCTGGGCGACCAGCAGGCGGCGCTGTTCGGCCAAGCCTGCTTCAAGCCCGGCGAGGCCAAGAACACCTATGGCACCGGCTGCTTCATGCTGATGAACACCGGCGAAAAGGCGGTGCCGTCCAAATGCGGCCTGCTGACCACCGTCGGCTACAAGATCGGCGATAAGCCCGCCGTCTATGCCCTGGAAGGCTCGATCGCCATCACCGGCGCGCTGGTCCAGTGGCTGCGCGACAACCTGAACATCATCGAGAAAAGCACCGACATCGAGCCGCTGGCCCGCACGGTCAACGACAATGGCGGCGTCTATTTTGTGCCGGCGTTCTCGGGCCTGTACGCGCCCTATTGGAAGGACAGCGCACGCGGCGTCATCGCCGGCCTGACCCGCTTCGTCAACAAGGGCCACATCGCCCGCGCCGTGCTGGAGGCCACCGCCTTCCAGGTGCGCGAGGTGCTGGACGCCATGGAAGAGGATTCGGGTATCGCGCTCGACAACCTGCGCACCGATGGCGGCATGACCGTCAACCATCTGCTGATGCAGTTCCAATCGAACATCCTGAACAAGCCGGTGGTGCGGCCGGTGGTGCTGGAAACCACCGCGCTGGGCGCCGCCTATGCCGCCGGCCTGGCGGTGGGCTTCTTCAAGGATACCGACGAATTGGTGGCCAACTGGGCCGAGGACCATCGCTGGAACCCGTCCATGGACGAGGACAAGCGCAACGATCTCTATCACTTCTGGAAGAAGGCCGTGACCCGCACCTTCGACTGGATTGAGTGACCTAAGGAGGATGCAATCATGACCGGACCCGTATTTGGTGAATTCTTCGGCACCATGATCCTCATCCTTCTGGGTGACGGTGTGGTGGCCAACGTTCTCCTCAACAAATCCAAGGGCCAGAACAGCGGCTGGATCGTCATCGCCACCGGATGGGGCTTGGCCGTGCTGGCGGGCATCATCGCCAGCCTGGGCGTGGGCGGCGTTGCCCACCTGAACCCGGCGGTCACCGTCGCTTTGGCGGCAAGTTCGGGCGACCTGAGCACCGTCGTTCCCTATATCGCCGCCCAGGTGGCGGGTGCCTTCGTCGGCGCCGCCCTGGTCTGGCTGGTCTACCTGCCCCATTGGGCGGCAACCGAGGATGCAGGGCTGAAGCTGGCGATCTTCTCGACCGGCCCGGCGATCCGCAATATCCCGGCCAACGCCCTGACCGAATTCCTGGTCACCATCGTTCTGGTGGTGGTCGGCTTCGCCATCGGCTCGAAGGGCGTCGCGGCCTCGGGCTTGCCCGGCGGCTTCGGTCCCTATCTGTGGGGCATGCTGGTGTGGGGCATCGGCCTGTCGCTGGGCGGACCCACCGGCTACGCCATCAACCCCGCCCGCGACCTCGGCCCGCGCATCGCCCATCAGGTGCTGCCCATCGCCGGCAAGGGCGATTCGGATTGGGGCTATGCCCTGGTACCGGTACTGGCGCCGCTGGCCGGCGGCGTGGTCGGCGCGGTGATCTGCAAGCTGACCGGCATTCTGTGACCCGTCCCCTTCCCCGGCGCCTACGGGCGCCGGGATCTTTCTTGGAGGCCAGTCCATGAAAAAGCTCATCAACGCGCCCGAGGACGTGGTGCGCGAGGCCCTGGAAGGCATGCAGGCCGCCCATGGCGATCGGCTGCGGATCTGTTTCGAACCCTTTTACATCGCCCGCAAGGACGCCCCGGCCAAGGGCAAGGTGGCGCTGATCTCGGGCGGCGGCAGCGGCCACGAGCCGTTGCACGGCGGCTTCGTCGGCCTGGGCATGCTGGATGCCGCCTGTCCCGGCCACGTCTTCACCAGCCCCACCCCCGACCAGATGTACGAGGCCGCCAAGGCCGTGCATGGCGGCGGCGGCGTATTGCAGATCGTCAAGAACTACACCGGCGACGTCATGAATTTCGACATGGCCGCCGACATGCTGCGCGACGAGGGCATTGCCGTGGAAACGGTGCTGACCGACGACGACGTGGCGGTGAAGGACAGCCTGTATACCGCCGGCCGGCGCGGCGTCGGCCTGACCGTGCTGATGGAAAAGCTGCTGGGCGCCGCCGCCGAAAAGGGCATGGACCTGGCGGCGCTGAAGGCGCTGGGCGACACCATCCGCGCCACCGGCCGCAGCATGGGCATGGCGCTGACGCCGTGCACCGTGCCCCATCTGGGCAAGCCGTCCTTTGAACTGGCGGACACCGAGATGGAGGTCGGCATAGGCATCCACGGCGAGCCGGGCCGCCACCGCGTCCCCATCGCCAGCGCCGACGACGTCGCCGCCATGCTGATGGAGCCGGTGCTGGCCGACCTGCCGTTCAAGGCCGGCGACGACATCATCCTGTTCGTCAACGGCATGGGCGGCACTCCGCTGATCGAGCTGTACATCGTCTATCGCAAGGCCGCCGCCATCGCCGCCGCGCATGGCCTGACCATCCGCCGCTCGCTGGTGGGCAACTACATCACCAGCCTGGAGATGGCGGGAACCTCGGTCACCGCGCTGCGTTGCGACGACACGCTGCTCGGTTTGTGGGATGCTCCGGTCAACACTCCGGCCCTGCGCTGGGGAGTCTGATCCCGGCCCGCGCCCCAAGCGGGCGCGGGCATCCCCCTCTTACCGCTGCGAGGTCGCCATGTCCGCCTTCACTCTGTCCCTGGCCCGCGCCTGGATCGCCGCCGCCGCCCGCGACATCGACGCCAACGCCGCCCATCTCAGCGAACTGGATGCCGCCATCGGCGACGGCGACCACGGCGCCAACATGGCGCGCGGCATGACCGCCGTGGTCAAGAAGCTGGACGCCACCCCGCCCGCCGACATGGCGGCCCTGTTCAAGAGCGTGGGCATGACGCTGCTGTCCAGCGTCGGCGGCGCCTCGGGGCCGCTTTATGGCGGCTTCTTCCTGGAGTTGGCCAAGCAGGCGGCGGGCAAGACCGAACTGGACACCGCCGCCCTGGCCGCGCTGCTGGCCGCCGGATTGGGCGACATCCGCCGCCGGGGCAAGGCCGAGCCGGGCGACAAGACCATGGTGGATGCTCTGATTCCCGCCATCGACGCCCTGGCCGCCGCCGCCGATGTGGCAGCCGGCACCGCCCGCGCGGCCGAGGCTGCGCGCGCCGCCGCCACCGCCACCGCGCCGTTGCTGGCGCGCAAGGGCCGCGCCTCGTATCTGGGCGAACGCAGCATCGGCCACCAGGACCCCGGCGCCAATTCGGTGGCGCTGCTGTTCGCCGCCCTGGCCCAGGCCTGCACATCATGATCGCCGTCGTCCTGGTCTCCCACAGCAAGCCGCTGGCGCTGGCGCTGTCCGAGCTGGTGGCGCAGATGGTCGGCCCCGATTTTCCGGTGGCAGTGGCCGCCGGAATTGGCGACGACTTCGCCGAGTTGGGCACCGACGCGGTCCACATTTCCGAGGTACTGCGGCCGTTCTGCCTTGGCGACGGCGCTGTGGTGCTGATGGATCTGGGCAGCGCGGTCCTGTCGGCGCAGACCGCGCTGGAATTGCTGGAGGCGGAAGAGGTTCCCGTCGCCAACATCCGTCTGGTGGCGGCGCCGCTGGTCGAGGCGGCGCTGGCCGCATCGGTGACGGCCAAGGCCGGAGCGGGACTGGACGCGGTGGCCGCCGAAGCCATGGCCGCCCTGGCGCCCAAGCAGGAACAACTGGGCGTCGCCCCACCGCCGCCTTCCGTGGCCGCACCGGTGGCCGGCGACGGCATCGACATCGAAACCGAGATCGCCAATCCCGACGGATTGCACGCCCGTCCGGCCGCCGCCCTGGTGCAGGCGCTGGCCGGGTTCGCCGCCGACATCACCATCGAGAATCTGACCTCGGAACGCGGCCCCGCCTCGGTCCGCAGCCTGACGGCGGTAGCCCTGGTCCAGGCCCGGCGCGGCGACCGCGTGCGCTTTCACCTGCATGGCCCCGACGCCGCCCCGGCGGCGGTCCGCCTGCGCGCCCTGATCGCCGACCATTTCGGTGAAGCCGCGCTGGTGGCAAAGCCTTGTGTTTCCCCGCTGCCGGAAGCGGCCCCCGACCGCATGACCGGCGTGTCCGAGGGCGTGGCGCTGGGCCGGGTGCTGCCCCTGGCCGACGCCCTGCCCGTCGCCGCCAGGTATCGCCCCGGCACACCCGACGAGGAAATCGCCCGGCTGGAAACCGCCCTGGCCCAGGTGGCCGCGCAGCTTCGCCATGCCGGGGGCCTGGACGCCGCGACCGCCGCCATTTTCGCCGCCCAGGCACTGATCCTGGAAGACCCGGCGGTGCTGGAGCCGGTCCGCCGCCGCGTGTTGTCGGGCGAAGCCTCGGCGCTGGACGCGTGGCAACAGGCCGCCCACGCCGTGGCCGATCAATATGCCGCCCTGGACGACGCCTATCTGCGCGCCCGTGCCGCCGACCTGCGCGACATCGCCGGGCGGGTGGCCCGCGCCCTGAGCGGCGACAGCGCGCCGGCCGCCATCGCCCCATTTCCCCCCGCCATCCTGCTGGTCGACGAATTGCTGCCCAGCGAGGCCCTGGCCTGCCGCCCCGGCGCGGTGCTCGGCATTCTGGCCCGGCGCGGCAGCTCCACGGCCCACGCCGCCATCCTAATTCGCGGCCTGGGCATTCCCATGATCGTCGGCATCGCCCCCGAGCGCGTCGCCAGTGCGGCGGAAATCGGCATGGACGGCGGCGAGGCGCGCCTGTGGATCGACCCGTCGCCGCAGGACCGCGCCGCCATCGCCGCCCGCCAGGCGGCGCAGCAACAGGCGCTGGCCGCCGACCGCGCCGCCACCGCCCTGCCCGTCCGCAGTCGCGACGGCACCGCCTTCGAAGTCCTGGCCAACGTCGCCAGCGCCGCCGACGCCCAGGCGGCGCGCGCCGATGGCGCCGACGGGGTCGGTTTGCTCCGCACCGAATTCGCCTATCAGGCCTTTGCCGCCGTGCCGTCCGAAGACCAACAGACCGACGCCCTGGCCCACATCCTGGCGCCGCTGGGCGACGGCCCGGTGGTGGTCCGCACCCCCGACATCGGTGCCGACAAGCCGGCGCCGTACATGCCGCCCCGGCACGAGGAAAACCCATTCTTGGGGGTGCGCGGCCTGCGGCTGTCGCTGCGCGACACCGATTTCTTCGCCTCGAACCTACGTGCCATCCTGCGCGCCGGGCTGGGCCGCGATTTATGGATCATGCTGCCCATGGTCACCCTGCCGAACGAGGTCGTCCAGGCCCGCGCCCTGCTGACCGCCGCCCACGTTTCCTTGCAGGCCCGCGCCGTTCCCCATGCCTGGCCGGTGCGCCTGGGCATCATGGTCGAGGTCCCGGCCGCAGCCCTGACCATCGAGTCCTTCCTGGACAAGGTGGATTTCCTGTCGGTCGGCACCAACGACCTGACGCAATACCTGCTGGCGGCGGAACGGGGCAACGCCGACCTCGCGCAGCTTCAGGACGCCACCCATCCCGCCGTCCTGCAGGTACTTGAGGATTTGTGCCGCCGGGCCGACGCGGCGGGATGCCATCTGTCGGTCTGCGGCGACGCCGCCTCGGACCCCGCCGCCGCCGCGTTGCTGGCCCGGGCGGGCGTCCGCTCGTTCAGCGTCCGCCCCAACCGCATCGCCCCGCTGAAAGCCCGCATCCGGGAATGGACGCTGGCCTGACCCGGCCCGCGCCCGTGAACGACAAAGGCCGCCCAAGGGCGGCCTTTACCTTATTCCACCGTGACGCTTTTTGCCAGATTGCGGGGCTGGTCGACGTCGGTGCCCTTGGCGATGGCGACGTGGTAGGCCAGCAATTGGACCGGGATGGCATAGAGGATGGGGGCGACGAAGGGGTCGACCTGGGGCAATTCGACGGTGGCGATGGCCTTCGCGGCCAAGCGGTCGATGCCCTGTTTGTCGGACAGAAACACCACCTTGCCGCCGCGCGCCACCACTTCCTGCACGTTCGAGGCGGTCTTTTCGTACAGCTCGTCGGTGGGGCACACCACGATGATCGGAACGTGGTCGTCGATCAGGGCGATGGGGCCGTGCTTCAGCTCGCCCGAAGCATAGCCCTCGGCGTGAATGTAGCTGACTTCCTTGAGCTTGAGCGCGCCTTCCAGCGCGATGGGGTAGCCGGTGCCGCGGCCCAGATAGATGACGTCACGGGCGGGGGCGATGGTTTCGGCGATCTCGCGGATCAGATGTTCCTGGCGCAGCACCGTCGAGACGTGGGCCGGCACCTGGGCCAGGGCCTGGCCCAGGCGGGCCTCCTCGGCGGCGTCGACCGTGCCCTTGGCGCGGGCCATGGAGACGGCGAGGCAGGCCATCACCACCAACTGGGTGGTGAACGCCTTGGTCGAGGCGACGCCGATTTCCGGGCCGGCCTGCGACAGCAGCGCCACCTCGGACTCGCGGGCGATGGTGCTTTCGGCCACGTTGACCAGCGACAGGGTATGCTGGCCGTGGGCCTTGCAATAGCGCAGCGCCGCCAGGGTGTCGGCGGTTTCACCCGATTGCGAGATGAAGATGGCCAACCCGCCCGGGGCCAGCACCGGCTCGCGATAGCGGAATTCCGAGGCGATCTCGACCTCGACGGCGACACGAGCCAGCTTCTCGATCCAATAGCGCGCCACCATGCCGGCATAATACGAGGTGCCGCAGGCGACGATGGTCACCTTGTCGATGGTGCCCAAGTCGAACGGGATGGCCGGCAGGGTCAGGGTCCGGGTCGCCGGGTTGAGCATGGTGTTGAGGGTGTCGCCCAGCACCTGCGGCTGTTCGAAGATTTCCTTGACCATGAAGTGGCGGTGCTGGCCCTTGCCGATCAGCGCACCCGACAACTGGGTCAGGCGAACCTCGCGGTTGACCAGACGGCCGTCGCGGTCGTGGATGGTGACCGAATCGGGACGCACCACCGCCCAATCGCCATCGTTGAGATAGCTGATCTTCTGGGTCAGCGGCGCCAGCGCCAGCGCGTCGGACCCCAGGAACATCTCGCCGTCGCCATAGCCCAGCGCCAGCGGGCTGCCTTCACGCGCCGCGATCATCAGATCGTCATGGCCGGTGAAGATGATGCCCAGCGCGAAGGCGCCGGCCAGCCGCTTGAGCGACAGCGCGGTGGCCTCTTCCGGCCCCTTGCCCTGCTGCAGGTAGAAGTCGATCAACTGCGCCACCACTTCGGTGTCGGTGTCGCTCTCGAACTTCTGGCCGGCGGCGGTCAGTTCGGCCTTCAGCTCGGTGTAATTCTCGATGATGCCGTTGTGCACCACCGCCACCCGCGCGGTGGCGTGGGGATGGGCGTTGCGCTCGTTGGGGACGCCGTGGGTGGCCCAGCGGGTATGGCCGATGCCGATGCGGCCCGACAGCGGCCGGGTCTTCAGCAGGGCTTCCAGATTGGCCAGCTTGCCCTCGGCGCGGCGGCGCTCGACGCGGCCATCCACCAGGGTGGCGATGCCCGCCGAGTCGTAGCCGCGATATTCCAGCCGACGCAACCCCTCGACCAGCGAAGAGGCGACGTCGCCCTTGCCGATGATGCCGACGATGCCGCACATGTGGTGATGCTCCTTGATACCAACCGGCCAATAAATTGACCGGCTGTATTGCCCCTCGCCGGGCGGGCGCATCCGCGCCCTTGGCCGCCGCCTCAATGGCGGCAGGATACCGGCCAACAAGTCGAATAATGTTGGCCGGTAGAGAACCCGGAGTTTACTTGCCCGCAGCCTTGTCGGCGCGCTTCTTTTCGCGGAAGCGGTCGGCCCAGCCGGACAGCTCCATCTGGTTGGCGCGAGTTACCGCCAGCGCACCGGCGCTGACCTCGCGGGTAATCACCGAACCGGCGCCGACGATGGCGCCCGCCCCCACCTTGACCGGCGCCACCAGCGAGGAATTGGAGCCGATGAAGGCCCCGGCGCCGATGTCGGTGAAGGTCTTGTCGAAGCCGTCGTAATTACAGGTGATGGTGCCGGCGCCCACATTGGCCCCCGCCCCCACCCGGGCGTCGCCGATATAGGTCAGGTGGTTGACCTTGGCGCCTTCCTCGAGCACGGCCTGCTTGACCTCGACGAAATTGCCCACATGGGCATTGACGCCGATTTCCGCGCCGGGGCGCAAGCGGGCATAGGGTCCCACCTCGGCACCGGTGTCGATGCGGCACTTTTCGAAATGACAGAAGCCCTTGATGGTGACGCCGTCGCCGACGCTGACGCCGGGGCCGAACACCACGTGCGGCCACACCACCACGTCGCGGCCCAGCTTGGTGTCCCAGGCGAACCAGACGCTGGCGGGGTCGATCAGGGTGGCGCCGTTTTCCATGGCGTGCTCGCGCAGCCGCGCCTGGGCGATGGCTTCGGCGGTCGCCAACTCGGCCCGGGAGTTGACGCCCAGCAGCTCTTCCTCGTCACCCAGCACGAACGAACAGGTGGCGCCGTCGCCGCGCGCCAGCCCGACCAGATCGGTCAGATAGTATTCACCCTTGGCGTTCTCGTTGGTGATGCGGTCGGCCAGGTTCCACAGCCGCTTGCCGTCGATGGCCAGCACGCCGGAATTGCACAGCGGGATCTCGCGCTGGTCGTGGTTGGCGTCCTTCCATTCGACGATGGCCTTCAGACCCTCGGCCCCCACCACCAGGCGGCCGTAATGGCCGGGGTCGACCGGCTTGAAGCCCAGCACCACCACCGCCGGATTCTTGGGGCCGCGACGCTCTTCCAGCATGCGTTCCAGCGTGGCGCGGGTAATCAGCGGGGTGTCGCCGTACAGCACCAGCACGTCGCCGGTGAAATCGGCCAGCGCGGCACGCGCCTGCATCACGGCATGGCCGGTGCCCAGGCGTTCGGTCTGCACCACCGTATGGGCGGGCGTCACCGCCTTGGCCACCTGTTCCATGCCGGGGCCGACCACCACCACCACGCGGTCGGGATCAAGGCCCGAGATGGTTTCCATCAGGTGACTGACCATGGGCCGGCCCGCCAGCGGATGCATGACCTTGGGCAGGTCGGATTTCATACGAGTGCCCATGCCGGCGGCAAGCACGATGATGGCGAGCTGCGAAGAGGCCGTGCCCAACGGTCATACCCAATCTGTTGCGGTTGTGACGGGAAGGTGCCACAAAGGCGGCGCCCGAACCAGTCAATCTTTGTTGCGGATGATTTCAATGCGCCAGCTTAAGCGTGCCGTTCTTTTCGACCTTGACGGCACACTGATTCACTCGCTTCCCGACCTCACTTCGGGGATCAACCACATGCTGGCGGCCGAGGGCCGCGAGCCGGTCACCGAGGCTGAACTGGCCCCCATGGTGGGGGACGGCGCCCATACCTTGGTCGAGCGCGCCTTTGCCGCGCGCGGCGGCCTGCCGGGGCCGGTGGCGCCGCTGTTGGAGCGCTTCCTGGCCCATTACGAAGCCAACGCCACGGTGCTGACCCGCCCGTTCCCCGGCGTGGTCGACACCCTGGCCCGCCTGAAGCGCGCCGGCATCCTGTTGGCGGTGTGCACCAACAAGCCGACCGCCGCCACGCTGGAAATCCTGCGGGTGCTGGAACTGGAGAAATATTTCGCGGTTGTGGTGGGCGGCGACGACACCCCGGCGCTGAAGCCCAACCCGGCCCATATCGACGCCGTGCTGACCCGCCTGAGCGTGACGCGCGAGGAGGCCGTGATGGTCGGCGATTCCATCAACGACGTGCTGGCGGCCAAGGGCGCCGGCCTGCCCTGCATCGTCGTCAGCTTCGGCTATTCCCGCACCCCGGTCGCCGACCTGGGCGCCGAACTGGTGGTGGACGACTTCCGCACCATCGGCGACGCCGTCCTCGGCCGGGACTAAATCCCCACCTCCAGCACTACCTTGCCGCGGGTGTGGCCCTGGCGCACGCGCTCCAACGCCTCGACCGCCTGGGCCAGGGGATAGCGGGCCTCGACGCTGACCTTCACCGTGCCGGCGTCGATCAGGGCGGCCAGTTGGCGCAACTGGCCGGCATTGGGCTGGATGAAGGTGAACAGCGCGCGGGCGCCGGCCTTGCGTCCGGCCTCTTCCGGCGGCGGCGCCACCACCGAGACCAGGGCGCCGCCCGGCTTGACCACCGACCACGAGCGTTCCTGCGTCTTGCCGCCAATCAGGTCGAACACCACGTCCACCGGCCCGGCATCCTCGAAACGCTGAGTGCGATAGTCGACCACCACGTCGGCGCCAAGCGCGCGCAGGTAGTCGTGATTGGCGGCCGAAGCGGTGGCGATGACGCGGGCGCCCTTCCACTTGGCCAATTGCACCGCGATGGTGCCGACGCCACCGGCGGCGGCATGGATCAGCACGGTCTGGCCCGGTTGCAGTCCGGCGTTTTCCAGCATGGCCTGCCACGCGGTCAGACCGACCAACGGCACGGCGGCGGCATGAACGTGGTCCAGGCTGGCCGGCTTGGGCGCCAGTTCGCTTTCGCGCACGGCGATGTATTCGGCATAGGCGCCGTCGCGGCTGATGTCGGGGCGGGAATAGACTTCGTCGCCGATCTTGAAGGCGGTGACCTTGGCGCCCACCGCCGCCACCACGCCCGAGACGTCCCAGCCCAGGGTCAGCGGCAGTTTGTGCGGCAGCATGTCCTTGAGATAGCCCTGGCGGATCTTCCAATCCACCGGATTGACGGCCGCCGCCACCACCCGCACCAGCACATCGTCATCGGCCAATACCGGCAGCGGCGCGTCCTCGACGCGCATGACCTCGGGGCCGCCCCAGCTATGGATGCGGACGGCTTTCATGGTCTGGGGCATGGGATTACCTCGTTCGATGCGGGATCGGCTGGATATGGGGGGGCGGAATCGCCCCGTCAAGCAATCCCGGCAGCCGCCAGAAACGGCCGCCGCTCGCGGTCGAATTCGGCGTGCAGGCGGCGCAGTTCCACCAGATTGTCGTCGCCATCCAGCCACTGGCCGCCCCGGCGCAAGCGTTTGCCGCGCGCCGACAGCACCGACCACGCCAAAGCGGGGGCATCCGCTCCCTCGGCCTCGGCCAACAGGAACAGGCGGTCGAGGATGTCCACCACCAAGGCGGCGCCGAAGGCCGGCGCCGCCAATTGACGAATGGCGGGCGAGGTGCGGTTGGCCGCCAGGATGGCGGCATTGAGCCGCTGGCAGCGCGCGGCATCGCCCGGCTCCAGCGACGGCGCCGCCATGCCGGCCCCGACCAGCGCCAGCACCGAGCGCAGCACCGCCTCGCCATCGCCGGGCAAGGTGTCGAGCCGGCACGGCCCTGCCGCCAGCGCCACCGCCACCGGATCGCGCAAATCCCGCGACACCTCGGCCAACGGCACGGTCAGGGCAACGCGCAAGGCCGACAACGCCGCCGCCCGTTCGCTCGCATCCATATGCCGGGGCTGACGGACGAAGATGTCGCGACGGAAACGGCGGTTGGTGCGAATGTCGGCCAGGGTTTCCGAGTCGACCACGGCCACATCCGCCGTGATGGTGGCCGAAGCGGCATAGCTCAGGCCGATCTCGCCCAGGTCACGCGCCACCTCGGCCGAGTAGAACGGCGTCCAGTGTTGGTTCAGGTATTCGTGGGCGATATAGGCGTCGCTTTTGGCCTGCAGCTTTTCCACCAACTCCGCCGCGCTGGGCGTCTGCTGGAAATAGCCGTCCATCGCGGCCATGCGGCGCAATTCGGCAAGGCCTGCATCGATGCGTTCGGACAGCGTCCCCTCGGCCCGCTCCACCGCTTGCAGCAACAGGGCGCGCACCGGCATGTCGGGCGCCCAGCCGGGCAGGCAGTTGTAACTGACGAACAGGGCGCCGCCCGGCTTGAGCCGGCGGTCGATGATGGTTTTCAGGATGCGGCGATTGTCGGCATCAACCCAGGTCCAGATGCCATGCAACGCGATGATGTCGAACTCGGCGCCATCCCGCTCGGCGAATTCGGCGAAGCTTTCGCAGCGGAAGGCGACGTTGTCGTGGCCGGCGGCCTGGGCCAGGGCGGCGGCGCCGTCCATGTGCGAGGCCAGCAGGTCGATCGCCTCGAACCGGCCGGCGGGATGCAGCGCAGCCAGCATGTTCGTGGTCAGGCCCTGGCCGCAGCCCAGCTCGGCATAGCGGAACGGCTGGCCGGCGACCGCCGGCGGGGCGACGCCGCGCGCCAGCAGTGCCAACGCCAGATGGGCCGGCGCCAGCTCGCCATGACAGGCATGGATGTAGTCGGTGGCGATGACACCGTCCTGCCACATGGCCTAGGCCCTTCCCCGCACCGTTTGGGCCAGCACGAACAACCCCAGCGCCGCCACCACCACCGATGGCCCCGAGGGCGTGTCGAAGCGCCACGACCCGCCCAGCCCCAACACCACCGCCACGGCGCCGAACACCGCCGCCAGCAGCGCCATCTGCTCCGGCGTGCGGGCGAAGCGCCGCGCGGTGGCGGCAGGAATCACCAGCAAGGCGGTAACCAGCAGGATGCCCACCACCTTCATGGCGGCGGCCACCACCAGCGCCACCAGCACCATCAGCATCAGCCGGGCGCGCTCGACCTGGTGGCCTTCGACGGCAGCCAAATCCTCGTTGACGGTCATGGCGACCAGCGTTCGCCACACCACGGCCAGCCCGGCCAGCAGCACGGCGCCGCCGCCCCACAGCACGGCGACGTCGGACCAATCCAGCGACAGGATATCGCCCAGCAGCCAGCCCATGATGTTGACGCGGGCGTCATGCATCAGCGACAGCGTCACCAACCCGACCGCCAGGGCGCCGTGGGAGAGGATGCCCAGCACGGTGTCCGACGCCAGGTCGCGCCGCCGCTGCAGGAACGCCACCGTCAACGCCACCGCCAACGACAGCGCGGCGATGCCCAGGCTGAAATCCAGATCGAGCAACGCTCCCAGCACCACGCCCAGCAGCGCGGCATGGGCCAGGGTGTCGCCGAAATAGGCCATGCGGCGCCACACCACGAAACAGCCGAACGGACCGGCCACCAGGGCCAGAGCCAGGCCGCCGGCGACGGCGCGGGCAAGAAATTCATCCATCATGCTTGCATCCGGGTCCGTGGACATGCCCGCCGACCGAGCCGTCAGGCAGATGCTGGTGGTCGTGAACGTGGGTGTAGACCGCCAGGCTGGCCGCCACCCGGTCGCCGAACAGCGCCAGGTATTCGGGGTGGCGGCTGACCGCCTCGGGGTGGCCGGCGCAGCAGACGTGACGGTTCAGGCAGACCACCTCGTCGGTGGCGGCCATGACCACGTGCAGATCGTGGCTGACCATCAGCACACCGGCCCCGTCGTCATGGGCCAAGGTGGCGATCAGGTCGTAGATTTCCGCCTGCCCGGCCATGTCGACGCCGCCCACCGGCTCGTCCAGCACCAGCAGGCGTGGCCGCCGCAACAGCGCGCGGGCCAGCATCACCCGTTGCAACTCGCCACCCGACAGCTTGCCGACCTGACGGGCGAGAACGTGGCCGGCACCGACCCGCGCCAGCGCGCCCTCCTGCTCGGCCCTGGTCGTGCGCGGCGCCGCCATGGCGAGGAAGCGGCGCACCGACAGCGGCAAGGTCGGCTCGATGGTCAGGCTTTGCGGCACATAGCCGATGGTCAGGCCGTCGGCGCGGCGCACGCTGCCGGCGCCGGGCGCCAGCAGGCCCAGCGCTACCTTGACCAGGGTGGACTTGCCGGCGCCGTTGGGGCCGACGATGGTGACGATGCGGCCCCCCGCCACCGCCAGCGAGACGTCGGCCAGCACCGGGTTGCCGGCCAGGGTCAGCGACACCCGCTCCAGCGCCAGCAGGGGATCAGTCGCCATGGCCGGTTCTTCCCTCGCGGCAGGCCGGGCACAGCCCGTCGACCTCGACGGTCTGACGGCTGACGCTGAAGCCCAGGCGGGCGGCGGCGCCGGTGATGGCGGCGTCGATGGCGGGGTCGATCAGTTCAGCGGCAACGCCGCAGCCCTCGCACAGCAGGAACTGGCCGGCATGGGGCGTGCCGGGATGGGTGCAGCCGGTATAGGCGTTCAGCCGCTCGATCCGGTGGATCAGACCATGGGCGAGCAGGAAGTCGAGCGCGCGGTAGACGGTGGGCGGCGCCGCGCAAAAGCCCTCGCGCGCCAGCGTCTCCAACAGGGCATAGGCGCCGACCGGGGCATGGCTATGCCACACCAGTTCCAGCACCCGGCGCCGCACGTCGGTCAGGCGGGCGCCGCGCCGCCGGCATTCCGCCTCGGCTGCCTCTACCGCGTGGGCGATACAGGTGCCGTGATCGTGATTGGGAACGGGAAAGCTCATCGCACCCCTTGGCAAGGTCGAGTTGTTACATTATAACATCGCATCTCGTCCCGCATCATGACACGGAGCCTCGCCATGGGGAAGCCCTCCTCCCTCGCCGTTCTCACCCTAGCCCTCTGCGCCTTGGCGCTGCCGGCACGGGCCGAGGTTCCCAAGGTCATCGCCTCGATCCAGCCCATCCACTCGCTGGTGGCGGCGGTGATGCAGGGCGTCGGCACCCCTGGCCTGGTAGTGACCGGCGCCCAGTCGGAACACACCTATGCGCTGAAGCCGTCCGACGCCCGCGCCCTGGCCGCCGCCCGCGTGGTGGTGCTGGTGGACGAAAATTACGAGACGTTCCTGGCCAAGCCGCTGAAGGGGCGCAAGGACTCGCTGGACGTCATCGCCATGGCCGACCTGCCCGGCGCCCACACCCTGCCGACCCGCAAGGGCGGCGTGTGGGAGGAAGACGACGACCATGACGAGCATGGTGGCCACGGCCATGAGGGCCACCACCACGGCGCTATCGACGGCCATGTCTGGCTGGACCCCACCAACGCCCGCCTGCTGGTCACCGCCGTGGCCGACCGGCTGAGCGAGCTGGATGCCGAGCATGCCGAGCAGTACCGCGCCAACGCCAACGCCACCGTGGCGCGCCTGGATGTACTGGACGGCCAGTTGCGAACCAAGCTGGCGCCGGTGGCGAACCGGCCGTTCGTGGTGTTCCACGACGCCTATCAATATGTGGAAAAGCGCTATGGCCTAGCCGCCGCCGGCTCGGTCACCGTCGATCCCGACCGCCCGCCGTCGGCCCGGCGCCTGGCCGCGCTGCGCGACAAGCTGAAGGCCGCCGGCGCCTCCTGCGTCTTCCACGAGCCGCAATTCCCCGCCCCCATCGTCAAGACCTTGGCCGAAGCCGCCGGCGCCCGCGAGGGCGTACTCGACCCGCAAGGCGCCGACATCCCGCCCGGTCCGGAGCAGTATTTCACCCTGATGACCCGTCTGGCCGACGGATTGGAATCCTGCCTGGCGGCGAAATGATTTATAGAAGGTCACGTTTCCGCCTGGAGCCTTGACCATGACCGATGCGAGCGCGGCGCTGGCCGCCATCACTTTCAACGCCGACGGGCTGGTGCCCGCCATCGCCCAGCAATACGACACCGGTGAAGTGCTGATGATGGCGTGGATGAACCGCGACGCGGTGGCCGAGACCCTGGCGACCGGGCGCGTCTGCTATTGGTCGCGCTCGCGCAAGGGGCTGTGGCGCAAGGGCGAAACCTCGGGCCAGCAGCAGCGCCTGGTGGAATTCCTGATCGATTGCGATGGCGACACCATCTTGATCAAGGTGGACCAGGATGGCGTTGCTTGCCACACCGGCCGCCGCACCTGCTTCTACACCGCCGCCCGCGCCGAGGGCCTGGTCGAGGTGGAGAAGGTCAAGATTTCGCCCGAGGAATTGTACAAGAAATGAGCGACACCCTTCCCGTCACCGTCCTCACCGGCTTCCTTGGCAGCGGCAAGACCACGCTGTTGAACCACTTGCTGGCCCAGCCGGAACTGGGCGAGACGGCGGTGCTGATCAACGAATTCGGCGCCGTCGGCCTGGACCACCTGCTGGTCCAGCACGTCGCCGAGGACATCGTGCTGCTCCAATCGGGCTGCCTGTGCTGCACCGTGCGCGGCGACATGGTCAACGCGCTGCGCGACCTGTTCCTGAAGCGGGTCAAGGGCGAGGTGCCCGAGTTCAACCGCGTGGTGATCGAGACCACCGGACTGGCCGACCCCGCCCCCATCATCCACACCCTGATGACCGACCCGCTGTTGGCCAGCCGCTATCGCCTGGACGGCATCGTCACCACGGTGGACGCGGTCAACGGCGCAAATACGCTCGACAACCATGAAGAGGCGGTGAAGCAGGCAGCGGTGGCCGACCGCCTGATCCTGACCAAGACCGACATCGCCGACTACACCGCGGTCGAGGTGCTGCACGCCCGCCTGCGGACGCTCAATCCCGGCGCCCGGCTGGTGCGCGTCGTCGGCGGCAAGGTCGACCCCAAGGACGTCCTGGACGCCGGCCTGTTCAACGATGCCGACAAGATCCCCGACGTCCACAAATGGCTGAACGCCGAGGCCTATGCCGACATGCGGCGCGAGCGCGACCGCAAGATGGGCATCGTCGACGACCATGCCGGCCACCTGCACGACATCAACCGCCACGACGCCCGCGTCCAGGCCTTCGTCTTCACCCGCGACGAGCCGGTGAGCTGGCCCGGCCTGTCCTTCGCCCTGGAACTGCTGATCTCGCAGCGGGGCGAGAACCTGCTGCGCATCAAGGGCATCGTCAACGCCCGCGAAAGCGACAAGCCGCTGGCCATTCACGGCGTGCAGCACGTCTTCCACCCGCCGGCGACGTTGCCGGAATGGCCCGATTCCGACCACCGCACCCGCATCGTCTTCATCACCCGCGACCTCGACCAGGCGGTGATCCAGGAAATGCTGGACGGCGTGCTGGGACTGGCCGAGGAGAAAGGCATCTGATCGCGCCTGCGCGCCGTCATGCGAACTGATATTAAAATCATTTGACATCTGCGCGCGGCCGGACTAGCTTTGGCGTCAGATGTTGACCTTCCCCGAAGGTCAGCCTCCCTCTCTAAGAGAACTGCCGGCCGCTCGCCTTCCCCCCCTTTGGCGAGCGGCCATTTTTTTGCCCCGCGCCACGACGGGCGTCGAGGCAACAACCGGTGCCGTGCGACCAACGGCTATTGCCGGCCAAGACCAGAGCCATTCGGGTCCGATGCCGCTATATTGGGGGCAACAGACTGGGACCCCGTAGGACGCCGCCCTCCGTCGTGCTTGCGCCAGTGTAATAAAACTGTCACATAAACGCCCTTCGCCCGCCATCAACGGCGGGCATATGTGGAACCATGGCGAAGCAAAGCCCGAAAAAACCTCTCGTCCAATATGCGGCCCTGCCTTACCGCATCGATGACGGCCACCCCATGGTTCTGCTGGTGACTTCCCGCGAAACCAAACGGTGGATTCTGCCCAAGGGTCAGCCCGAGCGGAAGCTGTCCGCCCATCAGGTGGCCGAGGCCGAAGCCTACGAGGAAGCCGGCCTGATCGGCACCGTGTTCAAGGCCCCTTTCGCCCAGTTCGACAGCTTCAAGCGCCTGAAAAGCGGCGAAGAACTTCCCTGCATCGTGCGCGTCTATCTGCTGGAAGTTACCCACGAACTGGGGTCGTGGCCGGAAAAGGACGAGCGCGAGCGCCGGTGGATGACGCCGGGCGAGGCCGCCCTGCTGGTCACCGAGCCGGGATTGGTGCGCGTGCTGCTGGATTTCGGCGGCCGCTTCGACTGATCCGCACGATACTGGCGGCCGTCAACCATCCGAAGGACGAGACGTGGCCCTGCCCATTGTGATATGACAGCCGCGTTACAGTCGATGGGGTTTCCATGGCCTTAAAGTTCATTCGCTCCCTGATGCCGAGGGAGGAAGGTTTCGTCGCCAATTTCACCGCCCATGCCGACCGTCTGGTCGCCGCCTCGGGCGCGTTGATCGCCATGATGCAGGCCAGCCCGACGGACCGGCAGGCGCGCTTCGAAGACGTGCGCGCCATCGAAAAGCAGGCGGACACCATCGCGCGTGAGACGCTGATGGCGCTGCACCGGGCGTTCATCACTCCGTTCGACCGCTCCGACATCCACGCGCTGATTACGGCGCAGGACGACACCGTCGATCTGATCGAGGATGTCGGCCAGCACGCCCTGTTGTACCGCATCCACGAATTCACCCCGTGCATGCTGGAGCTGGCGCGCCTGATCGAGGTCGGCGCCAAGCTGCTGGCCGAGGCGTTCCCGCTCCTGACCGACGTCAACCGCAACGTCGGCCGCATCAGCCAGTTGTGCGAACAGATCGGCCGCATCGAAAGCGACGCCGACAAGATTCTGCATCAGGGCCTGTCGGACCTGATCGCCCAGCAGCCGGAAACCATCACCTTCCTGGGCTGCAAGGAAGTCTATGAGATGCTGGAAGCGGTCACCGACCGTTGCGACGACGTCGCCGATCTGATCGAAGGCATTGTGCTGGACCACGTATAGGCAGCCTTGTCCATGGACGCCGTCACCCTTAGCCTGCCCGCCCTGATCGCCATCATCCTGGTGGCGCTTGCCTTCGACTTCATCAACGGTTTGCACGACGCGGCGAATTCCATCGCCACGGTGGTATCGACTCGCGTGCTGCCGCCGTCCTGGGCGGTGGCGTGGGCGGCGTTCTTCAATTTCATCGCCTTCCTGTTCTTCGGCCTGCACGTCGCCAAGACCATCGGTACCGGCATCGTCGAGCCGTCGGTCATCGACCCCTACGTCATCCTGGCGGCGCTGATGGGCGCTATCGGCTGGAACCTGTTCACCTGGTGGCTGGGCTTTCCCTCGTCGTCGTCGCACGCCCTGATCGGCGGCCTGGCCGGCGCCGGCATCGCCAAGGCCGGGTTGGACGGCCTGGCGACCGCCGGCTTCGTCAAGACCAGCGTCGCCATCGTCGCCTCGCCGGTGACCGGCTTCATCCTGGCCATCATCATCATGGCGATGCTGTCGTGGGCGCTGCGCCGGGCGACGCCGTTCCTGATCGACCGCGGCTTCCGCCAACTTCAGTTGGTGTCGGCGGCGCTCTATTCCCTGGGCCACGGCGGCAACGACGCCCAGAAGACCATGGGTATCATCGCCGTGCTGCTTTATACCCAGGGCTATCTGGGCGGCGAGTTCCACGTGCCGTTCTGGGTGATCCTGGCATCGCAGGTGGCCATGGGCATGGGCACGCTGCTGGGCGGCTGGCGCATCGTCAAGACCATGGGGTCCAAGATCACCGACCTCAAGCCGTTCCAGGGCTTCTGCGCCGAGACCGCCGGCGCCATAACCCTGTTCGGCGCCACCTATCTGGGCGTTCCGGTCTCGACCACCCACACCATCACCGGCGCCATCGTCGGCGTCGGCTCCGCCCGCCGCGCCTCGGCCGTGCGCTGGGGCCTGGCCGCCAACATCATTTGGGCCTGGGTGTTCACCATCCCCGCCGCCGGCCTGGTCGGCTGGCTGTCCTATTGGGTCATCGGGCTGGTGAGGTAAGACCAAATCCCGATCACCGGGATAGGGCATAAGGACATCGGACAGCCTCTTGCCGTGCGCGGCGCCACACGCGATAGTACGTAAAGCCAACCAATCGTGAGTGTTGCCGTGCGGCGTCTTTCCCTGCCTTCCCTTGTGGTCGTCGCGCTGGCGCTCTGCGGTTGCGCTCAGCCGCCCAACACCAATGTGGAAAGCTATAAGGGCAATCTCCGCGGCGCCGGAGTGCTGCCCTTCGCCGGCCGAGCCACGGTGGTGACCGCCTCGGCCTCGGCCCAGCAGGACATCCTGCGCATGTTCGAGGATGGCTATGGCCTGATCGAATACGTGGACTACACCGGCTCCGACGACGCCGCCGACACCGCCATCACCTATGCCAAGACCATCGGCGCCTCGCATGTAGTGCTGAATTCGCGCTATCGCGGCACCCGCCAGGAAATGGACCCGGCCCTGCTGCTGTCGCCGCTGGTGGCGGCGCTGTTTCCCAAGACCGTGGTCTATCGCCAGAACACCGCCCTGTTCTTCGCCCCGCTGGAGCGCAAGGGAGTCGGCCTGTACCTGCTGAACCTGACCACGGAAAGCCGCAAGCAGTTGGACAACCAGAACATCCATAATGGCGTGGTGGTGGCCGCCACCCGTCCCGGCTCTCCCGGACGGGCCGCCGGTCTGCTGCCCGGCGACGTCATCGTCGGCGTCGACTCTCGCACCGTGCTGGACCGCGAAGGCTTTGGCGGCGCCCTGGGCGAGATTGCCGGCGACCATGTTTTCCAGGTCGTGCGCGGGGGCGAAACCGTGTTGGCCCGCGTCGCCGTACCGCAAGACTGGTAGAGAAGGGCCGAGGGGAACACGCCCCCTCGGCCCACTCCATCACATCCGGTTGACCGCGCTGGCCACCGCCGCCAAAGCGGCCATGGTGACGCTGGCGTCCTTGGCCGCGCCATGGACCAGACCGTACTTGCCATCCACCGCCACGTAACAGGCGGCCTGAACGTCGGAGCCTTGGCCCACCGCGTGTTCGTGGTAGGCGCGCACCTTGACCTTCAAGCTCAGATCCTTCTCCAAGGCGTGGACGAAGGCGTCCACCGGGCCGGCGCCATTGCCCGAGATGCTACGCTCGACGCCGTTCCAGCGCACGGTGGCGCTGAGCGCGCGGGCGCCCTTGCCGGTGGGTACGGTGGAATAATCCACGATCTCCAGCGCGCCAGGGGCGAAATAGGTGCGCTCGAAGAAGACGTAGATCTCGTCGGCACTCAGCTCGCGGCCTTCACGGTCGGCGACCTGCTGGACCACACGGGCGAATTCCGCCTGCATGGCCTTGGGCAATTCCAACCCGTGGTCGCGTTCCAGCACATAGGCGACGCCACCCTTGCCCGACTGGCTGTTGATGCGGATCACCGCTTCATAGGTGCGGCCCACATCGGCGGGGTCGATGGGCAGATAGGGCACTTCCCACGACTCGTCATTGGCCTTCTTGCGGGCGGCGAAGCCCTTCTTGATGGCGTCCTGGTGCGAGCCGGAAAAGGCGGTGTAGACCAACTCGCCGGCATAGGGATGGCGCTGATGCACCGGCAGGCCGGTGCATTCCTCGGCCACCTGCCGGATCGAATCGATATTGGACAAGTCCAGGCCGGGATTGACTCCCTGGGTGAACATGTTCAAGGCCAGGGTGCAGACGTCGACGTTGCCGGTGCGCTCGCCATTGCCGAACAAGGTGCCCTCGACACGGTCGGCGCCGGCCATCACCGCCAGTTCGGCCGCCGCCACGCCGGTGCCGCGATCGTTGTGGGGGTGGACCGAGACGATCAGGCTGTCGCGCCCCTTGACCGTGCGGCAGAACCATTCGATGACGTCGGCGTAGACGTTGGGGGTGCTCATCTCCACCGTCGCCGGCAGGTTGACGATCATCTTGCGGTCGGGCGCGGCGCCCCACGCCGCCGCCACCGCCTCGACGATCTCGATGGCGAAGTCGGGTTCGGTGCCGGTAAAGCTTTCCGGGCTGTACTGGAAGGTGATCTCGCCGTCCTTGCGGGCCGCCGACAATTCGCGCACCAATTGCACGCCGCTCAGCGCCAGCTTGATGCAGCCCTCGCGGTCGAAGCCGAACACCACCCGGCGCTGCACTTCCGATGTCGAGTTGTAGAGGTGGACAATGGCCTTCTTCGCCCCCTCCAACGCCTCGAAGCTGCGGCGGATCAAATCCTCGCGCGACTGGGTCAGGATCTGGATGGTGACGTCGTCCGGGATGTGGCCGCCGTCGATCAAATGGCGGATGAAGTCATAATCGGTCTGCGAGGCGGCGGGGAAGCCGACCTCGATCTCCTTGAAACCCATGCGCACCAGCGTGTTCCACAGGCGCATCTTGCGCTCGGTGTCCATGGGGTCGATCAGCGCCTGGTTGCCGTCGCGCAGATCGACGCTGCACCACATCGGCGGTTGGGCGATCACCGCGTCGGGCCAGCGGCGGTCGGTCAACTTGATGGTGGGATAGGGACGGTACTTGGACTGAGCATCGGTCTTCATGGCCGGAATTCCTTGGCAATAGGTCAGCTGCGATGAAAATGCGCGGCCAATCACGGCCACCGGGCGCCCGCGCGGGCGATCAATCCCGATGACCGCCGCTTAGTCGCAGCAGCAAGGCTTCCGCGCGAACGCAGACGCGACGGCGCTGACCGAAAATCATGGTGCGGATGGGGAACATGGAACCAACCCTCTCAAACCCTGGCTGAAAAGCGCGTACGCGAAACCCCGGCGTCGAATTACGACACCGGGCCGGTAAGCAGCAGCAGGGCGAAGGTCTTGGTTTCCATGGCCAGAACGATGCCAGAGCCTGGGCAGGGTCGTCAAGGTTGATGACAGGCGCCACCGCCGAAACTACCATTGCGCGCAGCGACGACCGACGGAGTACAGCGTGCCCGACCACCCGGCCCTTCCCGTGGGCGAATGCCTGAGCCATGCGGTGACATCCACCTTCCTGCAGCCTGTCAAGGTGCTGCGGGCGTTCTGGCCGCTGGTCTGCACCGAGGCAGCGACGGCCTTCGCCGGCGAAGGCGCCCTACGCTTTGCCCTGATGTCGGTCAGCCTGGTTCTCGCCATCCCCTGTGCCTGCGCCTGGCACCGTTATTTGATCGAAGGCGATGTCCCCCGCCTGAAAGTGGGGCTGCCGGAATGGACCTACACCAAGCGGGCGCTCCTTATCACGCTGCTGATCGCCGTCCTCACCGTGCCGTTCGCGGTCGCCTACGCCGTGCTGGTGGAAATGGCGCCCAAGGTGGCCGTGGCGGCATTGGTGGCGGGGCTGGCGGTTCCCATCTGGTTCACCGGACCGACGATGCTGACGCTGGCGGCGGCCGCCATCAACCGCGACACACCGCTGACGGCCATCAAGGCGCTGGCCGAGGGCAACCGCGCCCGCCTGTTCGCGCTCCTGTTCGGCATCTCGGCGGCCGAGACCGGACTGACCGTGGCATCGGACTATGCCCGTGCGGCCGGCCCGGCAGTGCATTTCGCCGTCGCCGTGATTTTCTGGCCGCTGGCTGTCGCCGTGCTATCTATGGCCTATATATGGCTGAACCAATCGGCAAACGTGGAGAGCGCACCATGATCGACCTGTACACCTGGGGCACTCCCAACGGCCGCAAGGTTTCCATCATGCTGGAGGAAGTGGGCCTGCCCTATACGGTGCACCCTATCGACATCATGAAGGGTGACCAGTTCACGCCCGAATTCGTCGCCATCAACCCCAATTCCAAAATTCCCGCCATCGTCGACCAAGACGGCCCCGGCGGAAAACCGCTGGCGCTGTTCGAATCAGGTGCCATCCTGATCTATCTGGCGGAAAAGACCGGCAAGTTCCTGCCCACCGATCCGGCCGGACGCTACGCCACCTTGGAGTGGCTGATGTTCCAGATGGGCGGCATCGGTCCGATGTTCGGCCAGACCCACCACTTCCGCCGCTTCGCCCCCGAACAGATCCCCTATGCCGTCGAGCGCTACAGCAAGGAAACCAAGCGCCTGTACGGTGTCTTGGATCGCCGGCTGGCCCAGGTGGACTACGTCGCCGGCGCCTATTCCATCGCCGACATGGCCATCTTTCCCTGGACACAGCGCGCCGATTGGCAGGGCGTCGACCTCGCCGCCGAGTTCCCCAACGTCCAGCGCTGGGGCGACTGCATCGCCGCCCGCCCCCAAGTGCAAAAAGGAATGAGTGTTCCGGGTTGACGCCCGCGCTCCACTTCGCTAGAAACGTCGCTCCAAGCCACGGAGCATAGACCGTGTCTGTCCCTGCGGAGGGATGGGTGAGTGGCTTAAACCAGCAGTTTGCTAAACTGTCGTAGGGTGTCAAACCCTACCGGGGGTTCGAATCCCCCTCCCTCCGCCACTTTCGCGATTCCGCGATAGCTGATGCTGTCCGACCGCGCCGGAAAAATCCAAAAGACACAGGATGTTAGATAGGGACGTCGTCACCCGGCGTGTTCCTGGGTGTACCCAAATCCAGCAGCCTTGGTGGATCGGACGATGGCTCAGCCCCCTCTCCACCCCCGTCGTCGCGCTATTGCGCAAGCTGCCGACCATCCTCCGGTGTTTCGATTGACAGGCCGTCGCCACCATAGAGCCACGGCGCATGAACCGCGCCATCAGGGATAGCTAACGTCGAACGACACTGTACCGACAGCCCCCAGTCGGTCGAAACGCACATTTAGCACCTGCGTTTTCTCAGCCCCTGCGAGGCATCAGCCCATACGAAGACATCTGCAAAATTTGGAAAGCCGAACCCAAGCGATTTAAATTTAATCCACAGCACCAAGTACCCGGACTAAACACCAAGCCGGGAATAGTGGGAATGGCGTTGCCGTTAATGGGCCTTGCCGTGCCCTATGCAGCCGGTATCGTAAACGCTTTACACGCTCCGCCCCGCCCCATACCTTACGCCAAGTCTGCCGCCCAAGCGCCCCAATGCTGCGGTCCGACGAAAAGAAGAGGTGGATTCGTGTTCCGTCAAGCTCTGAGGGATGTGCTCGCCGGTGCGAGGATGCGGCATCTGTGGATGCACATGGCCATTACCGACATCACCATGCATTACCGCCGTTCGTTCATCGGACCGTTCTGGGTGACCCTGCAGATGGCGGTGATGGTGGGCGCGCTGGCACTGCTCTACAGCGCCTTGTTCCATCAGGACATCAGCACCTTCCTGCCTTACGTCGCAGCCGGCATCCTGGCTTGGTCGAGCATTTCATCCATGGTCAACGAGGGTTGCCAGACCTTCATCCGCAACAGCCACCTGATCCTTCACACCAATCTGCCGCTGCCCATTTTCACCTTCCGCGACGTGGCCCGCAACGGCATCATCTTCGTCCACAATTTGGCCGGCATTCTTCTGATCTATATGTACGCGCCGGAAAACCTGACCGAAAACGTGGTGCTGCTGCTACCCGGCACGGTGCTGCTGTTCCTCAACGGGCTGTGGCTGTCGCTGGTGTTGGGGATGATTTCGACCCGCTACCGCGATATGCCGCAGATGGTGGGTTCGCTGGTGCAGGTGGCCATGTTCGTGACGCCGGTTTTTTGGCCCATCTCGGCCATCGGCGAGCGCCACATCGCGGTTGACGGCAATGTCTTCTATCATTTCATCGAAGTGATTCGGGCGCCGATCCTGGGCAATGTGCCCACCGCCCTGAATTACGAAGTCGTCCTGGGGACGACCCTTGCAGGCTGGCTGATCGCGCTGATCACTTATGCGCGCTACCGCTCGCGCGTTGTCTTCTCATTGTGAGTGGGGATCGTCATGGCCCGGATCGTCGCCCAGAACATTTCCCTCAATCTGCCGATCTATAACTTTCATGCCCGCAGCCTGAAGAAAACGCTGCTGCGCATCGGCACCGGCGGGCGCATCAGCGCCGAGTCTCAGTACGTCATCGTCGAGGCATTGCGCGACGTTTCGTTCGAAATCGAGAATGGCGATCGGGTGGCGTTGGTCGGCCGCAACGGCGCCGGCAAGACCACTTTGCTGCGCACTTTGGCTGGCGTGTACCATCCCACCGCCGGCACTCTGACCACCGAAGGCAAGGTGGTGCCGCTGTTAACGGTCGGTGTCGGCATGGTCGAGGAATTCAGCGGCTACGAGAACATCCTGGCCGGCGCTCTGCATGTCGGACTGAACCGCGAGCAGGCACTGTCACTGCAAGAGGAGATCGCCGAGTTCACTGAACTGGGCGATTATCTGGAACTGCCCATCCACACTTATTCGGCCGGCATGCGGGCGCGGCTGAGCTTTGCCATCGCCACCGCGATCACCCCCGAGATCCTGCTGCTGGATGAGGGAATCGGCGCCGGCGACGCCTTCTTCGCCGCCAAGGCGCAGGCCCGCTTCGAGCGCATGATGACCGACAGCAGTATCATGGTGCTGGCCTCGCATGACGAGAACCTAGTCCGTGGGTTCTGCAACAAGGCGCTGCTGTTCGACAACGGCAGGCTGCTGGATTTCGGCCCGGTGGACAACATTCTGGCCGCCTATCACAGCGGGCCGGCCTGAGGACTCAGGGGGAGCGGCAGTCTGGGCAGAGCAAAAACTCGCGAAACGACGCCGCATGTCCGGGCGCGTAACGGTCTCGGCGGTGATAGCCGCACACGTTCCCCGCACGATCGCAACTGACCAGTCAAACCATCCATCCGATGGCGGTGCGCCGGGGGCCACCCGGCGATTATTGCCCAATGATCTTCTGGACCGCCGGGTCGAGGGGCATGAAGCGTTCGATTCCTGCCGCTTTCGAGGCCCGCAGGAATTGGATGCCCTGCCGCTTGGCCTCTGGCCCCGGTTCAAGCACAAGCAATAGACCTGCGAAATACAATCCCACAGGATCGTCCGGCGCGCGCATTCGGATGACCTTGGTTACCCGCGCTGCTTCGGCAAGCTCTCCGATGACCGCATGGTGGGTCAAGTACGGAATGGCCACATCGGTGCGATGAGGCGCCACCGTCAGCAAGCGGTCGACTGTGGTGCGCCACAAGGCCTTTCCTTCAGGGATACCGGACGCCAGACTAGGTAATTCATCGGTGCCATAGATGCGGGTCAGGGCGTTGGCTGCCGTGACCAAAAAATAGCTGCTGGTACTGTGGGGAATGCGCTGTGCCAAATGGCGAACCATGGCAAGCCCTCGGCGCTGTGCGTCGGGGTCAAAGCGCTGCGCTTGGGCCAGCGTGTTCAAATCGTCACGGATGACTTCCGCCGCAGTGAGATCGCTGCCTCGTGGATCGGCGGGAAATGTATCCAACCCGCCAGCGCGGAAAATCCCGACATTGTGGATGAAGGCGGATTGCGCGGCAGCGAAGCCCAATTGCAGCACAAGCACAATACCCAAGGCGGCCATGCCCACTCGCGGCGCGGGCACGACGCGGGTCGCCGGGCGGCTGATGGCGGCGATGGCGAGCGCGGCGAAGGGCAGAGAGATGGACAACGGGAACCACATGGCATTCATCGCGGCGAAGGCGATGGCCAGGGCGGTGGCGACCGTACGGCGTTCGGGCGCGGCGAACAGGGGAATGGCGAACAGTGCGGCAAGGCTGAGCAGCACTCCCGGCAGGCCTGCGCCGAACAGGGATTCCAGCATCCAGTTGTGGGCGTGAAAATAGTCGCTCTCAAGGAAGATCCAGGTGGGTCGCCACAGCACTTCGCCCGTCACGTCCAGATGGCCGTGATAGGCATCCTGAACACGGCCCCAACCATTCCCGAACAGCCAACCGGCTGCGGATTGCTCGCTCAAGGCGGCGTGGATCATCTTTTGTAGCAATTGGCGGTCGCGCAGGGATTCGACCTGGCCCAGGGCGGGAACCCAGCGCAACAGGGCATAAGGCAGCCACGCCGCCACCGCCACCAGCACAACCGCCGTGGCGCGGCTTGCGGTCAGCGCAGCCACCAGCTTCGTCCGCCGGACCCACCAGCCCACGGCAACGAAGGCCGCACCAATGACCAGCAAAGCCAGGGCGGCCATGCTGAGCGAACACACCACCACCGCCACCGCGGCCAAGGTGCCGGCAAGCGGCAAGGCCCACGGCCACCGGCGGGTCCGCTCGAACGATATGGCGGCGGCCATGGCAAGGCCGATCCAGCCGTAATAGGCCGCCACATAGATCAGCAAATGCTTGGACGGGTAAAGCCAATCGTGCAGCTTCAGCCCCGCCAAAACCAGCGTCAGCGCGATCGCCCACCATCGCAGGCCGGTCCACCAGCGGCGATGTGGCTTGACCGTCAAGGCACACGCGATCAACACGGCGAAATCGCAGAACCACAGTCCGCCGAAGCCCGATTGGACGGTGCCCGCGAGGGACAGCAACGGCAAATCCACGAAGGGGGCCGCCAGCACCGTCCAACCAGCCAGCAATGCAACCACCAGCACCTGCGGGTGCCATAAGGCCGCGTGGGCATTGCCTTTGCCCGACGCCAAGCCGATCAGCAGGCCCAAGGCGCCCAGGGCGCTGGTGACATGCAGCAGGATCGGCAGAAGCTCGGCCTTGCTCCAATAGCCAAAGGCGAAGATCGGCAATGAGCCAAGCGCGATGGGAAGGGCCAATGCCAAGGCTGCAGCGCAGAGGCGGTCTGCCAGGGGCATGTCGGTCGAAGCGTTGGTGGACAGGGTGCTCACTCTTTCTTCAGCAAGGACGGCCACCAATCCACCCAGCAGCACTCATGGTCCGCGTGGGGCATCACCACCACTGGCGGTTTGGCGCCGGCAGGGAAGCGCGCTTGGTACGCTTTGGCAACACTTGGCGGCACGACGTCATCATCGGCGCCAACATAATGGACCTGGGGGATGCT
>JBLNBE010000062.1:0-15759 GCA_050259735.1 Bacteroidota bacterium
TCCTGCAGGTTCATCTGGAACGACGATTCGCCCGAGATGTCGATGACCAGCGCATCCGGATGGGCGGTTTGCACGCCCATGGCCGCCGGCAGGCCGTAGCCCATGGTGCCCAGGCCGCCCGAGGTCATCCAGTGGTTCGGCTGCTCGAACTTGAAGTGCTGGGCCGCCCACATCTGGTGCTGGCCGACCTCGGTGGTGATGTAGGGGTTCTTGTGCTTGGTCAGCTCGTACAGGCGCTGCAGCGCGTATTGCGGCTTGATGATCTTGTTCGAGTTTTCGAAATGCAGGCAGTTGCGCGACCGCCAGCCCTCGATCTCGGCCCACCACGCCTTCAGCGCCTTGTCGTCCATGCGGACCTGACGCGCCTTCCACACCTTGATCATGTCTTCCAGGATGTGGGCGGCGTCGCCGATCACCGACAGGTCGACCAGGATGTTCTTGTTGATCGAGCTGGGGTCGATGTCGATGTGGATCTTCTTCGAATGCGGCGAGAACGCGTTGACGCGGCCGGTGACGCGGTCGTCGAAGCGGGCGCCGATGTTGATCATCAGGTCGCAGCCATGCATGGCCAGATTGGCCTCGTACGTGCCGTGCATGCCCAGCATGCCCAAGGACAGCGGGTCAGAGCCGGGGAAGGCGCCCAGGCCCATCAGGGTCTGAGTGCAGGGGAAGCCGGTCATGCGCACGAACTGGGTCAGCAACTGGCACGCCGCGGTGCCCGAATTGATGACGCCGCCGCCGGCATAGACGATGGGGCGCTTGGCCTTGGAGATCATCTCGATCGCGGCCTCGATGGCCTTGAGATCGCCCTTGACCTGCGGCTTGTACTTGGACTTCACCCGCGACGGACCCTGGTACTCGCCCTTGGCCTGGACGACGTCCTTGGGCAGGTCGACCAGCACCGGGCCGGGGCGGCCGCTGCGGGCGACATGGAACGCCTCGTGGATGGTCTTGGCCAGGTTGTTGATGTCCTTGACCAGGTAATTGTGCTTGGTGCACGGCCGGGTGATGCCGGTGATGTCGGCTTCCTGGAAGGCGTCGTTGCCGATCAGGCTGGTGGGCACCTGGCCGGTGATGCAGACCAGCGGGATGGAATCCATCAGCGCGTCGGTCAAGCCGGTGACGGTATTGGTGGCGCCGGGACCCGAGGTGACCAGCACGCAGCCGACCTTGCCGGTCGAGCGGGCATAGCCCTCGGCCGCATGGACGGCGGCCTGTTCGTGACGGACCAGGACGTGACGCAGCCGGTTCTGCTTGAACAGCTCGTCATAGATGGGCAGTACCGCGCCGCCCGGATATCCGAAAATTACCTCGACACCCTGGTCGACCAGGGCTTTCAAGAGGATTTCCGCTCCGTTCAACGTGTCCTGATGTGCCATCTCGCACCCTTTCCTATGATCGTCGGGCCACCAAAATCCGACCGGCGCGCAAGGATGCACGCGAGCCAGGGGTGGCGCGAGCCGCACAAACTAGCCGCTCAGTCGGTTCCGGTCAATAGAAAGTGGCGAATAATCGAAAAGATTCCAAGGTTGTGGCTTTCCGAAAATTGCGCAGACACCACCTCTGGCTTTTCGAGTTGGTTACGGAACCAGGTCATCTGCCGCTTGGCGTAGTTGCGGGTGGCCTGGCAGGCCCGCGCCATGGCGGTGTCGCGGTCGATCTCGCCGCTGAGCCACGCCGCCAGTTCCGGCACGCCCAGCGCCTTCATGGCGGGCAGCGCCGGGTCCAGGGACATCGCCATCAGCGCGCGGACCTCGTCGGCGGCGCCGTTCTCCATCATCAGGCCGAAGCGGCGGTCGCAGTTGGCATAAAGCGCCTCGCGCGGCGGCAGCAAGGCGAAGGTCAGATAGCGTGCCGGCACCGCGCCTTCCATGGGGGCGGCCTGCCATTCGGCCAGAGAACGGCCGGTGGCCTCCAGCACTTCCCAGGCGCGGGCCAGGCGCTGGCTGTTGGCGGGGTCCAGCCGGGCCGCCATCACCGGGTCGCGCGCCGCCAGCTCGGCATGGAAGGCGTCGTTGCCCACGGTGGCCAGCCGGTCGCGCGCGGCGGCGCGGATGTCCTCGGCGATGTCGGGGATGGGCGAGATGCCGTGCATCAGCGTGCGCAGGTACAGTCCGGTGCCGCCCACCACCACCGGCAGCTTGCCCGCCGCCCATGCTGCCTGCATGGCCTGGGCGGCCAAGTCCTTCCACAACGCGGCCGAGCAGGCGACGGCCGGCGACAGCACGCCGTAGACTCGATGCGGCGCCTGCGCTTCGTCCTCGGGGCCGGGGCGCGCGGTGATGACCCGCAGCACGTCGTAGACCTGCATGGAATCGGCGTTGATGACGATGCCGTTGAACTCGCGCGCGATGGCTAACGCCATGCCCGATTTCCCCGAGGCGGTGGGGCCGGCGATGACGATGGCGGGAGGGAGAGCCATATTGTTTACCACGAAGGACGGGAAGGACACGAAGCGCGCCGAGCAAGTGGCTGTCTCATAGCACGTAGCGGCGGATGCCATCCTTGAGAAGCCTGACATTGAAATTGATCAGGAACCCCATGGGTTTGTGTGCGAGCTTTAGATAGGTCAGCAATTGCGCTTCGTGTACGGGAATTATTTTTTCGACGGCTTTGATTTCAACCACGATTGAGTCATTTACAAGCAGATCCAAGCGCAGTCCGGCGTCCAGGGTTTCGCCGTCATAGTGGACAGGGACGGAGGCTTGGCGTTTGAACTCAATCCCTCGCTTGTTTAACTCATGGGCCAGGCAATGCTCGTATACCGATTCCAGAAGACCAGGCCCAAGTTCCTTGTGAACCCGCAGGGCACTATCTACGATCGTGCCGCCGAGCGCATGCAGTGCGTCCACCTGCTCAGCCATCTTCGTGCCCTTCGTGTTCTTCGTGGTTAACGCAATCCTTCCTACCAAACCATTGCGCGCAGGGCGAGCGCTTCCGCTTGCCAACCGGGCCGCCGCGCCGTAAAGAGGCGCGGTTGTCCCCTTGTTGGAAAAGAGCCTCCGCCATGGAAAACGTGCTCACCCTGATCGGCGCCAGTGGCGTCGTGCTTGATGACGCTGTGGTGGCCGAGCTGCGCTCTGCCTTGAAGGCGCTGGGGGCCGACGTTTCCATGCCGGATTGGCTGTCGCCCGGACGGGTGCTGGACCTGCGCTTCGGCCATCTGGCGACCGAACAGGCCGACGCCGCCGCCCGCGCGCTGCTGGGCGCGGCCAAGGTTGACGTGGTGGCGCAGCCGCTGGCGGGCCGCCGCAAGATGCTGCTGGTCGCCGACATGGACTCGACCATGGTGATCGGCGAGACGCTGGACGAGCTGGCCGAATATGCCGGCATCAAGGACAAGATCGCCGGCATCACCGCGCGCGCCATGAATGGCGAGCTGGTGTTCGAGGACGCGCTGCGCGAACGCATCGGCCTGCTGGCCGGGCTGCCGGAAAGCGCCCTGGCCGAAACCTGGGAACGCACCCAACTGATGCCGGGCGCGGTGGCGCTGGTGCGGACCATGAAGGCCAACGGCGCCCATGCGGTGCTGGTGTCGGGCGGCTTTACCTATTTCACCAGCCGGGTGCGTGAAGCCTGCGGCTTCGACGTCGATTTGGGCAATCGCTTCGTTTTCAAGAAGGGCAAGCTGGCCGGGGTGGAAGACCCCATCCTGGGCCGCGAGACCAAGCTGTCCACTCTGATCGGCACCGCCGGCGAGCGCCAGATCCCGTTGTCGCTGTCGGTGGCGGTGGGCGACGGCGCCAACGATCTGGACATGATCCGTGCCGCCGGACTGGGCGTCGCCTATCACGCCAAGCCGGTGGTGGCGTCCGAGGCGCGCGTGCGCGTCGATCACGGCGACCTGACCGCGCTGCTTTATGCGCAAGGCTATCGCGACGACGAATTCGTCGGCTGAGGGCGGGGCCTTAGCGGGCGTCGTCCAGGATGTCGACGCGGGTTTCCGCCACCCATTCCGACAGGGTGTCGGTGGAATAGGCGGCGGGGTCGGCCAGCGGGCCGCTCCACAGGGCATTCAACGCTTCACCGGCGGTCAAGAAAACGGCGTCGCGGAACACCGCCGAGTGACGGCGGGCCGCGCGTTCGACCTGGCCGATAATGGACAGGAAACGGTCGTCGACCACCACCGCATCCACCGCCAACCCTTCGCGTCCGGTCAGATCCTCCAGCCGGTCCACCCGCTCCAGTGCAACGGGGCACGAGGCCGAGAACCGGCGCAGGCATTCCCAGGTCACGGAATGGTCGGTGCAGACGATGATTTCGTGGGTCATGGCGGTCACCCGAGGCAAAACCTTACCCTGCAACTATGCGGCGGGCGAGCGGTCGGGGCAAACCACGCTGTGCGATAAGTTGTGACGCCGTGTGGCCGGCAACTAAACTAAAGAATCAGGGATTTGGTGCGTCTTTGCATATTTTTCCGGAATGCGGGATTGGCCGCGGAAAATATGCAGGCACCTGTTTCATGCCGCCTGAAACGACGAAAGGGGGCTTGCGCCCCCTTTCGCCCAATCCGTCCGCTTCGACGGCTTACTTCTTCTTGGCCTCGGCCAGGGTCAGGGCCACGTAGCGCGGCGCCTGCGAAGTCTCGACCCGCAACAGCAGGAACTTCTGCCCGGCACTGCGGGCTTGGTCGATCAGCTTGGTCAGGTCGGCCGGGTTGCGCACCGGCTTGTGGCCGGCCTCGGTGATGACGTCGCCGGGCTTCATGCCCTTGTCCGCCGCCGGGCCGTCCTTGACGTCGATGACCACCACGCCGTTGGTCTCCTCGTCCAGGCCGAACTTTTCACGCAACTGCGGGGTCAGGGTCGCCACCGACAATCCGGTGCCGGGGACGGCCTGGCCGCCAGGATTGGCCTGGGCCTTTTCCGGCGCCTTGTTCTGCTCGGGCTGTTCGTCCAGCATTTCGCCGACGGCGACGTTGATGGTCATGCGCTTGCCGTCGCGCCACAATTCCACCGGCACGCTCTTGTTGATCGGGGTCTCGGCGACGATGCGCGGCAACTTGCGCATCTCGGTGACGTCCTTGCCGTCGAACTTGACGATGACGTCGCCGGCCTTGACGCCGGCTTTGGCCGCCGGGCTGCCGTCGTTGACGGCGGCCACCAGGGCGCCGTGCGATTCCGGCAGGCCCATGGACTCGGCCAGCTCCTGGTCGAGCGACTGGATGCGCACGCCCAGCCAGCCCCGGCGGGTCTTGCCGAACTTGCGCAGGTCGTCGACCACCGGCTTGGCCAGGCTGGAGGGGATGGCGAAGCCGATGCCGATCGAACCGCCCGAGGGCGAGAAGATGGCGGTGTTGATGCCGATGACCTCGCCGGCCATGTTGAACATCGGGCCGCCCGAATTGCCGCGGTTGATCGAGGCGTCGGTCTGCAGGAAGTCGTCATAGGGGCCGGCGTTGATGTCGCGGGCGCGGGCCGAGACGATGCCGGCGGTGACGGTGCCGCCCAGGCCGAACGGGTTGCCGATGGCCAGCACCCAGTCGCCCACGCGGGAAACGTCGGAATTGCCGAAGCCGACCGCCACCAGGGTCTTCTTGCCGGGGTCGATTTTCAGCAGCGCCAGGTCGGTCTTGCTGTCGCGGCCGACCAGGGTGGCCTTGTAGACCGAGTCGTCATGCAGGGTGACGGTGATCTCGTCGGCGTCGGCGATGACGTGGTTGTTGGTCACCACGTAGCCGGCGGGGTCGACGATGAAGCCGGATCCCAGCGAGGTGGCGCGGCGCGGTCCCGCCTCGGGGCGCATCTGGCGGTCGAAGAACTCCTTGAAGAAGTCCTCGAACGGCGATCCCGGCGGGAATTGCGGCATCTCGGGGATGCGCTCGGGGTTCTTGATGGTCTGGGTGGTCGAGATGTTGACCACCGCCGGCAACAGCTTTTCTGCCAGGTCCGAGAAGCCGGCGGGCGCCTCGCGCGCCTGTGCCGCCATGGATTGCAGCAGCACGGCGATCGCCACCAGTGCCGCCATCACCAGAGCCGGCAGGCGCAAATCGATCTGCGCCGCGCGGGTCCGGACCTTGTTCACGTTTCTTGGGTTGTGCACCGACGAGACCCTCCTCAAGGGGACTGCCCGGCCATTGGCCGGAGCGTCTCAGATTTTGGTTCGACTTCCGACGCCGTCAAGCGAATCGGGCGAAGGGTACCATCTGCCGCGACTATGGCGCGACTATGGCAGTCGGGCAAGCCACACTCCGGCCACCCCAAGCGAGGCGGCCACCACGCCGAAGCGCCGCAGCGTATCGGGCGACATGGCCAGCACGGCGGCGACCATGCGCTGCATGGCGCCGGGAAAGAGGGCGTAGGCCACGCCCTCGATCACCAGCGCCAGGCTGCATGCGGTCAGGAAGTCCTTCAACGCTTACCCGAATTGGCGGCGCCGAAGTGGCGGAAGAACTCGCTGTCGGGCGACAGCACCAAGGTGGTGTTGCCGTCGGTCAGGGTGGCGCGATAGGCCTCGAGCGAGCGGTAGAAGTCGTAGAATTTGGGGTCGCGGCCGTAGGCTTCGTTATAGATGCGCGACGATTCGGTGTCGCCCTGGGCGCGCAGCACGTTGGCCTGCCGGGTCGCCTCGGCCAGCAACACCGTGCGCTCGCGGTCGGCGCGGGCGCGAATCTGCTGGCCCCATTCGTAACCCTGGGCGCGCAGTTCAGTGGCCTGACGCTCGCGTTCCGACTTCATGCGGGCGTAGATCGGCTGGCTGGTGCTGTCGGGCAAATCGGCCCGGCGGATACGCACGTCGGCGATGGCGATGCCGTAATTGGAGGCGCGGTCGCGCACTTCGGCCATGATGGCTTCCATCAACTTGGTGCGCTCGTCGGACAGCAGCGACGGCAGCATGACGCGGCCCATCTGCTGGCGCATGGCCGAGCTGACCACCTGGCTCAACTGAGCGCGGGCGTTCAGTTCGGTCCGCAGGCTTTGATAGAACTTCAGCGGATCGGCGATGCGATAGCGGGTGTAGGTGTCGACCACCACGCGCATCTGGTCGCCCAGGATCACTTCCTCGGCCGGGGGTTCCAGCGGCAGCAGGCGCTTGTCATAGCGCACCACTTCCTCGATCAGCGGCCACTTCAGGTGAAGTCCGGGTTCGGAGACCGTGGCGCGGTGGGCGCCCAGGCGCAGCACCAGTGCCTGCTGAGACTGCTCGACGGTGAACAGCGCCGACATGCCGAGCATGACGAGGACGGCCAGCGCCACCAGCGCCATCATGGGGACAGAGCGGTTCATTGTGCGCCCCCCTGGTTGGTGCGGGACTGGGAGCGAAGTTCGGGCAGCGGCAGGTAAGGCACGACACCCTGGCCCTTGGCCGACGGGTCAAGAACCACCTTGGGCGTGTTCTTCAGCACGGTTTCCATGGTCTCCAGCCACAGGCGGCGTTCGGTGACGTCCGCCGACTGGCGATAGGCGTTGTACAGCGCCAGGAAGCGCTTGGTCTCGCCTTCCGCCTGATTGATCGCCTGCTCCTTGTAGGCCTCGGCCTCCTGGATCAGGCGCTCGGCGTCGCCGCGGGCGCGCGGGATGATGTCGTTGCGATAGCTTTCCGCTTCGTTGCGGGCGCGTTCCTGTTCCGAGCGGGCGTTGGTGACGTCGTTGAAGGCGTCGATCACCGCCTGGGGCGGATCGACGTTCTGCAACTGCACCTGATTGACCATGATGCCGGTGTCGTAGGTATCCAGCAGGCGCTGCAACTCGACGCGGGCGGCATCGGCGATCAGCAGCTTCTGCTCGGTCAGGGCCGCCTGGATGGGAGTGCGGCCGATCACTTCGCGCATGGCCGATTCGGCGGCCACCTTGACCGTGCCGGGGGCGTCCTTGACGTTGAACAGCACCTTGGCCGGGTCCTTGATCTGCCAGAACACGGTGAAGCCGGCTTCGACGATATTGCCGTCGCCGGTCAGCATGCGGCCTTCCTCGAAGGCCTCGCGGTTGCCCCGTGCGGTGGCCGGGCCTTCGGCTCGGACGCCCAGGCCAAGCTGGCGCACCTCGGCGACGTTGACCACGCGGACGTCTTCGATGGGATAGGGCAGATGATAGCGCAGGCCCTGGTCGGTGGTGTCGACCCACTTGCCGAAGCGGGTGACCACACCTTGCTCGCCGCTCTGCACCTTGTAGAAGCCGGTCAGGCTCCACAGCGCCAAGCCGACCGCCAGCACCAGCGCCACGCCGGTGCCGCCGCCCTTGAGGCGGCCGCCGCCGGGCATGTTGCGGCGCAGCTTCCGCATCATCTCGTCGAAATCGGGAAGGGGGCCTTGGCCGCCACCGCCGCCCGAGCCGCCGTTGCCGGGACCACGGCCCCACGGATTGTTGCCGCCGCCGTTGCCGCCGCCGCTGCCCCAGGGGCCTCCGCCGCCCCCTTGAGGATTCCAAGGCATTCGCTATCCCTTCACGTCAATGGTCGGTCCGTTCGGCCGGTCGCCGGCGCGAGCCTTACATTCCGCCTTATAGGCCAGGACGCAAGGTCAAGCAACGCGCGGGACGGGCAGGCCGCCGGGATTTCCGCGCATATAAAGAAGGGGAAGGGCTTTTCAAGGCAAAGGCGCGGCGTTCGACCGCCCACTTGACCAACATCCTTAACAAAAGGAGAGGGCGGGCCTATATGAGGGACGCCTGAGCCTGTTTCAGGCGCGTGTGAATAATGGAGAGCGTTTCCATGGCCGATCTGTCCGAATCCCAAGTCCTTGCCGCGCTCAAGAGTGTGGTCGACCCCGCCCGGGGCGCCGACATCGTCACCTTGGGCCTGGTGTCGGGCATCGCGGTGAAGAACGGCCATGTCGCCTTCGCCATCGAAATCGACCCCGCCCGCGCGCAGGAAATGGAGCCGGTGCGCAAGGCCGCCGAAAAGGCGGTGGACGGCCTGCCGGGCGTGCTGACGGTGTCGGCGGTGCTGACCGCCGAGGCGGCGCCCAAGCAGCAGGCGGCGCAGCAGCACCAGGGCGGCGAGCGCCCGCTGTTGCCCCATGTGAAGTCCATCATCGCCGTCGCCTCGGGCAAGGGCGGCGTCGGCAAGTCCACCACCGCCACCAACCTGGCGCTGGCGCTGGCGCGAAAGGGCCTCAAGGTCGCTTTGTTCGACGCCGACATCTACGGCCCCAGCGTGCCGCGCATGCTCGGCATTTCGGGCCAGCCCGCCAGCCCCGACGGCCAAACCCTGCTGCCGATGGAAAACCATGGCGTCAAGTGCATGTCCATCGGCTTCCTGGTGCGCGAGGAAGACCCCATCATCTGGCGCGGCCCCATGGTCATGGGCGCCTTGAACCAGTTGATGCGCGACGTCGAATGGGGCGAGTTGGACGTCATGGTCATCGACATGCCGCCCGGCACCGGCGACACCCAGTTGACCATGAGCCAGAACGTGCCGCTGACCGGCGCCGTCATCGTGTCGACGCCGCAGGACATCGCGCTGCTGGATGCCCGCAAGGGCCTCAACATGTTCCGCAAGGTCGACGTGCCGGTTCTCGGCCTGATCGAGAACATGAGCTATTACGTCTGCCCCAAATGCGGTGACGAAGCCCACATCTTCGGCCATGGCGGCGCCAAGTCCGAGGCCGCCCGCCTGAGCGTCGAGTTCCTGGGCGAGGTGCCGCTGGACATCGCCATCCGCGAGACTTCCGATCGCGGCGAACCCATCGTGGTGTCGCAGCCGTCCAGCCCGCACGCCAAGGCCTATGCCGCCATCGCCGACAAGGTGTGGGACAAGGTCCAGGCCCTGCAGGGCGGCAAGAAGGGGCCGAAGATCAGCTTCGAATAGGCCTTGCGATAGTGGGAGTCTGGGTGGTGAAGGCCGCCTGCAGCCAGGCTCCCATCTGGGCCAGCCCGTCCGGGCTGGTCACCAGCTCGAAATGGTTGACGCTGACGGTGCCGCTTTTCATCGCGGCGGCGTCGGCGTATTTCGCCTGATACAGGCCGTCGGCGGCAAAGCCCTTGTATTGGGCGCTCCACGTCGGCACGACGCCGTCGCCGCCCCCTTGCTCGGTGGTGCCGGCCAGTTGCGGGTTGGCGTTGTCGCCATTCCAGGTGAAGCCGCACATGGTGCTGCCGTCGGGACTCATGGGGTTGGGCTGGCTGCAGAGGCCCCAAATCAAATAATAGGCCGCCGGAGCGACCTTGCGGCCATAGGCCAGCGTCGAGAAGAACCCCTGCGATTCCGCCAGATTATCGGGGCTGACACCGGCGCGGATGGCGGCGTTGAAGGCGTCGGGCTGGTAAATGCTGAGGGTGTCGCCGGTGGCGGTGTCGCGCACGAAGGCGATGTGCGGCGGCGGAAACAGCTCGTAATCCGACGGGAAGTTGGAATCGTTGATCAGGAAGTCGCCGAAGGCGGGGTCGAAGGACGGCACGCCCTTGTTGTTCAAGGCGGCATCCAGCGCCATGGGTGCGCCCAGATGGGGCGTGCCCAGCGTCATCAGGGCGCGGACGGCGCCCAGCCACGCATCGGCGCGGCCGATATCTTCCAGATAGGCGCGCGCCACCAACCCACCCATGCTGTGGGCGACCAGCGCCACCTCGTAGGTGCCGCGCCCCCAGGCGGCGTCGATCTGCGACAGCAGGGTCTGCAGGAAGCGGGCGGAGAAGCCGTTGCTTTGCCGCCAGTCATAACCGAAGCCTATGACCAGATCGCCATTGCCCGACAACCGGGTCGCGCCAAGCTGCCACGTTACAGTGGGCGTGCCGGCGCCCAGGGTGTTCTGCAACACGCTGATGACCGTGGCATAGCTGGCGGCGATGGGCTGATAGGCCACCACCGTAGCATCGTCGATCGGCGCCTCGCGCGGCGACGACGCGCCGGCATTGGTCAGCAACGTCTCGGCCGCCTGGACCTGGCCGTTCGCCAGGTCGTTCATCACCTGGTCGGGCCACAGCGGCGTGACGATGGCGGCGGCAGAGCGCAACGCCCCCCAGGTGACCAGCGACGAGCCGGAAATGCCGGGCAGGAAGATGATGATGCGGGCTTTGGCCATTTTGGTATCCTGCTCGCCGGGGTAGATGCGGATGCTACCATGCTCTCGTTATGCGCATAAGGGGGCGCCTGATGGGGAAAAACCTTGGGCGGATTGTCGCGGTCATGCTGATTTTGGGCAGCATGGCGTCATCGGTCGTTGTGGTGCTGGCGTCGTGGGCGATGCTGTCCGTGCCGCCGACCTGGCAGGTCGCCCTGCATTACGGCAAGCCGGTTTGCCGCATGGACGGAACCATGCTGGCCGAGGCCACGCCCGGCGTGCCGCCTTATCTCCGGTCCGCCTTCATCGCCGCCGAGGATGCGAATTTCTATGACCGACCGATAACCACGCCGTTCGCGGTGCTGGCCGCCGTTGTTCACAAACGCATCCCCCCTCGGCCCAGCCCGTTCACCACTGGCGTCGTCGGCTGCCTGCTGTCCTCGCAGGGGGATTTTGCCGGCCGCCCCCTCGAACGGCAGATTAAAGGGATAGTCTGGGCCTTCATGGTCGAAGCCATGATGCCCAAGGACCTTGTCCTGGACAGCTATCTGGAAGTCGCTTCTCTCGGGCGCGGCATTTCGGGCATCGGCGCCGCCTCGTCGGCCTATTTCGATAAAACGCCGGCGGCGCTGACCATCGCCGAGGCCGCCTATCTGGCCGGTCTGGCCAAGTCGCCCGGCCTGTTCGCCGAGGACGACAAGCGGGGACTGGAACGGCGGGATTGGGTTCTCGCGCGCATGGAGCAGACCGGGGCGATCAGCCAGCGGCAATACCGGGCGGCGGTGGCGGAACCGCTGGGGCGGCGGCCGGTGGGGAACTGAGCAGGCTGTGGCATTTGCGAATCGCCAAAGCGCGTACTGGCAATGGCCGAGGCCCTGCACTATATTGTCCCCGTCGGGTTCGCCCGACTATGGCGCTAAACGTTATACAGAATAGGCCTTGCGGACCCGGGGGCGGTACCCGGCGCCTCCACCATCAACCCCACTTCGGCGGGGTCCATGGGGGCGAAACAGGATCGACGCGGGTAGTAAAGGTATGATTTGCGCTCGGCATGGTATCCACCGTTATCGGGCTAAACTCAACAAGTGCCAACGACAACGTTGAACTTGCCGCTGCGGCTTAACCCGTAAGCGCGGTCCGGGGGGCACCGGGCAACAGAAGCCCCCCACTTCGCTTGATTTTCAGGCCATATGCTTGGTTGGTGGGGACGTCGCGGTAAATGCCGGAAGATAGCTTGCGTTACGACAAGATGGTGGAAGACGCCCTGCGCGGCGTCGTGCGCGATGCCCTGGTCCAGACTGCCGAACACGGCCTGTTCGGCGATCATCATTTCTATATCACCTTCCGCACCCGCTATCCCGGCGTCCAGGTGCCCGGCCACGTGCTGGCCCGCCACCCCGACGAAATGACCATCGTGCTGCAGCACCAGTTCTGGGGGCTTGAGGTCGGCGACGCGCATTTCCAGGTGACGCTGTCGTTCTCGGGCGTGTCCGAACGTCTGGTCATTCCCTTCGCCGCCGTCACCGGTTTCGCCGATCCGTCGGCCAAGTTCGGCCTGCAGTTCCAGGTCGAGGACGACGAGGAATTCGAGGACGAGGACCTGCCCGAGGATGCCGCGGAAGAGGAGGAGGCCGAGTTGGCCGCTGCTCCCGACCTGCCGGCCGAGGGCGCCAAGGTCATCGCCCTGGACGCTTTCCGCAAGAAGTGAAATGCCCCCTCTCCCGCAAGCGGGAGAAGGGCAAATCCCTTGACCTTCCGGTGAAAAAGGTGTTTGTCGAACGCGGCTGCTCCCACCCGCGCGGGCTGGGGTGCGCCTACCCGTTTTGACCTTTGTCCCGAGGGCGCCGATGTCTGACTTCGTCTTCCACGAGCTGTTCCCGCTGGCCCATGACGACACCCCGTACCGCAAGGTCACGAGCGAGGGTGTGGGCACCGCCACCTTCAACGGCAAGTCCGTCGTCACCGTCGCGCCCGAGGCGATCACCGCCCTGACCTATGAGGCGTTCAAGGACACCTCGCACCTGCTGCGCCCCGGCCATCTGGCCCAGGTGCGCAAGATCATCGACGACCCCGAGGCTTCGGGGAACGACAAGTTCGTCGCCCTCGACCTGCTCAAGAACGCCTGCATCGCTGCCGGTGGCACCCTGCCCATGTGCCAGGACACCGGCACCGCCGTGGTCATGGGCAAGAAGGGCCAGCAGGTCTTCACCGGCGGCAACGACGAGGCGGCCATCTCGCGCGGCGTGCAGAAGGCCTATACCGACCTGAACCTGCGCTATTCGCAGACCGCGCCGCTGACCATGTATGACGAGGTCAACACCGGCACCAACCTGCCGGCGCAGATCGACCTGTATGCCACCGAGGGTGACGCCTACAAGTTCATGTTCATGGCCAAGGGCGGCGGCTCGGCCAACAAGACCTATCTGTACCAGCAGACCAAGGCGCTGCTGAATCCCAAGAGCCTGCTCAAGTTCCTCGACGAGCAGATCCGCACGCTCGGCACCTCGGCCTGCCCGCCCTATCACCTGGCCATCGTCATCGGCGGCCTGTCGGCGGAAATGACCCTGAAGACGGTCAAGCTGGCCAGCGCCCGCTACCTCGACGGCCTGCCGACCGAGGGCAACAAGTACGGCCAGGCCTTCCGCGACGTCGAGCTGGAGCAGATCGTGCTCAAGATGACGCAGGACATGGGCATCGGCGCCCAGTTCGGCGGCAAGTATTTCTGCCACGACGTCCGCGTCATCCGCCTGCCGCGTCACGGCGCCTCGTGCCCGGTGGCCATCGGCGTGTCGTGCTCGGCCGACCGCCAGATCCTCGGCAAGATCACCAAGGACGGCGTCTATGTCGAGGCGATGGAGCGTGATCCGGCCAAGTATTTGCCCGAGATCGACGGCTCCAAGCTGTCGGGCGACGTGGTCAAGATCGACCTCAACCGCCCCATGGACGAAATCCGCAAGACCCTGGCGCAGTACCCGATCAAGACCCGCGTCAGCCTGACCGGCCCGATGATCGTCGCCCGCGACATCGCCCACGCCAAGCTGAAGGAACGCCTGGACCGGGGCGAGGGCCTGCCCGACTATTTCAAGCAGTTGGGCGTCTATTACGCCGGCCCGGCCAAGACCCCCGAGGGCATGCCCTCCGGCTCGTTCGGCCCGACCACCGCCGGCCGCATGGATTCCTATGTCGACCAGTTCCAGGCCGCCGGCGGTTCCATGCTGATGATCGCCAAGGGCAACCGCAGCCAGGACGTCACCGACGCCTGCAAGAAGCATGGCGGCTTCTACCTCGGCTCCATCGGCGGTGCCGCCGCCCGTCTGGCCCAGGACTGCATCAAGAAGGTCGAGGTGGTCGAATACCCCGAACTGGGCATGGAAGCCATCTGGCGCATCGAGGTGGTCGACTTCCCGGCGTTCATCGTGGTGGACGACAAGGGCAACGACTTCTTTGCCGACTTCGCCCACTAAGGCGGCGCTGAAACAGGAAGCCCCCGGTCGCAAGGCCGGGGGTTTTTCTTTCCAGTTTCATCGGGAGGGTGGGTGCCTGTAGGGCGGTGGAAGGCGTAGAGCCGATGCCGCAAAGATGCTATATTGGCGGTGTTCGGAGGTGCGCATGAGCGACAAGGACAACCTGATTCCGCTGTTCGATTCACAGGAATTTCGCGCGGCACTTGATGCCTCGGCCGAGGATGTGCGCGCTGGCCGTGTGGGTGATCTGCGGCCGCAGCTTGCCGGCTTGCGGCTTAGGCTGGCGGAACTTGAAGCCCGCTTGGAAGAGAGAGCCGCGGCTGCGGGACCTGGACTTTGATCAAACGGACTGAGGCGGCTGCCTGGCAGATCGATGCACTCTTCGACTATTACGTTAGGGAAGAGTTGGTCGAGGCCGCCCGCAACCTGATCGCCATTCTTGAAGCCTTGGCGGACGAGTTCGAGGCTGGCACCATCATCGGGAAGATGCGGCCCGATCTGGGGAACCACGGCTATCTGTGGGTTCGGCGTGATCCATACTTGATCGCCTATCTCCCGCCTGACCCCGGCGACATGGAGCCGTGCGTCATCGTCACCAATGTCATCAACGCATCGTGGCAGCTAGCAAAGCACGTGAAGCCGGTGGGCACGGTCGTTCCCTGGCCGGCATAAGGCGCGGCTAGACCTATTTCCCCAGGGTGTCTTTTGCCAGTGTCGGTGGCGTCCCACCTTGTGAGGCATGCCCCTGTCGCCCCGCACCCACACCATCCTTGCCGCCATCGCTCGTGGTGTCCGCCTGCGCTGTCCACGCTGCGGCGTCGGGCGCTGTTTGCGCGGCTATCTGACGGTGGTGGATCGCTGCGGCCATTGCGGCGAGGCGCTGGGGCATATCCGCGCCGATGACGGACCGGCCTATTTCACCGTGTTGCTGGCCGGGCATATCGTCGTGCCGGGCGTGCTGGTGGTCGAGCAGGAATGGGCGCCGCCGCTGGTGCCGTTCATTATTGTCGCGCTGGTGGTCACCGCCATGCTGATTTGGGCATTGCTGCCGGTGTGCAAGGGCGGCGTGGTCGGGCTGATGTGGGCGCTGAAGCTGTCAGGCGGCGAAATGCATCACGACGCGCCGCCACCGAATTGATCCTCTCCCGCGAGCGGGAGAGGGTGGCGCGAAGCGCCGGGTGAGGGAGCCAAGAAGGCGATGCTGGGGCTTAGAGCATCGCGCCTTTAATCTGAAACACATCCGGCGTGCCTGAGATAGTTCAGGCATTCGTCGGGCGAGTAGAGGTCGCAGATACTGCCGACGGCGTCCCATAGGGCACTGATGGTGCGTGCGCCAATTCGGCGGAGATGGGCTTTGAG
>JBLNBE010000063.1:0-142571 GCA_050259735.1 Bacteroidota bacterium
GCACGCAGACCGAAAGCTCGGGGTTCAACTGCTTGACCCGGATGGCCGCCGCCAGGCCGCTTGGCCCGGCACCCACCACCACCACGTCGAATTCCATGCTCTCGCGTTCGGTCGTCATCGCCGGGGCCTCTGGTCTGATGGAAAAAGGAAGAGGGCGGGCGAGATTGCCATTCGGGATACCCGCCCTCTCCAAGGTGCGGCCTCAGGGCATTGGAGGGCCGCATAACCAGGAAAAACACGTGCAGTAGGACCGCAGTGAATGGCCCAACGTTAGGCCAGCGGCCGGCTGGGATAAATGCCGACATCGCTCAAAAAGCGCGCCGGATTTTGCAACATTGCCGTCACCGCCGTGCCGGCGTGGCAATTCCCGCCACGGCGCTGAGCGCTCAGGACATTGCCGGGGCACGCGCACCACCGCTAGCTTCGCCGGCAACAATCCACGATTCCCCTAGGAGCAAGCGCCCATGACCGCCTTTCTTCCTCCCCTTCGCGACATGGAATTCGTGCTGAGCGAATTGGCTGGCCTAGATGAGATCGCCGCCCTGCCCGGCTATGACGAAGCCACGCCCGAGCTGGTCCATTCCGTGCTGGAGGAAGCCGGCCGCATCGCCGCCGAGGTACTGGCGCCGCTGAACACCGTGGGCGACCGCCAGGGCGCCAAGCTGGTGGAGGGCAAGGTGGTGGTGGCCGAGGGCTGGGACGGCGCCTTCCGCACCATGGTCGAGGGCAACTGGACCGGCCTGCCCTTCCCCGCCGAATGGGGCGGCATGGGCCTGCCGGGCGTGGTCAACGTGGCGGTGGCCGAGATGTGGCAGGCCGCCAACATGGCCTTTACCCTGTGCCCCATGCTGACGCAGGGCGCCACCCACGCGCTGCTGGAATGCGCGTCGGAAGAGCAGAAGGCGATCTATCTGCCCAAGCTGGTCAGCGGCGAATGGGCCGGCACCATGAACCTGACCGAATCCTCGGCCGGTTCCGATCTCGGCGCCATCCGCACCAAGGCGGTGCGCCAGGGCGACGGCAGCTATCTGATCAGCGGCCAGAAGATTTTCATCACCTATGGCGACCATGACCTGGCCGAGAACATCATCCATCTGGTACTGGCCCGCCTGCCCGACGCCCCGCCCGGCGTCAAGGGCATCAGCCTGTTCGTGGTGCCCAAGTTCATGGTCGAGGCCGACGGGTCCTTGGGCGCCCGCAACGACGTCGCCTGCGTCTCGCTGGAACACAAGCTGGGCATCCACGGCAGCCCGACGGCGGTGATGAGCTTCGGCGACAATGGCGGCGCCGTCGGCTTCCTGGTCGGCGAAGAAAATCGCGGCCTGGAATACATGTTTGTGATGATGAACCACGCCCGCCTGAACGTCGGCATCCAGGGCCTGGGCATCGCCGAGCGCGCCTATCAGCAGGCGCGCGGCTATGCCTGCGAGCGCATCCAGGGCAAGCCGGCCGGCGCCGCCACCGTCAGCGCCATCGTCGACCATCCCGACGTGCGCCGCATGCTGATGACCATGAAGGCCAGCGTCGAGGCCATGCGCGCCCTGGCCTACGTGGAGGCGGCGGCGCTGGACAAGGCCCATGCCGAGCCGGACGACGACAAGCGCGCCGGCGCCTTCCGCCTGGCCGAGTTCCTCAACCCTATCGTCAAGGGCTGGTCGACCGAGACCGGCTTCGACATGGCCTCGATCGGCGTGCAGGTCCATGGCGGCATGGGCTATGTGGAGGAGACCGGCGCCGCCCAGCACCTGCGCGACGCCCGCATCACCGCCATCTACGAGGGCACCACCGCCATCCAGGCCAACGACCTGGTCAACCGCAAGATCCTGCGCGACAAGGGCGCCACCGCCAAGGCGGTGCTGGCCGAGGTGTCGGCACTGGCGGCGGAACTGGTGGCGGCGCCCGATGCCACGCTCAAGGCCATCGGCGTCGACCTGGCCGAGGCCGGCCGCGCCGCGAACACGGCGGTGGATTGGCTACTCAGCGCCGCAACCCAGGATGCCCGCTTGCCGGCCGCCGCCGCCGTGCCGCTGCTCAAGCTGATGGGCGTGGTGCTGGGCGGCTTCCAGATGGCCCGCGCCGCCCGCATCGCCCGCGCCAAGCTGGATGCCCACAGCGGCGACACCGCCTTTTTCGATGCCAAGCTGAAGACCGCGTGGTTCTATGCCGAACACATCCTGCCGCAGGCCCCCGCCCTGCTCGCCTCGATCACCCGTGGCGCCGCCACGGTGATGGGCGTGCCCATCGACCAGTTGTAAGGATGGCGACCAGTTGTAAGGACACGGCCATGAGCTATCACGAATTGACCGCGACCAAGGCCCAGTGCGACGTGTTCGAGGCACTGGCCAGCCGCCGGGCGGTGCGCGCCTTTCTGCCCGACGCGGTGGACCGCGCCACGGTGGAACGCATCCTGGCGCTGGCCGCCCGCGCCCCCAGCGGCACCAACATTCAGCCGTGGAAGGTGTGGGTGGTGTCGGGCGCGCCGCTGCAACGCCTGACCGGCAAGATCATGGCGGCGCACGAAGCCGACGCGCCGGGCTATGACGAAGAGTACGCCTATTACCCCAGCACCTGGGGCGAACCTTATGTCTCGCGCCGCCGCAAACTGGGCCGCGACCTTTACGCCCTGCTGGGCATCGGCAAGGGCGATACCGCCCGCATGAAGCATCAGTTCGGCCGCAATTACCGCTTCTTCGACGCGCCGGTGGGGCTGTTCATCACCATCGAGAAGTCCATGAACACCGGTTCGTGGTTCGACCTGGGCACCTTCCTGCAGTCGATCCTGGTGGCGGCGCGCGGCTTTGGCCTGCACACCTGCCCGCAGCAGGCCTTCAGCAAATACCATCGGATTATCCATGAAGAACTGTCCATTCCCGACACCGAGGTGATTGCCTGCGGCGTGGCCCTGGGCTACGAAGACCCTGACGCGCCCGAGAACAGGCTGGTGACCGAGCGCGAACCGGTGTCCCACTTCGCCACCTTCGCCTGGGAGTAACCTGTCATGGCCGTGCGTGAGATCATTCTTCGGCACCTGAACGGCGCCGCCGACTGGATCGCGCCGGTACAGAACTTCAACTCGCTGGTGGGGATGTCCATGGTGGAATGGCGGCACGATTTCGCCCGCCTGCGCCTGGACATCCGCCCGGAACACGCCAACGGCTTCGGCTTCGTCCATGGCGGCGTGCTGCTGACCGTGCTTGACACCGTCTCGGGCTTCGCCGGCATCCATACCGAGGAAGAGGCCGATCCCGTCGGCTGCGTCACCGTGGCGCTGAACAGCAAGTTCATCCATGCGGCGCAATCGGGATCGCTGCATGCCGAGGCGCGCGCCCAGGGCGGCGGCAAGAGCATCTTCTTCACCTATGCCGAAATCCGCGACGATGCCGGCAATCTGGTCGCCACCGGCGACGGCACTTTCCGCTATCGCAAACTGCCGCCCGAACTGATCGCCCGGATCAAGGCCGAGGCCGCCGGCTGAGACTTTTGCAAAGTTTCCGGCGTCGCGCGTAAAATTCACGCAAATGATCGCACAGCAAAGCGCGACCTTGTACTAAAGCACGACTTGCCATGCCAAGTTGAGCATGGCCCTACCTTCGCTGCGGTTATATCATTCTGGGTATGACTCTGCCCTGAACCGCCGGCCGTGGAATACGTCCGCCCGCGCCAGTTCCGGGGCCAAGCGAGGGAAGCGGTCTCCATGGACAAGATCATCCGCATCGACATGTCCACCCTGTCGGTCACCACCGAAACGGCACCGGCGGCCTGGGCCTCTCTGGGCGGGCGCGCGTTGACGTCGACCATCGTCAGCACCGAAGTGCCGCCCACCTGTCACGCGCTGGGGCCGAACAACAAGCTGGTGTTCGCGCCGGGCCTGCTGAGCGGCACCGCCGCCGCCAGTTCGGGCCGACTGTCGCTGGGCGCCAAAAGCCCGCTGACCGGCGGCATCAAGGAATGCAACGTGGGCGGCACCGCCGCGCGCATGCTGGCCCGACTGAACATCAAAGCCATCATCGTCGAGGGTCAGCCCAAGGGCGATGCCTGGTACAACATCCACATCAACGCCGAAGGCGTCACCATCGCCGAGGAAAGCGCGTTGCTGGGCGCCGGCAACTTCGCCGTGGTCGCCGCGGTCGAGGAACGCCTGGGCAAGACCGTCGGCATCCTCAGCCTGGGACCGGTCGGCGAGATGAAGATGGTGCTGGCCAACGTCTCGGTCAAAGACCCGGAAAGCAAGCTGCGCAGCCTTGGCCGTGGCGGCCTGGGCGCGGTGATGGGGTCCAAGCGCATCAAGTTCATGTCCATCGACGACAAGGGCGCGCCGCTGCCGCCGCTGGCGGACATGGAGAAGTTCAAGGCCGCCGCCAAGGTCTTCGCCCGCACCCTGCTGGACCACCCGGTCAGCGGCCAGGGCCTGCCGCAGTACGGCACCGCCGTGCTGGTCAACATTCTGAACGAGGCCGGCGGCTTGCCGACGCGCAACTTCACCCTGGGCCAGTTCGAAGCGCACGAGAAGATTTCCGGCGAAACCATGCACGACACCATCGTGGCGCGCGGCGGCAAGCCCAAGCACGGCTGTCACCCCGGCTGCGTCATGCAGTGTTCGCAGGTGTATAACGACAAGGACGGCAACTACCTGACCTCGGGCTTCGAATACGAAACCATCTGGGGCCTGGGCGCCGATTGCTGCATCGACGACCTGGACGACATCGCCACCGCCGACAACATCATGGACGACATCGGCGTCGATTCCATCGAGACCGCCGTTACCTTCGGCGTCGCCATGGAAGCCGGCATCCTGCCCTTCGGCGACAGCAAGGGCGTGCTGCGCATCCTGCGCGACGACATCGCCCGCGGCACTCCGCTGGGCCGCCTGCTGGGGTCCGGCGCCGCCGGCGTCGGCAAGGCGTTCGGCCTGACCCGCGTGCCGGTGGTCAAGGGCCAGGGCATCCCCGCCTACGATCCGCGCTCGGTCAAGGGCATCGGCGTCACCTATGCGCTGTCGACCATGGGTGCCGACCACACCGCCGGCTATTCCATCGCCACCAACATCCTGAATGTCGGCGGCCGCGTCGATCCGCTGAAGAAGGACGGCCAGGTCGAGCTGTCGCGCAATCTGCAGATCGCCACCGCAGCCATCGACTCGACCGGCATGTGCATCTTCGTCGCCTTCCCGGCGCTGGACGTGCCCGAGTGCCTGGCCGCCCTGGTCGAAATGATCAACGCCCGCTTTGGCCTGTCGGTGACCCTGAACGACGTGCTGGAGATGGGCAAGACGGTGCTGAAGACCGAACACGCCTTCAACATCGCCGCCGGCCTGACCGCCGCCCACGATCGCCTGCCGGAATTCTTCGCCCTTGAGGCCCTGCCGCCGCATAATGCGGTGTGGGACTTCACCGACGAAGAGCTGGATGCGTTCTGGCAGTTCTGAGACCCCCGGCGCGGAGGACGCGAACATGCAGATTACAGTGAAACTGTTCGCTTCCTTCCGCGCCGGCCGTTTCGTCCGCGATACCCGCACCATCGCCGCCGGCACCCGCATCGCCGACATCGCCGCCGCGCTGGACATCGGGCTGTCGGAAATCGGCATCATCATGGTCAACGGCCGCCATGCCGATTCCGACCAGGAATTGCAGGACGGCGTCACCCTGTCGCTGTTCCCCCTGCTGGGCGGAGGCTGAGGTGAACGAACTGTGCCAATTCCTGCGCGATGCCGCCACCGGCGACCTGTTGCCGTGGACGGCGCAGGTTGCGGCGGCAGCACGTTTCGTCCGCAGCGTCGCCGCCATCGAGGGCGAAGCGCTGGAACTGGGCCTGTTGCCCGCCCGCTATCAGCGCAACCGCGCGACCATCTCGGTCGAGCAACAGTTGCGCCTGTTCCAAAGCCGGGTGGTGGTCATCGGCTGCGGCGGCCTGGGCGGCTATGTCATCGAGCAATTGGCGCGGCTGGGCGTCGGCGCCATCGTCGCCGTCGACCCCGACGTGTTCGAAGAGCACAACCTGAACCGCCAAGTGCTGTCCAGCATCGCCGCCCTAGGCCGGGCCAAGGTGGAGGTGGCGGCCGAGCGCATCGCCCAGATCAACCCCGCCGTCACCCTGATCCCGGTCCGCGAGTTCTTCGCCCGCGAGCGCACCGAGATGCTGGCCGATGCCGACGCGGTGGTGGACGCGCTGGATTCCATCCCGACCCGGCTGGACCTCAGCACCGTGTGCGGCGACCGGGGCATTCCCCTGGTCCACGCCGCCATCGCCGGCTGGTACGGCCAGGTCATCACCGAATTCCCCGGCGCCCCCATGCTGGAACGGCTGTACCGCAACGCCACACCGAGAGGCGCCGAACAGACGCTGGGCAACCCGGCATTTACCCCGGCGGTGATGGCCAGCATTCAGACGGCGGAAATCTGCAAGATCCTGCTCAATCTGGGCCGCCCGCTGCGTGGCCGCGTCATCTCGGTCGATCTGCAGGAAATGGGCTTCGACGAGGTTACGCTGGAGGATTGATGCAATTCGCTCCACGAACTGCTCCCGCCCGCGTCACTCCCGCGAAAGCGGGAGTCCATTTTTCCGCCTGAACGGATGGCCGACATGGATTCCCGCTTTCGCGGGAATGACGCCCAGGAAGAATCGAATGATCAGCCGGGTGGTGGCACCCGCACCGGGGCGCAGGCGGTGCGGCGGTATTCGCCCGGATTGGCGCCGGTCCACTTCTTGAAGGCGCGGTGGAAGGCGCTGGTTTCGGCAAAGCCCAACTCGGCGGCGATGTCCATCACGCTCATGGTCGAATCGGACAGCAGGTTGATCGCCATGTCGCGGCGCAGATGGTCCTTGATCGCCTGATAGGACTGGCCCTCGGCCTCCATGCGGCGGCGCAGCGTCGAGGCGGAAGTGCGCATGTCGTCGGCGATCTGGTCGAAGCCGGGCCATTCGGCCGGCGGCAGGTCGCGCAAGCGGCGCTGAATTTGGGCGGCCAGCGAATTGCTGTCCTTGTACTGCACCAACAGGTTTTCCGGCGCCACCGCCAGGAATTCCTTAAGCGACTGCGCCGTGCGCACCACCGGCAGCGCCAGGTATTTGGGATCGAAGGCGATGGCGGTGCGGGCGCAGTCGTAGCGCAGATCGGACGAGAACATCAGCGGATATTCCGCCGCCTGCGCCGGGGCGCCATAGCGGAACGACGCCCACAGGATGGGAATGCGGCGATTGACCAGCCAGCACGCCAGCCGGTGGACGAACATCAGATAGGTTTCGTGGGCGAAGATGCGCGGGCGGCGTGCCGGGTTGGGTTCGCTGAGCGTCAGCACCACCGCGCCATCCTGGCACGACAGCGTGCCGCGCAGATCGTCCAGCATCAGGTCGAAAAAGCGCAACGCCCGCTTCAACGCTTTATCCAGGCTGCGGCAATGAACGGCGTTGTGGCACAGCATAGCGAAACTGCCCACCTTCATGCGCCGCGAGTCCTGGCCGAAGAACTCGTCATCCAGCACCTGGGCGATCAGGCGCAGCAGCATGGTATAGGCGTCCGAGGACACGCGGGCGTGGGGCAGGCTCAACAGACTGGGCGACAGCCCGATCTGTTCCAGCAATTCATCCCCGTCGTATCCCCTGTCGCGAAGCCCTTCCAACACGGCTTCGACGAACAGGATCGAGATGGTGCCCTTTTCCTTGTCCATGCCCGTCCTGATGCCGCACTTCTTCCGAGTGCGTTTCTCCTGGTGCGCGCAAGCCTAGCGCAAGACGCAAAATCTGTCAGGGAATTTGAGCGCTCGCGACATCGCCCGCCGACCGCCGCCGCTATAGGCTTCGCGCCAACGTCCCCGCGGGAGAGTGAAACGCGATGCGCATCAAGGACAACGTCTTCATCGTCACCGGTGGCGGTTCCGGCCTGGGCGCCGCGACCGCGCGCATGATCGTCGAGAACGGCGGCAAGGTCGTGCTGGCCGACATCAACGAAACCGCCGGCAACGCCACCGCCGCCGAGCTGGGCGCCGCCGCCCGCTTCGCCAAGACCGACGTCGCCGACGAAGCCAGCGCCACCGCCTGCGTCGAGTTCGCGCTGGAAACCTTTGGCGGCCTGCACGGCCTGGTCAACTGCGCCGGCATCTGCCCGGGCGAAAAGGTCGTCGGCCGCGACGGCCCGCATGCGTTGTCCACCTTCAGCCGCGCCGTGACCATCAATTTGGTTGGCAGCTTCAACATGATCCGCCTGGCCGCCACCGCCATGAGCAAGGGCGAGGTCAACGACAAGGGCGAGCGCGGCGTCATCATCAACACCGCCTCGATCGCCGCCATGGACGGCCAGATCGGCCAGGCCGCCTATGCCGCGTCCAAGGGCGGCATCATCGGCATGACCCTGCCCATCGCCCGCGAACTGGCCCGTTACGGCATCCGCGTCATGACCATCGCGCCCGGCATCTTCGCCACCCCCATGGTCCAGGCCATGCCGCAAGAGGTGCAGGACAGCCTGGGCAAGCTGGTGCCCTTCCCGCCGCGCCTGGGCGTGCCGTCGGAATTCGCCGATCTGTGCCGCGCCATCCTCGACAACACCATGCTGAACGGCGAGGTCATCCGTCTGGATGGCGCCGTGCGCATGGCCGCCAAGTAAGGGAAACCAGCCCCGACGGCGCAGCCGTCGGGGCACGGCCGCAAGTGCGGCCGCGCGCCCACTGGCGCGGGAGGCAAGGGGCGCGGAGGCGCCCCGCCCGCCGCCTGAGGGGCCAACCGACCAAAGGGAGGAAATATGACCAACACCGATCCCGTCGTCATCGTCGGCGCCGCCCGTACCGCCATGGGCGGTCTTCAGGGCGACTTCAAGGATGTGGCCGCCGCCAAGCTGGGCGCCGCCGCCATCAAGGCCGCCGTCGAGCGTGCCGGCATCAATGCCGAGCAGGTCGAGGAAGTCATCATGGGCTGCGTGCTGCCCGCCGGCCAGGGCCAGGCCCCGGCCCGCCAGGCGTCCCTGGGCGCCGGGCTGCCGCTGTCGGCCGGCTGCACCACGGTCAACAAGATGTGCGGCTCGGGCATGAAGGCCGCCATGCTGGCCCACGACCTGCTGTTGGCCGGCAGCAACGAGATCATGGTGGCGGGCGGCATGGAGAGCATGACCAACGCCCCCTATCTGCTGGAAAAGGCCCGCGCCGGCTTCCGCCTCGGCCATGGCAAGATCATGGACAGCATGTTCCTGGACGGCCTGGAAGACGCCTACGACAAGGGCCGCCTGATGGGCACCTTCGCCGAGGATTGCGCCCAGGCCTACGGCTTCACCCGCGAGGAACAGGACCGCTGGGCCATCATCTCGCTGACCCGCGCGGTCAAGGCGATCAATGACGGCAGCTTCAAGTCCGAGATCACCCCGGTGACGGTCAAGGCCGGCAAGAGCGAGCGCGTGATCGACAGCGACGAGCAGCCGCCCAAGGCCAACCTGGACAAAATTCCGACGCTGAAGCCGGCCTTCCGCGAGGGCGGCACGGTGACCCCGGCCAATTCGTCGTCGATTTCCGACGGTGCCGCCGCGCTGACGCTGATGCGGCTGTCCACGGCGGAAAAGCTGGGCCTGACCCCGCTTGCCGCCATTCGCGGCCATGCCACCCACGCCCACCAGCCCAACCTGTTCGCCACCGCCCCCATCGGCGCCGTCGCCAAGGTGCTGGAGCGCACCGGCTGGCGCAAGGATCAGGTCGATTTGTACGAGATCAACGAGGCCTTCGCCGTGGTCGCCATGGCCGCCATCCGTGACCTTGCCCTGGACGAAGCCAAGGTCAACGTCCATGGCGGCGCCTGCGCGCTGGGCCATCCCATCGGCGCCTCGGGCGCCCGTATCGTCGTCACCCTGTTGGCCGCGTTGAAGCAATACGGCTTGAAGAAAGGCGTCGCGTCCTTGTGCATCGGCGGCGGCGAGGCGACCGCACTGGCGGTGGAGCTGCTGTCATGATCCCCACTGAAGAGCAAACCCTGATCCGCGACACCGCGCGCAACTTCGCCCGCGAGCGTCTGGCCCCCAACGCCGAGAAATGGGACCGCGAGGCCCGCTTTCCGCGCGAGGCCTTGGCCGAAATGGCCGAGTTGGGCTTCCTTGGCATGCTGCTGCCCGAGGAGTTCGACGGCAGCTATACCGGCCATGTCGCCTATGCCATGGCGTTGGAGGAGGTCGCCGCCGGCTGCGGCGCCCTGTCCACGGTGATGAGCGTCCACAACTCGGTCGCCTGCATGCCGATCTTCAAGTTCGGCACCGCCGAGCAAAAGGCCCATTTCCTGCCCAAGATGGCGTCGGGCGAGTGGCTGGGCGGCTTCGCCCTGACCGAACCCCATGCCGGTTCCGACGCTTCGGCGTTGCGGGTGCGGGCCGTGCGCGACGGTGACGCCTACGTGCTGAACGGCACCAAGCAATTCGTCACCTCGGGCAAGTCGGCCCAGGTGCTGGTGGTGTTCGCCGTCACCGATCCGGGCGCCGGCAAGAAGGGCATCACCGGCTTCATCGTCCCCACCGACACCCCCGGCTTCACCGTCGCCCGTGTCGAGGACAAGATGGGCCAGCATGCCAGCGACACCGCCCAGGTGGTGTTCGAGGACATGCGCCTTCCGGCCTGGCTGCGGCTGGGCGAGGAAGGCCAGGGCTACAAGATCGCGCTCAGCAACCTGGAAGGCGGCCGCATCGGCATCGCCTCGCAATGCGTCGGCATGGCCCGCGCCGCCATGGAGGCGGCCCGCGACTACGCCAAGGACCGCGTCACCTTCGGCCAGCCGCTGATCGAGCATCAGGCCATCGCCCACAAGCTGGCCGACATGGCGACCCAGATCGCCGCCGCCCGGCTGATGGTGCTGCACGCCGCCGACCTGCGCGACGCCGGCCTGCCGTGCCTGACCGAAGCGTCCATGGCCAAGCTGTTCGCCTCGGAAATGGCCGAGCGCGTCGCCTCCAGCGCCATTCAGGTGCTGGGCGGCTATGGCTACCTCAAGGACTTCCCGGTCGAACGCATCTATCGCGACGTCCGCGTCTGTCAAATCTACGAAGGCGCCAGCGAAATCCAGCGCATGCTGATCGCCCGCTCGCTGTAACGGGAAGCGCCGGGGGCCAGGCGCCCCCGGTCATTCCGCCTCGATCGTCACCACGCCGTTATCGCCGTCCACCGTCAGTTCCATGCCGTCGCGCAGGCGGTCGAGCACTCCGCACACGTTGACTACGGCGGGCAGGCCGTATTCGCGCGCCACGATGGCGCCATGGGACAGCACGCCGCCGGTTTCCATCACCACCGCCGCCGCGCGCAGGAACAGGGGCGTCCAGGCGGGATCGGTGCTGGGCGCCACCAGGATTTCGCCCGGTTGCAGGCGATGCCCTTCCTGTGGATGCAGGATGATGCGGACCCGGCCGCGCACCACCCCCGAGGCAACGCCGGAACCGTGCAGAACCGGGCCGTCACCGGCCTTGACGCTATGACGGCGAATGGCGCCCGCCTCGACCACCACCATGTCCGGCGCCGGCTGCGCCGCCAGCGCCTGCATTCGCTCGGCGCGGTCGAAGATGAGGGCGCGGGCGCCCTCGCCGCTCCATCGGCCGGCCAACAGCAGGTCCACCTCTTCCCAGGTCAGCAAAAACACATCGTCACACTGCCGGATCACGCCGCGCGCGGTCAGCCGCCGCCCCAGTTCCAGCACCGCCAGCCGGGCGGGTTCATAGGCGCGGACGATGATCGACTTGGCTTCTTCGCGGTGGGCGGCATCGCGCCCGGCCTGGGCCGCCATGCGCCGGATGATGCCCTGCAGCCAGCGCGGCACCGCCTTTTCCACCTCGGCCCACGCCTGTTCGGCTAGTTCCCCGCCGCGCCCGTGGACAGCCGGCGGCGCCGCCATCAGGGCGCGGATGGTGTCAAGCAACCACGACGGGTCCTCGCGCCAGCGCGGATTCGCCGCCTCGAGTTCGTACACGCCGCGATGGCCCCAGCGCTGAAGGAAGTCCTCGAATCCCTGGCGGAAGCGGGATTGTGCAGGCAGCTCGGCCCAGGCGGCGACGTCGTCGATCCCTTCAGCGACGGCCATGGCGGCAAGGCCGGCCAGCGCCCGGCCATGTTCGGCGCTGGTGATGGCGGCTTGTTCGGCCAGCAGCGCATGGGCAACGGCGCCGCCACGCCCCGGCAGGAAGCGCTCCAGCAGCGGCCGCAGCATGTACAGGGTGGCGCCGCTGCTCATCAGCAGCAGCGCAATGATCGAGCGATCGTCTTGGCTGTCGCTGAATTGGTTCAGGCGCTCGATCAGCTCGCGGTCGGTCAGGCCCGAGCAGTCCTGGTCACGCATGTCGTCGATAACCTTACGCATGCGCGCGAATTCCTGCTCTGCCCGCTTGCGCGCACGGCCAAGGCTGCGCACCAGCCGCACGTTTGCCCTCAGCCACCGCACCATTTGCCAAGGCGAGGGCTTGGGAACGTCGATGACCTGCTGGTGGCCGCCGAGCAGGCGGTTGAACAGGGCGGGCGGGGTGCCGAAGGCATCCCAGTATTCCCATTGCATCAACGAGGCATCCAAATAGGCGCGGCCATCAACCAGACGCATGCGGCTCAACCCCGGCATCGGCGCGACCCGTGCCGCCCGATGCATGGTCGGCAGAATGGCGTGCAGCGGATGGGCGGTCAGGCTCCAGGTCATCGGCGTCATCACCTCGGGAATGCCGTCGCGGAGGTTGCCGTTCGACCACACTTCCGCCTGCCCGCGCAGGCCGGGATAGGTCCAGCGCTTGTGCGCCGTCACCGGCCGGGCCTGGACCAACTGGACGTCGGTGCCGTCCCACACCCATTCCACATCCTGGTCCACCTCGTCATGGCCCAGCGCCCAGCGTACGCGCAGAACCAGCCGGGCGATGTCCAGCACGACGGCAGCGTCCAGACACAGGCCCGCCGCCGCCGAATTTTCCGTGGCGGTGCCGCCTTGGGCCAGCGGCACGACGCGGGACTGCTTGCGCCCCACTTGCCGGGTCAGCACGGTGAGGGCAAGGCCATGGAAACCGCTGTCCACCAGATACTGGTCCGGCTCGGCGCTGCCGTTCACCACCGTCTCGCCCAGGCCGGCATTGGCCGCCACCAGCACACGGTCGCGGCGGCCGGTGGCCGGGTCCAACGAGAACGCCACGCCCGCTGCCCGGGGGATCACCAGACGCTGGATGACGATGGCGGGCGCCACATCCGATTGGTCCAGCCCCATGCGCTGGCGATAGGCCCGCGCCCGTTCGCCAAAGGCCGACGCCCAGCAGCGGACGATGGCCGCCGGCACGCCGTCTTTCCGGACGTTCAGCACCGACTCGTGAATACCGGCAAACGACGCCGTCGCGCCGTCTTCGGCCACCGCCGAGGACCGCACGGCAAGACATTCCTCCCCCAGCCCCAGCCGGTCCAGCGCCTGGGCGATGTCGTCGACCAGATCGGGCGGCATCCGCCCCATCGCCACCTGTTCCGCGCTGGCGTCAGCGGCATCCAGACCGTTATAGGCGGCAAAGCGGGTCCAGGCGGATACCGGCAGCACGCCGCCCGGCGGCACCGGAAAGCCGTAGCGCGCCAGCCGCGCCAGGTTCCATCCCTTGCCGCCCGCCTGGGCGACACCGGCGGCGAAGGCCTGCGGCCAGGTCAGCAGCGCGTTCATGACCGGTCTCCTCGGGCGGCGGCGCCGTCGAGGAACAGGTCGACCATGGCGGCGCAGGCCTGGGCCAGGTCCACCTGCCCGTCGGCGGCCAACCAGTACAACAGGACGTACAGGTATTGGCTTTCCAGCGCCCTGGTCAGCAGTGCCACCGGAACGTCGGCGCGAAGATCGCCCAACTCCAGGCCGGCGGAAAGGACGACGGTCAGATGCTCGCCGAACCCGCTGCCCTCTTGGCACCGTCCGCCCGTCGGCCGTCCCTGGGCGACCGCCCCCAGGCGATGCAGGATATAGCGCTCCATCAGCGGCCGGTGCTGTTCCTGCCAGCGCGAGGTGTAGGTGAAAAGCGCGTGCAGGCGGGCGCGCGTGGTCGGGTTGGCCCGCAGCAATTCCGGCATGCCCACGTCGTGCCGCCGGCCCTCCAGGCGAACCCAGCCGGCGATCAGCGCCTCCTTCGACGGGAAATAGGCATAGAGAGTCGCCTTGGCCACGTCAGCAGCGGCGGCGATTTCCTCCATGGTGACGCCGTCGATGCCGCGTTGCTGCATCAGAAGGATGGCGACATCCAGGATTGCGGCGCTGGTGGCCTGTTTGCGCCGCTCGCGGCGGCCGATCTCGGCGGACATGGCATTTCCATACGTCGTTCAATATTGAACGACGTATAAAATTATTGCAGCCGGAGTGCAAGCGCCACTTATGGCATAGCCCATTGGCGGTCCACCGCGCCAAACGCCCCCTTTGCCTTGATATTGCAGCGCAATATGGCAAAACCGCTCAACCACCTTGGGTTCTCCCGACATCGATTCCCAACCGGCGGAGGCGATACCCTCGCCCTCAACTGAAAAAGCCAAGGTTGAGGGAAGTCCATGCCCGACGGCAGCGAACACAAGGTCAGCGTCAAGCCCACCAACAAGATCCGCTTCGTTACCGCCACCAGCCTTTTCGACGGCCACGACGCCTCGATCAACATCATGCGGCGGCTGCTGCAGCAGGGTGGTGTCGAGGTCATCCATCTGGGCCATAACCGCTCGGTGGAAGAAATCGTCACCGCCGCCATCCACGAGGATGTGCAGGGCATCGCCGTCAGTTCGTACCAGGGCGGCCACATCGAATTCTTCAAGTACATGGTCGACCTGCTGCGCGAGCGCGGCGCCGGCCATGTCCGCGTGATCGGCGGCGGCGGCGGTGTCATCGTCGTGCCGGAAATCCGCGAGCTGGAAGCCTATGGCGTCGAGCGCATCTACAGCCCCGAGGACGGCCAGAAGCTGGGCCTTGAGGGCATGATCGCCGACGTGGTGCGCCGTACCGATTTCGACGTCGCCGCCGAGCTGCCGGCCGACCTCAAGGGCATCGACGCCCCCAACCGCCACAAGCTGGCCCGGCTGATTACCGGCCTGGAGAACGGCCGCATCGGCGCCAAGCTGAAGGAAAAGATCGCCGAGGCCGCCGCCGTCCGCGCCGTGCCCGTGCTGGGCATCACCGGCACCGGCGGCGCCGGCAAGTCGTCGCTGACCGACGAACTGATCCGCCGCTTCCGCATCGACAAGCCCGACTTCAAGATCGCCGTCATCGCCGTCGACCCCAGCAAGCGCAAGACCGGTGGCGCCCTATTGGGCGACCGCATCCGCATGAACGCCGTCAACGGCCCGGTCTACATGCGCTCGCTCGCCACCCGCCAGGCGGGTAGCGAGGTTCCCGCCCACGTGCCGGCCATCGTCGATCTGTGCAAGGCCGCCGGCTTCGATCTGGTGATCGTCGAAACCCCCGGCATCGGCCAGGCCGATTCCGCCGTGGCCGAACTGGGCGACCTGTCGCTGTACGTCATGACCCCGGAATTCGGCGCCGCCAGCCAGTTGGAAAAGATCGACATGCTCGATCATGCCGACCTGGTCGCCATCAACAAGTTCGACCGCAAGGGCGGCCAGGACGCGCTGCGCGATGTGCGCAAGCAGGTTCAGCGCAATCGCGCCGCCTTCAGCGTCGGCGCCGAGACCATGCCGGTCTATGGCACCATCGCGTCGCGCTTCAACGACGACGGCGTCACCGCGCTGTATCTCGGTCTGCTCGACATCCTGGCCGAGCGCGGTTTCTGCCTGGGCAAGTCCGCGCTAAGCCGCCCGGCGGGCAACGCCTCGACCGCTGGCACCGCCATCGTGCCGCCGGCCCGCGTGCGCTATCTGGCCGAAATCGCCGACTCGGTGCGCGGCTATCACGCCCATTCCGCCAAGCAGGCGCAGACCGCCCGCGAAATCCAGCAGCTTGCCGCCACCAAGGACATGCTGGACAAGACCTGCGGCTGCCAGGTGGCCGAGATCGACACCCTGGTCGAAAGCCGTCAGGCGGCGCTTGATCCGCGCGCCAAGAAGCTGCTCGATATCTGGCCGCGGGTGAAGGAAAGCTACGCCGGCGACGAGTACGTGGTGAAGATCCGCGACAAGGAAATCCGCTCGACCATCGTCAGCGAATCCCTGTCGGGCACCAAGATCCGCAAGGTCGTGCTGCCGCCCTATCAGGACCATGGCGAGCTGCTGCGCTGGCTGCTGAAGGAGAACGTGCCCGGCAGCTTCCCGTTCACCGCCGGCGTGTTCGCCTTCAAGCGCGAGAACGAGGACCCGACCCGCATGTTCGCGGGCGAAGGCGACGCCTTCCGTACCAACGCCCGCTTCAAGCTGCTGAGCAAGGACAGCCCGGCCACCCGCCTGTCCACCGCCTTCGACTCGGTGACGCTGTACGGCTGCGACCCGGACGAGCGCCCCGACATCTACGGCAAGATCGGCAATTCCGGCGTCTCCATCGCCACGCTGGACGACATGAAGGTGCTGTATTCCGGCTTCGACCTGTGCGCGCCGACCACCAGCGTGTCCATGACCATCAACGGCCCGGCGCCGGTCATCCTGGCGCTGTTCTTCAACACCGCCATCGACCAGCAGATCGAGAAGTTCGAGCGCGACAACGGCCGCCAGCCGACCGACGACGAGGCGGACAAGATCAAGGAATGGACCCTGGAATCGGTGCGCGGCACCGTCCAGGCCGACATCCTGAAGGAAGACCAGGGCCAGAACACTTGCATCTTCTCGACCGATTTCGCCCTCAAGCTGATGGGCGACATCCAGGAATATTTCGTCCACAACCGGGTGCGGAATTTCTATTCCGTCTCGATCTCGGGCTACCACATCGCCGAGGCCGGTGCGAACCCCATCTCGCAACTGGCCTTCACGCTGGCGAACGGTTTCACCTACGTGGAATCGTACCTGGCGCGCGGCATGCACATCGACGATTTCGCGCCCAATTTGTCGTTCTTCTTCTCGAACGGCATGGACCCGGAATACTCGGTCATCGGCCGCGTCGCCCGCCGCATCTGGGCGGTCGCCATGCGCGACAAGTACGGCGCCAACGAGCGGTCGCAGAAGCTGAAGTACCACGTCCAGACCTCGGGCCGCTCGCTGCACGCCCAGGAAGTGGATTTCAACGACATCCGCACCACGCTGCAGGCGCTGATCGCCATCTACGACAACTGCAACAGCCTGCACACCAACGCCCATGACGAGGCCTACACCACGCCGACGCCGGAATCGGTGCGCCGCGCCATGGCCATTCAGTTGATCATCAACCGCGAATGGGGCGTCGCCAAGAACGAGAACCCCAATCAGGGTTCGTTCTTCCTGGAAGAACTGACCGACCTGGTGGAAGAGGCCGTGCTGCAAGAGTTCGAGCGCATCGCCGAGCGCGGCGGCGTGCTGGGCGCCATGGAGACCGGCTATCAGCGCGGCAAGATCCAGGACGAGTCGCTGTACTACGAACACAAGAAGCACGACGGCAGCTATCCGATCATCGGCGTGAACACCTTCCTCAACCCCAATGCGGGCGAGGAAGCCGAGATCGAGCTGCAGCGCTCCAGCGGCGAGGAAAAGCAGAACCAGCTCAAGCGCCTGCGCGACTTCCACGCCCGCAACGCCAAGACAGCCCCGGCCGCGCTGAGCCGCCTGCAACAGGCCGCCATCAACAACGAGAACATCTTCGCCGTGTTGGTCGACGCGGTGCGGCATTGCTCGTTGGGCCAGATCACCGGCGCCCTTTACGAGGTCGGCGGCCAGTACAGACGTAACATGTAAAAAGAGAGCAAAAGCTCCATCCCAAAAACAACCCGCTCTTGGGGGAAACGATGTCCGACGATCTTCAGTCCTTTATCAAGGCCCGTGACTTTCTGTTGGCGCACCGGACCGATTACGATACCGCCTATCGTGATTTTCGCTGGCCTCAGTTGACCGACTTCAATTGGGCATTGGACTATTTCGACAGCATGGCCAAGGACAACCACAAGCCCGCTTTGTGGCTGGTGGACGACCAAGGCGAGATCAAGCTGTCCTTTGCCGAGATGTCGGCCCGCTCCAATCAGGTCGCCAACTTCCTGCGCGCCCAGGGCGTCAAGCGCGGCGACGCGGTGTTGATGATGCTGAACAACGTGGTGCCGCTGTGGGAAACCATGCTGGCCTGCATCAAGCTGGGCGCAATCATCATCCCCGCCACCACCTTGCTGGTGGCCGACGACCTCAAGGACCGTTTCGAACGCGGCGGCGTCCGCCACGTCGTCGCCGGCGCGGCGGAAGCGGCCAAGTTCGACGGCATGGAGGAAAAGTTCAGCAAGATCGTCGTCGGTGGCAACCATGCCGGCTGGGTCAACTTCGACCTGGCCTATCAGGCCAGCACGACGTTCACCCCGGACGCGCCGACCAAGGTCGACGACACCCTGTTGCTGTATTTCACCTCGGGCACCACGGCCAAGCCCAAGCTGGTGGCCCATTCCTATCAGTCCTATCCGGTCGGTCACCTGTCGACCATGTACTGGATCGGCCTGCAGCCGGGCGACATCCACCTCAACATCAGCTCCGCCGGCTGGGCCAAGCATGCGTGGTCCAACGTGTTCGCGCCGTGGAATGCCGGCGCCACCGTGTTCGTCTATAATTACGGCCGTTTCAGCGCCAAGAGCATGCTGGAAGTGGTGACCCGCTGCGGCGTCACTTCGATGTGTGCGCCGCCGACCGTGTGGCGCATGCTGATCCAGGAAGACCTAGCCGCCTATCCGGTGAAGATCCGCGAGCTGGTCGGTGCCGGCGAGCCGCTGAACCCCGAGGTCATCGACCGCGTCAAGAAGGCGTGGAACATCACCATCCGCGACGGCTACGGCCAGACCGAGACCACCTGTCAGATCGGCAACACGCCGGGCCAGGCGGTCAAGGAAGGCTCCATGGGCCGGCCGCTGCCGGGCTACAAGGTCGCCCTGCTCGACGCCGACGACAACCCGGCCGAGGAAGGCGAAATCTCGCTGGCGCTGGCACAGCGTCCGCTCGGCCTGATGCAGGGCTACAAGGACGATCCGGAAAAGACCGCCAGCCTGATGCGCGCCGGCCATTACCATTGCGGCGACGTCGCCAGCATCGACAAGGACGGCTACATCACCTATGTCGGCCGCGCCGACGACGTGTTCAAAGCCTCGGACTACCGCATCAGCCCGTTCGAGCTGGAAAGCGCCCTGATCGAGCATGAAGCGGTGGCGGAAGCCGCCGTGGTGCCCAGCCCCGATCCGGTCCGCCTGGCGGTGCCCAAGGCGTTCATCGTCCTGCGCGCCGGCTACGAGCCGTCGCGTGAATTGGCGCTGTCCATCTTCAAGCACATCCGCGCCACCCTGGCGCCCTACAAGCGCGTCCGCCGCATCGAGATTTCGGACCTGCCCAAGACCATCTCGGGCAAGATCCGCCGTGTCGAGCTGAAGCGGATCGAGGAACAGCGCCGCAACCAGGGCATCCGCGTCGAAGGCGAGTATTTCGAGGAAGACTTCGCCGAAGTAACCGCATAAGCCTCACGGTTACCCCCCCTTCTTAAGGCATAGGCCCCGCGACTCATCGGTCTGCGGGGCCTTCTTTTTGCACCGCACCCATTGCGCCGCCCCCCTGGCGACATGACATGATGACCATGGCCGCGCCATTGGGGAGCCACCATGCACCATCACGTGCCCAACGCCGCCGAATTGCGGGCAGACGCCGTCATCCATGTGCTTGGCCTGCTGTTCGCCATCGCCGCGGTGGCGTTCCTGATCCATCGTGACAGCAGTTTCAGCGTCATCGCCTATGGCTGCGGCCTGGCCGGCATGCTGGGCGCCTCGGCCGCCTATAATCTGTGGCGCGGCCCGGCCAAGGAGATTTGGCGCCGGGTCGACCACGCCATGATTTTCGTGATGATCGCCGGCAGCTACACCCCGTTCGTCGTGCTGCGCCTCAACGGCAGCACCGCCGCGCTGCTGGGCGGCGTGGTGTGGACCGGCGCGTTGGTCGGGGTGGCGCTCAAGCTGCTCTATCCGCGCCGATTCGAGCGGCTGTCCATCGCCCTTTATCTTGGCCTGGGCTGGGCGCTGGTGCTGGGCTTCGATTCGTTCGTCAATTCGCTGGCCGGCCCGACCCTGACCCTGCTGGTGATCGGCGGCGCCCTTTATACCCTGGGCGTGCCGCTGCACCTGGCTTCGCGCCTGCGCTTCCAGAACGCCGCGTGGCACGCCTGCGTGCTGGCCGCCGCCATCTGCCACTTCTTCGCCATCACCGGCGAGTTTGTCTGATCCGTTTTGAGACGTCACCCCCGCGCAGGCGGGGGTCCATGGCGCAGCCTGGACAGAGGGCCAGCATGGATTCCCGCCTTCGCGGGAATGACGCTTGGACGGCCCTGCTCAATGGCAGATGCCGAAGGTGCGCCCCATCAACGCCATCGTCGGGCGCCCCGGCAGCGTCACCGTGCCCGCCAGACGCCGGTGTTCGGCGTCGATCACCGCCACCGTGTTGCCGTCGGTCAGCGGCAGATAGAGCTTGCGGCCATCGGGCGTCACCGTGCCGCGTCCGGGATTGCCCGACAGGGCGATATCGTCGCCGCGATAGCCGCCCTGCTGGTCGACCACCACCACCGAGCGGGTCGCCGCACTGGGGATGAAGGCGACGGTGTCGAACCAGCCGCTATAGACGCCGGTCATGCCGGCCTCGCCGCGCAGCGCGGTCGCCCCCTTCAGCGACGACGGCAACAAGGTGACCGAGCGCGCCGCGCTGTCGGGCAACACCAGGGTGATGCCGGTGGCGTTGGTATAGGCCCGCGCCGTGCCGGCACCGACAGGAACTTCGCCCACCACCTTGGCGCCGCGCACGTCCACCACCGCCACCACCGGCTGGGCGGCGGCCCGCGCATAGATCAGCCGGCCATTGGGCGAACGCGCCAGCGCGCTAAAGCCGCCCAGGCCAGGACGCGGCGCCGCCACCTCGGCCGCCACGCCCATTGCGGTCAGGTCGTAGAGCAGCAGGCCGTCGCCGGTCTCGGGCGCCAGGATCACCCGGTCACCGTCGCCAACCGGCTGGAAATCGCGGAAAACCGGCGCCCGGCCCTGCCCCGTCAGCCGCCCCGTCACCACGTCGATCACCGCCAGCCGACCGGACGCCGGCGCCGAGGCGACGATACGCCCGCCCGCCACCGCCAGCCGGGTCGGCACGAACTCCAACGGCACCGTCATCGCCTCGCCGCCCTGCAGCGGCACCACCGCCACCCGTGCGCTGGCGCCGTCCACCGCGACCAGCCGCCCCGGCTCGCCGGCGACCTCCAATTGGCTGGGCACCAATCCCATGTCGAGGCTACCCGCCACACTGTCGCTACGGCTGTCGATGACGCTGACCTGGCGGCTGTCCTGGGCGGCGACGAAGACATAGCGCAGGCCGTCGGCGAAGCCCTCGGCGGCGTGGCCAAGGACGGGCACCAACAGGGCCACCGCGAACACACCGGCAAACAGGCGGCGAGCGATCATGCAAAGGGTCCAAACATGCAATTGATATCCATTCGCATCAATTAACCGCAACATCCCTATGGCTGTAAAGGGTTTGCTTTCGCGGACTTAGTCCCTGTTGCCAACCACGGCGACAATTCCGACCTTTCCCATACACCAAACCTTCAGCAGCCTTGACCGCCCTAAGGGAGCACGGATAAAACCAAACCGTTCAGTCTAGTTGCGCCCCCACTGGTGGCCGGTTGACCGAGCCGGCGGACGTGCCATCTGTGCACGGACGCGCCTTTACCCCCATCCACCCCGATCCCGGATAGACGCCATGGCCTCAACGTCCCGCAAGTTCCCCCTGCCCTTGCTGCTGCTGGCGGTCGTGGTCGTGCTGGGTGTCGCCGCCGGCATCTATTCGATGAAATCGGGCGGACAGGGCGGCGCACCGGCCCAGGCCCAGGGACCCGCCGCCCCGCCGGTCACCGTGGCCCAGCCGCTGAAGCGCCAGATCACCGACTGGAGCGAGTTCACCGGCCAGTTCACTCCGGTGGACTATGTCGAGCTGCGCGCCCGCGTCAGCGGCTATCTGACCGAGATCGCCTTCACCGACGGCCAGATGGTCAACAAGGGCGACCTGCTGTTCGTCATCGACCCCCGCCCCTATGAAATCGCGCTGGTGTCGGCACGCTCCAAGGTCACCCAGGCCGCCGCGTCGCGCGAATTGGCGACCCGCCAACTCGGCCGTGCCGGCGAATTGCAGAAGCGCGAATTCCTGGCGCAAAGCCTGCTGGACCAGCGCCAGGCCGAATCGCAGACCGCAGGTGCCGGCCAGACCGCCGCGCAGGCCGCCGTGCGCGAGGCCGAGTTGAACCTGCAATTCACCCGCATCACCGCGCCGGTCGCTGGCCGCATCAGCGCGCGTCAGATCAGCATCGGCAACCTGGTGACGGCGGGCGGCTCCAACGGCAGCGGCACGCTGCTGACCACCATCGTTTCGCAGGACCCGCTGTACTTCAATTTCGACATGAGCGAGTCCGACTTCCTGGCCTTCCAGCGCACCTATGGCCGCGCCGCCGGCGGCGAGCTGAAGGTGCCGGTCGACCTGCGGCTGATGGACGAGACCGGCTGGCCCCATCCCGGCACGCTGACCTTCATCGACAATCAGGTGGACAAGAGTTCCGGCACCATCCGCGCCCGCGTCACCATGGCTAATGCCGACGGCCTGATCGCGCCGGGCAGCTTTGGCCGCGTGCGCATGCCGGCCTCGGCCCCGTACGAGGCGCTGATGGTGCCCGACGCCGCCATCATGACCGACCAGAACCGCAAGATCGTCATGACCGTGACCGCCGAAGGCACCGTGGCGCCGCGCCCGGTCACCATCGGCCCGGTGGTCGACGGCCTGCGCGCCATCCGTGCCGGCCTGACCGGCGAGGAACAGGTCATCATCAACGGCCTGATGCGCGCCCGCCCCGGCGCCAAGGTGACGCCGCAGCCCGGCAAGATCGAGGTCCCCGGCGCTGCTCCCGCCTCTGGCCCGGCCCCCGCAGCACCCGCCGCCCCCGCGGCTGGCAAGTAAGGGGCGCCCAGCCATGCGGCTTTCCCACTTCTTCATCGACCGGCCGATCTTCGCCACGGTCGTCTCGCTGCTGATCACCATCATCGGCGGCATCGCCTATTTCAGCCTGCCGGTGGCGCAGTACCCCGAGATCGCGCCGCCCACCATCGTGGTCAGCGCCAGCTATCCCGGCGCCTCGGCGCAGGTGGTGGCCGACACGGTGGCGACGCCGCTGGAACAGCAGATCAACGGCGTCGAGAACATGCTCTATATGAGCAGCCAGGCGACCGCCGACGGCAACCTGAAGATCACCGTCACCTTCACCCTGGGCACCAACCTGGACACCGCCCAGGTGCTGGTGCAGAACCGCGTCGCCATCGCCACCGCCCGCCTGCCCGACGACGTCAAGCGCATCGGCGTCACCGTCATCAAGAACTCGCCGGACATGTTGCTGGTGGTTCACCTGTCGTCGCCCGACGGCTCGCGCGATCAGTTGTATCTGTCCAACTATGCCACCTTGCAGGTCGTCGACCAGTTGCTGCGCCTGGACGGCGTCGGCGACGCCCGCGTGTTCGGCGCCCGCGACTATTCCATGCGTGTGTGGCTGGACCCGGCCAAGGTGGCCGCGCGCAACCTGACCGCCGGCGACGTGGTCAAGGCGCTGCAGGCGCAGAACGTGCAGGTGGCCGCCGGCACGCTGAACGCCCCGCCCATGCAGGACCAGGGCGCGTTCCAGTTCAATGTGCAGACGCAGGGGCGACTGATCGACCCGGCGCAGTTCGCCAGCGTCATCGTCAAGACCGATGCCGAGGGCCGCGTCACCCGCCTCAAGGATATCGGCCGCGTCGAGCTGGGGGCGCTGGATTACAGCGTCAACGGCTACATGGACACCAAGAACGCCGCGCCCATCGGCGTGTTCCAGCGTCCCGGCTCCAACGCGCTGCAGACCTCGGACCGCATCCTCAAGAAGATGGAAGAGCTGTCCAAGTCGTTCCCTGAGGGCGTCAAATACGACGTCATCTACAACCCGACCGAATTCATCGCCGCATCCGTCAAGGCGGTGAACCACACCATCTTCGAGGCGGTGCTGCTGGTGGTCGTGGTGGTGGTGCTGTTCCTGCAGACGTGGCGCGCCTCGGTGGTGCCGGTGGTCGCCATCCCGGTCTCGCTGGTCGGCACCTTCGCCATCCTGTCGGCCATGGGCTATTCGCTCAACAACCTGTCGCTATTCGGCCTGGTGCTGGCGGTCGGCATCGTGGTCGACGACGCCATCGTCGTGGTGGAAAACGTCGAGCGCAACATCCGCGAGGGCATGACGCCGCGCAACGCCGCCCATGTCACCATGGACGAAACCGGCTCGGCGCTGGTGTCGATCGCGCTGGTGCTGTGCGCCGTGTTCATCCCCGCCGCCTTCATCCCCGGCATCTCGGGCCAGTTCTTCCGCCAGTTCGCCGTCACCATCGCCGCCTCGACGGTGATCTCGCTGGTGGTGTCGCTGACGCTGTCGCCCGCCCTGTGCGCCCTGTTGTTCAAGCCGCACAAGGAACACGACCACGAAACGGCGTCGCCGCTGGCCCGCCCGGTGATCCTGTTCTTCGGCGCCTTCAACCGCGGCTTCGACCGTCTGGCCGGCGGCTATGGCAGCTTGACCCGGCGGATCGTGCGGCTGTCGGCCCTGATGCTGGTGCTGTATGGCGGATTGATCGGCCTGGCCGGCTTCGAATTCATCAGCACGCCCAAGGGCTTCATCCCCAATCAGGACCAGGGCTATCTGATCAACGTGATCCAGTTACCCGCCGGTTCGTCGCTGGCGCGCACCGACAAGGTGATGCGCCAGGCGGTCGAGATCGCGTTGAAGACCCCCGGCGTCGGCCACGCCGTGCCGATCGCCGGCCTGGACGCCGCCACCTTCACCAACGCCCCCAACGCGGCGGCGGTGTTCGTCATCCTGTCGCCGTTCGAGGAGCGTGCCGCCCAAGGGCTGACGGCGGCCTCGATCAAGGCCGAGCTGAGCAAGCGTTTCGGCGTGCTGCAAGAGGGCATGCTCCTGGTGATCGAGCCGCCGCCGGTGCGCGGCATCGGCACTGCCGGCGGCTTCAAGATGATGATCCAGGACAAGGCGGGCGCCGGCTCGAAGGCGCTGGAAGAAGCCACCATGGACATGATGATGGCGGCCAACCGGGTTCCCGGCCTGGTCGGCGTCTTCACCCAATTCAACACCCGCACCCCCAACGTCTTCGCCGACATCGACCGCATCCGCGCGCAGATGCTGGGCGTGCCGGCCGACCGGGTGAACGAGGCGTTGCAGGTCTATCTCGGTTCGGTCTTCGTCAACGAATTCAATTTCCTGGGCCGCACCTACCGCGTCACCGCCCAGGCCGACGGCCCGTTCCGCGACGACATCAACGATATCGGCCAGCTTAAGGTGCGCAACGACAAGGGCCAGATGGTTCCCATCGGCTCGGTGGCGTCGTTCCGCTATGACACCGGCCCCTATCGCGTGCCGCGCTACAACCTGTATCCGGCGGCCGAGCTGCAAGGCTCGACCCTGCCCACCATCTCGTCGGGCTATGCGCTGGAACAGATGAAGCAACTGGCGGCCGAGCGCCTGCCGGTCGGCTTCGGCTTCGAATGGACCGAGCTGGCTCTGCAGGAAATCCTGGCCGGCAACCACGGCATGCTGGTGTTCGCCGCCTCGGTGGTGTTCGTCTTCCTGCTGCTGGCGGCCCAGTACGAAAGCTGGTCGCTGCCGCTGGCGGTGGTGCTGATTGTGCCCATGTGCTTGCTGGCGGCGGTGTCGGGCCTGATCGTACGCGGCTTGCCCATCGACATCCTGGGGCAGATCGGCTTTATCGTGCTGATCGGATTGGCGGCGAAAAACGCCATCCTGATCGTCGAGTTCGCCAGACAGGCCGAGGTCGAGGGCATGGACCGGGTCGAGGCCGCCGTGCACGCGGCGCGCACCCGCCTGCGCCCCATCCTGATGACCTCGATGGCGTTCGTCCTGGGCGTGCTGCCGCTGGTGATCGGCGTCGGCCCCGGCGCGGAAATGCGCCAGTCGCTGGGCACTGCCGTGTTCTTCGGCATGCTGGGCGTCACCCTGTTCGGCCTGATCTTCACCCCGGTGTTCTATGTGGTGATCCGCGCCGCCGTCGCCCGCTGGTTCGACAAGCACCCCAGGAAGAAGAAGCACACCCACCACCCCGAACCGGCCGAAGCCGGCGAGTAATGACGCGGAAGGGAAAGCGGGTTATCAAGAAGGCATGATCCTTCGCTGCCTGCTGACCCTTCTGGCGTTGTGCCTGCCGTTGCAAGCCTGGGCCGAAACTCCCGAGCTGCGCATCGGCGTGCTGGCATTCCGTGGTGCCGAGCGGGCGGAAAGCGAGTGGGTTCCCACCCTCCGCCACTTGTCCGCCAGCCTGCCCGAGTACCGCATCCGCACGGTGCCGCTGGATCTGCCCGGCCTGGCCCAGGCGGTGCGGGCCGAGCAGGTGGACTTCGTCATCACCAATCCCGGCCATTACGTCGAGCTGGAGGCGGCCGACGGCATCATCCGCATCGCCAGCCTGGCTGCCACCGCCGAGTCCCTGCCCGCCCGCTCGGTCGCCTCGGCCGTAGTGGTGCGCGCCGCCCGCACCGATCTGCGCCGCCTGGCCGATGTGCGCGGCGCCCGGTTGGCTGCGGTGGCGCCCGAGGCATTCGGCGGGTTCCGCGTCGCCTGGCGCGAATTGCTGGAACAGGGCATCGACCCGTTCCACGACACCGCCCGCCTTGACTTCCTGGGCTTTCCCATCGAACGGGTGATCGACGCCGTCGCCTCGGGCGAGGCCGATGCCGGCATCGTGCGCGCCTGCCTGCTGGAACAGATGGCCGCAGAAGGCCGCTTGCGGCTGGAGGATTTCCGCGTTCTCGATGGCCGCGCCATCCCCGGCGGGCCTTGCCTGATGTCGACCCGCAGCTATCCCGACTGGCCCTTCGCCAAGTTGGCCCGCACCCCCGACGTCCTGGCCAAGCGGGTCGCGGTGGCCCTGTTGACCATGCCGGCCAGCGGCGGCCACGCCTGGACCGTGCCGGTGGATTACCAGCCGGTGCACGAGCTGTTCCGCGCGCTGCGCATCGGCCCCTACGACTATCTGCGCCACCGCTCGGCCGCTCAGATGGTGCGCGATTATTGGCCGTGGCTGGCCATCGCCGCCCTGGCGGTGCTGTGGTGGCTGATCCACGCCGCCCGCGTCGAGGTGCTGGTGCGTCGTCGCACCGAGCAATTGAAGGCCGCCCATGACGAGGCGCGGCGCCACCGCGATGAAATGGAACACAGCGCCCGCCTGGCGCTTTTGGGCGAAATGGCCTCCAGCCTGGCGCACGAGATCAACCAGCCGCTGGCCGCCATCGCCAATTACGCCAATGGCTGCCAGCGCCGCCTGGCCGCCGGCACCGATGCCGACGGCGTCGTCGAAGGCGTCGGCTTGATCGCCGGTCAGGCCGAGCGGGCCGCCGCCATCGTGCGGCGCATGCGCGCCTTTGTCCGCAAGCGGGTGCCCGATCCCCAGGTGCTGGACCTCAACGAGCCGGTTCGCGACGCCCTGGGCCTGTTCCAGGCCACCGCCGCCCGCCGTGGCGTGACGGTGACGACCGCGCTGGCGCCCGATTTACCGCGTGTACGGGCCGACCGCGTGCAGATCGAGCAGGTGGTGCTGAACCTGCTGCAGAACGCCGCCGATGCCATGACCGACCAGCCGCTGCGCCGCCTGACCGTCAGTTCCACCGCCGGCGACGACAAGGTCAGCGTGGCCGTCAGCGATAGCGGCAGCGGGCTGAGTGCCGAAACGCGCGCCCATCTGTTCGAACCGTTCTTCACCACCAAGCCCGAGGGGTTGGGACTGGGCCTGTCGCTGTCGCGCACCATCATCGAGGCCCATGGCGGCCGCCTGTGGGCCGAGGACAGCCCAGATGGCGGCGCCTTGTTCCGTTTCGCCCTGCCCGCCGAAGCCGAGGAGATGCCATGACCTGCGGCCGTTGCGGCTCGACCGAGCCGTGCACCCCCACCATCTTCGTCGTCGACGACGACGAGGCCATGCGGCATTCGCTGTCCTTCCTGCTGAAATCCCTTGGCCTGCCGGTGGAGTGCTTTCCCTCGGCCGAGGCATTCCTGGCCGGCCGCCGGCCCCACCGCCCCGGCTGTCTGGTGCTGGACGTGCGCATGCCGGGCATGAGCGGGCTGGAGTTGCAGACCTTGCTCAACCGCGCCGGCTCGACGCTGGGCATCGTCTTCCTGTCCGGCCATGGCGACATCCCCATGGCGGTGCAGGCCATGCAGGACGGTGCCGTCCACTTCCTGGAAAAGCCGTGCAGCGACCAGATGCTGCTGGATCAAGTGCTGCGCGCGGTCGAGTTCAGCACCCGCGCCTGCGGCCGCGCCGCCACCGCCAACGGGGTGCAGCGGCGAGTGGAGACCCTGACCCAGCGCGAGCGCGACGTCATGGCGCTGGTGGTGCAGGGCAAGCCCAACAAGGTCATCGCCTATGAACTGGACATCTCGATCAAGACGGTCGAGGTCCACCGCGCCCACGTCATGGAGAAGATGGCGGCCGATTCGGTGGCCGATCTGACGCGCATGCTGCTGGAGGCGCCTTAGGGTTAACCCTAAGGCCGGTATCGGGGTAACCCCAATACCGACGGCGTGACGACAGGCCTAGCCTTTGGGCATAGGACTGCAAGGAGCACGCCCATCATGAAACGTATCTGGCTGACCACGGCGGTCGCATTGCTGCTGGCGGCTCCGGCGCGGGCGGAAACCGCGCCGATGGCGGAGGTTGGCGCGGTCGAGGCCGGGCGCGCCGTCGCCGTCGCCGCCGACTGCATCGCCTGCCACACCGCCCCCGGCGGCAAGCCCTTTGCCGGCGGACTGCCCATGCAGACGCCCATCGGCACCATCTATTCCACCAACATCACGCCGTCGGCCAAGACCGGCATCGGCGGCTATGGCTATGACGACTTCGCCGCCGCCTTGCGCGACGGCATCGCCAAGGACGGCCACCGGCTGTATCCCGCCATGCCCTACCCGTCCTACGCCAAGCTGTCGGAAGCCGACATGCGGGCGCTCTATATCTATTTCATGGCCGGCGTCGACGCGGTGGAACAGCCCAACCGCGACAGCGACATCCCGTGGCCGCTCTCCATCCGCTGGCCGCTGGGCCTGTGGAACGCCATGTTCGTCACCGCCGGATCGTTCCAGCCGGTGGCTGGGCGTGACGCGCAATGGAACCGTGGCGCCTATCTGGTGGAAGGCGCCGGCCATTGCGGCTCGTGCCACACCCCGCGCGGCATCGGTTTCCAGGAAAAGTCGCTGGGCCATGCGGATGGCGACGCCTTCCTGGCCGGCGGCACCATCGACGGCTGGTTCGCCAAATCGCTGCGCAGCGACAAGGGCTGGGGCCTGGGCGACTGGAGCGAACAGGACATCGTCCAGTTCCTCAAGACCGGCCGGACCAGCCGCACGGCGGCCTTCGGCGGCATGAGCGAGGTCATCAGCCATTCGACCCAGCACATGGCCGACGAAGACCTGACGGCCATGGCCGTCTATCTGAAAAGCCTGCCCGCCGCCTCGGCCAAGCCCTATGCGGCGCGCAGCGACGACACCACCTATGCCGACCTGCGTCAGGGCGACCATTCCAAGCGCGGTGCCGTCACCTATGCGGAATACTGCCAGGGTTGCCACCGTGCCGACGGCAACGGCGCGCCGGCCATCTTCCCGGCGCTGGCCGGCAATTCGTCGGTGCTGCCCGAGGACAGCGCCTCGCTGATCCGCGTCGTGCTGGCCGGCGGCCGCATGCCGGTCACCGCCGACGGCCCCTATCGCGCCTTCGCCATGCCCGGCTTCACCCGGCTGTCCGACGGCGAAGTGGCCGACGTGCTGACCTTCATCCGCAGTTCCTGGGGCAACAACGCGCCTGCGGTCAACGCCAAGGACGTCGCCGCCGCGCGCAAATCCGTCGCCCTTTCCCCCGCCCGCCCGTAACGGAGACGATCATGCACACGTTCTCGAAATTCATGCTGGCGGGTCTGATGGGAATCATCGCCCTGCCCGCCTTGGCCGAAGACCCTGCCCCGGCGGCCTTCGCCGTTCCCGCCGACACCGCCATTCCCAAGACCGAGCAGGGCGACCTGATCCGCTTGGGCAAGCGGTTGATGACCGACACCAAACGGCTGCTGCCCGATAATGTGGGCGCCGACATGAACTGTACCTCGTGCCATCTGGCCGGCGCCAAGCTGGCCAAGGGATCGCCCTTCGTCGGCACCTTCAACGCCTATCCCATGTACAACCCGCGCGCCGGCCGCGAGGTCTCGCTGGCCGACCGTTTCAACGGCTGTTTCCTGCGCTCGATGAACGGCAAGCCGCTGAACAAGGAGTCCAAGGAAATGAAGGCCATGCTGGCCTATGCGGAATGGCTGTCGTCGGCGCTGCCGCCCGGCACCAGCAAGGTGCAGGGCAAGGGCATCGGCAAGATCAATCAGGATCTGGTCCCCAACGCCGACAACGGCAAACACGTCTATGACCAGCAATGCGCCATGTGCCACGGCAGCAATGGCGAGGGCATGAAGGACGCCCATGGCGACGTCCTGTTCCCGCCATTGTGGGGCGACGCCTCGTTCAACGTCGGCGCCGGCATGGCCCGCACCTATACCGCCGCCGCCTTCGTGCTGAACAACATGCCCATCGGCCACGGCATGAACAGCGTGCTGGGCCAGGGCGGTGCCATGACCGAGCAGGAAGCGGTGGACGTGGCCGAGTACTTCAGCCACCAGCCCCGCCCCGACTTCCCCGCCAAGGTCAACGACTGGCCCAAGGGCGGCAAGCCCAAGGACGCCCGCTACTGAACACCTTCCCCCCGGGACCCGCCGAAAGGCGGGTCCCAGCCATCTATAAGCATCAGCGCACATATCCTAAACTTCTGATATAGTCACCCTGGTGAAGACAATCGACGGCGCGAGGCGTCGACATGGGGGACAATCGGGACAATAGCGGGGGCATCCCTCGCATCGTTCGCGTTGACGGCGTTGCCATGGTGGTGCCGCTGGGGCTGATCCTGTTGCTGCTGGCGTTCCAGTTGGTTGCCGGCTATCAGGCGGCGCTGCGGTCGGCGCAAGCCAGCGTGGACAATTTAGCCGACGTGCTGACGCTGACCATCACCGCGACCCTCGACCGCCTGCACGGCAATTTGGACGGCCTTGCCGCCGACTTCTCCCCGGCCGATCTGCGCGGCGATATTTCCCCGGCCCGCCGACAGCAACTGGAATCGCGCATGGCCGCCGCCCTGCGCGGTTTCGACACGGTGGTGAATTACCGCGCTTTCGATGCCCAAGGCCGCAGCGTGCTGGGCGTCGGCCGCTCGAACCCCCTGGCTCATTTTTCGGTCAGCGACCGCGACTGGTTCCGCACGTTGCAGCGCCAGCCCGAACGCGACTTCATCATTTCCGACGTCATCCTGAGCCGGGGGAGCGGCCATTACGGCATGTTCTTCGCCATCCCGATCCGCGAGGAAAACGGCGCCTTCGCCGGGGCGCTGAACGGCCACATCGACCTGGACTGGCTGCAAGCCACCATCGACGGCCTGAACATCGGCACCCAGGGGCTGGTCACCCTGCGCCACCGCGAGAACGCCCGCCTGATCGTGCGGCGGCCCAAGGTGGAAGAACAACTGAACAACGCCCAGACCGGCCTGCTGGAACTGCATATGTCCGCCGTCCAGCGGGCGACGGGCGAGTTCCGCTCGGCCATCGACGGGATCGACCGCGTCTACGCCTTTCGCGGTCTGGATCAATATCCGCTCAGCGTGGTGGTGGCGGTCAGCCCGGCCGACTACCTGCATGCCTGGAAGGTGCAAAGCTGGATCACCGCCCTGGTGGCCCTGCTGCTGGGGGCGATCCAGTTGACCGCCTATCGCCGCCTGCACCAGGCCTACCACGCCAGCGTCGGCATGGCGTCCGAGTTGGAGAAGATCAACACCAACCTGAAGCGTTCCAATGCCGAGTTGGAGGAGTTCGCCTATATCGCCTCGCACGATCTGCAAACGCCGCTGCGCAACATCTCGTGCTTCTCGCAATTGCTGGAACGCCGCTGCGAGAACCGGCTGGACGGCGATTGCGTCGAGTTCCTCAACCTTATCGCCACCAACGCCCAACGCATGTCCGGGCTGATCCACGATCTGCTGGCCTATGCCCGTATCGGCCGCCAGCACTTGACGGTGGAATCGACGGCAGCGGCGGACGCCGTCGCCCAGACGCTGAAGGACCAGGAGTCCGAAATCACCGCCAGCGGCGCCCGCATCGTTACGGGAGCGCTGCCGACGGTGGCGGTGAACCAAAACCAGTTGAGCAGCCTGTTCGGCAACCTGCTGAGCAACGCCCTGAAGTATCGCGCCACCGACCGGGTGCCGGAAATCACCATCACCGCCGAACCGGCCGAGGCCGGCATGTGGCGTTTCGCCGTGGCCGATAACGGCATCGGCATCGCCCCGGAATACTGGGAAAAGATTTTCGCCATCTTCCAAAGGCTGCACAGCGTCGACCAATACGAAGGCAGCGGCATCGGGCTTGCCCTTTGCCGCCGCATCGTCCACCACTGGGGCGGCACCATCTGGGTGACCTCCACCCCCGGCGAGGGGTCAACCTTCTATTTCACCCTGCCGGGAATGGCAAACCAGCCGAGGCCGTGACGGCGCTGGGGGTTACCCCAACACCACCAGCAGATCCTTCATCTCCACCGCCTGCCGGGGCTGAACGGCGATGCGCTTGACCGTGCCGGAGCGTTCGGCGCGCACGGCGGTCTCCATCTTCATGGCTTCCAGCGACAGCAGGATTTCGCCCTTCTCCACCGCCTGGCCCTCGTGCACGGCGATGCTGACCACCAGGCCGGGCATCGGCGCCGGCACATGGTCGGGATTGCCGTCCTCGGCCTTGGGCTGGGCCGGGCGGGCCGGAGCGACCGCCTTGTCGGCGATCTGCACCGTGCGCGGTTGGCCGTTCAGTTCAAAGAACACCTTGCGCAGGCCCTGCTCGTCGGCATCGCCGATGGCCAGGAAGCGCAGGATCAGCGCCTTGCCGCGTTCCAGTTCGATCACCACTTCCTCGCCCGCCGGCATGCCGCCGAAGAATACCGGCGTCGGCAGGGCGGCGACCTCGCCGTAATCGCGAGCATGGGCGGCGAAGTCGGTGAACACCTTGGGATACATCAGGTACGACGCCAACTCCTCGTCGCTGATGGTGCGGCCGACCTTTTTCTCGGCCTCGGCCTTGACGGCGGCCAGATCGGCCGGCGCCATCACCGCGCCGGGGCGGGCGGTGAACGGCGCCACGTCCTTCAGCACTTTCTTCTGCAACGCCTGCGGCCAGCCGCCCGGCGGCTGCCCCAGTTCGCCCTTGAACAACTGGACCACCGATTCGGGGAAGGCGATTTCCTTGTCCGGGTCGGCCACGTCGGCGGGCGTCAGACCGCTGGTCACCATCATCAGCGCCATGTCGCCGACCACCTTGGAGGTGGGCGTCACCTTGACGATGTCGCCGAACAGGGCGTTGACGTCGGCATAGGCGTGGGCGACCTGATCCCACTTTTCCTCGATCCCGAGCGAGCGGGCCTGCTGGCGCAGGTTGGTGACCTGGCCGCCGGGCATCTCGTGCAGGTAGACCTGGGCGGTGCCGGTCTTCATGTCGGCCTCGAAGGCGGCATAGTGGGCGCGCACCTGCTCCCAATAGACCGAAACGCGGTTCAGGGTTTCCTGATCGAAGCCGGGGTCGCGCTCGTGCCCCTTCAGCGCGGCGCAGATGGACCCCAGCGGCGGTTGCGACGTCGTGCCGCTCATGGCGTCCATGGCGGCGTCCACCGCATCGACGCCGGCATCCACCGCCGCCAGCACGCTGGCCGCCGACAGGCCCGAGGTGTCGTGGGTGTGGAAGTGGATGGGAATGCCGACTTCCTGCTTCAGCGCCGTGAACAGCGCCTTGGCCGCCTGCGGTTTGACCAGGCCGGCCATATCCTTGACGCCCAGGATGTGGGCGCCGGCCTTTTCCAACTGCTTGGCCAGGTCGACATAGTATTTCAGGTCGTACTTGCTGCGCGCCGGGTCGCCGATGTCGCCGGTATAGCAGATCGCCGCCTCGCACAGCTTGCCGGTGTCGCGCACCGCGTCGATGGCGAAGCGCATATTGTCGACCCAGTTCAGGCAATCGAACACGCGGAAGACGTCGACACCGCCCTTGGCGGCGCGCTCGATGAAATAGCGCACCACGTTGTCGGGATAGTTGGTGTAGCCGACCGCGTTGGCCGAGCGCAGCAGCATCTGCAGCAGCAGGTTGGGCATGGCCTGACGCAAGCGGGCCAGCCGGTCCCACGGGTCTTCCTTGAGGAAGCGCATGGCGACGTCGAAGGTGGCGCCGCCCCAGCATTCCACCGAGAACAAATCCGGCAGCAGATGGGCATAGGCCGGCGCCGCCGCCAGCAGATCGTGGCTGCGCATGCGCGTCGCCAGCAGCGACTGGTGGGCGTCGCGCATGGTGGTGTCGGTGACCAACACCCGCTTCTGCGCCAGCATCCACTTGGCAAAGCCGTCGGCCCCCAGCTCGTCCAACTTCTGCTTGGTGCCGGCCTTAGGCGCGCCGGTGAAGTGCGGCAGCGGCTGGGGCGCATGGCCGTGCGGCGCGCGCGGCAAGCCCTTGACCTCGGGATTGCCGTTGACCATCACCTCGCCGACGAATTTCAGCAGCTTGGTTGCACGGTCGCGGCGCGCCGATTGCTGGAACAGCTCGGGCGTCTCGTCGATGAAGCGGGTGGTGTATTCGCAGGCGATGAAGCGCGGATGGCCGATCACCGCTTCCAGGAAGGTCAGGTTGGTGGCGACGCCGCGGATACGGAACTCGCGCAGGGCGCGGTCCATGCGACGGATGGCCTCTTCCGGATTGGGCGCCCAGGCGGTGACCTTCTCCAGCAGCGAATCGTAGTGCCGGGTAATCAGCGCACCGGAAAAGGCGGTGCCGCCGTCCAATCGGATGCCGAAGCCGTTGGCGCCGCGATAGGCGGTGATGCGGCCGTAATCGGGAATGAAGTTGTTGCCCGGGTCCTCGGTGGTGATGCGGCACTGAATGGCATGGCCGTTCAGGCGGAGGTCGTCCTGGCGCGGCACGCCTGCCCCGGGGGCGCCAATGGGGGCGCCGCCGGCGATCTGGATCTGCGCCTTGACGATGTCGATGCCGGTGACGACCTCGGTCACCGTGTGTTCGACCTGGACGCGGGGATTGACCTCGATGAAGTAGAAGTCGCCGGAATCGGCATCCATCAGGAACTCGACGGTGCCGGCATTCTCGTAGCCGACGGCGCGGGCCAGCCGCAGGGCGGCGCCGCACAATTCGTCGCGCTGGCGACCGCCCAGATAAGGCGCCGGGGCGCGCTCGACCACCTTCTGGTTCCGCCGCTGCACCGAGCAATCGCGTTCGAACAGATGGACGATGTTGCCGTGGCTGTCGCCGATGATCTGGACTTCCACGTGGCGGGCGCGGCGCACCAGCTTTTCCAGATAGACCTCGTCATTGCCGAACGCCGCCTTGGCCTCACGCCGCGCGGTGGCGATCAAATCGGGCAGATCGTCCGGTCCCTCGACCACGCGCATGCCGCGACCGCCGCCGCCCCAACTGGCCTTCAGCATCAGCGGATAGCCGACGGCAGCGGCCTGCGCCAGGCATTGCGCCATGTCCGACGGCAGCGGCCCGGTGGCCGGCATCACCGGCACGCCGGCCTCGACCGCCGCCTTGCGCGCCGCCACCTTGTTGCCCAGCGTGCGCATGACCGCCGAACTGGGGCCGACGAAGATCAGACCAGCGGCACGCACCGCATCGGCGAAATCAGGATTTTCGGACAGCAGGCCGTAACCGGGATGCACCGCGTCGGCACCGCATTCGCGAGCGATGGCGACGATCTCGTCGATGGACAGATAGGCGTCGATCGGTCCCTTGCCCTTGCCCACCAGATAGGATTCGTCCGCCTTGAAGCGGTGCAGGGCGAAGCGGTCCTCTTGAGAATACAGCGCGACCGTGCTCATGCCCAATTCCGTGGCGGCGCGGCAGATGCGGATGGCAATCTCGCCGCGATTGGCGACAAGCAACTTGGTGATGGGCGTGGACATGAGGTGAGACCCTTTGCCTCGTTGACCATTTCGGGTATGTTTGGATAACTTTTTTTACCAGCCATGTAAACCGCCTCATTTAAAATGCCCATTCGGTTGGCAGGCTGGACAATCCCCCGTTTCCGCCCTATCAAAAGTGCGGACTTTAACGAGCGTGCCCATATGACCGACCCTATCCGCCCGGCCAAGCTGGCCGACACCATCGCCGACCGCCTGGAGCAGTTGATCCTGGAAGGCAGCTTGCGCCCGGGCGAACGGCTGCTGCCGGAACGCGACCTGGCGGTGAAGTTCGACGTGTCGCGCCCGTCCCTGCGCGAGGCTTTGGACAAGCTGGAAAAGAAGGGGCTGGTCTATTCCGGCAAGGCGGGCGCCACCTTCGTCGCGCCGTTGCTGGGCGAAGGCTTCACCTCGCCGTTGTCATCCGTACTGCAGCAGCGCCCGGAAACCACCTTCGACTATCTGGAGTTCCGCGCCATCGTCGAAGGCTCGGCCGCTTATCTGGCGGCGTTGCGCGGCACCGACGTCGACCGCGACTTGGTGCGCGACTGCTTCGAAAAGATGGAACAGGCGCACAGCCAGGACGACCCGTCGGAAGAAGCCGATGCCGACGCCGACTTCCACCTTTCCATCTACGAGGCGTCGCACAACGTGGTGATGCTGCACATCATGCGCTCGCTGTCCGACATGCTGCGCAACGACGTGTTTTATAACCGCGCCAAACTGTACATGCGCAAGGGCGTGCGCGAGCTGCTGTTGGCGCAGCATCGCGCGGTGTTCGACGCGGTGATGGCAGGCGACCCCCAGGCTGCCCGTAATGCGGCGGAAGCCCACATCAACTTTACCCGCGATGCGCTTATGGAAATCGCCAAGGCCGACGCCAGGCTAGAGGTTTCGCTGCGCCGAATCGCCAAAAGCGATCTGGTCATGGCAGCGCGACGTTGAATACGCACATAAAATACATGGACAAAAAGATAAACAAACATCGTTAACACCTCATTTCAACAGTACATACTGCAAGTAGTCTTGCGAACAAAGATCGACACTTAAAACAATCAATTTATCGCCGCGATATCGATATATTTGACACAGCCCCTTCGCACCCCATACGATCGACCTACTAGGGTATAGAGGGGACGACCATGTTCAATTTCCGCACCAATGCTGAGGCTGAGGCGAAGCTTGCCGCCCTCGATAAATCCCAGGCCATCATCGAGTTTGCCCCCGATGGCGCTATTCTGACAGCCAACAACAATTTCCTCAGCGCGCTGGGCTATACGCTGGATGAGATCAAAGGCAAGCATCACAGCATGTTTGTCGAGAACGACTATCGCGACAGCCCGGATTACGTCGATTTCTGGAAAAAGCTGCGCAGCGGCCAAGCCCAGGCGGCTACGTTCAAGCGCATCGGCAAGGACGGCCGCGAGGTGTGGATCGAGGCGTCCTACAATCCGCTGATGGGGCCTGACGGCAAGCCCCACAAAGTCATCAAGTACGCCATCGACGTCACCGACAAGACCAAGGAATATGCCGACCTGCGCGGTCAGGTCGAGGCCATCCAAAAGTCCCAGGCGGTGATCTCGTTCGCCATGGACGGCACCGTCCTGGACGCCAACGAGAACTTCCTGAAGACGCTGGGCTATACCCTGGCCGAGATCAAGGGCAAGCACCACAGCATGTTCGTCGAACCGGCCTACCGCGACAGCCGCGATTATGCCGAGTTCTGGCGCAAGCTGCGCGACGGGCAATTCCAGGCGGCGCAATACAAGCGCATCGGCAAGGGCGGCCGCGAGGTCTGGATCGAGGCGTCGTACAACCCCATCCTCGACCCCAACGGCAAGCCCTATAAGGTGGTGAAGTTCGCCACCGACATCACCTCCCAGGTTCAGTTGCTGGCCAACCTCAAGCAACTGATCGACCAGAACTTCACCGAGATCGACAGCGCCATCGGCCAGACCAGCCTGCAGGCCGGCGCCGCCAGCAACGCCGCCTCGGAAACCCTGGGCAACGTGCAGATGGTCGCCTCGGCCGCCGAGGAACTGGCGGCTTCGGTGGCGGAAATCTCGCAAAGCATGGCCAAGTCGCGCGCCGCCAGCGACGGTGCGTTCGAACGGGTCAGCGCCGCGGGCGATTCGACCCAGCGCCTGGCCGAGGCGGTTCTTTCCATGGGCGGCATAGTCAGCCTGATCCAGAACATTGCCGGCCAGATCAACCTGCTGGCGCTGAACGCCACCATCGAATCCGCCCGCGCCGGCGACGCCGGCAAGGGCTTCGCCGTGGTCGCCAACGAGGTCAAGAACCTGGCGAATCAGGCCGCCCGCGCCACCGAGCAGATCACCACCGAAATCCAATCGGTGCAGGGCGTCTCCAACGTCGTGGTCGACGCGCTGAGCGAAATTCGCGGCAGCATCGAATCGGTGCGCGAATACGTTTCCGCCACCGCCTCGGCGGTCGAGGAGCAAAGCGCCGTCACCCGCGACATGTCGGCCAACATGCAAAGCGCCTCGGCCTCGGTGTCGGCGATCTCGCAAAGCATCCACGAGATTTCGGCCGCCGCGCTGCAGTCGGAAAGCGCCATCGCCAAGACCAAGGAAGCGGCCCACGTCCTGGCCCGCTGATCGGTTTCAGATCGCGTCGCGGCCTATGGCGAAACGCTCGCCATAGGCCTGCGGCGTCACGCCGACCGATCGCAGGAAGCTGCGGCGAAGGGTTTCCTCGGAGCCGAAACCGCAGCGGCGGGCCACCCGCTTGACCGGCTTGCCCTCCTCCAGCATCCGCCGGGCGGCCTCCACCCTGATCCGCTCGACCGCCCGCGCCGGACTGAGACCGGTGGCACGCTTGTGATGGCGGATCAGGCTGCGTTCGCTCATGCCGGCAACAGCGGCCAAAGCCGGCAACGACAGGTCGGCGTCCAGATGGTCGGCGATCCATCCATGCAGCAGCTGGATGCGGTCGTCTCCGCTTTGCATGGCCAATGCCGTGCTGAACTGGGCTTGGCCGCCCGGCCGCTTCAGAAACACCACCAATTGGCGCGCCACCGCCAAAGCGGCGCTGCTGCCCAGGTCTTGCTCGACCAGGGCCAACGCCAGATCGATCCCGGCGGTAATCCCGGCCGAGGTCCAGATGTGGCCGTCCCTGACGAAGATCGGGTCGGCCTCCAGACGCACCGCCGGGAAGCGTTCGCGGAACTCGGCCACCCGGCGCCAATGCGTCGTCGCCCGCCGCCCATCCAACAGGCCCAATTCCGCCAGCAGGAAAGCGCCGCTGCAGACCGAAGCCACCCGTCGGCATGACGCGGCCTGCGCCCTCATCCACCGCAGCAGAACCGGATCGTGGCTGGCGGCGTCGATTCCTCTGCCGCCGGCCACCACCACCGTATCGACACCGCCCGCCGCCGGCAGCGGCGCCGCTGCCAACCCCAGACCGGCCGAACAGATGACCGGCGCATGCTCTGCCACCACCAGCGGACGATAGGGCGCCGGCCGACCAGCCATCCCGGCCAGGTCGTTGGCACTGGCGAACACCTGCAGCGGGCCGGTGACGTCCAGCAACTGGACGCCGGGAAAGGCCAGGATGGCGATCTCCAGCGGGGGCATTGGCGGAATCCGAGGGCTGTTTGACCGTTTCGCCAAACGCTATTGCCATAAACTGATCGGCGTCAACCAGGAGAACGGACCATGTCACCGACCATCGGTTTTCTTGTGTTCCCCGGCGTGCAGCAACTGGACCTGACCGCGCCCTACGAAGTCTTCGCCGCCATCCCCGGCTCGACCATGCATCTGCTGTGGAAGGACCGCCAGCCGGTGGCGTCGTCCACCGGCCTTGTGCTGCAGCCGACCACCACCCTGGCGGACTGCCCGGCGCTGGACCTGCTGTGCGTCCCTGGCGGCGCCGGCATCAATGCCTTGCTGGACGATCAGGCGGTGCTCGCCTTCCTGCGTCGGCAGGCGGCCACCATCCGCTATCTCACCGCCGTGTGTACCGGCTCGTTGGTCCTGGGGGCTGCCGGGCTGCTGAAAGGCAAGCGGGCGACCACCCATTGGGCCTCGCACCACCTGCTGGCGCCGCTGGGCGCCATCCCCGTTCAGGCCCGCGTGGTACGCGACGGCACCCTGTTCACCGCCGGCGGGGTCACCGCCGGCATGGATTTCGCCCTGACGGTGGCGGCCGAGGTCGCCGGCCGCGCGCAGGCCGAGGCGATCCAATTGGGGCTGGAATACGACCCGCAGCCGCCATTCCAGGCCGGCACTCCCGCGCAGGCATCCCCCGAGGTGGTGACCACGGTGCGAAACCGCATGGCGGCATCGCGGGCGGAACGCGAAGCCCTTGTCCATGCCATCGCCGCTGGAGTTTAGAGCGGCGAGCGCCAAATCTGGCGCACACCGCGACCTGCGGCCATTGCGGCCGCGGCCAAGGGCGCGGATGCGCCCGCCCGGCGAGGGCTAAACATAAAGCTAGACCATCGTGCGTCATATTTGACGCTCGATGGTCTAGGCACAAAAATAGGCCCGGGTGGCGTACCACCCGGGCCTTCAGGTTTTCCGGCTCAGGGAAATCGGAGAATCGGCCGGAGGGTCACACCATCACGGCACCATCCACGGCACCACATAGGCCTGGATCAGCGTGATGATGCCGATCAGGACGACGAAGCCCAGGCTGTGCTTGACGGTGAAGCGGAACAGGTTGGATTCCTTGCCCACCAGGCCGACCGCCGCGCAGGCCACGGCGATGGATTGCGGGCTGATCATCTTGCCGGTCACGCCACCGGTGGTGTTGGCCGCCACCAGCAGCACGTCGGGGGCGCCGATCTGGTGGGCGGTGGTGGCCTGCAGGCTGCAGAACAGCGCGTTGGACGACGTATCCGAACCGGTCAGGAACACGCCCAGCCAGCCCAGGATGGGCGAGAAGAACGGGAACGCCGCGCCGGTGCCGGCCAGCAACAGGGCCAGGGTCGAGGACAGGCCGGAGTAGTTGGCGACGAAGGCGAAGGCCAGCACGGTACCGATGGTGTAGATCGGCCGCTTCAGCTCAAGCACGGTTTCGACGAAAATCTTCAGACCCTGCGCCGGGCTGAGCTTGAGCACGACCATGGAGATCAGCGCCGACAACAGGATGGCGGTGCCGGTGGCCGAGATCAGGTTGAGGTCGTAGACGGCAGGCATGGCGGTGGCCTTGGCGACGATCGGCGCGCCCTTGGTCACCATCTTGTCCAGACCGGCGATAGGGAAGGACAGAACGGTGTCGGCCAGCGGACCGCCCTTGGCGAACAGGTCCTTGAAGCCCTTCAGCGACCACACGGTGACCACGGCGGTCAGGATCAGGAACGGCGACCACGCCTTGAAGATCTGGCCGAAGCTGTAATCGTGGGAGTGACGCTCTTCCTCGGTGATTTCCTTGAAACGGAAGATACGCTTGGGCTTCCACACCTTGAGGAACAGGGTCAGGCTGACCAGGCTGATCAACGCCGAGGTGATGTCGGGCAGCTCGGGGCCGATGAAGTTCGAGGTGAAGAACACGCTGACGGCGAAGGAACCACCGGCGACCACGATGGCCGGCCAAGTTTCCTTGATGCCGCGCCAGCCGTCCATGATGGCGACGATCCAGAACGGCACGATCATGGCCAGCAGCGGCAACTGACGGCCGGCCATCTGGCCGATCTTGAAGGCTTCCAGGCCGGTCACCTTGCCGGCGACGATCATGGGAATGCCCATGGCGCCAAAGGCGACCGGGGCGGTGTTGGCGATCAGGCACAGGCCGGCGGCGTAGAGCGGGTTGAAGCCCAGGCCGACCAGCAGGGCGGCGGTGATCGCCACCGGCGCGCCGAAGCCCGCCGCGCCTTCCAGGAAGGCGCCGAAGGAAAAGCCGACCATCAGCATCTGCAGGCGCTGATCTTCGGTGATGGACACCACCGAGGCGCGGATGACGTCGAACTGGCCGGTCTTGACGGTAATCTTATACAGGAACACCGCCGCGACGATGATCCAGGCGATCGGCCACAGGCCGTACAGGAAGCCGTAACCGGCCGAGGCCAGCGCCATCGGCACCGGCATCTTGTAGAACAACACGGCGACGGCCAGCGCGATGCCGACGGTGGCGGTGCCGGCCCAATGCCCCTTCATGCGGAAGATGGCGAGAGCGGCGAAAAAGAAGAAGATCGGCAACGCGGCTACCAGCGACGATATCCACAGATTGCCGGCAGGATCATAGATCTGCATCCAGGGCTGCATGTTTCCTCCCGGTGAACGTTGGCCGTGTGGCCTCCGTTCGGGAAGCCCTGGCTCGGCCTTTTAGAAAGATTCTTGCCGTTGCGGCCATCTTGGTAAAAAAATATGACCGCTTCAACCGAGTGGATAACGTGACTGCCACGCATTTGTAAATCGGAAAATGCATCTTAACGGCAACGTTGCCCCCTGGAGTGCCGCGCCGAGTGGCGCTATCTTTGAATCATGAGTGATTCCATCCCCCCCTGCCCGCCTGAAGACACCGTTGACGACATCGTCGATCCGCTGTCCCGGCTGTTGCATTCCCATCCGGAAACCGCCTTCGACTATCTGGAATTCCGCCGCCTGCTGGCCGGCCAGGCCGCCGCCTTCGCCGCCGAGCGCGCCAGCGAGGACGACATCACCCGCCTGCATGACAGCCTGCGCGCCATGGAAGAGGCCCATGCGTTGGACGATCCCGCGCAGGAGGCCCTGGCCGACGCCCAGTTCCACCTGACCTGCTACGAGATGGCCGGCAACACGCTGATGCTGCACATCATGCGCCGGCTGTTCGCCATGCTGACCAGCGGCGTGTTCTATGATCGCGCCGACCTGTACCTGCGCCGGGGCGTGCGCGAAGGGTTCCTGCGCCAGCACCAGGCCATCTATGCCGCCATCGCGGCGCGCAACCCGGACGCGGCACGCGCCGCCGCCGACGCCCACATGGCTTCGACCGCCGAGGCTTTGCGCGAAGCACAGCGGGCCGACCACCGCCGCGAAGTGGCGGTGCGGCGCCGTGAAGGACTTGATTTGATGGTGGCGGCCCGACCGCGCCGGGGCGGTGGCGACCACGGATAAATCTTTGGCAAAATCATTTTACCACTTGTAGAAATGGGTCACATTGGCTAACCATTTTGAGCGGTTCCGCAGAAGAACCGTCTCCAAGAGGAAACGCCATGTCCGAAATCGCGCGGCCCCACCGGCCGGACACCGTTTATTTCTTCGGCACCTGCGTCATCGACCTGTTCTATCCCGGCGCGGGTCTGGCCGGAATGGAGCTGCTGAAGCGTGCCGGCCTGCGCGTGGTGTTTCCCGCCGACCAAAGCTGCTGCGGCCAGCCGGCGCGCAATTCCGGCTATCTGGACGAAGCGCGCGCCGTGGCGCTCAAGCAGATCACCACCTTCCCCAAGGACTGGCCCATCGTGGTGCCGTCGGGGTCATGCGCCGGCATGATGAAGACCCATTATCCCGATCTGTTCGAAGGCCGGCCCGAGCATGCCGCCGCCAAGGCGTTTTCCGCCCGCGTCTATGAACTGACCGACTTCCTGGTCAACGTGCTGGACCTCAAGCTGGAGGACAAGGGCGAGCCGGTGCGCGTTACCTGGCACGGCTCGTGCCATTCCATGCGCGAGATGGGTGTGGTCGATCAGCCCAAGACGCTGCTGCGCCAGCTTGCCAACGTCACCCTGATCGAGAACCCGCGCGAGAAGGAATGCTGCGGCTTCGGCGGCACCTTCGCCGTGCGTCAGCCGGAAATCTCGGCCGCCATGGTCACCGACAAGGTGGCGGCCATCGAGGAAACCGGCGCCGCCGAGGTGCTGTCGGGCGATTGCGGTTGCCTGATGAACATCAACGGCGCGCTGGAAAAGGCCAAGAAGGGCATCCACGGCCGTCACATCGCCGAGTTCCTGTTGGAACGCACCACCCAGCGGAGCGCGAAATGAGCGGCGGCGACTTCACCAAACGCGCGCCCATCGCGCTGAACGACCCGACCCTGCGCCGCAACTTCCGCCGCGCCATGGACGGCCTGATGGTCAAGCGCGCCGCCCAGTTCACCGATCCGGTGGCGTGGGCCGCCTTGCGCGAACGCGGCGCCATGGTCAAGGCCCGCGCCGTCGCCCGCCTGCCTGAATTGCTGGAGCAGCTAGAGGCCAAGTGCACCGCCAACGGCATTCAGGTGCATTGGGCGGAAAGCACGGCCGAGGCCAACGCCATCGTGCTGGGCATCCTGCAAAAGGCCGGCGCCAAGAAGGTCATCAAGGGCAAGTCCATGGTGTCCGAGGAAATGGAGCTGAACCATTTTCTCGACGGCCACGGCATCAAGGCGGTCGAATCCGACCTGGGCGAGTACATCATCCAGTTGGCGCACGAAGCGCCCAGCCACATCGTCATGCCCTGCATCCACAAGAACAAGGGCGAGATCGCCACCTTGTTCGCCGAGCATATCGAGGGACTGGAATACACCGAGGACGTCGACGCCCTGACCGCCGCCGCCCGCCGGGCGCTGCGCGACGAGTTCGCCACCGCCGATGCCGGCATCTCGGGCGTCAACGTGGCGGTGGCCGAGACCGGCACGCTGGTGCTGGTGGAAAACGAAGGCAACGGCCGGCTGTCCACCACCCTGCCGCCGCTCCACATCGCCCTGATGGGCATCGAGAAGCTGGCAGAAACGCTGGACGACGTGGCGCCGCTGCTGGCGCTGCTGCCGCGTTCGGCCACCGGCCAGCCCATCACCACCTACGTCAACATGATTACCTCTCCGCGCAAGCCGGGCGAGAAAGACGGCCCCGAGGCGGTGCATCTGGTGCTGCTGGACAGCGGTCGCAGCCGCGTTTACGACGACGCCGAACTGCGTGACACCCTGCGCTGCATCCGCTGCGGCGCCTGCATGAACCACTGCCCGGTCTACAGCCGGGTCGGCGGCCATACCTACAAGTTCGTCTATCCCGGCCCGATCGGCAAAATCCTGACGCCGCAGCTTGAGGGCCTGGACTGCGCCGGCGACCAGCCGCATGCCTCGACGCTGTGCAATGCCTGCGTCGAAGTCTGCCCGGTCAAGATTCCCATCGCCGACCTGCTGGTGCGGCTGCGCACCGAATCGGTGCATCCCGGCGGCAGCGTCGCCGTCAAGGGCGCCGGCTCGCGCCGCACCTGGCGCGAGACCCTGTCGTGGCGCGGCTGGACCTTCATGTACGCCAATCCCTGGGCCTATGGCCTGGCGACCCGCCTGATGGCGCGGCTGGGCAACCTGATCCCGGAAAAGGCGCCCATGATGCGTCAGTGGACCAGCGTCCGCACCAAGCCGAAATTCGCCGGCAAGACCTTGCACGAACTGGCCCGCGAGAAGGGGTTCGACCATGAGTGAGACCGCCCGCTCCCGCATCCTTGGCCGTCTGCGCGCCGCGCCGGTCACCGCCGCCCCGGCCCTGCCCGCCTGGGAAGCGCCGACCTATGCCGCCGGGGAGCGCGTCGGCCGCTTTTGCGAGCTGCTGCGCAACCTGCATGCCGAGGTCTACGAGGTCACCCTGGCCGACTGGCCCTATCGCCTGCGCACCCTGCTGGAGGAGCGCGGCATCGGCTCGGTGATGTTCGCGCCCACCACCGAGGCAGGCCGTCGCCTGACCTCGGCCTGGGGCGATATCGGCCCCAAGCTGGTGCCCTATGACCGCCCGGTCGAGGACCTGAAGGACACCCTGGTGCACGGCGTCGAGGCCGGCTTCACCACCGCCCAGGGTGGCATCGCCGAAACCGGCACCCTGGTGCTGTGGCCCAATGGCGACGAGCCGCGCCTGCTGTCGCTGCTGCCGCCCGTCCACATCGCCCTGGTGCGGGCCGACGCCATCGTCGACAACCTGGCCGGCCTGATGCGCGGCCAGGGCTGGGCCGCGCGCATGCCCACCAACGTGGTTCTGGTGTCGGGACCGTCCAAGACCGCCGACATCGAACAGACCCTGGCCTACGGCGTTCACGGGCCTAAGGAGCTGATCGTCCTGGTGGTTGGAGACTGAGCAGGGTCATGGCTGACGTGGAATTCGACATCCGGTTCGGCCAAGAGCTGTGCGAGGTCTTTGCCGCCGAGTTGGGGCTGACCTGCTCGTTCATGGGCGAAGGCGGGCGCATCGTCGCTTCCAGCGCCCGCGAACGCATCGGCAGCACTCACGCCATCGCCGCCCGCATCATGGCCGGCGAGATGGAGGAATACGGCGTTACCGCCGAGGAAGCGGCGCGCTCGGGCACCATGCGCGAGGGCGTCAACATGGCCGTGGACTTCCAGGGCCAGCGCCTGATCAATTTCGGCATCGCCGGGCCACTGGCGACGGTACGGCCGCTGGCGCGCATCGTCCGCTTCTGCATCACCTCGCTGCTGCGCATCCGCCAGGAAGAAAAGGGCATCATCGAGCAGTTCGCCCGCGAGACCGGCGGTGTCGGCGCCAAGATGATCGACGTCGCCGAGGATATCGAAGAGATCGCCGCCCAGGTCGCCGGCCAGGGCGCCCTGCTTGAGGAACTGCAACGCGGCATCCGCGACCTGTCGGCCAGCAACCACCGCATCGTCGTCGATGTCGGCGAAACCCTGGCCGGGGCGCGCGCCGCCTCGGACGAGGCCGCCGGCTCGCAGGACCGCGTGCGCGGCAGCCTGGGCGGCATCGACCAGTTGGCCGCCATGGTCACCGACAACCGCTCGCTGTTGCTGGACCTGTCCCAGGCGCTGAGCGGCGTGGTCGGCGTCGCCGACGACATCGACCGCATCGCCAAGCAGACCAACCTGTTGGCGCTGAACGCCACCATCGAGGCCGCGCGCGCGGGCGACGCCGGCAAGGGCTTCGCCGTGGTGGCGTCCGAGGTCAAGGAGCTGTCGCGCCGCACCAGCAGCGCCACCCAGGAAATCCGCACCACCCTGGGTACGCTGACCGGCACCGCCCAGCGGCTGATCGAGCGCGGCGACGACAGCGCCGACCGCGCCGGCAGCCTGGGTGCCGAAACCAACGCCATCGGCACCACCATCGACCATATCCGCACCGCGCTGGCCGACATCGCCGGCCGCATCGGCCGCGTCAGCGACGATACCGGCGCCATCAACGCTCGCTCGGACCAGATGATCGGCGAAATCGACCGCGCCGCCGCCGCCATCGACACCTTCGAAAACCGCCTGGGGCAAGCGCGCACGCGCCTGCAGGACTTGCTGCATTCCGGCGAAAGGCTGGTGGTGCTGACCGCCGAAACCGGCATCGACACCAGCGAGACGCCGTTCGTCGCCCTGGCGCGCGAAAAGGCCGCCGAGATCGCCGCCCGGTTCGAGCGCGCCATCGACAGCGGCGAGATCAGCCAGGACGACCTGTTCGACGACAACTACCGCCCGGTGCCCGGCAGCAATCCGGCCCAGTTCACCACCCGCTTCTGCACCTTTGCCGACCGCGTGCTGCCGGCGATGATCGAACCGGTGCTGGATGCCCACAAGCGCGCGCTGTTCTGCGCGCCGCTGGACCGCAACGGCTATGTCCCCACCCATAACCGCCGCTATTCCCACGCCCAAGGCGCCGATCCGGAATGGAACGCCGCCAATTGCCGCCAGCGCCGCAAATTCGACGACGAGGTCGGGCTGAAGGCGGCGCGCAACCGCGAGCCGTTCCTGGTGCAAAGCTATCGCCGCGACATGGGCGGCGGTCGCAATGTCCTGATTCTCGACGTCTCCGCTCCCATCATGGTCAAGGGCCGCGCCTGGGGCGCGCTCCGGCTGGGTTACATCTGATCTGAAACGGACATCATGAACAGCATCGCCAAGACCACCACGCGCGATTACGACGCCCTTGCCGCCCGCCTGGGCGAGATCATCCCGGCCGAGCGCCTGATCCGCGACCCGTTGCGCGTGCTGGCCTATGGCACCGACGCCAGTTTCTATCGCCTGATCCCGCAGATCGTGGTCAAGGCCGACAGCGAGGCCGAGGTGCTGGGCGTGCTGGAACGCTGCCGCGCCGCGCAGGCGCCGATCACCTTCCGCGCCGCCGGCACCTCGCTGTCGGGCCAGGCGGTCACCGATTCCGTGCTGCTGATCCTGGGCGACGGCTGGAACGGCGTGAAGATCGAACAGGACGGCAAGCTGATCCGGTTGCAGCCCGGCGTGATCGGCGCCGAGGCCAACCGCCGCCTGGCCGCCTTCGCCCGTAAGATCGGCCCTGATCCGGCCTCGATCGATTCGGCCAAGATCGGCGGCATCGCCGCCAACAATTCGTCGGGCATGTGCTGCGGCACCGCCGACAATTCCTACCAGACGCTGGTGTCCATGCGGCTGATCCTGGCCGACGGCACCCTGGTCGACACCGGCGACGCCGCCAGCGTCGCCGCCTTCCGCACGTCGCATGCCGGCCTGCTGGCCGAGATCGACGCGCTGGCCCGCGCCGCCCGCGACAATCCGGAACTGGCCGAACGCATCCGCGCCAAGTTCGCCATCAAGAACACCACCGGCTATTCGCTTAATGCCCTGGTGGATTTCGAAGACCCCATCGACATCCTGAGCCACCTGATGATCGGGTCCGAGGGCACGCTAGGCTTCATCGCCGAGATCACCTATCGCACCGTGCCCGAGCATGCCCATAAGGCCAGCGCGCTGGCGCTGTTCCCCGACATCGCCGAAGCCTGCCGCGCGGTGGCGAGCCTGAAGACCGCGCCGGTGTCGGCGGTAGAGCTGATGGACCGCGCCGCCTTGCGCTCGGTCGAGGACAAGCCCGGCATGCCGGCCGAGATCGTCGGCGTCGCCGAGGCCGTCACCGCGCTGCTGGTGGAAACCCGCGCCGAGACCGCCGAGGGCGTCGATGCCAACATCAAGGCCATCGAGGCGGTGCTGGCCGGCTTCACCACCCTGCACCCGCCCGCCTTCACCTCGGATGCGGACGAATACGGCAAGCTGTGGAAGATCCGCAAGGGCCTGTTCCCCGCCGTCGGTGCCGTGCGCAAGACCGGCACCACCGTCATCATCGAAGACGTGGCGGTGAAGATCCCCGATTTGGCCCAGGCCATGCTCGACCTGCAGGCGCTGTTCGCCAAGCACGGCTATGACGAAGCGATCATTTTCGGCCACGCGCTGGACGGCAACGTCCACTTCGTCTTCACCCAGGATTTCGGCATCCGCGCCGAGGTCGATCGCTATGCCGCCTTCATGGACGACGTCTGTCACCTGATCGTGGACAAGTACGACGGCTCGCTGAAGGCCGAGCACGGCACCGGCCGCAACATGGCGCCCTTCGTCGAAATGGAATGGGGCCGCGAGGCCCATGCCCTGATGTGGCGCATCAAGCGGGCGTTGGACCCGGCCATGCTGCTGAACCCCGGTGTGGTACTGGACGACGATCCCTATGCCCATTTGTGGAACCTGAAGGCGCTGCCCGCCGCCGATCCGCTGGTGGACACCTGCATCGAATGCGGCTTCTGCGAGCGCATGTGCCCCAGCCACGGCCTGACGCTCAGCCCGCGCCAGCGCATCACCGGCTGGCGCGAGATTTCGCGGCTGTCGGCCGAAGGCAACGATGCCGAGCGCGAGCGCGCCTTGCGCGACCTCTACGACTACCAGGGCCTGGAAACCTGCGCCGCCTGCGGCCTGTGCTCCACCGCCTGTCCGGTCGGCATCGAAACCGGCCTGCTGACCAAGGCGCTGCGTGGCCGCAAGCTGACCGGCCCGCAAAAGGCGCTGGGCGCGCTGGCCGCCCGCCATTACGGCACCGCCATGGCCGGCGCCCGCGCCGCCCTGGTGGCCGGCCGCGTCGCCCATGCGGTCACCGGCGGCATGTTCCCCAAGCTGCACGCCTCGCTGACCCATGCCGGCAAGGTTCCCACCGCCTCGGCCAAGACCGGCACCCCGGTAGTCTATGTGCCGTCCTGCGCCACCCGCACCCTGGGGCCGTCCTGGGGCGCCCCCGAGCAGGACGCGGTGCCCGAGCGCATGACCAAACTGCTGGAAAAGGCCGGGTTCCAGGTCATTTTCCCGGCCAATCTGGGCAATTTGTGCTGCGGCCAGTCGTTCGAGAGCAAGGGCATGGCCGATCTGGCCGACGCCAAGTCTGCCGAGATGGAAAAGGCGCTGCTGGCGGCGTCGGACAATGGCCGCATTCCGGTGCTGATGGATGCCTCGGCCTGCACGCTGCGGCTCAAGCGGGTGCTGGACAAGCGCCTGACCGTACATGACAGCATCGAATTCCTGCACGATCAGGTGCTGCCGCGCCTGGAGGTGACCAAGGAGACCAAGCCGGTGCTGGTGCACCTGAACTGCTCGGCCCGTCGCATGGGGCTGGACGGCAAGATGGTGGCCCTGGCCAAGGCCTGCGCCGAGACCGTGGTGGTTCCCGAAGGCGTCGGCTGCTGCGGCTTTGCCGGCGACAAGGGCTTCACCACGCCGGAACTGAACGACCACGCCCTGCGCCGCCTGCCGGACGGGGTGCCGGCCGATGCCGAAGGCGGCTATTCCTCGAACCGCACCTGCGAGATCGGCCTGTCGGACCATTCCGGCAAGCCCTATCGCTCGGTCGCCTACCTGCTGGACCGGGTCAGCCGCCGCAAGGGATAAACGCCCTAGATGTGGGCGCCAGCCTACACTTAAGTGGCAGATATCGGCATTTCGGGGCGTACCACTGGCAAAAGTGGTGCCCCGAGTGCTACACCTAAGCCCATGGACATGTCCCCTTGGGCTAACCCCAGCCGATCCCCCGCCCGCAATCCGCGCGCGACGCAGCACAGCGTCGTGATCGCGGCCGTTTGCCCGGGGTCAAGGACATGCGCCATCGCCTGGACAAATTTCCCTGTTGTTCTGTTCCGGCCCCGAAGCCGCTACCCGTTGCGGCCATGGTCGGGTGATGGAGTGTCATGAGTTCCGTTTCAGGTATCGCCGTCCACCCCGCCCCCGCCGTTCTGCGCCCCGATCTGCTGCGTGACGAACGTCTGGCGGAAATCTTCGCCACCACCGTGGCGCGCACGCCCGACGCCACCGCCCTGGTGTTCGCCGACCAGCGCCTGAGCTACGCCGAGTTGGACCGCCGCGCCAACCGCATCGCCAACGGCCTGCGGGCGCGCGGCATCGGCCGTGGCGCCTTCGTCGGCCTGTGGCTGAGCCGGTCGGCCGATCTGCACGTGGCGCTGCTGGGCATCCTCAAGGCCGGCGCCGCCTACATCCCGTTCGATTTCGACGCCCCGCCCGAGCGCGTCGCCGCCTGCATGGCCGATTGCGCCGGCCGCGCCATCATCGTCGACGGCGCCACCATCGCCCGCGCCGACGGCTTGTCGGCACCGGTGCTGCCGGTCGGCCGACTGCTGAGCGAGAACGCCTCGGAAGAGGCGCCGCCGCCGCGCGCCGACGGTGCCAGCGCCGACGACGCCGCCTATGCCATCTATACCTCGGGGTCCACCGGCAAGCCCAAGGCGGTGGTCATCAGCCACCGCAACATCTGCCATTACCTGCGCGCCGCCAACGAAGTCTATGGCGTCACCGCCACCGACGTGGCGTTCCAGGGCGCCTCGGTGGCGTTCGACCTGTCGCTGGAAGAAATCTTCATCCCCTACATGGTGGGCGCCACCCTGTGGGTCGCCAGCCGCGAGACGCTGCAACAGGCCGACGCCCTGTGCGACGTGCTGGAAGCCGCCGGCATCACCGTGCTGGACACCGTCCCCACCCTGCTGACCCTGCTGCCGCGCGACGTGGCGAGCTTGCGCGTCATCATCCTGGGTGGCGAGGCCTGCCCGCCCAGCGTGGTCGAGCGCTGGTGCCGCTCGGGCCGGCGGGTGTTCAACTCCTATGGCCCGACCGAAGCCACCGTGGTCGCCACCGTCGCCGAGCTGACGCCCGGCGGCAAAGTCACCATCGGCAAGCCCCTCCCCAACTACACCGCTTACGTGGTGGACGAGGCGCTGCAGCCGGTGGCGCCGGGAACCGAGGGCGAGTTGCTGATTGGCGGTCCCGGCATTGCCGCCGGCTATCTTGGCCGGCCCGAACTGACCGCAGAAAAATTCATCCGCAATCCGTTCAACGCCAGCGGTGGCGATCCGGTGCTGTACCGCTCGGGCGATGCCGTGGTCATGGATGCCGACGGCAATCTGGAATTCCACGGCCGCATCGACGATCAGGTCAAAATCCGCGGCTTCCGCGTCGAACTGGGCGAGATCGAGGCCAAATTGTCGGCCTGCGACGGCGTCGCCCAGCCGGCGGTAGTGCTGCGTCGCGACGACGGTATCGACCGGCTGGTCGCCTTCATCGTCGCCGCGCCGGGGGCCGAACTGGATGTGGTCGGCTGGCGCGAACGCCTGCGGGCCGAGCTGCCCAGCTATATGGTGCCGGCCCGTTTCGAGCTGATCGACGCCCTGCCCCGGCTGGTGTCGGGCAAGGTCGACCGCAAGACGCTGATGGCCCGGCCGCTGGCCGAGATGGAAGCGGAAGAAACCGACGAGCCGCGCAACGCCACCGAGGCGGCCCTGCTGGCCGCCGCCCGCTCGGTATTCCCCGGCCAGGCCATTCCGCTGGACGGCGATTTCTTCCTCGACCTCGGCGGCCATTCGCTGCTGGCGGCGCGCTTCGTCTCGGTCGTCCGCCAGAACCCGGCGCAATCGGCGCTGACCCTGCAGGACATCTATGCCGTGCGCAGCCTGCGCGCCATGGCCGCCTTGCTGGACAGCCGCGCGCCGCGCGGCACCGCCGCCGCCGGCTTGGGTTTCGAGCCGGTGCCGCTGCTGCGCCGCGCCCTGTGCGGGCTGGCCCAGGCCGCCGTGCTGCCGCTGATCCTGGGCCTGGCGACGGCGCCGTGGCTGGGCGTGTTCGTCAGCTACATGCTGCTGTCGGGCGAGGATGCCACCCTGCTGATCGAGCTGGTCTACCTGCTGGCGACCTATTGCGTCATCAATCTGGGCACCGTCGTGGTCGCCATCGCCGGCAAATGGCTGGTGCTGGGCCGTGCCAAGCCCGGCCGCTATCCGCTGTGGGGCGTCTATTATTACCGCTGGTGGCTGGCCCAGCGCCTGCTGACCCTGGTCCATATGAAGTGGTTCCAGGACACCCCGGTCATGCGCTGGCTGCTGCGCCTGCTGGGCGCCCGCATCGGCCACGACGCGCTGATCGGCGAGCTTGAGATCGGCGCGCTGGATCTGGTCACCATCGGCGACGGCGCCACCATCGGTTCGCGCTCGCACCTGGCCAATGCCGAGGTCATCGGCAACGAACTGGTGATCGGCCGCGTCACCATCGGCGCCCTGGCCATGGTCGGCACCTCGTCCGTCATCGGCCACGACACCGTCATCGGTGAAGGCGCCGAGCTGGGCGACCTGACCGCCGTGCCGGCCGGCACCACAATCGGCGCCTGGGAAGCGTGGGACGGTTCTCCCGCCCGCAAGGTCGGCACCATCGACCCCGCCGCCCAGCCAGCGCCGCCGCCGACCTCGACCCTGCGCCGGGTGACGCTGGGTGTGCTGTACGTGCTGGCGCTGGTGGGACTGCCGCCGATCACGCTGATGCCCATCTTCCCCGCCTTCTACGTGTTCGACCGTCTGGCCGACACCTTCGAGGCGACCTGGGGCTTCGGCTATCTCAAGGTGCTGCCGCTGCTGGCCTGGCCGACCGCCATGGCGCTGGTCGTCATCACCGTCGGCCTGATCGCCGCCATCCGCTGGATGGTGCTGCCTTCGGTCAAGCCGGGCGTCTATTCCGTCCATAGCGGGTTCTATTTCCGTAAATGGGTGGTGGCGCTGTGCACCGAACTGACGCTGGAAACCCTGTCGTCGCTGTACGCCACCGTCTACATGCGGGCGTGGTACCGGCTGATGGGGGCCAAGATCGGCAAGGGGTCCGAGATTTCCACCAACCTGTCGGGCCGCTACGACCTGATCGACATCGGCGAAAAATGCTTCATCGCCGACGAGGTGGTGCTGGGCGACGAGACGGTGCGGCGCGGCTGGATGATGCTGGAACCGGTGCATACCGGCGACCGCGTCTTCGTCGGCAACGAGGCGGTGGTGCCGCCCGGCACCGACATTCCCACCGATTCGCTGATCGGCATCAAGTCCAAGCCGCCATCGAACGCCGAGATGGTCGGCGGCGGCATCTGGTTCGGCAGCCCGCCGATCAAGCTGCCGGTGCGCCAGCAATTCGCCAACGTCGCCAGCAACTGGACCTACGAGCCGTCGCGCTGGCGCCAGTTCGGCCGCGCGGTGTTCGAGGCGTTCTCGGTGTCGCTGCCGACCATGCTGTTCATCACCTTCGGCACCCTGGCCGTCGAAGTGCTGGCCCCGGCCATCCTGGCCAAGGATTACGCGGCGGTGCTGCCGCAGTTCCTGGGCGCCTCGGTCGCCATCTCGTTCGCGCTGATGCTGTCATCGGTGGCGGTGAAATGGCTGACCATGGGGCGCTATGAACCGACCATGAAGCCCATGTGGTCGTGGTGGGCGCTGCGCACCGAGGCGGTGGCGGTGATGTATTGGGGCATGGCCGGCAAGGTGCTGCTCGACCACCTGCGCGGCACGCCGTTCCTGCCATGGGCGCTGCGCCTGTACGGCGTCAAGACCGGCCAGGGCATCTATATGGACACCACCGATATCACCGAGTTCGACTGCGTTACCATCGGCGATCATACGGTCATCAACGGCACCGCCGCGCTGCAGACCCACCTGTACGAGGACCGGCTGATGAAGGTGGGTCGTGTCGCCGTCGGCAAGGGAGTCTCCATCGGCTGCACCGCCACCGTGCTGTACGACACCCATATCGGCGATTTCGCCCAGATCGGCCCGCTGACCATCGTCATGAAGGGCGAGGACCTGCCCCCTCATACCGCCTGGCACGGCGCCCCGGCGGTGGAGCAGGACGCCCCGCACACCGCCCCCGCCCTGGTGGCGGAAGCGGTTGGCGGAGCGGTGCCGGTGGCGGCTTAGGCGAGTTAAACGTCATTCCGGGCGCAGCGGAGCGCAGACCCGGAATCCATGTTGGTGCACCGCCATGGACCCCGGCTCGCGCAAGCGCGTCCGGGGTGACGCGGTTGTTGTTATGCCAGCCCTTCAAGGAAATCCGCTGACGGCGTGAAGAACGACGCCCCCGTCACCGCGCGGGTATAGTCGAGCAGGCGGTCGTAATGGCCGTCGGCGTCACGCATGACCATGGCCTGCAGCATGCGGCGGAACGGGCTGGGATCGGCGCAATAGGCGACGAAATACAGGCCGTTCTCGCCGGTGCCGCCATAGGGCAGGCTGTGGCGCAGGACTTCCAGTTCCTCGCCCTCGTCCTCGATCACCACGCGGGCGATATGGGCGCTGGGCGGCTTGACCGCGTCGTCCATTTCCTCGTCGTCGTCCTTGGTGCGGCCGATGCAGCGTTCCTGTTCGGGCACCGGCATCGCCTCCCAGCGCGGCAGGTTGTGGACATAGCGCTGCAGGCTGACGAAGCTGCCGCCGGCGAAGGGGCCGTCGGCCACCAGCGCCACCTCGGCACGGTCGTCGCCCTGGGGGTTCTCGGTGCCGTCGACGAAGCCGGTGAGGTCGCGGCCGCCCAGATGCTTGTAGCCCATCACCTCCTCGACCACGGTGGCGCTGCCGGCGAGCGCGCGCAGGAATTCGCGCGCCAGCACCAGATTGGCATCGTGGCGCGGCGAGTGGATGTGCAGGAACAAATCGGCCGCAGTGGCCGGGGCGACCCGCTCGGCATCGGCCAGCGGCTGGAACGGCACCAGCCCCTCGGGCCGCGCGGTTCCCACCACCCTGTCCCAGACATCGGCGCCGATCCCCAACGCGCTGACCAGTGCCGGCTCGCCCAGCTTGTCGGCCACCGCGCGGGTCAGGGCCGGCAGCGCCGCCGCCGCCCGCCGGATGCCGGCGGCGCCGCCCGGCGCCATGACCAGGGTCATGAACAGGCCGAAATTACCAGTGTCCGCACAGATCGCCGTTTGCGCCGTCGCCATGCCGTCTCCCTTTCGCATCGAACTCATCGTTGGGAGAGGACGATAGCGCAAAACGGCGGGGGCGTGAATGCGCGGGGCCTTGCGGATTTATACGATGGGTGTAGCCTTTCCGACGTTCGTACCATCTCTCCCCCTGCGTGGAGTCACGTTGACCAGCCCGAGCGCCAACACCGACATCGTCGCAAAGCCGCGGCGTTCGCCGTGGTCGGCGTCGCAGGTGGCGCTGATCGTGATCGTCGGGCTGTTCGCCAGCGTCGCGGTCCATCTCAAGCTGACCCACGATAAGGCGATCCGCGACGCCGAAACCCTGGTCACCGCCCTGGCGATCGCTTCCGAGCAGCATATCGGCGGCAACCTGGCCGGCATCGACGCCCTGCTGGACGAACTGGCCGCCACCGTGCGCGAGGGGCGCCACCGCGACCAACGCTTTTCCCAGGATTTTTCCGCCCGCCTGTCCTCGTTCCCGGAAGTCCGCTTCATCGGCATCCTGGGCGCCGACGGCGCGCTTCAGCCGGATAGCTGGCCGCCCTATCGCATGTCCCCCGAAGGCATTTCCCTGGCGCACCGCAGCTATTTCAGCGCCCAGCGCGACGCCGTCGGCCCGGCCGCCATGCTGGTCGGCGAGCCGGCCTACATGTTCTCCACCAACGAACACGTCCTTCACCTGTCGCGCCCGATCCGGGACAAGGCGGGCCGGTTCGCCGGGGTGGTGTTCGCCTCGGTCAACCCCGACATCTACGCCGCCTTTCTCGCCTCGATCCAGTTCGACGACGCCGGCGGCGGCAGCTTGCTCAGCCTGAACGGCCAGATCGTCGCCCTTGGTCCCGACCCGCGCGACCGCTACGGCCACGACGTTTCCACCGGCGCGCTGTTCCGCACCTGGCTGCCGCAGGCGCCGATCGGCATCGCCCATCTGGACGCCGAAGCCGGCGAAGTCGAAAAGCTGGTGGCCTATCGGGTGATGCCGGAATTCTCGCTGATGGTCACCGCCGGCATCTCCACCGCCCGCACGCTGGGTGAATGGCGCCGCATGGCGACGGTCGAACTGGCGTTGATGGCGTTGTTTTCCTGCATGTTGCTGTACTGGACCCGCCGCATCGCCCGCCACGAGGACATTCTGGGGCAGCAGCAGTCATTCATGGAGGATGCGGTCCTGCAGCGCAGCCGCGCGCTGGAGGACGCCCGCGCCCTGGCCGAAAGCCGGGCCACCCGCCTGGGCCGCATCAACGACGAACTGAAGCGGCTAACCCTGGTCACCTCGCACCACCTGCAGGAACCGTTGCGCGCCGTGGTCAGTTGCGGCCAGATGATCCCGCGCTCGCTGCCCAGTTGCCCACCGGCCTTGCAGGACGCGATCGAGGATTTGGGGCGCCAGGGTCTCGCGCTCAAGCGGCTGTTGACCGATTTCGAAAAGCACGTCGAGACGCTGACCTGGACCATCCGGCAATCCGGACAGGACGCCGAGGAAACGCCGGCACCGGTGCCGGCGCCCGAACCCGAACCTGCGTCCAAGAACGACCACTCCACCTATACCGCCCGCGCCATCGCCGCCGTGGTCGCCTTGACCCTGCTGGGGGGCAATGCGTGGCAGGTGCGCGCCGATTACTACAATTCCCTGCGTTCGGCCGAGACACTGACCAGCGCCGTCGCCAATTCCCTGGAACGCCATCTGCAGGCATCGTTCCGCCGCATCGGCATCCTGCTGGACGACCTGGCCCTGGCGGTGGAAGACGGCCGCCATACCTCAAGCGAATTCCACGACCGTTTGCTGTCGCGCATGGAAACCGTGCCGGAAATCCGCCAGTTGTCGGTGGCCGATGCCAACGGCATGACGACGCCATGGAGTTGGAGCGCCGACGGCACGCCCGTGCATGCCCATTCCATCGCCGACCGGGACTTCTTCCAGGACCAGGCCGCGGCGCGCAAGCGTGACCTGGTGGTAATCGGCCAGCCCCGACCCGAGGGACCGACCGGCGAGCGCCTGATCCATTTCAGCCGCCCGTTGATCGGGCCGGCCGGCCAGTTCGACGGCGTTGTCGTCGCTGCGGTGGAAACCGATCTTTACGGCAGCTATCTGGAAATGCTGCTGCTGGATGCGGACGGCGGCAGCGCCGTCATTACCCTCAAGGGCCGCCTGGTCGCCCGCGCGCCCAAGCACACCGAAAAATTCGGCCTCGACATCTCGAACAGCGACCTGTTCACCAAGCATCTGCCGCAAGCGCCGTCCGGCGTCGCCCGCCTGGTGTCCAAGACCGACGGCAACGAAAAGCTGCTGGGCTATCGCGTCATCGACGGTTTTCCGTTGCTGGTGACCTCGGGCTATTCCCGCCAGCGGGCGCTAGCGCAATGGAAGGTGGTCGCCGTCATGGCCAGCGGACTGGCGCTGCTGTCGTCGGCGATCCTGTTCGCCTGGGCCTGGCGCGCCGACCGCCGCGCCCAGAAGCTGTCGCGCTATCGTGGACAATTGGCCGCCGAGGTCGCCAAGCGCACCTCCGGCCTGGCCGCCGCCCATCACGCCGCCAGCCAGCGCGCCGTGCGGCTGGCCGATGCCAATGCCCAGATGCAGGATTTGATCCGCCTGATCGCCGCCGACATGCAAGCGCCGCTGCGCAGCCTGAACGACCGCATCGCCGCCGTGAAAGAGATGGCCGCCGGACAAAGCGAGGAATGCGACCACTGGCTGGGCTACATCACCGCCGGCGGCATCCATTTGCGCGCGCTGATGCGCGACTATCAGCGCTTTGTCGCCACCCTGTCCGACACGCCGCGCCTGCGCGAGCTGGACAGCGGCGAGATCGCGCGCGGCGCCGCCGCCTCGATCAGCGATGTGTGGGGCGAACGGGTGACGTTCCGCATCGGCACCCTGCCCCGCTTGCCGGCCGATCGCGACATGCTGCTGGAACTGTTCCTGCAACTATTTGCCAACGCCGCCACCCACGCCGCCCGCGAGCGGCCGGTCACCGTGACGGTCGAGGCCGAACGCGACGGCGACGGCTGGCGCTTCACCGTCGCGGACGATGGCCCCGGCCTGCCGCCGGTCAGCAACGACCAGCTTTTTCGGGCGTTCGAAACCGCCCGTGACCGCGACCCCGATTCCACCGGCCTGGGACTGCCGTTGTGCCGGGTCATCGTCCAGGGCCATGGCGGCCGCATCTGGGCCGGCTCGCGGGCGGGCCGGGGCTGCGACATTCACTTCGTCCTGCCCGACGGCAACGGCGATCGCTTTCCTCTGGCTGGAAATTCCGCCCCGGCGTAATACCTATCAGGAGGACGCCGGGAAGGACGAACGGATGCGCCCATTGACCTCTGATCTTTTGCTGCGCGCCTATGCCATGGGGATTTTTCCCATGGCGCGGTCGCGTACCGATCAGCGGCTGTACTGGATCGACCCCGACCAGCGCGGCATCCTGCCGCTGGAGGCCTTTCACCTGCCACGGTCGCTGCGCAAGACCCTCAAGCGCCAACCGTTCGAGATCCGGGTGGATACCGCCTTCGAAGAGGTGATGCAGGGCTGCGCCCAATCCACCGACGAACGCCCCGACACCTGGATCAACGACGAGATCGTGCGCCTGTTCGTCGAGCTGTATCACCTGGGCATGGCCCATTCGGTCGAGACATGGCGCGATGGCCGGCTGGTCGGCGGGCTTTACGGCCTGTCGCTGGGATCAGCATTTTTCGGGGAAAGCATGTTCAGCCGTGAAACCGACGCCTCGAAGGTGGCGCTGGTCGATCTGGTCGCCCGGCTGAAACGCGCGGGCTATCGCCTGCTGGACACCCAGTTCGTCACCGACCACCTGAGCCGCTTCGGCGCGCTGGAAATCCCCCGCCACCAATACCTGAAGCTGCTGGCGGCGGCGGTGGACGTGCCGGCGGTATTTCCGCGCGGCAGCGTCCGTTGGGAGGAAGCGCTGGCCGAAGCCGAGATCAGGGCCTGATCAGCGCGAGCTTTCGCAATCGAGCACGCGGACGTCATAGACCGGATGCTCCATGGCCGACAGCGCCGGGCTGGAGGCGAACATCCAACCACGGAACAGGCTTTGCGCCGGCTGGTCGCTGCGCAATTCCCAGATGTCGAGGAAGGCGGCGCTTTCCGGGTTTTCCTCGGGGCGGCGCTTCTTGCACGACCGGGCAATGATTTCGAGAGTGCCGAAGCGGACCGGGCGGCCCACCGGCGCCTCGATGGTGACGACGTGCGCCGTCACCTTGTCCAGGCCCTGCAGCACGGCCACGTCCAACGACAGCTCGGGCGTCGACTGCGCCAAGGCGGCGGCCGGAACGGCCAGCCCCAGGCCAAGGGCTGCGCAACACATACGGAAACGGATCATCGGCATCGGAAATATCCGGATTTGGTGGGAACGGTGCGCCCGCCTTCATTGCGGGTCGCCGTCTGGACGAGATCGTACCCATTGGGGCAAGTGGATTCCAGCGCCGCACGGCAGCTTTGCAAACGGACCGGGTTGTCGCAATCGGCGTAATAGATGTCGCCGCCGTCGCCGGTGAACCGCGTGACTTCGACGCAACCGGCCGCCAGCAGGCAGGCCATCAGCACCAAGGCTCTCACCACCGCTTCCTCCCTTCCGACTGGCCCGAAGCTTGCACGTGATACGCGCAGCTATACTCGGAGCCGATAACGATGATCGACGCCATCAAAAACTCATCCTCGACATCCGCGCCGACCGGCTCGGGCAGCTCCAACGCCATCGGAAGCGGCGCCTTCGGCGAGGTGCTGAGTGCCGCCCAACGCGCCAACCAACAGGCCGAGCAGCGCCGGCAACAGCATGACAGCGAAATAGACGCCATCAAGTCCAAAGGCTTCACCACCTGGGCGCGCGACACGCAAATCGAGGCGCTGAAGGAAAAACTGCGTCAGCAGGTGATGGCCGAAATGGGCGTGGACGAGGATAGCCTCAGCCGTCTGTCTTCCGTCATGCGCGAGATCCTGGAAAAGAAGATCCAGGAAGAAGTCGACCGCCGCATGCAGGAGGAAACCGCCAAACAGCAGGATGGCAAGGACGGCAAGGACGCGAACGCCAAGGGAACGACCACTGCCAGCGCCGCCACGGCCACCGCTCAGCAGGGCGGCAAAAATGACCAGGACGGCAAAACTTGCCCGGTCATTCCTGCCCTGAGCTGGCCCGGCGGCGCTTCGCTGTTCTAAGGGTTACTGCCCGATGCCGGCTTCCGGCGCCGGCATCGGCGCCGCCGGCGGCGGCGGGCTGTCCGACGTGGCCAGGAAGATCAGTTGGCCCACCATCTCTTCGATGGACTTGTAATCCTTGGTCTTGGTGATGGCGCCGCCCTCGGGGATGCGCTCGGCCGAGCGGCCCGGTTCCAGCTTGAGGAACTTGCCGCCCAGCAGGCCCTCGCTGGCGATGGTCGCCACCGTGTCCTTGGGCAGGCGAATCTCGGGCAGGATGGTCAGGCGCACTTCGGCGTTGAAGGTGGCGGGGTTGAGGGCGTGGCCGGCGACGGTGCCTACCTTGATGCCGTTGATGCGGACGTCGGCACCGGTGTCCAGGCCGCCGACGCTGGCGAACTGGGCGGTGATCTCGTAGCCGCTGACCTGCTTGAGGTCGGCATGGTTGTAGGCGAAGACGAGGAAGAAGCCGGCAACCGCCAGCACCACCGCCCCCATGACCGTTTCGATCAGATTACGTCCCATGTTCCCCTCGGGCCTTAATTGGTGCCGGCCTTAATTGGTGATCGACGGCACCGGCTTGCCGGCATAACCGCGCTTGGCCTTGGCTTGCTGGATGATCATGTCCACCAGGTCTTCCAGCACCATGGCGTCCTGGGTATAGGCGATTTCCTGGCCCGGCTTCAGCACCGCATCGTCGCCGCCCGGCTTCAGCTCGATATACTTGGCGCCCAGCAGACCATCGGTCTGGATGGCGGCGGCGGTATCGGCCGTCAGCTTGATGTTGGTGGCGATGCGCACGGTCAGGATGGCGCGGTAGTCCGGCGCCAGGCTTTGCCCGACCACCTTGCCCACCGACACGCCGGACAGGCGCACGTCGCTGCCGATGGCGATGCCGTCGGCGCGGCTGAAGCGCGCCGTCAGCACATAGCCGGCCTCGACCCCTTTGCGCGGAGAGTCTTCCTTGGCATAGACCAGGGCGAACAGCAGCGCAGCCACCACGACGACGATGGCACCGATGATGGTATCGCGATGTCCGCCCTTGGTGACCATGCCACCAGCCCCCTTTGCCGCCGCGATCAGGGCTGCCACGCCTCGTAGTCGCCGGCAGCGCGCTCGCGCTTGCCGCCGCGCAGGTCATGGCCCGGCGGCAGATAGGCGCCGCTGGTGCCGGTGGCATTGGCCTGGTGCGGCTTCTGCCAGGGCTGGCGCGGCATGTCGGTCAGCGGCTTATCGGAGGTGTGGTGCAACCAGGCGTGCCACTCGGGCGGAATGGTCGACGCCTCGGTCGGGCCGTTGAAAATCACCCAACGCTTGCCGCGCTGATTCTTGGGCGCGCTGCGCTCCACGTAATAGCGGTTGCCGTTGGTGTCGGTACCCACCAGGCGGCCCTTGGCCCAGGTGTACATCAGAGTGCCAAAGCTGGTCATCTCGTCCCCGCTCTCTGCTCATGGAGTGGTTGGTGGCGCTTGCAGGGGCGGACTATGGCAAAAGCTGGCCGACGCGTCCAGAGGCTGGCGAAGAATGACGCACATATCGATAAAACACCGCATTTTTTGCGTCTATATAATGTGCCCCGTTTACAAAAAAGAGACAAAATCTTGTTGAACCGGTCCGGCCACCGGCATAATCTGCGCGTCGTTTGGGGGCGAGCCACAAGATGTTGTGAGCTGCGCGAGCCGAGGGGGAATAAGGGGATTCCCTCGGAAACCGCTGTCGCCACCGGGTATCGCCACAGGCACCACCGACACACAGAGGGGCAACAATGCGCGTCCAACGTCACTTCACCAAGTCCGGGCAGACCGCCTATAGCGGCCTGGAGTTCCGTACCGCGTCGAGCGAAATTCGCAATCCCGACGGGTCGGTGGTGTTTTCGGCCAACGACATCGAGGTCCCGGCTGAATGGTCGCAGGTGGCCTGTGACGTGCTGGCGCAGAAGTATTTCCGCAAGGCCGGGGTGCCGGCGCGCCTGAAGCGCGTCGCCGAAAAGGGCGTGCCCGAATGGCTGCAGCGCCATGAACCCGACGCCGAAGCCCTGGCCAAGCTGCCCGAAGCCGAGCGTATCGTCGGCGAACACAGCGCCAAGCAGGTGTTCGACCGCCTGGCCGGCACCTGGACCTATTGGGGTTGGAAGGGCGGCTATTTCGCCGCCGAGGAAGACGCGCGCAGCTTCCGCGACGAAATGGCCTTCATGCTGGCGGCCCAGATGGGCGCCCCCAATTCCCCGCAATGGTTCAACACCGGCCTGCATTGGGCCTATGGCATCGACGGCCCCGGCCAGGGCCACTATTACGTCGATTACAAGACCGGCAAGCTGACCCGCTCCAAGTCGTCCTACGAGCATCCCCAGCCGCACGCCTGCTTCATCCAGTCCATCGAGGACGATCTGGTGAACGAAGGCGGCATCATGGACCTGTGGGTGCGCGAGGCGCGCCTGTTCAAGTACGGCTCGGGCACCGGCACCAACTTCTCCAAGCTGCGCGGCGCCGGCGAGCGCCTGTCGGGCGGCGGCCGGTCGTCGGGCCTGATGAGCTTCCTCAAGATCGGCGACCGCGCCGCCGGCGCCATCAAGTCGGGCGGCACCACGCGGCGCGCCGCCAAGATGGTGGTGGTCGACGTCGACCATCCCGACATCGAGGAATTCATCAACTGGAAGGTCAAGGAAGAGCAGAAGGTCGCCGCCCTGGTGGCCGGCTCGAAGCTGGCCCAGAAGCACCTGGCCGAGGTGATGACCGCCTGCAACACCTGGGACGGCGCCGCCGACAGCGAGGCCCGCTTCGACCCCAAGCAGAACAAGAACCTGCGCAAGGCCATCCTGGCCGCCCGCGCGGTGATGATTCCGGAAAACTACATCCAGCGCGTCATCCAGTTCGCGCGCCAGGGTTATGAGCAGATCGAGTTCCCGGTGTTCAACACCGATTGGGATTCCGAGGCCTACCTGACCGTTTCCGGCCAGAACTCCAACAACACCGTCCGCGTCACCGACGACTTCCTCAACGCGGTGATGGAAGACAAGGATTGGGTGCTGCAGCACCGCACCTCGGGCAAGGTCAAGAAGACCCTGAAGGCGCGCGAGCTGTGGGAGCGCATCGGCGAGGCCGCCTGGGCCTGCGCCGATCCGGGCATCCAGTTCGACACCACCATCAACGACTGGCACACCTGCCCCGAGTCCGGCCGCATCAATGCGTCCAACCCCTGCTCGGAATACATGTTCCTGGACGACACCGCCTGCAATCTGGCGTCGCTCAACCTGATGTGTTTCCGCAGCAAGGACGGCAGCTTCGACATCGAGGGCTTCCGCCACGCCTGCCGGCTGTGGACCATGGTGCTGGAAATCTCGGTGCTGATGGCCCAGTTCCCCAGCGAGAAGATCGCCCAGTTGTCCTATGACTTCCGCACCCTCGGCCTGGGCTACGCCAATGTGGGCGGCCTGCTGATGGCGTCGGGCCTGTCCTACGATTCCGACAAGGGCCGCGCCCTGATCGGCGCGATCACCGCGCTGATGACCGGAGAATCCTATATGACCTCGGCCGAGATGGCCGGCGAACTGGGGGCCTTCCCCGGCTACGCCGCCAACAAGGACGGCATGCTGAAGGTCATCCGTAACCATCGCCGCGCCGCCTATGGCCTGACCTCGGGCTACGAGGGGCTGGACATCAGCCCGGTGCCGCTGGACGCCGAGAATTGCCCCGACCCCACCATCGTCGCCGCCGCGCGCCTGGCCTGGGACAATGCGCTGGGCATGGGCGAGAAGAACGGCTTCCGCAACGCCCAGGCCACCGTCGTCGCCCCCACCGGCACCATCGGCCTGGTGATGGATTGCGACACCACCGGCATCGAGCCGGACTTCGCCCTGGTGAAGTTCAAGAAGCTGGCCGGCGGCGGTTATTTCAAGATCATCAACCGCATGGTCCCCGACGCCCTGCGCACGCTGGGCTACTCGGAAAACGACATCGCCGAGATGATCCGCTACGCGGTCGGCCACGCCACCCTGCGCGACGCCCCCGGCGTCAACCACGAGCGCCTGAAGGCCAAGGGCTTCGACGACGCCGCGCTGGAGCGACTGGAGCAGACCCTGGAAGCCGCCTTCGACATCAAGTTCGTCTTCAACAAGTACGCGCTGGGTGAGGATTTCTGCACCGGCACGCTGGGCATTCCGCGCGCCAAGCTGGACGATCTGTCGTTCGACATGCTGGCCCATCTGGGCTTCTCGCGCGCCGAGATCGACGCCGCCAACACCTATTGCTGCGGCGCCATGACCCTGGAAGGCGCGCCCTTCCTGAAGGCCGAGCATCTGCCGGTGTTCGACTGCGCCAACGCCTGCGGCAAGATCGGCACGCGCTATCTGTCGGTCGACAGCCATATCCGCATGATGGCGGCGGCGCAGCCGTTCATCTCGGGCGCCATCTCCAAGACCATCAACATGCCGAACTCGGCCAGCGTCGACGACTGCAAGAACGCCTACATGCTGTCGTGGCGCCTGGGCCTGAAGGCCAACGCGCTGTATCGCGACGGCTCCAAGCTGAGCCAGCCGTTGCAGGCCGCCGTGCTGGACGATGCCGGTGCGCTGGAGGAAGCGGTGGCCGAGGCGCCGCTGGCCGCCCGCGCCGAGATCGTCGCCGAGCGCATCGTCGAGCGCGTCATCGCCGCCGCCCGGCGCAAGCTGCCCGATCGCCGCAAGGGCTACACCCAAAAGGCCATCGTCGGCGGCCACAAGGTCTATCTGCGCACCGGCGAATACGAAGACGGCAAGTGCGGCGAGATCTTCATCGACATGCACAAGGAAGGCGCCGCCTTCCGCGCCATGATGAACAACTTCGCCATCGCCATTTCCATCGGCCTGCAATACGGCGTGCCGCTCGAGGAATTCGTCGAGGCGTTCACCTTCACCCGCTTCGAACCCTCGGGCATGGTCGAAGGCAACGACACCATCAAGATGGCGACGTCGATCCTCGACTACATCTTCCGCGAGCTGGCGATTTCCTACCTGTCGCGCAACGACCTCGCCCATGTGGAACCGGCCGATCTGACCCCCGACACCGTGGGTCGCGGCACCAACGCCGAGGGGCCGGGCATTCAGGCCGCCCTGGGCGCGGTGGTCGAGCGCGTCGCCTCCAAGGGCTATGTCCGCTCCAAGTTCCTAGTGGTCAAAGGCGGCGCCACCGCCGCCGCCGGCCTGTCGGCCGAACTGTCCGGCACCACCAACACCCCCATCAGCCAACCGGTGATGGCGCTGGAAGTGGACACCGAAACCGCCATCCAGGAGTTCGACGCCCGCGCCGAACAAATCCGCCACGCCCGCATGAAGGGCTACGAGGGCGACGCCTGCCCCGAATGCGGCAACTTCACCCTGGTGCGCAACGGCACCTGCCTGAAGTGCGACACCTGCGGCGGTACGACAGGCTGCTCGTAATGTGCTGACATACGGCCATTGAGGGGCAAGAACGTCGCGGCCGTATGTATGCCGACGTGTGAAACGGGGGTGATCTCCTCTCCCTCCGTTCAGAAGCTGAGGGCCGACTCGCAAGAGCCGGCCCTCAGTCCATTTTCAACGGTGCTTGCAGAGCGGAACCATCCTTATGTCCGATGGATAGCCTGCAGCATCCTCAGCGCGGATTTGGCCGAAACATCACCACATGATTGACGTCAACTTTCCCAAAAGCCATTGGCCCGGCGGGAACAACACAGGAGCGCATCATGAAGATTGACCTGTCCGGCAAGACCGCCCTGGTAACCGGATCGACCGCCGGCATCGGCTTTGCCATCGCCCACGGCTTGGCCGAGTCGGGTGCCAAGGTTTTCCTCAACGGCCGCAAGGACGCCACGGTGCAGGCCGCCGTCGCCAAGCTGCGTCAGGCCCTGCCCGGCGCCCAGGTCGACGGTGTTGCCGGTGACCTGTCGTCGGCGGATGGCTGCGCGGCGGTGATCAAGTCCCTGCCTGCCGTCGACATCCTGGTCAACAACGCGGGCATCTTCGAACCCAAGGACTTTTTCGACATCCCTGACGAGGATTGGACCCGGTTCTTCGAGACCAATGTCATGTCCGGGGTCCGTCTGTCCCGGGCCTACATGCGGGGGATGCTCGATCGCAACTGGGGCCGCATCGTCTTTATCAGCTCCGAGTCCGCCGTCCATATCCCCAAGGAGATGATCCATTACGGTTTCTCGAAGACCGCTCAATTGGCCGTCTCCCGCGGGCTGGCGGAATTGACCGGCGGCACCGGCGTGACGGTCAATTCCGTGCTGCCCGGCCCGACCCGCTCGGACGGCGTCGAAGGCTTCCTGCAATCCATGGCCGCCCAGGCCGGGAAGAGTGCCGACGAGATGGCCGCCGGGTTCGTCAAGGAACACCGCCCAACCTCATTGATCCAGCGCTTCGCCTCGGTCGAGGAGATCGCCAACATGGTGGTCTATGTTTGCTCGACCCAGGCGTCGGCGACCAACGGCGCCGCCCTCCGCGCCGAGGGTGGCATCGTGCGGACCATCGTTTAGGCTATCCGCTCTATGGTTGGGCGCGCGCCATTCACGGCGACGCCGCCACGGCTTCCGAGCCGGCACATAACGCGCCGCCCCCTTCGGGGTGCGGCGCGTTATTCAAACTTAGCTATGCAGCCCGGGCGCTTCCTGACCGGTGCTTGCCACATATTCCGTATAGCCGCCGCTGTACTGGTGGATGCCTTCGGGCGTCAGTTCCAGCACCCGGTTGGACAGGGTCGCCAGGAAATGGCGGTCGTGCGACACGAACAGCATGGTGCCCTCATAGGCCGCCAGCGCCTTGATCAGCATTTCCTTGGTGTCGAGATCAAGGTGGTTGGTCGGCTCGTCCAGCACCAGGAAATTGGGCGGGTTGAACAGCATGGTCGCCATCACCAGCCGGGCCTTCTCACCACCCGACAGGACGCGGCACTTCTTTTCCACGTCGTCGCCGGAAAAGCCGAAACAGCCAGCCAGCGCCCGCAGCGATCCCTGGTTCGCCGTGGGAAACGAGCTTTCCAGCGATTCGAAGATGGTGGCGTCGCCATCCAGCAGCTCCATGGCGTGCTGCGAGAAATAGCCCATCTTGACGCTGCCGCCGACGGCGACGGTGCCGGCATCCGGATCGGTCGTGCCGGTCACCAGCTTCAGCAGCGTCGACTTGCCGGCGCCGTTGACGCCCATGACGCACCAACGTTCCTTGCGGCGGATGGTGAGGTCGAGTCCCTGATAGATGGTGCGACTGCCATAGCCCTTGTGGACGTTCTTCAGCACTGCCACGTCCTCGCCCGAGCGCGGCGCCGCCGGGAAATCGAACACCACCGTCTGGCGGCGCTTCGGCGGCTCGAAGCGCTCGATCTTATCCAGCTTCTTCACCCGGCTTTGCACCTGGGCCGCGTGCGAGGCACGGGCCTTGAAGCGTTCGATGAACTTGATCTCTTTCGCCAACATGGCCTGCTGGCGTTCGAACTGCGCCTGCTGCTGCTTTTCGTTCTGCGCCCGCTGCCGCTCGTAGAATTCGTAATCGCCGGAATAGCTGTTCAGCGTTCCGCCATCGATCTCGATGATCTTGGTGACGATCCGGTTCATGAACTCGCGATCGTGCGAGGTCATCAGCAACGCGCCGTCATAGCCCTTGAGGAAGCCCTCGAGCCAGATCAGGCTTTCCAGGTCCAAGTGGTTGCTGGGTTCGTCCAGCAGCATGGCGTCGGGGCGCATCAGCAGGATGCGGCCCAGCGCCACGCGCATCTTCCAGCCGCCCGACAGGCCACCGACGTCGGCGTCCATCATTTCCTGGCTGAAGCTGAGGCCGGCCAGCACTTCGCGCGCCCGGCCCTCCAGTTCGTAACCGCCCAGTTCCTCGAAGCGCGCCTGCACCTCGCCATAGCGCTCGATGATGGCGTCCATGTCGTCGGCGCGGTCGGGATCGGCCATGGCCGCCTCGAGGTCCGCCAATTCCGCCGCCACGGTGCTGACCGGCCCGGCCCCGTCCATGACTTCCGCCACCGCACTGCGGCCGGACATCTCGCCCACGTCCTGATTGAAATAGCCGATCGAGACGTTCTTTTCGATCGCCACCTGGCCGTCATCCGGCAACTCGTCGCCCGTAATCATGCGGAACAGCGTGGTCTTGCCGGCACCGTTGGGACCGACAAGGCCGATCTTCTCGCCCCGATTAAGCGCGGCCGACGCTTCGAAGAACAGGATCCGATGGCCACTTTGCTTGCTGATGTTATCGAAACGTATCATGTGCGACTGAGTTCCCGTGACGTGGTCGGCCCCTTATGCCACAGGATGTGCGCCGCCATAGAGTCCTGATCCATCACTGGTCCGAGCTTTTCCCGACCACATCGTTCCACGCCTTCTTCACCGCCGACTTGGTCTCGCGGGCGGCATCGCGGGTGCCGTGACCGATCGCCTTGGCGGTGTCGCGGGTGGCGTGGCCAACGGCGCGGGTGGCATCGCGGGTGGCGTGGCCGACGGTGCGGGCGCCTTCCTTGACCCCTTCCTTGACCTCGGACGCTGTCGATTGCGGTGCCTGGTCCTCGGCGACGGCCGGCGCGGCCAGGACACCCGACAACAGGATGCAAAGCAGCGGAATGCGGAGGTTCATCATGACGGGTGCCTTTTCAGGATCAGCGAGGTATTGACCCCGCCGAAGGCGAAATTGTTGGACATGAAATATTCGGTGTCCAGCGGCCGTGCTTCGCCCATGAGGTAGTCGAGATCGCCGCAACGCGGATCGACGTTGTCCAGGTTGGCGGTGGCGCAGCACCACCCTTCCCGCATCATCTCGATGCCCAGCCACACCTCCATGGCGCCGCAGGCCCCCAGCGAATGGCCGAAATGCCCCTTCAGCGAGTACATCGGCACCGGCCGGCCGAACGCCGCCCGGGTCGCCTGGGTTTCGGCGATGTCGCCGCCTTCGGTGGCGGTGCCGTGACCGCTGACCACGCCGATGGCTTCGGGCGGCAGGCCGGCATCCTCCAGCGCCAGGCGCAGGGCCACTTCCATGGTCTTCGGCTGCGGCTGCGTGACGTGGTTGCCGTCGGCATTGGTGGCGAAGCCCACCACCTCGGCGTAGATGGTGGCGCCCCGCGCCTTGGCGCGTTCGTATTCCTCGAGGACCAGGGTGGCGGCACCCTCGCCGATCACCAGCCCGTCGCGGTCGCGGTCGAACGGGCGCGGCGACAAATGCGGCGCGTCGTTGCGCACCGAGGTCGCGAACAACGTGTCGAACACGGCGGAATCGGTGATGTCCAACTCCTCGGCACCGCCCGCCAGCATGACGTCGGCCTTGCCCCAGCGAATGGCCTCGGCGGCGTAGCCGATGGCCTGGCTGCCCGACGTGCAGGCGCTGGAGGTCGGGATCATGCGGCCGGTGATGCCGAAGAACAGCCCGACGTTGACCAGCGTAGTGTGGCCCATCATCTGGATGTAGGTGGTGGCGTTGAGATGCTTGGAAGCACCGTTCATCTTCAGTTCGTAGAACCCCAGCACCGAATCGGGACTGCCGAAGGACGAGCCGAACGCCGCGCCGGTGCGGCCGCTGGTGATCACCTGATCGCCCAACAGCCCGGCATCGGTCAGGGCGGATTCGGTGGCGGCGACCGCCAGGGTGGCGACCCGGCCCATGGTCCGGGTCTTCTTGCGCGACCAGTGATCGGGCATGGTGAAATCCAGCACCGGGGCGCCCAGGCGGGTATTGACCCCGGCGAAGCGATCCCAATCCGGCCCCATGTTGCGGATGCCGGTGCGGCCGGCGCGCAGGGCCGCCGAGATGTCTTGCCAACGGCTGCCCAGGGCGGTGATGCCGCCCATGCCGGTCACGACGACGCGCCGCATCACGCCATGCCCCCGTTGACCGAGATCACCTGACGGGTGACATAGGCGGCGCCGTCCGAACACAGGAAGCCGACCACCGCCGCCACTTCCTCGGGTCGGCCGACCCGGCGCATGGGCACCAGCTTCAACGCCTCTTCCATCGGCACCTCGGCGATCATGCTGGTGTCCACCAGACCGGGGGCGACGCAGTTGACGGTGATGTTGCGCTTGGCCAGTTCCAGCGCCAACGCCTTGGTGGCGCCGATGATGCCGGCCTTGGCGGCGGAGTAGTTGACCTGTCCACGATTGCCCATCAGCCCCGACACCGACGACAGGGTGACGATGCGGCCGCCCTTGCGGGCCGACACCATGGGCATCACCACCGGCCGCAGCACGTTGTAGAAGCCGTCGAGATTGGTCTGCATCACGCCGTCCCAGTCCTCGTCCTCCATGGCGGGAAAGGCGACGTCGCGGCAAATGCCGGCATTCAGCACCGCCCCCCACAGAACGCCGTGCTCGGCCATGTCGGCCTCAAGCGCCTGGCGGCAACCGTCGCGGTCGGCGATGTCGAAGCGGATCAGGCGACCGTTGCCGCCGCAGCGTTCCAGCGTGGCTTCGGCGCCGGCACGGTCGGAATGGTAGTGCACCACCACCTGGAAGCCGTCGGCGGCCAGTTTTTCGGCGATGGCCGCGCCGATGCCCTTGCTGGCTCCGGTCACGAGGACGGTTCTCGACATCAGGCTTCCTCTTCAGGCTGGAACAAGGTCAGTTGGGCGGTTGCCAGGGTTTGGCCGTTGGCGGCGATGCTGCAGTCGAACACGCCCATGCCCTGGTCGCGGAAAACCACGCTGGCGGACACCTCTAGTGGATCGTCGCCCCCGAACCAGTCGACCGTCGCCAAATAGCGCCGGGTTCCCAGCAAATAGCCAAGGCGAACCGGCTCGCCGTTTTCCAGGGCATGCACCCCGACCCAGGCGCCGCAGGTCTGGGCCATCAGTTCGACACCCACATGGGCGGGCAAGCCGTGCGGCGTCATGAACGGATTGTCGTCGCCCAGATTGGCGGTTGTCACCACCGTGGTGTCGTCATAGCCCAACACTCCCTGCAGCAGAAGCATGGGCGACTGATGCGGCAGCAGATCGGCGACCGGCCATGGACAGGGCTTCATGGGTATCCCCCGGTGCGGCTGAGAACGAGGCAGCAATTGCTGCCGCCAAAGGCGAAGGAATTGCTGAGAGCGGCGGCGGGGCCATCACCCAGCCGCGCGCCCGGCATGACGAAATTCAGGCGCGGCAACGCGGGATCGAAGACGCCGTCCCACAGATGGGGCGGCAGCTGGCCCTGCGGGTTCCACTGCCGCGACAGGGTCAGCCACAGGAAGGCGGCCTCGACCGCACCGGCGGCGCCCAGGGTGTGCCCGGTCATCGCCTTGGTCGAACTGGCGGGAGGGGCAAGAGACCCGAACACTTCCGCCATGGCCTTGGATTCCATGGCGTCGTTCAGCGGTGTCGCGGTGCCGTGCAGGTTGACATAGGCGATGTCCCCCAGCGCCAGTCCGGCATCGGCCAGGGCGCCGGCCATGGCCGACACGGCGCCGCGTCCTTCGGGTTCCGGCGCGCTGATATGGTAGGCATCCGAGCTTTCCGCCTGACCGGCGAACGCCACCTCGGCACGATCCGGACTCAGCAGGAACAACGCGCCGCCCTCGCCGATGGTGATGCCCGCGCGATTGGCGCTGAACGGATTGCACGGCGTGGGCGACAGCGCCTCTAGCGCGCTGAAGCCGCAGACGGTCATACGGCACAGCGTGTCCGCCCCGCCGACGATGGCGGCGTCGGCCAAGCCGGCGCGGATCAGGCGGCGGCCGCAGGCCAGCGCCTTGGCACTGGACGAACAGGCGGTCGCCACCACATAGGCCGGACCGCCCAAGCCCAGCAACTCGGCCAGGAAGGCGGCGCCGCTGCCGGTTTCCTGTTGGCGGTAATGGAAGCCGTCGGGCCAGGTGGCATTGGCCAGATGGTGGGCGATGGCTGCCTCGCCCTCGGCGATGCCCGAGGTGCTGGTGCCGATCACCACGGCGATACGGTGGGCGCCGAAACGGCGGATGGCGGCGTCGATGTCGGGCGCCATCTCGGCGGCCAGCAGGGCAAGCAGCCGGTTGTTGCGGCTGTCCCATCCCCGCAGCCGCTCCGGCAGCGGCGGCAATGGCTGCGGCAGGCATCCCAGCGGCACCGGCCGCCCCGGCAGAGTGCCGTCGCGCAGAACGATGCCGGAGCGGTCGCCGGCCAGCAGCGGGGCGATGGTGGCGGACTTGCCCAAACCCAGGCACGACGCCACCGCCATCGCCGAAAGGCAGAATTCGTCCGTCATGGCCCGACCGTCACCGACTGCACGTTCAATTCGTAATCCCACGCGATGTTGTGCAGTCGGGCGGAGCCGTTCCACGGATCGCCCGCCCACGAAATGGCGATGGCGTCGCCGATGCCGCGCCCGGCGCCGTCCTGGCGCAACGCGGCCCCCTGCAGGGCCTGGCGCACCACCGCTTCCGGCCAATACAGCATCACGATGTCGGCCAGGATGTTCTCGGCGCGCAGGGATTCGGGAACCCATGGCGCCCGCTCCACCTGCAGCCGTCCACCCGCCCACGCTACCGTCAGCGCGCGACGCCCCATGCCGTCCAGACAGGCCAGCCGCAGTTCATCCGGTCGCACCGACAGCCGCCCTTCGAACACCCAGGTGTCGGCGCCGTGGCGGGCGCTGACCATCTGCACGGCGTCCACCTCGCGGCCAAGGTCGCCCGGCGCCGGCAAAGCCAGAGTGACGCCCGGCGCCACCCCCACCGAACCGCTTGGCAGCGGCGGCGGCGGGACGGCACAGCCGGTCAGGGCGAACAGCAGCAACAGGACAGCTTTTATACGCATAGCGAACGCATGATCTCCGAGTGCGGGAAAATATCTTACCTTTCCGGGCGTTTCCATCGCTTCCACACCGCCATGGGAGCGAACAGAAACGCCAGCGACACGCCCACCAGCATGGTGGCGCCAAAGGCGCGGACCGCCGCCAGATCGCTGAACACCAGCAGTCCGAAAGACAGCAAGGTGGTCGCCATCGCCAGGAACACCGAGAACAAGGTGACCGGATCGCGGTCCTGATCCTCGGCGAAGAAGATGGCGTAATCCGTGGCGGTGGACAGCACCAGCACCAGCGCCATGGCCGAGAAGAAGCTGAACTCCACCCCCATCAGCGCCAACAGCAGCGGAGTCAGCGCCAGCGCCGCCACGGCCGGGGTCAGCACCGCCGCACCGCCGCGCAGCCCATAGCGCCACACCAGCAGCGGTGCCATCAGGGCGCAGGACAGCGCCAGCAACTGCATGGCGCGAACACGATAAACCCCGAGCAGGTGGCTGATATCCCCGGTGGGATCGACCAGCCGCACGCCGGGCAGGTCACGGGTGGCCGCGCGCAGGGCGGCCACATCGGCGCCGACGTCCAGGCTGACCACATGCAGGCGGTCGTTCACGATCAGCAGATCGAGGAACGGCAACGCGCCGACGGCACGAATATCGGCGACCGCCAGCGGGCGGGCCGGTGCCGCCTCGGACGGCGGCGACGCCATCCCCAATTGGGTGCGGTAGGCCGCCAGGTGGGGACAGATCAGGGCGTCTTCGACCAGACGGGCAGTGTCCGCCTGCTTGCGCGCGGATGGGACGAAGCGGGACACCGCCAGCCAGGTACTGCGCTCGCCCAACACCCGAGCCAACGCTTCCTCGCGCTCCAGCACCTGCTGTTCGTCATCGCCTTCGACGACGAAGAACTGCATGGCCTGACCAAAGCCGATCAGCCGCTGGATTTCCGCCTGCTCGGCCACCAGCACGGGGGATAGCCCCTGCTGGCGGCGCACGTCGTCGTCGATCTTGAACATTGCGGCGCCACACACCGCCACCACCAGTGCCAGCGCCAGCAATCCCCGCCGCAGCGGCCGGCAGCGCGGCTCGGACCAAAGCTGACGGATGAATTCGACCGCGCGCGCCACGCGCGGGCCAAGGGGGCGCGACGGCGTGCGGTCCAGCAGCGGAAACCACAGCAGCACGGTCAGGAACGAGCCGATCAGCCCCACCGCCGAGAACACCGCCACCTGCTTTAGGCCGGGAAACGGCGACAGCCCCAGGCTGGCATAGCCGATCACCGAGGTCACCATGCCCAGGGTGATGCCCTGGCGAACCTGAGCCAAGCGGTTGGCGGGCTTGCGTTGGGTGGCGAAGACCTGGCCGAAATACAGCAGGGCGTAATCCACGGCGATGCCGATCAGGCTGGCGCCGAACAATTGCGCCGCCACATGGATCGAGCCGAACAGCGCCAGGCAGACCGACAGCGCCGCCACCAATCCGCCGGCGATGGCGGCGACCGACAGCAGCAGCGGCCGCACCGACCGGAACGCGGCCAACACCAGCAGCACGGTGCCCAGCAATGAAATGCCGCCGATGAACGAGGTCTCGCTCATGGCCTGATGGGCGCCGGCCTGGGCGAAGAACACGGCGCCCAGGCGCAAGGTGCGGGTATCCGGCGGCGCCAGCGCGGCGGCCTGGTCGAAGATGGCGGCAAAGCGCTGCTGAACCTGCAGGTCATAGGGTTCGCCGGCGAGCGTCAGGTTCAGCATCACCCAAGTGCGGCCCTGGTCGACGGTGCTCAGCATGCCGTCATCCAGGCGCAGACGGTTGCCCGGCACCGGCAACCCGGTCAGAAAGGCGGGAAACAGCAGGAAGGGATCGCGCAGCAGCAACCGCGAATCCGCCGGCCCGCCGAAGCCGAAAATCTGCGACAGCGCGCGGGTGACCAGTTCCTCACCCTTGCCGTCCATCAGCCGGCGGCGGTCGGCCTCGGCCAGCAATCCGGCCCGGTGCGGGAAATAGACCGCGCCCAGGCGTCGGATCGCCTCGTCCGACGGCAGGTCGGACTGGGCGCTCACCAGCCCGGCATCGACCAGAGTCTGGCGCAGCCGGGCGGCATGCCGGCGCGCGGCATCGCGGTCGGTACTGCCGACCAGCACCACCGCCCGCTTTTCCATCGCCTTGACGACGCGATCCTTGGCCAGTTGGACGGCCCCATCGCTGTCTTCGCGCGGCAGCAACGCCATGATGTCCGACTGCACCGGCAACCCGCGCGAGGCGACGATTCCCACATGAACCGCCGCCGCCAGCACCAGCGCCAGCCAGACCAGGGCCAGGCGTTTTCTCATCGCAGCAGGGCCGCCTCGGCCGCGTCCAAGGGCGTCCCGTTCACCGACTGGTCCAGGAAGCTGAGGCGGTCGAAATCGCCGTTGGGCTTGACGATTTCCACGCGCTCGACGAAGCGCCCGACCCGCGCGCCGATCGAGGAAATCTGCTGGGCGGTCAGGTCGTCGGGACGCTGCGGCACCAGCGCAATGTCGGCACCGTTGCGCGTGACCTTGAAGGTCGTTTCCAACGCCCGCCAGTCGCCGGCCAGTGCGCCGCTCATCATGTCGTAGAGCTTGGACAGGAACGGCAGACGATCGGCCGACAACCGGTTCGTCTCGGTGCCGCCGACGCTTTGCACCAGACCGGCCGGACTGACCACCGTGGTCACCGCGAAGGGGGTTTCCGCCCTCCAGATCAACCCCTTGCCGGGCGCCACCACGAAGCTGCCCTCGGAGCGCACCGGCTTGGCGAAGCCCTGCAGGTGACGTTCCTGCACGAAGCGGCCGCGCAGCACGTCTCCGGCCTTCAGCATGGCGTCCTCGGCGCGGACGGTGCCCAGCGGCGTAAGCAGGGCCAGGGCCAACAGCAGCGCAATCATCCTCATGGCAGCAATCTCCGCACCCGCTCGGTCAAGGCCGGCGGGCATTCCAGGCACGTTTCCCCACTGGCCGCCAACACCGCCAACTGGATGGTGCTGGCCTTGGTCAACACATCGCCGGTAACGGCATCGAAAATGGTGTAGGCGACGCGCAGCCGGTTTTCGTACTCGACCAGCGTCGCCTCGATGCGCATGTGCTGGTCCAGAACGATGGGGCGAATGTATTTCAGCCGCATGTCGACGATGGGCCACAGATAACCGGAGTCCCGCATCTCCACATAGCTGTAGCCGATGCGCTCCAGCAGGGCGCAGCGTCCCAGTTCCAGGAAGCGGGGATAATTGCCGTGCCACACCACCTGCATGGGGTCGAGGTCGTAGAATTGCGCCGTCAGCGCCGCCTCGGCGGATATCATCGCGCTTCCTTTCCCGCCCAGAAATCGAAGAAGTTGTACCATTGCCACGGTGCCTCGCGGCATTCGCGCTCCAGCCGGCGGGCATAGGCGGCGGCGTATTCGGCCACGGCCTCGTCCCGCCCGCCGCGCGGCAAGTCAACGCTGTCGGCGAACGGCTCCAGCGTCAGGCGCCAACGCCCCGACAGAATGCGGCGGCAGAACAGCAGATGGACCGGACAGCCAAGCAGGAAGGCCAGCAGCCACGGCCCCTGGGAAAAGCGGGCAAGAGCGCCCAGGAAGGGCGCCTCCACCACCCGGTCCGACGACGATACCGGCACCCGGTCGCCGGCAATGGCCACCCACCCGCCCTGCTCCACCACCTGCCGCAGGTGGATGGCGGTGTCCGGTCCGATCTCGCTGACCTGGATCATGTTGGCCGCCGCCTCGCCGCGGTAACGGGCCAGCAGACGGTTGTAGTTCTCGGCATGGCGGGTGTGGACCAGCACGGTCAGGCGCCGCCGCAGCTCGGGCGCCATCAGGGCGCGCGACAGCTCGGCGCAGCCATGGTGGCTGACCACCAGCACCGCGCCGCGCGGGTCGGCGGCGGCGCGCTCCAGCAAAGCGGGGTCGCCGATCTCCAGCGCCGAGGACGGAATCGACCCCGCCCAGGCGGCGAAGGTGTCCAGCGCGGTGCCGGCGAAATCAAGGAAATGGCGGAACCCCTCGGCCACCGACGGCTGTCGCCGCAATACCCGGCCCAGATAATCGCGCGACGCCCGCCGTTGGGTCGCTCCGGCCAGATGGAAATACAGCACGATGGGCGCCATCACCCATGTGGACACCGTGCGCCCGGCCAGGCGATAGATCGCCGCGACGAAGCGCAGCCCCCAGATCGAGCCGCGTTCGGCCAGCCCGGCCCAATGAAACGGTTTTCCCCCGGCGTCGCAAGGCGGCCGGTGGTGCAGGATGGCGGGCAGACGCCATAGCAGCGTCAGCACCAGGATGGTGTGCATGCGGCTGATGCGTACGTTGTCCCGCCACATGCGGAAGTTCGAGGTGTTGTCGGGCGGATAGACCACCCGCACCGGCACCATCACCGGCGCCACCCCGCGCCAGAACAGACGCACCATGATTTCGGTGTCGAAATCCATGCCGCAGCCCGGCGGATCGCTGTCGATCAAGTCCATGGTGGCGGCCAGGGGATAGACGCGGAAGCCGCACATGCTGTCGCGGATGCGCAGCGACAGGGTTTCGACGAACACCCAGAAATGGGTGATCCACCGTCCGATCCGCCGCCCCAGCGGTGCCGAGGAATCGTATTCCGGACAGCCGGTGACCATGGCAAGCGGAGCGGAGCGCGCCGCCGCCAGCAGAGGGTCCAGACTGCCCAGATCGTGCTGGCCGTCGGCGTCCACCTGCACGACATGGGTGTAGCCGTCGGCCCAGGCGCGACGGAAGCCGTCCATCACCGCCGCCCCCTTGCCACCGTTGCACGGACGACGCAGCACCTGGACTCCACCGGCCGGATCGTCCAGGGCGGCGATGGCCGACGCCGCCGGTTCGCCGCTGCCATCGTCGACGATCAGCACCGGCAGCCCATGGCGCCGCAGCCCCGCGACCACGTCGGGCAGACGGTTCCAGTGGTCATGGCTGGGAACCACGGCGCACGGCTTGAAAGCGTCGGTCATGACAGCTTGATCCGGCCATTCGAGCACACCTGCTCGCCGCGCCGGTACTCGAAGCCCAGATGCCCCCGGCCGCTATTGTGGTCCAACGCCAGCACCAGCCGGTCGTCGGGGACGATGATCGTCTTGAACTTGATCTGGAAATCCTTTGCCGCCGGCAGCGCCACGCCCAGGCACTCGCGGGCAAAATGCAGCGCCCAATGAACCTGCACCACCCCGGGCAGGATCGGCGTGCCGGGGAAATGCCCGCGCAGCCACAGCAATTCCGCCGGCACCCGCAATTCCAGGTCGATGGCGTCGGAACCGCGCGGCGTGCGGGCGAGAACCTGCGGAAGACGGTCGGTCATCCCTGTTTCCCTTCGAACAAAGCGGCGAAGTCGGCGATGCGATGCTTCCCCATGGCGGCGGCAGGCAATTCGGTGACGAAGCGCCAACGGCGCGGCAGGGCCGCCGGCTCCAGCCGGTCCGCCAGCTTGCGCCGCAACGTCCGGCCCCAGCGGAACGCCCCTTCGGCCGCCAGCGCCTTGCCGCCGGCAGCGGACGGCACCACCACGGCCGCCAGCGTCGCGGAAGGTCCGACCAGCGTCAGCACGCGGACGCCGTCGATTTCGGGCAGCGCGGCCAACGCCCGCTCGACCTCGTCCAGCGCCACCCGCTTGCCTTCGATCTTGACGATGCGGTCGGCGCGGCCCAACAGGTGAAAACTGCCATCGGGCGCCAAGGCGATGCGGTCGGGCAACTCGATCACCCCGTCCGCCACCGTACCGGGCGCATGCAGGCGCAACGTGCCCTCGCCGCCGGCCTCGGCGCGGTAGCCCGGAAGCGGCCGCCAGGCGGGCGATGCGTTGTCATGGATACGGGCGGCGACGGCGCCGGTTTCGGTGCTGCCGTAAATTTCCCCCACCGGGGCGCCGAACAGACGCAATGCCTCGGCGGCGGCGGCCTCGGGCAACGGCGCGCCGGCCGACAATAGCAGGCGCGGGCGCCGCTCGGGCGCAGGCGGCACCAATCCGCCGGTTCGGGTCAGGTGGGCGGGACTGGATACCACCACCGCCCCGGCCGGCATGTCGTGCAGCACGTCTTCCCACACATCGTACTGACGGGAGTAAAACGGCCGTGCCGCCGCCAGCGGCCACAGCAGCTTGAAGACCAGGCCGAAGGCGTGGTGATGGGGAACCGTCGCCAGGACCGGCGCGCCGGCCACCGAAGCCCCCCACAACGTTTCCAACGCGGCAATCTCGCTGTCCAGGCTGGACAGGCTGCGCGCCACCTGCTTGGCCGTGCCGGTGGAACCGGAGGTGTGGAACAGCAGGCGGGGCCGCTCGGCCTCGATTTCTCCCGACCACGGCCGCAGCGCGGCCTTGATTTCACCCGACCAGGGGCGCGGCGGGGCCGCGAAACTGTCGTCCACCACGCAATCCGCCTCGGCAGACAGCCGGGCCAAAGTCGCGGGACAATCGTTGGGCGGCAGCGACACCTCGGCCCCGGCCGCCAACAGCCCGAACAAGCCGACGCTGAACCGCCAGCCGTCACGGCACAGCAGCACGCCACGGCGGCACCCGCAAAAAGCCTCGGCGGCGCCTCCGACCTCGGCCAGGAAACGCTCCCAGGTCAGCACGTCCGCCCCCCGTATGGCGACCACCGTGTCGGGCGCGCGCGGCGCCAGGGCCAGTTGCCCCAGACGGCTTAACGTGATCTCACCCACCGACGCACCCCATATTCGGCAGCGAACAGCGCCGCCATCAGCCCATAACTGACCAGCCCGTTGTACAGGGTCCACAGTTCGAGATCGCCGCTGGCGGCCGTCATCCCCGAGATCGCGGCGTTGCCCAGCAGGAAGATGAACCAGACCCAGGTCACCTTGCGCATATAGGCCCGCGCCGCCGCCTCGGGTTCGACCTCGCCGGCAAAAATCTGCACCAGCGGCGGTCCGCGCCACAGCGACAGCCCGAAAGCCGCCGCCATGCCCAGGCTCATCAACACCGGATAGGCCAAGGCGGCGGTCTCGGCGGCGATCAGCGCCAGCAGCGCGGTGACCACGGCAACGCCGCCGACCGAGGGCAGCAAGGCCCGGCCCACGGCGGAACCGCGCAGCACCCCGAAACGGGCGCCGATCAGGGCCAGCGCCACCAGGGCCAAAGCCCCCGCCGGCACCCGGCCCATCGCGGCGTAAACCACGAAGGGATAGGCAAGTCCCAACCCGACCAGCACAAGCGATCCGAGCGCAGACCTATTCGTTGAAGAGGTCATGGACGCGGTCGACCACGTCGGACACGGTCCGCACCGTCTTGAACTGATCGGGTTTGATCCGCTTTCCGGTCAGGTCCTGCAACCGCACGACAAGGTCTACCGCGTCGATGCTGTCGAGATCGAGTTCCTCGAACAGCTTGGCGTCAGGGGTGATCCGTTCCGCCGGCAGTTCGAACATTTCCTGCAAGTACTGGGACAAGGTTGCGAAGATTTCCTCGCGGGTCATGATCAGGCAGCCCCCTGCGCACGAATGAAGGATGCAAGCGTTGCAACGCTGAAGAAGTGAGTCTTCACTTCGTCCGACACCGTCTCGATCTTGATGCCATAGGTCTTGCGCAGAGCCACCCCCAGCTCCAGCGCATCGATGGAATCAAGCCCCAGCCCCCCGGCGCCGAACAGCGGTTCGTCGGAACCGATCTCTTCAGGCGACAAGTCCTCCAGTTTCAATGCCGAAACGATCAGTCGCTTCAGTTCTTCTTCCAGACTGTTCATCAACCAGCTTTTCCGAATAGTAATTTTCGACAAAATCGACCAGTTTACGGGCCGAAACAGAGCGGTAGCGATACCCCAAAAAGCGTTTTATGTCCAACCGCTCCCCCACTTCCATCATGAAGGTCGTCCGCGTGACCGGAGCGCGCCACCAGGGATTTCCCTTGTGCAGCATGGGCGGCTCGCACGTCATGGTGATCATTTGCAGATCGGCCGCCGCCGCCAGCGCGATGTTGGCGAAACCGCGATGCAGACGCATGGGCGCGCCGCGAACCGTGCGGGTTCCCTCGGGGAACAGGATCAGGTTGTCCCCCGCCTTCAGCGTGGCGACGCAGGCTTCCATCAGCTCGTCGGGCGGCAGGTCGTTGCGCAGGTACCCCGCCCCCTCGACGGTGAAGCGGAAGAACGGATTGCGCCACAGGCCACCCTTGACGACGCATTGCACGTTGGGAACGGCCGCCATGATCATCACCACGTCCAACAACGAGGGATGATTGGCGATAATCAACACGCCGCGAAGGTTGCGCAGCCGCTCGACGTCCTTCAGACGGACGTCGGCGACCCTGAACAGGTGGATGCCGAAGCAGTACAGCCGCAAGGCATGATGCAAGACGTACTGGATGCTGTCCCGCCGCCGCTTGCGGTCGCGGACCGCCAGCGTGATGAGCGGAAACACCGTCAGGGCGAGAACAGAACCGCCAACCCCGATCAGGGCCAGGAACAGCCCGGTGCCGAAGCCGCGCCAAATCAAGTCCAACTTATGCCACATGGCGCCACCGCCACATCATCCGATCCCCCACACCCTCGGCCTGATCGGCCTGCCTAGTCAGCACGCTGGCGAAATGGCGCAGCAGATGGCCATCGCCGCCGCCAGCGGCCGGCAGGAAGTCCATGTGAATGGTTTCGCCGCCGCTGCCCGCCGGTTCCAACAGCAACGCCACCACCGCCTCGTCGCCCTCGGCATCGGTGATCGGCCGGTAGATGTCGGGCAAGGGCGCGTCGTAATAGAGAAGCAGGACCCTGTCGTCGCCATCGGCCAGACAAACCGCCGCCTCGACGCAGCCGAAGCCGAAGGTGTCGCCGCCGCATGCCAGGGCGGTGTGACCGCCGCGATTGCCGGTGGCGATGGACAGCAGGGCGGCCAAGCCATGATGGATCGACAGGCTGAATTCCGCCGGCGATAGCTCCTCCCCGGCGGCAAGCGCCTGGGACAGCCCCCAGGTCCGATCGTACTCGCCGTGACGCGAGGCCAGAACGATGCGCGGCGCGTCTTGCCGTCCGGCCAGGAAGGGCCAAGCGACCTCGAGCATCTTGCGGCCCAGCGGGGTCGCACGTCGCCGCAGCCCGGCCGGCAACGGCGGACCCGCCATTGCTTCGCCGCCTGATACCAGGGCCGGCATGCCCGGCAGCCATCCCGCCCAAGCCTTGATCGAAAAACTGACGGTCTGTATCCCGTCAGCACCCACGCCTGCCATTCCCGTCCCCTTGATCCCCATCCGCAATGGCTAGCCCACACCTATACCGAGGGATATAAGCCATGGATTGTGGTGAGCGCGCAATGACGGGAATGGATACATTTTTTCGTCGAGTCCTCGCGACGGGGCGCGGCGCCGCATGATTTGAACCTTTCACCAAAATTCGTTAACATCGCGACCAGCGCTACCAATGATATAGGCCGCGATGCGAAACCGCGCATTTGTCACCATGCTTTTAAGCGCGCGCGCCGCAATAATTGCGCTTGTTCCGGCCATGCTGCTTTGCACGACGGCGGCGCGGGCCGAGGATGGCGACTTGGCGTCATTGGTGGGCGCGGCCCGCGCGGCGGGAGAGAATGCCCCCGATATCGCCAAGATGACCCTGGTCGACGCAACGTCGCGGCACCTGCGCCGGATCGAAGGCGACATCGACTTTCCGTTTTCGGTCGGCATCGACCTGCCGGTAGACGCGCAGCCCCGCGACCTGGCCGCCGCCTTCGCCCCGTCGGATGCCGAGACCGGACGCTTCATCGTCGTGTTCGACATCGCCCTGGCCAAGGCGTCGCGCAAGGTTCGCGACGTGAAAGACCAGACCTCGCGCAAGGTTCTGAACGTCAGCAGGATCGACAACCCGGCATTCCTGCGCGCGGTCAAGCTGGCCGATGCCAGCACCACCAGGCTGGAACGCCAACCCGGCAATGAAAAATTGATCCGGCAAGCCGAGGACGCCCAGCGCCGCCTGTTGACCACGCCGCGCTACCTGGAGCAGCCGGTCTACGGCTCTTATGTCTATCGCCTGGCCGACGTCGAGGGCGCCAAGGCGCTGACGGTGAACTATGCGGTGATCGACAAGGCCACGAAACGCTATGTCAAATCCGTCTTCGACGTCGTCGAGCGCGAGCACTTCCGGGTCGCCTACGACGTCGACGCCTCGGACCCGGCGCAAGGCACGCTGGGCGCCGAGATCGCGACCGAACGCCAGGTACGCGACTGGGAACGCGCCCCCGTGGTGGTTCCGTTGTCCCAGGTGCTGGACCATGCCGTCGCCGCCGGCGGGCCGAAACAGCCGGTGGGCGCGCTGACCGACCTGCTGAGTGGCTTTGCCCGCGACCGCAGCGCCGCCGTCGCCCGTGCCGACGCCGAAGTCTACGACGACCGCCCGCTCAACGATCCGCGCTTCGACAGCGTGGTCGCCATCTACACCCCAGGCGGCATGGGCAGCGGATTCTATGTGCGCTCCAACATCGTCATGACCAACTGGCACGTGGTGAAGCAGCACCCGATCGTCGAGATGCGCCTGTACGACAAGCGCGAAACCTTTGGCCAAGTCATCGCCAAGGACGTGCGCCTGGACCTTGCCTTGGTCAAGGTGCAAGAGCGCGGCCGGCCGGTCGAGTTCTTCCAGGGCAAGGACGTCTCGCCCGGCGACAAGGTGGAAGCCATCGGCCATCCGAAGCGCCAATTGTTCACCATCACCCGCGGCATCGTCAGCGCCATCCGCAAGCATTCCAACCAAGGCATGGGCGATCCGGTCCTGTATATCCAGACCGACGCCGACACCAATCCCGGCAATTCCGGCGGGCCGTTGTTCAAGGGCAACAAGGTGGTGGGCGTGGTCGCCTGGGGCTTGACGACCCCGGCCGCATCGGAAAGCGGCCCCGTGGCAGTGCCCGCCCCCGGGCTGAACTTCACCATCCACTATGCCGAAGCGAAACGCTTCCTCGACCAGTCCATGAAGGGGGAATGATCGTCATGTCGTTCGACCGACGGCTTTTTTTGACCGGCAGCCTGGCCCTTGCCCTGGCCGGCTGCCACAAGCGCAACGCCGGCGACATGGTGGTCGATGGCAAGACCGACCGCATGTACGGCATGCGCTCGGACGGCTCGATCTTCACCGACCCCACCCTGTATCCCAACCGCCGGCTGAAGCTGTCGCTGCGTAACATGTCGGGCGATGCCGCCTGGGACCTGGAAAACACGCGCGAGCAATTGACGCGGGGCTATCTGGACAAGGGATACGAGCGCTCGGACGGTCTTGATTTCGGCCTTAAGCTCGACCTCAACGTCATTCGCAGCCAGCAATACGACAGCGACGTCACTGCCCAGTTCGCCTTCCTTGGCGCCGTCGCCGGCACTGCGGCCGGCGCCACGGCCGGTGCGGCCCGCGGGGACCTGGGCGCCATGGGAACGGGCGCCGCTGTCGGCATGGCGGCGGGGGCGACGCTGGGAACCCTGGCCAGCTATTTCACCGCCGACCACATCTATGTGGTGATTACCGAAGCCACCTTCGCCCTGCGCCGCAATGCCGCCAAGGCCAAGCGCGTGGTCACCTTCGACGGCAGCCCCCGCGTCGAGGAATGGGAGGAAAGCGGCTATGGCAGCTTCGTCAAGGTCCACCGGGTCCTGATCGCCAATTACGGCGGCGGCCGCTCGGTATCGCAGCAGGACATCGCCGAAGACATTCGCCAGCGGCAGATCCGCTCGCTCATCAGCCTGATTTGAACCAGGTTCCGAACGGCACCACCTTGTTGTCGACGTCGTGGCCGATATCGGCGCGGCCAAGATAGGGAATGCCCGAGCGCGCGCACCAGTACCGCGCCACGTCTTCTTCCCCCAGCACGAAATCGGGATCGTTGGGCGGGATGTCGCTGCAGCGGCCCAGCCGGATGCCCGCCACCCGGCGCAGGGCCGGCGTGCTGGTGATCTGGCCCAGCGCGCGGTCGATGCGGTACATCGCCTCGGCCACCTCTTCCAGCACCAGCACATGGCCCGACAAATCGGGCAAGGCCGGCGTGCCGATCAGATGCGACAGGATGGTGATGTTGAAGGCGGCCGTCGGCTGGCCGGACACCGACGGTTCCAGCGCGGCTTCGTCGCCGTCCACCAGAAAGGCCAGGGCGCGGCGCACGGCGGCCGTGCCGCCGGCGCGGTTGAGGTCGGCGGGCATGGGACCATGGGCCACCCGCCCCACTCCGGCGCCGTACAGCGCCCCCAGCATGGCGCCGGCATCGCTGTAGCCGAGATAGACCTTGTCGCGCGCCGCCGGCAGCAACCCGGCCAGCACGGTTTCCACCAGCCGGAACGAGCCATAGCCGCCACGGCCGAACCACAGCACATCGACGGTGGGGTCGTTGGCGACCTCGAGGAAGGCGCGCGCCCGTTCGGCATCGGTGCCGGCGAAATGGCCGCACGACTGGAAGCATTGCGGATGGAAGCGGATATCCGGGGCGCGGTCGCCGTAGACCTCGCCACAAAGCGCCGCCAGCCTGCCCGGAAGATCGGTCATGATCCGGTTGCTGGGCGCCACCACGCCGATGTTCAATTTCCGTTGTGGAACAGACATTTACGCCCTCATTATCCCTTGCCAAGGGCCGGGGCCGGATTGTAGCTTCCGCGCATGGAACGAGACAGGCTTTATTTCTTCTGCGGCATCGGCGGCAGCGGCATGCTGCCCCTGGCGCTGATCGTGCAGCAGCGCGGCTTTGCCGTCGCCGGTTCGGACCGCGCCCTCGACCAGGGCCGCACCGCCGCCAAATTCGACTTCCTGCGCTCGCGCGGGATCGCCCTTCATGCCCAGGACGGCAGCGGCCTGACCCGGCCCGACACGGTGCTGGTCACCTCGGCGGCGGTGGAAGACACCGTGCCCGACGTGCGCGCCGCCCGCGCGCTGGGGGCGCAGTTGATGACCCGCGCCCAGTTGCTGGCCCAGTTGTTCAACGCCGCCCCCAAGGCGATCGGCGTCGCCGGCACCAGCGGCAAGTCCACCACCACCGGCATGATCGGCTGGCTGCTGCACCGCGCCGGGCTGGCGCCCACGGTGGTGAACGGCGCGGTGATGAAGAACTTCGTCACCGCCGACACCCCGTTCGCCAGCGCACTGGTCGGCGGCGGCGACCTGTTCGTCGCCGAGGTGGACGAGAGCGACGGCTCCATCGCCCATTACACGCCGCATGTGGCGGTGCTGAACAACGTCGCCTTCGACCATAAGACCATGGAGGAACTGCGCGTCCTGTTCGGCGACTTCACCGCCAAGGCGCAGATGGCCGTGCTGAACCTGGACAATGGCGAAACCACCCGGCTGGCCGCCCAATTGCCGGCCGGCAAGCGCCTGACCTATTCGCTGAGCGACACATCCGCCGACCTGCTGGCCGGCGACATCACCCCCGCCCCCGACGGCATCGCCTTCACCGTGCGCGAAAACGGCCAAGACGTCCGCGTCCGGCTGAACGTGCCCGGCCGCCACAATGTCGCCAATGCCCTGGCGGCGCTGGCGGCGGCACGCGCCCTTGGACTGGGTCTGGCCGAAGCCGCCGCCGCGCTGGACGGCTTCGGCGGCATCCGCCGCCGTCTGGAGGTGGTGGGCAGCGCCAACGGCGTCACCGTCATCGACGATTTCGCCCACAACCCGGACAAGATCGCCGCGACCTTGTCCACCTTGCACGATTTCCCCGGCCGCCTGTTGCTGCTGTTCCAGCCGCACGGCTTTGGCCCGCTGCGGCTGATGCGGCAGGAATTCATCGACTGCTTCGCCGGCAACCTGCGCGCCGACGACATGCTGGTGATGCCCGAGCCGGTCTATTTCGGCGGCACCGTCGACCGCAGCGTCGGCAGCGCCGACATCGTCGCCGGCATCACGGCCAAGGGCGGCAACGCCCGCGAGTTCGCCGACCGTGCCGCCTGTGGCGACTACCTGCTGTCGCAGGCCCGCCCCGGCGACCGCATCGTCGTCATGGGCGCCCGCGACGACACCCTGTCCACCTTCGCCGAAGATTTGCTGCGGCGACTGGGATAGCAACGCGGGCCGGCGGGGGGATCGCCGGCCCGCGCGTCGTCGCTTACTTCTCCATCGCCTTGACCGCTTCCGCCGTGGTCAGCACGCCGTTGGCGATCATGCCGTAATCGACCAGCGCCGCCTTGTAGGCGTCGGCGCCGGGCGCCGCCACCGCGTCCTTGACCACATAGACGGAAAAGCCGTTTTCCATCAGCGCCCGCATGTGCGAATCGACGCACAAATTGGCCACCATGCCGCCCAGGATGACGGTGTCGATGCCACGGCTGCGCAGTTGATAGATCAAGTCGTTGCTTTCCGGGCCGTACATCTTGTGCGGCGCGACGACGATGGTCTTGCCGTCCTGGATGAACGGCTTGTAGCGCTGGAAGAAATCGGCGCCCGAGCCTTCGAATCCCTTGGGATCGTTGAGGCTGGCGCGGTGCAGCGCCTTCATGTCGAGCAATTGCCGCTGCAGGGCGCCGGCATGGGTCCAGTTGCCGTCCAGCGCGGTATAGACCAACGGATCGACCGCCAGCGCGATGCCGGCCGTCTTCGCGCTTTCCATCAACTTTGCGATGTTTTCGATGGTGCCCAGTTCCCGCAGGTTGTCGGCCAGCAGCGGATAAAGTTTGCCGTCCTCGCGCAGGAATTCGTTCTGCGGATCGGTAATGACCACGGCGGTGCGGGAACGGTCCAGCACCGGCAGTCCCTTGCTTTCGGCGGCCATGGCCGGCACCGCGGCCAGGACCATGGGAACCAGCACGCCCAACGTCTTAAGACACTTCTTCATGCTTAACCTCATGCACGAAATTGGTTCAACGCGGTCCAGGTTAGGGATGGGCGAACGGCCGATCTGTAGCCGGAGCTACACCATCGTTGTGTAGCTTCGGCTACAGACCGAGACCGACTGCCGCGCCACCCTTTGCCGGCGGGACACTGCCCGCGCCACAAAGGGGGACGGAGATGAACGCCGACCTGACTTCGCTACTTGCCGCCGGCTTGGCGGCCATCCTGATCGCCACCACCGCGCTGGTGCTGCTGGTGCGCGGCGACCTTGCTCCGGCGGGACTGCGGCCGATGACGCTGGGCATCGGCGGGCGCTTCCTGCTGGGTGCCGCGCTGGGACTGGGGATCATCGCCTTTTCCATCAAGGTCATCATCATCCTGACGCTGGCGAATTTCCCGCAGCAGACCATCGCGCCGCTGATCGCCGGCGTCGGCCAGAGCATGCCGGGGGCGGCGGGCATCGACACCAACCCGCTGCCCGAGCCGCAGCCCTATGAATGGACGGGATTGCCGGCGGTGGTGCCGGCCCCGGCCGACAATCCGACGACACCAGCCAAGGTGGCGCTGGGCGAGCGACTGTTCCACGACACCGCACTGTCGCTGGACCGCACGCTGTCATGCGCCAGTTGCCACAACGTCCACGGCGGCGCCGGCACCGACGGCCGCGCCACCGCGCTGGGCATCAACGGCACCGTCGGCAGCCGAAATTCACCGACAGTGTGGAACGCCGCCTATCAGGCCCGGCTGTTCTGGGACGGCCGCGCCCGCTCGCTGGAGGAACAGGCCATGGGGCCGCCGGTCAATCCGGCCGAGATGGGCATGCCCAACTTCGCCGCCATCGAGGACCGCATCGCCGGCGACTCCACCTACCACGACGCCTTCGCCCGCGCCTTCGGCCCGCGCCAACCCATCACCATGGAGCGCATCGCCCAGGCCATCGCCGCCTATGAACGCAGCCTGGTGGTCGCCGACGCCCCCTATGACCGCTTCATCGCCGGCGCCCAGGACGCCCTGACCCCAGCGCAGAAGCGCGGCATGTGGCTGTTCCAGTCGGCCGGCTGCATTTCCTGCCATTCCGGCCCCAATTTCAGCGGTGCGTCGCAGGTCGGGCCGAAGAACCCGTTCGCACCGCTGCACGCCAAGCGCTCGGCCATCGCCGCCCGCTACGACCTGACCAGCGACAAGGGCAAGGCGGCCCCCGGCGCCGATATGGGCATCTGGCGCATCCCGTCGCTGCGCAACGTCGCGCTGACCGCTCCCTATTTTCACAATGGCTCGGTCACCGATCTGCGCGAGGCGGTGCGGGTGATGGCGACGGCACAATTGGGCGCCGTCATCAGCGACGACCCCCTGCCGCGCCGCGTGCCGCAATGGTCGGCGGAACGCCGGCAGTTCGACACCGTCGAGCGTCTGGTGCTGAGCAACCGCGACATCGACGACGTTGCCGCCTTCCTAAACGCACTCAGCAGTGACACTCTTGCCGCCAGGGTCAGCCGTGCGGAGGGGGGGAAATGATCGACGTCAGCCGGCTCGAGGTCTTTCGCCCGTTATCCGACAGCGGCCGGCATCTGCTGGAAAGCGGTACCGCCAAACACCGCTTCGCCGCCGGCCGCACCATCATCGAAAAGGGCCAGGACGTCTCCGGCGCCTATTTCGTCCTCGACGGGCGGCTGCGGGTGTACTCGCTGCTGCCCGGCGGCAAGGAAGCCACCATCTACCTGATCGAGCCGGGCGAGACCTGCGTGCTGGCGCTGAACAGCCTGTTCAACGACCTGCTGTATCCGGCCTGGGTGGAAACCGACCTGGCGACCACGGTGGCGGTGATCCCCGGCCGGGTCTATCGCACCTTGTTCGAAACCGAGCGCTGCATCCAGGACCTGACGGTCCGCACCCTGTCCACCCTGGTGTTTCGCCTGATGGCGGAACTGGACGAGGTGCATTCCTGCACGCTGGAGCAACGGCTGGCCGGCTTTCTGTTGGTGCGCGCCTCGGGCAAGGGCGTGGTGCGCCTGACCCAGCAAGACATCGCCGGCCACATGGGCACCACGCGCGAGGTCGTCGCCCGCGTCATCGGTCGCATGGCCGCACGCGGCTGGATCGCCAGCGGGCGCGGCGCCGTCACCATCCTGTCGCGCCCCGACCTGGCGGCACTGGCCCGCGGCGCCGACGGCGATCCGCCGGGGGATTGACACCGGCGCGTCGAAGGCGGATCAAGGCGATGCAACTTAAAGGGGGGTGACGTCATGATCCGAAGCCGCATTGTCGCCGGCGCGCTGGCCGCGCTGCTGCTGGCCGCCGTCCCGGCCGCCGCCGACGAGGCCCGCGTCACCTTCCTGCACTTCAACGACGTCTACGAATTCATGCCGGCCGGTGACATCGGCGGGCTGGCGGCGGTCAAGGCGGTGGCCGACCGCGAGCGCGCCGCCCATCCCGGCGCCGTCTTCACCTTCGGCGGCGACCTGCTGTCGCCGTCGGTGGCGTCCAGCCTGACCCACGGTGCCCACATGGTCGACATGCTCAACCACCTGGACCTAGCGGCGGCGGTGCTGGGTAACCACGAGTTCGATTTCGGCGCCGACGTGCTGCACACCCGCATGGCGGAAAGCCGCTTTCCCTGGCTGGTCACCAATGTCAGCGAACCCGACGGCACGCCGTTCGCCGGTGCGCCGCGCCTGATGATGCTGGAACGCAACGGCATCAAGATCGGCCTGTTCGGCGTGCTGACGGTGGAAAGCGCCAGCCTATCGGCGGGCGGCCGCGACGCCCGCTTCCAGTCCGAGACCGATGCCGCCCGCGCCGCCGTGCAGCGCCTGCGCGAGCAAGGCGCCGAACTGGTGGTGGCGCTGACCCATGTGGACGTCGCCCAGGACGTCGCCCTAGCCCGCCAGGTCAAGGGCATCGACCTGATCCTGGGCGGCCACGACCACAACGCTGTCACCATCGAGGAAGGCTCCACCCTGATCGTCAAGGCCGGCCATGACGGCGTCTGGCTGGCGGCGGTGGACATGGTGGTGGACCGTGCCGCCACTCCCCGCGTGCGCTCGGCCGGCTGGCGCCTGCTGCCGACGCGGGGCGAGGCCGGCGATCCCGAATTGGCCGCCATCGCCCAACGTTATGCCGGCGAAATGGATGCGGCCATGGACGTGCCGCTGGCAAGCCTGGCGGCGACGCTGGACAGCCGGCAGGAAGCGGCGCGCGGAGGCGAATCCAGTTTCGGCGATTTCGTCGCCGACAGCCTGCGCGAGGCCCTGAATGCCGACATCGCCCTCATCAATGGCGGCGGCCTGCGCGGCAACCGCCTGTACCCCGCCGGGTCAAAGCTGACGCGGGCCGACATCGTGCGCGAGATGCCGTTCGGCAATACGGTCATGCTGCTGGAGGTCAGCGGCAGCGACATTCTGGCCGCGTTGGAACAAGGTGTCTCGAAGGCCCCCGCCCTTGCCGGCCGCTTCCCGCAGGTGGCGGGCCTGTCCTTCAGCTACGACGCCAAAGCCCCGGTCGGCCGCCGGGTGCTGAACGCCAGCCTGGGCGGTGCCCCGATCGAGCCGGCCCGACGTTATCGGCTGGCGACCACGGACTATCTGGCCGATGGCGGCGACGGCTACACCATGTTGAAGAATGGCCGCGTGCTGATCGACCGCGCGGCGGCGCCGCTGCTGTCCAACGTCGTAATGGACCACGCCCAGCGCCTGGGTACCATCACGCCGCCGCCGGGCGGGCGCATTCGGTCGGGAAACGAGTAAATACTCGTCATCGCCTGGCTTGATCCACTGCTGTCCGGTTCCCTCGCGGAGTCTGGGTGGCGCGGAGCACGGCCTGCTTGGCTTCGACGGATGCCGCCGTGCTCAGGTAACACGGACGACACGGATGCCGCTTCGCGGCCACGGATCGCACGGACAACAGAAAACTCGTCATGCCGGCCTGCGAGCCGGCATCCATCGTCGTGCACACCCATGGTCCCCGACTCGCGCGGGGTGCGTCCACACATGACGCGGATTTCTTAGGATTTCAGGGCTTTTCCTGTCCACCGCCACGGCGCCCATCCGTGCTCGTCCGTGGCCCGCGACAGCGGGCTTCCGTGCTGTCCGTGTTACCTGCGCACGGCCTCGACAGGCCAGCACGTTCCGCGAAAGCGTGGACCGGACAGCCGTGCGTCACGCGCGGGCATGACGGCTGAATGGGAGGGGCCGCCGCCTCGCCTATCGCACCGTCAGGTCGTATTTCTTGATCTTGTCGTGCAGGGTGGTCTTGGCCACCTGCAATTCCTCGGCGGCGCGGGCCAGGCTGTTGCCGTTGCGGCGCAGCGCCTCGGCGATCAGCGAGCGTTCGAACGCTTCCACGGTGGCGGCCAGCGGGCGGGCGGCGCTGTCGGCCGGGGTGCCGAAGGGCGGGAAGCCGTTTTCGATGCCCAGGACGCAGCGATCCGCCACGTTGCGCAATTCGCGCACGTTGCCGGGCCAGTGATAGGCCATCAACCGGCGCAGGCGCTCGCCGTCGGGCGCCGGCGCCGGGCGGTCGTGGCGGGCCGCCGCCTGTAGGGCGAAATGCTCGAACAGCAGGGCGATGTCCTCGCGCCGTTCCCGCAGCGGCGGCAAGGGCAGCGTCGCCACGTTGAGGCGGTAATAGAGATCGGCGCGGAACTGACCGCGATCGGCCAACTCGCACAAATCCACCTTGGTGGCGGCGATCACCCGCACGTCCACCGGCACGGCCGTGTTGGACCCCAAGCGTTCCAGCGTGCGTTCCTGCAACACGCGCAGGAACTTGATCTGCATGGCCATGGGCATGCTCTCGATCTCGTCGAGGAACAGGGTGCCGCCATTGGCATGCTCGATCTTGCCGATGCGGCGCTTGGCCGCGCCGGTGAAAGCGCCGGCCTCGTGACCGAAAATTTCGCTGTCGAACAGGTTTTCCGGCAGGCCGCCGCAATTGATGGCAACGAAGTTGCCCTTGCGGCGCGTGCTGGCCTCGTGCAGGCAACGCGCCACCAATTCCTTGCCGGTGCCGGTCTCGCCATGGATCAGCACGTCGGCCGAGGTGCCGCCGAGATCGCCGACCAGGGCGCGCACCCGCTCCATCTGCGGCGAGTTGCCGATGATGCGGGCTTCGATGCTCTGGCGGTTCTGCAGGCGGGCGCGCAGGTCGCGCACTTCCAGCGTCAACTGGCGCTTGTCCAGGGCGCGCCGCACCACCTCGACCAGATAATCGGACGAGAACGGCTTCTCGATGAAGTCGTGGGCGCCCATCTTCATCGCCTGCACCGCCAGCGAGACGTCGCCATGGCCGGTCATCAGCAACACCGGCAGATCGGCATCCTGGCCCAGCAGGTGGCGCAACAGCTCCATGCCGTCGGCACCGGGCAGGCGGATGTCGCTCACCACCACGCCGGCAAAGCCGGCGCCGACCAGCCGGCGGGCCTTTTCCGCGCTGTCGACCGCCTCGACGGCGATACCCTCTAGCTGCAGCGCCTGCTGGCATCCCAGGCGGACATTGTCATCGTCCTCGACGATCAGGACCTTCAGGGCGTCAGACATACAAGCTCTCCGGCCTCGGCGGCGGGGATGTCGACGGTGAACAGCGCACCGCCATCGGGATGGTTGGCGCCGGTCAGGACGCCGCCGAAATCACGCACGATCCCGGCCGAGATGGCAAGTCCCAGGCCGAGGCCGCTGCCCGACTCCTTGGTGGTGAAAAAGGGTTCGAACAGACGCGCCAACACCTCGTCGGGCAGGCCCGGCCCGCTGTCGCGCACCTGGATCAGCACGCGGTCGCCATCGCGGCGCCCGCCAAGGCGCAACACCGGCGCCGCCAGGCCGTCCATGGCGTCGAGCGCGTTGCCGATCAGGTTGACCAGCACCTGATCCAGGCGATTGGCGTCGCACAGCGCCACCAGATCCTCGGCCTCCAACTCGACACGGACGTCGATGCCGGCCTGGCGCAGGCGGCGGTCAAGCAGGAACAGGGCGTTGTCGATGGCGCGACGCACCACCACCGGGCGCGGCGCCCCCGACGATTTACGGGCGAAGCTCTTGAGCTGGCTGGTCAGCGCCCCCATGCCGTCGACCAACTGGCCGATGCGGTCAAGATTGCCCTGGGCAGCGTCCAGGTCGCCGCGCTGCATGAATTTGACCGCATTGCCCGACAGCGTTCGCAAGGCGGCCAGCGGCTGGTTCAATTCGTGCGCCAGTCCGGCGGAAAGCTGGCCGATCACCGCCAGCTTGCCGGCATGAACCAACTCGTCCTGGGCTTCGCGCAGGGTGCGGGTGCGTTCCTCGACCTTGCGTTCCAAGTCGTCATGGGCGCGCTGCAGCGCCTCGCGCGCACGCAAGCGGTCGCGCAGATGGCGGCGGCGCAGGTTCCACGTCACCAGCAGGATGCAGACGAAGGCGCTGCCGATACTGGCCAGGGCGGCGCGGGTCCAGGCCATGCTGCTGACCTGCTTGACCGGCGACAGCACGGTCAGCGTCCACGGCGTGCCGGCAAGCGGGGCCTTCTGCGCCAGGAAGCCGCCGGTGACCGGGAACACCGCCGGCATCTCGGCTGGCGGCCGCACCAGCCGAACCATCTCGGCGCCGTCGCCGACCCGCCGCACCGCCGCCATGCCCAGCGGCCGCAACGGCCGGCCGTTATATTGCAGGCTGGCGTCGAACTGGCGCCGCGCCTCGTCGTCCAGCGGCGCCAGCGTGGTGAATTTCCACGACGGCACCGAGGCCAGGATGACCACGCCGTTTTCGTCGGCGACCAGCACCGGGGCCTCGACCGTGGCCCAGGATTGCTCCAACTGTTCCAGGCTGACCTTGACCACGGCGACGCCGACCTGCTGGCGGCCGTCCATCAGCGGCGCCGACAGGTAATAGCCCGGCTCGCTGCGCGTGGTGCCGACGCCGAAAAAGCGGCTGGAGCGGCCCGCCGCCGCATCCTTGAAATAGGGACGATAGGACAGGTTCTCGCCGACGAAGCTGTCGGGGCGGTTCCAGTTGCTGGCGGCCACCACCCTGCCCTCCATGTCCAGCACGTAGATGGACAGGGTGCCGGCGCGGCTGTTGAGCTGTTCCAGGTAAAGATTGACCGAATGGGACAGGAAATCGCCGCCGCGCGTCAGCAGGAAGACGACGTCGCGCTCCAGCCCCACCGTAGCCGGGAAATAGGCGTATTTCTCGATCTCGCGTTCCAGGCTGGCGGTATAGAGGTCCAGGCGATGGCGGCCGGTGGCCTGCAGCTCGGCCAGCCCCATACCCTCGCTGACGCGATAGCCGGCGATGCCGGCGATCAACGCCAGCGCCGCCACGCCTGGCAGCAGCAAGCCGAACTTACGGATCAGGCGAAGTAGCGACATGGTCCCCGCATCATAGCAGACCGGGCGCCCAACTCCGCACCACATCCAGCGCCAGCTTGCCGATCAGCACCACCACCACCACCAGGAAGACCTTGCGGATAAAGCCCGAACCGTGGCGCAGCGCCATGAAAGTGCCGACCTGGGCGCCGATCAGGTTGCAGGCGGCCATGGCGATGCCGACGCTCCACAGCAGCGGGCCGGAGGTCGAAAAGAACGCGATGGCCGACAGGTTGGTGGCGACGTTGACCACCTTGGCCCCGGCGGTGGCGCGCAGGAAGTCCATGCCGAACAGGCGGATGAAGGCGAAGATCAGGAAGCTGCCGGTGCCGGGACCGAAAAAGCCGTCGTAAAGGCCGATGACAAGGCCGACCAGCGCGCCCAGCCACGGATCGGACGCCTTCGGCTCGTGGGTGGCGGTGTGGCCGAAATGTTTGTTGGCGAAGGTGTAAAGTGCGGCGGCCACCATCAGCACCAGCACCAGCGGCCGCATCCATTCGCGCGGCAACCATGCCACCAGGGCCGCCCCCAGCCACGCCCCCACCAGCGCCGCCGCCGTCGCCGGCAGCACGATCCGCCACGGAATGGCGACGCTGCGCCCGTACTTCACCATGGCCGACGAGGTGCCGACGATGCTGGCCACCTTGTTGGTGCCGAACAGGGTGGGAATGGCGGTCTGCGGGAATTGGGACAGCAGCACCGGGATCTGGATCAGGCCACCGCCGCCGACCACCGCGTCGACCATGCCGGCGAAGAACGCCGCACCACCCAGGATCAGCCAGTCGGAACTGAAAGCAAGCCACTCGACAGTCATGTCACATCCAAACGCAAAGACCCGCCCGCGCGCCAAGGGTGACGCACGGGCGGGGTGTTGAGAAGGGGTTTACTCGGCGGCGGCGGTGACGGGGATCGCGTCCTCGCTTTCGGCCAGCTCCTCTTCGGTGGCGATGGCGTTTTCCCACTTGGCGACCACGCCGGTGGCGATGGCGTTGCCCAGCACGTTGGTGGCGGTGCGCCCCATGTCGAGGAAGTGGTCGACGCCCATGATCAGCAGTACGCCGGCCTCGGGCAGGTTGAACATGGGCAGCACGGCGGCGACCACCACCAGCGAGGCGCGCGGCACGCCGGCGATGCCCTTGCTCGACACCATCAGCACCAGCAGCATCATGATCTGCTGTTCCAGGCTGAGCGGCAGGTTATAGGCCTGCGAAATGAACAGCGCGGCGAAGGTGGTGTAGATCATCGAGCCGTCGAGGTTGAACGAATAGCCCAGCGGCAGGACGAAGCCGATGACCCGGTCCTTGACGCCGAACTTCTCGAGCTGCTCCATGACGCGGGGATAGGCCGATTCGCTGGACGCGGTCGAGAAGCCCAGCAGCATGGGCTGGCGCATGGTCTTGACCAGACGGAACACGTCCTTCTTCAGCACCAGGAAGCCGGCGCCGACCAGGAAGCACCACAGCACGGCCAGCGTCAGGTAGAAGCTGCCCATGAACTTGCCATAGACCAGCAGCACGCCCAGACCCTGGGTGGTGACCACGTTGGCGACGGCGGCGAACACGCCGACCGGGGCGAAGCGCATGACATAGTCGGTGACCTTCAGCATCACCGGCACGACTTCCTCGATGGACTCGGCCAGGTTGCGCGCCTTGGTGTGGCGCAACTGGCCCAAGGCGAGGCCGAGGAACAGCGAGAACACCAGAATCTGCAGGATCTCGTTGTTGCCCATCGCCTCGAAGAAGTTGCGCGGGAAGACGTGGGTCAGGAAGTCCTTGAGGTTCAGCGCCCCGGTCTTGATACCGGCCGAAGCGGTGATCTCGGGCAGCGGCACGCCGATATTGGTGCCGGGATGCAGCAGGTTGGCGAAGATCAGGCCGATGGTCAGCGATCCCAGCGACGCCATCAGGAACCAGCCCAACGCCTTGCCGCCGATGCGGCCGACGGTGCGGGCGTCGCCCATGCCGGCCAGACCGGCCACCAGGGTCGAAAAGATCAGCGGCGCGATGATCATCTTGATCAGGCGCAGGAAAATATCGGTGACCATGGCGAAATAGCCGGCAATCTCCTTGGCCGCCGCCGGACCGCCGGCCAGGCTGTTGCAGGCATAGCCCACGATGATGCCAAGAACCATGGCGACAAGGATCAAGGTCGTCTGCTTGTTCATCTTCATCGTTTTCTCCTCCCCCCGGGCGGCGCCGCCCAAGGTCAAAACGGTGTGGGGATCAGCAGGCCGCCTTGAGCGGGCGCGGCTGGGTCAGCACTTCGGGACGCAGGACTTCGGCAAGGGCCTCGGCGGTCATCAGGCCGCGCGCTTCCACCAGTTCGGCGACGCTCAGGCCGGTGCGGTGGGCCTCGGCGGCCACCTCGGTGGCGTTGGCATAGCCGATGATCGGGTTGAGCGCGGTGACGATGCCGATGGAGTTGCGCACGCTGGCGGCCAACCGTTCGCGGTTGGCGGTGATGCCGTCGACGCAATTGTCGGCCAGGATCAGGCAACCCTGGCGCAGATGGTTGACGCTCTTGAACAGGCTGTGGGCGATGATCGGCTCGAAGGCGTTGAGCTGAAGCTGGCCGCCCTCGGCGGCGAAGGTCACCGTCATGTCGTTGCCGATCACCTCGAAGGCGATCTGGTTGACCACCTCGGGGATCACCGGGTTGACCTTGCCCGGCATGATCGACGAGCCGGCCTGACGCGGCGGCAGGTTGATCTCGCCAAAGCCGCAGCGGGGGCCGCTGGACAGCAGGCGCAGGTCGTTGCAGGTCTTGGACAGCTTGACCGCCACCCGCTTCAGCACGCCCGACAACTGGACGAAGCTGCCGCAATCCTGGGTCGCCTCGACCAGATTGGGCGAGGTCACCACCGGCACGCCGCTGATCTCGGACAGCAGGCGGCACACCAACGGGGCATAGCCGGGATGGGCGTTGATGCCGGTGCCGATAGCGGTGGCGCCCAGATTGATCTCGCGGATCAGCAGGGCGGCTTCCTTCAGCCGCTCCTCGTCTTCGCCCAGCATGACGGCGTAGGTGGAAAATTCCTGGCCCAGCGTCATCGGCACCGCGTCCTGCAACTGGGTGCGGCCCATCTTGAGGACGTCGCTGAACTCGTCGGCCTTGCGCTGGAAGGCGGTGCGCAGATGCGCCATCGCCTCGACCAGCCGGAAGATACCCACATAGGTCGCCACCTTCAGCGCCGTCGGATAGACGTCGTTGGTGCTTTGACTCATGTTGACGTGTTCGTTGGGGTGCAGATGGCCGTAGTCGCCGCGCTGGTGCCCAAGGATTTCCAGCGCCCGGTTGGCGATGACCTCGTTGGCGTTCATGTTGGTCGAGGTGCCGGCGCCGCCCTGGATAACGTCGACGACGAACTGGTCGTGCAGCTTGCCGGCCTGAATTTCACGACAGGCGGCGATGATGGCGGCGGCACGCTCGCCGTTCAGCAGGCCCAGTTCGTGATTGGCGCGCGCGGCGGCCATCTTGATCTCGGCCAAAGCGCGGATCAGGTCGGGGTAGTGGGCGATCGGGGTGCCGGTAACCGGGAAGTTCTCGACGGCGCGCAAGGTGTGCACGCCGTAATAGACGCCGGCGGGGACCTCGCGGTCGCCCAACAGGTCATGCTCGGTGCGGGTGGTGATGACGGGCATCGGACGTTCTCGCTCCCAGTGGATGACCCCGTCTGCGCGGGGCATAGTCCATAAAAGCAACCGGCGTGCCACGCCCACGGCAAACACCGCGATCAGACAACTAACTGATTTTTCTATATATTCACCAACATCCCGCCCACCGCCGTTCGGATTTCCGGATAAGGCGGGGCGCGCGCGTTCGGAAAGCCGAACGACAGCGCGCGCGTTGCCGGGAACAGACCTTCGCGGTATGGTGAAATTATGTATATCGGGTAGGGGCGGCATCGATCGTGAGGGGAATCGGCAACCACATCGATTGGCGGGACGTGCTGCTGAGCGCCGGAGCTTTCCTGCTGCTGTCGCTGCTGGTCCATTTCGGCGCCACCACCGAACGCAGCCGGCTGGCGCAAAACCTGCGCACCCAGGTCAGCCACGAGGCGCTGGACCACCTGAACCGGCTGGAAGCCGAACTGAACGCCAACGTCTTTCTGGCCAACGGCATGGTCGCCCATATCGTCGCCCTGGGCGGTATCACCGGCGACAACGCCATCCCGGCGATGCAGGCGCTGTACCGCTACGGCCGCCACATCCGCAGCATCGGCATCGCGCCCGGCAACCGGGTCAGCCAGGTCTATCCGCTGCAAGGCAACCAGGCGGCCATCGGCTTGTATTACCCGGATCTTCCGGCGCAGTGGCCGGCGGTCAAGCGGGCCATGGAAAGCCGCAAACCGGTGCTGGCCGGGCCGGTCGCCCTGCGCCAGGGCGGCACCGGCATCATCAACCGCACCCCGGTCTTCATGCCCGATGGCCGCTATTGGGGCATCGTCAGCCTGATCCTGGATTCCGAGAGCCTGTTCCATTCGCTCGGCCTGGATCAGCAGACCGGCGACATCCATTACGCCTTGCGCGGCAAGGACGCCTTGGGCAGCTCCGGCGAGGTGTTCCTGGGCCGGCCCGATCTGTTCGGCCAGGACGCCATCATCTATGACCTCGACGTTCCCGGCGGGTCATGGCAATTGGCGGCGCTGCCCGTCAACGGCTGGGACGCCCTGGATGGCAACGGCTGGATGCTGGAGGCGGCCGGCATGACGCTGGCGCTGGGTATGGCCTTGATCCTGTATTCCTACCTGCGCGGCCGCCGCCGGATCCTCAACAGCGAACGGCGCCTGCGCGCCTTCATGGACACCACCAAGGACGCGGTGATCGTCATCGACGAACACGGCATGGTGCAGGAGTTCAATCCGGCGGCGGAAAGCATGTTCGGCTATGGCGCCGACGAGATGCTGGGGACGTCGTTGAACGTGCTGATGGCACCGGAAACGGCGGCGCTTCACGACGGCTATGTCGCCAAGGCGCGGGCCACGCAAAGCCGCGCCATGACCACCGCAGGCCGTGAGGTTAGCGGACGGCGCAAGGACGGCAGCGAATTCCCCATCGAGGTGACGGTGGGCGAAGCCCGCGTCGGCGGCAAGCGCCTGCATGTGGGCGTGGTGCGCGACATCACCGAGCGCAAGGCGTTCGAGCGCAAGCTGGTGGAACTGGCCACCATCGACTCGCTGACCGGCGCCCTGAACCGGCGCGCCTTCATGGAAGCCGCCCACACGGCGGTGACGCTGGCCCAGCGCCACCAACGGCCGCTATCGGTGCTGATGCTGGACGCCGACCATTTCAAGCTGGTCAACGACACCTATGGTCACCACGTGGGCGACGCCATCCTGGTGCGGCTGTCAGCCCTGGCGCAGGCCTGTGTGCGCGCAACCGATTCGTTCGGCCGGCTGGGCGGCGAAGAATTCGCCATCCTGTTGCCGGAAACCGAAGGCACCCGTGCCGCCGAGGTGGCGGAGCGGCTGCTGGCGGCGGTGCGGGCGGCCGAGGTGATCGGCGACAACGGCGCCGTCATCCGCTTCACCATCAGCATCGGCGTGGCGGAACTGACGCCGGACACCACCGATATCGACGACCTGCTGCGGCGATCCGACCGCGCGCTCTATCGCGCCAAGTCGCAAGGCCGCGACCGCTGGTGCCCGGCCGAGGCCTGACGCCCTGCCCTATCCCGCCCGGACGAGATCGGCGGTGCGGCGCTCGACCTCGCGCAATTCCTGAAACAGCGGGTCCAGCGGCTGCGAGCCGTCGCGGGCGGCGAATTCCAGGGTCTTGGCCGTCTCGCCCAGGGCGATCAGACCGAGATTGAGCGCGGCCCCCTTGACCGTATGGGCCGTGGTGGCGGCCGTGGCGGACTCGCCGTGGGCGATGGCGTCGTCCAGGCGCTTGAAATAGCCCGGCATGTCGTCCAGCAGCTTGCCCCACAACATGCGCAATTCGTCTTCGCCCAGGACGTCGGTCAACTCGGCCCGCACCGCCTCGTCCACCAAAGCGGGCGCAAGATCGGACACAGCGGCCGGCGCACAGGGTTCGGCGGCGGCCTCGCCGGCTTGGGGCGCCCCGCCGGCGATCAGGGCCTGCCACTTGTCCAGCAGCGCCGCCAGCTTGCGGCGGTCGATGGGTTTCGAGATGTAATCGTCCATTCCCACGGCCAGACAACGCTCGCGGTCGCCATTCAGCGCGTTGGCGGTGACGGCGATGATGGGGATGTGCGCCTTCGCCCCCGGCAGCGCGCGGATCAGGGCGGTGGCGGCGATGCCGTCCACCACCGGCATCTGCATGTCCATCAGGATCAGGTCGTAATTGCCCTTTTCCAGGCGCGCCACCGCCTCGCCGCCGTGATCGGCAACATCGGCGCGATGGCCCAGCTTGGTCAGCAAACCGACCGCGACCTGCTGGTTGATGTGGTTGTCCTCGGCCACCAGCACCCGCAGCGCCGTGGCCGGGGTGGCGGGCCGGACGGCGTCGTGGGCGGCAAGCGGTTGCCCGCCGGCCTCGCCCCGGCCCAGACAGGCGGCCACCGCCTCCAACAGCGGGCGTGGTAACACCGGCTTGGCCAGCACGGCGGCAAAGTCCAGGCTGTCCAGATCGTGACCGTTGTGGCTGGCCGCCCCCGACGACAGCAGCACCAGCGGCGTCCGCGCCAGATCGGGATTGGCGCGCACCACCGCCGCCAGATCGATACCGGTCATGCCCGGCATGTGATGGTCCAGCAGCACCAGATCGAAGGGCTGTTCATGACGCACGCCGTCGCGGATGGCGACCAGGGCGGCGGGAGCGTCGGCCACCGCCACCACCTGGGCGCCCCAGCCATCGAGCTGACGGGCCAGGATTTCGCGATTGACCTCCAGATCGTCCACCACCAGCAGGCGGCAGCCGCCCAGCGGCTGCTGCGGCCGCGCCGCCACCGGCTCGACGCAGGGCCGCAGCGGCACCTGGAACCAGAAAGTGCTGCCGTGGCCGTCGACGCTGTCGACGCCGATGCTGCCGCCCATCATGTCGACGATGCGCTTGCAGATGGCCAGCCCCAGCCCGGTGCCGCCGAAGCGGCGCGAGGTCGAGGCGTCGGCCTGGCTGAACATGGCGAACAGCCGGGACTGCGCATCGGCGGCGATGCCGATGCCGCTGTCGGCCACCTCAAAGCGCAGCAAGTGGGTCTGCTCGGCCGCGTCCGGGACGCGGGCGACGCTGACCGCGATGCTGCCCTGGGGGGTAAACTTGACAGCGTTGCCGACCAGATTGAGCAGCACCTGCCGCAGCCGCCCGCCGTCGCCCATATAGAACTCGTCCACCTCGGCGGACACCAGACAACTCATCTCGACCGCGCTGCCGCGCACCTTGGGCGCCAGGATGTCGACCACCCCTTCCACCAGCGACGACAGGTCGAACGGCGCTTCCTCGAACTCCAACCGCCCGGCCTCGATCTTCGAGAAGTCGAGGATGTCGTTGATGATGTTGAGCAACGACTCGGCGGAATTGCGGATGGTGTCGGCGAAACGGGTCTGTTCGGCATCCAGCGCGGTGTCCAGCAACAGGCTGGTCATGCCGATGATGCCGTTCATCGGCGTGCGGATTTCGTGGCTCATGGTCGCCAGGAATTCCGATTTCGAGCGACTGCCGGCCTCGGCTTGCTCTTTCGCCAGCCGCAACGCCTGCTCTAGGCTGACCTGCTGGGTGATGTCGGAATAAAGGCCGATGATGCCGCCGTCGCGGGCGGGATATTCCACCGCCCGCATCCAGCGGCCGTCGCCGGTCTGCTGCACCCGCGGCTGGCCGTCGGGCTGCGGGGTGAAGGGCTGGCCCGGCGGGTGGAACTGGCGGAAACGTTCGTTGCTGATGACCATGCGGCCATCGCCGTCGAGCAGGACGAAGCCCTCGCCCACCGTGTCGAGCAGGGCGCGCAGATGGCCCTCGGCCAGTTCCTTCGAGCGGGCGTAGGTGTGGTGCAACTCGTCCTCGGCCGCCTTTTGCGCGGTGATGTCCAGGTCGATGCACACCCACTTGTCGATGCTGCCGTCATTGCCCGACACCGGCACGATGGTGCGGTTCAGCCACAAATCGCCGCCGGCGGCATCCTTGATGTGCACGGAACCACGCCACAGGGTGTCGCCCAGCGGCGCCTGACAGCCGACCAGCGGCTGGCCCAGCACCGAGGCACGCTCCAGCCCCAGTGTCGAGCAGAACAGGTCGTTGACCGATATCACCAGGCCCTGGCGGTCGACCTCGGCGACGATGGCGGTCAGGTCGAGCGCGGCCTTTTGCTGGACCAGGGCGTGCATCAGCGCATCGATGCGCTGTCCGTACTGGTTGCGCAGCGAATGGGTGGTGCGGCTGAACACCTCGAAGGTTTGGCGGATTTCCGTCGGCACGTCGCCCGACAGTTCCAGCGTGGCGTCGATCTGCCCGGCCTGGATTTGCTGTTCCAGCGATTTCAGCCGGTCGAGATTGGTCAGCCAGCGGCTGAGCAACAGACGCAACACCACCAGTCCGCCCACCAGGCTGAGCGCCGCCAGCCCCAGCGCCGCCTTGGTCAGGTCCCACAGATCGGCGGCGACGCGGTCGACGTCGAAATTCAGCCGCAGCACGCCGTAATCGTGGCCGCCGACACGGATGTTGATGTTGACGTCGAACAGCCGGGCGCCGACCTGCCCCACCAGCCAGCCCGGCGCCCACGCCGCCTTCCCCGCCATGCTGTCGCGCGACACCCGGCCGCCAGAGACGTCGATGAACGCGGTGCGGCGGAAGACGGTCCCCTGCAACGCCCGCCCCAAGGTCAGCCGCACGGCGTCGTAATCACCGATGACGACGCTTTCCTGCACCGCCTGGGCTGTGATCTCGGCCACCACGGTGGCGGAATCCTGGGCGTCCTCCAGCTTCTGGGTAAACTGGAAGGAATAGAACATGCCCATGCCCAGCCCAAGGAACAGGCACAGGGCGACGGCATACAGCGCGAAGATGCGTGCCGCCAGCGAGCGCGGCAGCAAGCGGGACAGCAAGCTTGGGGAACGGTTGGCGATCATCATCAGTGCAGGATGGACGGCGAGGTACGATAGAAGTCGAAATACGACTGGTATTCCTCGTCACGCGACGGCAGGAAGCGCGAGAACGGCGGGAACTGCACCAACTCGGACACCTTGCGCAGGATAGCGGCACCCTCGGGGTCGTCGCCCATGCTCAGAAACGCCGCCGACACGGCCTTGGCGTCCTCGGCCGGCACGCGCGGCGACACCATCAGGGCCAGATCGTTGAACGGCTCGGAACTCCACAGCTTGCGCACGGCGATGCCCTCGCGCTTGGCATAGCCGTCGATCAACTGCGAATTGGCGCCGATGGCCTTGACCTTGCCGCTGCGCAACTGGGCGATGGCGCCGTCCTGGTTGCCGGCGAACACCACATGGGCCAGGATGCCGCGGTTGATGAGCTGGGCGTAAGGCAACTTATAGGCGACAAGCGCCTCGGGGCCGGGAAAGCCGACGTCCTGATCCTGCAACTGCCTGAGGTCGGTGATGGGCGAATCCGCCAGCACCACCAGCTCGCCGCGCACCGGCGGATAGTCGCGCCGGCCGAACACCTTCCACCCCATCTTGCGCCGTTCGTCGCTGAACAGATGGTTGGTGAAGGCGAAATCCACCTCCTGCGCCAGCACGTAGCTGGTGGTGTCGGCCGAGGTGCGGCCGACCTTGAGCACCAGCCGCACGCCGCTTTTGCCCGAGACGTAGTCGATGATCGGGTTCCAATAGGACGCGGTCAACTGCACGCCGAACTGGTTGACCGGCGAGAAGTGGTAGGTGCGCGGCTCCGCCGCCCGGCTGGGCCGTGCGCCACCGGACAGAACCACCACGGACAGCAACAAGACTCCCATGGATCGGCACAACGAACGGCGGCTGAACATGGTCACGGTCCCTTATCCCCTGATGTCGGTAGGACCACTATAGGAGGACGGGGCAAACCATTTTTCCGGCCTGTGTAAATGAACTGCACAAAAGCGGTAAACAGCTTGCTGGAGGCCTGCCATATTTCGCCGCGCGCCCCCCTATCCGAAAGATTTTTAACCGCGCTTTCCCAAGTCTTAGCGGCGGGGTCACGCCGGGTCTTTCCCAAAGGAAGTACTACCACCATTGACGTTATCGCTTTGTGGCAGGAAGCAGGCACCACTATGGTGGTAATACTTCGTTAAAGCGCCGCCCTCAGCCTGCCGTTCCATCAACGCATCCACAGCGAGAAGGAACGGTCGTCCCCATGGCCTTCGACAAAGACCAGACCCCGACCAGCCCGATCCGGCAAGCCATCGCCACCTGCAAGGGCGCCGTCGGCGCCACCGCCCTGTTCAGCTTTTGCGGCAACGTGCTGCTGTTCGTCTCTCCGCTCTACATGCTGCAGGTCTATGACCGCGTGCTGTCGTCGCGCAGCGGCTCGACCCTTTTGATGCTGACCCTGATCGCCGCCTTCCTGCTGGCGGTGCTGGGTGGCCTGGAAGCGGTGCGCTCCCGCGTGCTGGTGCGGGCCGGCGCCCGCCTTGACCAGATGCTGTCGGGCCGCACCTTCGCCGGCCTGTTCCAACAGGCGGTCAAGCATCCCGGCACCGTCAACGGCCAGGTGCTGCGCGATCTGGACAGCGTGCGCGACTTCGCAACCGGGCCGGCGCTGCTGGTGTTCTGCGATGCGCCGTGGGCGCCGCTGTTCATCGCCGTCACCTTCGTGCTGCATCCGTTGTTGGGCGTGGTGACGCTGGTGGGCGCCATCATCATCTTCACCATGGCGGTCATCAACGAGCTGACCACCCGCAAGGCGCTGAAGGACGCCGGCACCGTGTCGTTCAACGCCACCGCCTTCGCCGACGCCTCGTTGCGCAACGCCGAGGTGCTGCACGCCATGGGCATGGTTCCGGCCATGCAGGCGCGCTGGCAGATGCGCCATCAGGCCGCCCTGGCGCTGCAGGCCCAGGCCGCCGACCGGGCCGGCATGCTGCTGGCGCTGTCCAAGTTCTTCCGCCTGTTCCTGCAATCGGCCATCCTGGGCGTCGGCGCCTGGCTGGCGCTGGACGACGCCATCACCGGCGGCTCCATCGTCGCCGCCTCGATCATCATGGGCCGCGCCCTGGCTCCCATCGAGATGGCCGTCGGTCATTGGAAGTCCTTCATCGGCGCCCGTGGTGCCTATGCCCGCCTGAACGAAATTCTGACCGCCACCGCCTCGACCGGCGAGCGCATGACCCTGCCCCGCCCCAAGGGCGACGTGGCGCTGGAGCGCGTCTTCGTGGTGCCGCCGGGCAGCCGCACCGCCGTGGTCAAGGGCGTGTCCTTCGCTCTGGAAGCCGGTGAAGTGCTGGGCATCGTCGGTCCGTCGGCGGCCGGCAAGTCCACCCTGGCCCGCGCCATGGTCGGCGTCTGGCCGGTGGGTGCCGGCGTGGTCCGCCTGGACGGCGCCGATCTGGCCACCCTGCCGCGCGATCAGGTCGGCCCGGCCCTGGGCTACCTGCCGCAGGACGTGGAACTGTTCGACGGCACCGTCGCCGAGAACATCGCCCGCTTCGGCGATCTGGACGCCGCCAAGGTGGTGGGCGCGGCGATCAAGGCCGGCGTGCACGACATCATCCTGGGCCTGCCCGACGGCTACGACACCCGCATCGGCGAAGGCGGCCGCGCCCTGTCGGGCGGCCAGCGCCAGCGCGTCGCCCTGGCCCGCGCCCTCTATGACGATCCCGCCTTCGTGCTGCTGGACGAACCCAATTCCAACCTGGACACCGCCGGCGAGCAGGCCCTGGTGGAAGCCGTGATCGGCTGCAAGGCGCGCCACGCCACCACGGTGGTGGTCACCCACCGCCTGTCCATCCTGGGCACCGTCGACAAGATCCTGGTGATGAACAACGGCGAGATCGAGCTGTTCGGCAGCCGCGAGGAAGTGCTGGCCCGCCTGTCGCGGCCCCACGTGGTCGGCAACCAGCCCAAGCCGGTCGCCGCCCCCACCGCCAACGCCTCTGCCGCTACCGCGTAAGCGAAAGGAAGTCCCATGAACAGCCTGACCCGCCCCCAGACTGCCATCGGCCCGGTGATCGACCTGGTGCCGGAAACCGACTTCGCCAAGCCCCTGCGCGCCGGCATCGCCGTGGTCGCCATCGCCCTGGGTGGCTTCGCCACCTGGGCCGCCGTGGCGCCGCTGGACAGCGCCGTGGTCACCCCCGGCACCGTCAGCGTCGAGTCCAAACGCAAGACCGTGCAGCACCGCGAAGGCGGCATCGTCTCGCAGATCATGGTCAAGGAAGGCGACCAGGTCGCCGCCGGCACCGTGCTGGCAACGCTGCAGGACGCCACCGCCCAGTCGCAGCAGCAAACCCTGCGCAGCCAGTTGGACGGCAAGCTGGCCGAGCAGGCCCGACTGGTGGCCGAGCGCGACGGACTGGAGGCCATCGCCTTCCCGGCGGCATTGCTGGCGCGCCAATCCGATCCCAAGGTGGCCGACATCCTGGCGCGTGAGAACGACCGCTTCACCCAGCGGGCCAAGACCCGCGGCGGCGAGCGCGGCATCCTGGAGGCCCGCATCGCCCAGTTGGAATCGGCCCATGAAGGCCGTTCGGTGCTGGAACAGAGCAAGCGCGACCAGTTGACGCTGCTGCAGGACGAAGTGGAAGGCCTGCGCGGTCTGGCCGCCAAGGGCTTCTATCCGGTCAACAAGCTGCGCGCCCAGGAACGCGAACTGGCGCGCATGCAGGGCGAAATGATGTCCGACGGCGCCGGCGCCAGCCAGACCGACAAGGAAATCGGCGAGACCCGCCTGCAGATCCTGCAGGCCGAACAGAAGTTCCGTGACGAGGTCGCCGCCGACCTGACCCGTAACGAAATCGAGGCCAACGACCTGGGCCAGAAACTGGTCGCCGCCGAGGATGCGGTGCAGCGTCTGGCGGTGGTGGCGCCGGTAGCCGGCGTGGTGCAGAACCTGAAAGTGGCCGGCAGCGGCGCGGTGGTGCCGCCCGGCGGCGACCTGATGGAACTGGTGCCCGACCAGGATCGCCTGATCGTCGAGGCCCACGTCAATTCCCGCGACATCGACCGCGTCCATGTGGGCCAACCGGCGGAACTGCGCTTCAGCGCCTTCAGCAGCCGCACCACCCCGATCATCGCCGGCGAGGTCGAGGTGGTGTCGGCGGATGCCAGCCTGGACGAGCACACCCGCCAATCCTATTACACCGCCCGCGTCGAGGTGCCACCGGACCAGATCGCCCGCCTGCCGCGCGCGCTCAAGGCCGGCATGCCGGTCGAGGTGATGCTGGAAGGAGGCAGCCGCACTCCCCTTCAGTATTTCGTCAAGCCCCTGATGGACAGCTTCGCGCGCGCTTTCAAGGAGAGATAATAAGCGCGACGGCGAGTAAGACACAATACAGCCACAATTCAGAATGCCCGCCAGAAATGGCGGGCATTTTTCTTTATACCAACAAAGTGATACCACATAAGATGTTCGCATTTATTGTCGCGATTCACCTGTCATTAACCACCACAAACCATAATCACCTCCAGACGCAGGGTGAGCAGATAGCTCGCGTTGTTCTCACAACAGCAATTGAAGACAAAGGAATACTGATGGCTTCGAACCCTCTTACTTCTGCGGCGACGAACACGGACATGAAGTGGGCTTTTCCGACCCTGGACAATCCCACCATTATCGATTTGTCCAAGTCTGGTGGGCAGACCAACTGGAGCTTCGGCGCCAATGAAGACGTGATCTTCATCGGCAGCGACACTCCGCGCACCACCAAGCTGCAGACTGACGGAGGCCGCAACATCGTGGTCCTGGGCGGTGAATACCAGCCCGTCGGCGACAGCAAGAGCGCCACTCTCCATTTCCTCAACCTGAACGGTTCGGTTCACGTCGAGGGCGTCCATATCGACAGCAAGAACGCCTCGCAGGACGGCATCGCCGTCGGCGGCGCCCCGGGCAAGCAGCCCACCGTCACCGTGCAGAACGCGCTGATCGAAAACATGCACGGCTCCAAGGACGGCGTGCATGCCGACATCTTCCAGACCCATGGCTCGGTCGGCGACATGCGGTTCTACAACGTCAGCGGCGACACCGACTACCAGGGCTTCTTCATCGCCCCGCAGTACGATCCGCCGCACAAGTCGGCCGATTTCGAGAACGTCAACGTCAGCTATAACGGCGGCTCGGGCTATACCTACCAGTACTGGTTCCTGGATGGCGCCAACCAGAAGCCCTATCCGATCACCCTGAAGAACGTGTTCACCACCGAGCGTTCCGGCCAGCACGCCGAAGACGCCAGCGTGTGGCCGAAGGCGGGCATGGGTGACCTGGGTGCGGTGCGCGTCGGCAACCAGATCACCTGGCCGAAGATGCCGTATCACGGCGCCATCACCGTGGGTCAGCCGGCCAAGGACTTCGGCGACGCCAGCAAGGTCGGTGCCAACTTCAAGCTGGACTCGTCGGGCATTCACATCGACGGTTCCGGCACCACCACCACCGGTCCGACCGCGCCGCCGAGCAACACCGGCACGGATAGCGGCACCGGCACGGGCACCGGCAGCACTCCGGTTCCGACCGACACCGCCCATCCGGTTTCGGGTGCTCCGACCCACTGGATCAACTCGACCGATGCCTCGGCGCACGTCGCCGGCACCGCCGGCAACGACCAGATCGCCGGCGTGGAAGGCAAGGCCGATGTGGGTGGCCTGGCCGGTGGCAAGGGTGACGACACCTACATCGTCGACAATGCCGGCGACAAAGTGATCGAGCTGGCCGGGCAAGGCACCGACACGGTGGTGTCGTACGCCCCGTCCTACACCCTGAGTGCCAACGTCGAGAACCTGACCATCGGCGGCACCAAGGCGGCCGTGGGCATCGGCAACGACGGCGCCAACACCCTGGTCGCCAACGATGCCGGCAACCACCTGTACGGCATGCAGGGCGATGACCTGCTGATCGGCGGCAAGGGCAACGACCACCTGAACGGCGGCATCGGCGCCGACACCATGAAGGGCGGCGCCGGCAACGACACCTACGAAGTCAGCCGTGCCGGCGACAAGGTGGTCGAGCTGTCGGGCGAAGGCGTCGACACCGTGATGTCGTCGGTCACCTACAAGCTGGGCCAGTTCGTCGAGAACCTGACCCTGACCGGGACCGCCAACATCAACGGCACCGGCACCGCCTATCACAACGTGCTGGTGGGCAACAACGGCAACAACGTCCTTGACGGTGGCGCCGGCAACGACCGCCTGTTCGGTGCCAAGGGCAACGACAAGCTGATCGGCGGCGACGGAGCCGACACCTTCGTGCTGAAGAGCGCCGGAGCCGGCACCGACACCATCGCCGACTTCAAGCTGGGCACCGACAACCTGGACATGCACAACGTGCTGAAGTCCGTCGGTGCCACCTCGACCGCCCAGGCGATCAAGGACCACCTGCTGGAAGTGGTGCAGCACGGTGCCAACGCCGAAGTGGTTGCCCACGCCCCCGGTCACGATGCCACCAAGGTGGCGGTGATCGAGAACGTGGACGCCGCCGCCCTGCTCAAGACGTCCGACCACTGGTCGTAACCGACCGCTAACCACCGGTCTTAACCGACCGGCACTCGGCGAAGGGGGTTCCATCAGGAACCCCCTTTTCTTTTGCCCACCGGCCTAATCCATCCGTTTCCGTGGCAGCCCCCCCCTATCGCGCCCACCTATGCCCAGGCCTAGGAAGCCAGGCTTAGGAACAGCAAGGGGACATGGACCCATGGCCGGGATGCGCGAAGCCGTTCTGCTGATGACCCACTTCATCGACCCGATGATCGTCGGCCAAGCCCGCCGGCTGATGGCCGAGTCCGGGGGGCGCGAGGTGGTGGTGCTGCTGAACCGCAGCGACGACGTCAATCCCGGCTTTCGCCGCCCCCCCGACCTGCCGGTATTCGAATTCACCGCCGACGACCTGCGGGCGCTGGACTATCCGCTTAAGGGCCGCCGCATCCGCGACAAGGATATCGAGCTGTTCGCCTTTACCTTCATGAAGGCGCGGCCCGAATTCGACCGGGTGTGGGTGGTGGAATACGACGTTGCCTATACCGGGCGCTGGGGCGACCTTTTCGACCACTTCGCCGCCTCGGACGCTGCCCTGCTGGCGACCAGCCTACACCGCTGGTCGGCCAATCCCGGCTGGCCCAACTGGCCCAGCGTACAGACACCCGACGGACCGCCCGACGATCTATCGGGCTATATCCGCGCCTTCATGCCGTTCTACCGCCTCAGCCGCGCCGGCTTCATGGTGCTGGACCAGGCCTACCGCGCCGGCTGGGAGGGGTTCTACGAAGGCATCGTGCCGCACATCCTGTTGGAGGCCGGACTGACGGTCGAGGACATCGGCGGCGACGGCGAGTTCGTGCGGCCGGAAAACCGCGGCCGCTTCTATCGCTCGAATCCGGCCGACAATACCCTGGCCCCCGGCACCTTCGTCTTCCGCCCCATCGTCGCCAGCCCCGGCCCCGAGCCGAACATGCTGTGGCACCCGGTCAAGCCGGCCGAATCGACCCACCGCACCGGCTGGCCGATCAAGCGTCGCGAACAAATCGTTCACCGCGCCCGCACCTTTGCTCGCCACTCGTTGGCTCGCATCAGCCAATTGCTCGAACGTCAATAAAGGATAGTCCTTACGGGCCTGTCCGTCACCATTTGCCAAATTGCCGGATGGTCATGACGATGATGATATGAGCTAGACCAAAGCGAATGGCGGATAACTTTCGACAGATTATTGTCACATATCACGCCAGTCTTTCGCCCCATTGCCAACCCGCGCCCGCCGGCGCCCAAATGGAGCAGGATGATGGTGGCCGACGAGACCGAATCACGCGGGCCGACCGAAGCCCTTTCTATTCTCTGGCAACGCAAGACCCTGATCGGCGCCGTAGTCGCCGGATCGACCGCGCTGGCGCTGGTGGCGCTGCAGGTCATCCCGCCCAACTACACCGCCGAAGCCCTGATCGCGCTGAATACCCGCAGCAGCGCCAGCGAGCAGTTGCTGACCACCAAACCCAACGTGGCGGCGCCCCCGCTGACCACGGTGATGGTGTCCACCGAGATCAACATCCTGGAATCGCGCGAATTGGCCGGCCAGGTGGTGGACGCCCTGGCGCTGGACCGCGACGCCGAGTTCAACACCCGGCTGGAGCCGCTGCCGCTGCCCAACTGGCTGGCAACCGCATGGCGGTCCCTGCGCGGCGAGGACGACGGCAGCAAGGACGACCGCACCCTGACGGTCGATGCCGTGCTGAAACACCTGAAGGTCAAAAGTGACGCCGATTCCTTCGTCATCCGGCTCGCCTTCACGTCGGAAGAGCCGCGCAAATCGGCGCTGATCGCCAACGCCTTCACCGATCTCTACATCCGCGGCCAGCGCGAGGCCAAACTGGCCGAGATGCAGTTGGCCACCGACTGGATCACTAAGCAGATCACCCGCTTGCAGGGCGACTTGGCCAAGGAGACCGGGGCCGCCGTACGGCTGCGGCAGAAATACAAGGTTTCGCCGGTGGACGTGCGCGAAAAGGGCGTGATGGCGTCGCAGCAATTGGTGACGCTGACCGGCGAACTGGCCCAGGTCGAGCGCGAGCGCGCCGAGGCCGAGGCGTCGCTGTCCCAGGCCCGGCGCGTAATGAAGACCGGCGGCGCCACCACCTCGCTGACCTTCGTTGAGGAATCGCCCTTCCTGCAGGAAATGCGGCGCGAGGAAGCCAAGATCCTGGGCCACATGGCGGAACTGTCGGTGGGCTATCGCGACGACAGCCCGGCCATGTCGGCGCTCAAGGGCCAGTTGGCGACCCTGCGGTCGCAGATCGACCGCGAGGTCGGCCAGCAGGTCGAGCGCATGGCCAACAAGGCGGCCCAGGCCCGCGCCCGTGAGGACGTGCTGAAGGCGCGCATCGACAGCATCCAGAACCACGCCTCGCAATCCGACGAGGCGATCACCGAGATCGAGCAGCGCGAAAAGCTGGTGGAAGCCAAGAACCTGATGCTGGAAAGCTTCCTCAGCCGCTATGCCGAGTTGACCAACCGCGCCGAGGTGCAGGAACCCGACGCCCGCATCGCCTCGCGCGCCACCGCGCCGGCCAAGCCCAGCAGCCCCAAGCCGCTGCTGTTCCTGGGCGTCGCCTTCGCCGGCTCGTCGGCGCTGTCGGTGTCGCTGGCCTTCCTGCTGGAGCGCTTCCGCACCGGCTTCCGCTCGACCCGCCAGGTGCGCGAGGCGCTGGGCCTACCCAGCCTGGGCATCCTGCCCGACACCACCAAGCTGACACCGCGCGTGCTGCCGGGCGACTATCTGGTGGACCGGCCGGAATCGGTCTACGCCGAAGCGGTTCGCTCGGCCCAGATCGCGATTACAAATGCCCGCGAGGGCAAGCGCCGCGCCACCCTGATCACCAGTTCGGTGCCGGGGGAAGGCAAGACCGCCTTTGCCGTCAGCCTGGGCCGCTCGCTGGCGCTGGCCGAACGCAAGGTGGTGCTGGTGGATTGCGACCTGCGCCGGCCGGCGGTGGCCCGCCAACTGGCCGCCTATGAGGTGCCCGGCCTGAGCGACTATCTGCGCCAGCAATCCTCACTGGAGGAAATCATCCGCCACGACGCCCGCTCGGGCCTGGATTTCATCGCCTCGGGCGGACGCACCACCGAACCGCAGCGCCTGTTGGAGGACACTGGCCTGCCCAAGCTGTTCGACCGCCTGTTCGACCTCTACGACATGGTGCTGGTCGATACCCCGCCCACCATGGTGGCGTTCGACACCGCCCTGCTCGCCCCGTTCGCCGACTTCTCGCTCTATGTCGTCGAATGGGACCGCACCCCGCGCCGCGCCGTCGAAGCCGGCATCGAGCATCTGCGCTCGTTCGACATCCCCATTGGCGGCGTCGTGCTGACCAAGGTCGATCTCGAACGCCAGCGGCAATATTCGGACTACGTCGATTTCTGCTTCCGCAGCTCGGATTACTACGGGAATTGAGGGCAAAAGCGACATGACCGGATCAGAGAACAAAAAGGTCTTGATGATGGTCGAAAACCTGCCGGTGCCGCGCGACCGTCGGGTGTGGCAAGAAGCCCGGGCGCTGCGCGACGCCGGCTGGCAGGTATCGGTGATCTGCCCCGCCACCGCCGCGTTTCCCAAGGGGCACACGGTCATCGACGACATCCACGTCTGGCGCCACCCGCTGCCGGAGGAAGGTACCGGGCTGTGGGGCTATGCCCGCGAATACGCGGTGGCGCTGTTCTGGGAATTCGTGCTGGCGTGGCGGGTGTGGGCGGTGCGCGGCTTCGACGTCATCCATGCCTGCAACCCGCCCGAAACCATGTTCCTGGTCGGCGGTTTCTTCAAGCTGCTGTTGGGCAAGCGCTTCGTCTTCGACCACCACGACCTGTCGCCCGAACTCTATGTCGTCAAGTTCGGCAAACGCGGGCTGGCCTATCGCCTGCTGCTGTGGCTGGAGCGCATGACCTTTCGCACCGCCGACGTCTCCATCGCCACCAATGACAGCTTCCGCCAGGTCGCCATTACCCGCGGCCACATGGACCCCGAGCGGGTGTTCGTCGTCCGCAGCGGTCCCGACGTCCGCCGCCTGCAGATCACCCCGCCCGACCCCGCCCTGCGCCAGGGCGCCGACCATCTGATCGCCTATGTGGGCGTGATGAACACCCAGGACGGCGTCGAATACGTGCTGGATGCGCTGCAGGTGCTGGTGGTCGAGCAGGCGCGCCGCGTGCGCGCCGTGCTGATGGGCGACGGCCCCATGCTGCCGGCGTTGAAGCAGCGGGCGGAAGCCCTGGGCATCGCCCATGCCGTCACCTTCACCGGCTGGGCCGACGACGACGTGCTGATGCCCTGGCTCAATGCCGCCGACGTCTGCGTGTCGCCCGACCCGGCCAACGAGTTCAACCATTCCTGCACCATGAACAAGATCCTGGAATACATGGCGCTGGGCAAGCCGGTGGTGCTGTTCGACCTGGTCGAGGGGCGGCGATCGGCCGGCGAGGCGGCGCTGTATGCCAGGGACGACGATGCCGCCGACATGGCCGCCAAGATCGCCCAATTGCTGGACGATCCCGCGTTGCGCCAGCGCCTGGGCGCGGTGGGCCGCGCCCGCATGGAACGGGAACTATCGTGGGAATATCAGGTGCCGCGCCTGCTGTCGGCCTATGCCGCGCTCAGCGACGCCGACGAGGAGGCACGGCCGCGCCGCGAGGTTCCCGGGCCATTGTGACAGGATCATAACTCCCGGAGGCCGCCGTCATGACGCTGCCCTTGGTCGACGTCATCATTCCGCATCTGAACGACCACGACCGCCTGGTGCTGTGCCTGGAGGCGCTGCGCCAGCAAAGCTATCCCGCCGACCGTTTCAATGTGACGGTGGTGGACAATGGCTCGACGCGCCCGCTCGACGACGTCCTGGCCCGCTTTCCGGGAGTGCACGGAACGGCGGAACAGCAGCGTGGTTGCGGTTCGGCGCGTAATCGCGGCGTCGCCGAGACCACGGGCAGCATCCTTGCCTTCACCGATTCCGACTGCCAACCCGAGCCGGACTGGCTGGTCAATGCCGTCGCCATGCTGAACCAGGGGACGGGCATCGATATCGTCGGCGGCAATGTGCGCGTCTTCGCCGCCGACGCGGCCAATCCCAGCGATGCCGAGTTGTTCGACCTGGTGTTCGGCTTCGAGTGCCGGCGCTATGTCGAGCAAAAACATTTCGCCTGCGGTGCCAACATCATCGTCTCGCGCCGGGTGTTCCAGGCGGTCGGACCGTTCCGCGACGGCAACCAGCCCGAGGATTTGGAATGGGGCCGCCGAGCCACCCGGCTGGGCTATCGCATCGCCTATGGCGCCAAGGCACGGGTGCGCCACCCGGCGCGCGCCAACTTCGCCGAATTGGACAAGAAGGCCGAGCGCACCGTCTGGCACGCCCGCAACCTGATGTCCGAAGGCGACGGATTCCGCTGGAAATGGGCGATCTACACCCTGGCGATGGCGTCGCCGCCGCTGCTCAAGGCGGTGCAGATCCTGGCCTCGCCGCTGCTGACCAGTCCCGACCAACGCTGGCGAACGTTGCGAACGCTGCTGCGCATGCGCTACGGCCGCGCCGCGTTGATGGCGCGTTATTTGTTTGCCCCTTCCGCCGGCCATAAGGAGTAGGCATGCGCCGTGCTTCCGGGGATTACGGCCTTGCGGCAACACTGTTCGCCCGCATCGCCGGCGATCGTGTGCGCGCCCTCTCGCTGCTGGAGCAGGGCATGATTTCCGGCGCCAACTTCCTGGCGTTGCTGCTGCTGGCGCGCGGCTTCGACACCGACCATTTCGGCACCTTCTCGTTCGCGTGGCTGACGCTGCTGTTCGTCATCAACATCCAGCGGTCGGCGGTGGTGGTACCCTTCGTCATCCACACCGCCCAGCCCGGCGTGCTGGCCGCCGAGGCGCCGGCCTGGCGCCGGCTGTCGCTGTGGACCACTGCGCTATCGGTATCGGCGCTGGGACTGATCGCCGCCGCCCTGCCGTTCTTCGCCGCGCCCGACTGGATGGCCACCGCCTTCGTGCTGGCCGCGCTGTTCGTGGCGCCCAGCTTCACCTACGAATTCCGCCGCCGCTGGCTGATCCAGCTCGACCATTTCGGCGCCACGGTGGCCGCCGCCGCCACCTATGCCGTGCTGTACGTGGGTGGCATCGCCCTGGCGGTGGCCGGCCATCGGCTGGAGCTGGCGGCGGCCGCCTTCATCGTCGCCAATGGCGGCGCCGCCATCCTGTGTACGGTGCTGGCGCCGCGCCTGCCCAAGCCGGCCGAGCCACCGAAATTCATCCCGTTCCTGCGCAATCTGGCCCATTTCATCGGCTGGTCGGTCGCCAGCAACCTGGCCTATAACGGCTATAGCCATCTGCCGCCGCTGATCCTGGGGGCGCTGGCCGGGCCGGGGCCGGTCGCCCTGTTCCAGGCCATGCGCAACTTCACCCAGCCGCTGTCCACCGCCGCCACCGCCATCGACAATTTCGACAAGCCGCGTGCCGCCCGCGCCCTGGCCGCCGAGGGCATCGGCGGGCTGCGCCGTGCGCTGACCCATACCACCACCGCCATGGCGCTGATGACGCTGCCCTATGTGGTGCTGCTGGTGCTGTTCGGCGCCCAACTGGTCGATCTGGTCTATGGCCCGCGCTATGGCGACCCCACCGTGACGCTGGCGTGGTTCGGTGCCGTGCATGTGGCGGTGATATTCGTCTATCCGCTGGAAACCTCGCTGTTCCTGCTGCGCCGTCCCGACCTGCTGTTTCGCGGCCGGGTGTTCTCGGCGCTGATCGGCGTCGGGTTGTGCGGGGCTTTGGTGCCGCGTTGGGGCCTGGGCGGCGCCATGGCCGGCATCACCGCCGGCCTGATCTTTTCCGGCCTGGCCGCCCTGACCCTGTTGCTGCGGGAGAAACCATGGAAAACGCCCTGACCCCGTTATCCCGGCCGGCGACGGCCGCCCTCGTCGTCCTGGCAGCGGTGGCATTCGTCCTGTCCATGCTGGTGCCGGCGCTGGACCCCGAGCAGCAATCGCTGCTGGGGGTGCCACTGGCCGTGGTGGCGCTGGTCTGGGTCGTGCCGCTGATGCTGGCACTGACCCGCGGCGAGCCGTGGGCCTATATCGTCGCGCTGGCGCTGCTGATGGTGATGACAGACGCCAGTTTCCGCGCCCGCCCATGGAACGACAAGTCGGTCGATGCCCAAGTGCTGGTCAAGGGACTGGTGTGGCTGGGTTGCGGCGCCGTCGGGCTGATCCGGCTGAGTTCGCGCGGCTGGCTGCTGGGACGGCCGCCGGTGGTGTTCACCGCGCTGCTGGTCCTGATGATGGCGCTGTCCGCCATCTGGTCGCCGGCACCGCTTTATACCCTGCAATCGGCGGTGGCCTATGGCTGGATGATGCTGTTCGGCCTTGCTGCCGCCACCGTGCTGGACGAGCGCCAATTGCTCAAGGCGGTGGCGCTGGGGGCCGGGCTGATCGTGCTGCCGTCGCTGGCCATCGCGCCCTTCGCCATGGGCCTGACGGCACCCAGCCCCGGCAGCACCGGCGAGCCGGGCCGGCTGCGCGGTCTGACCGACCACCCGATTCCGCTGGCGGAAGTCTCCGCCCTGTTCACCTTCGCCGTCGCCGCCTTGTCCATCCGCGCGCGCGGCCTGACCAAGCTGGCGCTATGGCTGCTGGTGCTGGCCGGGCTGGTGACGGCGGTGCTGACCCAATCGCGCATCCCGCCGCTGGCCATGGTGGCGGCGGTGGCGGCCTTCGTCGCCTATCGCCGTGGCGGCGCGCTGTTGATGGTACCGGCGTTGACCGTGACCATCGGCGGCGCGCTGCTGCTGGAAGCGCTGGGCGGCTTCGCCGCCATGCTGCCGGCCGATTTGCTGTCGTCGATCTCGCGCTCGGGCAAGTCGGTCGAGATCCTGTCGCTGTCCGGCCGCCTCGACATTTGGCCCTATGTGCTCAACCGCATCGCCGAGGCACCGCTGCTGGGTCACGGCGCCGCCTCGGGCATCCTGCTGTTCAAGGGCTTCGTGCGGTGGAAGATCACCCACGCCCATAACCTGTACCTGCAATGCCTGCTGTACCTCGGCATCGTCGGCTTCGTCCTGCTGATGGGCGTGCTGCTGTGTCAGTTGCGGCTGTTCCTGCGCGCCCCCAGCCCGGTGCGCGACATCCTGGTGCTGTACATCGTGCTGAAGGGCCTGACCGAGCAATCGGTGCTGTCCAACATGCCGACCGGCACGGTGGCGGTGTGGATGGTGACGGTGGGAATGGCGGCGCTGGCGTGGCGCCGCCCGGTCACTACTTCAGTTGGTACTGGCGTTGGAACAGCTCCAGCGTTACCAGCATCCACAGCGCCTTCTCATGGTTATGCCGGCCGCTGACATGGTCGTCCACCAGCCGTGCCAGGCGGTCGACCCGGTACCAGTCGCGGGTGGCCGAGTTTGACGACAGTAACAACTCGGTCACCCAGTCGCGCAGCCGGCCCTGGAACCACAGATTGACCGGCACGCGAAAGCCCACCTTGGGGCGGTGCAGCACCGCCGTGGGCAGCACTGGCGCCATGGCCTGGCGCAGCAGCCATTTTCCGGTCAACCCGCGCACGCGGCAGGTATCGGGCAGCCGCGCCAGGTAGTTGGCCAGCTCGTGGTCCATGAACGGCATGCGCGCCTCGATGCTGGCGGCCATGGTCATGCGGTCGCCGCGTTCCAGCAGATTGTCGGGCAGCCACGACACCTGGTCGAAGGTCAGCGCCCGGCGCAGCGGCGATTGCCGCTTGGCGACGCGGAACGGGCGCGGGTCCAGCGTGCGTTCCGGCACCTCCAGCGCCAGCAGCTTGCTCGCCTCGGCCGGCGCCAGCGCGGCGAACCAGGCCGGCAGGCGCTGGCGCGGATCGCGCAGGCTCAGCGCCGTGACCACGGTTTTCACCCGGCGGAAGCCATAGGGCAGCGTGTTCGCCAGTGGCTCGACCACCAGGCGGTGCAGCACCACCGGAACGGCGCGATGATAGGCCGCCACCAGCGCCTCGGCCCGATGCTTGGGATAGCCGCCCAGCAATTCGTCCGAACCTTCGCCGGTCAGCACCATCTTGACCGTGTCGCGCGCCGCCCGTGACAGGCGATGGACGGGCACGTCCGCCGGTTCGGCCACCGGCGCGTCGCGGAACGAGGTCAGGCGCGGCAGATCGGCGATGACGTCGTCGGCGGCGATCACCAGTTCGTGGTGGTTGGTGTGGAACTGGTCGGCGACTTGGCGCGCGTATTTCAGCTCGCTGTAATTGGCCTCGGCATAGCCCACCGAGAACGTGTTGACCGGCAACGGCGAATGGCGGCTCATCAGCGCCACCACCGCTGACGAATCCAGCCCGCCCGACAGGAAGGCGCCATAGGGCACGTCCGACACCATGCGGATGCGCACGCATTCGTCCAGCAGGTCGGTAAACTCGGCCACCGGGTCGGCCGGCATCGCCTTGATCGGGCGGTCGCCGGCATCGGGCGGCGACCAGTATGACGCCTCTGTCAGGCGGCCATGCTCCCACATGGCCCAACTGCCCGGCGGCAGCTTGCGGATGCCGGCAAACAGGGTGTGCGGCCCCGGCACATAGCGCCATGCTAGGTATTCGGCCACCGAGGCGCGATCCAGCTCGGCCGGCACGCGCGGATGGGCCAGCAGCGCCTTGATCTCGGAGCCGAACACCAGGGCGCCGTCGCCATCCTGCCACAGATAAAGCGGCTTCTTGCCGAAGCGGTCGCGGGCCAGGAACAGCCGCTCGCGCGCGGCGTCCCACAGGGCGAAGGCGAACATGCCGCGCAGGCGCTGGACGCAATCGGCGCCCCATTGCAGATAGGCGGCCAGCAGCACTTCGGTGTCGGAGGAGGTATGGAAGCGATGGCCGGCGGCTTCCAGTTCGGTGCGCAGCTCGACGAAATTGTAGATTTCGCCGTTGAACACCAGCACGGCGCGGCCGCCGGGGGCCACCATGGGCTGGGCGCCGCCCTCGATGTCGATGATGGCGAGACGGCGGTGCCCCAGCGACAGCCGCCAGCGCCCGCCCCCTGCCCCGCCGTCCCAGCGCCCGGCGCCGTCGGGACCGCGATGGGCGATGGCGTTGGTCATTGCCTCGATGACGCCCGGCCCGATGGGGGCCGCTTCCCGGTCGATCCAGCCTGCGATACCGCACATGCCCGCGCCCTCCTGATTGACGCCATGGTGGCAAGGAGAGCGCGGGGGCGCGATGAACCGAAAGGCGAAAAGGTCAGTTATTCAGGCCGTAGCCCACGCCGAACGGAATTGGAATGTTCTGGCGGAAGTACTGGTCGATAAACTGGTTGACTTCGGCCACGGCGGTCTTGGGCACATAAACGATGTCATAGGGTTCCAGCAGGATGTCCTGGCTGGTGTCGGTACCGGCGATGGCGGCATCCAGGTCGACGGGGATGACCACCGGCTGCGGCGCCCCCGAGCGGCGGATCACCAGCACCTCGCCCTTGCGTGCCGACGGCTTGAAGCCGCCGGCCGAGGCTACCGCCTGCATGGCCGACAGGTTGCCGGCGATGTTGACCATCTGCGGCGTGCCGACCTCGCCGTCCACATAGACGCGCTGGCCGGCAAAGCCCTTGATCATGACGGTAATGGCGGCCTGGCGCAGTTCGCGACTGTAGGACTCGCGCAACGACGCCTCCAACTGGCTCGGTGTCCGGCCGGCCGCCCGCATCTCGCCCACCAGCGGCAGCGAGATGTTGCCGTCGGGGCGCACCGTCACCTCCTCGTTCAGTTCGGGGTTATAGAAGAACCGCACGTCCAGCCCGTCGCCGGGTTCGATGATATAGCCGGTGGTGGCGGCGTGCGGCGCCTGGGCGATGGGCGTCGGGTTCTTCACCACGGTGCCGGCACAGGCCATCAGCGCCAGCGCCGGGATGAAGGCAAGCAGCATACGCAACGGTTTCATGGGCGATCACCTCCGGTCGGACAGACCCCGCCGCCGCTGCAGGAAGCGCCAGGCGGTGTCGACGATGGTTTCCAGGTCGCGGAATTGGGGTTCTGCCCCCAGGATCAGACTGGCCCGGCTGGGATTGGCCACCAGCACCGGCGGGTCGCCGGCGCGGCGGGGGGCATTGCGCACCGGCACGGCACGGCCGGTCACCCGCTCCACCGCCTCCAGCACCTGATGCACCGACCAGCCTTGGCCGGTGCCCAGGTTCAGCGCCAGCGAGCCTTTGCCGGCGAGCAGATGCTCCAGCGCCGCCACGTGCCAGCGTGCCAGGTCCGAGACATGGACATAGTCACGGATGCAGGTGCCGTCCGGGGTCGGCCAGTCGGTGCCGAACAGCTCCAGCGCCGCCACGTCGCCCACCGCCGCCAGCAGGGCGCGCGGGATCAGGTGGCTTTCCGGACGGTGGTCCTCGCCGGTTTCGCCGGCAGGGTCGGCACCGGCGGCGTTAAAATAGCGCAGAGCCGCCCAGTTCAGGCCATAGGCGGTGCCGTGGTCGGCCAGCAGCCGCTCGACCATCAGCTTGGACCAGCCATAGGGGTTGATCGGGCGCTGCGGCGCGTCCTCGTCGATGGGCACCCGCGCCGGCAGGCCATAGGTGGCGCAGGAACTGGAAAACACCAGCGCCTCGATGCCGAAACGCCGCATGACGTCCAGCAGGGTCAGGGTGCCGGCGACGTTGACACGGTAGGTGGCGGCGGGATCGCGCACCGAATCGCCCACCAGCGAGCGGGCGGCGAAATGCATCGCCGCCAGCGGGCGATGGCGGGCGACCACGCCGGCCAGGCGCTCGCCATCGGCCAGATCGCCTTCCTCCAACGGTCCCCACTTCACCAGATCGGGATGCCCGGTGGACAGATCGTCGTAACAGACCGGCACGTATCCGGCGGCGGCCAGCGCCTTGCAGACATGGCTGCCCACATAGCCGGCGCCGCCGGTGACCAGGACGCTCGACATGGCGCCTCCCTTGCTCCGATGGTTCGACCGGACAAAAGGTGGCACGCGCCATGACCGCCCGGCAAAAGGGCTTATGGCACTCGGGCGGCGCGTTGGGAGGGACCCATGCGGAGCATGGGAGGGTAAGGGAGCGGCAAACTTTCGAGTCTCCGGCGCCCTCACCCGGCCTGCGGCCACCCTCTCCCGTGGGACGGGAGAGGGAAATACAGCGGCTACATCCGGCGGACGCCGTCGAGGAAGCGATCGAGGCCGGACTTCATGTCCGAGGCGTCGCGCGCCAGGGAATCGGCGGCGACCAGCACCTCGCGCGCGGCGGCGCCGGTTTCGTCCGCCGCCTGGGTGACGGCGCCGATATGGCTGGAGACCTCGTGGGCGCCGGCGGCGGCCTGGGCGACGTTGCGGGCGATCTCGTGGGTGGCGGCGCCCTGTTGCTCCACCGCTTCCGAAATGGATTGGGCGATGTCGCTCATGCTCTCGATGGTGTGGCCGATGTCCTGGATGGCGCGCACCGCGTCGGCACTGGTCGCCTGGATGGCGGCGATCTGGGTGCTGATCTCGTCGGTCGCCTTGGCGGTCTGGTTGGCGAGGTGCTTGACCTCGTTAGCGACGACGGCGAAGCCCTTGCCGGCCTCGCCCGCCCGCGCCGCCTCGATGGTGGCATTCAGCGCCAGCAGATTGGTCTGGCCGGCGATGCCGTTGATCATGCTGACCACTTCACCGATGCGGGCGGCGGCTTCGGACAGGCCGCGCACCACCTCGTCGGTGCGCCGCGCCGCCGCGACCGCGTCGCGGGCGATGCCGGTGGACTGGCCGACCTGGCGCGAGATTTCGTTGATGGAGGCGTTCAGCTCTTCGGCCGCCGACGCCACCGTTTCCACATTGGCGGTGGTCTGCGTCAGCGCCGCCGCCACCACCTGGCTCTCCTCGCTGGTGCGGTCGGCGGTGCCGGTCATGGCGGTCGCGGTCGAACGCATCTGCGCCGCCGCCGCGTTGACCGCCTGGGCCGCCGCGGACACGCCGCGCTCAAGCTCCTGCGCCAGATTGGCCAGGGTGTCGTGGCGATCCTGCTCGGCCCGCAGGCGCAGCTTTTCCTGTTCCTCGTGCAGTCCCTGCACCTCGATGGCGTTCTTGCGGAACACCTCGATGGATTGGCTCATCTCGCCGATTTCGTCCTTGCGGCCGTGCAGGGCGACGGTGACGCTGGTATCGCCATCGGCCAGGCGGTGCATGGCGCTGGAAATGGTGGACAACGCCTCGACGATGCGGTGGCCGACCAGATAGGACACGCCCAGCACCACCAGCATGACCACGCCGATCAGCATGCCCTGGTTGGTGACGGCGCGCCAGAAGGCGGCATCGACGTCATCAATATAGATGCCCGAGCCGACCACCCAGCCCCATTCCTCGACGCCCATCACATAGGACACCTTGGGCACCGGCTTGTCGAAGCCGGGCTTGGGCCACAGGTAATCGACGAAGCCGGCCTTGGAGCTGGCGACCTTGGCGACGAAGTCGCTGAACAGCCGCTTGCCCGCCGGGTCCTTGAACTCGGCCAGATCCTTGCCGTCCAGTTCGGGCTTGATCGGGTGCATGATCATGCGGGCGTGCATGTCGTTGACCCAGAAGTACTCGTTGCCGCCATAGCGCAACGGCTTCAGCGCGGACAACGCCGCCGCCTGGGCCTGGTCCGTGGTCATGCGCCCGGCCTGGGCCTCGGCCACGTAGTGGCGGACCAGATTATGGGCGACCTCGACCAGATGCTGGGTCTTGATGCGGCGACCGTCCAGCAGCTCGCCGCGAAGCGTGCTGAGGCCAAGCGTCACCATCAGCGCCATGCCGATCAGCGATGCCGCGACGATCAGCAGGATTTTTGCGCGCACGCGCCAATTGTCGATGAACATTTGCACTCCCTGCATCCCGATTATGGCTTCGGGTTCTGCGTGAGAACGGGTCTCTGAATGCATTATTGGTATAAGCGCCCGGTGCAGGTCAATCCGTCGATGGGAAACCGTTACCATTCGGCATTCCGCCAACGATGCCGACACGCCCAGCGGTCGCGGCAGACATGAAAAAAGGGCCGCCCGGTGGGGCGGCCCTTTTCGTCGCTCAATCAGCGATTGGTCAGCGCGGCAGGTCGCTGGCCCCCATCAGGAACGCATCCACCGCGCGGGCGGCCTGGCGGCCTTCGCGGATGGCCCACACCACCAGGGACTGGCCGCGACGCATGTCGCCGGCGGCGAAGACCTTGGGGTTGGAGGTCTGGTAGTTGACGGTGTCGGCCTTGACGTTGCCGCGCGCGTCCTTTTCCAGGCCCAGGCCGTCGATCAGACCTTCGTGCACCGGATGGACGAAGCCCATGGCCAGCAGGACCAGATCGGCTTCCAGCGTCAGTTCGCCGACCGGCTGGAACTGGGCGTCGACCTGGACGCAATTCAGGCCGGTCAGTTGACCGTTGACGCCGAAGAACGACTTGGTCGACACCGACCAGCGGCGTTCGCAGCCTTCGTCATGGCTGGTCGAGGTGCGCAGCTTGTTCGGCCACAGCGGCCAGGTCGCCAGCTTGTCTTCCTTTTCCGGCGGCTTGGGCATGATCTCGATCTGAGTGACCGAGGCGGCACCCTGACGGTTGGAGGTACCGACGCAATCCGCGCCGGTATCGCCGCCGCCGATCACCACCACGCGCTTGCCGGTGGCAAGGATGTCGGCGCCGTTCACCGCCTCGCCCGAGACGCGGCGGTTCTGCTGGGTCAGGAAGTCCATGGCGAAGTGAACGCCGGCCAGCTCGCGGCCCGGCACCACCAGATCGCGCGGCTTTTCCGAACCACCGGTCAGCACGACGGCGTCAAAGGCCTTCAGTTCGGCCACCGGCACGGTGACGCCCACATGGGCGTTGGTGCGGATTTCGACGCCTTCGGCCGCCAATTGGGCGGCGCGACGCTCGATGACCTTCTTCTCCAGCTTGAAGTCGGGGATGCCGTAGCGCAGCAGGCCACCGACCTGGGCGTTCTTTTCGAACAGCACCACCGAATGGCCGGCGCGAGCCAACTGCTGGGCAGCGGCCAGACCGGCGGGGCCGGCGCCGACCACCGCGACCTTCTTGCCGGTGCGCGGCCGCGAGGTGTCGGGTTTGACCCAGCCTTCGGACCAGGCGCGCTCGATCACCGCATGCTCGATGGTCTTGATCGCCACCGGGCTGTCTTCCAGGTTCAGGGTGCAGGCGGCCTCGCACGGGGCGGGGCAGACGCGGCCGGTGAATTCCGGGAAGTTGTTGGTGGAGTGCAGGACCTCGATCGCCTCGGCCCAGCGGTTCTTGTAAACCAGATCGTTCCAGTCCGGGATGATGTTGTTGACCGGACAGCCCTGATGGCAGAACGGAACGCCGCAATCCATGCAGCGCGCGCCCTGCTTGGACAGCTCCTCGTTCGCCAGCGGCTTCGAGAACTCGTTGAAGTGCTTCACGCGCTCCTCGGGCTTTTCATAGCCCGGGGTCTGACGAGCGAATTCCTTGAAACCAGTCGCCTTACCCATGATCAGCGCCCCCCGCCAGCAGCAACTTTGGGGGCCTGGGCCTTGGCCATTTCCTCGAGGGCGCGGCGGTAGTCGACCGGCATCACCTTGACGAACTTGGGCATGTAATATTCCCAATTCAGCAGGATTTCATGGGCCCGCTTGGACCCGGTGTAATGGATGTGGTTGCGCAGCATGGCCTGGATGCGGTCGGCATCGAAGCGGGTCATGTCGCCCAGGATGTCCACGCGGCCGTGGGTTTCCAGGTCGTTTGTCAGACCCTCGTGCCGTACCATGGCCTCTTCCTCGGCCGTCACCGGCTCCAGTTCGACCATGGCCATGTTGCAGCGCTTGGCAAAATCGCCGGCCTCGTCCAGCACATAGGCGACGCCGCCCGACATGCCGGCGGCGAAGTTGCGCCCGGTCGGACCGATGACCAGCACGCAGCCGCCGGTCATGTACTCGCAGCCGTGGTCGCCCACACCCTCGACCACCGCGATGGCGCCCGAGTTGCGCACGCCGAAGCGCTCGCCGCCGACGCCGCGGAAGTAGACCTCGCCCTCGGTGGCACCGTACAGCACGGTGTTGCCGACGATGATGTTGTCTTCGGCGACGATCTTGGACGACTTGGGCGGATAGATGATGAGCTTGCCGCCCGACAGACCCTTGCCGACGTAGTCGTTGCCTTCGCCTTCCAGCTCCATGGTCACGCCACGGGCGACGAAGGCGCCGAAGGACTGACCGGCGGTGCCGTGCAGCTTGACCGAGATGGTGTCGTCGGCCAGACCGCAACCGCCATGGGCCTTGGCGACCGCACCCGACAGCATGGCGCCGACCGAACGGTCGTAGTTATGCACGTCGGTGACGATCTTGACCGGCTTCTTGCCGGTGATGGCCGGCTGGGCCTCGGCGATCAGCTTGCGGTCCAGCACGTTGGCGATTTCGTGATCCTGGTCCTCGGTCTTGAACACCGGGGCGCCCTTGGCGTCGATCTGATGGAACAGCCGGGTGAAGTCCAGACCCGACGCCTTCCAATGCTCAATGGCCTTGTTGGTGTCGAGCAGATCGGCGCGGCCGATCATGTCTTCCAGCTTGCGGAAGCCCAGCTTGGCCATCCACTCGCGCACTTCCTCGGCGACGAAGAAGAAGTAGTTGATGACGTGCTCGGGCTGGCCCTTGAACCGCTTGCGCAGTTCGGGGTCCTGGGTGGCGACACCGACCGGGCAGGTGTTCAGATGGCACTTGCGCATCATGATGCAGCCGGCGGCGATCAGCGGCGCGGTGGCGAAGCCGAACTCGTCGGCACCCAGCAGGGCGCCGATGACGACGTCGCGGCCGGTGCGCAGCGCGCCGTCGACCTGAACCGTGATGCGCTTGCGCAGGTTGTTCAGCACCAGGGTCTGCTGGGTCTCGGCCAGGCCGATTTCCCACGGGCTGCCCGCATGCTTGATCGAGGTCAGCGGCGACGCGCCGGTACCGCCGTCGAAGCCCGAGATGGTGACGTGGTCGGCCTTGGCCTTGGACACGCCGGCGGCAACGGTGCCGACGCCCATTTCCGACACCAGCTTGACCGAGATGCGGGCCACCGGGTTGACGTTCTTCAGGTCGAAGATCAACTGGGCCAGGTCTTCGATCGAATAGATGTCATGGTGCGGCGGCGGGCTGATCAGGCCGACGCCGGGGGTCGAGTGACGCAGCCGGGCGATGTACTGATCGACCTTGTGGCCGGGCAACTGGCCGCCCTCGCCGGGCTTGGCGCCCTGGGCCATCTTGATCTGGATGTCGTCGGCGTTGACCAGATATTCGGCGGTGACGCCGAAACGGCCCGACGCCACCTGCTTGATGGCCGAACGCATGGAATCGCCGTTGGCCAGCGGCAGGAAGCGCGCCGCGTCCTCGCCGCCCTCGCCGGTGTTCGACTTGCCGCCGATCCGGTTCATGGCGACGGCCAGGGTGGTGTGCGCCTCGGCCGAGATCGACCCCATGGACATGGCGCCGGTGACGAAGCGCTTGACGATGTCCTTGGCCGACTCGACCTCTTCCAGCGGCACCGGGCTGCCGCCCGGCTTGATCTCGAACAGGCCGCGCAGGGTCAGCAGGCGCTTGGACTGCTCGTCGATGTTGCTCGAGAACTGCTTGAAGGTTTCGTAATTGTTGGTGCGCACGGCGTGCTGGATGGTCTGGATCGTCTCGGACGTCCAGGCGTGGTCCTCGCCGCGGTTGCGCCAGGCATATTCGCCGCCGACGTCGAGCGCGTTCTTGAACACGGGCGCGGCGGAATAGGCCAGCTTGTGACGGCGCACCGATTCCTCGGCCACCTCGGCCAGGCCGACGCCTTCGATGCGGCCCTTGGTGCCGGCGAAGTACTTGTCGAGGAACGGCGTCGACAATCCGACGGCGTCGAAAATCTGCGCGCCGCAATAGGACTGATAGGTGGAGATGCCCATCTTGGCCATCACCTTCAGGATGGCCTTGTCGATGCCCTTGATGAAGCGCTTGTGCACTTCGTATTCGGACAACTGCTCGGGCAGGGTCGGGCGCATGGAATCCAGCGTCTCGAAGGCGAGATACGGATTGATCGCCTCGGCACCGAAGCCGGCCAGGCAGCACATGTGGTGGATTTCGCGGGCCTCGCCGGTCTCGATGACCAGGCCGACCTGGGTGCGCAGACCCTCGCGGATCAGGTGGTGGTGCACCGCCGACACCGCCAGCAGCGACGGCACCGGAACGCGGTCCGGACCCACCCGGCGATCCGACAGGATCAGGATGTTATAGCCTTCGCCGACACGCGCCTGGGCGTCGCGGCACAGGCAGTCGATGGCCTTTTCCATGCCGGCGGCGCCGGACGAGGCCGGCCAGGTGGTGTCGAGCGTGACCGAACGGAAGCCGGAGCCGGGCACCTGTTCGATGCGACGGATCTTCTCCAGGTCTTCGTTGGTCAGGATCGGCTGCTTGACCTCAAGACGCTTGCCCTCGGGGGCGTCGTCGTTGCGCTCCAGCAGATTGGGGCGCGGGCCGATCAGGCTGACCAGGCTCATGACCGATTCCTCGCGGATCGAATCGATCGGCGGATTGGTCACCTGGGCGAATTGCTGCTGGAAATAGTTGAACAGGTTCTTCGGCTTGTCCGACAGCACCGCGATCGGGGTGTCGGTGCCCATGGAGCCGATGGCTTCCTGGCCGGTCACCGCGATGGGCTGCAGCAGGAACTTGATGTCTTCCTGGGTGTAGCCGAACACCTGCTGGCGATCCAGCAGGGTGTCACCGTCGAAGCCCTTCGGCTCGACATCGATCTTTAGGTCTTCCAGCACCAACTGGGCTTCGTCCAGCCACTGCTGAGAGGGCTTCTCGCCGGCCCGTTGGGACTTGATCTCGGCATCGTCGATCAGACGGCCTTGCTCAAGGTCGATCAGCAGCATCTTGCCGGGCTGCAGGCGCCACTTCTTGACGATCTTGTCCTCGGCGATGGGCAGCACGCCCATTTCCGACGCCAGCAGCAGCTTGTCGTCCTCGGTGATGAGATAGCGGGCCGGACGCAGGCCGTTACGGTCCAGCGTGGCGCCGATCATGCGGCCGTCGGTGAAGCACACCGCCGCCGGGCCGTCCCACGGCTCCATCAGCGCGGCGTGGTATTCGTAGAAGGCGCGACGCTTGTCGTCCATCAGCGGGTTGCCCGACCACGCCTCGGGAACCAGCATCATCATGGCGTGCGGCAGCGAATAGCCGCCCATGATCAGCAGTTCCAGCGCGTTGTCGAAGCTGGCAGTGTCGGACTGGCCCTCGGCAATCAGCGGGAACAGCTTGGCCAGATCGTCGCCCAGTACCGGCGAGTTCATGGCCTTGCGGCGCGCGTTCATCCAGTTGACGTTGCCGCGCAGGGTGTTGATCTCGCCGTTGTGGCAGATCATGCGGAACGGATGGGCCAGGCGCCAGCTCGGGAAGGTGTTGGTCGAGAAACGCTGGTGCACCAGGGCGAGCGCCGACACCATCAGCGGGTCGGCGAGGTCCTTGTAATAGATGCCGACCTGATCGGCCAGCAGCATGCCCTTGTAGACCAGGGTGCGCGACGACAGCGACGGGATATAGAAGTCCTTGTCGGCGCCGGCGGGAACGCGGTTCTCGGCCTGCTTGCGGATGACGAACAGCTTGCGCTCGAAGGCGTCCTGGTTCGGACAGGTGGCGCCGCGGCCGACGAACACCATGCGCACCTTGGGTTCGGTCGGCTTGACCGTCTCGCCCAGGCACGAAGCATCGACCGGAAGATCGCGCCAGCCCAGCACCACCTGGCCCTCGGCCTTGATCAGGCGCTCGACCATGCTTTCGCAGGCGGCGCGCAGCGACTTGTCCTGGGGCAGGAACACGGTGCCGGCGGCCCACATGCCGCTTTCCGGCAACGAAATGCCAAGCTTGGAAGCCTCGGCGCGCAGGAATGCCTCGGGCAACTGGATCAGGATGCCGGCACCGTCGCCGGCCAGCGGATCGGCCCCCACCGCGCCGCGATGGGTCAGGTTCTTGAGGATTTCCAGACCCTGCTGGATGATCTCGTGCGACTTGCGGTTCTTGATGTCGGCGATGAAGCCAACGCCACAAGCGTCGTGTTCATTCTGCGGGTCATAAAGTCCCTGCACTTCAGGCAATCCGCTCATCTGACGCTCTGTTCCTCATGGGTCGCGCTTGAGGTATTCGTTCCCTGTTCGCGACCGATTTCCAAGTTTATGAGAATGGAGACCTGGACCTTCGCATCCCTGCCGAGATGCGTGGCGCCCTAGCCCCTTTGGCGCAAAGGTGACTTCATACGGCATTCGCCGCGCCACGCCAAGGAAAACACACCCGTCGTGGCTGCTCCCTATTATCCCAAAGATCGGCTGTGGCATACTGCCCCTCGGGGTAGGGCGGAGTGCGATTGGGTTGAGGCGTAGAACATTTTCTCTCAGCGTCGCCGCGATAGCGGCATTGGCGGCAACGCAGGTCAAGTGGCGGTCACGACCGTCGATACGCACAGTGGTGGTACTTTCCCATGCCGCCGCCACCGATATGACATTCGAAGGGCTGCGCCATGGCCTTGCCGCCCTCAAGTGGCAAGAGAGCGACTCCATCCGCTTCCTCTATCCGCCGCCCCAGTCCGCCGCCACCGCTCTGCGCGCGCAGGCGCGCGAGCTTATCAATGAGGGCACCGATCTGGTGGTGGCCATGTCCACCCGGGCGGCGCTGGCCGTCCGCGACCTCGCTCTATCCCTGAACGTGCCCTTGCTGCTGGTGCCGTCGGGCGATCCGGTGGCGGCCGGACTGGTGTCCAGCACCACCCATCCGGGCCAGGCCATCACCGGCATCTCGGTGGCGCTGCAGGAGCCGCGCCGGCTGGAGATGCTGCGGCATCTGGTACCCGGCCTGCAGCGGGTCTGGCTTCCATTCGACCACAGCGACGCCGGACCGGTGGCCACCCTGCCCCGGATCGAGGCGGCGGCGGTCAAGCTTGGCCTGACCCTGGTCCGTGCCGACATCCGTTCGCCCAACCAGCTCCGCGACGCCCTCGACCCTTTGCCCAGGGATGTCCAGGCCGTCTTCATCCCGCATGACGCCATGCTGATCAGCAACACCCGCGCCATCGTGACCGCCGCCGCCGCGCACAGACTGCCGGTCAGCGCACCCCATCACGAAGGGGTTGCGCTGGGCGCGCTGTTCTCGTATGGCTTCGAACTCTACGCCCTGGGCCGCCAGGCGGCCCGCCTCGCCGACCAGATTCTGTCGGGAACGCCGGCCGTTGACCTTCCCATCGAAACAGCCGATCTGGAAATGACCATCAACTTGGCCGTTGCCGACTATTTCGACCTTCGCATTCCCGAGGACATGTTGCGGCACGCCCGCATCGTTGGCCGCGTGGGGGAATAGGCATGCGGCTGAAGCGGCGCCTGGCGCTTGCCATCATCCTGTTGGCGGTGTTGCCGCTGGCGGCGGCCGGCACCGTGCTGACCCGCGCCGCCTATGATGCGGCCTATGAACAGAAGCTGGCCGAACAGCGCCAGGCCGCCACCCTTGCCGCCGGCGAGGTCGAAGCCCATGTGGCGGCGCTGGTGCGCGAGCTGCAGATGGCAGTGCGGGTCAAGGGGCTGTCACGCCTGTCGGCGGCGGACCAGCGCACCATGCTGGCCGAGATGCTGGCCTGGGAAAGCCAGTTCGCCGAACTGGCCTGGCTGAATCGCGACGGACGCGAGCTGGCGCGGGTGTCGCTGCACGAGGTGATCGGCGAGAACGATCTGGTGTCGCGCGCCAACCTGCCGGAATTCCAGAACCCGTATGCCAGCGGCGCAATCTCGTTCGGCTCCATCGAACTGGATGAGACCACGGCCGAGCCGCTGATGGCGGTTTCGGTGCCGGAAGTCGATCCGCGCAGCGGCACGGCGACCGGCGTCTTGGTGGCACGCCTGCGGCTCAAGCGCATGTGGGAGGTGGTGGCACGCTCTCGCGTCGCCGGCAGCGACCACCTGATCTACATCACCGATCCCACCGGCCTGGTGGTCGCCCACCCCAATCCGTCGGTGGTGCTGCGCGCCACCCGCGTGATCCTGCCCAAGCACGACGGCACCACGACGGGGCTGTCGGGCAATCTGGTGCTGGCGGCGCGCGTCACCCTGCTGGCCGGCGCCCGCGAATTGGCGGTGGTCGCCGAACAGCCGCTCCGGGACGCGCTGGCGCTGCCGCTGCAAACCGCCCTGACCACCCTTGCCATCGTCGCCGGCACCTTGATGGCGGCCATGGCGCTGGCGCTGCTGGCCAACCGCTCGATCATCGGCCCCATCCACCGCCTGTCCAAGGTGGCTGCCCGCATCAGCGCCGGCGACCTGTCCCAGCGCGCTGCCGGCGAGGCCCGCTCGGACGAAATCGGTGATCTTGCCCGCGCCTTTAACGCCATGACCGCCCGCCTGGTGGATCTGGTATCGACGCTGGAAGGGCGAATCGACTCCAGAACCCGCGACCTCACCACCGCCCAGTCCCGCCTGCGCGAAGCCATCGAGAGCATTTCCGAAGGCTTCGTCCTATGCGACGAAACCGACCGGGTGGTGATCGCCAACCAGCGCTTTTGCGATTTCTACCCGGAAATCGCCTATTTGGCCCAGGAAGGACTGCCCTTCCGCCAGTTGCTGGAGGCCTCGGGCCGGCTTGGGTTGGCCTGCGACGTCGAAGACAACGGGACGTGGCTGGAACAACGCCAGTCCCTGCGTGACAATCAGATCCCCCATGTCCAGCACCTCAATTCGGGCCGCTGGCTTTTGATCAACGAGCGCCGCACCAACAGCGGCCAGTTCGTCGCCATCTACACCGACATCACCGACCTCAAGGTGCGCGAAGAGGAACTGCAGCAGGCCAAGGCGCTGGCGGAAAGCGCGGCCCAGGCCAAAAGCGAGTTCCTGGCCGCCATGAGCCACGAATTGCGCACGCCGCTGAACGCCATCATCGGCTTCTCGGACACCATGGTCAGCGGCGTGTTCGGAGAGCTGGAAAACCCCCGTTATCGGGATTACGCCCGCGACATCCTGAATTCCGGCCATCACTTGCTGGCGTTGATCAACGACATCCTGGACCTGTCCAAGATCGAGGCGGGCGCCATGGCGGTCGACAGCGAACCGGTGACGCTGACCGAGGTGACCGACCGCGCCCTGACCATGATCCGCGACGCCGCCGCCGCCAATGGACTGACGCTGGAAGTTCGGGTTCCGGCCGATTTGCCGCCGATTCGCGGCGATCACCGCCGCCTGCTGCAAGTGGTGCTGAACCTGCTGTCCAACGCGGTCAAGTTCACTCCCGAAGGGGGCATCGTCGCCGTCGGCGCCCAAGCCGAGGACGACGACGTGGTGGTACGGGTGAGCGACACCGGCATCGGCATCGCCGCCGAGGACATTCCCCGCGCCCTGGAAGCCTTCGGCCAGATCGATTCGGCACGCTCGCGCCGCTTCCCCGGATCGGGCCTGGGCCTGCCGCTGTCGCGCAAGCTGGTGGAACTGCATGGCGGCACCCTGTCCATCGCCAGCACCGTGGGCATGGGAACCACCGTGACCCTGCGGTTGCCTCGGGCGCAGTAATTCCCCACCCTTATCCCGCACTGCGAACAGGGTTCTTTCCTTCCCCACCAAGGTCCGTTATGGTGGCTTCGGCGCAAGAAAACGTGAATCTGTGCACTGCGCGCAGTCAGGTCGCGAATTACAAACGCTGAAAGTGTGTCAAGGCAGGCTATTAACAAGTCATGAGCGACGACTTCGAACTCTTTGACGATAGTCCGGCACCGTCCTCTGCGGCCTCTCCTGCGCCGAATGCGGCCGACGAGTTGTTTTTCGACGACGACGACAACACCCCTGCCACCAGCACCACCGCTCCCGGCATCAGCATGAAGGAACGGGTGCTGCAGTATGTGGACCTGTTCGCCGTCGACGACGAATCGCAAGCCCTGATCCGCGGCAACAACCAGCGTCTGGTGGCGAGCACCGAGGAACTGGTGACCGGCGCCTCGGACTGGGTGATGCGCTTCCCTCCGTTCGGAGAAAAGCTGGCGGGTGACGCCGGTTCGACGTTGAAGGGCGTGCTGGTCGAGCATTGGCGTCACCTTTATTCCTGCCAATTCACCGCCGATTACATCGCCACCGCCCAGCAATTGGGCTTCATGCTGGCCTATCTCGACCTTGGCGCGAGCTGGTATCAGGCCATGGCGTCGGCCGGCGCCAGCCGCGCACTCGACATGCTGAAGGGCAACCGCCGCTTCGAGGCGCTGGCGCAGGCCCTGGGCCGAGTGGCGCAATTGGACGTGTCGCTGGTCACCCACGATTATTTCGAGGCGGCCAAGCAGGCCCGCGCCAAGACCGTCACCGACCTGGCGCTGGGCTTCGAACGCTCGATCAAAGGCGTGGTGGACGAGGTCGGCGCCATGGCGGCGACGCTGAAGTCCCATTCCGACGAAATGCTGTCGCGGCTGTCCCACATGGATTACGAGACGGTCAACATGGCCGCCGCCGCCGAAGAGGCGGCGTTCAGCGTCGACAACATCTCGCAGAACACCACCGACCTGGCCCAGTCCATCGAACACATCCGCACCAACGTGGTGCGGACCGCCGACGCCGCCGAACAGGCCGCCAGCGCGGCCCAGGCCACCGACGAGGCCATGCGTGGCCTGCTCGACGTCGCCTCGCGCATCGGCAAGATCGGCCAGACCATCGACGGCATCGCCCGCCAGACCCGCATGCTGGCCCTGAACGCCACCATCGAGGCGGCGCGGGCCGGCGCCGCCGGGCGCGGCTTCGCCGTGGTCGCCCAGGAAATCAAGAAGCTGTCCGAGCAGACCAGCAACGCCACCCACGATATCGCGGCGTCGGTGCAAGAGGCGGTCAGCGCCACCAATACCGCGGTGGACACCATCCACCACACCGTCGCCGCCGTGTCGGGCATCAACCGCGTCGCCACCGAGGTGCGGCAGTCGGTGGAGGCACAGACCGCATCGACCGGCACTATCGCCGGCCACGTGGGCGAAGCGGCGTCGGGCGCCAAGGCGGTGACCAGTTCGGTCAACAGCGCCATCGAGGCGCTGGGGGTATCGTCCTCGGCCGCCGGCGAGCTGAACCGCTCGGCCGACGCCTTGGCCGCCAAGGCCGAGCACATGCGCAACGAGGTGGACAACTACCTCGCCCGCCTGCGCGGCATGGGCTGATCGCCCGTTTTTATCGGATGCTAAAGTTTTATTGAGGGCTGCGGCCGCAACGCAGCGTTTTATTCGACGCTGCGGGTCAGCTTCTTGATGAACACCCAGAAGGTCCCGAGGATCGGGCTGACCTTGAGGTGGATGCGCACCTTGTGGGTCAGGCGCAGCACCGCGCAATCGAACACCACGTTGAGATCACCGGTTTCCACGCCACGGCGGAATTGCTCGTTCACCAGCGAACCGGCCGCCCAGCGGGCGACGTCGCCGAAAAATTCGCGCCCGACCAGGGACGGGCGCGACGGCCCGCCGTCGTCCGGCTCGGTGTCGTTATAGGCCACCACCTTGCCGTCGCGATCCAGCTCCAGCGCGCCGAAAGGCAGGCGCGCCACCTCGTCCGCAGCGACGCGGAGCAAAGGATTCGTGGGGTCGTCCTCGGTAAAGGCATAGACCGTCATGTTCCACGGTCCCGCCTGGGTGGTGATGCTCGGCATAAAAGTCGGTGCTCTTGGCCTCTTACTCCCGGCAGGAATTTGCCGTATTATCCCCCCGGGGTCCACAGGGAAAACGCGGGACGGCAATATGGAGCTGAAGGACAACAGCGGCAGATTGGAAGTCGAACTGCCCGGCGCGCTCGATCTCGCCGGTGCTGGCGAACTGCGCGATCTGTTGCTTGACGCCCTGGCCAAGGACAGCGCCGCCGACGTGGTGCTGAACGGCGCCGCCGTCGAGCGGATCTCCACCGCCGCCGTCCAGGTCATCCTGGCCGGCGCCCCCGCGTTCCGGACCGCCGCGCGACAATTGGAAATCGAGGCCCCTTCCCAGGCGCTGACGGCGGCGTTTCGCCAGCTCGGCCTGGGCGCGGATTTCGACAAGCTTTGTGTGATTGCCTGACAAAGGACAAAAGTGATGGGTAAGAGCGTTCTCGCGGTCGACGATTCCAAAACGATGCGCGACATGGTGTCCTTCACGCTGCGCGGCGCCGGCTACACCGTGCTGGAAGCCGAACATGGCGTCGCCGCGCTGAAGGTGCTGCAGGGGCAGAAGGTCGACGTCATCATCACCGACGTGAACATGCCGGAAATGGACGGCATCACCCTGACCCGCCGGATTCGCGCCCTGTCGACCCAGGCCGGCACGCCGATCCTGATCCTGACCACGGAAAGCGACCAGTCGAAGAAGGACGAAGGGCGTGCCGCCGGGGCCACCGGCTGGATCGTCAAGCCGTTCAGCCCCGACAAGCTGTTGCAGATCGTCGCCAAGGTCTGCCCGTAATTTCCCCCGACGCGCATAGGCAAGCAGGAAAGAGCCGAGCATGAGCGAGGATCAGGGCTACGACCTGTCGCAGTTCAAGGCGACCTATTTCGAGGAATGCGCCGAACTGCTGGCCAATGCCGAGGAGACGCTGAGCCGTCTTCAGGACGGCGGCGGCACGGTCGAGGACCTGAATGCGGTGTTCCGCTGCGTCCACTCTATCAAGGGCGGCGCCGGCGCGTTCTCGTTCGACGATCTGGTGCACTTCGCCCACGTCTTCGAAACCGCCATGGACATCCTGCGTTCGGGCCGCGCCGAGATGTCGCCGCAAATGGCAGAAGTGCTGGTGCGCGGCAACGACGTGCTGGGCGATTTCGTCCGCGCGGCCCAGGAAAACGTCGCCCTGCCCGCCGATCACGGCGCCGACGTGCTGGCCCAACTGGCCGCCATCTCGGGTGGCGGCGTCGTCGCCCCCAAGCCCGCCGCGGCTCCGGCCGCTGCGCCGGCCGTTCCGGCGACGGCGCAAAGCACCTACAAGACCTTCTCGATCGTCTTCCAGCCCAGCCCGGCCATGCTGCGGACCGGCAACGATCCGCTGCTGATGATCCGCGAACTGGCCGCCATGGGCGACCTGGAAACCAAGGTCGAGCGCGCCAATCTGCCGGCGCTGACCGAGATGGACCCGCTGGCGTCCTATCTGTCGTGGACCTTCACGCTGATCACCGAAAAGACCAGTGCCGACATCGCCGAGGTGTTCGAGTTCGTTGACGGCGACACCGCCGCCATCACCATCACCGAGATTCAGGGCGAAGTGGAAGGCGACGGCTGGGGCCTGTTCGCTCCGCAGCCCGAAGCAGCGCCCGCCGCGCCCGCCTCGGGCGCCATCGAAGGCGATGGCTGGGGATTGTTCGAGCCGTTGCCCGCCGCCGCCGCCGCTGCCAACCCGACCGCCGCCCCGGCGGCCAAGCCCGTCGCCGCTGCCGCTCCGCCGGCCGCCGCCAGCACCGGCGGCCCGGTGCATACCGCCTCGATCCGCGTCGATCTGGACAAGGTCGACCGCCTGGTCAACATGGTGGGCGAACTGGTCATCACCCAGGCCATGCTGGGCCAGCAGGCCAGCGGCTTTTCGGTGGAATCCCACCCCGAGCTGATCCAGGGACTGCAGGAGCTGTCGCACCACACGCGCGAGCTGCAGGAAAGCGTGATGGCGATCCGTGCCCAGCCGGTCAAGGCCCTGTTCTCCAAGGCGCCGCGCCTGGTGCGCGACCTCGCCGGCAAGCTGGCCAAGCAGGCCCGCCTGGTGATGAGCGGCGAGAACACCGAGGTGGACAAGACGGTGATCGAGCAATTGTCCGATCCCCTCACCCACCTGATCCGCAACGCGCTGGACCACGGCCTGGAAACGCCCGAGGAGCGCATCGCCGTCGGCAAGCCGGCCGAGGGCACCATCCATTTGGGCGCCGAACACCGCTCGGGCCGCATCATCATCGAGATCACCGATGACGGACGCGGCATCGATCGCAAGCGGGTGCTGGAAAAGGCGCTGGAAAAGGGTTTGATCGAGCGCGGCCAGCAACTGACCGACGAACAGATCGACATGCTGATCTTCGCGCCGGGCTTTTCCACCGCGTCCGAGGTGTCGGACGTGTCGGGGCGCGGCGTCGGCATGGACGTGGTGCGCAAGAACATCCAGGACGTCGGCGGCCGCGTGGTGGTGCAATCCACCCCCGGCATCGGCTCGCGCTTCATCTTGTCGCTGCCGCTGACGCTGGCGGTGATGGACGGCATGCTGGTCGCCATCGGCGGCCATCGTTACGTGCTGCCGCTGACCAACATCGTCGAGTCCCTGCGCCCCGCCGCCCAACAGGCGCGCACCCTGGTCGACGTCGGCGACGTGCTGACCTTGCGCGGCGAGTACATCCGCCTGATTCCGCTGCACCAGTTGTTCGGCATCGGCAATGCCATCACCGATCCCACCCGTGGCTTGGTGGTGGTGGTCGAGACCGAGGGCGGCGACCGCGTCGGCCTGCTGGTGGACGAATTGCTGGGGCAACAGCAGGTGGTTATCAAGTCGCTGGATGCCAATTTCCGGCCGGTCGAAGGCATCTCGGCCGCCACCATCCTGGGCGACGGCCGCGTCGCGCTGATCCTGGACGTGGGCGCCATCCGCGTGATGGGCGAACGCCTGACCGCCCAAGACCGCAACCGGGTGCCGGCTGCCGCCGAATAACCTCGGCGCAGCCGTTGACCGGACGCCCACGGGCAGGCACAGTCAGATGGTAAAATGAATATCTCTAATCTACTATAATCCTAATAAATGCGGGGGAGATGGCATGTCCAACGCCTATGATGCCGGCCAGGCCGGCGTACGCCAGTTCATCTCGTTCAAGATCGGCGACGAGGAATACGGCGTCGACATCATGGACATCCGCGAGATCAAGGGCTGGACGGCCACTACTGAACTGCCCGACTCTCCCCCGCACCTGCGCGGCGTCATCAACCTGCGCGGCGCCATCATCCCGGTCTTCGACTTGCGCGCCCGGTTCAGCGGGCAACTGACCCAGGCAACCGCGCGCCATGTCACCATGGTGGTGACCGTGGGCAGCCGCGTGATGGGCCTGCTGGTCGACGCGGTGGCCGACATCATCACCGTCGCCAATGCCGACATCCAGCCGGTTCCCGACATGGACACCGGCGACCACTGCCGCTTCCTCGCCGGATTGGTCACGGTCGAAGGCCGCATGGTGGCGTTGCTGGACCTGGAAAGCATGCTGGAAAGCGATCTGCACGCCGCTGAAGCGGCGGCCTAAAAAAACGCATAGGGGGGCATCATGGCCAACACTTCGGGACTGACCGTCAAGGGGCGGATCTACGGCGGCTTCAGTGCCGTCCTGGCTTTTCTGGTCGCTGTCGCTGCCGTGGCGCTACTGGGCTTTGCGGCGGTCCGTGACAACGTGGACGATTATGCCCGCGTGTCCGGCAACACCACCATCATCCAGCAAATCGACCGCAATGTTGCCGGGCTGCGCCGCAATGTCTTCATCTTTGTCGGCGACGGCAACCAGAAGGCCCTGGAGCGCGCCAACGATTTGCGCGCCTCGCTGCGTCGTGATCTCACCGCCGTTGTCACCAAGGTGCGTCTAGCCGAGACCAAGGCAGCGCTGGAGAAAATGATCGTCCTGTTCGACCGCTACAGCAGCGACTTCGACAAGGTCATCGATCTGCGCAACGAGCGCGAGCGCCTGGTCCGCGAAGGCACCGACGTTATCGGCCGCGAATCCTCGGCGGCCATGGACAAGTTGCTGGCGGCGCGGATTCAGGAAAAGGATTTCGAGACCCTTATTTCCCTCACCGCCTCCGACGCTCATTTCAGTGGCGCCCGCATGGCCGTCCTGCGTTTCCAGGGGCGCATGGAGGACACCGAGGCGGACTCGGCACTCAAGCAGTTGGGCGACGCCATCGCCGTCCTCGAGGCCGCGATCCGCGCCGAAACCCATCCGGCCGACCGCGTCGAGATGGAAAAATTGGTGGGGCACATCAAGGCCTACCGCGATTCGTTTGTCCGTCAGCGCGACGTTACCGTGAGCTACCGCAAGTTGGTGTCCGGCATGGGCGACACCGCCAGCGAATTCGGCGACATCGCCCGTGGGGCCGCCGAACGCCAGCATCAGCAATTGAATAACATCGAGACGGCAACGTTCGCGATGGTCAGCAGCCGCTCGGCCATTGCCGCCATCGTTTCAGTAATTGCCCTGGTTCTGGGCCTGACTTCCGCCGCCCTGATCGCCCGCTCGATCCTGGTGCCGATCAACCGCATGACCACCGCCATGGGCGATCTGGCCGGCGGGCGCTTGGACGTCACCGTGCCTGCGCTCGATCGCCATGACGAGATCGGCCAAATGGCCCAGGCGGTGCAGGTATTCAAGCAGAACGCGGTCGACAAGAAGCGCATGGAGGAAGAGGCCGAGGCCGCCCGCGTGGCCCAGGCCAAGGCCGAGGCCGAGCAGCGCGCCCGCGAAACCGCCATCGTCGCCGAGGTGGCCGAGGTCGCCGCCGCCGCGTCGCAGGGCGACCTGGAACGCCGCATCGACCTGAACGGCAAGGACGGCTTCCTGCTTAATCTGTGCGAGGGCGTCAACAATCTGGTCAACCTGACCGGCATCGCCCTCAAGGACGTAGCGTCGGTGCTGGCGGCGGTGGCGCGTGGCGACCTGACCCAGCGCATCGTCAACCAGTACGGCGGCCTGTTTGGCCAGCTCAAGGGCGACGTCAACCAGACCGCCGACAAGCTGTTCGAGATCGTCACCAACATCAACGGTGCCGCCGGCCAGATTGGCAGCGCCGCCTCGGAAGTCGCCGCCGGCGCCCAGGACCTGTCCGAACACTCGGAACAGCAGGCCAGCGCGCTGGAGGAGACCGCCGCCTCGATGGAGGAACTGGCCGCCACCGTGCGCCAGAACGCCACCAACGCCCAGCAGGCCAATCAGTTGGCGGCCGGCGCACGCGAAATCGCCGCCGGCGGTGGCGAGGTGGTCAACAACGCCATCACCGCCATGGGCCGCATCGAGCAGTCGTCGCAGAAGATCGAAGACATCGTCGGCATGATCGACGAAATCGCCTTCCAGACCAACCTGCTGGCGCTGAACGCCGCCGTCGAGGCCGCCCGCGCCGGTGACGCCGGCAAGGGCTTCGCCGTGGTGGCGCAGGAAGTGCGCAACCTGGCCCAGCGCTCGG
>JBLNBE010000064.1:0-59369 GCA_050259735.1 Bacteroidota bacterium
TCAAGTTCGCCACCGTCACCCGCTGGGGCAAACTGGATCAGGTGCTGGAGGGCATCATGGCGGCCAAGGCCGCCGGGTTGGCGATCAAGATCAACGCGGTGGCACTGCAGGGCGTCAACGAGGACGAATTCGACCGCATGGTGGAATGGTGCGGCGGCCACGGCTTCGACCTGTGCCTGATCGAGACCATGCCCATGGGCGAAGTCCACGCCGACCGCACCGAGCAATACCTGCCGCTGTCGCTGGTGCGCACCCGGCTGGAAAGCCGCTGGACGCTGACCGACAGCGACTACCGCACCGGCGGCCCCGCGCGCTATTCCACCGTGGCGGAAACCGGCGCCCGCATCGGCTTCATCACGCCGATGACGCATAATTTCTGCGAAACCTGCAACCGCGTGCGCGTCACCTGCACCGGCACCTTGTTCATGTGCCTGGGCCAGGAAGACGCGGTCGACCTGCGCGCACCCCTGCGGGCCAGCGAAGCCGACCATCTGCTGGAGCAGGCCATCGACGCCGCCATCGCCCGCAAGCCCAAGGGCCACGACTTCATCATCGACCGCGACGCGCGGCCGTCGGTCGGCCGCCACATGAGCGTCACCGGCGGCTGACGTTCGGCCAGACTGGCGGCTTTCCCGCAACGGCGTATACTGCCGGCCTCAACAGTCCGGCGAGCCAGCCCCCATGGACCTGACCAAGATCGCCTTCGTTTCGGCCGATACCGAAGCCGGCAACGCAGCGCGCAAGCGTCTGGAAGACCGCTATCCCCACGTCGCGCCCCAAGAGGCCGACCTGATCGTGGCGCTGGGCGGCGACGGCTTCATGCTGGAAACGCTGCACCGCTTCATCGACCGCCACGTGCCGATCTACGGCATGAACCGCGGCTCGGTCGGCTTCCTGATGAACACCTTTCGCGAACACGGCCTGATCGAACGGCTGCAAAAGGCCCAGGGCGTGGTGCTGCATCCCTTGCGCATGCGGGCCAGGCTGCGCAGCGGCGAGATCGTCGACGCCCTGGCCATCAACGAGGTGTCGCTGCTGCGCGAAACCCGCCAGGCGGCCAAGGTGCGCATCCGTATCGACGGCAAGCAGCGGCTGGAAGAACTGATCTGCGACGGCGTGCTGGTGTCCAGCCCGGCCGGCTCGACCGCCTATAACCTGTCGGCGCATGGTCCGATCATCCCGCTGGGCGCCGGCATCCTGGCGCTGACGCCGATTTCCGCCTTCCGCCCGCGCCGCTGGCGCGGCGCCCTGCTGCCGCACACCGCCAAGGTCACCTTCGAGATCGAGGAAGCCGACAAGCGCCCGGTGTCGGCGGTGGCCGACTACACCGAGGCGCGCGACGTCGCCGAGGTGGACGTGCACGAAGACCGCTCCATCGACCTGACCCTGCTGTTCGACCCCGAGCACAATCTGGAAGAACGCATCATCGCCGAGCAGTTCGTGCCGTGAAGATCGTTTCCGCATCCCAATTGTCGACCATGGCCGCCGACGCCGCCACCGCGCCGCGTCGTCGCACCCACGCCACCCTGCACGACGACCTGGCCGATCCCGTCCAGCGCGTGGTCATCGCGCTGCAGCCGGGCACCTATGTCCGGCCGCACCGCCATGCTGACGACGTATGGGAGCTGTTCGCCGTGCTGGACGGCGCCCTGGCGGTGCTGATCTTCGCCGAGGACGGCACCGTCCTGCGCCGGGTCGAGCTGCGCGCCCACGGCGACCGCATGGTCCAGGTGGCGCCGGGGGCATGGCACACCATCGTCGCCCTGGCGCCCGACACCACGGCGTTTGAAATCAAGCCCGGCCCCTACCGCGCCAACACCGACAAGAACTTCGCCGCCTGGTCCCCGGCCGAGGGCGAGCCGGGCGCCGCCGCCATGGTGCGCTGGTACGAGGAAGCCGGCGAGGGGGCTAAGCCGCCGGCGCGCTGAGCTGCCCGGCCAGCGTCGCCACCACCCGCACCAGCCGCGCCAGGTCGTGGTCCCGGCTCAGGCGGTGGTCGCCGTCCTTGACCAGGGTGACCTCCACATCCTCGGACGCCAGGCAGTCGCTGATGCGTAGCGCGGTGCGCCACGGCACGTCATTGTCCTTCTGCCCCTGGATCAGCCGCACCGGGCAATACAGATTGATGGTGTCGCGCAACAGCAGATGGTTGCGGCCGTCCTCGATCAGTCGACGCGGGATGACCCACGGCCTGGAGGGATCGTAGCAATTTTCCTGTATCACCCGGCCGTCCTCGACCAGTTGGCGCTTCTGCTCGGGGGTGAAGCCCGCCCACATCAGGTCTTCGGTGAAATCGGGGGCGGCGGCGATGCCGACCAGCCCGGCGATGCGCGGCCGCAGGCGCAGGGCGGCGAGCAGCGCGATCCAGCCGCCCAAGGAGGAGCCGACCACGATCTGCGGCCCCTCGGTCAGTTGGGCGATCGCCGCCTCGGCATCGTCGGCCCAACGGCCGACGGTGCCGTCCTCGATCGCGCCCGAGCTGAGGCCGTGGCCGAACATGTCGAAGCGCAGAAAGGCGCGGCCGTGGTCGCGGCACCATTGTTCCAGCGCCAGCGCCTTGCCGCCTTCCATGTCCGAGCGATAGCCGTGGATGAACACCACGCCGGGATTATGGCCGGCGAGGCGACGGTAGGCGATGGACGCGCCGCCGTCGCGTGCTAATATCCCGGCCCCAGCCGCCCCGGAGCCAACCGCCCCGGGGGCGGCACTGGTCGTTTCAGCCATTGCGTGAAATCCTCTGCCTATGTCCATGGACGAAAATCCTGCCATCGATGCCCTTCCCGACGCCGGCCGTCAACCGCGCTTGATCGACGGGCGCGTCCCGGCCGTGCTGCAGGTGCTGCCCGCTTTGGTCACCGGCGGCGTCGAGCGCGGCACGGTGGAGATCGCCCAGGCCCTGACCGAAGCGGGCTATCGCGCCGTGGTCGCCAGCGCCGGCGGCCCCATGGTGCGCGAGCTGACCCGCTGCGGCGCCATTCACGTCGAGCTGCCCATGGGGTCGAAGAACCCGTTGGTCATGCGCGCCAATGTGGGCCGGCTGGAGCAGGTCATCCGCGAGCACAAGGTGGACATCGTCCATGCCCGCTCGCGCGCCCCGGCGTGGAGCGCGCTGTCGGCGGCCAACCGCACCGGCGCCCATTTCATGACCACCTTCCACGGCACCTATAACCTGGGCGGCTTCGGTCTCAAGCATCTCTACAATTCGGTGATGACCAAGGGCGAGCGCGTCATCGCCATTTCCGAATTCATCGCCGAGCATATGCGCCGGGTCTACGGCACCGCGCCGGAAAAGATCCGCGTCATCCATCGCGGCGTCGACCTGGCCAAGTTCGACCCCGTGCGCGTCAGCGCCGAGCGTATCATCCAGTTGGCCCATCGCTGGCGCCTGCCCGACGGCTATCCGGTCATCATGCTGCCCGGCCGCCTGACCCGCTGGAAGGGCCAGGAGGTGCTGATCCGCGCCCTGGCCGAACTGGGCCGCCATGACGTGCGCTGCCTGCTGGTCGGGTCCGACCAGGGCCGCACCGGCTATCGCCAGGAGCTGGTCGACCTGATCCGCAGCCTGGACCTGACCGACGTCGTGCACATCGTCGACGAATGCAGCGACATGCCGGCGGCCTATATGCTGACCGACATCGCCGTGTCGGCCTCGACCGACCCCGAAGCCTTCGGCCGCGTGGTGGTCGAGGCCCAGGCCATGGGCCGCCCGGTGATCGCCAGCGACCACGGCGCCCCGCGCGAAACCATCCTGCCCGGCCGCACCGGCTGGCTGGCGGCGCCCGGCGACCCGCATGCCCTGGCTGCCGCGCTGGCCCGTTTCCTGGCGTTGTCGGCCGAGGAACGCGGCGACATGGCGGCACTGGCGCAAACCTTCGTGCGCACCAATTTCAGCAAGGAAGCCATGTGCTCGCGCACCCTGGCGGTCTACGACGAAATCCTGTCGGGCGCACCGGCGGTGGTGCAGAACGTCCAGCCGGTGGACCCCGAGGCATCGTAAGGCTTATCGTCCCCGCGCACGCGCGATGACCCATAAGGCGGCGATTCATTCCATGACCGAGCGAATTCTGGTGATCAAGCTGGGGGCGCTGGGCGATTTCGTCCAGGCGTTCGGCCCTTTTGCCGCCATCCGCGCCCACCATGCCACCGCCGAGATCACCCTGCTGACCACCCGGCCGTTCGCCGCCCTGGCGGTGGCCAGCCCGTATTTCGACCACGTCTGGATCGACGACAAGCCGAAGATGTGGCAGGTCGCCAAGGTGCTGCGCCTGCGCAAGCAACTGGCCTCGGGCCGGTTCACCCGCGTCTACGACCTGCAGACCTCGGATCGCTCCAGTTGGTATTTCCGCCTGATGGGCGGCGAAATCGAGTGGTCGGGCATCGCCGCCGGCTGCGCGCTGCCCCACGCCAATCCTGATCGAGATCATATGCATACGGTGGAGCGCCAGGCCGAGCAACTGGCCATGGCCGGCATCGACCGCGTGCTGCCGCCCGACCTGGCCTGGGCCGAGGGCGACATCGCCCGCTTCGGCCTGCCGCGCCCGTTCGCCCTGGTCTGTCCCGGCGGCGCCCCCCATCGCCCGGCCAAACGCTGGCCGGCCGAGCGTTTCGGCGACATGGCACAGTGGCTGGCAGAGCGCGGCGTCACGCCGGTGCTGCTGGGCACCAATGCCGAACAGGCCGAGATCGACACCATCCGCGCCGCCTGTCCCCAGGCGGTCAGCCTGGCCGGCAAGACCGGTTTCCTCGACATTCTCGGCCTGGGCCGCCGAGCCTTAGCCGCCATCGGCAACGACACCGGCCCCATGCACCTGATCGCCAGCGCCGGCTGTCCGTCGGTGGTGTTGTTCTCGGACGAATCCGACCCCAGCTTGTGTGCTCCGCGCGGGCACGTCACCGTCCTGCGCCGCCCGACCCTGGCCGAGCTTGCGCCGGCCGAGGTGGAAGCCGCCCTGGCCGCGCTGATCCCGGCCTAATTTCCTTCGCCCGCCTTGACTTGGGGGGCAAACCTTCTAGAGTCCGTCGTTTCATTCCTCGTCTTGCAATGAAGAGAGAGCAGGTTCCCATGGTCGCCATCACGCTTCCCGACGGCAGCGTCCGCCAGTATCCCGGTTCCGTAACCGGCCTGGACGTCGCCAAGGACATCGGCCCCGGCCTGGCCAAGGCCGCGCTGGCCATCCGCATCGACGGCGAGCTGAAGGACCTGACCACCACTCTCGACACCGACACCAAGCTCGCCATCATCACCGCCAAGGACGGCGCCGACGCGCTGGAGCTGCTGCGCCACGACGCCGCCCACGTCATGGCCGAGGCGGTCAAGGAGCTGTATCCCGAGACCCAGGTCACCATCGGCCCGAGCATCGAGAACGGCTTCTATTACGACTTCGCCCGGCCGACGCCGTTTGGTCCCGAGGATCTGGAGAAGATCGAAGCCCGCATGCACGAGATCGTCGCTCGCGACGAGAAGATCGAGCGCGAGGTGTGGGACCGCGACGCGGCGGTGCAGTTCTTCCTGGATGCCGGCGAGAAGTACAAGGCCGAGATCATCGCGTCCATTCCCGCCGACCAGAAGATTTCGCTGTATCGCCAGGGCGCCTTCATCGACCTGTGCCGCGGCCCGCATCTGCCGTCGACCGCCAAGCTGGGCAAGGCGTTCAAGCTGATGAAGCTGGCCGGCGCCTATTGGCGCGGCGATTCCAAGAACGAGATGCTGCAGCGCATCTACGGCACCGCCTGGTTCGACAAGAAGGACCTGGACGGCTACCTCACCATGCTGGAGGAAGCGGAAAAGCGCGACCACCGTCGCCTGGGCCGCGAGATGAACCTGTTCCACCAGCAGGAAGAGGCGGTGGGAGCCGTGTTCTGGCACACCAAGGGCTGGACGCTGTATCGCGCCGTCGAGAACTACATGCGCCGCCGGCTGGAAGCCGAGAACTACCAGGAAGTGAAGACGCCGCAATTGGTGGACTTCTCGCTGTGGGAAGCGTCGGGCCATGCCGACAAGTTCTCGGAAAGCATGTTCACCATCCACACGCAGGACGAACGTCATCTGGCGGTCAAGCCGATGAACTGTCCCTGCCACGTGCAGATCTTCCGCCAGGGCATCAAGTCGTACCGCGACCTGCCGCTGCGCATGGCCGAATTCGGCTCGTGCCATCGCTACGAGCCGTCGGGCGCCCTGCACGGCATCATGCGCGTCCGCGCCTTCACCCAGGACGACGCCCACATCTTCTGCACCGAAGACCAGATCACCACGGAAACCGTGGCGTTCTGCCAGTTGCTGAAGGCGGTCTACAAGGATTTCGGCTTCGAGGACGTGCGGGTGAAGTTCTCGGACCGCCCGGCCAAGCGCGCCGGATCGGACGAGACCTGGGACAAGGCCGAAAGCGCCTTGCTGGAGGCCGCCAAGGCCGCCGGACTGGAAACCACGCTGAACCCGGGCGAGGGCGCCTTCTACGGCCCCAAGCTGGAATTCGTGCTGCGTGACGCCATCGGCCGCGACTGGCAGTGCGGCACGCTACAGGTGGACTTCGTGCTGCCCGAGCGGCTGGATGCCTCCTATACCGCCGAGGATGGCAGCCGCAAGCGTCCGGTCATGCTGCATCGCGCCGTGCTGGGGTCGTTCGAGCGCTTCCTCGGCATCCTGATCGAGCATTTCGCCGGCCGCTTCCCGCTGTGGCTGGCGCCGACCCAGGTGGTCGTCGCCACCATCGTGTCGGACGCCAACGAATTCGCCGAAGAGGTGGTCGCCGCGCTGAAAAAGGCCGGCATCCGCGCCGAAGCCGATCTCAGGAACGAGAAAATCAACTACAAGGTCCGCGAACATTCGGTCGCCAAGGTGCCGGTCATGCTGGTGGTGGGCAAGCGCGAGGCGGAAAATCGCGCCGTCGCCATGCGTCGCCTGGGCAGCCAGGACCAAGAAATTGTTGCGCTGGACCAAGCTGTTGCTACACTCGTGCATGAAGCCATGCCTCCGGCCTGAGCCGGAGGATGTGCGTAGGGGGCCGAGCCTGATCCCAAAGTGGGGATAACGGGGCAGGTTCCATGTTTTGTTCTTGCCGATGGAGAAGGTTTCATAGCTAGGCCACCAATGCAGACGCAGCCCAAGAACGATGGGCCGCGCGTCAACCGAGAGATCGATGCCCGCAGTATTCGCCTGGTCGGTGCCGACGGCGAAATGATCGGGGTCGTCACCCTGCGCGAGGGTTTGGTCATGGCCGAAGAGGCCGGGCTGGACTTGGTCGAGGTGTCGCCGAACGCCGAACCACCGGTCTGTAAGATTCTGGACTACGGAAAGTTTAAGTACGAAGCCCAGAAGAAGAAGAACGAGGCGAAGAAGAAGCAGAAGGTCATCGAGGTCAAGGAGATCAAGCTCCGCCCCAACATCGATGACAACGACTATGACGTGAAGATGCGCAATATGCGCAAGTTCCTCGAGGAAGGCGACAAGGTGAAAGTCACCCTGCGCTTCCGTGGTCGCGAATTGGCGCACCAGGACTTGGGCATGAAGGTGCTGGAGCGCGTCCGCGACGACCTTGAAGGTCTGGGCAAGATCGAACAGGTCCCCAAGATGGAAGGCCGTCAGATGGTCATGGTCATCGCCCCGCGCTGACGCGGTGTGGTGACGAAATCATCTGTGAAATTTTCCTGGCGAACGGGGTTGCGGAGCAAGCGCACTTACGCTAGTCTCCGCGCCTCGCCACCGACCAGGCGCCATATACCCTGTGGAGGGGTGGCAGAGTGGTCGAATGCGCCGGTCTCGAAAACCGGTATGGGTGCAAGCTCATCGTGGGTTCGAATCCCACCCCCTCCGCCACTTACGCGCTTTTGGCTGTCTACCGACGTCCACATGCGCCGCGAAAATCCAACAGATACAAGACGTTAGATAGAGGCGCCGTCCACCGGCGCTTTTCTGCGTTTACCCAAATCCAGTGTTTGATGATGGGTCACGTGATGGGTTTTCTCCAGCATCCCCCTGAAAGGAGTGCTGGAAAAGCGCCCCCATCATCCCCATCCATCATCATGGGTTCAACCCATTGATATGGATGGTGAAAATGCCGAGGAAGGCGAAGGGATTGACGGCACGGGGCGTTGAAACCCTGAAAAAGCCGGGTCTCCACGCCGATGGCGAAGGGCTGTATCTGCAGATCACTCCCACTGGAGTGAAATCCTGGGTCTTCCGCTACGTTTCGCCGGCTGGTTCCACGAAAGGTAGGCGCCGCGACCTGGGTCTGGGCTCCATCAAAACATTGAGTCTGGCCGAAGCACGCCGCAAGGTCGCAGAACTGCGGAAGGTGGTCCAAGGCGGGACCGACCCGTTGGCAGCGCGCCGCGCCGAACGAGGTGAAGCGGAACGGGAAGCGGCCATGGCCCAACTGCATGAGGTGCCAGCCAACCCCACTTTCATGGATTGCGGTACGGCCTATGTCACCGCCATGCGTCCGGGCTGGAAGAACGCCAAGCACGCCGACCAATGGATTTCGAGCCTGGAGACCTACGCCTACCCGGTCCTCGGCGAACTTCCTGTCGACAGCATCGACATCAACTTGGTGCTGAAGGTGCTGGAACCCATCTGGATCGGTAAGACCGAGACCGCCAGCCGTCTGCGCGGCCGCATCGAGGCGATCCTCGATTACGCCCGGGTGCGCGGTTATCGCAGCGGCGAGAATCCGGCCCGCTGGAAAGGGCATCTGGACCACATCCTCCCGGCCACCGGCGATGTCGCCAAGGTGCGGCACCACGCCAGCCTGCCCTATGCCCGGATGCCCGCCTTCTGGCCCAGGCTGCAGGCCCAGCACGGATTGGGCGCACGGGCGCTGGAGTTGTGCATCCTCACCGCCACCCGCACCGGCGACGTGCTCGGCGCGCGCTGGTCCGAGTTCGACATGGACAACCGCGTATGGGAAATTCCTGGACTGCGCATGAAGGCCGGCGCCGACCACCGCATCCCGCTTTCGGGTCCAGCACTGGCCCTGCTGCGCAAGCTGGCCGCAATCCGACGGGGCGATTATGTGTTTCCTGGACAGCAGGCCACCCGGCCGCTCTCCAACATGTCCATGGCCATGGTGCTGCGCCGCATGAAGCTGGACGTCACCCCGCATGGCTTCCGCAGCACCTTCCGCACCTGGATCGCCGAACAGACCAACTTCCCCCACGAAGTCGCCGAAGCCGCCCTGGCCCACACCCAAGGCGACAAGGTGGTCGCCGCCTATCAGCGCGGCGACCTGTTTGCCAAGCGGGCTAGGCTGATGGATGCCTGGGCGGTGTTCTGCGAGACGGGCGAATCACCGCCCTAGGTGGTGAGCCTGCGTCAGCCGCTCTCGCCGACCAAAGCCACCTGTTCGGCGCGGGCGGCACGGATGAGCTCGGCGTCCAGAGTGGCCAGGGCGACATTGTTGCGCTGGGCCAGTTCCAGATAGGCGGCGTCGTATACGGACAGCCGATGGGTTCGGGCCAGCCGCAGCACCTCGCTGTCGTGCGGCGTGCGATCGAGCAGCACCCGCAGACGGGCGAGGTCGCGCAGGAAGGCCGCGCTGTCGGCCTCGGTCAGCCGCTTGCAGCGCTCGTTGACCACCAGGATGTTGCGAACCTCGAACCACCACAACGCCGGCGCCATGGCTTCATCGGTACGCAGCCGCTCAAGAGCGGTGTCGGCAATGGGGTGCTCCTCGTCCCGGAACGCCCAGCAGGCGGTCACGGACGCATCGACGACGAACGGCATCAGGCTTTCCGGCCTTCGTCACGGGCCGACAAAATTTCGGCGGCAGTAACGCTGGGGGCCTGACGGCGGCGGTTGCGAATGGCGTCGATGACGTTACCGATTTCGTCCTGCCGCCGGTCATGCTCGGGCACCAGGCGGGCAATGGGGCGGCCATGGCGCGTGATCACCAAGGTTTCGCCGCGCTCCACCTCGTCCAGCAGTTGGGGCAGATGGGTCTTGGCCTCGGAGGCGGCAATCTCACGCATGGCGGCTTTCCAACTGGTCGTTTCGACTGGTCAAAATGGGCGCGCCCGAACCTCGCGTCAAGCGCGCCCTCGTGGGAATGGGCGATTTCACAAGGGGGCGTCGGGAGCGTGAGACCTAGCCTTCCCCACGGCACTCCTACCGGCCATGCCCGAGATCGTGGCTATGCGTGATGATCGGCCGCCCCTGAAAGAACACCACCCGGTCGCCCTTCTCCACGTCCTGCGCCAGCATCACGGCATTGCGGGTGGCGGCCTGGATATAAAGCTTGCCGCCCTGCTCCCAGACCAGAGCCGGGCCGCCGCCCGAATCGCGCAGACCGAGATAGGTGAATTCGCCGCCCAGGCTTGCCGACCACGGCTGAGTGGCGCCCCAGTCGAGAGAGGGGTCCGCAAGACGCGGTGATGGGGTCAGGGGCTGGTGCGGCTGGATACGCTCTGGTTGGCCGCGCTCCGTTGGTCTGCCCCACTCGCGCATACTCATGGCGTCACGATCGTGCCGCTGGGCCTGCCGTTCGAGCCAGTCCTTCCACCCCGGCAGCGGATGCTGCTGGCGGATTTTGGCGACGGCGTCCTTCTCGGTCTTGTGCGAGCGCTCCCATAATTTGGCGCGCTGCTGCGCCAGTTCGCGGCGGCGCTGGGCCTTGTCCAGCGACAGGCTTTCCAGCCAGCCATGGGCCAGCTTGTGCTTTTCCTCGCGGTACCAGGTTGTCAGCTGCTTGCGGTAGGTGCGCTGCTCCGCCCGGCATTGGGCGATGCGGTGACTGCGTTCCGTGAGGGCCGCGTCCCGCTCGGCCTGATATTTCTGATACAGCAGTCGAGCCTTGGTGTGCTGATGTAGCGGTTGGGGCTGATAGCTCCAGTGCGCCACCTCCTTGCCGTGGGTGGGTTGATAGGGACCACAGGCCTTGACCAGGGCGCCCATGGAGAGTGCGCGGTCGATGCTGGACGCCTTCACCGCGCGGTCGGGTTTGCCGGCATCGACGAACACCAGTCCGGCGCCGCGCGGCTTGATCTCCAGGCCGAGCCGGGCGGCGGCCTTGTGCAGCTCCGGCCAGCCCTTGTCCTTGGCGGCCAGCAGATCGTCGCGGGCAGTGTCACGCACCCAGCGGGCAAAGCTCCCCACCCCCGTGTGCGCTTCCATGTCGGCGGCCTTACCTTTGATCGGCGCCAGCGAGGCGTCGTCGCGGCCGAGGCCGTGATTAGTCCGGGTCAAGGCCAGCGCGACCTCCAACTCGTGGCAGGTCCGCATCAGCCGGCGCTGGCTTCGCCACGGGTCTGCGCATCGATAGGTTTCTGGATGCACCCGGTTGAGCGCAACGTGCAGATGAACGTGGTCGGTGTTGACGTGCAGCGCCGACAGCCGCTGATGCTCGGCCATGCCCAAGGCGGCGCACAGGGCATTCTCGATCTGGTGCAGTTGCCGCTCGTTGGGCCGCTCGCCGGCCGGAAACGACACCACCAGGTGCAGCGTCTTGTTGGCGGCGCGGCTGTTGCAGGCTTGGGTATTGCGGATCTGCAGCATGGCCAACCGCACATCGTCGGTGCCACAATTGCTGACGCGCGACCACGCCACCTTCTCACCGGCATGGGCGCTGTCCAGCACGTAGCACCCCAAGCGCTCGGCCGCCGTGGTCCGGCCTTCCGCCTTGGACTCGGTAATGTAGCGCCCCAGCCGGACAAAATCACCGCTGGTGCGAGCGGGAACGATCTTGGCGATCATGCCAGCCGCTCCACCTGGACCGCCAACTGCTCGCGCAGCCGGGCGATGCGCGATGCCAGGGCCGACAGGCCCGCCAGCCGCTGCACCTCACCCAATTCGCCATGCAGGCGAACCAACGCATCCACCGTCTGACGATCAGCGAGACGCTGCAGCGGCCGGTTCAACCCGGCCAGCCGCAGATAGGACGCCACCGATAGCCCCGCCGCTGCCGCGTGCGCTTCGATGGTCGCGCGCTCTTCGGCCGTCACGCCGACCCGCAGCCGACGCACCCGGTCACGCACTGGCTTTGCCGTCTTATTGGAAATCATGCCCTTGCTCCCTTGCCTTCGCGTCGAGCCGCAGGCGATGTAAGTAAGCTGGTTTGTGAGGCCACAAACCCCATCTTGTCACCGAAACCAATTATCGAAGACCGTGCAACTATGCTCAATGCCGCACAAAGCTAATCGTTGATATGCATTCGCGTCGATTTGCGGTGTTTTCGGATTATCTCCGCGGATCTATGAACAACGGCGCGGTTTAATGATTATTGCTGCGGTTTATCATTGGTCATGCCGGCGCTTGGGGGTATGGCGGCCGAGACCGCGCGGCGCCACCTTCGACGGGAACAAAGACGGAGGCTGGCATGGCGGCGCGGGGTGTCGGGCGGGTGCGGTTTCTGGCGCTGCGCCAGGTGATCGCCGCAGAGCTGGCCGAGGGCTGGTCCATGGTCGAGATCTATCGCCGCCACCAGGATCAGCTGGGCATCAAGATCGGGCAGTTCCGTCTGTACGTGAACGCCTATATCGCGCCGGAGAACCTGTGGACCGGCCGCAAGGCCGCGGCCACGCCGGACAAGGTGCAAGCACGCACGTCACCGCCGCCAAATTTGGCGGCGCCGATGGCGGCAACGACGGAGCCGCCTCGCCGCATCACCCGCTCGATCAACCTCAAGCGGGAGGATCTGATCTGAGGCAACGGGGGCCAAAAATTGCGGCAGATTGATCTTCGCCCGTCATCAGCCTATCCTTTTCAGGAAGAGGATGACCGGCCCATGGCTCAAACGCTCGACACCATCATGCAGCGACTGAAGTCGACGGAGACCGAACTCCGCCGGCGCGGGGTGTTGCATCTGTCGGTGTTTGGCTCCGTGGCGCGCGGTGAAGATCGGCCGGAAAGCGATGTGGATATCGCCGTCGAAATTGAACCCGACCGAGCCTTTTCATTGATCCGGCTGGAAGACACCCGCCTGATGCTGGAAGACGTCCTCGGGCGGCCAGTCGATCTCGGCGAGGCGGACACTTTCCGGCCGCAGGTGCGCGCTGCGTTCGAGCGCGACCGGGTGACAATATTCTGATGGCGCGCAGCGACGAAGAACGCGTGGCCGATATTCTTGCCGCCATAGCCGATATTCGGGCAGATACGGCCACCATGGACTTCGCCACGTTTTCGCTCAACCCCATGGTGATCAGGTCGGTGCTCTACTCCATCGGCGTGATTGGCGAGGCGGCCAAGAACGTCAGTGCCGAATTCAAATCCACCTGCCCAACCATTCCCTGGCGGGCCATTGCCGGAATGCGGGATCGCATCGTCCACGAATATTTCCGCACCAACACCCGTCGCATCTGGGACGTGGTCACCGACGAAATCGAGCCATTGGAAACGGCCCTGCGAAGGGCCACCAACACCTGAACGCCGGCCGCAGGCCGGCGCGCCGGGGGCCTACCCCTTTCGAGGTAGCCCATCGGAGGAGGAAGCCGCGCCCCTTTGCGAGGCGCGGCACCTTATGTCAGTTCACCTTATCCAACAGCCGCTTGGCCCGCTGTTCCAACTCAAGCCGTGCATCCTGGTGCTCCTTGGCCCGCGCCACGGCGGTGATGCCCTGGACGAAGTCGAAGATGCTTTCCGGCGCCCGGCCTTCCTCGCGTAACACGGTGTCGATGATCTTGCCGGCATCGCTGCGGCCGAAGCCCGCCCGCTTGGTCAGGAAGTCGGTGCGCTCCTCGTCGGTGCGGGCGACGATGCGCTCGCGGGCGGCGCGGATGCCGGCGACAAACGGCGCCGGGCTGGAGGTGGCGAAGCGCTCCAATGCCGGGGCGGCCTCGTGGGCGAAGCGCGACGCGGCATATTTGGAATGGCGGATGGTGATTTCCTCGAAGCCCTCGACGCCCCACAGGTTCCTGTTCTGGCACACCCCGCGCAGATAGAAGGACGCAATCCCCAGGGTCTTGGAGCCGACTTCGCTGTTCCAGCAATAGAAGCCCCGGAAATAGAAATCGGGCGAACCGTCGGCCAGCCGGCCGGCCTCGATCGGGTGGGTATCATCCACCAGGAACAGGAAGACGTCGCGGTCGCTGGCGTACAGCGTGGTGGTGTCGGTGGTGACGTCGACGAAGGGGTTATGGGTGCCGCTGGCCCAATCCAGCGTGCCCGGCACCTTCCACCGCGTATCCCCGGTGCCGTTGCCGGCGATGCGCTGCACGGCGGACACCAGTTCATGGTCGTAGATGCGGCCGTAATCGGGGCCGGTGACGGCGCGCAGCTCCAGCCGACCATCCTCGGTTTCCAGGGCCTTGACCTGCTCGGCGCGGTGATGGTTGAGGCCGTATTGCAGGTTGATCCCGGCCAGCGGCGCCGGCAGCTGACGCAGATAGCCCGAGGGTGCCCCCACCAGGGAACACAATTGCCCAAAACTCCAGTGGGTGGCGGCGGCGGGCTGGTCCTGTTCCGGCAGCAGCAAGGCGAGGCTTTCCATGTCGTCGCGCGACGCCTCCACCCGCACCGCTTGGCTTTCCACAACGCGGGTGTGCGAGCGATCGGCGCGGCCGCGCACCGAGGCGTACAGATCGGACAGGCTCAGGAACCGCTGATCGGCGGGGCGGGAATACCATTCCGACGCCACGCGGCTGACATTGGCGCCCCGGCTGACATCCACCCGGAACGTGCCGGACACCTGGGGGCCGGCGTCCATGTCGGTGTGCATGATCCTCTCTCCTTTCCCAATTGCCGCAAGGCAAGCAGCCTCGCGCTGCTTCCCGGGGCCGCGTGAGCGGTGGGGTGAGAGGGGGGCGAGGACCGGCGCGCCGGACCGGGTTGCGCGCCAGCGGGCGTCTTGCAGCCCGCGCCCGCAAGCGGCCCTGCCCGGCGGAGAGGCGGGGCTCGCGGGGGAGAGCGGGGGAACGCCCGCTTTCCCCACGCAAGAGATCAGACCGGGGCGCAGGCCCGCCGCTTGTCTTGTTCGGGCATGAAAAAGCGCTCCGCTAAGATGGCGGGGCGCCGGATGCTGACGGCACGGCCTGATCAAGGGAGTTAGCTGCTGGGGATGCCGTCGGTCTCCACTAGGTTGGCCCAGATGGGAGCGGCGAGCCAACCGACCGGAGCGCACAACTGGACTGCGGTGGAGATGCTACTGCCACAAAGGGGCCCCTCATCATGGATGGTCCAATGGCTGGCTTGCGCTCATTACGACTATTAGCCGCACTCCTTTCATTCGTAGAGCGAACGGCTGGGTACACCGGAGTTTCAATCCGTTGCATAGCGGAGATGGCGAGCCGGTATGACGACATGGTGATCTCCACAAGTCACCATCTCACCAGGTGTCGGCATGACAACCAGTTAACCAACCGTCGGCTGAGGTGGCCTTGCCAACGGCGGCGTCCCGGCTCTCATTCGGCAGGCCTTGGCTTACGCCACGCAGCCCCTGGCACCGCTTGTCAAGAGGGAATCATTGACACGGATGCCAATTAACCTTAGCTTAGGCCACATATTGTGTGGTCTATGCCATCGATAAGCTGCGCTTGGAGGTATCATGAAGGTAACTGCTACGGGATTTCGCAGAAATATGGGTGCAAATATCCTTAACGACGCGCCAATAAGCAGCGTTAAAAAATATAGTGCGGATGAGCTTGAGATTTATATGAATGAAACGCGCTGCGGCGTCAGTGATTCAGGCTTGTCTATCGTTTGGGGTAAGTCAGTTACACTTAATGGGGATTACTCAATGGAGATTTTTCTTTCTAAGAGTGACGTTGTTTCATTGTTTAAAAAATGCTTTGGCAGCATCTTGGACGCCGAATTGATGGGGCGTGCAAACTTTACCTTGTCACCGGAATACAAGAGGGAGGTCGGCAGGGGGTTGACGATCCAGGAATTGATTGACGGCTAAGGGTGCAAAGGGTGGGTCGAACCGACCCCTTTCGCCGATGCGCAGAGCTGAAGGCATTGGGAGTTGGCCGGTCCCGGCACGGGTTCACTTCCCCGCAAAGGCGAACCCGGTTCGCCGTGGCGCCCTACAGCCACTCAGTACGCTGCGAACGGCGTTCGCCGCGATGTGCGTGCGAATGGCATTCGCACGTAGTGCTTTTGACGACGCATTGACGTGGACAGCGCGTGTGGCGTGCGAGTGCGAACGTGCAGACGCGAGTGCTGGGACATTCATCGAGGTAGGTAAGTGAGTCAGCTTTCTCGATAGCCCCTGGCCGGGCAGACACAAAATTTTGTGGCTGACGAGTCCTATAGGCGGCGTTTCGACTCAACCTGCTGAGTCCCGGAGGGTGCCGCACACCCCCCCCTCCCCCTCTCCAGTGAGGGGTGGGAGTCTGGTGGTGACGATGAGAGAGCGAGAAAAAAGCGATTTGATGCGGTGGAGTGAGAATCGGCTCTTGCAGCAGGGTGCGATTTCGGATAAAAAAACGCCCAGTGGTAGGGTTCAGCTACCACTGGGCGTTTTGGATGGTACCGGGACTTTTTACCCGCAATGCGCGGAAACCAAGCACCGTTGGATCGGGCATGATGATAGAGAAATTCATCGATTTTGCCAAGGGGCAGCAGGCATATCACACTCGCCAGGTCGAGCGTTTCCCTGACGACCCCACCCGTGCATCCCAGCATCGAGCCTTCGCGGAACAGTTCGCGGACCTAGCCACTTTCCTTGAGCAACAGCAGGCCGGGCCTTCTTCGGAAGACCGCCCGCGGGAACGCTATAGCAAGTTGGGGGACCTCAGTGACCTCCCCCCCGAGTTGCTCAAAGAACTGAATATCTCGGACAGCGACCAGCTTGAACGGCAAATCCTGGAATTGGCCGACGAGTTGGACGGCGAAATCAGCGTCGACGAGATTTTGATTGGGCTGTACCGCCGGTTCAAGGTGGTGCAGCAGCGAAAGATCTTGGTCGGCAAGCTGTCGCGGATGCTGAAGAAGGGGTCGTTGATTTCGGTCGCTGGTCGCAAGGGCGTGTATCGCGTCGGCGACCGGTATGCCATGGGGGACGACGACGACGAGGATGGTGATGTCTTCAAGTAGACCATCCAAGGATCTCGACAAAACGAATTGGGCGACGCCATCGCTGGTCGCCGCCCATCCGAATCGTACAGCGGTGTGGGCACTGCCGCTGTCGACAGCGGATCATTGCCCAGGCTGTGTCACTTGGTGTCGCGCCCAAGACATATGCCTGCGTGCAACCCGTTGCAAGTCAATTGTGCCCGCCACGGTCGATGGAGGAGCGAATGGCTGCCACGCAGCTCAGCCTCTTCCCGGAACCGTCTGGCCACTGGATTTACCGCCCCTGGATTACGGTCAAGGGTCGGCGGATCTATGCCAGCTGGTACGGGAAGAAGGCTTTCCGCATCTTCGTCGAGGACTGACCTCGATGGGAGGGCCGGGTGGGTTCGCGCGCCCGGCCATCTCCAGAGACCGAAACTGAGTGAGGGAAGCATGGCTAAGAACACGGGTGATGATTATCGGATAGGCGCTGTTTGCGACCGTTCTCAGTTCGAACATCCGAACGGGACATGGTTCAAGCGCGATGCTGAGTCGGGGCAGATAATGAACGGGAAGAAGGACGGGACACCCTTCAAGGGCGTCCGCAAGGAGAAGTGAACGTGCGAGGCTACGTAACCCGGAGGTATCACGTGATACCTCTTCAAGGGCACAAAGAGAAGTAAGCGTAGGAGGCCCGGCTCGTAACCGGGCCTCAACCGTTTTGGGTTACGGTGTCATCGCGCTCAGCGGAACGACCCATTTCCGGCCCGGCCTCCCAGGCCCGCCCTTCCCCTTCCGGCCCGAAGCAGACGACCAAAACCACGGGGCGCGCGCCCTCAGGGCACATTGACCGGCTCGAACAGGCCGACCACTTCGGGCGCGGTAAACAGGCGGTCGCGTCCGCCGCCCTCCAATTGGGTCACGATGCCCAGGTCGATCAGGCGCTTGATGCCGGTGTTCATGGCCTGGAACGTCACCGAGCCGGGCGATTGGGCCAGTGCGTCGCGGACGGTGAAGGTCGGCTTGGTGATGATCCAAGGCACCAACTGGCGGACGACGCTGTGCGCGCGGACAGATTTGGTCGCCGCCAGCCAACGGGCGTGGATCTGCCCCAGCTTCTCCAGGCGGCCCAGGTTGGATGCGGCGCTTTGGGCCAGCATGGAGCAGAAAACGCGGGTCCATGCGGAAAATTCGCCGGTTCGCCGGGCGTCCTTGAGCGCGTCCACGTAGACGTTCTTGTTCAGATGCACCGCCTCGCCCAGGAAAGCGCAGGCATGGCCGAGCATGCCTTTCTGCCGCAACGCCAGCGGCACCAGCAGGCGGCCGACGCGGCCGTTGCCGTCGGGCACCGGGTGAATGTGCTCGAACCACCAATGCGACAGCGCCTGGCGCACCAGTTCCGGCCGGTCGCCCCCGTCGGCGGTGAACGCATCCCACGCCGCAAGCGCCTGCGCTGTCGAGGCGGGGGCGGTATAGAAGAAGGTCGCCCCCGGCGCTTCGGGATCGTAGGTGCCATTGGGATGGACCTTCAGCTTGCCGGCACCGGCGGCAACCATCGGGTCGCTTGCCCGCTCAAACAGGCGGCGGTGAATAAGCAGGCACGCATCTGCATAAGACCACGCCTCGCTCTGTTCAGACAATGCGTCGAAGGCTTCGGCCGTCGCCGCCACCTCGCGCGCGTCCTCGGGGTCCTTGGAGCGATTGAGCGAACTTTGGTATTCCAGCAGATCGGTGAAGGTCGTGGTCGCGCCCTCGGCTCCCGAGGAATGGACCGCGTCCAGGCGCGCGAACAGCTTGCCCACCACATCGGGCACCAGGAAGGCGGCAAGCGCCCGGTCGAATTCCTCGACCGCGCGGGTGGCGCGTTGGAGTTGGCCCCACACGTCATCGAGCTTTGGGAACGGCGGGACCGCCGGAAGGTAACACAGCCGTCCCCGCTCGTCGGGCTCGAAGCTGCCGAAACCTTGCATGGTGACGATCCTTATTCAAGCTTTTCCGGCACAAACTATAACAGCTAACAAGATCGTTCAAGGATAACGGGCGGGGCAGCAGTACCTCCCGAACCGGGCGCTGATGATGAGTCGGATGATGGGTCTTCGGTGGCTGAAATTTGCTAACTTGTTGATTTTCCCAGCTTGTCGGCGGACACCCCCTCCGCCACGACGCTAGACAAACCGCGCCCTTGAGCGCGGTTTTTCATTTCAGACCCGCCTTCCGATCCATCCCACGAACCCGCACGGCATCCGCAAAAGCGTATGGCGGGCTTATCCGCGCGCGGCCCGCCCGGACTCGGCGGCGCCCCCCTGCCAGACACTTCCACCCCACGCAGTTCCGAGCGTCCCCGAACGGCGACAGGTGGCCACCCTCTCCGCCAGGGCACCCAGCCATTCCCGCAGCACGGCACCCCTGATGCTTCGAAGCGCACCGTACTAGGAATGGGATATTTCTACCCCTCGGTCCTAGACTGAATGGAGTGGTGGCCATGGCCAACAAAACGGCCTGCTTCATTATTGGTATCGCGGGAATGGTGGCCGTCGGGGTCACTGTGCTGAATGCCTATCCGCCGGTTGCCCCCTGGGAATGGATAGCGGAGCGGCTAACGGCCGAGAAGGTGATCAAACTCGCCATCGAGGTACTGGCGCTGTTGCCGCTGGCGCTTCTGGTCGAGTTGACGGTCACCGGCTGGCAAGGATCGTCGCTGCACCGGCTGCTGGTGGAAAGGCGTGCCTCGGTCAAGGTGGATTGGCTTCTTTATGCGATCAACGAGCTACGGCTACCGCACCTGCTGGTCCTGCCGTTGAGCGCATTCGGCTTTTCCGCCGCCGCCCTGGTCGGCAACGGCGTACTGGCCCAGCACCTCGGCCTCGCCCCGTGGACCACGGTGGACGACCCGCTGCTGGGCTTCGTGCTGGGCTGGGTGCTGCGCGACTTCACGTTCTATTGGGTGCACCGGCTCCTGCACAGCAGGGTCTGGTGGCCGTTGCACCGGCTGCACCATTCCGCCAAGGAGATGACGGTCGTATGTTCCGGCCGCAGCAATTTCATCGCCGACCTCGGCCTCAACCTGTTGCTGGCAACGCCACTGTCGCTACTGACCCTGCCGCAGGAAAGCATCCTCGCCACCCAGTTGGTGATAATTTTCCACGGCTACCTGACCCATTCGAACTGGCTGTCGGGCTGGGGCTGGTTCGGCCGCTGGGTGTTGGTGTCACCGCTGCACCACCGCTTGCACCACGGCCTGCGACCCGAGGAATACAGCCGCAACATGGCGACCATGCCCATATGGGATCACCTGTTCGGCACGTTCACCCAGCCTGACCCCAAGCCGGTCGCCATCGGCGTGCAGCACCCTTGCTATGAAACCGTGCGCGGCAGCTTTGCCATGCTGTTGCCCGAACTGGGAGAGACTGCCCGCCTGATGGTGGGAAAGCCGGTGGACGATCCTTCCGTGCCGGGGTGACTAGCCCTTGGCCGCCGTCAGCCGCATCACGGTCTCCAGCAGACGCTTGAAATCCACCGGCTTGCTGATGAAATCGGTCATACCGGCGGCATAGCAGCGCTCGGCGTCTTCGGGGAAGGCGTTGGCGGTCAGGCCGATGATGGGGACGGTGGCGGCAGGGGGCGGCAGGGCGCGGATGGCGCGGGTGGCGTCGAGGCCATCCAGCACCGGCATCTGCATATCCATCAGCACCACGTCGAAACCGCCATCGCCGCCCAGCGCATCAACGGCGGCCCGGCCGTTGGCGACCACGGTGACGTCGTGGCCGCGGCGGCTCAGATAGGTGGCGACGACCCGTTGATTGACCGGATTGTCCTCGGCCAACAACACGCGAAGGGCGGGGGTGGCGACGGCGGGCGACGGCGCGGCGGGCGCGCGATCCGGTACCGGCGCCGCCGGCAGCGACAGCTCGAACCAGAACACGCTGCCCTTGCCCGGCGTGCTGATGACGCCGATGCGGCCCGATTGCAGTTCCACCAACCGGCGGCAGATCGCCAGACCCAGCCCGGTCCCGCCGAAGCGGCGAGTGACCTCGATGCCGCCCTGGCTGAACGGACGAAACAGCTCGGCCTGACGCAGCGGCGAAATGCCGATGCCGGTATCGGCGACCTCGAAGCGCAAAAGGTCGCCGGCCCCGGCGCTGACCATCACCGCCACCCGGCCCTCGGTGGTGAACTTGACCGCATTGCCGACCAGATTGAGCAGGATCTGGCGCAGCCGCAGATCGTCGCCCTGCACGGCGGCCGGCACCCCGCTGCCCAGGCTGTAGCGCAGGTCGTTGCCCTTTTCCTCGGCCCCCGCGCTGTACAACGCGACCACGTCGCGCAGCAGCGGTTCAAGCGCGAAGGCCACCGACCCCACTTCCAGCCGGCCGGATTCCAGCCGCGACAGGTCCAGGATGTCGTTCAGCAGCGATTGCAGCGCCCGACCGGCGTTCCACAGCACCTGCATCTGCTCGTGCTGTTCGGCGCTCAACGGGCTTTCCAGCAGCAATTGCGCCATACCGATGATGCCGTTCATGGGGGTGCGGATTTCGTGGCTCATGGTGGCGAGGAATTCGCTCTTGGCCTGGGTGGCCGCTTCGGCGCGGTCCTTGGCCTCCTTCAACTCCTCTTCGGCGCGGCGGCGATCGCTGATGTCGTAGAAGCCGGCGGTCAGCACCGGCTCGCCGTGAAACACCGTCGGCACCGCCGAGACCAAGCCCCAGAAGGTACTGCCGTCGCGCCGCCGCATCAGCGCCTCGAAACTGCGCACCGACCCCTTTTCGCTCAGTTCGGCCAACAGGCGGTCGCGGTCGCGCGGATCGGCATAAAGGTCGCGGGTCGAGGCGCCCAGCGGGGCCTCGCCGGCCAGCAGATCGCGCACCTGCTGGTTGGCGAACAACAGCCGTTCGTCGGCCAGCCGGGTCATCACCACCGGCACCGGCAGGTGGTCGACGATCAGGCGCAGTTGCTCCTCGCTTTCGCGCAAGGCGATTTCGGCGGCCTTTTCCGCCTCCAGCCGCTCGATCTGCACGGCATAGCGGCGAAACACCTCGGCGGCGCGGGCGATGTCGCCGATCTCGTCGGCACGGCCCAGGCCGGGCACACGCACGTTTCGGCCGCCTTGGGACAATCGCAGCAAGGCGTCGGTGACGTCGCGCAACGGCAGAGTGATACGGCGCAGGCTCCAGATGGTGGCGGCCGACAGGCTGGCCAGCATGGCCGCCATCCCCACCAGGCTAAGCTGCATGGTGCGGCGGACGTCGCGATCGGCCGCCTCCGAGGAAAAGCCGATCGTCAACGACCCGACCGGCACCTCGTCGGTCGTGCCTTGATAGCTGACGGCGCGGCTGACCTGGATGGCGGCGGGCGGATCGTTGTCGCGGCCCAGTTGGCCGAACAAGCTGCCGTCGACGCCGTTGACGCTGACCCAGACGATGTCGGGATCGCCGCCCATGGCCTTGACCAGCACGGCGACCACCTCACGGTCGTAGTCGAACAGCGGCCGCGACAGCGCGATCGCCTGCACGTCGGCCATCTGCTCGGCCTTTTGGTGCAGCATGGCCAGACGCTCTGCGCGCATGGCCCACAGGCGATAGAACTCCGACGCCGACACCACCAGCGCCACCGCCAGCAGGGCGATGGCCAACACGCGCGACCCCAGCGAGATGCGGTGGGGCGGGGCGGGGATCATCGCGGGGCCTCGGCCGGCGGCAGCCGGTCGGCGAAGCACTCGCGCTGCAGCTCGGCCAGCACGCGATCAAGCCGCTCGGTCAACGTCCGCGCCGCCGCCTCGGACCCGCCGGCAGTGCGGCCGACCACCAGGAAATAGTCCTTGGCCTCGATCACCGCCGGCAGCACCTCGACCTTGTCGGCCGCCCCCAGACCGGCGATCAGCGCGGTCGCCACCTGTTTTTCCACCACGGCGGTGCCGATGCGGCCCGACAGCAGTTTCTCGATGTTCTGGCTGTCCTTCATGGCACCGTCATCGACCTGATGGCCGCGCCGGCGCAGGTTCTCGGTAATGGAATAGCCGCGCGGCGCCGCCAGCGGCTGCGGCAGCGTGCCCAAATCGTGGCCGTCACTGCCGGCGCCGGCGCCACGGCGCACCACCGCCACATAGGACAGCCGCTGCAACGGTGTCCGGGGGTAAAGAGCGAGGCGGGCGCGGCTGTCGTTGAACGACGCCGAATAGACCGCCTGATAGGTGTCCTTGGACAGTTCCTTCCAGCAGCGTTCCCACGCCACCACGTCGATGCGAACCTCCAGCCCCAGGCGACGGAACGCCTCGATCACCAGTTCGGTGTGCAGACCGCGCACGGCGGCACCGCTGCCCACCGTGTAGGGCGGCCATTCGGTGGTGCAGACGCGGATGACCGGATCGGCTCGCGTGCTGCCAGCCACCACCAGCGGCAAGAACGCCAATAGCCAGGCCAGACGCATGGCATCCCCCCTCCTAAATCCCCAGGGGTGAGACTGCATGGTGGAACGATTGGCGCGTCCGGGCAAGATACCCGTAGGAACGAGGCGGGTATGAAGGCGGCTCAGGCCTTGGGGATCATGCGCCCCAGCTTGCCGCCGCCGCAGACATGGATGTGCAGGTGGGGCACTTCCGAGCCGCTGTCGTCGCCGATATTGGCGATCATGCGATAGCCCGGGCCATCGACGCCGACCAGGGCCGACACCTTGCGCACGGCACGGAACAGGCCGGCGATCTCGGCCTCGGGGGCGCGCTCGGCAAAGTCGGTCATATCCACATAGGCGCCCTTGGGGATCACCAGCACGTGCACCGGCGCCTGCGGATTGATGTCGTGGAAGGCGAGGGCGAAATCGTCCTCGTAGACCTTCTTGCACGGGATCTCGCCGCGCAGGATGCGGGCGAAGATGTTGTTGGGATCGTAAGCCATGGCGCGGTCCTCGCTATTTCTTGCGACTGTTCTTTTCGTCGATGCCCGACACGCCGGCGCGGCGGTTCAGCTCGGCCCAGACGTCGTCGGGGGCGACGCCCATCTCGGCCCACAGCACCAGCAGGTGGTACAGCAGATCGGCGCTTTCCGACGCCACGCCAACCGGACCTTCGGCCAGGGCGGCCAGGGCGGTTTCCACCGCTTCCTCGCCGACCTTCTGCGCGATCTTCTTGCGGCCCTTGGCGAACAGCTTGGCGGTATAGCTGGTTTCGGGATCGGCGCCCTTGCGGGATTGGATCACGCCGAACAGGGTGTCGATAGCGTGGGTCATTCTGCGCGTTCCTCGACCGGGCGCACCGGAATGCCGGCGGCGGCCATGTGAGCCTTGGCCTGGGCGATGGTGTAGGTGCCGAAATGGAAGATCGAGGCGGCCAGTACGGCGGTGGCGTGGCCGTCGCGGATGCCCTCGACCAGATGGTCCAAGGTGCCGACACCGCCCGAGGCGATCACCGGCACGGTCACCGCGTCGGCCACCGCGCGGGTCAGCGGCAGGTTGAAGCCCTGCTTGGTGCCGTCGCGATCCATCGAGGTCAGCAGGATTTCGCCGGCGCCGTATTCCACCATGCGCCGCGCCCAGGCGACGGCGTCGATGCCGGTGGCGTTGCGGCCGCCATGGGTGAAGATCTCGAACTTGTTGGGGCCGGTCTGCTTGGCGTCGATGGCGACGACGATGCACTGGCTGCCAAACTTTTCCGCCGCCTCGCGCACGAATTCCGGGCGATGCACGGCCGCCGTGTTGATGCTGACCTTGTCAGCGCCGGCCAGCAACAGCTTGCGGATGTCTTCCACCTGGCGCACGCCGCCGCCCACGGTCAGCGGCATGAAGCAGGCTTCGGCGGTGCGGCGCACCACGTCATAGATGGTGTCGCGGTTGTCCGAGCTGGCGGTGATGTCGAGGAAGGTCAGCTCGTCCGCGCCGGCCTTGTCGTAGACCTTGGCCTGTTCGACCGGGTCGCCGGCATCGATCAGGTCGACGAAGTTGACCCCCTTGACCACGCGGCCGTCCTTGACGTCCAGGCAGGGGATGACACGCATCTTCAGCATCGGATCTACTCCGCCAGCAGGGCGATGGCCTGTTTCACGTCGATGCGGCCGTCATAGATGGCGCGGCCCGAGATGACGCCGGCGATGCCGGACTTGGCCTCCGCCTTGAGCGCGCGCAGGTCGTCCAGCGACGACACGCCGCCGCTCGCGATCACCGGGGTGGTGATGGCCTGGGCCAGCGCCGCCGTAGCGGCCACGTTGGGGCCGGCCAGCACGCCGTCGCGGTCGATGTCGGTGTAGATGATGGCCGCCGCCCCGGCATCCTCGAACTTCAGCGCCAGGTCCAGCACGGTCAGGTCCGAGGTTTCGGCCCAGCCCTCGACGGCGACGCGGCCGCCCTTGGCGTCGATGCCCACCGCCACCTTGCCGGGGAAACGCTTGCACGCTTCCTTGACCAGTTCGGGATTGCGCAGCGCCACGGTGCCCAGGATGACGCGGGATACGCCGCGGCCCAGCCAATCCTCGATGGTCGCCATGTCGCGGATGCCGCCGCCCAACTGCACCGGCACGTCCACCGCCTTCAGGATGGACTCCACCGCGCCGGCATTGACCGGCTTGCCGGCGAAGGCGCCGTTGAGATCGACCACATGAATCCACTGAGCGCCGGCATCGGCGAATTCCTTCGCCTGGGCGCCGGGATCGGTGTTGAACACCGTCGCCTCTTCCATGAGGCCCAGCTTGAGGCGCACGCAGGCGCCGTCCTTGAGGTCGATGGCAGGAAACAGAATCATTTATGTCTTCCACTCACTACGTCATGCCCGGACTTGTTCCGGGCATCCATGGATCGCCGGGTCAAGCCCGGCGATGACGGAATAGGGTTACGGCTTCCACTTGAGGAAGTTGGCGATCACGCGCAGTCCGGTGACTTGGCTCTTTTCCGGGTGGAACTGGGTGCCGACCACGTTGTCGCGGCCGATGGCGGCGCAGATCGGGCCGCCGTAATCGACGCGGGCCAACTGATGCTTGGGATCGGCCACCACATAGCGGTACGAGTGGACGAAATAGGCATGGGGGTTGTCGGGCAGATCGGCCAGCAGCGGATGGCTGCCGGGCACGAAGGCCAGCTCGTTCCAGCCCATGTGCGGCACCTTCAGCGCCGGATCGGACGGCGTGATCGGCAGCACCTCGCCCTTGATCCAGTCCAGGCCGGCATGGGTGCCGTGCTCGCGCCCGGTGGTCGCCAGCAATTGCATGCCGACGCAGATGCCCATGAACGGGCGGCCGCGTTCCAGCACCTGTTCCTTCATCGCCTCGACCATGCCGGGCAGGGCATCCAGGCCGGCACGGCAATCGGCGAAGGCGCCGACGCCCGGCAGCACCACGCGGTCGGCGCGGCGCACCTGGTCGGCATCGGACGTCACCACGATGGCGGCATCCAGACCTTGCTCGGCCACCACCCGTTCGAACGCCTTGGCGGCAGAACGCAGGTTGCCCGAACCGTAATCGACGATGGCGACCGTCTCGGTCACAGCGAACCTCCCAGCACGCCCTTGGTCGACGGCACCGCGTCGGCCTTGCGCGGGTCCACCTCGATGGCGGCACGCAGCGCGCGGGCCAGCGCCTTGAAGCAGCTCTCGACGATATGGTGGTTGTTCTCGCCGTACAGACACTCGACGTGCAAGGTGGCGCCGGCCGCCTGGGCGAAGGCCTGGAACCATTCCTTGAACAGCTCGGTATCCATCTCGCCCAGCCGGTCCTGGGTGAACTTCACCTTCCACACCAGATAGGGGCGGTTGGACAGGTCGATGGCGACGCGGGTCAGCGTCTCGTCCATCGGCACATAGGCCGAGCCGTAACGGCTGATGCCCTTGCGGTCGCCCAGCGCCTTGGCCACCGCCTGGCCGATGCTGATGCCGCTGTCCTCGGTAGTGTGGTGGGCATCGATGTGCAGATCGCCATTGGCTTCGACCTTGAGGTCGATCAGCGAATGCCGCGACAACTGCTCCAACATGTGGTCGAGAAAACCGATGCCGGTGTTGACGTCGTAGCGTCCCGCACCATCCAGGCCCACTTCGACCGAGATGTTGGTTTCATTGGTCTTGCGCTCGACAAGTCCCGTGCGCATGGCGGCCTCCTTGCTGATGTGATGGGTTTAGCAGGAAGAGGGCGGCGAAGAAAGGTCGGGGAAGGGGAAATCCGCAACGACACCGCTTCCCGGCGACGAAATCCGCCTTATGTTAAGCCCACTCTCGCCCACCACATGCAAAGGCGTCTCATGTCCGAACTTCCCTCCTGGCACGGCACCACCATTCTGTCGGTGCGCAAGGGCGGCCGCGTGGTCATCGCCGGCGACGGCCAGGTCAGCCTGGGCCAGACCGTGATCAAGGCCAATGCGCGCAAGGTGCGCCGCATCGGCAACGGCCAGATCCTGGTCGGCTTCGCCGGCGCCACCGCCGACGCCTTCACCCTGCTGGAGCGCCTGGAAGGCAAGCTGGAGAAACATCCCGGCCAGTTGACCCGCGCCTGTGTCGAGCTGGCCAAGGACTGGCGCACCGACCGCTACCTGCGCCGGCTGGAGGCCATGATGGCGGTGGCCGACAAGGAAGTGTCGCTGGTCCTGACCGGCCAGGGCGACGTGTTGGAGCCGGAAGACGGCATCATCGCCATCGGCTCGGGCGGCAATTATGCGCTGGCCGCCGCCCGCGCCCTGATCGACACCGACATCGACGCCGAAGCGATCGCCCGCAAGGCCATGAAGATCGCCGCCGACATCTGCGTCTATACCAACACCAACATCCTGGTGGAGAGCCTGTAACATGCCGTCCTCGTTCTCTCCCCGCGAGATCGTCTCGGAACTCGACCGCTACATCGTCGGCCAGAACGACGCCAAGCGCGCCGTCGCCATCGCGCTCCGGAACCGCTGGCGCCGCCAGCAACTGCCGGAATCCCTGCGCGAGGAAGTGCTGCCCAAGAACATCCTGATGATCGGCCCGACCGGCGTCGGCAAGACCGAGATCGCCCGCCGCCTGGCCCGGCTGGCGCAGGCGCCGTTCCTCAAGGTCGAGGCGACCAAGTTCACCGAGGTCGGCTATGTCGGCCGCGACGTCGAACAGATCGTGCGCGATCTGATCGAGATCAGCATCGGCATGACCCGCGAAAAGCAGAAGAAGCTGGTCACCGCCAAGGCCGAAATCGCCGCCGAGGAGCGTTTGCTCGATGCCCTGGTCGGTGAAACCGCCAGCCAGGACACCCGCCAAAAATTCCGCAAGATGCTGCGCGAAGGCAGCTTGGACGACCGGGAAGTGGAAATCCACGTCGCCGAATCGGCCGGCGCCGCCATGCCCACCTTCGACATTCCCGGCATGCCCGGCAGCCAGGTCGGCATGCTCAACCTGTCCGACATGCTGGGCAAGGCGTTCGGCGGCGGCCGTACCAAGCCTAGGCGCCTGACCGTCAAGGAAGCGCAGGCGGTCCTGCTTTCCGAGGAATCGGACAAGCTGCTGGACCAGGACGCAGTGGTGAAGGACGCCATCTGGGCGGTGGAAAACAACGGCATCGTCTTCATCGACGAGATCGACAAGATTTGCGCCCGCTCGTCCGAACACCACGTGTCCGGCGACGTGTCGCGCGAAGGCGTGCAGCGCGACCTGCTGCCGCTGATCGAAGGCACCACGGTGGCGACCAAGCACGGCAACGTGAAGACCGACCACATCCTGTTCATCGCCTCGGGCGCCTTCCACCTGGCCAAGCCCAGCGACCTGCTGCCCGAACTGCAGGGCCGCCTGCCCATCCGCGTCGAACTGCAGGCGCTGAGCCGCGACGATTTCGTCCGCATCCTGACCGAACCCGAGGCCAGCCTAATCAAGCAGTACAAGGCGCTGCTGGCGACCGAGGAAGTGACGCTGGACTTCGACACCGACTCGATCACCGCCATCGCCGACCTTGCCGCCGAGATCAACCGCTCGGTGGAAAACATCGGCGCCCGCCGACTGCAGACGGTGATGGAACGTTTGCTGGAAGAGATCAGCTTCACCGCCCCCGACCAAAGCCCCGGCACCACCATCGCCATCACCGCCGACCTGGTGAACGAACGGGTGGGAACCCTGGCGAAAAAAGCCGATCTGGCGAAGTTCATTCTGTAGGTCGCACCACCCTCTCCCGCTATGCGGGAGAGGGTGGTATGATCGCGATCATGGCCGATGAACTGCTGAACCTGTTCAAATCGTTGAAACCCGCCCGCCGCAGCCTGGTGGCCGGCGAAGTGCTGTTCCGCACCGGCGATGCGGCGACGACAGTGTTTCATGTGGAACAGGGCGTGGTGCGGCAAAGCCGCGCCGGGGTGCCGCTGCATAACGCCGAGGCCGGCACCGCCTTTGCCGAATGGGCGCTGTTCACCGACATCTGCCCGTGCGACGCCGAGGCGGTCACCGACGCGGTGGTGCTGGGTTTCGCCAAGGTTCCGGCGCTGCTGCTGCTCAAGGCCCATCCCGAAATCAACCTGGCCTTTTCGGCCGTCCTGGCGCGCCAACTGCACCGCATGCGCGGCCGGCTGGAACTGGTACGGCAGAAGGGTGCGCGCGAGCGGGTGCTGGGCTATCTGGTGCGCGCCGGCGCCGCCGACCGCACCGTCACCCTGGACCGCAACCTGACCGAGGTGGCGCACGACATCGGCATCACCCGCGAGGCGCTATACCGCACCCTGGCTAAGCTGGAGGCCGAGGGCGCGGTCGCGCGCGACGGCACTCGAACCTTCAGGCTGGCAGAAACCCTGTAGCATCCGTTGGAGAGTGCTGAACGCGCGCTCAACCCGGCGGGTCTTCCACGGCGAACGGCGCGGGGGGCAACCCGGCCAGCGCACGATCCCACATCACGGTATAGGCATGCTCCACCGCGCGGGTCGTCCGGGGAGTGTCGAACAGGCGCAAGCCAAGACGATGGTCGGTGATATGGCGGCGGATTGCCGTCCGTTCCGCCGGGTCGCGCAGCAAACGCAAGGCAGTTTGCTCGTATTCCTCGGGCGAGTGGGTGACATAGCGGTCGAGGCCGACAGCACACAGCAGACTGGCTGCCACCCGCCCGGCGAAGGTGCCGCCCAGCCGGGTCACCACCGGACAGCCCATCCACAGCGCGTCGCTGGCGGTGGTATGGGCGTTGTAGGGCAGGGTGTCGAGGAACAGATCGACATGCAGATAGCGGGCAAGGTGCTGGGACAGGCCAAGCTTGCCCGCGAACACCAGCCGAGCCGGATCAACGCCATGGTCCCGCGCCGCCCGGCGCAAATTGTCCTGGGCGTGGCTGTCGCGGCAATACAGCCACAGCACCGCGCCCTCGACCTGCTGCAACAGGCGCATCCACACCGCGAACTCGGCCGGCCGCAGCTTGTAGGGATCGTTGAAGCTGGCCAGTACCAGCCCGTTGTCCGGCAAGCCGAATTCCGACCGCGGCGGCACCGTTTGCGGGCAAGGACGCTGGCGGTCGTTGACCTGATAGCTGCCGGGCAGGCGCACGATCGCTTCGTCGTAAAACGGCTGTGCCGTCTCGGGCAGCACGACGGGGTCGCCCAACACGTAGTCGATGTAGGGCGCCCCCATGGTGCCGGGGTAGCCGATCCATTGCACTTGCACCGGTGCGGGACGAAGCGCCATGACGGCGGTGGCGGCGTCGCGGGTAAAGCCTTTGAGGTCGACCAGGATGTCGACGCCATCGGCGGCGACGCGCTGGGCAATCCCCCTGGCATCAAGGCCCAGGCAATCGACGAAGCCGTCGAAAGCGGCAACCAGCCGCCGGCGCATGTCGCCGCCATCGTCGGGCGACAGCGAATAGGCGATGGCGCGGAAACGGCTGCGGTCGTGCAGTTCGAAGAATTCCGCCATCAGATAGGCGGTGGCATGATTGTGGAAATCGGCCGAAAGGTAGCCGATCGTCAGATGATCCTTGTCCGCAAGGGCCTTGGGCAACGAGGCGTTGGCCGGGAAGCGGCGGGACCAGCGCCGGGCCACCGTTTTCAGCGTCGCCTCGTCCACATCCAGCGACAGGGCGCGGAACGGCTCGATCACCTCGGCACTGCCCATCATTGCCTCGATCAGTCGGCGCGACAGCTCCTTTAGCTCATCCCAGGCGCACAGTCTTTGCTTCATGCCGACCAGGGCACTGAGGATACGCAGTGCGCCCGGGTCCAGCCGGTAGGCCTGTTCATAGGCTTTCAGCGCACCTGGATCGTCCCCAGCGCGGCGGCAGGCATTGCCCAGGTTGAACCACACCTGTGCCGACGGTGCCAAGGCCAGCACCTGACCATAGGCGACGACGGCCTCGGCCGGGCGGCCCAATTTTTCCAGCACCACGCCCTTGGTGTTGGCGGCGGCGGCGAAGTCGGGGCGCTCCTTCAAGGCCTTATCCAGTGGACGAAGCGCCGCCTCGGCACGGCCGTTCTTCAACAGGGCCAGGGCCTGACAATGCAGCAGTTCCACATCCTTGGGGCGTTGCGCCAATGCCTTGCGGCAGGCCGCCTCGGCTTCCGCCGCCCGCCCCGCCTGCAACAGCATCATGATCTGGTGCAATGCCATGACCGTCAGCCTCCGTCCGACCGCACCACCTGCAACAGGCGCTCGACCGTTTCGTCCGGCAGCGACCGAATGGATTCGGCCAGACGGTTGGCCAGTTCGGTGCGCGCGGGCGACAGGCCGGCGGTGTCGATGGTGATGCGCGGGTGCGACAGCTCGGCCAGCCGCTTCAATTCCTCGGCTTCGTCCCAGATGCAGCCGAAATAACCGGCGATCTGCATGACCAGGCCGGGCGCGGGGCGGCCGCGATTGCCGTGTTCCAGCGCCGACAGGTACGCCGGCGACAGATTGAGGTCGGCGGCCATCCGCTTCTGGGCAATGCCCCTGGCTTCGCGCAACGCCCGCACCCGGGCGCCGAACGGAGTCATCGCCGCCTCTTGATCAGCACATACAACGCCCCTTCGCCGCCATGCTGGGGCCGGGCGTGGGAAAAGCCGAGGATACGTTCGCGACAGGGCGATTGATTGAGCCAGCGCGGCACGTTCGAGCGCAGCACGCCCATGCCGGTGCGATTGCCCTTGCCGGTGATGACCAGCAGGCAGCGGCGGCCGGAATCATAGGCACGGGTGACGAAGGCGATCAGCGCGCCGTGGGCGGTGTCCTGCGTCATACCGTGCAGGTCCAAGCGGCCGTCGATCTCCATCTCGCCCTTTTTCATGCGCTCGGCCGAGCGTTTGTCCAGGCCGGGCGTGGTGCCGTGGCTGAGATCGGGCAGGACGCGCGGCACCGGCGGCGCGGCGGGCCGCACGGGCGGCGGCGATGATGGCGGGGCGGGATCGGGCGCGGCAACGGCCGGGGCCTCTACCGCGTCCTCGTCCGGCACTTGGCGGCCGGGCAGCGGCACCACCGTGCTGGCGACCGAGCGCCACACCCGCACTTCGTCGGGAGTCAGGCTGCGACGGCGCGAGCGGCCGGTCGTGCCCTGACCGCTCATGGCGGCAGGATTTCCTGGTTAGACGTCAGCTCTTCCGCCGCCACTTCCTGGGGCGCGGGCGCCGGCTGGCCCTCGGCCGGCAGGTTGCGGCGGACGAACTTGCGCCAGTCGCCGCGCGGTGCCACGCAAGGCGGCTCGCTGCTGCCCAGCACGACGAAGGCGACGCCGCCCAGATGCCACACTTGATTCAGGTGGGCGACGCTTTGCAGCATGTAGCTTTTGGTGCGGATACGGATACGCCAGGCGACGAAATGCTTGATGCCAAGCAGATGGCCCAGCGCGCCCAAGGTCATGGCGACGATGCCGATGGCGACGCCGGTAGCCAGCAGGATGGCCAGGGCCAGACTCATCAACCCCAGCAGCGGCGCCAGATGGTCCCAAGAATTGTGGACCGGCGACCCCTGGAAATCGAGCATGCGCTGGTCGGTATAGACTTCGATGCGCCGGCCAAGAATGGCGTCACGCAGGCGCAGGTGCAGGTCTTCGTCTTCCTGGGCCTTCTTCGCTCGCCAATCGGCCATGATCGCACTCATCGCCCCCACGCCCTCTCGTCCAGGCCGGCCAGCCGCGGGCTGCGGCTTTTCGGCAGCAGCAGCCAATAGCGGCCGGGGCTTTTCATGCGGCCGGCCTTTTCAAAGGCGTCCTCGCCCGGACCCCAAAAGAAATCGCCGCGCACCACGCCCTTGATCGCCGAGCCGGTGTCCTGGGCCATCACCAGCCGGCGCAGCGGCTTGCCCGACGGTTCCACCGTGTCGAGGAACAGCGGCACGCCCAGCGGCACGAATTTGGGATCGACCGCCATCGAGCGTTCCGGCGTCAACGCCACGCCCTCGGAACCGATGGGGCCGTCGCCGCCGATGGGACGATAAAAGACATAGCGCGGATTCTGCGCCATCAACACCCGGCCCTGTTCCGGATTGGCCTTGAGCCAGGCGCGCACCGACGGCATCGAGGTGTCGTCCACCAGGCCCTTGTCGCGCAGGATCTTGCCGATGCCGACGAATTTGTGGCCGTTGGTGCCGGCCACCGCCAGCCGCAGCACGCTGCCGTCATCCATGCGGATGCGGCCCGACCCCTGGATGTGCAGGATGTGGGCGTCGACTGGGTCGGCGACCCAGGCCACCGGCACCGCCGCCGTGCCGAGCGAGCCGGCCTCGATCTGGGCGCGGGTGGGATAGGGTTCGAAGCGGCCGCCGATGACGCGGCCGATCTGCGGCTCGCCATTGGCGCCGTCGCGCACCACCAGGTCGCGCGGCTTGCCCAGCAAGGGCACGTTGTAGCGTTCGGTACGCACGCGCGAGCCGGCCAATTCCGGCTCGAAATAGCCGGTGAACAGGCCGTCGGCCTTGCCGCTGTTGGTGGCAAGGAAGGGGGTGAAGTTGGCTTCGAAGAACAACCGCGCGGTGTCGTGGTCGTTGACCGACAGCCGCCGCGCCGCCGCGCACGGCGCATACCAGTCGGCCACGGTGCCGCCCGAGCCGTCGGCGCCCACCGATTTGTCCATGGGCAGCTTGCTCAGGCGGTCGCACGACCGCTGCATGGCCGGCAGCACGGCGCCCGGCGTGTCGTCCTGCCAGCCGGGGATGTCGGCAAAGCTGGCGACGCGCAGGTCCAGGCGCTCAGGCCCGGACGGCGTCGCGGTGGTGGGGGCCGGCCACGGAGCCGGCGAGCGGACCGGCGCTTGGGCGCAACCCGCCATCGCCAGGACCGCCAACAATGATACCAACCGGCCAATGAATTGACCGGTTGTATTGCCCCTCGCCGGGCGCGGGCCGCCGCCGCAATGGCGGCTGGATACCGGCCAACAAGTCGAACCAAAAGTTGGCCGGTATGACACGATGCGTCGCATGGACAGTCCCGTCGCCTCAGTTTTCCTCGGCGGCGCGGGTGGCGGCCAGCTGCCAGTTGGGATCGGTGGAACGGGTGTCGCGGCGGAAGGTCCACAGGTCGACCACGTCGATGACCCGGTTGGGATCACCCTCGACCACCCGGCCCAGGGCATCCTTGACCGCGTTGACCTGCTCCGAGACGAAGCGCACGGTGATTTCGGCGAAGCTGCCGTTCAGGCGGGCGTCCACCGCCTCGACCGTGCGGATGCCCATCAGCTCGCTGATCAGCACCTCGCCGCTCGCGCGGCGCTGGTCGACGGCGGCGGCGAACGGACCATAGACCTCGTCCGCCAGCAGCGGCCGCAGCGCCTTGAGGTCGCCGGCGGCATAGGCCTGCACGATCATCTCGAACGCCATGCGGGCGCCCGACAGGAACTGGTCCAGACGGAAGTCGCCATCGACGGCGCGGATGGTGGCGATGCCTTCGCCCAAGGGGCCGGGCGGCAGCGGCTCGGGTGCCGGCTGGCGGGCGCGGCCAAGGTCGATGACGTTATCCGCCGCCGGCTCGGCGGCTTTTTCGCCGGTGGGACGCGCCAGCGGATTGGGCGCCGGCCGCTCGTTCCCGGTGCGCTTGCCCAGCACGCTGCGCAGGCGCAGCACCAGGAAGCCCGCGACCATGGCGAAGAAAACGATGTCGAGGAAATGAAAATCGCCGTTCATGGACCTACTTTTTGGGAAGGGCCGATATCCGGCCGATGAGAAGCGCGCCAAACCGGCCGATTCACGATATTCTATCAAACAGATAAGCCCGGGAAAGGCAAAGAGCAAGCATGGCATGGATGGTTCTGGTGGCGGTCATCGCACTGCCGGTGATCGAGATCGCCCTGTTCATCAAATCGGCGCAATGGATAGGTTTGCTGCCCACCATCGTCGTGGCCATCGGCGCCGGAGCGCTGGGCTTGGCGCTGGTACGCCGGCAGGGTTTCGACCTGCTGCTGCGGGTCCGCGCCCAGTACGAGCGCGGCGAGGTGCCGGTGGCCGAGGTGTTCGACGGCCTGTGCCTGGCGGTGGCCGGCGCGCTTTTGGTTCTGCCCGGTTTCTTCAGCGACGTGATCGCCATCCTGCTGATGCTGCCGCCGGTGCGGGCGGCCCTGCGTTTAGCCTTGGTCGCCCATATGACGGCGGCGCGGCCGGAAGGCGCCGCCAAAGCCGGTCCGCAGGTGATCGAAACCGAATACCGCGTCATCGACGGCGATAAATAACCCGCGAAAGGCGTGCCACCGGGCGCCCGGTTGTGCCGGCCCCCGATCCGTGCTAGCCATCGGCAGCGCCCGAACAAGGAAGTGCGACAATGAGCGAAACCAACAATTCCGAGTCCGCCCTGCCGCCGCTGGCGGTCAATGGCCAGTACGTCAAGGATCTGTCGTTCGAAGTTCCGGGTGCCCCGGGCATCTTCGCCGACATGCAGGGTCAGAACCCCGAGATTCCGATCCATGTGGACATCAACGCCCAGCAGTTGCACGAAAACACCTACGAGGTGACGCTGCACATCAAGATCGAGGCGCGCCTGGCCGATAACCGCCCGGTGTTCATCGTCGAGCTGGCCTATGGCGGCATCTTTACCGTCAACGTGGCGCCCGAGCACGTCCAGGCCATGCTGCTGATCGAATGCCCGCGCCTGCTGTTCCCGTTCGCGCGCACCATCGTCGCCGACATGACCCGCGACGGCGGTTTCCCGCCGCTGATGATTCAGCCGATCGACTTCGTGCAGCTGTTCCGCACCCGCATGGAAGCGGCCCAGGCCGAAGCCGGCCACGCCTAAGCATATATCTGCCCTCTCCCATCTCATGGGAGAGGGAGGGACCCATCGCAGATGGGAGGGTGAGGGAGCCGAGCACTCCAGAGTCTGTGGCTCCCTCACCCGGCCTTCGGCCACCCTCTCCCGCCAGGCGGGAGAGGGATTTTTTTATTGGACTTACCCCGCCTTACTTTCCTCGGCCTCCGGCTCGCGCAGCCAGATCGGCTTTTTCAGCTTGCCGATGAAGGCGGCGTGGGCCGCCAATTCCTCGGCGCTGGCCGCGTGGGGGCGGGGTTCGCGGCGTTCGCGCACCACCTTGACCTGCTCGCCGCCCTTGGCCGAGGCCAAGCCCAGCTCGAAACCGGGCTGGCGGCCGCCGATCAACTGCAGATACACCTCGGCCAGCAGTTCCGAGTCCAGCAACGCGCCGTGCAGGGTGCGGTTGGTGTTGTCGATCTCGAAGCGGCGGCACAGCGCGTCCAGATTGGCGGGCGAACCGGGGAATTTCTTGCGCGCCATCGCCACGGTGTCGATCGACCGGCTCATGGGCAAGGCCGGAAAGCCCAGGCGGGCGAATTCGGCATTGATGAACTTCATGTCGAATTCGGCGTTGTGGATCACCAGCACGTCGTCGCCGATGAACTTGCGGAAATCGGCGACGATCTCGGCGAAAACCGGCTTGTCGGCCAGGAACTCGTTGGACAGGCCGTGAACCTTGAAGGCTTCCTCCGGCATGTTGCGTTCCGGATTGATGTACTGGTGGTACGTCTCGCCGGTGGGCAGGTGGTTGATCAGCTCGACGCAGCCGATTTCCACAATGCGATCGCCGGTGATGGGATCGAAGCCGGTGGTTTCCGTATCGAGGACGATCTCGCGCATGGCCCGTTTCGCTTAGGGGGTATCGGCCAGCATGGTGACGATACGCCGAAGCCGGCGCAAGACCGGAAGCTTGCCGGTGCCGGTGGGCAGCACGAAATCGGCGCGGCGGCGCTTTTCCCGATCCGGCATCTGCTGGGACAGGATCGCCGTCAGCTTGGCGCGCGTCATGCCCGCACGCCGCATCACCCGCTGTTGCTGCAGGAAGGCCGGCGCCGTCACCACCGCCACCGCGTCGCAGCGATGCTGGCCGCCGGTTTCGAACAGCAACGGGATGTCCAGCACCACCAGCCGGGTGTGACGGCGACGATGGCACCGCAGGAACTCGGACTCGGCCCGGCGCACCAGCGGATGCAAAATGGCCTCCAGCCGGCGCAGCTCGGCCGGCTGGCCAAAGACGTGGCGGCCCAATTCCTGGCGATCGACCGCGCCGTTTTCGACCACGCCGGGGAACGCCACCGCGATGGCCGCCACCGCCGCCCCGCCCTTGGCCAACAGCCGGTGCACGGTAGCGTCGGCATCATGCACCGGCACGCCCAGCCGCCGCAGCATGGCGGCGGCGGTCGTCTTGCCCATGCCGATGGAACCGGTGAGGCCGAGGATCTTCATGGCTGGCCGACCTTGATTCCAAACGTCCACATCCAGCAGCAACACGGATAGACACGAATGCCGCTTTGCGGCTGCACGGATGGGCGCGGATGAACATGAATTCCCTTATCGGTGCTCATCCGCGCCCATCCGCATTCATCCGTGTTGCTGCTGGATGCCAGCCACGAACCATGAATCCAGGCCATGTGCCGATTAGCCCAGCACGAAATCGCGCAAGGCCGGCGTGACCTCGGGCTTGGCCCCGAACCAGGCCTCGAACCCCGGCACCGCCTGCCACAGCAGCATGCCGAGGCCGTCGACCACCTTGTTGCCGCGCGCCGCCGCCGCCACCAGCAGCTCGGTCATCAAGGGCGCATAAACGATATCGTTGACAACGGCATGCAGCGGCAGGGCCGTCAGGTCGATCTCCAGCCGGGGCTGGCCGGTCATGCCCAGCGTTGTGGTGTTGACCAGCAGGTTGGCGCCGTCCAGGGCGTCGTTCACACCATCCCACCCCAACACGGTGAAGCGGCCACCCATGTCGGCCGCCACCTGTTCGGCGCGAGCGGCCGAGCGGTTGACCAGGCGGATTTCCGGCACGCCGGCATCGACCAGGGCGGCACAGACGGCGCGGGCGGCGCCGCCGGCGCCCAGCACCACCGCCGGCCCGGCCTCGGGCTGCCAGTGCGCGGCGCCATGGCGCAGGTTTTCCAGAAAGCCGAAGGCGTCGGTGTTGCGGCCCTCGACCGAGCCGTCGGGCCGGACCACCAGGGTGTTGACCGCGCCGATGCGCCGCGCCAGCGGCTCCACATGATCGGCCAGGGCAAGGGCGCGTTCCTTGTGCGGCACGGTGACGTTGGCGCCGGCGAAGCCCATGCGCGGCAGCGCGCGCAGCACCGTCTCGAAATCCTCGGGCTTGACCGCCAGCGGCACATAGGCGCCGTCGATGCCCAGATGCTTGAGCCAATAGCCATGCAGGCGGGGCGAGCGCGAATGCCCCACCGGCCACCCGATCACGCCCGCCAGCTTGGCCTTGCCGGATACGATCATGGCCGCAACTCTCCGTTCTCGCGCAGGAAGTCCAACACGGCCAGCAACGGCAGGCCGAGGATGGTGAAATGGTCGCCGTCCACCGCCATGAACAACTGTGCCCCCAGCCCTTCGAGCTGATAGGCGCCGACCGAGGACAGCACGGCATCGCCGGCCTGATCCAGATAGGCATCAAGGAAAGCGTCGCTGAAGCGGCGCATGGTCAGCTTGGCGGCCTCGCTATGCTGCCACAGTCTTTGGCCGTCGCGCACCGCCACCACCGACGATACCAGCCGATGGGTCTTGTCGCGCAACGCAAGCAACTGGGCGCGGGCGGCGGCACGATCGGCCGGCTTGTCGAACCACACCCGTTCGCATTCCAGCATCTGGTCGGCACCAAGGACGATGGCGCCGGAATGGCGAGCGGAAACGCGGGTGGCCTTGAGTTCGGCCAGCACCTCGGCAACGCGGGCGGGGTTGTCGGTTTCGACCCGCATGGCGTCCTTGACCGCCTGCTCGTCCACCGGCGAGGTGTCGACCACGAACGATACCCCGGCGCTTTCCAGCAGCGCGCGGCGGGTGGCCGAGCCTGACGCAAGGACGATCACTTGGACGGCTCCTGCTTGGCCGTACGCTGGCCGTGCAACTGGATGATGGTGGCCGAGGCTTCCTCGATGGAACGCCGGGTCACGTCGACCACCGGCCAGCCATGGCGCGAGAACAGACGGCGCGCCGTCGCCACTTCCTCGCGCACCTTTTCGAAGGCGGCGTAGTCGGATTCCTCGTCGTGATTCAGGAAGCGCAGGCGGGCGCGGCGAATATCGGACAGGCTTTTCGGGTCCTTGGTCAGGCCCACCACCAGCGGCCGGCGCAGGTTTTCCAGCTCGGGCGGCAGCGGCACGCCGGGGACCAGGGGATAATTGGCGCATTTATAGCCGCGATTGGCCAGGTACATGCAAGTCGGCGTCTTCGATGTGCGCGACACGCCGATCACCACGATGTCGGCGTCCTCGATGTCTTCCAACAACTGGCCGTCGTCGTGGTTCAGGGTGAACTGCATGGCGTCGATGCGGGCGAAATACTCGGCGTCCAGCACGTACTGGCGGCCCGGCGTCGCGTGCATCTCGGCGCCGAGATAGCCGGCCAAGGCGCCCAGCACCGGATCGAGCACGGGAATGCAGGGGACGTGCATGCGGCGGCAGGCTTCCTCGAGGAGGCCACGCACCGCCGTATCCACCAGGGTGAACAGCACGATGCCGGGATGTTCCTCGATGCCGGCGATCACCCGCTCGACCTGGCCCTGGCTGCGCACCAGCCACCAATTGTGCTGGATCGCCTGGACGCCCTCGAACTGCACCATGCAGGCGCGGGTGACGGAGGTGACGGTTTCGCCGGTGGCGTCGGACACCAGATGAAGATGGAAGCTACGCATGAGCCTGTGGACACCATGGAATCATGTGGATAACCGGGGGTCTCGGCCTGAAGGCGGAAAAAGCACACCCGAAGAGGGGGGCTTCATCCGACCATCGACCCGGATGGGGGTGAAAAGCCGGAGGAGCCGGAGAATAGCGTGAATCGTCTTCGGCGGCATCCGCTTTCCCCAGCTTCCACCCCTTTCGAAATACCTCTTCGGTGGGAGATCGCCTGGTGGCGCGCGATCTTGCCCCCCATTTGTCCACAGGCTTGCATGTGGGCACTGGACCATCGGGATAGACCTGTGGATCGTTTGTGCGCAGAGTCCAATCCCCGATGTCCACAGGCACCCACAACCTCAGCCACCTTTTCTCATAGAAACAAACCTTGTATGACCTTGGACCGAATAACCCGGAAAGGCACCGCCGTGACCGCCAAGCCAAGCAAGCGATTTCTCCAGGCCCTCGCAGGGGAAACCCTGACTCCGCCGCCATTCTGGCTGATGCGCCAAGCTGGACGCTATCTGCCGGAATACCGCCAGACGCGGGCCAGTGCCGGCAGTTTCCTGGACTTGTGCTACAATCCCGAGCTGGCGGTGGAAGTGACGCTGCAGCCGTTGCGGCGCTACGGCTTCGACGCCGCCATCCTGTTTTCCGACATTCTGGTGGTCCCCGATGCGTTGCGGCAGCAGGTGTCCTTCCGCGAAGGCGAAGGTCCGGTGTTGACGCCGATTCGCTCGGCAGAGGATCTGAGTGGTCTCGACCTCTCGGGCCTGCACGACCACCTTGCTCCGGTCTACGCCACGGTGAAGGGTCTGGCGGCGGCCATTCCCAAGGAAACCGCGCTGATCGGCTTCTCGGGCGCACCGTGGACGGTGGCGACCTACATGATCGAGGGCGGCGGTTCGAAGGACTTCAACCAGGCCAAGCGCATGATGTGGGGCCAACCCGAGCTGTTCGCCCGGCTGATGGAACTGCTGGTCGAGGCTACCGGCCAATATCTGATCCGTCAGATCGACAACGGCGCCGAAGCCATCCAGATTTTCGACACTTGGGCCGGGGCCTTGCCGGAGACCGAATTCCGCCAATGGGTGATCGCGCCGACCCGTCGGCTGGTCGAGCGCATCCATGCCGAACGGCCCGGCGTGCCGGTGATCGGCTTCCCGCGTGGCGCCGGTATCCTCTACGAAGCCTATGTGCGTGAGACCGGCGTCGACGGTGTTTCGCTCGATTCCTCGGTGCCGCTGCACTGGGCGGCGGAAAAGCTGCAACCGCTCTGTACCGTGCAGGGTAACCTTGATCCCATCCTGCTGGTGGCGGGCGGCGAAGCGCTGGACGCCGGCATCGACCGCGTGCTGACCGCGCTGGGCAAGGGGCCGTTCATCTTCAACCTGGGCCACGGCATCATTCCGCCGACCCCGCCGGAGAACGTGGCGCGGCTGGCCGAACGGGTGAAGGGCTGGCGGGGTTAAAAAGAAGCTTAGCAACGCGACGCGGGGTCGGTGGGGCCGGATTCCGCACGTCCGAGGATCGATCATGACCAAGACAGCCGTGATTTTGTTCAACCTGGGCGGCCCCGATTCGCTGGACGCGGTTGAGCCGTTCCTGTTCAACCTGTTCAACGACCCCGCCATCATCGGCGCGCCGGGGCTGATCCGGCGCCTGTTGGCCCGTTTCATTTCCAAGAAGCGCGGCCCGGTGGCGCGGGAAATCTATGCCCAGTTGGGCGGCAAGTCGCCGCTGGTGGAGGAAACCGCCAAGCAGGCGGCGGCGCTGGAAGCCGCATTAGGCGAGGACCACAAAGTGTTCGTCGCCATGCGCTATTGGCACCCGTTTGCCACCGAGGCGATGGCCGCGGCCCGGGCCTGGGGCGCCGACAAGGTGGTGTTGCTGCCGCTTTATCCGCAGTTTTCCACCACCACCTCGCGCTCGTCGTTACGGGAATGGCGCAAGCTGGCGGCGGGCTGGCCGGTGACGACCGAGGCGGTGTGCTGCTATCCCGACGAGCCGGGGCTGATTTCGGCTATTGCGCACTTGGTCGGCGCCGGGCTGGAACAGGCGGCAAAGGCCGGCAAGCCGCGCATCCTGTTTTCCGCCCATGGCCTGCCGCAGAGCGTGGTGGACAAGGGCGATCCCTATCCGAAGCATGTGGCGCAGACGGCACGGGCCGTGGTGGCCAAGCTGGGCAATATCGACTGGCCCGACCTGGATTGGAGCGTATGCTACCAAAGCCGCGTCGGTCCGATGAAGTGGATCGGCCCCAGCACCGAGCAAGAGCTGGAACGCGCCGGCGAGGATGGCGTGCCGGTGGTGGTGGTGCCCATCGCCTTCGTCTCCGAACATTCGGAAACCTTGGTCGAATTGGACATCGAATATCGCCATCGCGCCGACGCCCTAGGCATTCCCGCCTATGTGCGGGTGCCGGCGGTGGGCCATCATCCCGATTTCATCGCCGGTCTGGCCCGGCTGGTGCGTGATCCGGCTGGCTTGCGTGGGCGCGGCTGCGCCAGCGCCGGCCAGCGTTGTCCATTTCAGGAGGAAGCATGAGCGGCGAAGCCTATCTGTGGTTCAAGGCCCTGCATGTCATCGCCGTCATCTCGTGGATGGCCGGCCTGCTCTATCTGCCCCGGCTGTTCGTCTATCACTGCGAGGTCGAGGCGGGGTCTGCCACCTCGGAAAAATTCAAGGTGATGGAGCGCCGCCTGCTTAAGGCGATCATGACGCCGGCCATGGTGGTGGCGTGGGCCGTCGGCTTGTTCCTGGCGGTCAAGGGCGGCCTGTTCCAGGACGGATGGTTTCACGTGAAACTAAGCCTCGTGGTTCTGATGACCGTCGCCCACCAGATGATGGTGCGGTGGAAGAACGACTTCGCCGCCGACCGCAACACCCGGCCGCAGCGTTTTTTCCGTATCGCCAACGAGGTTCCTACCCTGTTGATGATCGCCATCGTCATTCTGGTGATCGTGAAGCCGTTCTGAGCTTTTGCCGGCGTTAAATCACGTTTGACAGCGGTGCGGGCTTTGGCTAAAGCTGTGCCCAATCCAAGGGGCCGCTTAAGGTCCGCCATCCCCAGATCGTCATTTCCGCGCCGGTTTCCGGACCCGATCCCCTCGGGGCTAGCCTTTGGCTGGTACGCGCGAGCAGTCAGACGGACAATCCCCCCATGCATCTTCAAGAACTCAAGAAGAAAACTCCGGCCGAGCTGCTCGCTTTCGCCGAGGAACTGCAGATCGAGAACGCCAGCACCCTGCGCAAGCAGGACATGATGTTCGCGATCCTCAAGCAGTTGGCCGACAACGACACTCCGATCTATGGCGACGGCGTGCTGGAAATCCTGCAGGACGGCTTCGGCTTCCTGCGCAGCCCCGAAGCCAATTATCTGCCGGGTCCGGACGACATCTATGTCAGCCCCAGCCAGGTGCGCCGCTTCGGTCTGCGCACCGGCGACACGGTGGAAGGCCAGATCCGTTCACCAAAGGATGGCGAGCGCTATTTCGCCCTGCTCAAGGTCAACACCATCAATTTCGAGCCGCCGGAAAACGTGCGGCATCGCATCAACTTCGACAATCTCACCCCGCTCTATCCGGATGAGAAGCTGAAGCTTGAGATCGACGATCCGACCAAGAAGGATCTCACCACCCGCGTCATCGATCTGGTGGCGCCGCTGGGCAAGGGCCAGCGCGCCCTGATCGTGGCGCCGCCGCGCACCGGCAAGACCGTGATGATGCAGAACATCGCCCATGCGATTTCCGCCAATCATCCCGACGTCTACTTGATCGTGCTGCTGATCGACGAGCGTCCCGAGGAAGTGACCGACATGGCGCGCTCGGTGCGCGGCGAGGTCATCTCGTCGACCTTCGACGAGCCGGCCAGCCGCCACGTCCAGGTCACCGAGATGGTGCTGGAAAAGGCCAAGCGCCTGGTCGAGCACAAGCGCGACGTCGTCATCCTGCTGGATTCCATCACCCGTCTGGCCCGCGCCTATAACACCGTGGTGCCCAGCTCGGGCAAGGTGCTGACCGGTGGCGTGGATGCCAACGCGCTGCAGCGTCCCAAGCGCTTCTTCGGTGCCGCCCGCAATATCGAGGAAGGCGGTTCGCTGACCATCGTCGCTACCGCGCTGATCGACACCGGCTCGCGCATGGACGAGGTCATCTTCGAAGAGTTCAAGGGTACCGGTAACTCGGAACTGATCCTGGACCGCAAGCTGTCGGACAAGCGCACGTTCCCCGCCATCGACATCACCCGCTCCGGCACCCGCAAGGAAGAATTGCTGGTGGACAAGGGCGTGTTGTCGAAGATGTGGGTGCTGCGTCGTATCCTGATGCCCATGGGCGTGACGGACGCCATGGAGTTCCTGGTCGACAAGCTGAAGCATTCAAAGAACAACAACGATTTCTTCGAGGCGATGAACTCGTAAGGGACGTTGCAGATACGAAAAAGGGCCTCTTCCCAGCAGGGAGGAGGCCCTTTGTTATTGGTTTAGCGGGAAGGGGTTGGTTCCCATCTCTCTCGTCACCCCGGCCAAGCGCAGCGCGAGCCGGGGTCCATGGTGGTGCACCAAGCATGGATCCCGGCTCTTCGCTCCGCTGCGGCCGTGATGACGCTCGTGGGAGGAAGCGCTAATCTACGAATCCAGCTTTCAGCCGCTTATCCGTTACGGCGTGGTCCGCGAATATTGAGTTGGGCGCGCGCCTTCCAATCGTCCACCGGGGCGATGTCGTCGATGCGGTGATGGCTGTGCAGCGGGTGGCTGGGCAATTCGTCGGCGGACAAATGCAGGTCCTCGGCGGCTTCTTCCGGGCTTTGCATTTCGGTGTGGCGCTGGGCGCGGGCTTTCCAGTCGCCGTCCGAGGCGACGTGGTGTTCCTCTTCCATCAGGGCGATCGGATGGCGCGCCAGATAAGAGGACAGCCAGAACGTCCCGACCATGGGCGGCACGATCACCAGCAGGAAGCGCAGCGACAGGATATAGAACGCCTCGCGCCCGCTTTCGATGATGAGCTGTTCCTTGCAGTCATAGCGATCGCGAAAACTGCCGTTGCACAGGCTCATGCGGTCCTTGAGCTGGTCCGACGAATGGGTGGTCACGGCGTCTTCGGGCAGTGTTACCCACATCAGCCAGCCGACCAGCAGCATCCACAACATACCGCCGCCGCTGACCATCCACTTCAGCCGCTTGCGTTCCGATCTGGTCATGCGCCCTCCCTGGTCGGCTTAGTTCGCCGATTGGTCAGTCCAGTATAGGGCACTTCACCAACAGTGACAAATCAGGGCAGCAGGACGGTAGAGCCAGTGGTTCGCCGCGCGACCAGATCGGCCTGGGCTTCGGCGGCCTCAGTCAGCGGGCGGGTGCGGCCGATCTCGGCGGTGACGAAGCCGTGTTTGACCACGTCGAACAATTCCGCCGCCGAGGCCATCAGGTCATGGCGCTGGGCGGTATAGGTCATCAGCGTCGGCCGGGTGACGAACAACGACCCCTTGGTCGATAGGATGCCGAGATCAACCGGTGGAATCTTGCCCGAGCTTTGGCCGAAACTGACCATCATGCCGAGCGGCCGCAGGCAGTCGAGCGACCCCAGGAAGGTGTCGGCGCCGACGCCGTCATAGACCACCGGCACGCCCTGGCCATCGGTCAGCTTGCGCACCTTGGCGACAAAATCTTCCGTCTTGTAGAGGATGGGGTGGTCGCAGCCATGGGCATGGGCCAGCGCTGCCTTTTCCTCGGAACCGACGGTGCCGATTACGGTAGCGCCTAGGTGCTTGGCCCATTGGCACAGGATCAGGCCGACCCCGCCGGCAGCGGCGTGAACCAGGATGGTGTCGCCGGCGGTGATCGGGAAGGTGCGACGCAGCAGGTATTGCGCGGTCATGCCCTTCAGCATCATGCCGGCGGCCTGAACGTCCGAAATCTCGTGGGGCAGGGGGACCAGGCGGTCGGCCGGCAGCACCCGGCGCTCGGCATAGGCGCCGACCGGGCCGCCGGCATAGGCGACGCGGTCGCCCACCTGCACCTCGACCACATGCTCGCCCACCGCCTCGACCACGCCGGCGGCCTCGAGGCCCAGGCCGCTGGGCAGCGTCACCGGATAAAGGCCAGTGCGGTGATAGACGTCGATGAAATTGACGCCGACGGCGCTCTGGCGCACCAGGGCCTCGCCCGGGCCGGGTTGGCGATCCGGCACCTCCTGCCAACGCATGACCTCTGGACCGCCGGTTTCATGAATACGGATGGCCTTGGTCATGGTTGGCAACTCCCTTGAGGTCAGAGCATGGTCACGCCGAGCGTGACCATGCGATCAGCCCGAGCGGCGCTTGAGCCTAAGCCCACACGGAGGTGTGGGCGCACCATCATGAACGAAAGCGGTTTCAACCGCTCTCGTCGGTGAAGACGCCTTCCAGACGCAGCAGGAAGCGCTTGGTGTCGATGCCGTCCATGCCGGAATAGCCGCCGAGCGAACGGTTCGACGCCAGCACGCGATGGCACGGCACCAGGATCGGCAGAGGATTGCGGCCACAGGCACCGCCCAGGGCGCGCGGCGCCGTGCCCAGCTCGGCCGCCAACTCGCCGTACGAGCGGGTGGCGCCGAACGGAATGCGCGACAGGGCTTGCCACACCTTCTGTTGAAACGGCGTGCCCATGGGGGCCAGCGGCAGGTCGAACGCCTGCAGCTTGCCCTCGAAATAGGCGTCCAGTTGATCGCGAGCGCGCTCCAGCACGGGAGCGGCGGGTTCGTCGGTCTCGGGCGGCCAGCCCCATTCGACGGCGATGATGGCGCCGTCTTCTTCGAACAGGGTGAGCGGCCCGACCGGGCTGTTATAGGCGAGGTAAGACATGGCCAAAGCTTACCGCTGGGTGAGAGCCGGCCGCAAGAGGCCGGCATCGGTAATCGGAGCGGCACAACTGAAGCCGTGGCAGACATAAGCGGCCGCGGCGCCGTCCACCAGCCCTTTGCCATGGGCGGGATGGCTGGAGGGCAGGGCGCCATTGCCGTCGCTGCGCATCAGCACCAAGTCGGGTGCCGGCGCTTCCACCGCCGCCTGGATCAACGCCTCGGTGTCGTTGCGCCCGGCCGGGCCGACCACCACCACTTGGATCGGCGCCGCCAGCGCCTCATAGGCCAGCAGCAGGGCGGTCATGTTGGCGAAATGCTCGGCGATCTCGCCGGCGAAGCTGTCCAGGATGGTTTCGGCGCGCTGGCGATAGCTGTCGTCGCCGGTCAATTGGGCCAGTCGCACCAGGACCTGGGCCATCACTCCGTTGGCCGACGGCACCGCGCTGTCGTGGATCGGCTTGAGGCGAACGATGACGTCGTCGGCATCGTCAGCCGCCTGGAAATAACCACCCGAGGCGGCATCCCAGTGATGGCGGTTGGCGGCGTCGACCCAGGCGCGCGCCTGGTCCAGCAGCACGGCCTCGCCGGTGGCTTGATGCAGCGCCAGGGCGGCGCGGGCCATGTGGGCGAGATCGTCCACCAGGCCAACCGAGCGGAAGCGGCCCAGTCGCATGGCGTGGGCAAGGCGGCCGTCGGGCAGGGCCATGCGGGTGCGCACGGTTTCATAGGCGACGCGGGCGGCATCAAGCCAGCGCGGCATGGCGAAGACCTGGGCGGCGCGGGCGAGGGCGGCGATCATCATGCCGTTCCAATCGGCCAGAATCTTGTCGTCGCGGCCGGGATGCACACGCGCCTCGCGCTCGCGCCACAGTACGGCGCGGGCGTCGGCCAGCACGTCCTCCACCCCCATGGGCTGGGGCTGGTGGTTGCGGTGCAGAATGGTGGTGCCTTCCCAATTGCCCCCGGAGCGCACGTCATAGGCCATCTTGAACCAGCGCGCCGATTCGGGGTCCAGCAGCCGGTCCACCTCGGCGGCGCTCCAGGTATAGAACTTGCCCTCGATCCCTTCCGAATCGGCATCCAAGGTGGCGGCGAAGGCACCGCCCTCGGCGGTCATGTCGCGCAGCAGCCATTCGACCGTCTCGGCGACGCGCTGGTGATAAAGCGCCTCGCCGGTGCCCTGCCACACCTGGGTCAGCAGTTCGATCAGTTGGGCGTTGTCGTACAGCATCTTCTCGAAATGGGGCACCAGCCACGCTTCGTCGGTGGAGTAGCGCATGAAGCCGCCGCCAAGATGGTCGTAGATGCCGCCATAGCTCATGCGGTCCAGCGTCAGGGTCACCGCCTGGCGCAGGGCGGGGTCGCCGCTGCGCAGGCTTGCCCGCCACAAAAACTCCAGCAGACCGGGCTGCGGAAACTTGGGGGCGCCCTGCAGGCCGCCATGCTCGGGGTCGATCATGCGCAGCACCTGGGCGGCGCCCCGGTCCATCAGCTCCAGCGACAAGTCCTGATGCCGCGACCGCTTGGGCGTCTCGGCCAGGCCGTTCTTCAGCGCTTCGACGTTCAGCGTCACCTTGTCCTGGCCGTTGGCCCAGGTGTCGGTGATGGCGCGCAGCACCTCGGGAAAGCCGGGGCGGCCATACCGCGGGGCAGGGGGGAAATAGGTGCCACCCCAGAACGGCGCGCCGTCGGGGGTCAGGAACATGGTCAGCGGCCAGCCGCCATGCTGGCCCATCATGCCGAGCGCTTGCTGGTAGATGGCGTCCAGGTCGGGGCGTTCCTCGCGGTCGACCTTGATGTTGATGAAATCGCGGTTCATCTGGGCGGCGATGGCGTCGTTCTCGAAGCTCTCATGCGCCATCACGTGGCACCAATGGCAGGCGGCATAGCCGACCGACAGCAGGATGGGCTTGCCCGCCGCCTTGGCCGCCGCCAACGCGTCCGGCCCCCATGGCCACCATTGGACAGGGTTGCTCTGGTGCTGCAACAGGTAGGGGCTGGTCTCACCGGCAAGGCGGTTGGTCATGGAGGGTATCTTCCGCGAGTCGACATTGACGCCTTTTGGCGCAAGGGCTTAGTTTGGGTCTCAGAGGCCGAAACGCAACCCGTGGGATGACAAAGCCATGAAGTTCACCGTCGATGTGGATTGCACCCCCGAGGAGGCCCGCGCCTTTCTCGGCCTGCCCGACGTCAAGCCCATGCAGGACGCGCTGATGCGGCAGATCCAGGATCGCATGACTGCATCGCTGGCGGCGATGGAACCCGAGACCATGCTGAAGACCTGGCTGCCGGCCGGGGTCCAGGGCATGGAGCAATTGCAGAAGATGTTCTGGGCGCAGTTCGCCGGCGGGAACCGGCGGGAGAAGAAAGAGTGAGCGTGACCGATCCGAAACCGTATTTCCGCCTGCACGTCTTCATGTGCACCAACCGCCGGCCCGACGGCAATCGCCGGGGATCGTGCGCGGCGCGCGGCGCCGAGCCGTTGCGCGATTACCTCAAGGCGCGGACCAAGGAACTGGGGCTGGTGGACGGCGTCCGCATCAACAGCGCCGGTTGCCTGGACCGTTGCGAGCTGGGGCCGGTGATGGTGATCTATCCCGAGGGCATCTGGTACAGCTTCCACACCCACGAGGACATCGACGAGATCCTCGACACCCACCTGCTCAAGGGGGGCCGGGTCGAGCGGCTGATGCTGCATCCCGACGACCAGCCGGTGGTGTCGGCTTAGACGCCCTCTTGGTGCCGGGGGGGTTTTCCTTTAAAACCCTCCCATGTCTGAAAAAACCATCTTTGCCCTGGCGAGCGCCCCCGGACGGGGCGGTGTCGCCCTGTTCCGGCTGTCGGGGCCGCGCGCCCCCGAGGCGTTGCAGCGGCTGTCTGGCCGCGCCTTGCCGCCGCCGCGCATGGCTCAGCGGGTGCGGCTGCGCCACGACGGCGACGACATCGACGACGGCTTGGCCCTGCTATTTCCGGCGCCCGCCAGCTTTACCGGCGAGGACGTGGTCGAATTGCACGTCCATGGCGGCCGCGCGGTGGCGGCGGCGCTGTCGCAGGCGCTGGTGGGGCTGGGTCTGACTCCGGCCGAACCGGGCGAGTTTTCCAAGCGCGCCTTCCTTAACGGCAAGCTCGACCTGACCGGCGCCGAGGCCATCGCCGATCTGGTCGATGCCGAGACGGCGGCGCAGCGACGCCAGGCCCTACGTCAATTGGACGGCGGCCTCGCCGCCTTGGCCGAGGGCTGGCGCTCCGAGCTGGTGCGGGCGCTGGCCCTGATGGAAGCGGTGATCGACTTTTCCGACGAGGGCGTTCCCGAGACGCTGGTGGGGCAGGTGGGTGCGGCGGTCGCCACGCTGGCGACCGACATGCGCGATCATCTGGCGCAAGGACAGCGCAGCGAGCGTCTGCGCGACGGCATCCATATCGCCATCCTGGGCGCACCCAATGCCGGCAAGTCGAGTCTGCTCAACCGGCTGGCCGGGCGCGAGGCCGCCATCGTCTCGGCTACCGCCGGCACGACGCGCGACATCATCGAGGTGCATCTCGATCTGCATGGTTGGCCGGTGGTTCTGGCCGACACCGCCGGCTTGCGCGATGCTGCCGAGGAGATCGAGGCCGAGGGCATTCGCCGCGCCCTGGCCCGCGCCGAAGCGGCCGATCTCAAGCTGGCGGTGTTCGACGCCGGCCTGCTGCCGGATTGGGATAGCGCCACCCGCGCCATCGTCGACGGCGATACCGTGGTGGTGGTCAACAAGGCCGACACCGTTGTCGCGCCGCCACCGCCGGCATTGGACGGGCGGGACGTGGTCGCCGTCTCGGCCCGCACCGGTAACGGTCTGGAGGCGTTGCTGGTGACGCTTGAATCCGAAGTGGCTTCCCGCTATGCCGTCACCGCCGCCCCGGCACTGACCCGCGCCCGCCATCGCGCGGCGGTGGAGGAGTGCCTGGCGGCCCTGGCGCGCTTCGACCCCGAGGCCGAGATCGAGTTGGCCGCCGAAGACTTACGCCAGGCCGCCGCCACCATCGGCCGCATCACCGGGCGGGTGGATGTGGACGAATTGCTGGACGTAGTGTTCCGCGAGTTCTGTATTGGGAAGTGACATGTTTCACGTGAAACCGGACTGGGACCTGACGGTGGACGTCGTGGTGATCGGCGGCGGCCATGCCGGCTGCGAGGCTGCCGCTGCCAGCGCCCGCATGGGCGCCGCCACGCTGCTGGTGACCCAACGGCTGGAGACGCTGGGCGAGATGTCGTGCAACCCGGCCATCGGCGGTTTGGCCAAGGGTCAGTTGGTGCGCGAGATCGATGCCCTCGACGGGTTGATGGGCCGTGCCATCGACCGCGCCGGAATCCAGTTCCGCATCCTCAACCGCAGCAAGGGACCGGCGGTGCAGGGGCCGCGCGCCCAGGCCGACCGCAAGCTCTATCGCCAGGCCATGCGGGCGCTGCTGGACGAGACCGCCAATTTGACCTTGCTGGCCGGCTCGGTCGAGGATCTGGTGGTCGAAGCGGGTAGGGTGGTCGGCGTGGTGCGGGCCGATGGCCGCCGCATCGCGGCCGGGGCGGTGGTCATCACCACCGGCACCTTCCTGCGCGGGCTGATCCATTGCGGCGAGAAGACCTGGCCGGCCGGCCGGGTGGGCGACGCGCCCAGCTACGGTTTGTCCACGGCGTTGGACCGCGTCGGTTTTCCGTTGCAGAGGTTGAAGACCGGAACGCCGGCCCGCCTGGATGGTCGTACTATCGACTGGGCGTCACTGGAGATGCAGCCGGGCGACGACCCGCCGGTGCCGTTCTCGTATCTCACCGACAAGATCACCGTGCCCCAGGTGGCGTGCGGCATCACCTATACCACCGCCGAAACCCACGCCATCATCCGCGCCAACCTGCATCGGGCGCCGATGTATTCGGGTCAGATCCAGAGTGTCGGGCCGCGCTATTGCCCGTCCATCGAAGACAAGATCGTCCGCTTCGCCGACAAGGACCGGCATCAGTTGTTCCTGGAGCCGGAAGGGCTGGACGACCCGACGGTCTATCCCAACGGCATCTCGACCTCGCTGCCAGCCGAGGTGCAAGAGGCGATGATCCACTCTATCCCCGGATTGGAGAAGGTCGCCATCGTCCGTCCCGGCTATGCCATCGAATACGACTTCATCGACCCGCGCGAGCTGCATCGCACGTTGGAGACCCGGCGGGTGAGGGGGCTGTTCCTGGCCGGACAGATCAACGGCACCACCGGCTATGAAGAAGCCGGCGCCCAGGGATTGCTGGCGGGCATCAACGCCGCTTGCGCGGTGGCGGGGTCGGCGCCGCTGGTGCTGGATCGCGCCGACGCCTATCTGGGCGTGATGGTCGACGATCTGGTGACCTTGGGCACCAGCGAGCCGTATCGCATGTTCACCTCGCGCGCCGAATACCGCCTGGCCCTGCGCGCCGACAACGCCGATCTGCGGCTGACGCCCAAGGGCATGGCGATAGGCTGCGTCGGCGCCGAGCGCTCGATGCGATTCCGAGACAAAAGTGCGGCGCTGGAGCGCGGCCGCCAACTTCTGGCGGAGTTGAAGGCATCGCCCAACGTGCTGCGCAAGCACGGGCTGGAGGTCAACCAGGACGGCGTGGTGCGCTCGGCCTGGGACCTGCTGGCCTATCCCACCATCGATCTGCGCCGGTTAACCGCCGTGTGGCCCGAGCTGGCCGGCTTTGCCCCCGAGGTGAGCGAGCAGTTGCAGATCGAGGGCACCTATCGCGGCTATCTCGCCCGCCAGGACGCCGACATCCGTGCCTATCGCCGCGACGAGGAACTGGCGCTGCCCGACGATCTGGATTACGACGCCATCGGCTCGCTCTCTACCGAGGTGCGGCTGAAGCTGAAGGCGGCCCGGCCGGAAACCCTGGCCGCCGCCGGTCGCATCCCCGGCATCACCCCGGCGGCGCTGACCGCGCTGCTCGGGCACGTGAAGAAGCGGGGGGCGGCGTGACTCCATATATTGTGTTTCACGTGAAACAGCCCACCAGAGGGGAGGGGGTATGACGCCCGAACAGTTCCAGGCCCAGACCGCCGTTTCACGTGAAACGCTGCAGCGGCTGACCGCCTACGCCGAGCTGCTGGTCAAGTGGCAGGCGCGGATCAATCTGGTCGGCCCCGATACCATCCCCAATCTGTGGCAGCGGCATTTGCTCGATTCCGCCCAGGTTTTCCCACTTCTTCCACAGCCTATCCACAGACTTGTCGACATGGGCTGCGGTGCCGGTTTTCCCGGCCTGGTGCTGGCGATCATGGGGGTGCCGGACGTCCATCTGATCGAATCGGACGCGCGCAAATGCGCCTTTCTGCGCGAGGTTGCGCGCGTCACCGGCACCCGCGTCACCATCCACAACGCCCGCATCGAAATGGTGCCGCCACTGGGGGCCGACGTTGTGACTGCGCGGGCCTTGGCGCCGCTGGACAAATTGCTTGGCTGGGCCGAACGGCACCTGTTGCCGGAAGGCCACTGCGTCTTCCTAAAGGGCAAAGCAGTGGAAGACGAATTGACCGTGGCCTCCAAAGAATGGAATATCTCGTTCGAGCGGTTCCCCTCCCAAACGGACCCGTCCGGGATCATCCTTCATCTGAAAGAGGTTTACCGTGGTCGAGCACAGCTCTAGCAGCGCCCCCACGAAGCCCACCCGCATCATCGCCATCGCCAATCAGAAGGGTGGCGTGGGCAAGACCACCACCACCATCAACCTGGCGACGGCCATGGCCGCCACCAAGAAGCGGGTGCTGATCATCGACCTGGACCCCCAGGGCAATGCCAGCACCGGTCTAGGCATCGATCGCTCGGCGCGCGAGGTCAATTCGTATCACGTGCTGATCGGCGAGGCCCAACTGGCCGATACCGTGTTGCCGACCGACATCCCCAATCTGGCGGTGGTTCCGTCGGGCACCGATCTGTCAGGCGCCGAGATCGAGCTGGTGGAAATGGACCGGCGCGAGCAACGGCTGGCCGAGGCGCTATCGGCCACCGTCGGCGCCTATGATTACGTGCTGATCGATTGCCCGCCGTCGCTGAACCTGCTGACGGTCAATGCGCTGGTCGCCGCCCATGCGGTGATGGTGCCGCTGCAATGCGAGTTCTTCGCCCTGGAAGGCATCAGCCATCTGGTCAAGACCATCGAGCGCGTGCGCCAGGCGCTGAACCCGCAGCTTGAGCTGCAGGGCATCGTGCTGACCATGTTCGACAAGCGCAACAACCTGTCGGAAATGGTCGCCGCCGATGTGCGCGAGTTTTTCGGCGACAAGGTCTACAAGACGGTCATTCCGCGCAATGTCCGCATTTCCGAGGCGCCGTCGCACGGCAAGCCGGTGCTGATCTACGACGTCAAGTGCACCGGCTCCGAGGCCTACATTCATCTCGCCTCGGAAGTGTTGAAGCGTGAACGTAAGTTGAGGGCAGCAGGGTGAGCATGGTGGCTGAAGAAAAGCGTCGCAATCTGGGTCGCGGCCTGTCCGCGTTGTTGGGGGATTCCGGCGTGGCCGCCGCCGCCGCCGTGCTGGATGGCGGCAACACCGCAGCGCCGGCCGGCCCGGCGGCGCGTGGTCTGCGCAATCTGGCTACCGCCCAGCTCCGGCCCGGCAAGTTCCAGCCGCGCCGCCAGTTCGAGGAAGAAGCGATCGCCGATCTGGTCGAATCGGTGCGCGACAAGGGCATCCTGCAGCCTATCCTGGTCCGTCCCATCGAGGGCGGCTTCGAGATCATCGCCGGCGAGCGTCGCTGGCGCGCCGCCCAGCGCGCCCAGTTGCACGAAGTGCCGGTCATCATCCGCGACTTCAGCGACAAGGAAGCGTTGGAAGTCGCCCTGGTCGAGAACCTGCAGCGCCAGGACCTGTCACCGCTGGAAGAGGCCGAGGGCTATCGCCGTCTGGTCGACGAATTCAGCCACACCCAGGAAGAGCTGGCCAAGGCGGTCGGCAAGTCGCGCAGCCATGTCGCCAACATGATGCGCCTGCTGGCGCTGCCCGATCCCATCAAGGGCATGGTCGAGGCCAAGCAGCTATCCGCCGGCCACGCCCGCGCCCTGCTGACCGCGTCCGACCCGGTGACGCTGGCCCGCGAGGTCGTGGACAAGCAACTCAACGTGCGCCAGACCGAAAAGCTGGCGGCGGGCGAGGGCAAGGGCAAGTCCGCCGGTGGCAGCGCCGGCCGCTCGGCCGCCGCCAGCCACAAGGACGCCGATACCGCCGCGTTGGAGCGCGACCTGGCCGAGATGTTGGGGGTCAAGGTGACGCTGACCTCGCACGGCAAGGGTGGCGAGCTGACCATCCATTACGGCAGCCTGGAGCAGCTTGACGACATCCTGTCGCGGCTGAGCGGCGGCGCGCGCTAGGGAACAAGACAAAGATTGCACGGTTGCCGGGGGAACGGGGATGGCAAGTGACGGCGCTTTGGAAACCTTGCTGGACCGGATTCCGTCCGAGGTGGTGGAGTCGTTCACGCCCGAGCAGCGGGCGGCGTTGTGGAATGCGGTCAAGCCGGTAAGCTGGCGCCGCCATCCGGTCAACATCCGGCTGTCCTTTCCCATCATCGGCGGCCGTTTCTTCATTACCGTGGTCGGCGGCCCGGAAAAGCGCGCGGCGGAACGCCGCTGGCGCGAACGGCGCATGTTTCCCTTGCGCTCGGCCGGCAACATCCTTTTTCTTCTCGGCGTCGGCGGCGCGTTCTACTTCACCGCGGTGCTGGGAATCGTGCTGTTCTCCAAAATGATCGAATTCTAAGGGAATCTCTTCGCCATGACCTCCTGCCCCTGCGGTTCCGGCCGCGGCTTCGACGATTGCTGCGGCCCCTTGCTGGCCGGTGGCGCCGCGCCCTCGCCGGAAGCGCTGATGCGCTCGCGCTACACCGCCTTCACCCGCGCCGATCTGGATTATCTGGAAACCACCCTGGCCCCCGAAGCGCGCGAGGATTACGACCGAGCCGAGACCGAAACCTGGGTCAAGGACGCCAAGTGGGACGGCCTGGAAATCCGCTCCAGCGCCATCGACGGCGACGAAGGCTCGGTCGAGTTCGTCGCTCGCTACAAGTTCCACGGCAAGGTCTTCGCCCATCACGAACTGGCCTCGTTCCGCCAGAACGACGGTCGCTGGGTCTATGTGGACGGCGTCATGAACCCGCGTCCGCCCCAGCGCACTGCCGACAAGGTCGGCCGCAACGATCCGTGCCCGTGCGGATCGGGCAAGAAGTACAAGAAGTGCTGCGGCGCCTAAGCGCCTGAAATGAGAAAGGCCGGCTCCTGTGAAGGGGCCGGCCTTTGTTTTTGTGGGCGCTGCCCACGCCCGCAAAGGGCCTAAGGCCCTTTGATCCCAGGAATGAGGTCAAGGAGGCCAAGCCTCCTTGCGGGGTGCGGGGCAGCGCCCTGCGAAAACCCCTATGCTCGCAGGTTTTCCGGGGTCTCGAAGCCCAGTTCGCGCGCCTCGGCGTCGAACGCCTCGCGATACAGCGGATAGGCGGCGGTCTTGGTCATGGCCTCGCCGGTCATGGCATTGGTGTATTCGCCCCGCACCAGCAGCGGATGGGCCGCCTTGTTCGCGCAGGCGTCGCCCTCGGCGATCAGCGCCTTGATCTGGGCGGCCAGGCCAGCGATGTGGCAGGCGTCCAAATCGGCCTCGCGGCGCAGGTCGTCGACCTCGGCGCGCAGATCCTCGTTCTCTTCCTTCAGGCGCTCGATTTCGGCGCGCAGTTCGGCCTGTTCGAATTCGGTGCTCATGGGCGGCCTCCTGCCGGGCTGGATCTGATGAAAGGGGCGGGGGCGAAAAAACGAACGGCCGGGCGTTTAGCCCGGCCTCGTGTCGTTCATTCACCCGTACCACGGGAGAGGGGAAGAAGGTACTTCCGCGAACCCGCACTCCCTCATGGCCTCAACCATACGCCGGTTCTAAAGAGCCGTCAAACGGCAGACAGCAAAAAGGCCCGAGGTCAAAGACCCGGGCCTTTTTGAAATTGGAGCGGGCGAAGGGATTCGAACCCTCGACCCCAACCTTGGCAAGGTTGTGCTCTACCCCTGAGCTACGCCCGCTTCCTGGCGTGTTCCCCGTGGCTCAGCGCCGCGGAGGACCGGATAAATACGGGAAGATCGGGAGGGCCGCAAGACCTTTTTTTCCAAATTTTCCATTTTTTCCGCCCAGGGGCGAAGCGCGGCATTTCGCGCCCTGGCTTTGCCCTTGCCAGCCGCCCATGCACAGTCCATCTATTGCGGGTCGAACTCCCAACGGAACGGATGATTATGGACCTGATCTTCGGCTCCGGCGCCAAGCCCGCCGCCGCTGGCCCCGCCGGTACTGGCGACCTCATCAAGGACGGCTCTGCCGCCACCTTCATGGCCGACGTCATGGAGATGTCGCGCAAGGTCCCGGTCATCGTCGATTTCTGGGCGACCTGGTGCGGCCCGTGCAAGACGTTGGGGCCGATGCTGGAAAAGCTGGTGCGCGAGATGCGCGGCGCCGTGCGCATGGTCAAGATCGACGTGGACAAGGAACAGGCGCTGGCCGGCCAGCTGCGCATTCAGTCGGTGCCGACCGTTTATGCTTTCAAGGACGGCCGCCCGTTCGACGCCTTCACCGGCGCCCAGCCGGAAAGCCAGTTGCGCGCCTTCCTGCAGCGCCTGACCGCCGGCGGCGCAGCGGGCGAACCCAGCCTGGACGAGATCGTCGCCGAGGCGCAGGAGCTGCTGGCCGGTGGCGACGCCGAAACGGCGGTGCAGGCGTTCCAGCAGGTGCTGGCCGAGGACCCCGCCCATGCGGGTGCCATGGCCGGCCTGTTGCGCTCGCTGCTGGCGCTGGGCGATGTGGACACCGTGCGCGCCATGCTGCCCAATCTGTCGCCCGACATGCTGAAGAAGCCCGAGGTGGCCGCGGTCAAGACCGCGCTGGAGCTGCAGGACAGCGCCGCTGCCGGCGCCGGCGAGGCCGCCGAGCTGCGCCGCCGTCTGGCCACCGACGCCGACGACCACCAGGCTCGCCACGACTTGGCTCTGGTTTATTACGCCGCCGGCGAGCATGAGGCGGCGGTGGACGAACTGCTGGAGCTGTTCCGTCGCGATCGCGGCTGGAACGAGGACGCCGCCCGCAAGCAACTGGTCAAGCTGTTCGAGGCGTTCGGTCCCACCCACCCGCTGACGGTGCGGGGGCGGCGCCGGTTGTCGACGCTGCTGTTCTCGTAAGATTGCCGCCATGGCCGCCACCCCCATCGATCTGCCGCGCCTCCTGCCGGTCTTCGCGCTGTCGGGGGTGCTGCTGCTGCCTGGCGCCCGCTTGCCGCTGACGGTGTTCGAACCACGCTACCTGGCGCTGGTCGACGCCGCCTTGGGGCTGGGACGGATGTTCGCCCTGGTCCAGCCGGCGCCGGAAGGCACGGCCCCCGGCGCGGTGGCGGGCCTTTACGGCACCGGCACGCTGGCGCGCATCAGTGCGTTCGGCGAAACCGGCGACGGCCGCTATCTGATCACCGCCACCGGCATCGCCCGCTTCCGCCTGGCCGGCGAGGTCGAGGGCCGCGCCGGCTATCGGCGGGTGGTGGCCGAATACGGCCCCTATGCCGCCGACATCGCGCCGCCGGCCGAACGGCCGCAGGTGGATCGCCGCCGGCTGATGACCGCCGTCGGCACCTATCTGACCCGCCAGGGCGTGGCGCTGGACCTGAACAAGCTGGAAGACGCCTCGGATGGCGAGCTGGTGACCGCGCTGGCCATGGCAGCGCCGCTCAGCCCCGAGGAAAAGCAGGCCTTGCTGGAGGCGGCCACCGTCACCGACCGCGCCAGCCTGATGACCGCCATGTTCGAGATGGCGCTGCTGGCCGAAGCCGGCCACAGCGTGTTGCACTAGGAGAGTAAGGCATGACCGATCGCGTTCCCGGCATCGACCCCAAGCTGATGGAAATCCTGCGGGCGCCCGGCACCCATGCGCCGCTGCGCTATGATCCGGATCATAACGAACTGGTCGACGACAAGGCTGGCCTGGCCTATCCCATCCGCGACGGCATTCCGATCATGCTGCCGGACGAGGCCCGCTCGCTGGACGAGGCCGGGGCCGGCGCATGAGCGAGGAATTCGGCAGCCGGCACAATCCGGTCGACATCAAGGTGCGCAAGGCGGAAAAGCGCCTGGATGTCAGCTTCGACGACGGCGCCGCCTTCAGCCTGAGCGCCGAGTTGCTGCGGGTGGAAAGCCCGTCGGCCGAAGTCCAGGGCCATGGCCCCAGCCAGAAGGTCCTGGTCGCCGGCCGCCAGCACGTGGCGATCATCGGCGCCGAGCCGGTGGGTAACTACGCCATCAAACTGGTGTTCGACGACCTGCACGACACCGGCATCTATACCTGGGATTACCTGTACTGGCTGGGCCAGAACCAGGACGTGGTGTGGGCCGATTATCTGGCGGCGCTGGCCGCCGCCGGCAAGCACCGCGACCCCGCCCTCAACCCGCCCGAACAGCCGAAGCATTCCTGCGGCGGCGGGTGCGGCTAAGGATTGAATGAAACCCTCTCCCGCAGGCGGGAGAGGGTGGCGCGAAGCGCCGGGTGAGGGAGCCACGGACTCCAGAGTCTCCGGCTCCCTCACCCACCCCCATCGTGGGTCCCGCCCACACCCCAGGGGTGGGGGCGGGGGTATTCCTAAAGCCAATCACCCCGCA
>JBLNBE010000065.1:0-29513 GCA_050259735.1 Bacteroidota bacterium
CTCGGCCAAGCCCTGCTGCTGCAGATAGTATTCCTGCGCCAGCAGATGCAGCGTGTAGGTGCCGGGGATGTAGACGGCGTCGCCCGGTTGCCAGTTGTTCATCCAGCGGCTGACGGTCAGGAAGATGTCCACCGGCGCGCTGGCGATCGCCGCCGCCGACACCGGAATGCCGGTGGATTGCAGCTTGTGCAGGAACTGCATCGAGACCCAGCCGCCCTGCGACCAGCCGCTGACGAAGAAGTGGCCGATGGTGAAGCCCTGGGTCTGCAGGAACGAACGGGCGTTCAGGGTGAAGTCGAACACCGCCTGCCGCGTGCTGTCTCGCGCCAGATAGGAATCGGGCAGGTTGGAAATGCCGCGGCCGAAATAGTCGGCGGCGATCACCGCATAGCCCTGGGCGGCGAACTGGGCGACCATGATGCGGGTTTCCCCGGAATTTTCGGGAAAGGACGGCACGTCGGTGCGGCTGAACACGGTGCCGTGTTGATACGACACCACCGGCAGCACGCCGGCCGGCACCTCGGGAATGGCCACCAGGCCCGATGCGACGGTCGGCGCGTTGTCGTGCTCGGGCACGGTCGAGCGATAGGTCAGGCGGTACAGCTTCACCGGGTATCGGGGCTTGTCCAGCTTGCCTTGATAGGCCGTGGGCTGGGTCGACGACGACATGAAGTCGTCCAGTTCCTCGGTGACGATGTGTTCCAGCTTGGCGAGATCGTAGCTGGCGATCAGCTCATAGCTGGCACCGCTGGGAATGAGCGTGCCGACCAGGCCGGCAGGCGTTACGGAGACGGTCATGGATGATGTCCTTCTGGCATAACGTGCGTTATTGCGCAGCAAAGACTACTTAAGCGATATGAACTCGATAAGTGACGGATTGAAACGTTTTGCCACTCAAAGTTCGGCAACGTCCACGCCGACGCTGACTTGGTGGTGGCCGCCGCCCAGCACGACGCCGCGTAAGGGACTGACGTCGTCATAGTCGCGGCCCCAGGCGACGGTGATGTGGTCCTCGCCGGCCAGGGTGTCGTTGGTGGGGTCGACGTCAAGCCAGCCCCAGCCGGGCAGGAACACCGCCGCCCAGGCATGGCTGGCATCGGCGCCCACCAGCTTTTCCTTGCCCGGCGGCGGCAGGGTGCGGATGTAGCCGCTGACATAGCGCGCCGCCAGCCCCATGGCGCGCAGGCAGGCGATCATCATGTGGGCGAAGTCCTGGCACACGCCGCGGCGGTGGGCGAACACCTGGGTCAGTGGCGTGCCGACGGTGGTGGCGTCGGGATCGAAGGTCAGATCGGCGTTGATGCGGTGGCACAATTCCATGACGCCGTCGACCAGCGGCCGGCCGGGCGGGAAGCTGGCCTCGGCATAGGCGCGGGCCTCGGCCAGCATGGGGATTTGATAGGACGGGAACAGGAAATCCAGCGCCGGCTCGACGCGGGGTGCGGTGCCTTCGGCCAGCTCGGCGGCCACCCGCTCCCACGGGGTGCGGTCCAGTTGCGGCAAGGCGGGCGGCGGGCTGGTTTCCACCTCGAAGCTGGCATCCACCGTCAGCTTGGTGTGGGCGTCCTGGATGGTGAAGAAGGTGATGGGATTGCCGAAATAATCCTGCTTGCCGTCGTCGCGCACCGCCGGCGGCGGCAGGATGTCCAGCCGCGCCAGCCGATGGGTCTGGCCGGCGCAGGCACGCGGACCCAGATGGGCGGCATGGTGCGACAGCAGCACCGGCTCGCCGTAATGATAGGTGGTGACGTGGCGGACGCGGTATTTCATGGCAGGAAGTCCGAGGATGGCGTCGGCAGGCGCCATTGCGCGTGGGTGAAATACTGCCGGCTCAGGATCTCGGACAGCCCCCACAGCCGCGAACGCAGGGTTTCCAGCAGCCGTTCCGCGTCGTGATAGCCGCCATCGCGGTCATAGCTTGCCAGTACCGGTACCTCCAGGGTGCGGACGATGCCGCACAGCACCGTCATCTGGCGTTGCTCGGGGCGCAGGAAGCCGTCGCCGCCGCCGCCCGCCGCCAGACGGTCCATGTGCCCGGCCAGTGCCTCGAGCTGAAAGGCCAGCGAGCGCGGGTTGCTGTCGTCGCATAACAGCAGGTCAAGCACGCCGGCCAGACGCGGCGCCGCCAGATAGCGCGAGCGGTAGGTCATGGTGCTGTCGGAGATTTCCAGCAGCAGTTCCAGCGGCACCGCGTCCTCGCCCTCGGCGAAAGACAATGCGCCGGAGAAGGTGTCGACGATGGTGATGGCGCGCTCGACCCGGCGCCCGGTATCGAGGAACAGCCACAGCGGCCCGCGCGTCATGTTCTCCATGGCCAGGCCGGCGATGGCCTCGCCGGTCAGGATGATCGAGTGAAGCCGGCCGGCCAGACCCTGCGGCCGCTCGTGTCGCTGATTGTCCCGGCGCAGCTCGGCGATGCGGTCGCGCAGCCGCTGCAGCGCGCGCCAGGTATCGGCCGACAGGCGGTCGCGCAGATGGGCCATGACGCGGCCCAGCCGCTCGCCCGCATTGGCCAGCCCGTTGACCGCCACGTCGGCGTGATGCTCCAGCAGCGTCGTCACCAAATCGGCCGCCGGCACGGTGTCGTCGCCGGCGGGAACGCTCAGGCCCAGCTTGCCCAGCAGGCGCATGGCGAAGGCGGCGCGGGCGGTGTCGCCCTGGTCCAGCGCTTCCTCGATCTGGGTGACGGCGGCGCGCAATTTGCGGGTGATGGCCTCGCAGCGTTCCACATAGCGGCCCAGCCAGAACATGTTGTCGGCGACGCGGGACGGCAGGTCGCGGTTGCCGCGGGTCAGCCTGACCTGGGCGGCGGCGCCGCGCGGGATCGCCTGGGCCGCCGCGCCCGGATCGGACAGCACCCAGACGTCCTTGCTGCCGCCGCCGCCGGTCTGCAGCCGCGCCGTCAGCAGGTCGCGCTCGGCCGAGACGCGGGCCAGGCCGCCCGGCATGACCTGCCAGCCCTGCTCGGTGGCGACGGCGAACAGGCGGATGATGGTGTGCTGCGGTTCCAGGCCGCCCGGCGTCCACACTGGCACGGTGGACATGCCGGCCATTTCCTGCGCCACCCATTCCCACGGCCGCGCCTGGATGGCGGCGGCCAGTTCGTCGCGTTCGGCGTCCTCAAGTCCGGCGCCCAGCACGGGGCGGCTGCGGTTGTGGAAGGCCGGGCGCAGCACCAGCCGGTCCAGATTGGCCAGCACCTGGGCGCGCTCGCCATCCTGGCCGCACCACCATGTCGCCACCGACGGCAGGCGCAAATCCTCGCCCAGCACGGCGCGGGCGATGCCGGGCAGGAACGGCATGATGGCGCTGCCGTCCAGCAAGCCGCTGCCCAGCGGATTGGCAATGGCGACAGTGCCGGCGCGCGCCGCCTGCACCAATCCGGCGACGCCCAGCGCCGAATCGCCGCGCAGTTCCAGCGGGTCGCACCACTCGCCGTTGGTGCGGCGCAGGATGACGTCCACCTGTTGCAACCCGGTCAGGGTCTTGAGGAAGACCTTGTTGTCGCGCACGGTCAGGTCCTCGCCCTGCACCAGGGTCAGGCCGAGGTGGCGGGCTAGGAAGGCGTGCTCGAAATAGGTTTCGTTGTAAGGGCCGGGCGTCATCAGCACGATGCGCGGATCGTCGTTGCGGCGCGGGCTGAGCGCCTGCAAGGTGCGGCGCAGGGCGTCGAAGAACGGTCCCAGCCGCTGCACCGGCATGGCGCGGAAGAATTCCGGCAGCACCCGGCTGACGATGGTGCGGTTTTCCAGGGCATAGCCGGCGCCGGCCGGCACCTCGGTGCGGTCGGCGATGACGCGCCAGCCGCCATCGGCGGCGCGCGCCAGCTCCACCGCATAAATGTCAAGGAAGCGCCCGCCCGGCGGCCGGATGCCGGCGCACGGGCGCAGATAGCCGGGATTGGCATGCAGCAGCGACGGCGGCAGCAATCCGCGCGCGATCAGCCGGCGCGGGCCGTACAGATCGGCGATGATGGCGTCCAGCAGCGCGGCGCGCTGGGCCACGGCTTGGGCGATGGTCGCCCATTCCGCCGCCGGCAGGATCAGCGGCAGCGGGTCAAGCTGCCATGGCCGCTCCAGTCCGGCCGGATCGCCATAGACGTTGTAGGTGACGCCGTTTTCCTGCAGCAGGGTCTGGCCGAATTCCCAGCGCCGGCCCAGATCGGCGGCCGACAGGCCGGCGAAACTGTCGGCAAAGGCGCGCCAATGGGGGCGGACGACGCCGTTGCCGTCCTGCGCCTCGTCGTGGCTGTCTTGGCCGGGCCGATAGAACGCTGGAATGGTCTTGCCCTCTGTCCGCAAAGTCCGAAGTCCTATTGTAGCCGCAGATCGAGGGTGTTGGGGTAGTCCGGATGGAGCTTGGCCGCTTGCGTCGCGATGCGGCCATGGCTGTGGCCGAAGGCGAAGAAGCGGGCGCGGCGCCGTGCCTCGGCCTCATAGGAATTGACCGGGAAGGTTTCGTAATTGCGCCCGCCCGGATGGGCGACGTGATAGGTGCAGCCGCCGACCGACGCCCCCGTCCAGGTGTCGAGGATGTCGAACACCAGCGGCGAGTGCACGCCGATGGCGGGATGCAGGCACGATGACGGCCACCACGCGCGATAGCGCACCCCCGCCACCCCTTCGCCGCTGATGCCGGTGGGCGCCAGCGGGATGGCAACGCGGTTGCAGGTGACGACATAGCGGTCGCCGACACGGCCGCTCAGCCTGACCTGCAGCCGTTCCACCGACGAATCGACGAAGCGCACGGTGCCGCCGGCGCCGGGTTCTTCGCCCAACACGTGCCACGGCTCCAGCGCGTGGCGCAGTTCCAGCCGCATGCCGGCGTGCTCGACCTCGCCCACCAGCGGAAAGCGGAATTCCACATGGGGGGCGAACCATGCCGGGTCGAAATCGATGCCGCCCAGCCGCAGCCATTCCAGCACCTCGTTGAAATCCTGCTCCAGCCAGTGGGGCAGCATGAAGCGGTCGCGCAACGCGCTGCCGAACCGCACCAGCGGCGCGGTATAGGGCTGGTCCCAGAACCGGGCGATCAGGGCACGCAGCAGCAACTGGCTGACCAGGCTCATACGCGCATGGGGCGGCATCTCGAAGGCGCGGAATTCCACCAGGCCCAGCCGACCGGTGGGGCCGTCGGGCGAATACAGCTTGTCGATGCTGATCTCGGTGCGGTGGGTGTTGCCGGTGACGTCCACCAGCACGTTGCGCAAGGCCCGGTCCACCAGCCAGGGCGGGCAATCGGTGCCCTTGGCCGGCAGTTGCGCCAGCGCGATCTCCATCTCGTACAGGAAGTCGTCGCGGCCTTCGTCGACGCGCGGGTGCTGGCTGGTCGGGCCGATGAACAGGCCCGAGAACAGATAGGACAGGCTGGGATGGTTCTGCCAGAAGCGGATCAGGCTGCCCAGCAGATCGGGCCGGCGCAGGAACGGGCTGTCGGCGGGGGTGGCGCCGCCCAGCACCATGTGGTTGCCGCCGCCGGTGCCGACATGGCGGCCGTCGACCATGAACTTCTCGGTGCCCAGCCGGCACTGATGCGCCTGTTCGTACAGCGTCAGGGTGTCGTTCACCAGCCGGCGCCACGATGCCACCGGCTGCACGTTGACCTCGATGACGCCGGGGTCGGGGGTGACCTTCAGCACCTTGAGGCGATGGTCGTGCGGCGGCGGATAGCCTTCCAGCCGCACCGGGCAATGGGTTTCGCGCGCCGTGTTCTCGATGGCGGCCACAAGGTCCAGATATTGCTCGGCGGTTTCCACCGGCGGCATGAACACGTTCAGCCGCCCGTCGCGCGGCTGTACCGCCAGCGCGGTGCGCACGGTATCCGACACCAATCCCTTGACGGTTTGGCGTGGCCGCAGGTCGAGGCCCGCCACCTGGCCGATTTGTCGCGCCGGTTCGGTGGCGCCCGGTACCCGGCTGGTCATCGCATGCTGGCGGCGCGGCAGCGGCGGGCGCCGTTCCATGGGGTCGCGTTCGCTGTGATAGGGATAATCGGCCGCCGGGATATAGGGCAGCGAATCCAGCGGCAGGCGGAAGCCCAGGGGCGAATCGCCGGGAATGGCGAGCAGGCGGCCGTCGCGGGTCGGCCACGGCCCGGTGATCCAGCGATGGCCGTCCATGCTCTGCCACGGCTGCAGCGGCAGCACCATGCCCACCGGATTGCCAAGGCCCTGGCGGAACACGCGGGCCAGGCGGGCGCGCTCCTCGGGGTCGGCCAACTTGCTGTTCTCGGGGTCGACGTTCAGCGGCAGCGCCTGCTCGCGCAGCAGGTAATGGGCGGGGTCCTCATAGGCCGGCTGCACATAGGCGGGGTCGATGCCCAGGTTTTCCGCCAATTGATTGGTGAAGCGCCGTGCCGTCGCGGCGTCGGGGCGGTGGTCGTCGTTCTCTTGCGCGATCAGCGCCGGATTTTCCCACACCGGCTCCTCGTCTTCGCGCCAGATCAGCGAGAACGCCCAGCGCGGCAGGCTTTCGCCCGGATACCACTTGCCCTGGCCATAGGTAATCAGCGCGCCGGGGGCGCAGCGGTCGCGCAGGCGGCGGATCAGGTCGTCGGCATAGGCGCGCTTGGTCGGGCCGACCGCCGAGACGGTCCATTCCTCGCCGTCCATGTCGAGCGCCGAGACGAAGGTGGGTTCGCCGCCCTGGGTCAGGCGCACGTCGCCCGCCACCAGCCGCGCGTCCACCGCGTCGCCCAGTGCCAGGACGTCCTGCCATTGCCGCTCGCTATAGGGCTTGGTGACGCGCGGCGTTTCCTCGACGCGGAACACCTCCATGACGTGTTCAAACGACACCTCGCACGGATCGACCGCGCCGGTGATGGGGGCGGCGCTGCCGGGATCGGGCGATGCCGCCAGCGGGATGTGCCCCTCGCCGGTCAGCAGGCCGGATGTGGGGTCAAGGCCGATCCAGCCGGCGCCGGGCAGATAGACCTCGGTCCAGGCGTGCAGGTCGGTGAAGTCCTCGGTGGCGCCGGCGGGGCCGTCCAGCGGCTTGACGTCGGGCACCAGTTGAATCAGGTAGCCCGAGACGAAACGGGCCGCCAGACCCAGCCGGCGCAGCACCTGCACCAGCAGCCAGGCGCTGTCGCGGCACGACCCAGAGCGCAGCGTCAGGGTTTGCTCGGGCGTCTGCACGCCCGGTTCCATGCGAATGGTGTAGCTGATCTCGTGCTGCAGCCGCTGGTTCAGCGCCACCAGGAAATTGGTGGTCTGCATCGGCGCGTCGGTGGGGATCGAGGCCAGGAACTGCTTGAGCAGCGGCCCGGCCGCGTCGCAGTGCAGGAACGGCTTGAGTTCGTGGTCCAACTCGGGCGCGTAGCGGAACGGGAAGGTTTCGGCCGACGGCTCCAGGAAGAAGTCGAACGGATTGATGACCGACATATCGGCGACCAGGTCCACGTCGACTACGAAGGACTCGGTCGGCTCGGGGAACACCAGCCGCGCCAGCCAATTGCTTTGCGGGTCCTGCTGCCAGTTGATGAAATGCGGCTTGGGGTCGATGTTCAGCGAATACGACAGCACCGGCGTGCGGCTGTGCGGCGCCGGCCGCAGCCGGACCACCTGCGGCGACAGCCCGACCGGGCGGTCATAGGTGTAGCGGGTGGTGTGACGCAGCTTGACTCGAATGCCCATGCTCAGTCCGGCGGTTGTTCGACCAATGCCGGGCAGGCTACCACATTCGTTGGTGGCGGCTCAAATAATGTGCAGCACCGTTTGTGCATATTTTTTGGTCAAAGGCTTTCGCCGGTTCAGGGACGAACAGCGATTGTCCGCCCAGGTTTTCACGTGTAGCGTCGCACCACAAAAGGGCAAGGGGGGGAACCGTGGCCCGCATCCGCATCAGACTTCGTGTCGGCATCGCCATGGTTTTCCTGGCGGTGGTCGTGCCGTTGACCGTCATCATGATCGCGCTGTTGTTCCAGCAGAACGCGCGGCTGTCGCAACAGATGGCCGACCAGGTGATGGACCTGGCGGCGCGCGAGGCGACGGTGGCGGTGACCGGTCTGGTGGCCGATCTGTCCAACGCGGTCGAGCTGTCGGTGGCCTTCGGCCGCGCCCAGCAAGAGGCGCTGCGCCGGCCCGAAACCATGCGGCCGTTGCTGGACGAGCTGGAACGCATGCCGGCGGCCTATAGCCTGTATTTCGGCCTGCACGAGGACGGCGACTTCTATCAGGTTGTCCGCCTGCCCCCCGGCATCGCCCGTTTCGGTCCCCAAGGCGCCGCGCCGCCGGCCGGGGCCAAGTGGGTTCTGCGCACCATCGAATCCGGCAGTGGCGAGCGGCGCGACACCTATCTGTACCTGGCTTCGTGGGGCAAGGTGCTGCGAGTCGAACGCGCCGACCCCACCTATGATCCGCGCAAACGCCCGTGGTACGAGGTCGCCATCGGCAACGACCGGGTGTCCAGTTCGGGCGTCTATGTCTTCAGCGGCACCGGCCGCCCCGGCCTGACCCTGTCGCGCCGGCTGGTGACCGAGGACAACGTGCGCCTGGGCGTGTTCGGCGCCGACGTTTCCATGTCGGCGCTGGCGGAATTCCTGCAGGGCCAGAAGGTCGGCAAGACCGGCATCACCTTCATCCTGGACGAACGCGGCAATCTGGTCGGCTATCCCGACATTTCCAAGTCGGTGGTCGAGCAGGATGGCAAGGTGGCCTTGGTGCGCGGCGACCAGGTGGCCGAGCCGGCGGTGGTGGCGGCGGTGCAGGCGTGGCAGGTCCATGCCGGCGCCAACTTCACCGTCGACGTGGCCGGCGAACCGTGGCTGGCCCATTTCAAGCCGTTCCCCGAACGCTTCGGCCGCAAGTGGACGGTGGGCGTGGTGGTGGCCGAGGACGATTTCATCGGCCCGCTCAAGCGCGCCAGCCTGATCATCCTGGGCATCGGCATGGCCTTCATCGTGCTGGCCACCGTCGGCATCATCGCCGCCTCGCGCCTGCTGGCGCGGCCGATTCACGATCTGATCGCCGAAACCGAACGCATCCGCCGCTTCGAGCTGGACGGACCGGTCGTCGTGCACTCGCCGGTGCAGGAAATCGACCGTCTGGCCGCCGCCGTGGGGTCGATGAAGGCCGGCCTTGCCAGCTTCGGCACCTATGTGCCGAAAAGCCTGGTGCACGACATCATCCGCTCGGGCGTCGGCACCGGCGTCGGCGGCACCCGCCGGCCGTTGACGGTGATGTTCACCGATCTCGCCGGCTTTACCTCGGCCTCGGAACGCATGGAGCCGGAACAGGTGCTGCATTGGCTGTCGGATTATTTCGACGCCATGTCGCACGCCATCCACAGCCATGGCGGCACCATCGACAAATTCATCGGCGATGCGGTCATGGCCATGTGGAACGCGCCGGTCGAAGATGCCGACCATGTCGCCAACGCCTGCCGCGCCATGCTGGCCTGCCGCCAGGCCGCCGGCGTTCTGGGCCGGCATGACGGCCCGGCCCTGGGCACCCGCATGGGGCTGCACACCGGCACCGCCATGGTCGGCAATGTCGGCTCCAGCGACCGCATGCAGTACACCGCGCTGGGCGCCATGGTGAATCTGGCCTCGCGGGTCGAGGGGCTGAACAAGCAGTTCGGCACCGAATTGCTGGTCACCGACGCCGTCGCCGAGGCGGTGGGCGATCGCTTCCTGCTGCGGCCGTTCGGCCCGGTGATGGTGGTCGGTGCCTCGATCCCGGTTGCCGTGTTCGAACTGGTGGGCGCGGCGGGTGACGACCCGGGCGATCTCGATCTGTGGCACGCCGCGTGGGAGGCCTGGCAACGGCGTGACTGGGCGGTCGCCGCCGGACGCTTCTCGGGCTATGCCGCCGCCCATCCCGCCGATCTCGCCGCCACCCGCTTCCTCGACCATGCCCGCCGCTTCGCCGTGTCCGGAGAGCCGGCCGATTGGGATGGCGTGCTGCGGTTCACCAGCAAATGACGAGGCCCCCGATGACTCGCCTGTTCGCTTCTGTGCTGGTGTGCCTGCTGGCGGCAATGCCGGCGTGGGCGGCCGATCCGGTGCGCATCTTCCTGGCCCACGCCCAGCGGCACGATCCCGGCGGCGACACCGCCGCCGCCGCCGCCGAGGAATTCCGCACTCAGGTCGACGCGCTGTCGCACGGCCGCATCAAGGTCGAGATTCTGGCCGAGGGTGTCACCGGCGGCAACCGCGACACCACCGCGCTGGTGGAAAAGGGGGTGATCCACACGGCGCTGGTGACGCTGGGCGGCGTCACTCCGGTGTTCAAGCCGTTGTCGGTGATCCAGTTGCCCTATGCCTTCGCCAGCCTGGACGATGCCGGCCGCGTGCTGGACGGCCCGTTCGGCCGCCACCTGGCCGACGAGATGGCGGCGCGCACCGCGCTGCGGCTGATCGGCTTCGTCGATCCGCCCGGCTTTTACATCCTGACCAATTCCGACCGCCCGGTGCGCGACCCCGACGAAATGTGGGGCCTGCGGTTGCGCGCCATTCCCGGCTCGAAACCACTGGAGGCGATGATCCGCGCGGTGGGGGCGACGCCGGTGCGTGTCTCCTCGCGCGAGGAACTGGCGGCGCTGGCCACCGGCGTGGTCGACGGCCAGATGAACCCGTCGGCGGTGGTGCTGACGCGCGGCTTCGACCGGGTGCAGCGCTTCGCCACCCTGACCGAGCATCTGTATGTCCCTTATGTCTGGGTGTTCAACCGCGCCGCCTTCGACGCCCTGTCGCCCGAGGACGCCGCCATCGTCACCCAGGCGGTTCAGGCCGCCCGCCACCGCGCCCACGCGGCCGCGTCCGCCATGGCCGGACAGACCGGCTTGAACAAGCGCATGGAGGTGGTGCCGCTGAACACCGCCGGCCGCGCCGCCTTTCGCGCCGCCCTGCGCCCGCCGGTCGAAGCCGCCATCATCGACGAGATCGGTCCCGACGGCCCCAGCTGGATGCGCGACTTCCAGGCGGCGATTGCGGCCAAGCGCTGAGTGCCCTGCGCCTTTAAGGTCTGCCTATCTTTGACGGCAGTATTCCCGTTTATCATCATGGCCGGGCTTGACCCACGGCTGTCCGGTTGACGCTTTCGCGGAACGTGCTGGCCCGTCGAGGCCGTGCCCAGGTAACGCGGACGACACGGACGCCCGCTGTCGCGGGCAACGGACGCGCCCCGCGCGAGCCGGGGTCCATGGGGGTGCACCACGATGGATGCCGGCTCGAAGGCCGGCATGACGACAAATGGGAATACTTCCGTCAAGAACACGCAGACTCTAGCTCGACGCCGTGGCGACCACCTGAGTGGTCAGCATATAGCCGCCGCCGCGCACCGTCTTGATGATCTCGGGCTTTTTCGGGTCGATTTCCAGCTTGCGGCGCAGCCGGCCGACCTGGACGTCGATGGTGCGGTCGAACGGACCGGAGACGCGGCCACGGGCGATGTCGAGCAATTGGTCGCGGTTCAGCACGCGCTGCGGGTTGAGCAGGAAGGCGTGCAGCAGATCGAATTCGCCGCTGGTCAATTCCACCAGAACCCCGTCGGGCGAGAACAGGCGGCGGCGGCCGATTTCCAGCCGCCAGCCGGCGAATTCCAGTGCTTCCTTGGCGGCCTCGGCGGTTGCCGTCGGTACGCGCGGACTGCCACGGCGCAGCACCGCCTTGATGCGGGCCAGCAATTCGCGGGCGCTGAACGGCTTGGCGACGTAATCGTCGGCCCCCATCTCCAGCCCGACGACGCGGTCGGTCTCGCTGCCCATGGCGGTCAGCATGATGATCGGCAAGGTGGTGGCGTCACGCAGAAAGCGGCACAGCGACAACCCATCCTCGCCCGGCAGCATCAGGTCGAGCAGGACCAGGTCGAACGAGCCGTCGGCAATGGCCTGGCGCATGGCGCGGCCGTCGCCGACGGCGGTGACGGCAAAGCCATGCTGGGCGAGGAATTCCGAAACCAGCGCGGCGATCTCGGGGTCGTCATCGACGACCAGGATGCTGTTGTGATGGTCCATGTGCTTACTCGTCGCCTCGCGCCTGCGGCAGGGTGGCGATGACCCGCAATCCGCCTTCCGGCATGTTCTCCAGCGTGATGTCGCCGCCATGGGCGCGGACGATGGTGCGGGCGACGGTCATGCCCAGCCCCATGCCGCCGGTCTTGCGGTTGCGCGATTGTTCCAGCCGGTAGAACGGGGTGAAGACCTTTTCCATGCTCTCGGGCGGGATGCCGGGGCCGTCGTCCTCGATGACGACGCGGATGTCGCGGCCGTGCTGGGTCGTCCGGACCCGTGCCACGCCGCCATAGCGTGCCGCGTTCTCGACCAGATTGGTCAGCGCCCGCTTGAGGGCGAGCGGCCGGCAGGCGCAGACCAGCCGGCCCGACCATTCGTATTCGGCGGCCAGGCCGATGTCGCTGGCGTTGTCGCAGATGGCGCCCAGCGTTGCCGCCAGGTCGATGGCCTGCACCGCCTCGTCGCTGCCTTCGCCGCGGGCGAATTCCAGCGTCGACGACACCATGTCCGCCATGTCGGCAAGATCGGCCAGCATGCGGGTGCGCGCCTCGCCGTCGGGCAGCATCTCGGCGCGCAATTGCAGCCGGGTGATCGGGCTGCGCAGATCGTGGCTGATGGCGGCCAGCATGCGGGTGCGGTCTTCGACGAAGCGGCGGATGCGGTCCTGCATCTGGTTGAAGGCGGCGGCGGCGCTGCGCACTTCCCTGGGGCCGTCGGGCGGCAGCGGCGCGGCGTTGACGTCGCGGCCCAGGCGGTCGGCGGCGCGGGCGAAGGTGGCCAGCGGCTGGCCGATCCAGCGCGTCGCCCACACCGAGAACAGCACCACGCCCAGCGCCATGATCAGGGTGGACAGGATGGCGCGATGGGACAGCAACGACGACGGCCGCACCAAGGTCAGGGCGAAGTTGGCCCAGGTGCCGTCGCCCAGCCGCACCGACGCCTGGACGATGCGGTTTTCCGGCATGTTGTGGACCAGCCCCATCACCGCGTTCCATTCGGTGCCGGCGTGGCGGTCGGCGACGCGCAGGCGCTCTGGCCCGAGCGGGCCGAAAGCGGGGCCAAGTGCTGCCTGCACCGCCGTCCGTTCGGGGCCGTCCGCGTGGTCATGGGCGACGGCCGGCTCCGGGGACAGGCTGACGCCCAGCAGCGGGCTGTCGAGAACCTCCACCAGCGTGCGGCGCTCGTCTGTGCCGGAACGCTCCAGCAGCCGCGTCGCCGCCGCCACCCGGTCGGCGAATTGCCGTTCGCTGGTTTCGAACACCGCGTTCTGCCGGTCGGTGGAATACACCGCCGTGCTCAGCACATGCGACAGCGTCAGGCCGACGACCAGGACCACCATGGTCCGCCCGGCGATGGAATCAGGCAGCACCCTTTTCATTCCGCGCCCCAACTGCAGCGACCCCTTCACGAATAACGCCGCCGCCGCCGCTTGGCGAGCGGCGGCATGTGCCGTTTACACAAAATTACAATCGCACACACAAGGCCATCCGACGCCCGGTGTATAGGTCAAAGGCGCTTTGGCGGATATGTCGCCGTCCACGATGGAGAATAAGATGCGGAAGTTTGGTGGGGTGCTGGTTGCTGCGGCCGTGCTGGCTGGTTCGTCGGCCAGCGCGTGGGCCGATGCCAAGGATTATCGCTTCGAGGCGGTGCAGCCCCATGTGGCGATCTCGCCCGAGACGGCGGTGGCGGTTCGTCTGGTCCACGTTCCCACCGGCAAGCCGGTGACCGACGCCATCATGCTGCCGGCCAAGATGGAAATGCCCATGGCCAACATGGCGCCGATGCCGACCAAGGTGTCCGCCGGCAAGCCCGACGGCAAGGGCGCCTATGTCTTCACCGCCGATCTCACCATGGGCGGGGCCTGGATTCTGCAACTGGCGGCCAAGGTCCAGGGCGAGGCCGGCACCATCACCGGCTCGGTGCCGTTCACCGCCGTCGGCGGCCCGCACAACCACTGAAGTCGCCAAGGGGGCACCATGAAAACGACGACCGCCACCCTTGCCGTGCTGCTGGCGCTGTGCGCGCCGGCTTGGGCGCAAGACCACAGCCATGAGGCGGCGGTGGGGGCGTCGGTCGGCGAATTGGTCGAGATGGCCCGCGCCATGAACCCCGAGGTGCAGGCCATGGCGCTGGAGGCCGATGCCGCCGCCGCCCGCATCGAGGGCGCCGACAGCCTTGCCGACCCCAAGGTGCAGATCGTCTACGAGGACTGGCCGAAAAGCAGCTCCAGCGCTCTGCCCAACAACTCCACCTCGGGCACGACCAAGCGGTTCCGCGTGTTCCAGGAATTGCCGTTCTGGGGCAAGCGCGATCTGAAGCGGGAAATCGCCGAAGCGGGTGCGCGCAAAGCCGTCCTCCTCAAGAAGCAGGTCGAGAACGATCTGGTCGCCAAGGTGAAGGTGGCCTATGCCGAATACCATCAGGCCCACCTGACCATCGACCTCGCCCGCGACCTCAAGGCGCGCATGGGCACGCTGTCCAAGCTGTCCTCGGTCCGCTACGCCCAGGGCCTCGGCAAGCAGCAGGACGTCACCCGCGCCGAGGTTGAACGCTCGGCCCTGGAGACGGAGATCGTCCGCATGCAGGGCGAACGGGCCAAGGCACGCGCCAAGATCAACCGCCTGCTGGCGCGTCCCGTCGGCGCCCCGTTGGTCGAGGCGCCCGCACCGCGGCAACTGCCTCCCATGGAAGCCTTGGACCTGGATGCGCTGATTGGGCGGGCGCAAAGCGCGAATCCCGACATCCTGGCGCAACAGGCGACCATCGAAGGGGCCGACAAGGGCACGAGCTTGGCCGAACGCAACTGGTATCCGGATGTGGAGGTTGGAATCGGCACTGTCCGCCGCCAGGGCGAGTTGGACAGCTACGAATTCATGCTGACATCCAGCGTGCCGCTGCAATGGGGGCTGAGGAATTCCGAGATCGGCGAGTCCAGGGCCATGGCCGCCGCCGCCCGCATGCGCCGCGAGGCGCGCGCCAACGAGTTGGGCAACGAGGTGGCCGATTCCTGGATTTCCTTGAAGAACGCCCGCGAGGTCGAAACCGTATTGCGCGAGAGCCAGGTTCCACAGGCCGAGATTGGCTTCCAGGCCGCCGCCAAGGGCTATGAGCTGGGCCGTGCCGACTTCCTCGACGTGCTGACCGCCGAACAGCAGTTGTGGAAGTCGAACATCGAGCTGATCAAGGTGCGGTTCGACCAGCAGATTCGCATGGCCGAGCTGGAAAAGTTGGTGGGAGGCGAGCTGTGAAGCGCGCGGGAACTCTGGTCGCCAGCGTGGCCGTCATCGCCGCCCTTGGCGGCGGCTTCTGGCTCGGCCGTCAATCCGGACCAGCCCCGGTGGCAACGACCACCGCTCCCGCTGATCACGCGGCTCCCGCCGCCGCGAGCGGTCATGACGCCGCTGCGCACGCGGCGGCCCAGATCGCCACCGAGCGCGCCATCCTCTATTATCAGGCTCCCGATGGCTCGGCCGAGTATTCGCCGGTGCCCAAGAAGGACGCCCAGGGGCGCGATTACACGCCGGTCTATGCCGATGCCGAGCCGGCGCCGGCACCCGCGCCGCCCAAGTCGGGAAAAATCCTTTACTACCGCAACCCAATGGGCCTGCCCGACACCTCGCCGGTGCCGAAAAAGGACCCCATGGGCATGGATTACGTCCCGGTTTACGAGGGCGACGAGGACGGCGGCTCCACGCTGAAGGTCAGCATCGACAAGGTGCAGAAGTTGGGCGTGCGCACCGAACCCGCCGTGCTGCGCACGCTGACCCGCCCGATCCGCGCCGTCGGCACCGTGCAGGTGGACGAGCGCCAGCTTCACGTCGTCTCGCCCAAGTTCGAAGGCTATATCGAGCGCCTGAACGTCAACCAGACCGGCCAAAAGGTTGCGCGCGGCCAGAGCCTGATGGAGATCTACAGCCCCGATCTGGTGCTGGCGCAGCAGGAATACGTGGTGGCGCTGCAAGGTGCCCGCAGCTTGGAGAATGCCAGCCCCGAAGCGCGCGACTCCGCCCGTTCCCTGGCCGAGGGCGCGTTGTCGCGCCTGCGCAACTGGGACATCGGCAGCGGCGCCATCGACCGCCTGCGCAACGGCGGCCAGCCCAGCCGCACGCTGTCGCTGGCGTCGCCGGTCTCGGGCGTCGTGCTGGAAAAGAAGGCCATCCAGGGCATGCGGTTCATGCCGGGCGAACCGCTGTTCCAAATCGCCGACCTGACCAACGTCTGGGTCATCGCCGACGTGTTCGAACAAGACTTGGCACAGGTGGATGTCGGCCAGAAGGCGGAAGTCACGTTCAACGCGCTGCCCGGCATGACCTTCACCGGCAAGGTGACCTTCGTCTATCCGACGGTGACCGCCGAGACCCGCACCGCCAAGGTGCGCATCGAGCTGCCCAACCACGAGGGCCATCTGCGGCCCAGCCTTTACGGCACCGTGCAGTTGGCCGCCCCGGTCGCCAAGGGACCGGTGGTCGCCGTGCCCGATTCGGCGGTCCTTGATACCGGCGCCCGCCAGGCGGTTCTGGTCGAGCGCGGCGAAGGGCTGTACGAGCCGCGCGAGATCAAAGCCGGCACCCGCGCCGACGGCTATGTCGAGGTGATGGAGGGACTGAAGGAGGGCGAGCGCGTCGTCGTCCGCGCCAATTTCCTGATCGACGCCGAAAGCAACCTGCGGGCGGCGCTGCAGGGGTTCCAGCCGAAATGATCGCCGCCCTGATCCGCTGGTCGGCGCGCAACGTCTTCCTGGTGCTGCTGGCCACCGTCTTCATCATCGGCGCCGGCGTGCTGGCGGTGAAGCGGCTGCCGCTGGACGCGCTGCCGGACCTGTCGGACGTGCAGGTCATCCTTTATACCGAGTACCCCGGCCAGGCGCCGCAGGTGGTCGAGGACCAGGTCACCTATCCGCTGACCACCGCCATGCTGAGCGTGCCCAAATCCAAGCTGGTGCGCGGCTTCTCGTTCTTCGGGGTGTCGTTCGTCTACATCATTTTCGAGGACGGCACCGACATCTACTGGGCGCGCTCGCGCGTTCTCGAATACCTGAATTTCGCCGCCAAGCGCCTGCCGCCGGGGGTGACGCCCAGCCTGGGGCCGGACGCCACCGGCGTCGGCTGGGTTTACCAATACGTGGTGCAGGCCAAGGACCGCACGCTGGCCGAGTTGCGCACCATCCAGGACTGGTATCTGCGCTATCAGCTCGCCAAGGCCGAAGGCGTGGCGGAAGTGGCCAGCATCGGCGGCTTCGTGAGCCAATACCAGGTGGTGGTCGACCCGCAGAAGCTGCAGGCCTACGCCATCCCGCTGGCCAAGGTCACCGAGGCCATCCGCAAGAGCAATATCGACGTCGGCGGCCGCGTGGTCGAGATGGCCGAAACCGAGTTCGTGGTGCGCGGCCGGGGCTATCTACGCGGCGTGTCCGACATCGAGCAGATCGTCCTCAAGGTCCAGGCCGGCACGCCGGTGCTGTTGCGCGACGTCGCCCGCGTCGAACTGGGGCCAGATGAACGGCGCGGCCTGGGCGAACTCAACGGCGAAGGCGAGGCGGTCAGCGGCATCGTCGTCCAGCGCTTCGGCCAGAACGCCCTGGCGGTGATCGAACGCGCCAAGCAGAAGATCGCCGAGGTGTCGTCGGGGCTGCCCGAAGGCGTCAGCATCCAGTCGGTCTACGACCGCTCCGACCTCATCCTGCGGGCCGTCGAGACGCTGAAGCACACCCTGGTCGAAGAAAGCATCATCGTCGCGGCGGTGTGCATCATCTTCCTGCTGCATGTGCGCTCGGCCCTGGTCGCCATCGTCATGCTGCCCGTCGGCGTGCTGATCGCCATGATCGTCATGGATGCCTTGGGCATGACGTCCAACATCATGTCGCTGGGCGGCATCGCCATCGCCGTCGGCGCCATGGTCGACGCCGCCATCGTCATGATCGAGAACGCCCACAAGCACCTGGAGCGCATGAAGCCGGGCGATAGCCGGGCGCAGGCGCTGATCGACGCCGCCATCGAGGTCGGGCCAAGCCTGTTCTTCGGCCTGCTCATCATCACCGTGTCGTTCCTGCCGGTGTTCACGCTGGAAGCGCAGGAAGGCCGCCTGTTCAAGCCGCTGGCCTTCACCAAGACGTTTTCCATGGCGGGGGCGGCGTTCCTGTCGGTGACGCTGGTTCCCGTGCTGATGCTGTTGTTCATCCGCGGCAAGATCCTTCCCGAACAGCGCAACCCGATCAATCGCGCGCTGATCTGGATTTACCGCCCGGCCATTCGCGGCGTGCTGCGGGCCAAGCTGCCGACCATCGTCGTGGCGCTGTTGGTGCTGGGGGCATCGCTGTATCCGCTTTCCCGCATCGGTTCCGAATTCATGCCGTCGTTGAACGAGGGGACCATCCTCTACATGCCGACGACATTGCCGGGCCTTTCCATCACCAAGGCGTCGGAACTGCTGCAACTGCAGGACCGCATCATCAAGAGCTTTCCGGAAGTGGAGTCGGTGTTCGGCAAGGCGGGCCGTGCCGCCACCGCCACCGACCCGGCGCCGACCGAGATGTTCGAGACGGTGATCACCCTCAAGCCCGAGAGAGAGTGGCGGCCCGGCATGACCACCGACACGCTGATCGCCGAGATGGACAAGGCGTTGCAGATGCCGGGCGTGTCGAACGCCTGGACCATGCCGCTGCGCGCCCGCATCGACATGCTGTCGACCGGCATCCGCACGCCCATCGGCATCAAGGTGTTCGGCAAGGATCTGGACGAGATGGAAAAGCTCGCCCGCCAGATCGAGACGGTGGTGAAGAGCGTGCCCGGCACCACCTCGGCCTATGCCGAGCGCATCGGCGGCGGCTATTACCTCGACATCCAGCCGGATCGCGGGCAATTGGCCCGCTACGGCCTGACCATCGACGATCTGCAAGAGGTCATCCTGACCGCGCTGGGCGGCGAATCGGTGACCACCACGGTGGAAGGCCGCGAGCGCTTTTCCGTCAACGTGCGCTATCCGCGCGAATTCCGCTCGGACCCGCAGGCCATTGCCAGCCGGGTGCTGGTCAACACGGCGGACGGCACCTCGATCCCGCTCGGCCAGCTTGCCAAGGTGCGGCTGACCAAGGGACCGGCCGGCATCCGCACCGAGAACGCGCTGCTGTCGGCCTACATCTACGTCGACATTCGCGACCGCGACATCGGCGGCTATGTGGCCGAGGCACGCAGCGCAGTGGCGGCCAGCGTCAAGATGCCCCCCGGCTATTTTGTCACCTGGTCGGGCCAGTTCGAGTACATGGAACGCGCCATCGACAAGCTGAAGATCGTGGTGCCGGTCACCATCCTCATCATCTTCCTGTTGCTCTACCTCAACTTCAAACGGGTGACCGAGACGCTGATCGTCATGCTGTCGCTGCCCTTCGCCCTGGTCGGCGGGCTGTGGCTGCAATGGGTCCTGGGTTTCAACATGAGCGTGGCGGTGGCGGTCGGCTATATCGCCCTCGCCGGCGTCGCCGCCGAGACCGGCGTCGTCATGCTGATCTATCTCGACCACGCGCTGAAAGAGCTGAAGGCCAAGCGCGACGCCGAAGGCCGCGACTTCACCCGCGCCGACCTTTACGAGGCCATCATGGAAGGCGCCGTCGAGCGCGTGCGGCCCAAGATGATGACGGTCGTCGCCATCATGGCCGGCCTGCTGCCCATCATGTGGAGCACCGGCACCGGCTCCGAGGTCATGCGCCGCATCGCCATGCCCATGGTCGGCGGCATGGTGTCGTCCACCCTTCTGACGCTGATCGTTATTCCCGCTATATATGCCTTAATAAAGCAGGTTAATCTGCGGCATCATTAGCCGCCTGGGGAACAGCGTGAAGATCGGTCATGTGGTGGGATGGGGCGCCGTGGTGGCGGCCGCCGTCGTCGGTGCGGCAGTCTTTGCCGGAAGCTTCAACGTCTCGGCCCGCACCCCTCATTGGGTGCCGGTGGCGAAAACGCTGGAATGGCTGCGGGTGCGCTCGATCCGGTCGCACGCGGCGGGCATCGCGGTTCCCGACGACATGGGCGCCCCCGAACGGTTGCGCGGCGGCGTCACCCATATGGAAGCCCATTGCCGCCCCTGCCATGGCGCCCCCGGCGAAGGTGTCGGCGAACTGGGCCAGGGCATGTACCCGCAACCCTCGGACCTGACCAAGGCGGCACAGCGGTTTTCCCCCGCCGAGCTGTTCTGGATCCTGCAGAACGGCATCAAGATGACCGGCATGCCGGCCTGGGCCGACCATGGCGACGACGAATTGTGGTCGGTGGTGGCCTTGCTCGGACGCCTGCCGACCATGAGCGCAGCCGAATACGCCACCCTGGCTCAAGCCGCCGCCGCTGCCGAGCAGCGAACCGAAGCCCCGGCCACTCCCACCCCGGCATCCCCGCCCTCCCACGCCGGGCATCAACACCACCATCACCACCACCCGGCCAAGTGACGCCATGGTGCTGACAAGGGCACGGGGTGTGCCCTGTTTTCTTCGGCTTAGTCATGAGGAAAATGCGGCATTATGTAGCAAACGCCACCACCCGGAAAATGACGGGAGGAGCCAATTTCCCGTAGATTCGGGGACATGAGCGATACCGCCACCCTCTCCAGCCTACGCGACAAACGGTCGGCAATAGCTGGCCGAATCATAGACCTCCAGCACGAACTGGACCGCCTCCAGGCGGATCTATTCCACGTCAATGCCGTACTACGGTTGTTCGGCCTGTTGCCTGAGGAAATTCCGACCAAGGGCCGGATCCCGAAACGGTCGACTTATTTCGGCCGGAACGAAATCACCAGGCGCTGCCACGACATGCTCCGCGAGAGGGAGATCGTCTGCGCCAACGACATCGCGGAGCGGGCGATGTTGGACAAGGGGCTGGACCCTAAGGCAGATCGTCGACAGCGGTTAGATTTCGTTAAACGCATCCTGGTTTCCCTCCACGACCTCCGCAAAATCGGAGCGGTGGAAAAGATTGGGCATGCCCGTAACGTCAAATGGCGCCTGATCCTTGATGGAGAGCAGGAGAATGACGGCGCCGCTTAAGCGACGGAACGACTTGGTTGGCAGCGATACAGCAGCTATGGGCCGGAGCCGGACTGGCGGCATTGGGGTGGACGAAGCGTGCCTCTGTCGTTGGGGGCGCGTCAGGTGAGGAGATACCCGGGCCTCCCTCCCTCTACCGTTACCTTTATGCCCCCTTAATCTCCTTCCGCATGGAACGCTGATGCGGTCCGGTTGTAGGGATTCCAGTGCTGGAATCTCAACCGGAGAGCAACCATGCTCGACATCGTTTTCTTGGCATTGGCCGTGGCGCTGTTCACCGTGGGCGGCTTGTTCGTCCGCGCCTGCGAACGCATCTGACGGGGCGCCGCCATGTCGCTTGATCTCATCCTCGGCGCGGTCACCGCGCTTGGTCTGTTGGGCTATCTCGGCTTCGTGCTGATCCGCCCCGAGCGGTTTTGAGGGAGGCCGTCATGGACGCCGGCGGCATCCTGCAAATCCTCATCTACATCGCCGTGATCGTGGCGCTGACGCCCGTGGCCGGCGGCTTCATGGCGCGGCTGTTCAGCGGGCAGCGCGTGTTGCTGTCGCCCGTGCTGGGGCCGGTCGAGCGCGGCATCTACCGTCTCTGCGGCATCGATGCCAGCCGCGAGCAGCACTGGACCGGCTATGCCCTGTCGCTGCTGGCGGTCAACTTGGCCGGCGTGCTGGTGCTTTATGGGCTGATGCGCCTGCAAGCCTGGCTGCCGTGGAACCCGGCCGGCATGACCGGCGTGGCGCCGGACCTGGCCTTCAACACCGCAATCAGCTTCGTCACCAACACCAACTGGCAGAGCTACGGCGGCGAGAGCACCATGAGCTATCTGGTGCAGATGGCCGGTTTCACCGTGCAGAACTTCCTGTCGGCCGCCACCGGCATCGCCGTCGCCATCGCCCTGATCCGTGGGTTCTCGCGCCACAATGCCCGCGCCGTCGGCAATTTCTATGTCGACCTGGTGCGGTGCGTGCTCTACCTCCTGCTGCCACTTTGCGTGGTTGGCGCGCTGGTGCTGGTGTGGCAGGGCGTGCCGCAGAACCTGAACGCTTACGCCGAGGCGACCACGCTGGAGGGCGCGAAGCAAGTCATCGCCCAAGGTCCCGTCGCCAGCCAGATGATGATCAAACATCTGGGCACCAACGGCGGCGGCTTCTTCAACGCCAACGCCGCCCACCCCTACGAAAACCCCACCGCTGTGGTGAATCTGATCCACATGGTGGCGATCTTTATCCTCGGTGCCGGGCTGACCAACACCTTCGGCCGCATGGTCGGCGACCAGCGCCAGGGCTGGGCCATCCTGGCTGCCATGGGCGTGCTGTTCGTGGCCGGTGTCGCCGCCACCTATTGGGCCGAGGCCCAGGGCAACCCGGCCTTGTCCGCGCTGGGCATCGACCAAACGCTGTCGGCCTGGCAGCCGGGCGGCAGCATGGAAGGCAAGGAGGTGCGCTTCGGCATCGCGCTGTCGTCGCTGTTCGCCGTCATCACCACGGCGGCCAGCTGCGGCGCGGTCATCGCCATGCATGACAGCCTGATGCCGCTGGCCGGGATGGTCCCGCTGATCAACATGATGTTGGGCGAGATCATCGTCGGCGGCGTCGGCGCCGGCCTGTACGGCATGCTGATCTTCGTCATCCACACGGTGTTCATCGCCGGTCTGATGGTCGGACGCACGCCGGAATACTTGGGCAAGAAGATCGAGGCCCGCGAGGTCAAGATGGCGGTGATCGCCGTGCTGATCTTCCCGCTGGGTGCGCTGGGCCTGGGCGCAATCGGCTTGCTGGCGGGGCCGGAAAGCATCGCCGCGCCCGGCCCGCATGGCCTGTCCGAGGTGCTGTACGCCTATACCTCGGCTACCGCCAACAACGGCTCGGCCTTCGGCGGCTTCAACGCCAACACGCCGCTGCACAACACGCTGATGGCGCTTGCCATGTGGTTCGGCCGCTTCGTGGTCATCATCCCGGCGCTGGCCATTGCCGGCGCCGTTGCGGCCAAGAAGACGGTTCCGGTCTCGGCCGGCACCTTCCCGACCCATGGCTGGCTGTTCGTCGCTTTGCTGACCGGCGTGATCCTGGTGGTCGGCGGCCTGACCTTCTTCCCCGTCCTCGCCCTGGGTCCCATCGTCGAGCATCTGACGCTCGGCGCCGGCACCTTGTTCTAAGGAGCGCTCAGATGAGCATCCATCGTCCGCAATCGCTATCGCTGTTCGATGCCCCCATCCTGGCCCAAGCAGCCAAGGATGCCGTGGTCAAGCTAGATCCGCGACAACTGATCCGCAACCCCGTCATGTTCGCCACCGCCTTGGTGGCACTGCTGGCGACCATTCTCTCGGCCCGCAACATGGGCGGCCAGCACTTCGCCGTCATGGTGCAGATTTCCGCCTGGCTGTGGTTCACCGTGCTGTTCGCCAACTTCGCCGAAGCCATTGCCGAAGGGCGGGGCAAGGCCCAGGCCGCCGCCCTGCGCGGCACCAAGACCAGCACCATCGCCCACAAGGTCCCGGCCATGGATTCCAAGACCTGGGCCGATGTGGCCGCCGACACCTTGCGGGTTGGTGACTTGGCCGTGTGCGAAACCGGCGACACCATCCCCGGCGACGGCGATGTGGTGGCCGGCATCGCTACGGTGGACGAAAGCGCCATCACCGGCGAGTCCGCCCCAGCCATCCGTGAATCCGGCGGCGACCGCTCGGCGGTAACCGGCGGTACCCGCGTGGTATCCGACCGCATCGTCGTGCGCATCACCACTAATCCCGGCGAATCCTTCCTCGACCGCATGATCTCGCTGGTCGAGGGGGCCAAGCGGCAGAAAACCCCGAACGAGATCGCGCTGACCATCCTGCTGGTCGGCATGAGCCTGATCTTCCTGATCGTGGTCGCTACCCTGCCGGCCTTCGCCTCGTGGTCGGGCACCACCATTCCCACGGTGTTCCTGATCGCGCTGTTCGTGACGCTGATCCCCACCACCATCGGCGGTCTGTTGTCGGCCATCGGCATCGCCGGCATGGATCGGCTGGTGAAGTTCAACGTCATCGCCAAATCCGGCCGCTCTGTCGAGGCGGCGGGCGACATCGACGTGCTGCTGCTGGACAAGACCGGCACCATCACGCTGGGCGCCCGTCAGGCGGCCGAGTTCATCCCGCTGTCCAACGTCAACGAACGCGACCTGGCCGAAGCCGCCTTCCTGTCCTCGCTGGCCGACGACACGCCCGAGGGCAAGTCCATCGTCGCCCTGGCGAAGACCCGCTTCGGCCTGACCGAACCGGTCGGAGTGGACATGGCCTTCATCCCCTTCTCGGCCCATACCCGCATGAGCGGCATCAACATGAATGGCGCCGAAATCCGCAAGGGCGCCAGTGACGCCATCGCGGCTTACGTCGCCGAGAAAGCCGGCCGCACCCCCGGTGGGGTGCCTAAGGAACTGGTGCAGGCAGTGGAAAAGGTCGGCAAGGCCGGTGGCACGCCCTTGGTGGTCGCGCGCAATGATCGGCTGTTGGGGGTGATCCACCTCAAGGACATCATCAAGCCCGGCATCCGCGAGCGCTTCGCCACGCTACGGGCCATGGGCATCAAGACGGTGATGATCACCGGCGACAACCCGCTGACCGCCGCCGCCATCGCCGCCGAGGCGGGCGTGGACGACTTCCTGGCCGAGGCCACGCCCGAGAAGAAGCTGGAACTGATCCGCGACACCCAGAAGGGCGGCCGCCTGGTCGCCATGTGCGGCGACGGCTCCAACGACGCGCCGGCACTGGCGCAAGCCGACGTGGGCGTGGCCATGAACACCGGCACCCAGGCGGCGCGCGAGGCCGGCAACATGGTGGACCTGGAAAGCGATCCGACCAAGCTCATTGAGATCGTCATGATCGGCAAGCAATTGCTGATGAGCCGGGGTTCGCTCACCACCTTCTCCATCGCCAACGACGTGGCGAAGTACTTCGCCATCATCCCGGCGCTGTTCGTCGCGTCCTATCCCCAGTTGCAGGCCCTGAACATCATGGGCTTGGCGAGTCCGCAAAGCGCCATCCTGTCGGCCATCATCTTCAATGCGCTGATCATCATCGCCCTCATCCCGCTGGCGCTGAAGGGCGTCGCCTACAAGCCGGCCAGCGCCGAGGCCCTGCTGAAGCGCAACCTGCTGATCTACGGCCTGGGCGGCCTGGTGGTGCCGTTCGTCGGCATCAAGGCCATCGACTTGGCCGTCGCCGCCCTCGGCCTCGCCTGAACCGGAGCACACGCCATGTTGCGAGAATTGCGTCCCGCGCTGATGGTCCTGGTGATCATGACTATTCTCACCGGTATCGCCTATCCCCTGGCCGTCACCGGCCTCGCCCAAATCACCTTTCCCTGGCAGGCCAACGGCAGCCTGGTCGAGAAGGATGGCAAGGTGGTGGGTTCGGCCCTGATCGGCCAAGCCTTCACCGGCCCGGCCTATTTCTGGAGCCGACCCTCGGCCACCACGGCGCCCGACCCCAAGGACGCCACCAAGACGGTACCTGCACCGTACAACGCCGCCAATTCCGGCGGCAGCAACCTCGCCCCGTCGGCCAAGGCGCTGGTGGACGGAGCGCAGGCCGCCGTGGAAACGGTCAAGGCCGCCCATCCCGACCAGAAGGGGCCGGTGCCGGTGGACTTGGTTACGGCCTCGGCCAGTGGCCTCGACCCACACATCTCTCCGGCGGCCGTCGCCTATCAGGTCAAGCGCGTCGCCTTGGCTCGCCATGCTTCGGTAGAGGACGTGCAGAAGCTGGTGGCCGCCCATACCGAAGGCCGGGAATTGGGGGTGCTGGGCGAGCCGCGCGTCAATGTGCTGAAGCTCAACATGGCCCTGGACGACACATGGCCGTTGAGCCGGTGAGGAGGAGGCATTCCGCCATGGAACCCAGGCAGAAACCGCCCCTCCTGCTGACCATCCTGGTCGCCGTCGCGGTGGGAGTCGGAATAGCGGAAGTTGACCGCTACATCCGGCTACACTTGTCCGATCCTGGGGCTGGGCAACCGCCTGCCGATCAAGTGACTAAACACGATGAACGACGACCGCATTGACCGCCCATCGCCTGACGCCCTTCTCGCCGAAGCCCGGCGGGAGGGACGGGGGCATTTGAAGATCTTCCTCGGGGCCGCCCCCGGCGTCGGGAAGACCTATGCCATGCTTGAGACCGCGCACGAACGGGTGCGCGAAGGCATCGACACGGTTGCCGGCGTCATCGAGACCCACGGCCGGCGCGAGACCGAGGCGCTGCTGAAAGGCATCGAGGTCCTGCCCCACCGGCCGTCCGAATACCGGGGCAAGGCGTTCCGCGAGATGGACCTCGACGCGCTGCTGAAGCGCCGCCCCAGGATTGCCCTGGTGGACGAGCTTGCCCACACCAACATCCCCGGCTCGCGCCACGTCAAGCGCTGGCAGGATGTGGAGGAACTGCTGACCGCCGGCATCGACGTTTATTCCACCCTGAACATCCAGCACCTGGAATCCATCAACGACATCGTCGAGCAGATTTCCGGCGTGAAGGTGCGCGAGACGCTGCCCGACAGCGTGCTGTCCACTGCCGACGAGATCGAGTTGATCGACTTGCCGCCCCAGGACCTGATCAAGCGCCTGGAGGAAGGCAAGGTCTACGTCCCAGAACAAGCCAAGCGCGCCATCCACTCCTTCTTCTCGCCCGGCAATCTGACGGCCTTGCGCGAGCTGGCGTTGCGCCATGCCGCCGAGCGGGTGGACCGCCAGATGGTGGACTACATGCGCGCCCACGCCATTCCCGGCCCCTGGCCGGCGCGCGAGCGGGTACTGGTCTGCATCGACGAGAATGTGGACGCTGACCGGCTGGTGCGGGTGGCGAAGCGCTCGGCCGAGCGGCGCGGCGCCGCCTGGGTGGCGGTGACGGTGGAGACGCCGCGCGCCCACGACCTGTCCGAGGTCCAGATCGATCGGGTGGACGCCGCCATGCGCCTCGCGGCCCAATTGGGCGGCGACACCGCCACGTTGCAGGGCGACGACGTGGTGGACAGCGTGCTCGGCTACGCCCGCGAGCATAATTGCACCCAGATCGTGGTGGGCCGCGCCCGCCGGAGCGGTTGGTTCGGGCGCTGGGGCCGGTCCGTCACCGACCGTCTGATGGAACGGGCCGGCGACTTCACCATCCTGGTGGTGGGCCGTGATGAGGGAGACAGGCCGAAGGACCGCCCGGCCGTGGCTCCCCGCCCCAGCGGATGGCGGCTGTGGATGGGCTATGCCTTCGCCGTGGCGGCGACGGTATCGGCCACGGCCCTGGGTTTCCTGATCGACCTGTGGCTGCCCATCGCCAACATCTCGGTGGCCTATCTGTTGGCGGTGATGATCGTCGCCATGAAGTCCGGCCTGCGTGCCGGTATCCTGGCGTCACTATGGAGCTTCCTGGCGTTCAATTTCTTCTTCACCGAGCCGCGCTGGACCTTCGCCATCACCGACACGCAGAACATCCTGACCGTGGTGTTCTTCCTGATCGCGGCGGTCATCATCAGCAACATGGCGGCCCGGCTGCGCGCCCAGATCCAAGCCACACGCGAAAGTGTCCGACGCACCACCAACCTCTATGAGTTCGGCCGCAAGATCACCGCCGCCGCCACACTCGACGACGTATTGTGGGCGGTGGTTCACCATGTGGCCGCCACCATTCACAGCCGCTCCCTGGTACTGCTTCCCGGCGGGGCGGGCCTTGCCATTGCTGCCGGCTATCCCCCCGAGGACCAGTTGGACGACAAATCCTTCGGCGCTGCCGATTGGGCCTGGAGTCACGGCCAGTTGGCCGGGCGTGGGTCCGCTACCTTGCCTGCCGCCGACTGGCTGTTCCTGCCGTTGAAGACCGCGCGCGGTCCGGTGGGTGTGCTGGGGGTGCAGATGATGGAGGACGCCGACATGCCGTCGCCGGCCCAACTGCGCCTGCTGGAGACGTTGGCCGACCAAGCCGCCGTTGCCATCGAGCGCACGACGTTGGTTGCCGACATCGAGACGGCCCGCGTCGCCACCGAGCGCGAGCGCCTGCGCGCCGCCCTGCTGTCCTCGCTGTCCCACGATTTGCGCACACCGCTGGTGTCGATCCTGGGGGCGGCGGGCACCATGATCTCTTACGACGAGGTCCTTGATACCGCCAGCCGGCGCGATCTCGCCCACACGGTGCAGGACGAGGCCGAACGCCTGAACCGGTTCGTCCAAAACCTGCTCGACATGACCAAGCTGGGTTCGGGGGCGCTGAAGCCAAGGGTGGATTGGGTGGATTTGCGCGACGTGGTGACGGCCGCCGTCCGGCGCACCGAGCGGCTGGCGCGGCGCCATTCCATCCGTATCGACATCGATCCCCGCATGCCACTGCTGTGCATCGACGCCGTGCTGATGGAGCAGGTCATCTTCAACCTGCTCGACAATTCCTGCAAATACGCCCCACCCGACACACCCATCAAGGTGTGGGCATTGCGAACGCCCGAGCACATCAGCATCGAGGTCGCCGACCAAGGACCCGGCATTCCACCCGAGGATCGTGAGAAGGTGTTCGACATGTTCTATAGGGTCCAAGCGGGCGACGGCCAGGTGGCAGGCACCGGCCTGGGGCTCGCCATTTGCCGGGGCATCGTCGAAGCCCATGGCGGCACCATCAAGGCCGAGCCGGGCCTGCACGGCGCCGGCACCTGCATCATCATCCACCTGCCGCCACCGCCCGACCTCGACTTGGAGCCTAAGGACCGCTGATGCCTCGCATACTGGTGATCGACGACGAACCGCAAATCCGCAAGTTCATGCGCATATCGCTGGCCGCCAACGGCTACGAGGTGCTGGAGGCAGAGAACGCCACCGCAGGCGTCAAGGCCGCCCTGGAGCAGGCCCCCGACCTCGTCATCCTCGACCTCGGCCTGCCCGATGGTGACGGCCAAGAGGTGATCAGCGCCATTCGCGAGCACGGCCCCACGCCCATCATCGTGCTGTCGGTGCGCGCGGGTGAGTTAGGCAAGGTCGAGGCCCTGGATCGCGGCGCCAACGATTATGTGGTCAAACCGTTTGGCATCGCCGAGATGATGGCCCGCATCCGCGCCGTCCTGCGCCAGCGTGCACCCAAGGAAGCCCCCGACGTGGTCGAGATCGGCCCGATCCGCATCGACCTCACCCGCCGCCTGATCACCAAGAACGGCGAAGAAGTGCACCTGTCCAAGCGGGAATGGGAGCTGCTGGAGTTCTTCGCCCGTACCCCCGACCACGTCCTGACCCACAAGGAAGTCCTGGGCAAGGTCTGGGGCGCCGCCCACGTGGACGACACCGCCTATTTGCGGGTCTACGTCAACCAGTTGCGCCAGAAGTTGGAGACCGACCCGGCGCAGCCCTGCCTGATCGTAACCGAACCGGGGGTGGGGTATCGGCTTAGAGCATCGCGCCTTTAATCTGAAACATATCCGGCGTGCCTGAGATAGTTCAGGCATTCGTCGGGCGAGTAGAGGTCGCAGATACTGCCGACGGCGTCCCATAGGGCACTGATGGTGCGTGCGCCAATTCGGCGGAGATGGGCTTTGAG
>JBLNBE010000066.1:0-113744 GCA_050259735.1 Bacteroidota bacterium
GGGGGGTTGGGGGGGCGCCCCGCCGGGGGTGGGCCCGCCACGGACTCCAGAGTCTCCGGCTCCCTCACCCTCCCACTTCGTGGGTCCCTCCCTCTCCCATGGGATGGGAGAGGGGATATACCTAAAGCCTCTCACCCCGCATCAGGCGGGGCAGATCGCCGACCACGCCCATGGCGTGCTTCATGAAGAAGCGCTTGGTGCGCGGCATCGCCTGGACTGCGGCGAGGCCAAGATCGCGGGCGAGTTTCAGCGGGCCGATATCGTTGCTGAACAGCCGCACCAGGGCGTCGGTCAATCCCAGCATCAGCATGTTGTCGAAGCGGCGCCAGCGCTGATAGCGCTCCAGCACATCCGGCCCGCCCACGTCCAGGCCCAGCCGGCGGGCGTCCACCACCACCTCGGCCAAGGCGGCGACGTCGCGCACGCCCATGTTCATGCCCTGGCCGGCGATGGGATGCATGCCGTGGGCGGCGTCGCCGATCAACGCCAGCCGGCGGTCGATGGCGCGCTCGGCGATTTGCAGCGACAGCGGATAATGATAGCGCGGGCTGTCCAGCGCGATGTCGCCCAGGATGTCGCCGAAACGGGTGTGCAACTCGGCCAGGAAGCCGTCGTCGCTCTGTTTGACGATGGCGTCGGCCAGATGCAGCTTTTCTGTCCACACGATGGACGAACGGTGCGGATGCTCGGGCGTGCTGCGCATGGGCAGGATGGCGAATGGGCCGCTGGGCAGGAAATGCTCGTGCGCCACGCCGTGATGGGGCTTTTCGTGCGCGACGGTGCAGACGATGCCCGACTGGTGATAGTCCCAGCGGGTCAGGCGGATGCCGGCGGCGGTGCGGGTGGGCGACGGGCGGCCGTCGGCGGCCACCACCAGGGCGGCGCGCAGCGAGCGGCCGTCGGCCAGCGTGACGGTGGCGTGGCTGGCGGCGCGCTCCACGGTTTCCACCCGTGCCGGGGCGACGACATGGGCGCTGGGCAATTGGCCCAGCCGCTGATGCACGGCGCGGCGGATGGTGGTGTTCTCGACGATCCAGCCGAACGGCTCGTCGCCGATGGCGTCGTGGTCGTAATGCAGGAACAGCGGCGAGGCGCCGTCGGTGACGCGGATCTCCAGGATCGGCTCGGCCTCGGGCGCCATGAACGCCCAGGCGCCGGCGCCCTCGAACACCCGCTGCGCCGACAGCGCGATGGCGATGGAGCGGCCGTCGCTGCCCGGCTTCGCCAGGGTTGCCGGGTCGGTCGCCTCGATCACCGCCACGCTCAGCCCGGCCGAGGCCAGGCAGCAGGCGGTCAGGCCGCCGATGGGACCGCCACCAACGATGGCGACGTCGACGAAGGGGGGAAGCGCTGTGTCTTTGGTATCAGCCATGCCCGAAGATGTGCCACCGAAGGCGGCGGCGTGCAAGGTCGCGCCGTCGCTCGCGCAGGAAACAGGCAAAACCGGGCGGCTTCCGCTCATGTTTTAAGCAAAGGTGTTGACGGCCGGGCCGCCGAAGGCGCGGAATCGTTCGCGCCCAGGTCGTGGACCATTCCGGCACGGCTCTTGAAAGGGAAAACCCACGCGGAGGATCGCAAGGCCGTTTGCGACCAATCAACCGGCGGACATCCCACGGCGGCCCGGCTTCAGCAGTCGGCGCCGCGGGGATGAGATACCGCCCATATCTATGGGGACCACAGATGAAGCTGATCATGGCCATCATCAAGCCCTTCAAGCTGGACGAAGTGCGCGAGGCGCTGACTCCGCTGGGCGTCCAGGGCCTGACCGTGAGCGAGGTCAAGGGTTTCGGCCGGCAGAAGGGACAAACCGAGATTTATCGCGGCGCCGAATACGTCGTGAACTTCCTGCCCAAGGTGAAGATCGAAGTCGCCGTCAACGACGACATCGCCGATCAGGTCATCGAGGCGATCCAGACGTCGGCCCGCACTGGCAAGATCGGCGACGGCAAGGTGTTCGTCATGGACATCGCCCAGGCCTATCGCATTCGCACCGGCGAGGCCAACAACGACGCGCTGTGATCTCTCCCCGAGCAGCAACGCGAAGGCCCGGAGCCAAGCTCCGGGCCTTTTTGTTTGCGGCTCGGCAGGGAATGGCCGCCCCGAGTGTGCCTTCATCGCAGGCAACTAGAGTGATTGCTGCATATTTTCGCATCAGCCGCCGGGGCGGGGGCGGGCAGGGCAGGGCGGAATCCCGGCATTGGGGAGTTGGCACGTTTCTTGTTAATGACAGTGAGAGCCGGCCCGGGTGTCCTTTCTCCTCCCAGAAGGCCCCGGCGCCGGCGCCAGATCACAAGGCTGAGCCGTTTCGGGGGTAACCCATGATCCATCGTTTCAAGAATGTTGCTGCAGGCATGGTCCCGGTCATGGGCACCCTGCTGTCCGCCTCGGCCGCCTGGGCCGAGGAGGCCGCTACCGAGGCCGCTCCGGCCGCTGCCGCCGCCGTGCCGACGCTCGACACCGGCAACACCGCGTGGATGCTGGTCTCCACCGCCCTGGTGCTGATGATGACCATCCCCGGCCTGGCGCTGTTCTATGCCGGCATGGTGCGCAAGAAGAACGTGCTGGGCGTCATGATGCAGAGCTTCGCGCTTACCGCGTTGGGCACCGTGCTGTGGATGGTGATCGGCTATTCGCTGGCCTTCACCGGTACCAGCCCCTATATCGGCGGCCTTGACCGCCTGTTCCTGGACGGCATCGAAAAGACCACCCTGTCGGGCAACATCCCCGAATCGGTGTTCATGATGTTCCAGATGACCTTCTTCATCATCACCCCGGCCCTGATCACCGGCGCCTTCGCCGACCGCATGAAGTTCTCCTCCATGCTGGTGTTCATGACCCTGTGGATGCTGGTGGTCTATGCCCCGATCTGCCACTGGGTGTGGGCGCTGAACGCCGACGGCACCGCGCTGGGCTTCATCGGTGCCATGGGCGCGCTGGACTTCGCCGGCGGTACCGTGGTGCACATCAACGCCGGTGTCGCCGGTCTGGTCGCCTGCTTGGTTCTCGGCCCGCGCAAGGGCTTCGGCACCGACAACATGGCTCCGCACAACCTGACCCTGTCTGTCATCGGCGCCTCGCTGCTGTGGGTTGGCTGGTTCGGCTTCAACGCCGGCTCCGCCCTGGCCGCCGACGGCCGTGCCGGCATGGCCATGACCGTCACCCAGATCGCCGCCGCCGCCGCCGCCCTGTCGTGGATGTTCGCCGAATGGATCCTGCGCAAGAAGCCGTCGGTCCTGGGCATCGTCTCGGGCGCCGTCGCCGGCCTGGTCGCCATCACCCCCGCCGCCGGCTTCGTCGGCCCCAAGGGTGCGCTGATCATCGGTCTGGTTGCCGGTGTGGTCTGCTTCTGGGGCGCGACCGGCCTCAAGCATGCCCTCAAGTATGACGACTCGCTGGACGCCTTCGGCGTGCACGGCGTGGGCGGCATCGTCGGCGCCATCCTGACCGGCGTGTTCGCGGTGGAAAAGATCGGCGGCACCGCCGGTCTGCTGGAAGGCAACGGCGGTCAGGTGCTGACCCAGCTCTACGCCGTCGCCATCACCCTGGCCTATACCGCCATCGTCAGCTTCATCCTGCTCAAGCTGGTCGACCTGGTGATGGGCCTGCGCGTGTCGAACGAGGAAGAGCGCGAAGGCCTCGATCTCGCCCTGCACGGCGAAACCGTTCACTGATCCCAATCCCTCCGGCACGGGGGATATGCGGGAAGGGGGCGTGGCCGAGAGGCTGCGCCCCTTTTCTTTTTTTGTTTGTCCCTGCGGGCGCGGGCATCCGCCCGCTTGCTTACGCTCGCTGTGGCTCGCGGGCGCTCAATGCGCCAGTCCCTCGCTGTGCTCGCTCCGGGTGCCCGAGGATGGGCGTCTTATCCCTCCCCCCTTGCGGGGGAGGGTTGGGTGGGGGGTGGGGGCGGGCAGGGGGCGTTCGTTGCCTCACACATCCCGCTTGGGCGTTTCCTTGCAAATCGGGTAGAACATCTTGCGACCAAAGCATGCCGGGGACCAAGGTGAACGACCGTCTCGACCTATTGACCGATTATCCCTTCCAGCGCCTGACCGATCTGCTCGGCGGCCCTGCCACGCCCGACTCCATCGTCATGTCCATCGGCGAGCCGCAGCATGCCCCGCCTGCCCTGGTGCCGCGCATCCTGCATGACAAGGCCGGGCTGTGGGGCAAGTACCCGCCGGCCAACGGCAGCCCGGAATTTCGCCAGGCGGTGGCGGCGTGGCTGAACCGTCGGTTCAAGCTGCCCGACGGCATGATCGATGTCGATCGCATGGTGCTGCCGGTAGCCGGCACGCGCGAGGCGCTGTATCTGATCGCCCAGACGGTGGTGTCGCCGGCTGAGACCGGGGAAAAGCCGGTCGTTCTGCTGCCCAATCCGTTCTATCAGGTCTATGTCGGCGCCGCGATCATGGCCGGGGCCGAGCCGGTCTTCGTGCCCGGCGCCACCGGGCCGGCGTCGCAGCCCGATTATTCCACCCTGCCGGCGGAAGTGCTGGCCCGCACCCAGCTTGCCTATCTGTGCAGCCCGGCCAATCCGCAAGGGTCGGTGGCCGATCTCGACCTGCTCAAGCGCACGATCCTGCTGGCGCGCCAGTACGGCTTCGTCCTGGCCATGGACGAATGCTATTCGGAAATCTGGGACCGGGCCGAGCCGGCCGGCGCGCTCGAGGCTTGCGCCGCCTTGGGTGGTTCGGTCGACAACGTGGTCGTGTTCCATTCGCTGTCCAAGCGCTCCAGCGCACCCGGTCTGCGCTCGGGCTTCGTTGCCGGCGATGCCAAGGTGATGGCGGGGTTCGCCCGTCTGCGGTCCTATGCCGGCGCGGCGACGCCGCTGCCCATCCTGGCCGCCGCCACCGCGCTGTGGCGCGACGAGGGCCATGTCGAGGAAAACCGCGCGCTCTATCGCGCCAAGCTGGATATCGCCGAACGCCTGCTCGGCAACCGTCCCGGCTTCGCCCGGCCCCAGGGTGGTTTCTTCCTGTGGCTCGACGTCGGCGACGGCGAGAACGCCGCGGTCGAACTGTGGCGCCAGGGCAAGATCCGCGTGCTGCCCGGCAAATATCTGGCGCGCGATGGCGTCGGCGACCGCTTCATCCGGGTGGCGCTGGTGCATGACCTCGACCTGACCGAACAAGCGCTGACCCGTATCGCCGAAATCCTGTAGGGGGGCACCATATGGCCATTGCCAAGAAGGGCGTCGCTCGCGGCAAGTTCCTGCCGAAAGGTGCCGTGGACGCCCTGCGCCGGCTGGCGGTGCGGCTGGGCGGCATCGTGCTGCTGGGCGTCGCCGTGCTGCTGGCGGTGGCGCTGATGACCGCCGACCCGCGTGATCCCTCGTTCAATACCGCCGTCACCGGCCCGGTCAACAATGCGCTGGGCATCCTGGGGGCCAGCCTTGCCGACCTGCTGACCCAATTGTTCGGGATCGGCGCCGCCTTGGCGGTGCTGGTCGCCGCCATCTGGGGCCTGCGCGTCGCCATCCGCGCCCAGGCACCCAGCCTGTGGGGCGGCCGCATCGCCGTGCTGCCGGTGGTGGTCGTGCTGCTGTCCATCGCGTGCGCCGTCTTGCCGTTGCCGCAGATGGCGGCTTTGCCCGCTGGTGCAGGCGGCGCGCTGGGCAAGGTCAGTGCCGCCGCCCTGGCCGGCCTGCTGCCGCCCGATCTGGGGTGGACCGTCGGCGTCGCCGCCTTGTTTGTCGGCCTGGCGCTGCTGGTGTTCGCGCTGGGGCTGTCGCCCGCCGATTGGGCCGGGATCGGCCGTGCCGGCCGCCGCTCCATCGAAGTGGCGGTGGCGACCAGCCATGCCGCCGGGGCGCTGCGCCAGCGCGTCGGCGATACGCCGGTATTCCGCCGCGATGCGGTGATGGGCGGCGGCGAGCCGCGCATCATGCGGGAACCGCGCTGGACGCCGCCCGCCCCCGCCGAGGACGACGGCGACGAGGTGTCGCCGTTCGCCCCCGCCCCGCTGGCGCAAGAGGACGACAACGACGACGTCGCGCCGGTGCAGATGCCGCAGCAAGGCGCGCTGGTCCAGCCCAAGCGGCCGCCGCCGGCGGCAGGAAAGCGCGAACGTGCCGCCCGCCAGGGCAACCTGGATCTGGGCGAGCCGACCCCTTCCGGCTACGAGCCGCCGCCGCTGACCCTGCTGGCGCTGCCGCCCGAGCAGAACCGCACCCTGATCAACCAGGACTCCCTGGCCCAAAACGCCAAGATGCTGGAAAGCGTGCTGGAGGATTTCGGCGTCAACGGCAAGGTGGTGAAGGTCCGCCCCGGTCCGGTGGTGACGCTGTACGAGCTGGAGCCGGCCCCCGGCACCAAGACCAGCCGCGTCATCGGCCTGGCCGACGACATCGCGCGGTCCATGAGCGCGCTGTCCGTCCGCATCGCCACCATTCCCGGCCGGTCGGTCATCGGCATCGAGCTGCCCAATTCCCGGCGCGAGGTGGTGTTCCTGCGCGAGCTGCTGGCCTCGGAAGCGTTCGAGAAGGCGCCGGCCAAGCTGACCCTGGTGCTGGGCAAGGATATCGGCGGCGGTCCGGTCATGGTCGACCTTGCCCGCATGCCGCATCTGCTGATCGCCGGCACCACCGGCTCGGGCAAGTCGGTGGCGGTCAACACCATGATCCTGTCGCTGCTGTACCGGCTGACGCCGGACGAATGCCGCCTGATCATGATCGACCCCAAGATGCTGGAACTGTCGGTCTATGACGGCATCCCCCATCTGCTGGCCCCGGTGGTGACCGAGCCGGGCAAGGCGGTGGTGGCGCTGAAATGGGCGGTGCGCGAGATGGAAGACCGCTATCGCGCCATGAGCCAGTTGGGTGTCCGCAATATCGCCGGCTACAACCAGCGCCTGGCCGAGGCGCGCGAGCGCGGCGAGCAGTTGACCCGCACGGTGCAGACTGGCTTCGACCCCGATACCGGCAAGCCGATCTACGAAGACCAGTTGCTCGAGCTGACGGCGCTGCCCTTCATCGTCGTCATCGTCGACGAAATGGCCGACCTCATGCTGGTGGCCGGCAAGGACATCGAGGCGGCGGTGCAGCGTCTGGCCCAGATGGCGCGCGCCGCCGGCATCCACATCGTGATGGCGACGCAGCGGCCGTCGGTCGACGTCATCACCGGCACCATCAAGGCCAATTTCCCCACCCGCATCTCGTTCCAGGTCACCAGCAAGATCGACAGCCGCACCATCCTGGGCGAACAGGGCGCCGAGCAACTGCTGGGTCAGGGCGACATGCTGTACATGGCGGCCGGCGGCCGCATCAGCCGCGTGCACGGCCCCTTCGTCTCGGACCAGGAAGTCGAGAAGGTCGTGGAGCACCTGCGCCACCAGGGCGAACCCAATTACGTGGAAGCCGTCACCGAGGAAGAGGAAATGATGGGCGGCGCCGAGATGGGGGGTGGCGGCGGCTCGTCGGGTGACGATCTCTATGACCAGGCGGTGGCGTTGGTGGCGCGCGAGGGCAAGGCCTCGACCAGCTTCATCCAGCGCCACCTGCAGATCGGCTATAACCGCGCCGCCCGCCTGATCGAGCGCATGGAAACCGAAGGCGTGGTCGGCAAGCCCAACCATGTGGGCAAGCGCGAGGTTCTGGTGCGCCGTACCAACGAAGATTACTAAAATTCGCCATGTTTGGGGGCTATGCCCTGCGTATTCGAAGTCGAGAGGTCCGCATGCTTCCCCTGTCCCGCCGTCGCCTGCTGATGGCCGTTTCCTGCGGTGCGCTGGCCGCCGCCTTGCCGGCGGTGGCCGCGCCCAAGCGTGCCGCCCTGTCCGTCCAGGACAAGGCCGATATCGCCCGTGCCGAGGAATATCTGAACGGCGTCACCACGCTGAAGGCGCGCTTTCTGCAAATCGCCGGCAACGGCAACCAGGCCGAAGGCACCGCCTATCTGTCGCGGCCGGGCAAGATGCGCCTGCAATACGATCCGCCCAGCCCCATGCTGGTGGTGGCCGATGGCAGCTTCCTGATCGTCCATGACCGCGAGTTGGGCGAACCCAGCTATATCCCGCTGGGATCGACCCCTGCCGGCGTGCTGGTGCGCGAGAACGTGAAGCTGGTGGGCAAGGACCTGACCGTCACCCGCGTCTCCCGCATGCCCGGCATCCTCAACATCAGCCTGGTGGAAACCGACGAGCCGGATGCCGGCGAGCTGACCCTGGTGTTCTCGGAAAGCCCGTTCGCCCTGCGGCAATGGCGGGTGGTCGACGCCCAGGGCAGCACCACCACGGTGTCGCTGTACGAAAGCCAGACCGGCCTCAAGCTCGACCCCAAGCTGTTCGAGTTCAAGGACCCCAATTTCGGCAAGATCAAGCTGCGCGACGGCTGATACGCTCCGCTGGTTATCGGAGATGCGCTCCGCGCATGTAGGCTGCTGAAAAACCCTTCTCGTCTACCGTCATTCCCGCGAAAGCGGGAATCCATGGTGCCGCAACACCATGTCTCGACGGATAAGCCGCCATCCGCTCCAACATGGACCCCCGCCTTCGCGGGGGTGACGGACGATTAGGTTGTGCGAGACCTTGTCGGCAATCTGGATGCGCTTCGCAGGTTGTCGAAGATGCGCTCCGCGCATTGCAGCTTATACTTCAGGGTACTACCGCGCCGGCCGTTTCCACCCCATCTCAAGGTCAGAGCGGCTGAGATCGCAACGATCCCGGCCGGTGGGGTAGGTTTCCCCTGCCGACCCCACGCGCTCCGCACGGAGCACCCGGGCGCCCGGTCTTCCCCCCTGACCGGGCGCCCTTTTTATTTATTTGGTCCCTCAGGCGGCGGGCGGGGCGCCTCCGCGCCCCTTGCCTCACCTTCGCTTCCCTCCTCCGCTACGCTTCGTCGTCGCTTCGGGCGCCTCAACGGCGCAGTCCCTCGGCTTCGCCTCGCTCCGGGTGCCCTTGCTCAGGCATTTGTGTTAGGACTTCGGTACCCTGTCAGCCGAAGGACCCCCTGCCGTGCGTGTCGTCACCTGGAACATCAATTCCGTCCGTCTGCGCATCGACCTGCTGAAGCGGGTGGTCGAGGAGATGGCGCCCGACGTCGTCTGTCTGCAGGAAACCAAGGTCACCGACGACCTGTTTCCCGCCGATGCCTGCCGCCAGTTGGGGTTCCCCCATTTGGCCTTCCACGGCATGAAGGGCTATAACGGCGTCGCCATCCTGTCCAAGCAGCCGCTGAGCGCCATCCACAAGCCGTTGCGCTGCGACAAGGCCGATTGCCGCCACCTGATTGCTCAGGTGGATGGGATCGAGTTGCATTGCCTGTACATCCCGGCCGGCGGCGACGTTCCCGATGCCGAGGCCAATCCGAAATTCGCCCACAAGCTGGACTTCGTCCGCGAACTGACGACGTGGTACGGCGCCGAATACCGCCCGGACCGGCCGGTGATGCTGGCCGGCGACTTCAACATCGCGCCGCTGGAAACCGACGTGTGGTCGCACAAACAGTTGCTGAGCGTGGTCAGCCACACCCCGATCGAGGTCGAGTTGCTGGGCAAGCTGCAGCAATCGGTGCCGTTCGTCGATGCGCTGCGCCACTTCATTCCGCCCACGGAACGCCTGTTCACCTGGTGGAGCTATCGCTCGCCCGACTGGACCAGGAACGACCGTGGCCGCCGCCTCGACCATGTCTGGGTGACGCCCGTGCTGCAAGACCGCCTGCGCGCGACCCAAGTCCTGCGCGACGCCCGCGCCTGGGATCAGCCGTCCGACCACGTGCCCGTGCTGGTGGAACTGGCGGATTGATTGAGAACGGCTGCCCTCCGGATAGGTGGATGCATCCAGCAGTTACACAGATGAACGGGATGGGCACAGATAGGCACAGATAAATTTTATTCCTTTATCCGTGCCCATTTGCGCCTATCCGGGTTCATCCGTGTTGCTGCTGGATGTACCCGCCCGCACTGTTGGCAGGCATTCCTTCCCTTACCCGTTCCGCCCCGGCATCAGCCGGCGATAGCTCAGCGCTTCGGCGACATGCATGCGGCTGATGGTCTCGGCGCCGGCCAGGTCGGCCAGGGTGCGGGCGACGCGCAGCACGCGGTGATAGCCGCGTCCCGACAGCCGCATGCGCTCGGTCGCCTCGGTCAGCAAGGCGCGGCCGCCGGCATCGGGGCTGGCGATGTCGTCCAGCAACTGGCCATCGGCCTCGGCGTTGCAGCGGAGCGCGCGATCGGGCGCCAGCCGGGCGAAACGCTCCGCTTGCAGCGCGCGGGCGGCGGCGACACGGGCGGCGACGTCGGCGCTGCCTTCGGCCGGCGGCGGCAGCGCCAGATCGGCCGGTGAGACCGCCGGCACCTCCACATGCAGGTCGATGCGGTCGAACAACGGCCCGCTGATCTTGGATTGGTACTCGGCGCCGCAACGGGGCGCCTTGGTGCAGGCCAGCGCCGGGTCGCCAAGATAGCCGCAGCGGCACGGGTTCATGGCGGCGACCAACTGGACCCGCGCTGGATAGGTGACGTGGGCATTGGCGCGCGCCACGCTGGCACGGCCCGATTCCAGCGGCTGGCGCAGTGCTTCCAAGGCGCCGCGCTGGAATTCCGGTAATTCGTCGAGGAACAGCACGCCGTTATGCGCCAAAGAAATCTCGCCCGGCCGCGCCCGCTGGCCGCCGCCCACCAACGACGGCACCGAGGCGCTGTGGTGCGGATCACGAAATGGGCGCTGGCTCAGCAGCTTGCCTTCGGCCAGCTTGCCCGCCACCGAATGAATCATGCTGACCTCCAGCGCCTCGGCCGGCGCCAGCGGCGGCAGCAGGCCGGGCAGCCGCGCCGCCAGCATGGACTTGCCCGAACCGGGCGGCCCGATCATCAACAAATTGTGGCCCCCTGCCGCCGCCACCTCCAGCGCGCGTTTGGCGCTCTCCTGGCCCTTAATGTCGCGCAGGTCCAGCGGCGACGCCTCGGCTTCGGCCAGTTGGGCCGTGGGCGGGCTGAGCACCTGGGTGCCCTTGAAATGGTTGATCAGCGCCAGCAGTGACGGTGCCGCCAGAATCTGGATGTCGCCGGCCCACGCCGCCTCGGACCCCTGCGCCGCCGGGCAGATCAGCCCCTTCTCGGCCGCGTTGGCGGCGATGGCCGCCGGCAGCACCCCGGCGACCGCAGCGATGGAACCGTCCAGCCCCAGCTCGCCCAACGACACATAACCCGCCACTTCGTCCGCCGGCAGCACTCCCATGGCGGCCAGCAGCCCCAGCGCGATGGGCAAATCGAAATGGCTGCCCTCCTTCAACAGGTCGGCTGGCGCCAGGTTGACGGTGATGCGCTTGGGCGGCAGCGCCAACCCCAACGAATTGAACGCCGCGCGCACACGCTCACGGCTCTCCCCCACCGCTTTGTCGGGCAGACCGACGACGGTGAAGCCAACGAAGCCGCTGGAAACCTGCACCTGGACGTCGATGTCCAGGCAGTCGATGCCGGCAAAGGCGATGGTGGGGGCGTGGGCGGTCATGTCATCCAGCAGCCGAGTGCATGCAATCGCTTTTCGCCCGAAACGAGTGGCGATGCAAGCGGGGCCTTACTCGGTGTCGCTGCATCTCAGCAGGGCCGACAAATCGGTGGTCGACCATGGCGGGGGCAGGTCCGCTTGCGGGCACAGGCGATGCGGGATGTTCTCGCCGTCCAGACCGACGACGAATTCGTGGTCGCTGGTGATGCGGTAGAGCCGGCTGGAGCGGGTGACGAAGCCGCGCTCGCGGCAGGTTTGGCTGATGCGCACGGCGTGGGTGGCGGTTTGGACGTCCTCGGCCTTGCACGAGGTGCCGAACGCCTTGCCGGTGTACAGGGTCAGGGTGGCGGCCGAGGCGCGCTCGCACGGGATATCGGCGCGCAGGTAATAGCCGCGCCGCAGCGGCGCGATATCCTCGGCCCCGGCCGGCGCGGCCGCGACCAATGCCAGCAGCAGGGCCAGCGCGGCCCCAGCCTTCCAGTGCTCCATCCCCAGCTTCTCCCCCATTGGGCGACCGGCGGGGGTGATGTTCAACGAAAATGGGGCTGCTGGGCAAGCGGCCCGTCAGGGCGGCGGCATCAGGCTGGAGATAATCTCAATCGGGTCGGGCAGCAGGTCGGTGGGCATGCCGCCCAGTTGGCCGTCGCGGCGCAGGGTGGCGAAGCCGTGCACCAGCGACCACAGGGCGACGGCGGTCGACATGGTCTTTTGCAGCGGCGCCTGCGGCCCCAGACACGCCGCCGTGGCCTCGACCAGCAGGCGAAACGATTGCTCGGCCAGGGTGCTCAGCTCGGCATTGGCGTCGGCGCCGGGCACGCGCGGGCCGAACATCAATCCGTGCAGGTGGGGATGCTCGTTGGCGAAGTCGACATAGGCCATGCCCAGCGCCGTCAACGCCTCGCGCGGCGCGCGGCCGGGCCGGGCCTGCTCGAACCGTTGGACCAGGGCGGCGAAGCCGCGCGCCGCCACCGCGGTCAGCAATGCCTCCTTGTCGGCGTAATGGCGATAGAGCGCGGTGGCGGTGACGCCCGCCCGCTGCGCCACCGCGCGGACGGTGACCGCCGCCGCGCCGTCCTCCTCGACCAAGGCGGCGGCCACGTCGACCAGGACCGCTGCCAAATTGCCGTGGTGATAGGGTTTGTTCCGGGTCGCGATCATGCCCGCGTCATTTCAATGTTGACAGTGTTCACATTTACTTTCAGGTTAATGTTAACAGTGTAAACAACTGGAAGCGAGCGCGAACATGGACCTGTATCTCGCCCTCAAATCCCTGCACATCGTCGGCGCGGTGCTGTTCATCGGCAACATCATCGTCACCGGCTGGTGGAAAGTGGCGGCCGATTTGACCCGCAATCCCACCATCATCGCCTTCGCCCAGCGGCAGGTGACGCTGACCGATTGGGTGTTCACCACGGGCGGCGTGACCTTGGTCGCGGTGGCCGGGTGCGGCAACGCACTGCTTCACGGCATCCCGTTCACTACCACCTGGATTGCCTGGGGCGACGCGCTTTTCATCGCTTCGGGCGTGGTCTGGCTTGCCGTTCTGATCCCGGTCCAAGGCAAGTTGACCCGGCTGACCCGGGCGTTTGCCGATGGCGGCGCCATCCCGGACGCCTATTGGCGGCTGGAAAAACAATGGGTTATCTGGGGCACCGTCGCCACCGTGCTGCCGTTGGCCGTCATTCCCCTGATGGTGTGGAAGGTGTCGTGATGCAGGCGCTTCGTCGTCTTCGTTTCACTTTGGCCGTGGCGCTGGCGCCGCTGCCCGCCGCCGCCGCCGACCTGACGCTGGCCGTCAGCGGTGCCTCCGGCCCCGGAACGGTGCGGGCGATGGTGTTCGCCGATGCCGAGGGATTTGCCACCCAGACCCATGCGCTGGCGGCCATCGCGGTGGTGCCGCGCGACGGCCGGGTAAGGGTGACCATCGCCGACCTGCCCCCCGGCCTCTATGCCGTCGCCGCCTATCAGGATGTCAACGGCAACCAGCAACTGGACCGCACCTGGCTGGGGGTGCCGAGCGAACCCTATGGCTTTTCGCGCGACGCACGGCCGGGCTTGTCGGCGGTCGAGTTCGGCGACGCGGTGGTGGAGCTGCCCGCCAGCGGGGTGGTGGTGCCCGTCCGCCTGCAATGATGTTGCAGCAGCGCAACAGGAATGCCGCGTTAACTCGGATGGTAGTTGTTCGATCAACCCCATGCGCAGTTAAATGGCGCCAAAAGAGATGGGACGGCCCGGTTCGCAGGCCGCCACCTTAAAGCGCCATTGGCAAACAAAGCGTTAACGCTTTGATTTATGCGGAAATCGCCGCTTTCTCAGGCGGTGGGAACCGCGCTGGTCGCGGCGCGGCGCAACTCGATGGCATCCCAAATCTGGGCTTCGATGCAGACGTCGTCGAAGCGGTCGATCTCTTGGATGCCGGTCGGCGAGGTCACGTTGATCTCGGTCAGGTAGTTGCCGATGATGTCGATGCCGACGAAGATCAGGCCGCGTTCGCGCAAGGTCGGGCCGATGGCGTCGCAGATTTCCCGGTCGCGCGCCGTCAATTCCGCCTTCACCGCCTTGCCGCCCACATGCAGGTTCGACCGCGCCTCGCCGTTGGCCGGTACGCGATTGACGGCGCCGGCGGCCTTGCCGTCGACCAGGATGATGCGCTTGTCGCCCTGGCGCACTTCGGGCAGGTATTGCTGCACGATCACCGGCTCGCGATAGAGCTGGGTGAACAGCTCCAGCAGGGAATTCAGGTTCTCGTCGCCCGGGGTGATGTGGAATACGCCGGCGCCGCCGTTGCCGAACAGCGGCTTCAGCACGATGTCCTTGTATTCCTCGCGGAAATCCAGGATCTGCTGGCGGTCGGCGGTGATCAGCGTCGGCGGCATCAGCCCTTCGAAATGGGTGACCAGTAGCTTTTCGGGTGCGTTGCGCACGTGGATGGGGTCGTTCACCACCAGGGTCTTGGGGTGGATGTGTTCCAACAGGTGGGTGGCGGTGATGTAGGCCATGTCGAAGGGCGGGTCCTGGCGCATCAGCACCACGTCCATGGTCGCCAGGTCGACCAGCACCTCGTCGCCCAGGGTGAAGTGGTTGCCGGCTTCTCGCCGCACCTGCAGCGGGCGCACCCGCGCCGACACCCGGCCGTTCTTCAGCGCCAGCGCGCTGGGCAGGTAATGGAACAGGGCGTGGCCGCGCCGCTGCCCCTCCAGCGCCAGGGCGAAGGTGGAATCGGCGTTGATGTTGACGGTCTCGATGGGGTCCATCTGGATGGCGACGGCCAGGCTCACCTTAATTCTCCTTAGGGCAGGCGCGCACGCAGCTCGTGCAGCAACTGTTGGGTCCGCCGCCGCGCCGCGCCGTTGGCGGTGCGGGCGGCGAATTGTTCCAGCGCGGCGATGGCCGCCGCCATGCGGTCCAGCCGCAGGTTCATCATGCCGGCTTCGCGCCACAACGGCACTTCGTCGGGGGCGAAGGCCAGCATGGCGTCGACCACCGCTACCGCCTGGGTGACACGGCCGTCGTGCAGCGCGGCGCCGCGAATTTCGGTCTGCAACCGCAGCAGGATGGCACGGTTGGACATGGGGATGAAAAGTTCCGGCCGCAACTCGGCCGCCGCCCCCTCCGCCGCCTTGACCACGGCCCGCAGATCGGCCGGCTGCAACGGGGCGCCGCCGCTGGTGGGATCGACGATGACCCGGCGGCCGTCGCCATCGGTCAGCCGCACCGGCACCAGGCCGGGGAAGGCCAGCGCTTCCGCGTCCCAGCCGGCCCGGCGCGCCACTTCCAGCCACAGGATGGCCAAGGCGGCGGGGGTTCCGGCGCCTTCGGCCAGCACCTGCGGCAACTGGCGCGGCTCGGCTTCGTCCAGGCGCAGGCCGCTCAGGCGGTCGGCCAGGGCGCCGATGCCGTCGGTGCGGCTCAGGCCCTCGGCCCAGCCGTCCAGCGCGGCCAGATCGCCGTTGTCGCCATGAACGGCGGCAAAAGCCAGGGCGCCGTCGGCCAGGGATAGGCCGGGGTCGGCGCCCAGGCGGGCAAGCTGGGCCAGCGGGCTGGCCGTTGCCATCGAATTACTGGCCGTTGCGGCGCGGATCATTCTTCATCCGCACATGGTTGACCACGCCGCGCACGCCGGAAATGTCGCGGGCATAGGCGATCACCCGCTCCAGCTCGGCCTCGCTCTGGGCGATTCCCATCAGGTAGATGACGCCCTCGTTGACGTCGACGGTGTAGTTGATGTTGCGGATTTCCTTATCGAACAGCAGCTTGGCCTTCATCTTCTGCGAAATGGTGACGTCGCGGGTGTAGTCGGTGAAGCCGGTTTCGCCGCTGCTGAGCTGGATTTCGTTCAGCACCTCGCGCACGCCGGCCGGCTGCCATGCCAGCCGCACCGCCTCGACGCGCGCCTCGGCGGTCGGCACCGTGCCGGTCAGCAGCACGCGGCCTTCCTTGATGGTCAGGGTGACCTGGCGATACATCTCGACGTCGCGCTGGAACCACAGGTGATTGATCTCGGCGCGGATCTTGATGTCGTCCACGGCACCGTCCAGGCCGCGCTCCTCGGAGGCGGCGGAGGCAGTCGAGGCGCCGGCGCCGATGACCGCGCCGGCACAGCCCGACAACAGGGCGGCGGACAACACGACGGGGGCGATGGTGAGGAGGCGAATCATCTTCACGACGGCATCCTTGAGCGAATTGGGAGGAGACGGTGACGCGAATGACTGTAACGGCTCAGGTATCCATCCGCCAAGCGTCGCAAATGTGGCGGGGAAAAGCGCCGGGCGTCACCAGCACGGCGTCGAAGCGCAGGACGCAATCGGCCAAGGCGGCGCGGTTGGCGATAAAGGCGCGGGCGGCGCGGGCGATGCGGCCCTGTTGCGCCGGGGTGATGGCGGCGGCGGCCCGGGCCAGATCGGCCCGCGCCTTGACCTCGACGAAGGCAACCACCCTGCCCCGCCGCACGATCAGGTCGATCTCGCCGGCGCCGCTTCCACGCCCGATGGCGAAGCCGCGCGCCAGCACGCGATAGCCCTTCAGCCGCAGCCACCACGCCGCCAGGGTCTCGGCGCGCCGGCCGCGAGTGCCGGAGGCGCTCATACGATGTCTCCGCCGGAGGCGCTCATACGATGTCTCCGCCGGAGGCGCTCATGCTTCGTTGTCGCCGCGGAACAGCTTGAGCGCGCGGGCATAAAGGTCGCGGCGGGGATGGCCGGTCTCGGCCGCCACCAATGCGGCGGCGTCCTTGATGCTGGCGCCCTTGTCCACCTCGGCGCGCAGACGGGCGTCAAGGTCGTCGGGCGTCGCCTCGGCCTCGGCGTCGGGCGGGCCGACGACGACGACGATCTCGCCGCGCGGCGGCGCCTCGGCATAGCGGTTGGCCAGGGTGAACAGATCGTCGCGCGCCACTTCCTCGTGCAGCTTGGTCAGCTCGCGCGCTACCGCCGCCGGACGCGGTCCCAGCACGGCGGCCATGTCGGCCAGGGATTCGGCCAGGCGGTTGGGCGATTCGAAGAACACCAACGTCGCCGGCACCTGCGCCAGTTCCCGCAACGACTGGCGGCGGCCATGCGCCTTGTTGGGCAGGAAGCCGGCGAACAGGAAACGGTCGTTGGGCAATCCCGACAATTGCAGCGCCGTGGTTACCGCCGAGGCGCCGGGCAACGCGGTGACGGCGATGTCCTCGGCGACGCAGGCGCGCACCAGGCGATAGCCGGGATCGGACACCAGCGGCGTGCCGGCGTCGGAAATCAACGCCACCACCGCGCCTTCCTTCAGCCGCGCGATCAGGTGCGGCCGGGCGCGTTCGGCATTGTGTTCGTGATAGGGCATCATCGGCCGGTCCAGCCCCAGCCGCGTCATCAGCTTGCCCGACACCCTTGTGTCCTCGCACGCCACCAGATCGGCGGCGCGCAGCACCTCGACGGCGCGATAGGTGATGTCGCCCATGTTGCCGATGGGCGTAGCCACCAGATAGAGGCCCGGCGCCGGTTTACTTCCCCGCCGTGGCGGTCTACCCTCGGCGCCATCGTCGCTCTGTTCGTTGGAGGCTTCCGGTGCGTCTTGTCGCGGCCTTGCCATTGATCGCTGCCTTGTTGGTAAGCGGATGTCAGCAAGCAGACTTACCACCGTGGCTGGCGGGAACCAAGCCGGCTCAGACCGCCGACGCGTCGCGGCCGCAAGTTCAGGCCCCGGCGCCGCCGCGCGCGGTATCGCCTGACCGTCCGGTCCCGATGCCACCGGCGCCGAGCGTTCAGTCCGAGGCGTTGCCGCCGCCGACCACGGTGCCCTTCCCCGCGCCCGAGGCCGCCTTTGGCATGGCGCCGCTGCCGCCCAGCGCCCCGTCGGCCCGGCTGGCCGACAAGGACGAAGTGCGTGCCGCCCTGCTGGTGCCGCTGTCGGGGCCGCAGGCGGCCCTGGGTCAGGCCATGTCCAGCGCCGCCCAATTGGCGCTGTTCGAACTGGCCGACCAACGCTTCAACCTGATCCCGCTCGACACCAAGGGCACCGCCGAGGGCGCCGCCGCCGCCGCCAACCAGGCGCTGGCCCAGGGCGCCGACATCGTGCTGGGGCCGTTGTTCTCGCACGAGGTCAAGGCGGTGGCACCGCTGGCGCGCGAACACAACGTGCCGCTGCTGGCCTTCACCACCGACCGCAACGCGCTGGGCAACGGCGTCTATACCCTGGGCTTCCTGCCCGGCTCGCAGGTCAACCGCGTGGTCGGCTACGCCCGCTCGCAGGGCAAGGAACGCTTTGCCCTGCTGGTCCGTTCCGACGAATACGGCCGCGCCGTCGCCGACGCCTTCCGCGCCGCCGTGCCGGCCCAGGGCGGCCGCGTGGTCAAGGTGGAGTTCTATGATCCCGCCTCGGCCGATTTGACCCCGGCGGTGCGCCGGCTGACCGATGCCGACCAGCGTGGGCGCGGCAAGGGCAAGGAAACCAACCAGGCCACCGGTGCGGTGGCGTTCGACGCGGTGATGATCCCCGACGAAGGCGCCCGCCTGCGCCAGTTGGCGTCGCTGGTGACCTATTACGACGTCAATCCGGAACAGGTGGCGTTCCTCGGCACCCTGCTGTGGGACGATCCCCGCCTTGCCAACGAACCGTCGCTGCAGGGCGGCCTTTATCCGGCGGCGCCGGTGGCGGCCCATCAGGAATTCGAGGCGCGCTATGGCAAGGCGTTCGGTCCGCTGCCCGGCCGTCTGGGCGGCATCGCCTCGATCGCCTACGACGCCACCGCCTTGGCCGCCATCCTGGCGCGCCAGCCCCAGGGCGATTATTCCGCCGCCTCGCTGACCAACCCGGTGGGCTTCGCCGGTGTCGACGGTGTCTTCCGCCTGTCGCCCGACGGCACGTCCGAACGCGGCCTGGCGGTGCGCCAGATCAGCGCCGCCGGCCCGCGCGAAGTCAGCCCGGCGCCCAATTCCTTCGCGGTGCCGGGGCAGTAAGGCCGGGCGGCGTCCGGCGCATTCCGGGCGGATAGAGCCAGCCGTAACACAGATGAACGGGATGGGCGCAGATAGGCACAGATAAAGGAACAATCCCTATCTGTGCCTATCCGCGCCCATCCGTGTTGATCCGTGTAACTGCAGGATGCTGGCCACCTGAACACATGGCTGCCGATCAGCCCAGGATTTCCGCGATCAGCGCATTGAGAACCAGCATGCCGGCCGGTGTCGCCTTGACGCCGGCCGCACTGCGTTCCAGGAAGCCGCCCTCCTCCATGCGCGCCACGCCGACGGCGTCGAGCACGTCCCACAGCGAGCGGCCGCTGGCGGCGGCGAAGGTGGCGGCGTCGATGCCGTCCGCCAGGCGCAGGCCCATCATCACCATTTCCTCGGCGCGGGTGGCGGGGTCCAATGCCTCGCGCTCTTGCGTCGCGTGGCCGTCGGTTTCGACCCGGCCCAGCCAGATGTCGGGGGCGCGGTGCTGGCGCCAGGCCTCGCCGTTCAGACGGCCGTGGGCGCCGGGGCCGACGCCGACATAATCGCCGCCCAGCCAATAGGTCAGGTTGTGACGGCATTCGCCGCCCGGGCGGGCATGGTTGGACACCTCATAGGCCGGCAGGCCGGCGCTCGCGGTCAGCTCGCGGGTGATCTCGAACATCTCGGCCTGCTCGTCCTCGGACGGCAGGACGAACTCGCCGCGCGCATAGGCCGGGGCAAAGGCGGTGCCGTCCTCGATGGTCAGTTGGTACATGGACAGATGGTCGCCGGCCATGGCCAAGGCGCGGGTCAGTTCCGCCGCCCACGCCGCCGGGGTTTGGCCGGGCCGGGCGTAGATCAGGTCGAAGGAAAAGCGCGGGAACAGGGCGCCGGCGATCTCCAACGCCCGCAACGCCTCCCCTGCATCATGGCGGCGGCCCAGGAACTTCAGCGAGGCATCGTCCAGCGCCTGCACCCCCAGTGACAGCCGGCCGATGCCGGCGGCGCGGAAGTCGCGGAAACGGTCGGCCTCCACCGTCGAGGGATTGGCCTCCATGGTGATTTCCAGATCGGGCGCGGTCGGCCACAACACGGCGACGCGCTCGATCAGGGCGGCGGCGGTGGCCGGCTCCATCAGGCTGGGGGTGCCGCCGCCGAAAAAGATGCTGGTGACCTGGGCGCCGGGCTTCAGCGCGGCGAAGTGGTCAAGCTCGCGCAGCAAGCCGGCGCGCCAGCGCGGCTGGTCGATGCGGGCGGCCACATGGCTGTTGAAGTCGCAATAGGGGCACTTCGACAGACAGAACGGCCAGTGGATGTAAATGCCGAAACCGGGGTTTTTCATGATCATGGGATGTAACTGGGTATGGGTCCCCGCCTCTCGTCACCCCCGCGAAAGCGGGGGTCCATGGTGGGCCGGATGCAATCCTACCCGGCTGGATATGGTGCTGCGGAACCATGGATTCCCGCTTTCGCGGGAATGACGGTGGGTTAGGGCGTGGCCGTCGTCAATCCTACTTGAAGCACGTCGCCACCAGCTTGCGGAAGGCGTCGGCGCGGTGGCTGATCTCGTGCTTGGCCGCCGGCTCCATCTCGCCGAAGGTGATGGCGTGGCCGTTGGGCTGGAACATGGGGTCATAGCCGAAACCGGCCAAGCCGCGCGGCGGCCATACCAGCTCGCCCTCGACCACGCCCTCGAAGGTTTCGCAAGCGCCATCGGGCCACGCCAGCGCCAGGGCGCAGACAAAGCGGCCGCGGCGGTCGGGATTGGCGCCCAGCTTGTCGTTCACCAGCGCCATGGCGGCGGCGAAGTCCTTGCTCGGCCCCGCCCAGCGGGCGGAATAGATGCCGGGATCGCCGCCCAGGCCGTCCACCGCCAGGCCGGAATCGTCGGCCAAGGCGGGCAGGTTGGCGGCCTTGGCGGCGGCATGGGCCTTTAGTTCCGCGTTGGCAACGAAGGTGGTGCCGGTTTCCTCCGGCTCGGCCAGCCCCAGGGCGCCGGCCGACACCACTTCGACGCCGAACGGCGCCAGCAGCTCGCCGATCTCGCGGACCTTGCCGGCGTTGTGGCTGGCGATCACCAATTTGCCTTCGCGGAATTGACGGCTCATGCCAGCCCCAACACCTTCTTCTGCGCCGCCACCAGCTCGGCCACGCCCTTTTCCGCCAGTTGCAGCAGGGTCTGGAACTGATCGCGCGAGAACGGACGTTCCTCGGCGGTGCCCTGGACCTCGACGATGCCGCCGGTGCCGGTCAGCACGAAATTGGAATCGGCCTGGGCCGACGAATCCTCGGCATAGTCCAGGTCCAGCACGGCGTGGCCTTCGTAGATGCCGCAAGACACGGCGGCCAGATGGTCGACCAGCGGCACGGCGGCCAGCTTGCCGGACGCCACCAGCTTCTGGAACGCCAGGTACAGCGCCACATAGGCGCCGGTGATCGAGGCGGTGCGGGTGCCGCCATCGGCCTGCAGCACGTCGCAATCGACCTTGATCTGCATCTCGCCCATGGCGGTCAAATCGGTGACGGCACGCAAGGAACGGCCGATCAGGCGCTGGATTTCCTGGGTGCGGCCGGATTGCTTACCCTTGGCCGCCTCGCGGTCGGTGCGGGTGTGGGTCGAGCGCGGCAGCATGCCGTATTCCGCCGTCACCCAGCCCTTGCCGGAATTGCGCAGGAAGGACGGCACCTTCTCTTCCACGCTGGCGGTGCACAGCACGTGGGTTTCGCCGAAGCGAGCCAGGCACGACCCCTCGGCATAGCGCGAGAAGCCGGGTTCGAGGGAGATGGTGCGAAGCTGGTCGAAGGCGCGGCCGGAAGGTCTCATGACGGCGGAAACTCTTTTGCAGATGGAATTGGCCGGAACCCTAGCGGTTCGGGGCGTCCGCGTCCACCCTTCACCCCCCTGCCTTCCCCAAAGTTGACAAGCCGGCAGCGCTCACTAGATTCCGGCGGCGGAACCGGTTGGAAAACTATGCCCATGCTTCGTGGCCGAAGCCCCGTGATTACCGAGTTGAACGAACGCTCGCGCGAGATTTTTCGGCATATCGTCGAGGAATACGTGCACACGGGCGAACCCATCGGCTCGCGCACGCTGTCGCGCCGGTTGCCGGTGCATCTGTCGCCGGCGACCATCCGCAACGTCATGGCCGATCTGGAATATCTCGGGCTGCTTTATGCACCGCACACCTCGGCCGGCCGCCTGCCGACGCCCCAGGGCATGCGCATGTTCGTCAACGGCCTGTTGGAGGTCGGCGGCCTGCCCGACGACGAGCGTTCCGCCATCGACGCCCAGTGCCGGGCGGCGGGCAAAAGCGTCGAACAGGTGCTGTCGGAAGCCATCGGCACCCTGTCGGGGCTGTCGCGCTGCGCCGGCATGGTGATGGCGCCGCGCATGCAGCGCAGCCTGAAGCATGTGGAATTCGTCTGGCTTGGCCGGGGCCGCGCCCTGGTGGTGCTGGTCACCGAGGACGGCATGGTCGAGAACCGCATACTCGATCTGCCCGAGGGTGTCGAGCCGTCGGCGCTGGTCGAGGCCGGCAACTTCCTCAATCACCGCCTGTCGGGCCGCACGCTGGACGAAGTGCGCGAAGAGGTCACCGGCGAACTGGAACAGCAACGCCACGATTTGGACGCGCTGACCAAGCGCGTGGTCGAAGCCGGCCTGGCGACATGGTCGGGCGACGCCAACCGCAGCGCGCTGATCGTGCGCGGCCAAAGCCATCTGCTGGAAGACGTCACCGCCGTCGAGGATCTGGAGTGCATCCGCACCCTGTTCGACGCGCTGGAAACGTCCGAGCAGTTCCTGCGCCTGCTGGAGCTGACCAGCACGGCGGAAGGCGTGCAGATCTTCATCGGCGCCGAAAATGAATTGTTCGGCGTCACCGGCTGCTCGATGATCGTCGCGCCCTATCGCGATTCGCGGGAACGCATCATCGGCGCCATCGGCGTGATCGGCCCGCAACGGCTGAATTTCGCCCGCATCATTCCCATGGTCGACTACACCGCCAAGGTGGTCGGACGGCTGATCGGTTAACCCCAGACGTAGAAGAAAGAGAGTCTATGAGCCAGGAACCCCAGAACGAGCAGACGCCCGAAGTCGCTGCCGAGACCGCCGCTCCGGCTTCCGATACCCGCATCGCCGAGCTGGAGGCCGAAGTCGCCAAGCTGAAGAACGACGTGCTGTACGCCAAGGCCGAGACCGAGAACGTGCGCCGCCGTCTGGAGCAGCAGGCCGAGGACCGCGCCAAGTACTCCGTGTCCAACATCGCCAAGGACGTGCTGTCGGTGGCCGACAACCTGCGCCGGGCGCTGGATTCGGTGCCGCCGACCGCGCGCGAGGGCAACGACATCGCCAACACCCTGACGGTGGGCGTCGAGCTGACCGAGCGCGAGCTGCTGTCCACCTTCGAACGCTACGGCATCCGCCCCGTGCTCGCCCATGGCACCCGCTTCGACCCCAACCTGCACCAGGCCATGATGGAAGTGGAAGACGCCACCCAGCCGGAAGGCACCGTGGTGCTGGTGATGCAGCAGGGCTATCAGATCCACGACCGCCTGCTGCGCCCGGCCCTGGTCGGCGTCTCCAAGGGCGGTCCCAAGGTGCCGCCAGGCGAGCAGGTCGACACCAGCGCCTGACGCCGGGTCCGCGGCTCCCTCACCCTCCCGCTGCGCGGGTCCCTCCCTCTCCCGCGCGCGGGAGAGGGTGCCGAAGCGGAGCGGAGGCGGGTGAGGGAATCACGGACGAGGTGCCCGATGTGTCGCTTCCTTTCCCCCGCTGTCCTGCTCCTGTTTTTCCTCTCTCCCTGCTTTGCCGCCGAGCCGAAGCCGGGCGACCGCTTCCAGGTCGATCCCACCGCCTTGCCGGCGCCCTATGCGACGCCGTCCAAGGCCAACCCCGCCGAAGTGGTGAAGCGGCCCCGTGGTGTCGGGTTGAAGGTGCCGGCGGGATGGCGCGCTCAGTTGTTCGCCGAGGGGCTGGAGCATCCGCGCAATCTGGTGGTGCTGCCCGACGGCGCCGTGGTGGTGGCCGAGCAGAAGGCCGACAAGCTGACCCGGCTGGAAGATAGCGACGGCGACGGCCGCGCCGATCGCCGAACCACCCTGGCCGATGGCTTTGCCGAACCGTTCGGGCTGGCCTTTCATGGCGACTCGCTGTGGGTCGCCGATACCCGCCGGGTGTGGCGCCTGCCCTGGCAGCCCGGCGCCCAGCGGCTGGACCAGCGCGAGCCGGTGACCGAGACCGGCGCGCTGGGCGACGACAGCGGCCATTCCACCCGCTCGCTCGCCATCGCCCCCGACGGCAAGCATTTCTATGTCGGCATCGGCAGCCGCGCCAATCTGGCCGAGGAAGACAGCCCGCGCGCCACCATCCAGGAATTCACCGTCGAAGGCGGGCGGCAACGGACCTTCGCCAGCGGCCTGCGCAATCCGGTCGGGATGGCCTTTCGCCCGGGCAGCGACGACCTGTGGACGGTGGTCAACGAACGCGACGGCCTGGGGGACGAACTGGTGCCGGATTATATGACCAGGGTCATAGAGGGCGCCTTCTACGGCTGGCCCTATGCCTGGCTTGGCCCCCATCCCCAGCGCGGCTTCGCCGACAAGGCGCCCGACAAGGTCAAGGCGACGCGCATGCCCGATCTGCTGTTCCGCGCCCACTCGGCGCCGCTGGGTCTGGCCTTTGCCGGCGACGCCGCCTATGTCGGTCTGCACGGCTCGTGGAACCGCTCGACCCCGATCGGATATTTCGTCGCCCGCGTGCCGTTCAAGGACGGCAAGCCGCAGGGTCATTACGAGGTCTTCGCCAGCGGCTTTACCGTGTCGCCCGGCAAGGTCTGGGGCCGCCCGGTCGGCATTGCCGCTGGTCCCGACGGCAGCCTGTATGTGGCCGACGATGCCGGCGGCACGGTGTGGAAGATCAGCCGGAGCGAGCGCAGCGAGGGACTGGCGCGTTGAGCGCCCGCGAGCCATGGCGAGCGTGAGGCAAGCGGGCGGATGCCCGCGCCCGCCGCCTGAGGGGCTATTAAAACTGCTCCAGCTCGGAATCCCAGTACAGGAAGTCGCGCCACGATTGGTGCAGGTAGTTGGGCGGGAACGAGCGGCCATTTTCCTGCAGCTCGAAATTGCTCGGCTCGGCCGGCCAGCGCAGCAGGTGCATGCCGGCCTGGCGTGGCATGCGGCAGCCCTTGTGCAGGTTGCACGGGCCGCAGGCGGCGACCACGTTGGTCCAGTTGGTGCGGCCGCCTTGCGCGCGGGGGATGACGTGGTCGAAGGTAAGGTCGTGCACCGGCAGCGAGTGGCCGCAATACTGGCAGGCGAAACGGTCGCGCAGGAAGACGTTGAAGCGGGTGAAGGCCGGCTTGCGGCTGGCCGAGACATATTCCTTGAGGGCGATGACGCTGGGCAATCGCATGCGCCATGACGGCGAATGGATGACCCGGTCGTATTCCGACACCACGTTGACGCGGTCGGACACCACCGCCTTGACCGCGTCCTGCCACGGCCACAGCGATAGCGGCAGATAGCTCAGCGGCCGGAAGTCGGCATTCAAGACCAGGGCGGGATAGCTTTCCAAAGCGGCCGGCACCTCTCCTGGCGAAGGGTACCCTCAAAATAGGCCATGCGTGCGGCCAAATCCACCCCAGGCCGGTGACGGTTCCGGGAAATCAGCCGTCTTCCTCCAGTCCAAAGGCCTGACGCAGGAAGCCGATGGCCAGGCTCAGACCGGGACCGTCGATGGAATGGCCCAGTTCGGGGCGCATATCGGCCAGCACCGGGATGCCCACCGCCGACAGGCTGCGTTCCGCCTGGGCCAGGCAGGCGGGGTTGACCACCTCGTCGGCCTCGCCGTGAATCAGCAGCACGCGCGGGCGCGCGCGCAATTCGGCGGCCAGCGTCTCGGGCGCCACCACCGCACCGGAAAAACCGACCACCGCCGCCATCGCCCGCTGGCGGCGCGGCGCCACCTGCAGCGCGGTCATGGTGCCCTGGGAAAAGCCGACCAGCGCCAGCGCGCCGTCGTCCAGGCCGAAACGGGCCAGTTGCCGGTCAAGGAAGGCGTCGAGGACGGTGGCGGCGCGGCGCACCCCCGCCGCCATCGCCGGGCCGGAGCGGTCGGCCAGCGAGAACCACTGGCGGCCAAATGGCGCCAAGTCGTAAGGCTCGGGGCCGTCGGGCGCGATGAAGGCGGCATCGGGCAAGGCCGGCGCCAAATAGGGAATCAGCTCGGCCAGATCGGCGCCGCCGACGCCGACGCCATGCAGCAGCACCACCAATTGGCGGGCGGGGCCGCCGGACAGCGGCGGGGCTTCGGGGCCGGTCAGGGTGTCGGACATGGCAGGCTCTCCGGTTGCGAGTGATGTTGTCCAGAGTATGGTATGGTGACGGTCATGCACCAACCCCCCATCGTCACCCGCTTCGCCCCCAGTCCGACCGGGCGCCTGCATCTGGGCCACGCCCATTCCGCCCTGTTCGCCCGCGCCCAAGCGGGTGCGACGGGGCGTTTCCTGTTGCGCATCGAGGACATCGACCCCGGCCGCTGTCGCGCTGAATTCATCGACGGCATCTTCGAGGATCTCGCCTGGCTGGGTCTGGACTGGGAACGGCCGGTACGGCGGCAATCCGAGCATGCGGACGATTATCGTGCCGCCCTGGCCCGGCTGGACGGCCTGGGGCTGCTGTATCCATGTTTCTGCACCCGCAAGGACATCGCCGACGAGGTGGCGCGGGCCGGCCATGCTCCGCACGGTCCCGACGGCGTGCTGTATCCCGGCCTGTGCCGCAGCCTGAGTTCCGCCGAGCGTGCCGACCGTATCGCCGCGGGTACCGCCTACGCCCTGCGGCTGGACATGGACGCAGCGGTGGCGCATGTCGGCACGCTGTGCTGGCACGATCATGCCGCCGGGGTGCAAACCGCAACGCCCGAGCTGTTCGGCGACGTGGTGCTGGCGCGCAAGGATACCCCCACCAGCTATCACCTGGCGGTGACGGTGGACGACGCGTTGCAGGGTGTGACCCTGGTCACACGGGGCGCCGACCTGTTCGCCGCCACCCATGTGCATCGGCTGCTGCAGGCGTTGCTGGACCTGCCGGTCCCCGCCTATCACCACCACCGCCTGTTGACCGACGCCAGCGGCAAGCGTTTCGCCAAGCGCGACCGCAGCCTGACCCTGCACGCCCTGCGCGAGGCCGACCATAGCCCGGACCAGGTGCGGCGGATGGCGGGATGGGTGGATTAACCAATAGAATAATTATAAAACAAGCTTGCCAAGCTTTAGTATAATTGGCATAAGCCGCCCGGGGTTCGTGTTTAACCACGGGTGGAGGACACGCGGTGAGCTTGGCAACTCTTAGCAGGAGTCGGGGGGCCGGCCTGGTTCCGCGCATCATCCTGTTGGCGGTAACCGGCGTCCTGGTCCTGGGCGTTTCCATGTCCGTGCTGTCGACCTATCTGCTGCGCGACGCCGCCGAGGCCGCCGCGCGCGAACGGGTCGACACCAACATGAAGGTCGCCTGGCAGGTGCTGCGCGGCAAGGGCGGCACCTTCCGCATCGAGGACGGCAAGCTGCTGGCCGGCGACCATGCGCTGAACGGCAATTTCGAGGTGGTCGACCGCGTCAAGGCGCTGGTCGGCGGCACCGCCACCGTGTTCATGGGCGACACCCGCGTTTCCACCAACGTGCAAAAGCCCGATGGCAGCCGCGCGGTGGGCACGCCGCTGGCGCGCACCGCCGCCTATGCCTCGATCTTCGACCGCAAGCAGCCGTTCCGGGGCGAGGTAGAGATCCTGGGCGAGCCGTATATGACCGCCTACGATCCCATCCTCGACGGCAATGGCGCCGTCATCGGCATTCTGTATGTCGGCATCAGGAAGGCGGACTTCCTGCAATCGGCGACCCGCACGTTGTGGACCCAGGTGGGCGCCACCGCCGTGGTCATGCTGGTGGCGATGGCGTTGTCGTGGCTGGTGGCGCGGCGCCGCATCGCGCTGCCGCTCAAGGCCGGCATCACCGCCATGCGTCGGCTGGCCGATGGCGACCTGGCCGTGGAAATTCCCAATGCCGGTCACGCCGACGAGATCGGCGAAATGGCCGCCGCCCTGGCGGTGTTCAAGGCCAACGCCATCGAACGCGACCGCCTGGAAGCGCATCAGCGCGCCGAGCAGGACGCCCGCAATCGCCGCCAGGAAGCCATCGAACGGTTGACGCGTGAGTTCAACGAAGGCGTCAGCGGCGTGCTTGGCTCGGTCACCCGCTCGGCCCACGACCTGCGCGACGCCGCCCAGTCCATGACCGCCGTCGCCGACGAAACCAGCCGCCAGAGCACGGTGGTTGCCGCCGCCGCCCAACAGGCGTCCAGCAACGTCCAGACGGTGGCCTCGGCGGCCGAGGAGCTGGCGGCTTCCGAAAGCGAGATCGCCCGCCAGGTGTCGCAGACCTCGGACGTGGCTACCACCGCCGCCGGCGAGGCCGAACGGGTCAACGCCATCGTCAACACCCTGGTGCAGACCACCGGGCGGATCGGCGCCGTGGTCGAACTCATCAACTCCATTGCCGCGCAGACCAACCTGCTGGCGCTGAACGCCACCATCGAGGCGGCCCGTGCCGGCGAAGCGGGCAAAGGCTTTGCCGTGGTCGCCAACGAGGTCAAGGTGCTGGCGACCCAGACCGCCAAGGCGACCGAAGAGATCGTCGCCCAGATCGACGCGGTGCAGGACGTGACCCGCCAGGCGGTGCAGGCCATCGATTCCATCGGTCACACCATCACCGCCATCAGTGAAAGCGCCACCGCCATCGCCTCGGCGGTAGAGCAGCAGACCGCCGCCACCGGCGAAATCGCCCGCAATGTCCAGCAGGCGTCGTCGGGCACCAACGAGGTGACCCGCTCCATCACCCTGGTGAACCAGGGCGCCACCACCACCGGCAGCGCCGCCACCCAGGTGCTGGGCACCGCCGAGGAGTTGTCAGGCCAGTCCGAGACCCTGGCGGCCGAGGTCGCCGACTTCCTCAACGCGATCAAGACGGCGGGCGAGCGCCGCCATTACCAGCGCAGCACCGTCCGCCTGCCGGCGCAGGTCGCTGCCGGCGGCCGGACGTTCCAGGCGGTCCTGGTCGATGTCGGCCTGGGCGGCGGCCGGCTGGAAGGCGAGCTGCCGCTGCTGCCCGGCACGGCGGTGACCCTGAACGCACCGGGATGGCCGGCGGTGAAGGCCCGCATCCTCAACGCCGAAGATGGCTGCACCCGCCTGCAATTCGCCCTGGATACGGCCACGCAGGAGCAGTTGGATCAGGTGCTCGACGCGGCCTAAGCCGCGCCAGCCTCAATACCCGAAGCGCACCACCCACATGCGGCCGTGGCGGTCCCCCGCCGCGGCCGCTTGTCCATCGGTCAGCAGGGTCAGGCCGTGCAAAGCGGCACCGGGGCGGCGCCACTCCCACACCGTGTCGCCGGCGGCGCTCAGGCGGGCCAGCAGGGCGGCACCGGCGACTTGGCCGGCCACCAGCACGCCGCCATCGGGCAAGGCCGTCACCGCCTCGATGCGGCCGGCGCCGCCGGGCCAGCGGTGGTCCCAGGCGATATGGCCGTCGCCGCCCAGCCGCACCAGCCAGGCCTGCTGCTGCCCAAGCGGCGCGCGCACGCCCTCGGTCACCGCCAGGGTCCAGCCGGCCACCGCCAGCCCGCCATCGGCGAAGGCGGCCATGGCCTCGGGATGTTCGTCGTCGGTCTCGTCGATGACGGTCTGGGCGCGGTCGGAGCCATTGCTGTCGAAGCGCAGCACCCACACGCCGCCCGGCTCGACCGGGCTGGGGGCGCCATAGGCGGCCACCAGCACCTCGCCGCCCGTCGCCGTCGCCACCGCGCGCGCCTCGAACAGGCCGCCATCGGCCACCGGCGAGGCCAGGCGGCGCCATGCCGGCTCGCCCTCGGCATCCAGTCGCAGCACCCAGGCGCCGTCCTGGCCGGTGCGGCCGACCACCACCAATCCGCCATCCTCCAGCGCCACCGCGCCGCTGCCGCCATCCAGCGCGGTGCGGCGGAAGCGGCGCAGCCAGTCCTGCTTCAGATGGCCGTCGGCCCCCAATTGCAGCCGCCACACCGCGATGCCATGTTCATGGCCGGGCGGGTCGGCCGGGCCGGCGACCATGGCCAGGGCGGCCGGCGGCGTCGCCACCGCGCGCGGCCAGGCGTCGGACCCCGGCAGGGTGAAATCGTCGATGACCTTGCCGGACGGGCCAAGATGGACCAGCCGGGGACCCTGGGCGGTGTGGCCGGCCACCGCCAGGCCGGCATCGCCGACCGCGCCGATGGCGGCGGCCGAACCGGCGCCCGACAGCATCCATTCGGCCAGTCCGTGCGGCGCACCGACGCGCGGCCCTTGCGCCGAGGCGCCGGTTGCGGCAAGCATCATCGTCACAGCGGTCACGGCCGCGAACAGTCGCATTCCATCCCCCATCCAGCGGAAGCTAGGGTTATGACCGAAGACGTGCTGCAGCGCCATAAGGAGAAGATGGCGAAGAAAAAGGCCAGCCGCGACAAGCTGATGGCCAAGAAGGTGGGCGAGAAAGGCTTGCTGATCGTCCACACCGGCCCCGGCAAGGGCAAGTCCACCGCCGCCTTCGGCATGGCCTTGCGCTGTGTCGGCCACGGCTTCCGCGTCGGCATCGTCCAGTTCATCAAGGGCGCCTGGGACACCGCCGAGCGCCGGGTGCTGGAAAGCCTGGGCGACCAGATCACCTTCAAGGCCATGGGCGAGGGCTTCACCTGGGAAACCCAGGACCGCGAGCGCGACATCCTGGCCGCCGCCCGCGCCTGGGACGCGGCCAAGGCCATGCTGGCCGATCCCGGCACCCGCATGGTCATCCTGGACGAGATCAACGTGGCGCTGCGCTACGATTACCTGTCGTGGCCCGAGGTGGCGGCGGCGCTGGCGGCGCGGCCCGAGGGCCAGCACGTGGTGATGACCGGCCGCAACGCCCTGCCGCCGGTGATCGAGGCCGCCGATCTGGTCACCGAGATGACCATGGTCAAACACCCCTTCCGCGAGGGGATCAAGGCCCAGCCGGGCGTGGAGTTCTGAGCATGCGTCGCTTCGCCCTTGCCGCCCTTGCCGTGCTGGCCGCGCCCGCCGTTCACGCCCAGCAGGTGGTCACCGACCAGACCATGATGATCGGCAAGGCCCAGGCCACCGTCGAGCGCCTGCGCCGCGATCCCAACATGGAAGGCCACATCGCCAGCCTGTTGCCGCGCGCCCGCGCCGTGTTGGTGGTGCCCGATCTGGTCAAGGGCGGCTTCATCCTGGGCGCCGAGTACGGCACCGGCGTGCTGCTGACCCGCGATTCGTCGGGGCGCTGGTCGGGGCCGGCATTCTATTCGGTGGCGTCCGGTTCGGTCGGCCTGCAGGTCGGCCTGCAGGACGCCGAAACGCTGTTCATCATCATGACCGACGGCGGCCTGCGCGCGGTGATGGAAGACCGCTTCAAGGCCGGCGCCAATGCCGGTGTGGCGGTGGCACATCTGGGGGCCGGCGCCACGGCCGCGACCACGCTGAACGCCGGTGCCGATATCTACGCCTTCAACAAGGCGGTGGGCGCCTATGGCGGCGCCAGCCTGGAAGGCTCGGGCATCCTGCCGCGCCATTCGTGGAACGCCGCCTATTACGGCGGCAATCCCAGCCCCGAGGACATCCTGATCGCCCGCCGGCTGGACGCTCCCCAGGCCGAGCGCCTGCGTGACCTCCTTGCCCGCTAGCCGCCGCCCCCGCGCCCTGATGTTCCAGGGCACCGGCTCGGACGTGGGCAAGTCGTTGTTGGTGGCCGGGCTGTGCCGGGCCTATGCCAAGCGCGGCCTTGCGGTGCGGCCGTTCAAGCCGCAGAACATGTCCAACAACGCCGCCGTCACCGCCGATGGCGGCGAAATCGGCCGCGCCCAGGCGCTGCAGGCGCGCGCCTGCGGTATCGTGCCCATTGCCGATATGAACCCGGTGCTGCTGAAGCCGCAATCGGATGTGGGCGCCCAGGTGGTGGTGCAGGGCAAGGTTCTGACCAATGCCGGCGCGCGCGACTATTACCGGCTCAAGCCCAGCCTGTTGCCCAAGGTGCTGGAAAGCTTCCACCGCCTGGGTGACGGCGCCGATCTGGTGCTGGTGGAAGGCGCCGGCAGCGCCGCCGAAGTCAATTTGCGCGCTTCCGACATCGCCAATATGGGCTTCGCCGAGGCGGCCGACCTGCCGGTGGTGCTGATCGGCGACATCGACCGCGGCGGCGTGCTGGCCAGCATCGTCGGCACCTGGGCGCTGTTGCCGGCGCCCGAGCGGGCGCGGCTTCGCGGCTATCTCATCAACAAGTTCCGGGGCGATGCCAGCCTGTTCACCCCGGCCATCGACATCATGGCGGCGCATACCGACGGCCTGCCCTGCCTGGGCGTGGTGCCCTATTTCGCCGATGCCGCCCGCCTGCCGGCCGAGGACGCCGCCAGCTTGCGCTCGCCCACCGGCGGTGGCGCGCTGCACGTGGTGGTGCCACGGCTGTCGCGCATCGCCAATTTTGACGATTTCGACCCGCTGGCGGCCGAGGCCGATTTGCGGCTGTCCATCGTGCCGCCGGGCCAGCCGCTGCCGGCCGATGCCGATCTGGTCGTGCTGCCCGGCTCGAAGGCCACCATCGCTGACCTCGCCTTCCTGCGCGCCCAGGGCTGGGACATCGACATTCACGCCCATGTCCGGCGCGGCGGCCGGGTCATGGGCATCTGCGCCGGCTATCAGATGCTGGGCAACAGCGTGGCCGACCCGTTGGGCGTCGAAGGCCCGGCCGGCGGCATCGCCCCCGGCCTGGGGCTGCTGGATGTGGATACCGTGATGGCGGGCGACAAGGTGCTGGTCGAGGTTGAGGGCTGCGATGCCGATGGCCGCCCGGTGCGCGGCTACGAGATGCATATGGGCCGCACCAGCGGCCCCGATTGCGCCCGCCCGCTGCTGACCCTGGCGGGCCAGCCCGACGGCGCGGTGTCGCCGGACGGCCGCGTCAGCGGCTGCTACCTGCACGGCCTGTTCGCCTCGGACCCCTTCCGCCACGCTTTGTTGCGGCGGGACGGCGGCGTTGCCTATGAAGCCCTGGTGGACGACGTGCTTGACCGCCTGGCCGACCATCTGGCGGCGGCGGTGGATCTGGACGCGCTGCTGGCCTTGGCGGGTTAAGCCGCTTTCAAGGTAAATAGTATGGTGGTTCCCTGGCCGGGCTGCGATTCCAGCCAGATGCGGCCGCCATGGCGTTCGACGATCTTGCGGCACAGCGCCAGGCCGATGCCGGTGCCGGCGATATGCTCGCGCCGGTGCAGGCGCTGGAAGATGGCGAAGATGCGGTCGTGATATTGCGGGTCGATGCCGATGCCGTTGTCGGCCACGGCAAACCGCACCATGCCGCCAAACTCGATCTCGGCGCTGACCGCGATCACCGCCGGCCGGGTCGGCTCGCGGTATTTGATCGCGTTGCTCAGCAGGTTCTGGAACACGCTCTGCAGCTCACCGGGGCGGCACCATACCCGGGGCAGCCGGGCGATGGAAATCTCGGCACCGGCTTCGGCCACCACGCTGTCCAGCGTATGCAACGCCACCCACGCCAGCTCGTCGGCGTCGCACGGCTCGCTGCCGGTGTCGTCGCGGCCGACGCGCGAGAAGCACAGCAGATCGTTGATCTGCGTCGACATGTGCTTGGCGCCCTCGACGGCGAAGCGGATGTATTCGTCGGCATCGGAGTCCAGCTTGCCGTGATAGCGCCGTGCCAGCAGTTGCAGGAAGCTGCCGATGGTCCGCAGCGGCTCCTGTAAATCGTGCGAGGCGACATAGGCGAACTGTTCCAGCTCGGCGTTGGACGCCGCCAGATGGGCGGTGCGCTCGGCCACCTGCAGCTCCAACTCGTCCCGGCTGGCGGCCAGTTGCCGTGTCAGGCTGCGGGTCGTCGCCGCCCGCAGGTCGTAGCGCCACGCCAGCCCCAACAGGAACGCCGCCACCAGCGCCAGCACGGCGGCTTCTTCCCGCGTTTGGGCGCGCCAGCGGGCCAGCGCCATGTCGGTGGTCATGGCCACCGCCACCACCAGGGGATAGTTGGTCAGGGTGCGATAGGCGGAAATCTTTTCCCTGGCGTTGACCATCGAGGTGAAACGCACCACCCCGTCGGGCGCGGCCGCCATCAGCGGGAACATGGGCGACGCCGCCACCGTCTTGCCCAGATAAACCTCGTGCTGCGGCACCCGGGCGTAATAGACGCCGTCGCGGCGGAACAGCGAGGCGCCGCCTTCGGGATCGACCATCACCGAGGTCAGTTTGTCGCGGAAGGCGGTGGGGTCGATGCCGGCCACCACCATGCCGGCGAAACTGCCGTCCTTGGCAATGATCGCCCGGGTCAGCGGCACCGACGCCTGATGCGAAAAGCGGCTGACCAGCGGATCGGGGAAGAACAAGGCGGTGTGGCGATACTGGCTTTTGGCGGCGATGAAATAGGCGCGGTCGGACAGGTCGTCGGCGTGGCCGGGCAGTCTTTCGCCGGGCCGGGCAATGACGCGAACGACGCGGCCATCGGCATCGGCGATCACCAGATTGCGAATTTCGGGAAAGCCGGCCAGACGGGCGCGGAACCACCCTTCCAAAGTGGCGTCCAGCCCGGCGGCGGGGTCGATGCGGTTGGCGGCCTCGTCCAGCAACCCGGCCATGCTGCGCACCGAGCCGTCGATCTGGTACTCCACCGCACGGGCCAGCGCGGTCAGGTGGGCCTCGGTCTCGCGCAGGTCAAGCGCCCGGTCGCGCCAGGTGTTCCAGCCCCAATTGCCCGTCAGCACCAGCACCAGCAACGCCGCTGCTGCCCGGCCCTTGAAGCGCCAGAACGGCCGGTCCCGAGTCAGTTCCCCCAAACCGCGACTCATCGGGAGCCTCTTGCAAGAATAAGCATCCCCATGGTGCGGCCGACGACTATCGGGCGTCAATGCTCGCTAGAACGCGACCTGGCCCCACAGCAGCAGGATCACCAGACCGGCATTGAGCAGACAGGCGGCAGAGAACAGATGCAGCGCGCGGTCCATGTCGGCGACGGTGGCCCGCGCCCGGCCACGGCCGATCCATTTTTCGTCCACCACCAGGCCGGGATACTTGCGCGGCCCCCCCAGCGCCAGATCCAGCGCGCCGGCCATGGCCGCCTCGGGCCAGCCGGAATTGGGGCTTTTGTGGTGGCGGGCGTCGGTGACCATGGTCGCCAGCGCCCGCAGCGGCTTGCCCTTGGCGGCGAACAGGGCGGCCAGGGCGATAATCACTCCGGCCAGGCGCGCCGGCACCAGGTTCAGCACGTCGTCCAGCCGGGCCGAGGCCCAGCCGAAGGCGCGGTACTTGTCGTTGCGATAGCCGACCATGCTGTCCAGCGTGTTGACCGTCTTGTACAGCACCAGGCCGGGCAGTCCGAACAGCACGTACCAGAACACCGGCGCCACCACCGCGTCCGAGAAGTTCTCGGCCAGGCTTTCGATGGCGGCGCGGGCGACGCCGTGTTCGTCCAGGCTTTGCGGGTCGCGGCCGACGATGCGCGACACCGCATAGCGGCCGGCCTCCAGCCCGTTATGTTCCAGCGCACGGGCGACGTCGTCGACGTGGTCGAACAAGGCGCGCTGGGCGATCAGGGTGGCGGCGGCGAACACCTCGATCAGCCAGAAATGCGGGAGCGCACGGGCGGCGAAGGCGATGGTGCCGCCGACGGCCAGGGCCACGCTTGCCATCAGCACCACCAGCACGACGCCACGCGCTTTGCGGGTGCTTTCGGACAAGGCGGGTTTGTTCAGCCGCTTGTCCAGCGCGCCGATCATCCGCCCCAATAAAACCACAGGGTGGGGCAACAGGCGGAACAACGGCCCCATTTCGCCGAACACCGCGTCCACGGCCAGGGCCATGAACAACAGGAACAAAGCGTCGGGAGCGGTGCCGAAATGGGTGGCGAACGGAAGCATGGCCGGAGAGTAGCGTCTTGTCATTTGGGGTGGCAACCCCGGCGGCCTTTTCCTATAGTCGCAACCCTGAATTCCGGCCGGAGGCAACGACCAGCCGGCACCCGCACGAAGGCAAGGACCACGCGCATGAGTGAAAAAACCGGTGTGATGATTTGCGGCCACGGCAGCCGCGACGTCGAGGCGACGACGGAATTCGCCTCGCTGGCGCGCCATCTGCGCGAACGCCTGCCGCAATATCCGGTCGAAAGCGGCTATCTGGAATTCGCCCGCCCGATCATCCGCGACGGCCTCGAGGCGCTGAAGGCCCAGGGCGTCACCCGCGTGCTGGCGGTGCCCGGCATGCTGTTTGCCGCCGGGCACGTGAAAAATGACCTGCCGTGGGAGATCAATAGTTTCGCTGCCGAAAATGCCGGCATGAGCGTGCAATTCGGCCGCGAATTGGCGGTGGACCCCAAGCTGCTGGCCGCCTCGGCCGCACGCATCGAGGAAGCCGAGGCCACCGGCAAGCCGGGCGTGTCGCGCCAGGACACCCTGCTGTTGGTGGTCGGCCGTGGCACCAATGACCCCGACGCCAATTCCAACGTGTCCAAGGTGGCGCGCATGCTGTGGGAAGGCATGGGCTTCGGCTGGACCGAGGTGGCCTATTCCGGTGTCACCACTCCGCTGGTCAACCAGGCGCTCGAGCGGGTGACCAAGCTGGGCTACAAGCGCATCATCGTCTTCCCGTATTTCCTGTTCACCGGCATCCTGGTCAAGCGCATCTATGCGTGGAGCGACGAAGCCGCCGCCGCCAATCCCGGCATCGAATTCATCAACGCGCCCTACCTCAACGACCATCCGCTGGTGATCGACAGCTTTGTCGAGCGGGTCGAGGAAATCCTGCGCGGTGAAACCCACATGAACTGCACGCTGTGCAAGTACCGCACCCAGATGGTCGGCCACGAGCAGGCGGTCGGCGCGGTGCAGGCCGGCCATCACCACCACGTCCGCGGCATCGGCACCGACGCGGACCACGATCATGACCATGGGCATGACCACGGGCACGACCATGGCCACGATCACGGGCATGGCCACGGCCATCATCATCACGGTCATGGTCACCATCATGGTCATGGCCATGACCATGGGCACGACCATAAGCACGGCGAGTAGGCGCCCATGCTGGCGGCTGGTCCGGTCTTCGACGCCTATGTGATGGTGGATTGGAGTGCGGAATCGCGCCCCAAGACCGGTGCCGACAGCATCTGGTGGACCTGCCTGGAGCGCGGGCCGCATGGGTTGGAGGAGCGCGCGACCGCCAATCCGCCCACCCGCGCCGAGGCGGAAAGCCAGTTGGCCGACCTGCTGTCCGATCTGGCGGCGCGCGGCCTGACGGTGCTGTGCGGCTTCGACTTCAATTTCGGCTTTCCCCAGGGCTTCGCCGGCCGCATCGGCGCCAAGGATTGGCGCGGAGTCTGGCGTCGTCTCGGGGCCGAAATAAAGGACGACGCCGATAACGCCAACAATCGCTTCACCGTTGCAGCCGGGCTGAACCATGCCATTTCCGGCCGGGCGGCGCCGTTCTGGGGCCGGCCGGCGGCGGCGGAATGCGCCACCTTGGAGGCGACCAAGGGCGATTTCGCCGGCCTGCCCGAACGCCGGCTGGCCGAGGCGCGCGCCAGCAGCGCCAAGCCCGTGTGGCAACTGGCCTATGCCGGGGCGGTCGGCGGCCAGACCCTGACCGGCATTCCCCGGCTGGAACGGCTGCGCCGCCATCCCTGGCTGGCCGAGCTGACGCGGGTGTGGCCGTTCGAAACCGGGTTGCAGCCCCTGGGCAAGTCGTCGGACTGGCGCATCGTGCTGGCCGAGGTTTATCCCGGCCTGCTGCCGCTCAAGCCGGCGGCGACAGTGAAGGATCGGGCGCAGGTCGAGGCGCTGGCCCGCCATTTCGCCCAATTGGACGGCGAAAGCCGGTTGGCGCCGCTGTTTGCCGGCGACCCCCATTTGTCGGCGGCCGAGCGCGCCGTCGTGGAAACCGAGGAGGGCTGGATTCTGGGCGTCACCACCGCCGATCGCGTCGATATTCACGACTGGATCAAGGACCCCGCCGCCATCTATGCGGAATCCTTCGCCACCATCCGCCGCGAGGTCGACCTGGACGCCCTTCCCGACGCCTTGCGCGACGTGGTGGTGCGGGTGATCCACGCCTGCGGCATGACCGACATCGCCGGCGACCTTGCCTGGAGCGACGGCGCCGCCGAGGCCGGCGTCAAGGCGCTGGCCAACGGCGCGCCCATCCTGGTGGACGCGGAAATGGTGGCGCATGGCATCATCCGCCGCAAGCTGCCCAAGTCCAACCGCGTCGTCTGCACCCTCAACGACGCCAGCGTGGCGCCGTCGGCCAAGGCGCTGGGCACCACCCGCTCGGCCATGGCGGTCGAGCTGTGGCGGCCTCTGCTGGACGGCGCCGTGGTCGCCATCGGCAACGCCCCCACCGCCCTGTTCCACCTGTTGGAAATGATCGAGGACGGCGGTCCGCGCCCAGCGCTGATCCTGGGGTTCCCGGTCGGCTTTGTCGGCGCGGCGGAAAGCAAGGACGCGCTGATCCAATCCGGCCTTCCCTTCATCGCGCTTCGCGGCCGTCGCGGCGGCTCGGCCATGGCGGCAGCGGCGGTCAACGCGCTGGCGGGGGGGCTGGAATAATATGACCACGCCTTGGTTGAACGTCATCGGCATGGGCGACGACGGCCTTGCTGGCCTGTCGCCCGCCGCCCGCACCCTGCTTGACGCCGCCGAGGTGGTGATCGGCGGCGCCCGCCATCTGGCGCTGGTGCCAAGTGCTGTGGACAAGCGGGAATGGCCGCAGCCCTTTGCCGGCGCCCGCGACCTGCTGGATTCGTTGCGTGGCCGCAACGTCGTTGTGCTGGCCTCGGGCGATCCCATGTGGTTCGGCATCGGCGCCACGCTGACGCGCTGGCTCAGCCCCGGCGAGATGCGGGTGCTGCCCCATTCCGGCGCCTTCTCGCTGGCCGCCGCGCGCCTGGGCTGGCCGCTGCAGGATTGCCTGTGCCTGACCATCCACGGCCGCCCGCTGGAAACGTTGCACCTGCACCTTGCCCCCAACCGCCGTTTGCTGGTGCTGTCCGAAGACGGCCAAAGCCCGGCCGCCGTGGCGCGGCTGCTGGAGAAGGCCGGTTACGGTCCGTCGCGGCTGGTGGTGCTGGAGCATCTGGGCGGCGCCGCCGAGCGCCTGCACGACAGCGTGGCGGAGGCCTGGGTCGGTGCCGCCGCCGACCTCAACACCCTTGCCATCGAGTGCCGGGCCGAGCCGGGCGCGCGGCTGCTGTCGCCGATGCCCGGCCTGCCCGACGATGCCTTCGACCATGACGGCCAGTTGACCAAGCGCGAGATCCGCGCGGTGACGCTGGCGGCGCTGGCGCCGCTGCCGGGCCAGATGCTGTGGGACGTCGGTGCCGGTTGCGGCTCCATCGCCATCGAATGGATGCGTGCCGGTGGCGCCGCCATCGCTATCGAGCCGCGCGCCGACCGCTGCGCCCGCATCGCCGCCAACGCCGCTGCCCTGGGCGTCCCCGGCCTGCAGGTGGTGCGCGGCGCCGCCCCCGAAGCCCTGCCCTATTCCGACCCCGATGCCATCTTCGTCGGCGGTGGCGTCTCGGCGCCCGGTTTGCTCGACGCCTGCTGGTCGTCCCTGCGCCCCGGTGGCCGCCTGGTCGCCAACGCGGTGACCGCCGAGGGCGAGGCCGCGCTGATCGCCCTGCATGCCCGCTTCGGCGGCCAGATGGTGCGCCTGGCCGTGTCGCGCCTGGCCCCGGTCGGCGGCTTCCACACCTGGCACCCGGCCATGCCGGTGACTCAGTATGTCGGGAGGAAGGGGTGATATCGCGTCCTGGCAAGCGGAGTGCTTTGCGGCGGGCATCCAGCAGCAACACGGATAGACACGGATGGGCGCAGATGGGCACGGATAAGAGAATAAATCCTATCTGTGCCCATCCGTGCCCATCTCGGTTCATCCGTGTTACGGCTGGATTTGTCCGTCTGGAAGGCCGCCAGCCATGACTGGCACTCTCTACGGCATCGGCGTCGGTCCCGGCGACGCGGAATTGCTGACGCTCAAGGCGGTGCGGCTGATCCAGGCCTGCCCGGTGCTGGCATGGCCGGCCCCGCTTGAGGGCGAGGGGCTGGCGCGCACCATCGCGGCGCCGCATGTTCCCGAGGCCAAGACCGAGATCGCCATTCGCCTGTCCTTTCGTCCCGAGCGCGACGACACCGATGCCGCTTATGATAACGCTGCCGCAACGATTGCCGTGCACCTGGAGCAGGGCCGCGACGTCGCCGTGCTGTGCGAGGGCGACCCGCTGTTCTTCGGCAGCTTCATCTATCTGCTGACCCGGCTGCGCGACCGCTTTCCAGTCGAGGTCGTGCCCGGCATCGCCTCGCCCATGGCCGCCGCCGCCGCCGCCCTGCATCCGCTGTCGACGCTGGAAGACGCCGTCGCCATCATCCCGGCGACGCGCGACGAGGCCGAGATCGAACGCCTGTTGGCCGCCGCCGAATCCGCCGTCATCATGAAGATCGGCCGCCACCTGCCCAAGGTGCGCCGCGTCCTCGACCGCCTGAACCTGACCGACAAGGCGCTGGTGGTCGAACGCGCCACCCAGCCGCGCCAACGCCTGATCCCCCTGGCCGATGTGGCCGAGGCTCCGTATTTCTCTCTCATTCTGGTGCATGCATGATCGCCGTCCTCGTCGTTACCCCCGCCGCCTTGCCCACCGCCCGCCGTATCGTCGCGGCCTTGCCGGGGGCGTGCCTGCATGGGCTGGCCGGCCGGGTGGACGAGGCCGAGCAGGTGTTCGCCGACACCAAGGTCCACATCGCCGCCTTGTTCAAGGCCGGCACCCCGATCATCGGCGTGTGCGCCGCCGGCATCCTGATCCGCGCCATCGGTGCCGTGCTGGTGGACAAGCAGGCCGAGCCGCCGGTGCTGGCGGTGGCGCCCGACGGTTCCAGCGTGGTGCCGCTGCTGGGCGGCCATCACGGCGCCAACGAATTGTCGCGCCGACTGGCCGCCGTCCTCGACAGCCATGCCGCCATCACCACCGCCGGCGACCTCAAGCTGGGCGTGGCGCTGGACGAGCCGCCGCCCGGCTGGCACGTCGCCAATCCCGAAGCGGCCAAGCCGGTGGCCGCCGCTCTGCTGGCCGGCGAACCGGTGCGGCTGGAGGTCGAGGCCGGCGAGGCCGGATGGCTCGACCACCTGACCTTCACCGACGACGCCGAGTCTTCGGTGCGCGTCACCGATCACCAGGTCATGGCCGACGAATCCGAGTTGCTGCTCAACCCGCCGGTGTTGGCGCTGGGCGTCGGCTGCGACCGGGGCTGCCCGCCCGAGGAGTTGGCGGCGCTGGTGCGCGACACCCTGGAAGCCGAGGCGTTGGCCCCCGGTGCCATCGCCTGCGTCGCTTCCATCGACCTCAAGATGGACGAGCCGGCGGTGCATGAGCTGGCCAAGTCGCTGGGCGTGCCTGTCCGCTTCTTCACCGCCGCCGAACTGGCCGAACAGGCGCCGCGCCTGCAGAACCCGTCCGAGGTGGTGTTGAAGGAAACCGGATGCCCCGGCGTGTCGGAAGGCGCCGCCCTGGCCGCCGCCGGCGCGGATGCGGCGCTGGTGGTGCCCAAGCTGAAGACCAAGCGCGCCACCGTCGCCATCGCCCGTGCGGCGGTCGGCATCGACCCCGCCGCCATCGGCCATGGCCGTGGCAAGCTGTTCGTGGTCGGCATTGGCCCCGGCACGCCGTACTGGCGCACCCCGGAAGCCACCGCCGCCATCGCCGCCTCGACCGATCTGGTCGGATATGGCCTCTATCTCGACCTGCTGGGCGAGGCCACCGCCGGCAAGGCGCGCCATGAAAGCAACCTGGGTGCCGAGGCCGACCGCGCCCGCATGGCCCTCGACCTCGCCGGTCAGGGCAAGACGGTGTCGCTGGTGTGCTCGGGCGATGCCGGCATCTACGCGCTGGCGACCCTGGTGTTCGAGCTGATCGACCGCGAAAAGAAAACCGAATGGCTGCGCACCGAGGTCCAGGTGGTCCCCGGCGTTTCAGCGCTGCAGGCCGCCGCCGCCCGTGCCGGCGCGCCGGTCAACCACGATTTCTGCACCATCTCGCTGTCCGACCTGCTGACGCCGTGGGAAACCATCGAAAAGCGGCTCAAGGCGGCGGCCGAGGCGGATTTCGTCGTCTGTTTCTACAATCCGGTGTCGCAGCGCCGCCGCGACCAGTTGGCCCGCGCCCGCGACATCCTGCTGACCGGCCGTCCGGCCGAGACGCCGGTCATCCTGGCCCGCCAGCTTGGCCGGCCCGAAGAAAACGTGCGGATCGTTACGCTGGGCGAACTGACTCCCGACCATGCCGACATGCTGACCCTGGTCATGGTCGGCAGCTCGGAAAGCCGCCGCCTGGCCCTGGGCGGGCGCGAGCATGTCTATACTCCGCGCGGCTACGCCAAGAAGCTGGTGTAGACCCCACCCAGCAACGGTCGGCCGAACAGCAGGCGCAGGCCGTTGAGTACGGCAAGATCGGCGGCGACCCGAGTGGCGTCGGCCGGGCATTGGGCCAAATGCTCGGCCACCTCGGCCCGGCGCCACGACGGCAAGGCGTCGTCGACGAAGGCCAGCAGGTCGCCCTCGGTCACCGCCATCATGGCCGTACGCTCCCGCTGGGCATCTGGGATTGTTGCGGAGCCGTCTCGATGGTCGCCGGCGCGCAGCGGGCGCGCGCCGAATCCAGGCTGCCGGTGGTGTCGACCCGGCAGATGACGATCTCGCCGGTGATGCGGTTGATGCGCCAGGCGGTCTCGCGGTCGCCGGCCACCATCTCGTAAACGGTGTCGCCGCCCTGGTGGGGCGCGGCTGGCGCCCGCGCCTGCTGTTCCTGCGCCAGGGCCGGGGCGCCGATCAGCACCAACACTGCGGTAATGCCAACGGTCGAAAGGTTCGACCGTTGGCCGGCCGCAAGTGCGGCCGCGCGCCTAATGGCGCGGGAGCCTAGGCGGACGGAGGTCCGCCGCCCGGCGCTTGAGGGTGCCGAAAGGTCTGGCCGAAGGTCGGGCCTTCCGGCCATTGGTATAAGGGCGCGCATGGCCCTATTCCTCGTCCGCATCGGGGCTGTCGCCCGAGGGGTCGTCGGACGGCGTGGCGGCCATCTGCTGCAACAGGCTCTCGACGCGGCCGCGCACGTCGGGATCGTCGCGCACGGTCAGCGCGATCTCGTTGTAGCGGGCAACGCTCAGACCGTCGCGCTCAACCGCAGACTTCATGTCGGTCAGGGCGCTGTGCTTGATCTCCTCCAGCCGCGCCGGATCGTTTTCGTCACGCATCAGCATCATATAGCCGTGCTGGACGCCGACCAGCCGCAGGAACGAGGCGACGAAGGCGGACAACTCGCCGTCGTCCGGGGCGTTGGCCGTGGGGGCCGTCTGTTCGGGCTGCTCGCCCGCCGTCTGTTCGGCAGCGGCGGCCGGCGTGGCAACGGCTAGCGCCAGCGCCAGCAGCAGGGGGGTGAAAAGCGGCGATCGGGGCATCGGCACCTCGCAACGGGCTGAAGGAAGACCTGTCCACGGCAAATGCGCGCCGCCCGGCGGGTGTTCCCACGTCGTCCGGTGGGAATGCTGGCCTCTTTTAGGGTCTGGGGTTATCCTCTCGGCTCGTTTTTTCGCCGAGCATCAGGATTCCATGACCGTCCACTTCATCGGCGCCGGCCCCGGCGCCCCCGATCTGATTACCGTCCGTGGCCTTGGCCTTATCCGCAAGTGCCCGGTCTGCCTGTATGCCGGCTCGCTGGTGCCGGCCGAGATCGTCGCCGAGGCCCCTGCCGGCGCCCGCGTGCTCGACACCGCCTCCATGCATCTGGACGAGATCATCGCCGAGATGGAGGCCGCGCACGATGCCGGCCTGGAGGTCGCCCGCGTCCATTCGGGCGATCCGTCGATCTACGGCGCCGTCGCCGAACAGATGCGGCGGCTGGATGCCCTGGGCATTCCCTACGACGTCACGCCGGGCGTGCCGGCCTTCGCCGCCGCCGCCGCCGCGCTGTCGACCGAGCTGACGTTGCCCGACGTCAGCCAAAGCATCATCGTCACCCGCACCGCCGTGCGCTCCAGTTCCATGCCGGACGGCGAGGATCTGACGACGCTGGGCAAAAGCGGCGCGACGCTGGCGATCCACCTGTCGGTGACCAACCTGAAGAAGGTGGTGGACGAGCTAACCCCGCTTTATGGCGCCGATTGCCCGGTGGTGGTGGCCTATCGGGTGTCGTGGCCGGACCAGGCCTTCGTGTCCGGCACGCTGGCCGACATCCGCGACAAGGTCAAGGCGGCCGGCTTCACCCGCACCGCGCTGATCCTGGTCGGCCGGGTGCTGGACGGCGCCGATTTCACCGATTCCCGGCTCTATGCCGCCGACCACACGCATGTGCTGCGCCCCGCCAAATAAGGCGGGCGCAATTTAGCCATAAACGTTGACGATAACGGGAGGGCGGCTATTCGTTGGCCGCCTTCAGCACGGCGCGGGCTTCGTGTTCATCGATCTGATGAAGATCGTTCAGATGGATTTCCCAATTGTCGACGAATTCCTGTACCGCCAGGGTCAGGCACTCCGACAGGGGCCGATCGGTCGCGGCGGCCAGCGCCTCGAGCCGGTCTTTCAGCTCGGTGGAGATGGTGACGGCCAGGGTTTCCATGCTTTCGTCCTCTGATGGCCCCGCCAAACGGGAGGGCAATACTCTACATCCAATGTCACGTCGTTGCCAGTTCCGAGACACCCCGGCGCCATGCTAGAAACCCCCATGCCCGATCGCCCCCCCCCTTCGCGCCGCACGGCGCCCTCGCTCGAGATCGACCCCAGCGACCGCCTGCTTCCCAGCGGCGGCAACGACGAACCGCCGCGTGGCGGCGGGCATGGGTTCGGCGGATTTCGTTTCGGTGGCGGTGGTGGTGGCGATGACGGCGCGGATCGGCCGCCGCCGCGCAAGGCCAAGACGCCGAAGCCGCCCAAACCGCCCAAGCCGCCGCGTCAGAAAAAGTCCGGCGGCGGCGGTGGCCGGCGCTGGGCCAAGCGGCTGGTGGTGTGGGGGCTGACGCTGGGTATCTGGGTCGCCATCGGTCTTGGCGGGCTGGTGGCCTATTACGCCGTCGACCTGCCCAATATCGACCAGATGACCGCGACCACGCGCCGGCCCAGCGTGGTGTTCGTTTCGGCCGAGGGCGAGACCTTCGCCGCCTATGGCGACATCTACGGCCAACCGCTGGACCTGGCCGACATCGCGCCGGCTATTCCCCAGGCGGTGATGGCGACCGAGGACCGCCGCTTCTACAAGCATTTCGGCCTCGACGTCTGGGGCCTGGCCCGCGCCGTGGTGACCAATCTGCGCGCCGGCCATGTGGTGCAGGGTGGCTCCACCATCACCCAGCAGCTCGCCAAGAACCTGTTCCTCAAGCCTGACCGCACGCTCAAGCGCAAGGTGCAGGAACTGCTGATGGCGCTGTGGCTGGAGCATCGCTTCAGCAAGGAACAACTGCTGACGCTTTACCTCAACCGGGTTTATCTTGGTTCCGGAACGTTCGGCGTGGACGCGGCGGCCAAGCGCTATTTCGACGTGTCGGCGCGCAACGTCAATCTGTACCAGGCGGCGGTGATCGCCGGCCTGCTCAAGGCGCCCAGCCGCTACAGCCCGCTCAACGACCCTGAAGCCAGCCACAAGCGCACCGTCGATGTACTGCAGAACATGGTCGAGGCCGGCTATATCGACCAAAAGACCGCCGATTACGCCGCGCTGACCGGCGCGGCGCAGATGGTGCGCCGCCCGCTGCCGGCTGGTCGTTATTTCGCCGACTGGATCATGTCCCACCTGGACGAGATGGGCGAGATCCAGGGCAAGGACATCGTGGTGCGCACCACCCTGGATTTGGGTCTGCAGCGCAAGGCCGAAGCCGATCTGAAGGCGATGTTGGATGCCAATGGCGCCAAGTCGCAGGTCGGCCAGGGCGCGGTGGTGGTGCTCAGTCCCGACGGCGCCGTGCGCGCGCTGGTCGGCGGCAAGGATTACGACGACAGCCAGTTCAACCGCGCAACGCAGGGTCTGCGCCAGCCCGGCTCGTCGTTCAAGCCGTTCGTCTATCTTGCCGCCATGGAAAAGGGCTTTTCGCCCGACGACGTCTTCGAGGACGCCCCCATCCACCTGGGCAACTGGTCGCCGGGCAATTACAACGGCAAGTTCGAAGGGCCGGTGACGCTGCACCATGCCTTCGCCAACTCCACCAACACGGTGGCGGTGCGGCTGATCGAACAGGTCGGGCCGGCCCGCGTCATCGCCCAGGCCCACAAGATGGGCATCACCTCGGAACTGCGTAACGACGCCTCGCTGGCGCTGGGCACTTCGGAAACCAACCTGCTGGAACTGACCACCGCCTACGCCCCCTTCGCCAATGGCGGCGAGGGCGTCACCGCCTTTGGCGTCGACAGCGTCACCGATCCGCAGGGCAAGGTGTTGTGGAAGCGCCAGGGCGGCGGCTTCGGCCCGGTGATGTCGGACCGCGCGCTTGCCCATATGCACGAGTTGATGCAGGCGGTGATGACCGAAGGTACCGGCAAGGCCGCCCGGCTGGACCGCCCGGCCGCCGGCAAGAGCGGTACCACCCAGGATTACCGCGACGCCTGGTTCATGGGCTACACCGCCGATTACGTCTGCGGCGTCTGGCTTGGCAACGACGACCAGCGCCACGAGATGAAAAAGGTCACCGGCGGCGGTCTGCCGGCGCAATTGTGGAAAAGCATCATGCTGAGCGCCCATAAGGGCCTGCCGCCGCGTCCGCTGCCCACCCCCGACCTCAGCCCGCCGCCCGGCAGCTTTGCCGGCGATGGTCCCGGTTCGCTGGTCAACGACGTCGGCGACGCGGTGAATTCGGCGGGCAACGCGCTGGACAGCCTGATCAACAGTATCTTCGGACGCTGACATGCCCCTGCGCTTTCTGCGCCGCCTGAGCGGCGACCGCCGCAGCGCCGATGCCAACCGGCATCTTGGCCTGTCGCTGGCCTTCGTCGCCGGGGCGATGAATGCCGGCGGCTTCCTGGCGGTTGACCAATACACCTCGCACATGACCGGCATCGTCTCGTCGGTGGCTGATAATCTGGCCATCAACAATCTGGAGTTGGTTCTGACCGGTATCGGCTCGGTGGCGGCCTTCGTCGCCGGTGCCGCCTATTCGTCTGTGCTGATCAATTGGGGGCGTCACCACCGCACCCATTCGCGCTACGCCTATCCCCTGCTGTGGGAGGCCGGGCTGCTGCTGGTGTTCGGCCTGATGGGCGGCACGCTGGAACTGAAAAGCGGCTTCATCTCCATCACGGTGACGCTGCTGTGCTTCATCATGGGGCTGCAGAACGCCATCATCACCAAGGTGTCGAACGCCGAGATCCGCACCACCCACATGACCGGCATCATCACCGATATCGGCATCGAGCTGGGCAAGATGGTGTATCTCAACTCGCAGGACGCCTCGGCCCATTACCAGCCGGTGCGCGCCAATTGGCGCCGGCTCGGGCTGCTGGTGTCGCTGCTGGCGGCGTTCTCCAGCGGCGGCGTCGCCGGCGCGCTGGGTTTCAAGTATATCGGCTATGCCTCGACCCTGCCGCTGGCGGCCATGCTGGTGCTGCTGGCCATCGTGCCGCTGGTCGACGACGTCCGCACCCGCACCCGCCTGCTGTTGCGCGAGCGCCGGCGTTAGAGCGGCGAGCGTCAAACTTGACGCACGCCGCAATCAGCGGCCATTGCGGCCGCGGCCGTGCCGCCCCACAGGGGCAAACGACGCCCGACAGGGCGACCCGGCGCAAAGCGACGGGTGGGCTTCGCCCACAAGCCCGCGGAGGCGGGCGCCCGGCGAGGGACAAAATCTACACTTCGAATCGATGCAGCCCCGGACCGTGCGCCTTGAGCCAGCGCCGGGGCGCGCGCACGTCGCCGACCAGGCTTTCCACCACCGCCCAGAAAGCGGGGCTGTGGTTCATCTCGGCCAGATGGGCGACTTCGTGGGCGACCACGTAATCGAGAATTTGTTCCGGCGCCAGAACAAGGCGCCAGCAGAAGGCGAGGTCGCCGCTGGACGAGCAACTGCCCCAGCGCGAGCGGGTGTCCTTGACGGTGATGCGGCCGGGCTTGCGGCCCAGCCGCGCCGCCATGTCGTGGGCGCGCGGCACGATCAGACGCTTGGCCTCGGCCTTGAGGAAGTCGGCGGCGCGGCGGCCGACATGGTCGGGCAGACCGGAGACCAACAGGGCGCCGTCCTCGATCCACACCCCGCGCTGGGCCTGGGGGGCGTGGCGGATGGGGTGCGGCACGCCCAACAGCGGCACGGCGACGCCGTCGGCCAGCACGATCTTGCCGGGCAACCGCGCCAGCCGTTCCGCCAACCACACCCGGTGCGCCAGCAGGAAACGCTCGCCCTCGGCCAGCCGCGCCTTGGCCGGCAGCATCAACACCGCGCCGCGCGCCGGATCGACCCGCAGCGAGATGCGACGCGCCAGCGCCGAGCGCTTGACCGTTACGCTGACGGCATGACCGCCGAGATCGAGAGAGAGGGTGTCGGTCATCCGGGAACCCTCTCCCGCTCGCGGGAGAGGGTGGCGCGGAACGCGCCGGGTGAGGGAGCCGGAGACTCACTGCTCCTCGGCTCCCTCACCCTCCCACTGCGTGGGTCCCTCCCTCTCCCGCTTGCGGGAGAGGGGTGGTTTGTCTTCACTCCGCCCATGACACGATGTGGTGGTCGAGCGGGCCGGCGCGGTTTTCGGCGATGACGCGGCCGCGCACCGAGATGCCGGCCGTGTGCACCGTGTTGGGGTCGCCCGACACCAGCGGGTGCCACCATTCCAGCGCCTTGCCCTCGGCCAGCAGGCGGTAGGCGCAGGTGCTGGGCAGCCAGGTCAGGGTGCTGACCGCCGCGGCGGTCAGTTGGACGCAATCGGGCACGTGCCGCCGGCGGTCGGCGTAGTCCTTGCACTGGCACGTGCCCAGGTTCAGCAGGCGGCACGCCACGTTGGTATAGGCGATCTCGCCGCTATCCTCGTCTTCCAGCTTGTGCAGACAGCACTTACCGCACCCGTCGCACAGGCTCTCCCACTCCTGGTTGGTCATGGCTGCCATGGGCTTTGTCCGCCAGAACGGTAAGTTTGTCGTGGGTACGGATGAACTCTCGGACATGCGGATAGATTTCCTCGCGCCAGCGGCGGCCATTGAAGACGCCATAATGGCCGACCTTGGGCGCCAGAAGGTGCTTTCGCATGAAATCCGGCAAGTTGGCGCACATGCGGTGCGCCGCCTCGGTCTGGCCGACGCCGGTAATATCGTCCTTTTCCCCCTCGACCGTCATCAACGCCGTGTGGCGAATCAGCGACGGGTCCACTTTTCGGCCGCGGCTGACCATCTTGCCCTCGGGCAGATGGTGTTCGATGAACACGGTCTTGAGCGTCTGCAGGTAGTATTCCGCCGGCAAATCCATCACCGCCAGGTACTCGTCGTAGAAGTCGCGGTGCTTCTCGGCCGAGTCGCCGTCGCCGCGCACCATGTTGTGGAACAGCTTCAGATGCTCGCCCACATGGCGTTCGGGGTTCAGGCTCATGAAGCCCTGCAGCTGCAGGAAGCCGGGATAGACGCGGCGGCCACCGCCCTCGTGCACATAGGGCACGGTGTTGATGACGTGGTTCTCGAACCACGACAACGGCTTGTCGGTGGCGACCTGGTTGACCTTGGTCGGATTGATGCGGGTGTCCATCGGGCCGCCCATCAGCACCATCGAGCTGGGCTGGCGCGGATCGTCGTTGGCCGCCATCAGCGACACCGCCGCCATCACCGGGATCGACGGCTGGCACACCGCCAGCACATGGGTGTCGGCGCCCAGGAAATGCAGCAACTCGATGATGGTGTCGATGTAGTCGTCCAACGTGAACGGGCCTTCGGACAGCGGCACGTCGCGGGCGTCGATCCAGTCGGTGATGTAGACGTCGTGGTCGGGTAGCAGGGTTTCGACGGTGCCGCGCAGCAGGGTGGCGTAATGGCCCGACATGGGCGCCACCACCAGCACGCGGGGGTCGCGGCGGTCGGTCTGGCGCTGGAAGTGCAGCAGGTCGCAGAACGGCTTTTGATAAACCACGACCTCGCGCACCGGCACTTCGGCGCCGTCGATGGTGGTGGTGGGCAGGTTGAACTGCGGCTTGGCGTAGCGCCGGGTGGTGCGTTCCAGCAGCTCGGCGCCGGCGGCGATGGCGCGGCCCATGGTGGTATAGGCCACCGGGATCCACGGATTGCTGAAGGTGGTGCGCAACGCCTTGGCCCACAGGCGGGTGGGGCCAAGCACGGCGTGCTGGAACTCATGGAGATGATAGAGCATCGAACCAGTCCCCTTCCCGAGGCAGGACAATCTTGATACTTTTGTTACCCAAAAATGGCGGGACAGGCAATAAAATAATACGCCAAAGACGTATATCTAAAGCAACATCCCACCGCGCCCGCATGATGCGGTGCGGCATGACAGAGCGTAGAGGGAAGGAGTTAAGCGGTGCTGAACGTTGCTGCAATGCAGCAAAATCGTCAGGTGCGGTCGATCAGATGAACGAACGAGGCGAAGACGGAGCCGACGTGCAAGCCGGCGGTTCCCAGCGGCTGTTCGGCGGCGTCGGCGATGGTGAACAGGGCTTCGCCCTCCTCGGCCACCACGCTGGCATAATGGAATTCGTGACCGCGGAACACCGTGCCGGCCGGTCCCAGCGGCGTGTCGGTCAGCAGCCGCGCCTGGCGATAGCCCAGATGCAGGCGGCGGCAGGCGAAGCTGGTTTCCAGCGGCAGCAACCCGGCCATGGTGTGGCGGAAGCCCTCGGCATCGGTCAGCCCCTGGCCCAGCACCATGTAGCCGCCGCATTCGCCGAACACCGGCCGGCCGGCGGCGGCGGCCTCGCGCAGGCCGGCAAGGAAGCGGGCATTGCCGGCCAGCCGGCCGGCATGCAGCTCGGGATAGCCGCCGGGCAGATAGATGGCGGCGTCGCCGTCGGGCGCCTGGTCGGCCAGCGGCGAAAAGAACGTCAGTTCGGCCCCGGCGCGGCGCCAGCCCTCCAGCAGCGCCGGATAGGCAAAGGCGAAGGCGTCGTCGCGCGCCACGGTGATGCGCCCGGCCAGCGGCGGCAATAGCGTGGCAGCAGCGCCCACCAGCGGCGACGGCTGGGCCAGCGCCAACAGGCGGTCGACGTTCACATGCTCGGCCACCGTCGCGGCGGCCACCTCCAGGAAGGCGGCCAGATCGGGATGCTCGCACGCCTGGACTAGGCCAAGGTGCCGGCTGGGCACCGCCAGCGCCTCGAGCCGGGGCAGGAAACCCAGGACCTCCACCTCGGGGCAGGCGCGGGCGCAGGCTTCGGCGATCATGCGTTTGTGCTTGTCACCGGAAACCCGATTGAAGACGACGCCCTTGATGCGGACATCGGCGCGATGGCCGGCAAAGCCGCGCAGCACCGCCGCCGCCGAGCCGGTCATGCCGCGCCCGTCGATCAACAGCACCACCGGCCAGCCCGCCAGGGCCGCTACGTCGGCGGTGGCGCCACCCGGCACGCCCTCGGCCACGGCGGCGCCGTCGAATAGCCCCATGACGCCCTCGCAGACGACCAGTTCGGCGCCGGCCGACACCCGGGCCACCAGCCCGGCGACGCTGCCGGCGCGCATAGCCCAGGAATCCAGGTTGACGCAGGGCCGTCCGGTGGCGGCGGCGTGGAAGGCCGGGTCGATGTAGTCGGGGCCGACCTTGGCCGAGGCGACATCGACGCCGCGCCCGCGCAGATGGGCCAGCAGACCCAGTGTCAGCAGGGTCTTGCCGCTGCCCGAGGACGGCGCGGCGATTACAAAACCGGGCGCGGGCACCAAACCAGGCGCGGGCATGCTATTCCAGGCGCTTCTTCAGCGCGGCGGCCAGATCTTCGGCGGTGGTGCCGTGCGGGAAATGGGCGACGAAGGCGCCATCCGGCCCGACCAGATACAGGATCGACGAATGGTCGACCGTATAGGTCTCGTCGTCGTTCTGGCCGTTCGGCGCCTTGGCGCGCGCGGCATAGACCTTGTACGCCTTCATGGCGGCGGCGACCTGCTGGGGGTTGCCGGTTAGGCCGACCATCTTGGGATGGAAGGCGGCGACGTAGTCCTTCATCACCGCCGGGGTGTCGCGGGCGGGGTCGACCGAGATCAGGATCGGCACCACCTTGTCGACCTGGGCCGGCTCCAGCCGGTCAAGCGCGCCGGCCACGGTGGTCAGCGAGGTCGGGCAGACGTCGGGGCAGAAGGTGTAGCCGAAATAGATCAGCATCCACTTGCCGCGGAAATCCTGGTCGGTGACGGTGCGGTTGTCGCCGTCCACCAGGGTGAAGGGACCGCCGATCGAGGCCTGGGCGCTGTGTTCGCCACCCGACCACACTGCCAGGCGCGAGCCGACGGCCAGGGCGGCGACGGCCACCACCGCCAGGATGGCGAACAGCGAGGTGCGGCTTTTCTTCACGGGTTTTCGTCCTTTCACGTCAGGCCGCCAGTTGCCAGGCCATGAAGCCCAGCACGCCGGCATTGGCGGTCAGCAGTAGAGGCGACCACCGCAACATGGGGGTGCGCCAGCGGGCAACGGCGAAATGGCCGATGGCGCCGACCGCCACCAGGGTGGGAACGGTACCGGCGGCAAAGGCTGCCATGCCCATGGCGCCGGCCAGGGCGTCGCCGGTGGCGGCGGCGGCGGCCAGCGCGGCATAAAGCAGGCCGCAGGGAATGAAGCCCAGCAGCACGCCCAGCGCCCAGCCGCGGAATCCGGTCGGGGTGGCGAACAGCGGCCGCGCCAGGGCGCCGACATGGCGGCTCCACCAGCTTTCGCCGCTGGCGGCGGCGCCCAGCAGCGCCTTGATGCGGGGGATCGCCATGCCCAGCAGGAACAGGGCCGCCAACGCCAGCAAGCCGGCGGCAAGGAATCGGAAGCCGCCCCAGCCGGCCAGGGCGCCGGTCGCCGCCGCGCCGACGGCGCCCAGCGCGGCATAGGTGGTGGCGCGGCCCAGGTGATAGGGCAACAGCGCCGCCCCGGTCAGCCGGCGCCATTCGCTCATGCGCTCCAGCGGCACCTGCTCCATGCGCGCCGCCACCTGGCTGAGCACGAACGGGCCGCACATGCCGGCGCAATGGGTGACCGAGCCGATCAGGCCGGTGACGAACAGGCTGGACAACAGGCCGCCGTTATCGGCCACGGTGACGCGGCAGACGGCAAGACCGGCGGAAAGCGAGGCGAGCAACGAGTCCATGGCGCGTCAGAATATCCGGTTTCAGCCTGGGGTCCACCACGACAATTGTCGGCGCAGCGCCACCACGCCGCCGACCACCAGCATGGCGGGTGGTTCCATCGGCTGGGCCGCCAGGTCGGCGACGATGGTGGCCAGCGTGCTTTCCAGCACCTGCTGGCGCGGCGTCGCCGCCTTCGAGACGATGGCGACCGGCTCGTCCGGCCGGCGGCCGGCGGCCAGCAGGCGGTCGACCACCTTGTCGAGCTGGCGCAGCGCCATATAGAACACCAGCACCTGGGCGCCGCGCGCCAGCCCGTCCCAGTCGAAGCCGGCCGGCACCTCGCCGTCCTGGCCGTGGCCGGTGACGAAGGCGATCGAGGAATTGCAGTCGCGCGCCGTGGTGGGAATGCCGGCATAGGCCAGGCCGCCCACGCCGGCGGTCACACCGGGCACCACGCGGAACGGAATGCCGGCATCGGCCAGCGCCAGCGCTTCCTCGGCGCCGCGTCCGAAGACGAAGGGATCGCCGCCCTTCAGCCGCAGCACCTTCTTGCCGGCGCGGGCCAGCTCCAGCAGGCGGGTATTGATGTCGGTCTGGCGCGGGCTGGTCTGGCCGCCGCGCTTGCCCATGCTTTCGACCACCGCGCCCGGCCGCGCCAAGGCGACGATGCGGGCGTCGACCAGGGCGTCGTGCACGACGTGGTCGGCGGTCTTCAGCGCATGCAGCGCCAACAGGGTCAGCAATCCGGGATCGCCGGGACCGGCCCCCACCAGCCAGACGCTGCCGGGGACGAATTCTGGGAAGCTCGTTTCCATATCAGCCATATAGCCCATTTCTGCCCCTCCCGCGAGCGCGAGAGGAAGACGGGGGCAGCGTCCGCCGGACAGCGGTGGTGGATTTAGGACGCGGTCTTGCCCAGCGGTTCCAGATGGGGGTGGGCTTGGCCGCCCAGCGGATCGAGTCCGGCCATTTTCTGGCTGGCGGCGATGGCTTCGCGCTTGCGGCGGCTGGCCTCGACCTTCTGCGCCTGCATCTGCAGCACATAGGGTTTCATGCGCAGGTCCGACTGGATGATGTGGTCGACCAGCCATTCCTTGAGGAAGTTGGCAAGGCCGCGGACCATGCCGTCGCGCTCCGGTCCGTCGGGCGTCTTGGTGTAGACGGCGACGATGTCGGACAGTTTCCTCAACACGTCGCGATGCGACCGGCGATGGCTTTCGTGATAGGGGTAGCGAATGGCGAGCTGCAATTCCTCTTCCCGGGCGAAATGTTCGCCGGTGTACTCGACCAGACCCAACAGGACGCGCGCCACCTTGCGGTGGTCGATCTTGCCGCTAATGGCGATTTCAAAGGCATTGATGAGATCGACGAGGTGTTTGTGGTCGGAATCGACCATCGGCTCACCGACACACATGGCCTCGCGCCACGCAATGGACATGCTGTCCCCCCAGTGGAAACTGACCACATGATAAGGACTTTACCCGATAATGATTGCAATTTCCATATGGCCGTCGGTGCTTGGCACCCGCGTTGCGCGCAGGGCTTAGGGGGAGCAGGGGCATGATGGCGGGATCGCATATGGTCATGGGGGCCGCGCTGTGGGCGGTCACCGCCAAGCTGGGCGGCGGCAATCCGGCCGAGCCGCAGGCGCTGGCGGCGGCGGTGCTGGGGTCGTTGCTGCCCGATATCGACCATCCGCAATCCTGGGCCGGGCGCAAGCTGCGGGTGGTGTCGGTGCCGCTGGCGCTGGTGGTCGGCCATCGCGGCATCACCCATTCGGCGCTGGCGGTGGCGGCCGGGCTGGCGGTGCTGGTGATGATGGGCACCGGCTGGCTGGCGGCCCCGGTGGTGATCGGCTATCTGTCGCATCTGCTGGCCGACAGCCTGACGCCGTCGGGCGTGCCGCTGCTGTGGCCCAGCCGGCGCCGCTTCAGTCTGAACCTGTGCCAGACCGGATCGTTCGTCGAAATCGGGTTGGTGGCGGTGGTGGCGGTCCTGGGCGGATGGGCGGCAGGGGTCGATCTCAACCACCTGCCGCGTCCGAGGTTTTAAGGGATGACACCACGGCCCGGCAGCGGGACGTGGTTAGGCGCGACTGCGCCGCGCGGCTCATGCCGCGAGAGGCAAGGGCCACGGAGGTGGCCCGCCCGCCGTATGAGGGGCCTCGGTGATCGGTCAGGATCACCGAGATACGACCTCACGCGATCCGGCACGCCTCGTCGAAATCCAGGCGGGGATTGCGCGGATAGACCGCCGTGGCGTCGCCATAGCCGATATTGATCAGGAAGTTGGACTTCACCGGCGTGCCGGCGAAGAAGGCGGCGTCCACCTTGGCGGCGTCGAAGCCGCTCATCGGGCCGCAATCCAGGCCCAGGCCGCGCAGCGCCAGAATCAGATAGGCGCCTTGCAGGGTGGAATTACGCAACGCCGTTTCGGCGATCAGCGGCTCGTTGCCGACATACCAGGCGCGGGCGTCGACCTGGGGGAAGGTGCGCGGCAACTTTTCATAGAATTCCAGGTCGCTGGCGACGATGGCAGTCACCGGCGCCGCCATGGTCTTGTCGACGTTGCCCGGCGCCAGGGCCGGCTTCAGCAGCGCCTTGGCCTTGGGGCTGCGCACGAAAACGATGCGTGCCGGCTGGCAGTTGGCCGCCGTCGGCCCCATGCGGGCCAGGTCCCACGCCTGCCGCAGCAGCGCGTCGGGCACCGGGCGGTCGAGGAAGCGGTTATGGGTCCGGGCCTGCCGGAACACTTGATCGAGGGCGGATTCCGCCAGCGGGGTAGTCATCGCGCGTCTCCTGTCGTAAAAGAAGGGATTCAAGCCGCCAAGGTTGCGTTCGCTCTGCCCACTTTAGGTGTGACCGCGCGGAAGGGGTTAGGTCAGAATGAGAAACACTGTGTTTCTGGCAGTGGCGCTCGCCGGTGTGGTGGGATTCGCCGACGGCCCGGCACGGGCGGCTGATTCGGCGGTGGTGCTGACCTACAACCGCTTTGGCGAGGATCGGTTCCCCGCCACCAACAGCCGTCTCGACCAGTTGGATGCCCAGATCGCCGAGCTGAAGGCCGGCGGCTATGCCGTGTTGCCGCTGCCCCAGGTGGTCGATGCCGTGCGCGCCGGCAAGCCGCTGCCCGACAAGGCGGTGGCGCTGACGCTGGACGATTCGTGGATTTCGGTGTGGCAGGCGGCGTGGCCCCGGCTGCGCGCCGCCGCGTTGCCGTTCACCCTGTTCGTCACCACCGACGAGATCGACCGCGGCGGCCCCGACCGCCTGAGCTGGGACCAGTTGCGCGAGCTGGCGGCCTCGGGGCTGGTCACCATCGGCACCAAGGGCGCCAGCCATCCCCATCTGCCGGCGCAACCGGCCGCCGCCATCGCCGACGATCTGGCCCGCGCCCGCGCCCGCCTGGTGGCCGAGCTGGGTGCCGCCCCCACCCTGTTCGCCTGGCCCTATGGCGAAATGAGCCGTGAAGCCGCCCAGGTGGTGCGCGATGCCGGCTTCGTCGCCGCGTTCGGCCAGCATTCCGGCCCGGTGTGGAGCAAGTCTGACCTGTCCTTCCTGCCCCGCTTCGCCCTCAACGAAACCTATGGCGAGCCGGAGCGCTTCCGTCTGGCGGTGCGTTCGCTGCCGCTGCCGGCGGTGGACATCACCCCCGACGACCCCAAGCTGGCCGGCAACCCGCCGGCCTTCGGCTTCACCCTGGCGCCGGAATTCCCCGGGGCCGAGTTGCTGGCCTGCTACACCTCGCACGAGGGGCGCGCCATCATCGAACGGCTTGGCCCGCGCATCGAGGTGCGCATGGCCAAGCCGTTGCCGCCGGGACGCTCGCGCATCAACTGCACCGCGCCGACCCTGGAAGGGCGCTGGCGCTGGTTCGGCTGGCAGTTTTTCGTGGAATAGCACTCTGCGTTCGGCGCGGTTTGGGGCAAGCATTGCCTTCCGCCGGGCGGAATGATAATCCCTCGCGTCATGTTCACGCCGTCCGCGCCCGATCAGACGTCTCGCCGTGCCTGCGCTCTCGCCTTCGGGCTGATCGCCGCCGTCACCCTGGCCCGCCTCGCGCTGCTGGCGTTCGACCCGCCCAACCTGTCGTTCGACGAGGCGCAGTACTGGGCGTGGGCGCAGACCATCCAGCTCGGTTACTATTCCAAGCCGCCCATGGTGGCGTGGGCCATCGCCGCCACCACCGCCCTGTTCGGCGATTCGGAAGGCGCCGTCAAGCTTGGCTCGACCCTGGCCCAGGGCGGCACCGCCTGTCTGCTGGTGCTGCTGGGCCGCGCGCTGTTCGGCCGTGCCGCCGGCGCCTGGAGCGGCGCCGCCTGGATCACCATGCCGGCGGTGTCGCTGTCGGCGGTGATGATCACCACCGATCCCTTCCTGCTGATGTGCTGGGCCGGCGCCCTGCTGGCGCTGGTCGAAGCGCCGCGGCGCGGTCTGGGGCCGAACCGCTGGTGGGTGGCGTTCGGTATCGCCTTCGGTCTTGGCCTGCTGTCCAAGTACGCCATGGCGTTCTTCCTCGCCTGCCTGGTGCTGTGGCTGGCCTGGGACCGCGACAGCCGCCGGCTGGCCAAGGCGCCGGGCCTGTGGGCCGGCCTGGGCCTGGGCGTGCTGATCTATCTGCCCAATCTGCTGTGGAATGCCGCCAACGGCTTCGTTTCTTACGCCCACACCAAGGACAACGCCAACCTCAAGGGCGAGTTGTTCAATCCCGACAAGCTGGCGGAATTCGTCGTCGGCCAGTTCGGCGTGTTCGGCCCGATCCTGATGGTCGGGTTGGTGTTGGGCGTAGTCGCCGCCTTGCGCAAGGGCGCCGACAGCCGGCTGCGGCTGCTGGCCGCCTTCAGCCTGCCGGTGCTGGCGGTGATGACGACGGAAAGCCTGTTGTCGCGCGCCAACGCCAACTGGACGGCGCCCGCCTTCGTTGCCGGGACCGTGCTGGCGTGCTGGGCGCTGGCGCAACGCTGGCCGCGCTTGCTCAAGCTGTCGCTGGCGCTGCATTTGGTGATCATGGGCGGCATGTACGGCGTCGACGCCGCCCGCCAGGTGGTGGATTTCCGCTTCGATCCGGAAAAGCGCATCAAGGGCTGGGACCGGGTGGGCGAGCAGGTGTCGGCCATCCTGGCCGCCCATCCCGGCGCCCGGCTGCTGGCGGACGAGCGCAAGGTGCTGGCGACGCTGATCTATTACGTCCACCCCCATCCCTTCGATGCGGTGAAGTGGAACCCGTCGGGCAAGATCCACGACCATTTCGACCAGACCACGCGGCTGGAGCCGGATAGCGGCGAGCTGATCTACGTCACCGAACAACCCGAGCCGCCGGCCGACATGCGCGCCCGCTTCGCCGTCGCCGAGCGGATCGAGGATATCGTCGTCCCGCTGCATCACGATTACGCCCGCCGGCTGGCAGTGTGGCGCCTGGCCGGCTTCAAGGGGTACTAGCCCATGGCGCGGCTTCGCTGGTGGTGGTTGGCGGTGGCGCTGATGGTGCCGTTGACCGTGTTTCCCCAGATCGACCTGACGGTGTCGTCGTGGTTCTTCGACCCCGGCTACGGCAATAACGGCGGCTTCCCCGCCCGTATCGCCGCTTTTCCCGAATGGGTGCGCCGCGACATGCCGGCCTGGCTGTTCGCCGTGCCGGCCGTCATCACCGTGCTGTGGCTGGCGGGCGAGGTGCGGCGGCGACCGCTGCTCGGCATCACCCGGCGGGTGGCGCTTTACGTGCTGCTCAGCCTGGCACTGGGGCCGGGATTGGTGGTCAACGTCGTGCTGAAGGACAATTGGGGGCGGCCGCGGCCGTCGACCATCCAAGAATTCGGCGGCTCCAACGTCTATGTTCCGCCCATGCTGCCCAGCCGGCAATGCGACGAGAACTGTTCGTTCGCTTCGGGGCATGGTGCGCTCGGCTTCTGGCCGGTGGCGCTGGCCCTGCTGGCGCGCGGGCGCTGGCGCCGGCCGGCGGTGGCCGCCGCCCTGGCCTTCGGCGCCGTGGTCGGCGGCGTGCGCATCGCCCAGGGTGGGCACTTCCTGTCCGATGTGGTGGCGTCCGCGATTATCACCATCGGTATAAGTGCGGCGCTGTACGGAAAGATTATTGCCCCGTACCAACGGCAAGCATTGAAAAATAATCCACCGATTCCGGATGAGTCGGCGTAAGGCCCTAGTCTCGGGCCGCGTTCTCAGGTAATGATATTGGCTCAACTGACCTTGGCGGCGATACGGCAAGGAGCGGGATGCCACGCGCGGGTGCGCGGGGTAATTTTTTTTCTACGACGAGAACGACACATGGCATGGAACCGAGATAATCATGGCAGCCGCTCGCGCGATCGCGGTCGGCGGGACGACTTTGGCGGCGGCGACATGGGTGGGTACGAACCCCGCACGCCCGCCCGTATGCCCACCAGCAGCTTTGACCGCCATCAGGTCACCCAGGCGAACGTGACCGCCACCGTGAAGTGGTTCAATGCCTCGAAGGGCTTCGGCTTCGTCGCCCCGTCCGATGGCACCCCGGACGCTTTCCTGCACATTTCGGCGCTCGAGCGCGCTGGCATGTCGCAGATCGCCGAAGGCGCCACCATCGTGTGCGACCTGGGCCAGGGCAACCGCGGCCCGCAGGTGGTCATGGTGCACGAGATCGACTCGTCCACCGCGACCCCGCGCGCCCCGCGCGCCGGCGGCATGGGCGGCGGCATGGGCGGCGGCGGTTACGACCGTGGCCCGAGCGAGACCGTCGAAGGCGTCGTCAAGTTTTTCTCGGCCGAGAAGGGCTTCGGCTTCGTTCAGACCGACGAGGGCGGCAAGGATGTGTTCGTGCACATCAAGGCGCTCGAGCGTTCCGGCATCAAGGCCCTGGAAAGCGGTCAGCGCGTTCGCGTGACCACCACCCAGGGTCAGAAGGGTCCGCAGGCCGACACCGTCGCCATCATCTAAGGCGACTGTCACCTGCCCTTCCGATCGCCACCCTGGCTTCGGCCGGGGTGGCTTTCAGGACTCAGAAAACGGGATCGGCTGCGGGCGGTCCCGTTTTTGTTTGGGGGCGGTGTGAGTTCGCGGGGGAGGCTTGCCAATCTTAAGGTCGTCACCCCGGCCAAGCGTAGCGCGAGCCGGGGTCCATGGTGGTGCACGTCGATGGATCCCGGCTCTCTGCTGCGCTGCGGCCGGGATGACGCAGTTTCAAAGCCCGTCTCCCCGCACTCCGCGCCATCCAGACAAACAAAAGGCCCCAGAGGTTTCCCTCCGGGGCCTTTTTATTCGGCGAACCGGTCGGCTTAGCGCACGAACACCTGAACCTCGCCGGTCTGGGCGGCGGGGCTGGTGGTCTGGCTGACGCGGATGCGGTTGGTGGGCAGGCCCATGTTGGTGAGCGAGCGCACCACCGACTCGGCGTTGCGGCGCACGGTGGTCGATCCCAGCGCCTGACCACCGGGGGTCGAGCTGGTCGGCGACACGGCGATGACGTCGAAAGCGGCGCTGGGACGGCGGTCCAGGGCGCCCTTGACGGCGGCGTACAGCGCGCCTTCGTAGTTCACATTCGGCTTGTCGAAGCGGATGGTCACCAGCGGTGAATCGGCGCTGACGGCCGAACGCGGCGCGGCCACCGGGGCGTCATAGGACGCCGGCGCGATCGAGGTGCCCGGGCGGGTGGCGAACGAACCACCGTAAAGCTGGCCGTTCTTGATGGCCAGCGCCAGGGTGTTGAGGTTGTTGCGCTCGTTGGCGACGTAGTTCTGCTGACGGTTGACGTCGTCGGACAGCTCGGTCAGCAGACGTTCGATCAGCACGGTGGTGCGATTGGTCTCGTCCTCGAGGATGCGCAGCTGGCGGTGATCCTCGTCCACGGCGCCGGACAACTGGCGGGCGGCGCGCACCGATTCCAGCAGATAGGCGGACAGCGCCGACGACGAGGTGACCTCGTTGGCCAGGCGCGTCATCTTAAGGACGTCTTCGTTGATGCGGTCCAGCTCGCCCTGGGCGGCGTTCCACTGCTGGTTCAGGATCGGGTTGCCGGGAGTGGTGCCGACCTGCAGGCGCGCGTTGATCGCGGCGACGGTGCCGTGATAGCGCTGCGAATCCTGGACAGTGTCGTTGCGGATGGCCTGAAGCCCCTGGTTATGAAGGGCCAGCATGCTTTGCAGCTGCTGCAGGTCGCCGCGCAGGCTGCTGACCTTCTGACCCACATAGGTGCCGGTGGCGGCGCCGTTGGTCACGCCGGGCGGATCGAAGTTGGAGCTGCCCAGGGCCGGCGGAGAACCAGCCACGGTGCCGGACGCCGGGAACAGCGATTCCTCGGCGAACGAACATCCGCCTGCCAGGAGAACCGCGCACAAGGCGACGGCATGGGTTTTCTTCAGGGCCATTGGGACTGCTTACCTTTTAGTTCGCCAATTGGGATGAAACCCGCCGGGTCAGCAAAAACCTGATTTGTGTGGGAAAAAACGCTTGCCCCCCGCAATCGTCGGGGATTTTACGCAAACCGGCAGGGTGCCACAAGCCGGATTTGCATTGTCATGCAACGGAAGTCCTGCGGAATCCACCCTATTTGCAGGGTGCAAAATAAATGCTTGCACCCCCTAACGGCCTTGTGTATGGTCCGCACCCTCGCTGGACGGCAACGGCCGGTGAGAAAAGCGCCCGTAGCTCAATTGGATAGAGCACCAGACTACGAATCTGGGGGCTGGAGGTTCGAGTCCTTCCGGGCGCGCCATTCTCTTCTAGAGAATTTCTGATTTACGACAGCCCCGCCACTCCGGCGGGGCTTCGTCGTTTTCGGGCCAGGGCAACCGGTCCCATTCGCCATGTATTGGTTTCCGCCCTCCGGACGCGCGTGGTAAATAAGGCACGACCGACTCCGTCGGGGGGGATCATGGCCAACGAACTGCTACTGTTACGGGACGAACTGGCAGCCCAACGGGCGGTTGTCGCCAACCTGGAGCAGCAGAATTCCGACCTCGAGATCGAGCTTCAGGCCGCCATCGAGCATGGCGACGCCATCGAGGCCGAACTGGCGTTCGCCAACGAGCAGATGCGCGGCGAGATCGCCGAACGCATCCGCGCCGAGGTCAAGCTGCAGCGCCTGCTGGCGGCGCTGAGCGAGCAGAAGGCCGATCTTGAACTGATCGTCCACACCATTACCGAGCACAGCGACGAAATCGACGTCGAGCGCGAACTGGCCAACGAGCAGTTGCGGCTGGAGAACGAGCGCATCCGTCTGGCCAAGGAACAGGCCGAGGAGTTGGCCCGCGCCAAGACCGAATTCGTCGCCGTGGTGTCGCACGAGGTGCGCACGCCCATGAACGGCGTCTTGGGCATGGCACGTCTGCTTTTGGAGACGCCGCTGACCGCCGAGCAGCGCGACATGGCGGAAACGGTGGTGTCGTCGGGCCGGCTGCTGCTCAACATTCTCGACGACCTGCTGGACCTGTCCAAGATCGAGGCCGGGCGGCTGGAAATCGAACAGATCGACTTCAATCTGGTCCAGTTGGTCGAGGAAGGCTTCGGCCTGATGAGCATGCGCGCCGCCGAGCGCGGCGTGGCGCTGGCCCAGCATGTGGCGGCCGACGTGCCGGCCATGGTGGTGGGCGACCCCATGCGGCTGCGCCAGATCGTCATCAACCTGGTCGGCAACGCCATCAAGTTCACCGAAAAGGGCAGCGTCACCCTGACGGTGGAGCGCGAGCAGGACGGCGACGGCTCGCCGTGGCTGCGCTTCGCCGTCATCGACACCGGCATCGGCATCGGCCCCGAGGAACGCACACGGCTGTTCAACCGCTATGCCCAGGCCGCCGCCTGGGTGTCGCGCAAGTTCGGCGGCACCGGCCTGGGCCTGTCCATCTGCCATCAACTGGTCGAGCTGATGGGCGGCGCCATCGGCGTCGACAGCGTGCCTGGCCAGGGCAGCACCTTCTGGTTCCGCGTGCCGCTGGTTGCCGCTTTCGATGCCGGCCGCCGCGCCGGCCCGCTGCATCGCCCGGTCCGCGTGTTGCTGGTCGACGAGGATGTGGCGGTGCGGCGCCTGCTGGCGCGCCGGCTCGACGGCTGGGGCGTCGCCGTTGCCGAATTCGACGCCGCCGCCGCCGCGACCGCCGCGCCGCTGCCGGGCGACGTGCTGGTGGTGGGGGCGCGCGTGCCCGAGGCCGAGGCGCGGGCGTTGGCCGCCGCACGTGGGGTGCCGGCGGTGATCCTGTCGCAGCCCGGCCATCTGGCGCCGGCCGACGACGGCGGCGCCATCGTCATGCTGGCCGAGCCGGTGCGCGAAGCGGCGCTGGCCGGCGCCTTCGACTGGTTGCTTGGTCCCGCCGACGGCCGGATTCCGGTGCCGTCCGGTCCCATCGGCGTTGCCGCCGTGGTGTCGCGTCCGGCCCTGCCCAGCCTGTCGGTGTTGCTGGTCGAGGACAATCCGGTCAACCGCCGCGTCGCCGTGGGCATGCTGGAACGCCAGGGCCATCGGGTGACCGCGGTCGACAACGGCGCCCTGGCGCTGGAGGCGGTGCATGCCACCGCCTACGATTTCATTCTGATGGACCGCCACATGCCGGTGATGGACGGCGTCGAGGCGGTGCGGGCCATCCGCGCGCTGCCGCCGCCGGCCGGCAATGTGCCGGTGGTGGCGTTGACCGCCGCCGCCACCCAGGACGAGGTGCTGGAATGCCTGGTCGCCGGCATGGACGACTTCGTCGCCAAGCCGATCACGCCCGAGCAACTGGACGAGGTCGCCCGCCGGGTGGTCGCCCACCGTGCCGGCACCGCCGCCGACGGCGATCGCGATTTCGATCCCACCCTGCTGGAGATCCTGCGCGAGTCGCTGGGCGCGGAATCGGTGGCCGAGCTGGTACCGCAATATTACGCCACCGCCCAGACCCTGCTGACCCGCCTGTCCGCCGCCATCGCCATGCGCGACGGCAAGGCGGTCGGTGACCATGCCCATGACCTCAAGGGCGCCTCGGGCCAACTGGGGCTGGTGGGGCTGCAGCGCCTGTGCGGCGCCATCGAGGCGGCGGTGCGCGAAGGCCGCATGGACGACGCCATCGCCCTCGCCGATCAGATTCCCGCCGCCTATGCGCGCGGCCGGGCCTGGTTGCGCAGCGGATAAGGCCTTGCGAATCATGAGTTTCCGGGGCCTAATACGGCCAGGATTGCCGCGAGGGGGCGATGGCAGAGGTCATTGGCGATTTCATTGTGGGGCGGGACCAGGCGCAGGAAGGTCTGGAACTGACGTTCTCGCCCAGTTCGGTTCCGCTGAAGCTGCGTTGGCGCAATAACGGGCTGTCGGCCGATTTCCTGGCCGATTACGTCACCACCTTCTTTCCGCGGAACGAGGACGATCCCGCCAGCCTGGCGCGCCAGGAAGACATTCGCGGGGCGGTGAACTACATCGCCAACGAACTGCTTGAAAACGCCATGAAGTACAGCGAGGAGCATCTCGCCCATCCCACCACCATCCGGCTGGTGCTGGCGCAAGATGCCATCCTGTTCACCGGCGCCAACGCCACCAGCGGCGAACGGGGCCGCAGCTTCCGCGACTTCGTGCGCGAGCTGGCCGCGTCCGATCCCAACGAAATGTACGTGCGCCAGTTGGAGCGCTCGGCGGAAACCGGCGGCTCCGGCCTGGGGCTGCTGACCATGGTCAACGATTACGGCGCGCATCTGGCCTGGCAGTTCGAGGAACTGGCCGATGGCGGGATGCGGGTAACTACCCAAGTGCGCCTGGAAATATAGCAGGGACTCCAGAATGGAAACCGTGATCGCCGGCGAAAGCTATTCCTTGGACTGGGATTCCGAGACGCGCACCGCCGCACTCAAGGGCATCCTGCGCCTCAACGGCCTCGAGGAATACGCCCCCATCTCCCGCTTTCTGCTGGCGGCGGTGCCGCAGGGGTCGATGACGCTCGACCTTCGGGGGCTGGAATTCCTCAACAGCTCGGGGATCGCCACCCTGTCCAAGTTCGTCATCGAAATTCGCAACCGCAAGACGGTCGACCTGACCGTGCTGGGGTCCAAGGCGGTGGCGTGGCAAAGCAAGTCGCTGGTCAATCTCAGCAAGCTGATGCCGGCGCTGCGCATGGATTTCATCTGATCCGCGCCGGGGGGCAGGGGTGAACGCAGCGACGCCGTGGGGCATTACCGCCAAGCAGGCAATGGCCACCGTCGCCGTCGTGCTGGTGCTCAGCATCGCCGGCAGTCTGGTGGAGCTGTATTTCGACTGGCACGCCACCCGCGACCAACTGCGCGGCCAGGTGACGCAGATCCTCGACACCGTCAACGGCTCGGCGGTCGAGGCGGCCTATCAGCTCAGCCCCGACCTGGCGGTGCGGGTGGTCGACGGCCTGCTTGGCTATGACATCGTCGCCGCCGCCCGCCTGCACGACAATTTCGGCGACACCCTGGCCCAGCGCCAGCGCTATGCTGCTCCCGACGAGGAAAGCCGCATCGCCCGCCTGCTGTTCGGCGACATGGCCGAGTTCCAGCGCGCCCTGGTGCGCCCGCGCCCCGGTGGCGGCGTCGCCGTCGGCGGCCTTGGCGTCACCTTGTCGGTCCAGGGCATGGCCAGCGGCTTCTACGACCGCGTGCTGATCAATCTGGCCCTCGGCCTGGCGCGCTCGCTCGGCATCGTCGCGCTGGTGGTGGGCATCTTCTACGCCATGATTACCCGGCCGCTGGTGCGGTTGTCCCAGGTGGTGGCGCGCATCGATCCCAACCAGCCCGGCGCGCTGCTGATGCCAGCCCTGCGCGGCCACGCTGCCGACGAATTGGGCCAACTGGTCAATTCCCTCAACGCCATGCTGGTGGCGGCGCAACAAGGTCTCGACCAACGTGACCAGGCCCAGGCCGAGAACCTGCGGCTGGGTACCGAACTGGAGGTGTCGCGCCGCATCCAGCAGATGGTGCTGCCCACCCTGGGCGAGCTGGAACAGATTCGCGGCCTCGACGTCGCCGCCTATATGGAGCCGGCCACCGAGGTCGGCGGCGATTACTACGACATCCTGCAGGGCGAGAACGGCCAGGTTCGCATCGGTATCGGCGACGTCACCGGCCACGGCCTGGAAAGCGGCGTGGTCATGCTGATGACCCAAAGCGCCGTGCGCACCCTGGTCACCAGCGCCGAACCCGATGCCGTACGGGTGTTGGACATCCTCAACCGCACCATCTACCACAACACCCAGCGCATGGGCTGCGACAAGAACCTGACCCTGGCGCTGCTGGACTACCGCCCCACCGGGGCAGAGGACGGCAGCGCCGGCCACCTGCGCATCAGCGGCCAGCACGAATCGGTGATCGTGGTGCGGCGCGACGGCACGGTGGAATTGGTGGACACCGTCGATCTCGGCATGCCGCTGGGCCTGATCGACGATATCGGCTCGTTCGTCGCCGAAGCCGACATCGCCCTGCGCCCAGGCGACACCGTGGTGCTGTACACCGACGGCATCACCGAAGCGGCCGACGACCGCCACAACCTTTATGGCTTGGACCGGCTGTGCGACGTGGTGCGCCACCATGCCGGCGATGGCGCCGCCCTCATCAAGGATGCGGTGATCGCCGACGTCAAACGCCATGTGGGCGCCCAGGCGCTGTACGACGACCTCACCCTGATCGTGCTGAAGCAGCTTTAACGGCGGCGGAAAAGCCCATTCCCGGCGTGCGACGCACGGGCTTCAAATTCACCACAGAGACACAGAGGCACAGAGAGGCTCTGCCAGACGGGACGCTCATGCGCCTCGTTTGGCTCCGACACCTCTGTGCCTCTGTGTCTCTGTGGTTCTCATTCCGTGTCCTCACGACGCCTGGATGCCGTCGAGCTTTTGCGTCGCCGCGCGGCGGCGGGCTTCGGCGGCGACTTCCTTGGCGACGATGGTCTTGCCGACCGGGAACAGCGCCAGATTGGCGAGCTTGAGGTGGCCGACGGCCAGCGGGATGCCGATGATGGTGACCGCGCAAGCGATGGCGGCGGTCACATGGCCAAGCGCCAGCCAGATGCCGGCCACGACAAACCAGATCACGTTGCCGACCAGTCCCAGCGTGCCGGTGCCCAGGTCGTCCTTGCCGGTCAGCACCTTGCGGCTGATGGCGTCCTTGCCGAACGGCCACAGCGAATACAGCGCGATGTTCAGGCAGGCGCGCGCCCACGGCAGGCCAATGATGGTCAGCGCCATCAGCAGCGCCGCCAGCAACCACGCCGCCGCCATGACCAGACCGCCGAACACCACCCAGATTACATTGAGAATCAGCGACACCGTCTTACCCTCGGGGTTGTTTGCGGTGCAAAGGTAGTGCCGCGGTCCCCCTTGGGCAAGGATCAGCCGGCCGCCGCCGGTTCGGGCCGGGGCTGCGCCAGCGTGTCCGGCAGGGTGAAGATGAAGGTGGAGCCGGCGCCCGGCCCGGCGGATTCCACCCAGATGCGGCCTTCGTGGCGCTGGACGATGCGGCGGCACAGCGCCAGGCCGACGCCGCTGCCTTCGTAGCGATTGTTGGCGTGCAGGCGCTGGAACACCTTGAACAGGCGGCCGATGTGGTCGGCGGCGATGCCGATGCCGTTATCGGCAAAGGCGAAGCGCCATACCGCGCCGTCCCGTCGGGCGGATACCTGGATTACCGGGGTGACGCTGTCGGCATGGTACTTCAGCGCGTTGCCCAGCAGGTTCTGGAACAGACGCTCCATCTCGTCCGGGCTGGCGTACAATTCGGGCCAGTCGCCGCTGACCTCGACCTGGGCGCCGGTCTGCTGGATGACCGGCGACAGGAACAGCAGCGCCTCGTCGAACACGCGGCGGGTGTTGATCCATTCCATCGGCAGGCCGCGGCGGCCGACGCGGGAATATTCCAGCAGCGCCACCAGCATGCGGTCCATACGCTTGGCGCCGTCGACGGCGAAGCCGACGAATTCCTTGATCTCGTCGGTGACGGCGTCGCCCAGGCGGCGTTCCAGCAACTGGATATAGCTGGCGACCATGCGCAGCGGTTCGCGCAGGTCGTGCGACACCGCATAGGCGAATTGCTCCAGTTCGGCGTTCGAGCGGCTCAGCTCGTCCTCGAATTCCTTGCGGTGGGTAATGTCGAGGAACGACGACACCACCGCGACCGGCGCCTGTTCGCCGGGCGCGCGCAACGGCGCGCTGTTGATCTCGATCCAGGTCAGGGCGCCGTCCGAGCGGCGCAGGCCCATGACCACGTTGTCCAGCCGCTCGCCGGTGCGCAAGGTCACCATGGCCGGGCGTTCTTCCACCCTCAGCTCGGATCCGTCCACATGGATGGCCTGCCAGCCGGATTCGGCCGCATTGGGTCCCAGCAGCACGGGCTTGGCCGAACCGAGGATGCGGTCGGCTGCCGGATTGCAGGTGATGGTGGCGCCGTCGCGACCTTGCAGGACGATGCCTTCCATCAGCGAGTCGATGACCGTGCGGTAGCGTTCCTCGCTGGATTTGAGCGCCTGTTCGGCCTGACGCTGCGAGGTGGTGTCGGTCACCGTCAGGATGGCGGCATAGGGCTTGCCCGAGGAATCCAGCAGCGGCCGGGCGTTGATGTTGAGCCACCGCACGGTGCGGCCGGCGGCGCGGATGCCGACGGTGACGTTGTCCTGGGGTTGGCCGGTGCGGGCGCAGATGACGCTGGGATAGCGCTCGAGCGGTAGCGGCTGGCCGTCGGCATCGAGCACGTTCCAATCCAGCGTGCCGGGGGCGCGCCGCATCCGTTCGGAATCATAGGGAATGATGCGGGCGAAGCTGTCGTTGTGGAAGGTGATCTCGCCCGATGGCGACACCACCGCCAGACCCTCGGCCATGACCGACAGGGTGACGCGCTGCAGGTATTCCTTTTCCCGTACCGCCCGCGACGTGCGGTCCGAACGGCGGCTGATGGTGGCGATCACCAGCAGGGCCAAGACCAGCACCGCCGTGGCGGCAGCGCCGCGCCGCAGACTCTGGTTGTTGATCTCGCGGGTGGCGGCCAGCGCCGCCTCGACGCCGATGCCGCTGGCCATCACCTGGCCGGTGCTCAGGCGCTTCCAGGCATAGATGCGCATGACGCCGTCGCGGGTGCCCGGCTCCACATAGCTGCCGCTATCCGCGCCGGGATGCAGGAAAGGGCGGTCGGCGGCGACCATGCGGCCATAGGATTGCTGGGTGTCCCGCGTGCGCATCAGATAGACGCCGTCGGCGCTCAGCAAGGTCAGTACGTCGGCCGGATCGGCCTCGAACCGGCTCAGGCGCTCGATCCAGCGGTCGGGATTGACCGCCATGGCGACCACGCCGGCGAACTTGCCGTTCACCGTCACCGCCTTGGCGACCTGCAGGCTCCATTGCTTGGTAAGGCGGCCCAGCACCGGCGGGTTGACCACCAGCGGCAGCGATGGGTCGGCGGCCAGGACCTTGAAATAGGCGCGGTCGCCCAGATAGTTGCGCGGCGCCCCCCCCAGCGAGGTATAGGCCAGGTAGCCGTCGGCATCGACGCGGAACAGTTGGTAGACCAGTTCGTCGGCCCCGGCCGAGGCGGCATCGCCGTACAGCTTGAGCGCGTCCGACCCCTGGGCGGCGGCGACGGCGGCGGTGGTCAGGGTGATGCGGAACCGGGTCAGCGTGGTTTCCACCGCCTCGGCGGCGGCGTCCACGGTAAAGACGGCGCGGCGGTGGGCGGCTTCGAAAGCGTGCGCTTCGTTGACGCGGATCTCGCGCAGCAGGTTCAGCCAATAAAGGCCGATAAAGATCGCGACCACCACCACGATCGCGACGCGCGTACGGTCGCCGCCAAAACCAGACCACCGAGGTCGTACCGTGACCTTTTCGTCCATGGACCCACCCAAAACAGCGAGACCCCCCACAGCCCCCATCTACCCACGGGGCAAATCCTAGCACGGTTATGTATACCGGCCCACGTCCATTGCGTACAAGCTGAGGATGTAAATCCTGCGATGCGGATCAGCGCACCAGCCGATAGCCGCCGGCCTCGGTGATCAGCAGGGCGGCGTGGGCGGGATCGGCCTCGATCTTGCGGCGCAGGCGGTAGATGTGGGTTTCCAGGGTGTGGGTGGTCACCGCCGCCGAATAGCCCCAGACCTGGGCCAGCAGGGCCTCGCGCCCGACCACGCCGCCGTCGTGGTGCAGATGTTCCAGGATGGCGGCTTCCTTGTCGGTCAGCCGCACCTTGCGGCCGTCGGCATCCTCCAGCATGCGGCCGACCGGGTCCAGGCGCCACGGGCCGATCGCCACCGGCGCCGCCGGTTGCAGGCGCAACGCCTCGTCCACCCGCGCCAACAGCACGCCCAGCCGCACCGGCTTGGTCAGCGCCAGCACCGGCACGCCGCCGCCGTCGCCCACCAGCGCCGGATCGGCGACGATCAGGTCGAAGGCGCCGTCCGTCGGCGCGGTCCCGGCCACGGTCACCCGATGGCCGGCGGCTTCCAGCATTTCGGCCAGGGTTTGCCGGACCAACGGATCGTCGTCGAGCAGAAGGATGTGGTGTTGGGAAATGGTCGCCCCCGTCGCGCAATTCGCGTGGACTTGCCCACATATATACGGAACCTGGGCATAGCGGAACCCACGCCCTTTTTCCGGGCGGCGAAAACCGCTATGGTGCCGCCCTTGAATCGCACGAGAGCCAAGATGAGGCCGTTGGATACTTGCCCCGGGCCGGACCTTCCCGCCCCCGCCCCCTTGATCAGCGTCGACCGCGCCATCGCCGAATTGCGACGTGGCGGCGTGGTTGCGGTGCGGGGCGCCGATGGCGTCGTGGTGCATGCCCTGGCCGCCGAAGCGGCCACTCCCGATCGCCTGGCCGCCCTGGCGGCCCGTGGCGCGGTGGCGCTGGCGGTGACCGGGCGGCGCACCCAGGTGCTGGGCTTGGGCGGCGACGGTGGCGGCGCGGTCCGCCTGTACGCCGAAACCGGCCTGACCGCCGATCTGGTGGCCTTGCTGGCCGATCCCTGCCTTAGCGGCCCCCGGCCGGATTTGGCGGCGGTGCGCGCCCAGCCCGCCCTGGCCGATGGCGCGGTGGCGCAGGGGGTGGCGCTGGCCAAGCTGGCGCGGCTGTTGCCGGCGGTGGTGGTGGTGGAGAACCCGGCGATCGCCGCCGATCAGGTCCAGGTCGCCGCCGCCGATATCGCCGCCTATCAGGTCAACGCCGCCCGCAGCCTGCGGTTGGTGTCGCAGGCCCGGGTGCCGCTGGCGACGGCGGAAAACGCCCGCATCATCGCCTTTCGTCCCGCCGACGGCGGCATCGAGCATCTGGCCATCGTCATCGGTGAACCCGATCTGGACCAGCCGGTGCTGACCCGGCTGCATTCGGAATGCTTCACCGGCGACCTGCTGGGCAGCTTGCGCTGCGATTGCGGCGACCAGTTGAAGGGCGCCATCGCCGAGATCGCCCAGGCCGGCAGCGGTGTGCTGCTGTATCTGGCCCAGGAAGGGCGCGGCATCGGCCTGGTCAACAAGCTGCGCGCCTACCAATTGCAGGACGACGGTTTCGACACCCTGGACGCCAACCTGCAACTGGGCTTCGACGACGACGAGCGTATCTACCAGCCGGCAGCGCAGATGTTGCGGCTGCTGGGCATCGCCGCGGTGCGGCTGCTGACCAACAACCCGCTCAAGGTCGACCAGCTTGCCGCCCATGGCATCCGGGTGGCCGAGCGGGTGCCGCACGTCTTTCCCGCCAACGACCATAACCGGTCTTATCTGTCCACCAAGGCGACCCGGGGCGGCCATCTTTTCTAGGCGGCCGGCACTTTCTGCCGGTCCGGCGGCCGGGATCGCGGCGCGGACTCCAGGGAAATCCTGGATTCTCAATCTGGCATCACCCTTGCAGAGATAACGCTAAGCCCGTCTCGCAGGTGAACCATGAGCGTCTCCGCCGTCGCCCCGACCCCGTTCTACCAGGACCCTGAGCGTCTGCCCATCGGCCTGCCCCAGGCGTCGAGCGGCGACAAGGCCGATGGTGCCGCCCAATCGGACGGCAAGCGTCTGTCCATGTTCGCCGAGGGCGACGACTCGCCCAGCTTCTGGGATCTGCTCGACGTCATCAATCCGCTGCAGCACATTCCCGTCGTCAGCGACATCTACCGCGACATGACCGGCGACAAGATCGGCGTCGGCGCCCGCCTGGTCGGCGGCACCCTGTTCGGCGGCCCCATCGGCCTGATCGCCTCGGCGGTGGATTGCGTGGTCGAGGAAAGCACCGGCAAGGATACCGGCGAACATGTGCTGGCACTGTTCCGCGACGAAGGCCAAAGCTCTCCCGGCGACGCGCCGGCCAGCCAGTTCGCCCAGGCGCCGGCGAACGACACGTCGGCCGCCCCCGCCGCCGCCGCCAACGCCGTCTCCTCCTCTCCGGCCGCGGCGGAAGCCGCGCCGGTGTTCGCCCTGCCCGACGGTCAGGTCACCGGGGCCAGCCAGCCCATGGTGTTCAGCCTTGATGGTGTTCAGCCCGGCGGGGCGCAGGTGGCCGCGAATATCGATGCGAACGCGGCGCTGGCCCAGGCTCAGGCGCAAGTCCAGGCCCAAGAGCGGGCGCAGGCCCAGGCCATGGCCGCTGGCAAGCCGCTGCCGCTGGTGGCCGCCAGCACCAAGGGATTCATGCCGGTGCCGCCGCGCGCCGCCCCCGGCGAGATCAAGGCGCCGCCGCAGATCACGGTGCCGGTGTCCAACAGCACCGCGCGCTCGAACATGCCGGTCACCGGCCGTCCGTCGCAGAACGCCAGCGCGATCGCCAGCGCACCGCGCGCCCCGGTCAGCCAGGAAAGCCTGCCGGGACAGGCGGCCGGTCAGACCGCGTCGTCGCCCGATTGGTTCAGTGCCGCCTGGGGGCAGGCGCTGGACAAGTACGAGCGCGCCAACCAGCGCAACGCCAAGCCCACCACCGGCACCACGACCTCGACCCTGGAATAAGGGGTCAGCCCGCAGCGTAATCGCGCGCGCCGAAGATGGCGGAGCCGACTCGTACATGGGTGGCCCCCTCGGCGATGGCGGCGGCATAGTCGCCGCTCATGCCCATGCTCAGGACCGCCAGCCCGTTGCGCGCCGCCGCCTCGGCCAGCATGCGGAAATGCGGCGCCGGGGCCTGGTCGACCGGCGGAATGCACATCAACCCGATCACCGGCAGCTTGTATTCCTCGCGGCACAGCTTCAGCATGGCGTCGATGGAGTCGGGGTGCAGGCCGGCCTTCTGCGGCTCCAGCCCGGTGTTGACCTGCAGCAGGCAGGGCACGCTGCGGCCGGTGCGCTCCATTTCGTCGGCCAGGGCGCGCGCCAGCTTGGGGCGGTCGACCGTTTCGATAACGTCGAACAACGCCACCGCGTCGCGCACCTTGTTGGTCTGCAGCGGCCCGATCAGGTGCAGTTCCACGTCGGTGAAATCTTCCTTGAGGCGCGGCCATTTGTCGCGCGCCTCTTGCACCCGGTTTTCGCCGAATATCCGTTGCCCGGCCAGCAGCGCCGGGCGGATCGCCTCGGCATCGTGGGTCTTGGACACCGCCACCAGGGTGACGGCGCCCTCGTCCCGGCCGGCGACGGCGGTGGCGGCGGCGATGCGTTGCTTGACAGTGGCGAGAGCCTGGGGAATGTCGGACAAGATGAAATCCACACTGATGAAAATGGCGCCATGACCCTAGCAAACCTGGACCGGCGGCAAAAGCGTGGTGGGCGGCTGCCACGCCTGATCCTGGTGACAGACGAGGTGCGGTTGGCCGATCCGCTGCCAGCGATGCGGCGTTTGCCGCCCGGTGCCGGCGTGCTGCTGCGCCATTACGGCGTGGCCGGCCGTCCCGCCCTGGCACGGCAACTGGCCCAGGTGGCGCGGCGGCGGCGGTTGGTGCTGCTGGTGGCGGGGGCGGATTGGCGTCTGGCGGCGGCTGTCGGCGCGGCGGGCGTTCACCTGCCGGAAGCGCTGGCGCGGCAACTGGCCGATCCCGGCTTGCGGCTGTGGCAACGGCGCGGCCACGTGCTGAGCATCGCCTGCCATGACCGGGTGGCGTTGGCGCGGGCGCGGGCGCAGGGCGCCGATGCCGCCGTGCTGTCGCCGGTGTTTCCCACCGCCAGCCATCCCGGCGCGCCGGTGCTGGGGGCCATTCGCTTCGCCCTGTGGGCGGGCGGCGCCGGCCTGCCGGTGGTGGCGCTGGGCGGGGTCAACCGCCACACGGCCAAGGCGCTGCGCCACGCGGCGGGCATGGCCGCCATCGGCGGTTTCTCTGTCTGACAAAAGAAAAGGGCGGCCGAAGCCGCCCTTTCCCCAACGCTTTCGCGTGGCTTCGATTAGAAGGCCAGCGACAGACCGGTCATGACAGCCCAGCCCTTGTTCTCGTTCTGAGCCAGGCCAGTGGCGCTCTCGAACTCGGCGTGGCCGACCGAGGCCAGGGCGTCGACGCCGGCGCCCAGCGAGTACTTGCCCGACACCTGATAGGCGGTGAACTTGTCGTCGCCGCTGGCGGCAGCCGAAGCCGCGGTCTGCTCCAGGTAGATGAAGCTGATGGCATACGGACCCGAGGCGTACTGGATGCCCGCATCCCAACCATGGCCCTGGGCGGCGCCGGTCTGGCCGTTCAGGTTGGCGTTGGAATTGACCTGACGCAGCGAGCCACCGACGGTGAAGCCGGCATAGCTGATCTGGGTGCCGGTCGAGTACTCATTGACCTTCGAGCGGCCATCGGCCAGACCCAGGCCGTGGGCGTTCACGTCATAGGTGACCCAGCCGCCCGAAACCTTCAGATCCACGGCGCCAAAGGTCTTGGCATACAGGCCGCCGACACCATAGGCCTCGCCGGCAACGGTGGCGTTGTCGTTCAGGCGGACGGTGTTGCGGGTGTCTTCGCGACCGACGTTCGGCACGTAGGAGGCACCCAGGGTCAGGCCGTAGAACGACGGCGCGACATAGGTGATCTTCTCGGAGTTGTCGTCGGTGTCGATCGAGGTGGTGAAGCGGGTGATGGCGCTGTTCTGCGGACGGACGATGGCGAAGCCACCGGTCAGGATGCCGTCGGAATCGTTGTTGCCGGCGGCGTCGGGGGCGTAGACGTGCAGCAGGGCGGTGCCGTTGGCTTCCGAACCCAGGATCACCTTACCGAAACCGGATTCCAGGTAGACCGAGGACTTGTCGATCGGGTCCGAGGTCTGGTCGGTGTGGCCACCGGCTTCCAGCTCGACGTTGATGCCGACCTTCATGCCGTTGTCGAGGGTGGTCGAACCGCCGAAGAAGACTTCGTTGTCGCCCTTGACGTCGACGTTGTTGTAGTCGCTCTGGGTGGCGTTCTGGAACTTGTTTTCCTGCCACTGACCAACGACCCACCACTTGGAATAGCCGCCCAGCTCCAGCTTGATCTTTTCGGAAGCCGACGCGGCGCCCGAGAACATGGTCGCGGCGACCAGCGCGGTGCTGGCGATAAGAACCTTCTTCATTTGATACCCCTCGTGCCTCGATGACGAAAAAAGCGGCGTTATCTCTTCCGCCTAATTTCGATGCATCGTACGGAACTGCCCGAAAGCGATCAATCGCTTGCTTGCGGCTGGGAACGCTTCGCATCTGGGTGTGGCAAATAAGCCACAACGCCACCGGGCGAAAGGCATAAAACCAAAGATATCAGTTGGTTACTTTAGTTCAGGCGGGGCTGAAATCGGGCTGGAATCACCAGTGCGGTTTTGCCGCAAAACTGGGCGGACCGCCTTTCGGCGGCAATGCAGTTTGGTTGTTCCCGTATTACTCGAGCGCCTGCCGCAGGGCGGCGGCGGTGGCCCAGGGCGACAACGGCAGGGCGGCGGCGAGCAAGCCGCCCAGGATCAGCAGATGGGGCGTGGCGTCGCGGGCGCCGACGGCGGCGTCGATGGCGCCGACACCAAAAATCAGCACCGGCACGTAAAGCGGCAGGATCAGCAACGACAGCAGCACGCCGCCGCGCCGGGCGCCCAGCACCAAAGCGGCGCCGATGCCGCCGATCAGCGACAGGATGGGGGTGCCGATCAACATGGTCAGCATCAAGGTGGCGAAGCCGTCGCCATTCATATGCAGCAGCACCGCCAGCACCGGGGCGGCCACCAGCAGCGGCAGGCCGGTGGTCAGCCAGTGGGCGCACACCTTGGCGATCACCACCACCTCCAGCGGCGTCGGCGTCAGCACCAGCAGCTCCAGCGAGCCATCCTCGTAATCGGTCTGGAACAGGCGGTCCAGCGACAACAGCGACGCCAGCAGCGCGGTGACCCACAGCACGCCGGCCGACACCCGCTCCAGCACGCCCGATTCCGGGCCGATGCCGAACGGGAACAACACCACGGTCAGCACGAAAAAGGTGACGACCATGATGCTGTCCGACCCCTGGCGCAGGGCCAGGCGCAAATCGCGGCGGACGACCTCGAGGAAACGGATCATTCCTCGCCCTCTTCCCAGGTGTCGGGCGCGAACCGGTCCAGATGCAGCTCGCGCGCGCCCGGCAGGTCGACGTCCTGATGGGTGGACAGCACCACCATGCCGCCGGCGGCGCGGTGTTCGGCCATCACCGCCTCCAGCACCTTGATCGAGCCTTTGTCCAGCGCCGTGGTCGGTTCGTCCAGCAGCCACAGCGGACTGGGCGCCGCCAGCAGGCGGGCCAGGTTGGTGCGGCGCTTCTGGCCCGCCGACAGCATCTTGCCGGGGACGTCGCGCAGATGGGACAGGGCGAAACGCTCCAGCGCGGTGTCGACGGCGCGGGCGGCGGTGGCGGCGTGCGGCTCGTGCAGGCGCGCCCAGAAGCGCAGGTTCTCGGCCACGCTCAGCACCGGCTTGATGGCGTCGTGGTGGCCGACGTAATGGGTGCGCGCCGCATGGGCCTCGGCATCCTCGCCGGCGGGGGTTTCGCCCCACAGCACCTGCCCGACGGTGGGGCGCAGCAATCCGGCCATGACCCGCAACAGGCTGGACTTGCCCGAGCCGTTGGGTCCCAGCAGCACCAGCGCGTCACCCGGGGCGACAAAGAAATCCAGTCCGGCGAACACCGCCCGGCCGCCGCGAATGCAGCCCAGGGATCGCCCGATGAACGGAGGAGGAGCAGGATGGAAAGCCATGCAGGCTGTATGGCAGAAAAGCGATACTGGCGGAAGTGATGAACATCAAGCCATCGGAGAGAGCGCTATGCGGATCGCCCATATCGCCCTGTGGGCCGCCGATCTCGACGGATTGCGGCTGTTTTACCAGACCTATTTCGGCGCCCGTTGCGACGGCGACAAATACGTCAACCCGGCCAAGGGTTTCGCGTCCACCTTCCTCAGCTTCGCCGACGGCGCCCGGCTGGAGCTGATGAGCCGCAGCGATGTCGGTCCGCGCCCGCCCGGCGGCGAGTGTGTCGGCCTCGCCCACCTCGCCTTCGCCACCGGCTCGATTGCCGCGGTGGACGCGCTGACCCGCCGGCTGGAAGCCGACGGCTATCGGCGCCTGGATGGCCCGCGCCGCACCGGCGACGGCTATTATGAAAGCGTGGTGCTGGACCCCGAGGGCAACCGTATCGAGATCACGATCTGAGCACAAAAGGAAACGGCCGGCGCGAGGGGGGGGGAGTCGCGCCGGCCGCCGAATGACCCGATGCGCACGGCCGGGAAGTTCCGGGGGGGATCAGCCGTGGCAAGGAGGGGGGTCCTTCTGTACCGCCTAGCAAGCCTGCCAAATGTGGCGAATTTATGGGGTGATCGGGGTGGGGTGGGTGGTAGCTTCCCCGCCCGAACGGATAGTGAGTGCTGGACTCGCGCTCGATTTTGTGGTGTAAGCGCAGGCGCATCCGGTTCTTTCGTCCTGACCGACGACGGGGCTGGGTAATCGCTTCCCCATTCAGCCCTGCGGAGGATGTCCGTGCTTGAAGCCTATCGCCAGCATGTCGCCGAGCGTGCCGCCCTCGGGATTCCCCCCCTGCCGCTCTCTGCCAAGCAGACCGAAGAGCTGATCGCGCTCTTGCAGAACCCGCCCAAGGGCGAGGAAAAGGCTCTGGTCGAGCTGCTCACCTATCGCGTTCCCGCCGGCGTTGACGACGCCGCCAAGGTCAAGGCCGCCTATCTGGCCGACGTGGCCAAGGGCACCGTCAAGTCGCCGCTGATCGACCGTGCCAAGGCCGTCGAACTGCTGGGCACCATGCTGGGCGGCTTCAACATCAAGCCGATGATCGAACTGCTGGGCGACGCCGAAATCGGCACCGTCGCCGCCGAGGGCCTGAAGAAGACCCTGCTGGTGTTCGATTACTTCCACGACGTCAAGGAACTGGCCGACAAGGGCAACGCCAATGCCCGCGCGGTGGTGCAGTCCTGGGCCGACGCCGAGTGGTTCACCTCGCGTCCCGAAGTGCCGAAGTCGCTGACCGTCACCATCTTCAAGGTGACCGGCGAGACCAACACCGACGACCTGTCGCCGGCCCCCGACGCCTGGAGCCGCCCCGACATCCCGCTGCATGCCCTGGCCATGCTGAAGAACCCGCGCCCCGGCATCGAGCCGGAAGAGGCCGGCGTTCGCGGTCCGGTCAAGTTCCTGGAAGACCTGCGCGCCAAGGGCAACCTGGTCGCCTATGTGGGCGACGTCGTCGGCACCGGCTCCAGCCGCAAGTCTGCCACCAACTCGGTGCTGTGGTTCACCGGCGAGGACATCCCGTTCGTGCCGAACAAGCGCTTCGGCGGCGTCTGCCTGGGCACCAAGATCGCCCCCATCTTCTACAACACCATGGAAGATGCCGGCGCCCTGCCGATCGAACTGGACGTCGGCCAGATGAACATGGGCGACGTGGTCGAGCTGCGTCCCTATGAGGGCAAGGCGCTGAAGGACGGCAAGGTCATCGCCGAATTCACCGTCAAGTCCGACGTGATCTTCGACGAAGTGCGCGCCGGCGGCCGCATTCCGCTGATCATCGGCCGTGGCCTGACCGCCAAGGCGCGCGAGGCCCTGGGCCTGCCCGCCAGCACCCTGTTCCGCCTGCCCGGCGTGCCCGCCGACACCGGCAAGGGCTTCAGCCTCGCCCAGAAGATGGTCGGCCGCGCCTGTGGCCTGCCCGAGGGCAAGGGCGTGCGCCCCGGCACCTATTGCGAACCCAAGATGACCACCGTGGGGTCGCAGGACACCACCGGCCCGATGACCCGCGACGAGCTGAAGGACCTGGCCTGCCTGGGCTTCTCGGCCGATCTGGTCATGCAGTCGTTCTGCCACACCGCCGCCTACCCGAAGCTGGTGGACGTCAAGACCCACAAGGAATTGCCCGCCTTCATCAGCACCCGTGGCGGCATCGCGCTGCGTCCGGGCGACGGCGTCATCCATTCGTGGCTGAACCGCCTGCTGCTGCCCGATACCGTGGGCACCGGCGGCGACAGCCACACCCGCTTCCCCATCGGCATCTCGTTCCCGGCCGGTTCGGGCCTGGTCGCCTTTGCCGCCGCCACCGGCGTCATGCCGCTGGACATGCCGGAATCGGTGCTGGTGCGCTTCAAGGGCAAGCTGCAGCCGGGCGTCACCCTGCGTGACCTGGTCAACGCCATCCCGCTGTACGCCATCCGCCAGGGCCTGCTGACGGTCGAGAAGAAGGGCAAGAAGAACATCTTCTCCGGCCGTATCCTCGAGATCGAGGGTCTGCCCGACCTTAAGGTCGAGCAGGCGTTCGAGCTGTCCGACGCCTCGGCCGAGCGTTCCGCCGCCGCCTGCACCGTGCGGCTGAACAAAGAGCCGATCATCGAGTACATGCGCTCGAACATCGTGCTGATGAAGTGGATGATCGCCAACGGCTACGAGGATGCCCGCACCCTCGGCCGCCGCATCAAGGCCATGGAAGCCTGGATCGCCAAGCCCGAGCTGCTGCAGCCCGACGCCGATGCCGATTACGCCGCCGTGATCGAGATCGATCTGGCCGACGTCAAGGAACCGATCGTCGCCTGCCCGAACGATCCCGACGACGTCAAGCTGCTGAGCGAAGTGGCCGGCGACAAGATCGACGAGGTCTTCATCGGCTCGTGCATGACCAATATCGGCCACTTCCGTGCCGCCGGTAAGGTTCTGGACGGCAAGTCGGACATTCCGACCCGTCTGTGGATCGCGCCGCCGACCAAGATGGACGCCCTGATCCTGAACGAGGAAGGCTATTACAGCGTCCTCGGCAAGGCCGGCGCCCGCATGGAAATGCCCGGCTGCAGCTTGTGCATGGGCAACCAGGCCCAGGTCCGCAAGGGCAGCACCGCCATGTCCACCAGCACCCGCAACTTCCCCAACCGCTTGGGCATCGACACCCGCGTCTATCTGGGTTCGGCCGAGCTGGCCTCGGTGTGCGCGCTGATGGGCAAGATCCCGACCCCGGCCGAGTACCTGGCCCAGGTCAGCGGCCTGGAAGCCAAGGCGGCCGACATCTACCGCTACATGAACTTCGACCAGATCGCCGCCTTCCGCGACATCGCCGACAAGGTCGCGGTCTAAGCGTTCAGATTATAAAAAGAAGAGCGCTCAAGCCTTCACCCCCGCCGGGCAACCGGCGGGGGTTTTTTGTTTGGTTTCACCACAGAGACACGGAGGCTCGCGGCGGAAAGGGAGGCATTTGCCGCCCGCACGACATCTCTGTGCCTCTGTGTCTCTGTGGTTCTCTTGTTCCTAACAACGGCCCGCCCAGGTTGCGCCGTAGCCGCAAGCTTCACCTCGTGTTAGGTTCGCTCGGCCGATCCCCAGTTTGGTTGCCGTCATGTCCTGGACTGTCAAAGAAAACATTCCGCCCCGCCCCGAGAGCATTTTCGACATCATCGAGGGCGACCCGGCGGAGGTGAAGACGCTGGAACTCAGCGAGAGAGGTTTGGAGGTCCTGCCCGACGATATCGAGCGCTTGATCAACCTCACGGGTCTCTTTGTTCGCGGTAATCGGCTGAGCGATTTACCTCTAACGCTGGCTCGCTTGCCAAGTCTGCGCTACCTGTCTGTTGCATCGAACGCGGTGAGTGCATTTCCGCCTGTATTGTTGCTGATGTCAGGTTTGGTGAGCCTCAATCTTGCCTATAACCCGCTGACCGTGATCCCACGTGAAATTGCCGCCTTGCAGGATCTGAGGCAGCTTTGGCTTTACCAAATTGATGCCGAAGATTTGCCGGTGGAAATCGGTGAACTGCCGCTGGACAGTTTCGGACTTTCCGTCTGGACCGCAGCGTCGCAAGTCATCCTGGCACGCCTGACAACGCTGCAATCGTTGACCCTTGACCGCATCGGACCAGCCGAGGTCGAGGCGGCGCTAGCCCTAGCGCCAGCCGATTTGCGCGATTTGACCTTGATGCACAATGGCCTGGAGTCCATGCCGGCGGCGGTGGGGCGCATGGAGCTTACAGCCCTTCAGCTCTATGGACAGAAGCTCTCCGCGTTCCCTGATATCCAGCCTCTGAGCCAATTAACGAATCTTGCCCTGGCTTTCAATGGGCTGACCGAAATCCCGCCGTGGATCGGGTCATTATCCACGCTCCGCAGCCTGTACCTCGCCGGCAACAAAATTCGCACGTTACCCCGCGCGCTTGCGGATCTGGGTGACGATTTCTCCCTTTACCTTAGCGGCAATCCGCTCGAGCCACCGCTCGACACCTTAGCTCAACAGGGCACCCCAGCGCTGTTCTCCTATCTGCGCAGCCTGCCCGACCAGGCGCCGGTCGAGGCAACAGATCCAGAACGTGTCACCCGCGAATTGCCGGAACAGCGTCCGGCGCCGCTAGCGGCGCGCATTGTCGATGGCCGCTTGACCCTCGCCCGAACCGCTCCGCCCGAGGAGGTCGATGAGCAGGAGCTGGCGGTCATGCACGCCGAAGTGCGCGATTGGGGGTTGGGAACTCTCACGCGCGTTTCGAATAATCATCCGCTGCTCTATGGGATGATCGAACGGTATCTCGAGCTTCTCGGCGAGAACGTCGAGGACATGGAAATTTTGCCACTCGGCTTTGCCGCCAATCGCCTTGAGTGTCTTCTCGATAAGTATTTCGAGGAAGATGGACGCGATCCGCTGTCGATGGAACAGCGCGGTATGTGTGAGGCGCTGCTTGGCAATCATGGGATGATGATCAACTGGACGAAGCAGTGGCAGGACTACAAGAAGAAGGCCGAAAGCACGCCACTGAGTGCGGAAGCTGTCGGTCAGATTCACGGCCTTCTGAGTCATTTGGCTGCAGCGCTGCGACAGGACCGTGACGCCGTCGACCCGGCTGTGCCTGCGGCCTTGACGGAGATTGCCGCCGCTGCCGCCCCTGCCGACAATCCCGATGCGCTAGCCTCGCAAGGAGCCGCCGATTCACTGCACAACACCCTGTCGCCGCTGGCGAGGGCGGCGCTGTTGATCACCAAAGAGGATCGTGCAGAGGCACGCAAAACCATGGTGCGCTGGGTAACCAACACCGCAATTGGCGGGGGCGTTACTCTTGCGGTCGTGGGCGGATCGTTTTTTCTGAGCCATCCCGTGGATCTCCTCGCGCTTGCCCAACTCCTGCCGTCGGAGTTCTCGTGGCTGAGGCAGGTGATAGCGGCCCTTAGGGCAATGAGTAGCAACACGTAGGCCATGGCGCCGCGCCGCCACCCTCCCTACATCTTTCCCTAGGCCCCGCTCTCGCGCCTGGAGGAAACCATGCCTGGCCGTGACACCCTGAACGTTCGCCGCACCCTGACGGTGGGCGGCCGCGCTTACGATTATTTCGATCTCACGGCTGCCGCTGCGCAGATCGGCGATGTTTCGCGGCTTCCCTTCACCATCAAGGTGCTGTTGGAAAACCTGTTGCGGCACGAGGACGGGCGCAGCGTCACGGTGGAGGACGTCAAGGCGGTGGCGGCATGGGGCGACACCTGCGGCCGGTGCGAGCGCGAGATCGCCTATCGCCCGGCGCGGGTGCTGATGCAGGATTTCACCGGCGTGCCGGCGGTGGTGGACTTGGCCGCCATGCGCGACGCGGTGGCGAAATTGGGCGGTGATCCGGCGCGCATCAATCCGCTGGTGCCGGTGGATCTGGTCATCGACCACTCGGTGATGGTGGATTTCTACGGCACCCCCGACGCGCTGGCCCGCAACATGGAGCTGGAATTCAGCCGCAACGGCGAGCGCTATGCCTTCCTGCGCTGGGGGGCGGTTGCCTTCGACAATTTCCGCGTGGTGCCGCCCGGCACCGGCATTTGCCATCAGGTCAATTGCGAGTATCTCGCCCGGGTGGTGTGGAGTGCTGACGGCATCGTCTATCCCGACACCCTGGTCGGCACCGACAGCCACACCACCATGGTCAACGGCATGGCGGTGCTGGGTTGGGGTGTCGGCGGCATCGAGGCCGAGGCGGCCATGCTGGGCCAGCCCATTTCCATGCTGATCCCCGAAGTCATCGGTTTTCGCCTGTCGGGCGCGCTGCGTGAGGGTGTTACCGCCACCGATCTGGTGCTGACGGTGACGCAGATGTTGCGGGCCAAGGGCGTGGTCGGCAAGTTCGTCGAATTCTTCGGCCCCGGCCTGGAATCCATGGCCCTGCCCGACCGCCTGACCATCGGCAACATGGCGCCCGAATACGGCGCCACCTGCGGTTTCTTTCCGATCGATGCCGAAACGATTCGCTTTTTGCGCTTCACCGGGCGCGAGTCGGAGCAGGTGGCGCTGGTCGAGGCCTATGCCCGCGCCCAGGGGCTGTGGCGCGACGCGACGACGCCCGACCCGCTGTTCACCGATACGCTGGAGCTGGACCTGGCCGCCGTCGAGCCGTCGCTGGCCGGTCCCAAGCGGCCGCAGGACCGGGTGGCGCTGGCGAGCGCCAAGGCCGGCTTCGCCGCCAGCCATCCCGGTGCCGATCTTGCCGCCAAGGTGGCGCTGTCGGACGGGCGCGGCAGCATCGGTGCCGGCGACGTGGTCATTGCCGCCATCACCTCGTGCACCAACACCTCGAACCCCAACGTCATGCTGGCGGCCGGCCTGGTGGCGAAAAAGGCGGTGGAGCGCGGCCTGCGCACCAAGCCGTGGGTCAAGACCTCGCTGGCGCCCGGCAGCCAGGTGGTGCCCGACTACCTGAAGGCGGCGGGGGTGCAGAACGCGCTGGATGCGCTGGGCTTCACCATCGCCGGCTTCGGCTGCACCACCTGTATCGGTAATTCCGGGCCGCTGGACGAACCCATCGCCAATGCCATCGACGACAACGATCTGGTGGTGGCGGCGGTGTTGTCGGGTAACCGCAATTTCGAAGGCCGTATCAGCCCGCATGTGAAGGCCAATTACCTGGCCTCGCCGCCGCTGGTGGTGGCCTATGCCCTGGCCGGCACCATGAACCTGGACCTGACCACCGAACCGCTGGGCCAAGGTGCCGACGGGCAACCGGTGTTCCTGCGGGACATCTGGCCCAGCGCCGCCGAGGTCCAGGCCACCGTCGCCGCCGCGCTCAGCCCCGAATCCTATCGCCAGCGCTATGCCGACGTCTTCGCCGGCCCGCCGGCATGGCGGCAGGTCGCGGTGGCGACCGGGCGGACCTATGCCTGGGACGGCGCCTCGACCTACATCAACAATCCGCCCTATTTCGATGACATGACGAAACAACCGTCGGGGGCGGTGACCGACATCGTCGGCGCCCGGCCGCTGGCCATCCTGGGCGATTCCATCACCACCGACCATATCAGCCCGGCCGGCAGCATCAAGAAGACCAGCCCGGCCGGGCGCTGGCTGACCGAACACGGCGTCGCCCAGGCGGATTTCAATTCCTATGGCGCCCGACGCGGCCACGATCAGGTGATGACGCGCGGCACCTTCGCCAATGTCCGCATCAAGAACGAGATGGTGCCCGGCATCGAGGGCGGCGCCACCAAATTCAAGGGCGAAGGCGAGGTGATCGCCATCTACGACGCCGCCATGCTGTACAAGGACGAGGGCATTCCCCTGGTGGTGATCGCCGGCAAGGAATACGGCACCGGCTCTAGCCGCGACTGGGCGGCCAAGGGCACGGCGTTGCTGGGGGTCAAGGCGGTGATCGCCGAAAGCTTCGAGCGCATCCACCGCTCCAACCTAGTCGGCATGGGCGTGCTGCCGCTGCAATTCATGGCCGGCACCGACCGCAAGGTGCTCGCGCTGAACGGTACCGAAACGTTCTCCATCACCGGCCTGACCGCCGGGCTGAAGCCGCGCCAGACGCTGACTCTGGAAATCACCCGTGCCGACGGCAGGCGGGACTCGGTGCCGCTGCTCAGCCGCATCGACACCGTGGACGAGGTCGATTACTTCCGCCACGGCGGGATATTGCACTATGTTCTGCGCAGTCTGGCGGGGTAGCGTTTGTTCCGGGAACACAGGTGAAAATTCCGCCTCTGTGTTCCCCCTATGCCGGGGCGCAAAAAAACCCGTCATTCCCGCGAAAGCGGGAATCCATGCGTCCGCCGCTCGGCATTTTGTGGCAGGCATTCAATCCCGCCCCGACATGGACACCCGCTTTCGCGGGTGTGACGCTGAAAGGGGGGGCGCGATTTTATAGAAACGCGAGTTCCTTAGCTCCCCTTGCCTGGCGGGTCCCACGGGAAGCTGATCCAGGTGGTTTGGGCGAAGACGGTGGCGAAGCTGTCGACCAACGGCTGGCCCTGCGGCTTGGCATAGATGGTGGCGAAGTGGGCCTTGGGCAGCATGGTGCGCAGCACCTGCAGCGTGGCGCCGGTGTCGACCAGATCGTCCACCACCAGCCAGCCGGCGCCGTCGCCGACCATGGACTCGGCCAGCGCCTTGATGATACGCGGCTCACGGATGTCGCGGTCGTCATAGGTGGAGACGCCGACGGTCTCCACCACCTGGATGTCCAGTTCCCGCGCCAGGATGGCGGCCGGCACCAGCCCGCCCCGCGTCACCGCTACGATGCCGGTGAACGGCGGCAGTTCGGCCAGCATGTCGGCCAGGATGCGGGTGTCGCGCTGGACGTCGGCCCAGGACAGCGGCAGGGTCGAAAGGGTGTGGTCGTGCGCGCTCATGGCGGATGCTCCGTGATGACAGGCGCATTACATACCGGGAATTCCGGCGAATTCAAATTTTCCTAGACCTCCACTGGACGGCCCGGACCCCGATACGCGATAAAGGGGCAGCCTGACGCACCGTTCAAGGGGACAGGACAGGAAATGCTGAATACGCCCATGGGCCGGCGGGGGATGATCACCACTCCGCACCACCTCGCCTCGCAAGCGGGGCTGGCGGTTCTGCGCGACGGCGGCAACGCCATCGAGGCGGCCATCGCCGCCGCCGCTACTCTGTCGGTGGTCACTCCGCACATGACCGGCCTGGGCGGCGACGGCTTTTGGTTGATCGCCGAGCCGGGCAAGCCGCCGGTGTCCATCGACGGCTCGGGCGCCTCGGGCGGGCGGGTCGAGCGCGACCTCTATCGCGCCGAGAAGCTGAAGGCGGTGCCCGCGCGCGGCGGACTGGCGGCCAATACGGTGGCCGGCGCGGTGTCGGGCTGGCAATTGGCGCTGGACGTGTCCGAGCAATGGGGCGGCGGCATGCCGCTGGAGCGTCTGTTCGAGGATGCCATCCACTATGCCCGGGAAGGCTCGGCGGTCACCGTCCATCAGGAAGCCGCCACCCGGCGCAATCTGGCGGTGTTGAAAAAGGCGCCCGGCTTCGCGCAAACGTTTCTTGTCCGCAACAAGGCCCCGGCGGTGGGCGCGGTGCTGGCCCAGCCGGCGCTGGCGGCGACGCTGGAGCGCTTGGCCGAGGTCGGGCTGGACGATTTCTATCGCGGCGACATCGCCCAAACCATGGCCGAGGATCTGCGCGACGCCGGTTCGCCGCTGAAATCCGAGGATCTGGCCCGCCATCGCGGCATGCGCCGCCGGCCGTTGTCGCTGGCGCTGTCCGTCGGCACGCTGTTCAACACCGCCCCGCCGACGCAAGGGCTGGCCTCGCTGATCCTGCTGGGCGTGTTCCAGCGCTTGGGCGTCACCACCCCCGACGAGGCGGCATGGGTGCATGGCCTGGTCGAGGCGACCAAGATCGCCACGCGGGTTCGCGATGCCCACGTCACCGACCCGCATCGCATGTCGGTGCACGCCACCACCTATCTGTCCGACCATCTGCTGGATCGGCTGGCCAGCGAGGTCGACCCCGGCCGCGCCCAGGCGTCGACCCAGGTGCTGCAGGACGGCGACACCATCTGGCTGGGCGTCATCGACGGCCAGGGCCGCGCCGTCAGCTTCATCCAAAGCCTGTTCCACGCCTTCGGCTCGGGCGTGGTGCTGCCGCAAAGCGGCATCGTCTGGCACAATCGCGGCGTCTCGTTCTCGCTCGACCCCGAGCACCGCAACGCGTTGGAGCCACGGCGCAAGCCCTTCCATACCCTGTCGCCCGCCCTGGCCCGGCTCAAGGACGGCCGCACCATGGTATGGGGCAGCATGGGCGGCGACTCGCAGCCGCAGATCCAGGCGCAAATCTTCGCCCGCGCCATCCTGGGCGGCCAGCCGCTGCAGGCGGCAGTGACCGCGCCGCGCTTCGTCTATGGCCGCAGCGTCGACGGCCAGCCCAACACCGATCTCAAGCTCGAAGCGCGCTTCAGCCCGGAATTGGTGGCGGAACTGGCTGGGCTGGGCCATATGGTGGAAAGCGTGGCGCCGTTCGATTCGCTGATGGGCCATGCCGGCGCCCTGATCCGCCGGAGCGATGGCCTGATCGAGGGGGCCGCCGATCCCCGAGCCGACGGCTGCGCCGCCGGCTGGTAGTTTATTTTGTAGAGGAAACGATCCCCATGGAAATCGTGCTGGTGGGCATTTCGTCCCGCGACATCAACGAGCGCACGGTGTTCAACACCGGCCTGTCCACCGTCGGCCGTGGCGGCAATGACTATTTCTGCAGCCATTGCGGCCACAAGATGATGGCCGATTTCAGCCTGGACAAGCTGGAAGTGGATGTCGTTTTCCAGTGCGGCGCCTGCGGCGGCCACAACATCGCGCCCGAGCTGGAAGGCCGCAAGGTCGAACCCCCGCTCGTGGGCGAAGGCGTCGATCCCGCTGCCGGCAACGGCGACCCCGCCGGCTGACCTTTTAGACCATCAGGCCGACGCCAGCACGTTGGCGTCGTCGATCACCACGCGGTTGCGACCGGCTTTCTTGGCTTGGTACAGCGCCTGGTCGGCGCGGTTCAGCGCCGGCTCGATGTTGGCCTCGGCCTCGTTCCAGGCGGCGACGCCGATGCTGGCGGTGACGCCGAACGGGGCGTCGGGGCCGGAAATCCGGGTGGTCGCGGTGGCCAGGCGCAGGCGTTCCGCCACCTGGGCGGCGGTCTCGACGTCGGTTTCCGGCAGCAGCACGCAGAACTCCTCGCCGCCATAGCGGGCCAGGATGTCGCCCTCGCGCAGGGCGGCCTGGCACAGGCGCACCAGCACCTTCAGCGTCTCGTCGCCGGCGGCGTGGCCGTGGGTGTCGTTGATCGCCTTGAAATGGTCGAGGTCGATCATCAACACCGACAGCGGCCGGCGTTGGCGCCGGGCCATGGCGGTGATCTGGGTCGCCAGCGCGCGCAGGTGGCGGCGGTTATAGGCGCCGGTCAGCGGGTCCTGGGCGGCCAACTTCTCCAGCCGGGCGTTGGCCTCGGCCAGTTCGCTGGTGCGGGCCTCGACCCGGGCTTCCAGGTGGGCGTTGATCTCGCGCAGGCGTTCGACCAGATCGACGTTGGCGAAGCCCACCGACAGCTTCGAGGCGAACACTTCCAGCAGGGTGCGGTCCAGCTCGTCCAGCGGCTGGTCGGTTTCGACACAGGCGACGATGTCCTGGCTCATGTCGCCGGCCGCCGGAATGAACAACGCCATCAACTGGCCCTGATGGAGGCTTTGGCGTTCGGCATAGCAGCGCGTCACCACGTCGAACAGGCGGGCATCGGGCACCGCGTCGGCCAAGGGGCGATTGATCGCCGGCTCGTAGGGGCCGGCGGCGGCCAGCACGTACAGATGTTCCTTGTCGGCGCCGCACAGGTTGCCGCGCTGGGCGCACAGGATGCCGGCCGGCTCGGCGCCGATGAAGGTGGCCAACTGGGTCAGCACGCCGGCGGCGAAATGCTTCAGGCTTTGCGCGCGGAACAGCGAATCCGACGTCTCGATGATCTGCTGCAGGCCGCGCCGGTTGGTTTCAAGCGCGGTGATGTCCTCGAAGGCGCGCAACGACGCGATCACCGTGGTGAACAGCTTTTGCGCCGTCAGCTCGGTCTTGGATTTGTAGTCGTTGATGTCGTAATCCAGGATCACCCGTTCTTCCGGCGCCTGGCCGGGCTGGCCGGTGCGCAGGATGATGCGCACCGCCTTGTTGCCCAGGGTTTCGCGGATGCGCCGGCTCAGCACCAGGCCGGCATCCTCGGTTTCCATCACCACGTCCAGCAGCACCACGGCGATGTCGTGGCGCTGGCGCAGCAGCGCCTCGGCCTCGGCGGCGGAAAAGGCGGACAGGAATTCCAGCGCGCGGCCCTTATAGCGCACCCTGGACAACGCCAGCCGGGTGACCGCGTGGACTGCGTCGTCGTCATCGACGATCAGCAGCGGCCAGCGGCGCTCGGCGGGGGCCTCGGCGGAACCCGGGGCGGCGATTTCGTTGGCAAACAGAAACGGTTCAGTCATGGGCGTTTCCTTGCTCCGTTGGCCCGGCATCCGCAGGTTGGATGGCTGCCGGCGCCCGCAGGGGGAAGCGGATGGTGTAGTGGACGCCACGCCCGGCCTGGCTTTCCAGCGTCAGGGTGCCGCCAAGCGTGCGGTGGACGATGTTGTGGACGATGTTCAGGCCCAATCCGCTGCCGCCCGATCCGCGCCGAGTGGTGAAGAAGGGGTCGAAGACCTGGGTGTGCAGGGCGATGGGGATGCCCTTGCCGTTGTCGGAATAGACCAGCTCCAGCATGTCGCCGTCGATGCGGGCGGCGATGTCGATGACGCCGGCGCGGCCGTCGTCGAAGCCGTGCATCACCGAATTGACCATCAGATTGGTCAGCACCTGGCTGAGTGCGCCGGGATAGGAGTCCAACTCGATGTCGTCGGGGATGTAGGTGTCGATGCGGTGCGGCGTGCGCTTGAACTGGGGTTTCAGCGACAGCACCACCTCGGCGACGTATTCGGCCAGGTTGAAGCCCCGCCGCTCGCCCGAGGTCTGGTCCACCGCCACCTGTTTGAAGCCGTGGATCAGCTCGGCGGCGCGCTGGCAGTTGGACAGGGTCAGCCGCACCGATTCGTCGGCGTTGGTCAGATAGCCTTGCAGCATGCTGGCGGTCAGCGTCTGCGCCTCCAGGGCGGTGCGCAGCTCGGTGGTTTCCTTGGCCAGGTACGAGGCGGCGGTGACGGCATTGCCCACCGGCGTGTTGATTTCGTGGGCGATGCCGGCCACCAGCCCGCCCAGCGCCGCCAGCTTTTCGGTGCGCACCATGGCGTCCTGGGTCTGCCGCAGCTCGGCCAACGCCGCTTCCGCCTGTTCCTTGGCGGCCGAGACCTCGCCCACCAGCCGCTCGCGCCCCATTGTCTGGCGATGCAGATGGGCGGTCAGCACGATCAGCGCCGCTGTCAGGACCAGTGCCGCCGCCATCACCGGCACGGCGATGGTGGCCCATTCGCTCACCACGCTTTCCACCGGCAGGCTGGCGGCGATCACCATGGGATAATGCGGCACTTGGCGCAGGGTGATGATGCGCGTGCGGCCATCGAACGGCGACAGCACATGGACGGTGCGGGCGCGGTCGCCATCCAGCGCGCCCAGCGTGAACTTGCGCCCGATCTGGTCGGCGGCGGCCGGCGAGCGGGCGAACAAGGTGCCGTCGTGGTGCAGCAGGGCGATGGCGACGTCCTCGCCCTCGGCGCTCTCGCGCAGGGCGTCGAACGATTCGGCCAGTTCCTTGAGGTCGATGGTGGCGGCGACCACGCCGGCGAACTCGCCCTCCGCTCCCGACAGCCGGCGCGACAGCGGGAAGAACCGGCGGCCCGGCACCAGGCGCGACACATTGGGGCGGCCGATGAAGCGGCCGACATCGGCGTCGTCGTGATGGGCGACCACGTAGTCGCGGTCGGACAGGTCGGCGGCGCGGTCTTGGGTGCCGGCGACGATGTCGCCATGCGGGTCGAACACGAACAGATTGAGCAAGTTGGGGTGCTGCGCCTTCTGCCGGCGCAAGTGCCCGGTCAGGAACGATGCGGGCAGGGCGTCGGCCAGCAATCCCTGGACGTCGACCAAAATCTGGTCGTAGGTGTCGAGCGAGCGGGTGGTGAAATCGGCATGGATTTGGGCAAGCGCCTGGGTGCGCTGCTCGGCACGGCCTTCGGCGTCGCGATAGGCCTGCCACAGCGCCAGGACGGCGATGATGTTGACGACAAGGACGGCAATGGCGCCCAGGCTGCGTACACTCAGCCGCGAGCCGCCGCGAACAATCCCCATACCCTTCTGCCCCGCACGGAGCCGAACCCAAATGTGGATTTACCAGCAGGCGTCGGCGGCGAGAAGCGATTTTTGGTGATGGTTGGCCATCATATTCAACCTAAGGCATCGGCCCGTGGCAGGGTGACGGCGAAGGTGGAGCCTTCGCCCGGCACCGATTCGATCATCAGGGCGCCGCGATGGCGGTTGACGATGTGCTTGACGATGGCCAGGCCCAGGCCGGTGCCGCCCATCTTGCGCGAGCGCGCGGTGTCGACGCGGTAGAACCGTTCGGTCAGGCGCGGCAGGTGTTCCTTGGCGATGCCGTCGCCGTGATCGCGCACCGCCAGCACCACCGCCGCCCCGGGCGCCAGGGCGTTGCCGGCGGCGGCCGGCAAGGTGTCGGGCACGCTCAGCGACACCTCGACGGCGGTGCCGTCGCGGCCGTATTTGACCGCGTTGTCCATCAGGTTCTGCACCAGTTGGGCCAGTTCGTCCGGCTCGCCCACCACCTGGCGGGCGGCCTCGTCCAGGTCGGTGACGATGGTCATCGCCTTGGCCTTGGCCAGCGGTTGCAGCGCCGCTACCGCCACCTCGATGGTGCGGCCCAGATCGACGGCGCTCTTCGGCTTGGAATGCTCGTTCAGCTCGATGCGCGACAGGCTCAGCAGGTCGTTGACCAGCCGCGCCATGCGCGCCGCCTGTTCCTGCATGATGCCCAGGAACTGCTCGCGCGCGTCGGCGTCGTCACGCGCCGGGCCGCGCAGGGTTTCGATGAAACCAAGCAGGCTGGCCAGTGGCGTGCGCAGCTCGTGGCTGGCATTGGCGACGAAATCGGCGCGCATCTGTTCCATGCGCTTGAGCGCGGTCAGGTCGTGCAGCGCCAGCACCGCCACGGTGTTGTCCATCACCCGCGACCCCAGGCGTTCGACACGGACCTGGAACGATCGTTCCACCGGCACCGGCAGGGTGAACTCGCCGACCCGGCCCGAGGCGCCGGCCAGCACCTCGTCGGTGGCTTCCAGCACCGACGGATCGCGTAGCACTGCCGCCAGGTCGCGGCCGATGATGGTGGCGCCGAACACTCCCAGCGCCGACTGGTTGACCCGCACCACCCGGCGGTCGTCGGACAGCAGGATCAGCGGGTCGGGCAGGTTGTCGAACAGGGTTTCGTTCCAGCGCGCCGATTCCGCCAGTTCACGCTGGCGCGCCTGCCAGGCGCGGCGCAACTGGGCGATGGCGCCGACGATCTCGGCCACCGGCGGTTCGCGCTCGATCTGCGGCGGCCGGGTGTCGAAGCCGGCGGCCAGCGCCCGCGCCCACGAGGTTACCGCCGACAGCGAGGCGAGATAGGGTCGCACCAGCAGCCCCACCAGCACGGTGACCGCCACCCAACCGAAGATGGCGGCCATCATGTTGAGCTTGAGCAGCGCCACCATCACCACCAGCATGGCGGCGGTGGGCACCGACAACAGCAAGGCGGCGGCAACGACCCTGCCGACGGTAAGGCCGTGCCGCTCCATCCCTTACCCCTCGATGGCGTCGTAGGCCGCCAGCACGGCCATGTTGACCATGTCGTTGACGGTGACGTCCATGGCGGTGATCTGGATCGGCTTGCTCAGGCCGCACAGGATCGGGCCGATGACGCTGCCGCCGCCCAGCTTCTGCATCAGCTTCCACGAGATGTTGGCGGAATGCAGGCCGGGCATCACCAGCACGTTGGCCGGCCCGGACAGGCGGCAGAACGGGTAATGTCGCAGCAGGTCGGGGTCCAGCGCCACGTCGGCCGCCATCTCGCCGTCCACTTCGAAATCGACGCCACGTTCCTGCAGCAGCGCCACCGCCTGGCGCACGCGGCCGGTGGGGTGGCTGGCGGGATTGCCGAAGGTCGAGAACGACAGCATGGCGACGCGCGGCTCGTAGCCCATCTGGCGCACCTTGGCCGCCGATTGCGTGGCGATGTCGGCCAGTTGCTCGGCGGTCGGGGTTTCGTGCACGGTGGTGTCGGCGATGAACACGGTGCGGCCGCGCGCCACCATCATGTTCATGCCCAGCAGCACCTGGCCCGGCGCCGGGTCGATGACGCGCTTGATCTCGTCGAATGCCTGCCAATAGGCGCGGGTCAGGCCGGTGACCATGGCGTCGGCGTCGCCTTCCTGCACCATCAGGGCGCCCCAGACGTTGCGCTCCTGGTTGACCAGGCGGGCGGCGTCGCGCTGCAGCGCGCCCTTGCGCTGCAGCCGCTGGTACAGCACCTCGGTGTAATGCTCGCGCCGGTCCGAGACGCGGGCATTGACGATCTCCAGCGTCTCGGCGCCTGGCAAGCCCATGCGGTCCATGGTCGCCTTGATGTTGTCGTCGCGGCCGATCAGGATCGGCGTGCCGTAGCCGGCGGCCTTGAACGCCAGGGCGGCACGGATCGACTTCTCTTCCTCGCCCTCGGCGAACACCACCCGGCGCGGGTTGGCCTTCACCTTCTCGGCGATGGCCTGCAGGCTGGCGGCGGTGGGGTCAAGACGGGCCGACAGTTCCTTCTTGTACGCTTCCATGTCGATGATGGGCTTGCGCGCCACCCCCGAATCCATGGCCGCCTGGGCCACCGCCAGCGGGATGGCGGCGATCAGGCGCGGGTCGAACGGCACCGGGATGATGTATTCGGGGCCGTAACGAAGCCGGCGGCCGGCATAGGCGCGGTCGACCTCGTCGGGCACGTCCTCGCGCGCCAGCCGGGCGATGGCCTGGGCGGCGGCCACCTTCATCTGGTCGTTGATGGTGCTGGCGCGCACGTCCAGCGCACCGCGGAAGATATAGGGGAAGCCCAGTACGTTGTTGATTTGGTTGGGATAATCCGACCGGCCGGTGGCGACGATGGCGTCGCTGCGCACCTGCTTGACCTCTTCCGGGGTGATTTCCGGATCGGGATTGGCCATGGCGAAGATGATCGGCCGCTCGGCCATGGTCTTGACCATGGCCTGGTTCACCGCGCCCTTGACCGACAGGCCCATGAACACGTCGGCGCCTTCCAGCGCTTCCGCCAGCGTCCGCGCCTCGGTGGGAATGGCGTGGGCCGACTTCCACTGGTTCATGCCCTGGGTGCGGCCCTGGTAGATGACGCCCTTGGTGTCGCACAGGGTCACGTTCTCGTGGCGGATGCCCGAGGCCTTGATCAGCTCGACGCAGGCGATGGCGGCGGCGCCGGCGCCGTTGACCACCACCTTGGTGTCCTCGATGCGGCGCCCGGTCAGGTCAAGCGCGTTCAGCAGGCCGGCGGTGGCGATGATGGCGGTGCCGTGCTGGTCGTCGTGGAACACCGGAATGTCCATGATCTCGCGCAGCCGGCTTTCGATGACGAAGCATTCCGGCGCCTTGATGTCTTCCAGGTTGATGCCGCCGAAGCTTGGCCCCAGAAAGCGCACGCAATTGACGAATTCGTCGATGTCGCGGGTGTCGACCTCCAGGTCGATGGCGTCGATGTCGGCGAAGCGCTTGAACAGCACCGCCTTGCCTTCCATCACCGGCTTGCCCGCCAGCGCGCCCAAATCGCCCAGGCCCAGCACGGCGGTGCCGTTCGAGATGACCGCCACCAGATTGCCCTTGGCGGTGTAGTCATAGGCCAGCGCCGGGTCCTTGGCGATGTGCAGGCAGGGAAAGGCGACGCCCGGACTATAGGCCAGCGACAAATCGCGCGCGGTGGTCAGCGGCTTGGTCGGCACCACCTCGATCTTGCCGGGGCGGCCGGACGCATGCATCAGCAGGGTTTCGCGTTCGAGGTCGGCCGAAGCGCGGTTGAGCGGGGCAGTGGTATCGGTCATGGCTGGGCGTCCTGGGCGGTCGTCTTGGGAAGCGAGGCGGGCGCGGCGACGCGCCCTTTTCGCTGGAACTTGGCGCTTTTAACGCCCTTTTCGCTCGAACACATGGAGATTTTGCGCGCCCGCGTCATGCAGGATCGCCTTGGCCCGGCTTTCGGCCGTGGGGTCGGTCACCGACACCCACAGCACCACGCTGCCGGCGGCCAGCGCCTTGGCGAATTGCTCGGAATCGGGCAAGGCGGCGACTTCGTCCAACAGTTCCTTGGCGGCGACGCCGCCGACACCGGCGGCGACCAAGCCGGCGATGACCGCGCCCACCGGTCCGGCGGCCACGGCGATCAGGCCGGCGGCGACCAGCGGGCCTTCGTATTTCAACTCGCCCACCAGGGCGACCAGGGCATCCTTCCACGACTTGCCGGGCCGCGCCGCGGCGGTGTCGATGGATTCGTGGGACGACAGCACCGACAGGTCGGTGCGGGCGAAGCCGGCCTTGAACAGGGCGTCAACGGCGGCCTGGAAATGTTCGCGGTCGGCGAAAGTGCCCACAACCTCGCGGGTGGGAGCGGTATTGTTATTGGTGGCGGTCATGGGACCCTCCGTCGGTTGCCGGGGGGAATCATTGTGCGCCATCGCCGGACACCTGCATAGAGGGGTGCTGAGGAGGCGCCATCCTAGCGTGCGGCCGCCCCGGCGGGTTTGAAACCTTCGTGACAGCGACCCATGGTTTGCGCCGGGGGGACGTCATGCTAACGTGCGCTCCCGCCGCCGTGTTCATTGCCGGATCAAAACCAGTGACTGCCGAGACCCCGGACATTCCCGCCGACGCCACGCCGATGATGGCCCAGTACCTGGCCATCAAGCGGGCGCATCCCGACTGCCTGCTGTTCTATCGCATGGGCGATTTCTACGAGCTGTTCTTCGACGACGCCGTGCGCGCGGCGGCGGCGCTGGACATCGCGTTGACCAAGCGGGGCAAGCATCTGGGCGAGGACATCCAGATGTGCGGCGTGCCGATCCGCTCGTACGAGGTCTATCTGTCCAAGCTGGTGCGCTCGGGCTTCAAGGTCGCCATCGCCGAGCAGACCGAGGACCCGGCCGAGGCCAAGAAGCGCGGCGCCAAATCGGTGGTGGCGCGCGACGTCATCCGCATCGTCACGCCGGGCACGCTGACCGAGGACAACCTGCTGGATGCGCGCTCGCACAATTACCTGGCGGCGCTGGCCGAGGCGCAGGGCGGGCTGGGTCTGGCCTGGGTCGACGTCTCGACCGGCGATTTCGCCATGCAGGCGGTGGAGTTTTCCCACTTGGCCGCCGCCCTGGCGCGGCTGTCGCCCGGCGAATTGCTGGTGCCCGACCGGCTGGTGGGTAACGAGAGCCTGTTCGAAACCTGGGCCGAATGGAAAGACGTGCTGACGCCGCTGCCCAGCGTCCGTTTCGACTCCGAAAATTCCCGCCGCCGACTCGAGGCGCTGTATGGCGTCGGTGCGCTTGACGGCTTCGGTGCCTTCTCGCGCGCCGAGTTGGCCGCCGGTGGCGCCCTGGTCGATTACGTCGAGCTGACCCAGAAGGGCAAGCTGCCGCGTCTCAATCCGCCGCGCCGGCTGGCCCAGGGCGCGGTGATGGAAATCGACGCCGCCACCCGGCGCAACCTGGAACTGACCGAGACGCTGAGCGGCGAGCGACGCGGCAGCTTGCTCGCCACCATCGACCGCACGGTGACCGGCGCCGGCGCCCGCCTGCTGGCGGCGCGGCTGGCGGCGCCGCTGACCGATCCGGCGGCCATCGACGCCCGGCTGGACGCGCTGGGCTTTTTCGTCGATGGCGACAGCCTGCGCGCCGCCATCCGCGACAGTCTGCGCCGCTGCCCCGACGTGGAACGCGCGCTGTCGCGGCTGTCGCTGGGCCGGGGCGGCCCGCGCGACCTCGCCGCCATCCGCGACGCCCTGTCCCAGGTGCCGGTGCTGCGCACCACCCTGGCCGGCAGCGGGCTGGAAACGCCGCCGGCCGGCATCGCCAAGCTGGCCCAAGGCCTGGGCGAGCATTCGGCGCTGGTCGATCGCCTGACCCGGGCGCTGGCGCCGGAACTGCCGCTGAACGCCCGCGACGGCGGCTTCATCCAGGCCGGCTATCACCCCGGCCTGGATGAGCTGAAGACGCTGCGCACCGAAGGCTTCGGCATGCTGACCCGGCTGGAGCGCCGTTACGCCGACGAAACGGGCGTCACCAGCCTGAAGATCCGCCACAACAACATCATCGGCCACCATATCGAGGTGCCGAGCAAGCAGGCCGACAAGCTGGGTGAGCAGTTCATCCATCGCCAGACCATGGCCAATGCGGCGCGCTATACCACGTCGGAACTGATCGAGCTGGCCGGCAAGATCCAGGGTGCCGCCGAACGCAGTCTGGCGATGGAACTGGAACTGCTGGACGATTTGATCAAAGAGGTCGTCGCCCGTGCCGCCGACATCGCCGCCTGCGCCCGCGCGCTCGCCGGGCTGGACGTCGCCGCCGCCTTGGCCGAACTGGCGGTGGATGGCGGCTGGAACCGGCCGGTGGTGGACGACAGCCTGACCTTCGACATCCGGGGCGGCCGCCATCCGGTGGTCGAGGCGGCGTTGGCCAGTGCCCATGCCGGTGCCTTCGTCGCCAATGATTGCGATCTGTCCGACGGCCAGCGTCTGTGGTTGATTACCGGCCCCAACATGGCGGGTAAGTCCACCTTCCTGCGTCAGAACGCGGTGATCGCGCTGCTGGCCCAAATCGGCTCGTACGTGCCTGCCGCCAGCGCCCATTTCGGCGTCGTCGACCGCCTGTTCAGCCGCGTCGGTGCCGCCGACGATCTGGCGCGCGGCCGCTCCACCTTCATGGTGGAAATGGTCGAGACGGCGGCCATCCTCAACCAGTCCGGCGCGCGGGCGCTGGTCATCCTGGACGAGATCGGTCGCGGCACCGCCACCTTCGACGGCCTCAGCATCGCCTGGGCGGTGGTGGAAAACCTGCACGAGGTCAATCGCTGCCGCGCCCTGTTCGCCACCCATTACCACGAACTGACCCGGCTGGCGGCGCGCCTGCCGCAGTTGTCGTGCCATCAGATGCGGGTCAAGGAATGGCAGGGCGACGTGGTCTTCCTGCACGAGGTGGCGAGTGGCGCCGCCGACCGCTCCTACGGCATCCATGTCGCCCGCCTGGCCGGCCTGCCGCCCGCCGTGGTCCATCGCGCCGAGGAAGTGCTGGGGGCGCTGGAAAAGGGCGAGGAAAGCAACGCGGTGGCCCGCCTTGCCGACGACCTGCCGCTGTTCGCGGCGCTCGCCAAGCCCAAGCCGCGCGGCGCCGCGACGGCGGCGGAACCAAGCGTGGCCGAAGACCGCCTGAAAACCCTCAACCCCGACGAGCTTACGCCCCGTCAGGCGCTGGAGGTTCTGTACGAGCTGAAGGGGCTGGTGAAATAGGAAATGCCCACTCTTGAGGCACGGTTTGCCTGGGCTTTGAGCATTTCCAAAACGTGTGGCACGACGCGGAAAACGGACCCTATAATCCGCCTCTCGCGTTCCCCATCTGGTGCTTCATGAACAAGATTTCTGCCCAGCGTGACATCGTCGACCGCCGCGCCCTGATCGAGCGGCTTGAGGCGGTGGTGGCGCTCGAGCTGCCCAAGATCAAGCGGCGCTCCAAGGTGCTGGAGGTTTTCAAGGAAGCGCTGAACGCCGGCCGTGCCGAAATCCGCACCCGCTTCGACCACCATGGCGACGGTGCCGAGACGGTGGCGGAAAACTGCTTCCTTATCGACCAGTTGATCCGCACCGTCCACGATTTCGCCGCCGAGCACGAATTCCCCCAGGGCATCCGCACCAGCGGCGAGGCCATGAGCCTGGTGACGGTGGGCGGCTATGGCCGTGGCGAGCTGTCGCCGCAATCGGACATCGACCTGCTGTTCCTGACGCCCTACAAGCGCACGCCGTGGCATGAACAGATCGTCGAATACATCCTGTACATGCTGTGGGACATGGGGCTGAAGGTGGGCCATTCCACCCGTTCGGCCGATGAATGCGTGCGCCAGGCCAAGGAAGACCTGACCATCCGCACCGCGCTGTTGGAAATGCGCTGGCTGTGGGGCGACCAGGACCTGTTCTCCGAGCTGCAGAACCGCTTCCGGAACGATGTCGTCGCCGGCTCGACCGAGGAATTCGTCGAATCCAAGCTGGCCGAGCGCGATGCCCGCCACGCCCAGATGGGCGACACCCGCTATGTGCTGGAACCCAACGTCAAGGAAGGCAAGGGCGGCCTGCGCGATCTGCATACGCTCTACTGGATCGCCAAGTATCTCTATCGCATCAAGGAGGTCGGCGATCTGGCGGAGGCCGGGCTGATTTCGCGCGACGCGCTGAAGCGCTTCACCAAGGCGCAGGCCTTCCTGTGGACGGTGCGTTGCCATCTGCACTACCTGACCGGCCGCCCCGAGGACCGCCTGACCTTCGACGTCCAGCAGGAAATCGCCCGGCGCATGGGCTATGCCGACCGTGCCGGTTCGCGCGGGGTCGAGCGTTTCATGAAGCACTTCTTCCTGGTCGCCAAGGACGTGGGCGACCTGACGCGGCTGTTCTGCGCCCTGGCCGAAGAGCAGCAGAAGCGCAAGCCCAAGCTGCGCCTGGGCCGCCTGCTGTCGCTGAAACGCGGCACGGTGGCCGGCTTCAAGATGGATGGCGACCGCCTGAACTGCGCCAGCGACGATCAGTTCGCCAAGGACCCGGTCGCCATGATCCGGCTGTTCCACACCGCGCTGGAACACGATCTGGACATCCATCCCCGCGCGGCCGACCTGGTCCACCGCAACCTCAAGCGCATCGACGCCGCCATGCGCGAGGACCCGGTCGCCAACAAGCTGTTCGTGGGCATGCTGACCAGCCGCCACAACCCGGAAGTGGCGTTGCGGCACATGAACGAATCGGGCGTTCTCGGCCGCTTCATTCCCGATTTCGGCCGTGTCGTCGCCCAGATGCAATACGACATGTACCACGTCTATACGGTGGACGAGCACACCATCCAGGCGGTCGGCATCCTGCACGCCATCGAGAATGGCGAGCTGAAGGAAGAGGCGCCGGTTTCGTCGGAGATCATCCACAAGCTGGCGTCGCGCGACGTGCTGTATCTGGCGGTGATGCTGCATGACATCGCCAAGGGCCGCAACGGCGACCACTCGGTGCTGGGCGCCGAGGTGGCGATGAAGCTGGGGCCGCGCTTCGGTCTTTCCGACGCCGAAACGGAAACCGTGGCCTGGCTGGTGCGCGAACACCTGACCATGAGCCGCATCGCCTTCAAGCGCGACATCGACGACCCCAAGACCATCGCCGATTTCGTCGCCCTGGTGCAAAGCCCCGAGCGCCTGCGCCTGTTGCTGTGCCTGACGGTGGCCGACATCCGCGCCGTCGGCCCCACGGTGTGGAACGGCTGGAAGGGCGGCCTGCTGCGCGAGCTGTACCTGCGAGCCGAAGAGGTCATGCTGGGCGGTCTGGCCTCGGGCCGCGATTCGCGCATCCGCGAGGCGCAGGAAAACCTGCGCGCCGAACTGGCCGCCGCCCGCTGGCCGGCCGAGGAGATCGACGCCCATCTGGGACGGGGCTATCCCAATTACTGGACCAGCTTCGACACCGCCACTCATGTGCGCCATGCCCGCCTGGTGCGCGAGGCCGAGGGAACCAGGGCGCCGCTGACGGTGGAATCGCGCGTCGACGCCAAGCGTTGCGTGACCGAAATCACCGTCTATACCAGCGACCATCCCGGCCTGTTCTCGCAGATCGCCGGCGCCATGGCGGTGTCGGGCGCCAACATCGTCGACGCCAAGATCATCACCCTGGCCAACGGCATGGCGCTGGACACCTTCTGGGTCCAGGATTCCGAGGGCGGCGCCTTCGACAGCCCGCCCAAGCTGGCCCGGCTGTCGACGGTGATCGAACAGGTGCTGTCGGGCCGCATGTGGCTGGACAAGGAATTGGCGGCGCGCAAGGGCAAGCTGCCCAGCCGCGCCCATGTCTTCAAGGTGCCGCCGCGCGTCATCATCGACAACAAGGCGTCGACCAACTACACGCTGCTGGAACTGAACGGCCGCGACCGCCCCGGCCTGCTGTACGACCTGACCGCCGCCATGACGCGGGCGGGGCTGCAGATCGCCTCGGCCCATATCTCGACCTATGGCGAGCGGGTGGTCGACGTGTTCTACGTCAAGGACGTCTTCGGCCTGAAGGTCAGCCACGAACGCAAGCTGGACCAGGTGCGGGCCGAGCTGCTGAAGGCGCTGGAAGATCCGGCGGCAAAGCCGGTCAAAGCGGCGAGCTGACTGAGGAGTCCGTGGCCCCCTCACCCGCCTGCGCTTCGCTCCGGCACCCTCTCCCGCTCGGCGGGAGAGGGAGGGACCCGCGAAGCGGGAGGGTGAGGGGGCCACGGACTCGCTGTTCCCTCGTTAGCGCTTATGCGTTAAACCCCTTCCCATGAGCCTGTACCGATCCATCGCCACCGTCGGCGGTTTCACCATGCTGTCGCGCATCACCGGCCTGATGCGCGAGATGATGATCGCCCACTACATGGGGGCGGGCGCGGTCGCCGACGCCTTTTTCGTCGCCTTCCGTTTTCCCAACCTGTTCCGCTCGCTGTTCGCCGAGGGCGCCTTCAACGCCGCCTTCGTGCCGCTGTTCACCGGCAAGCTGACGGCAGAAGGCGAAGCCGAGGCGCAGAGCTTCGCCGAGCAGGCGCTGACGGTGATGGCGTTGGTGCTGGGCGTGTTCGTCGCCGTGGTCGAACTGGCGATACCGTGGGCGATCTACGCCCTGGCCCCCGGTTTCGCCGGTGTCGAGGGCAAGCTGACCCTGGCGGTCGAGCTGTCGCGCATCTGCTTTCCCTATCTGCTGTTCATCTCGCTGACCTCGCTGCAGGCCGGCGTGCTGAACTCGGTCGGCCGGTTCGCGGCGGCGGCGGGCACGCCGGTGCTGCTCAATGTGGTTGCCATGGCCGGCTTGTGGGCGTTGGCGCCGGTGACGGCGACGCCCGGCCATGCCTTGGCCTGGGGCACCTTCGCCGCCGGCATCGCCCAGTTCACCTGGCTGGTGTTTTCCGTGCGCAAGGCCGGCATGCCGCTGCGTCTAGTCCGGCCGCGCCTGACCCCCGAGGTCAAGCTGCTGGGCAAGCGCATCGTTCCCGGCGCGGTGGGGGCCGGCGTCTATCAGGTTAATTTGGTCATCAACACCATGATCGCCTCGACCGTCGCCAATGGCGCGGTGTCGTACCTGAACTATGCCGACCGGGTGAATCAATTGCCGCTGGGCGTGGTCGGCATCGCCATCGGTACCGCGCTGCTGCCGCTGCTGTCGCGCCAGCTCAAGGCGGGCGATCTGACCGCCGCGCGCGACAGCCAGAATCGCGCCATGGAATTCGCCCTGCTGATGACGCTGCCGGCGGCGGTGGCGCTGATGGTGCTGGCCGAGCCGGTGATCCGCGTGCTGTTCCAGCGCGGCAGCTTCGGCGCCGTCGAGACGGCCGCCACCGCCGATGCCCTGGTCGCCTTCGCCATCGGCCTGCCGGCCTATGTGCTGGTCAAGGTGCTGACCCCGGCCTTCTTCGCCCGCGAGGATACCCGCACCCCGGTCAAGGTGGCCGGTGCCACCATGGCGCTGAATGTCGCCCTCAATCTGGCCCTGGTCGGCAGCCTGGCCCATGTGGGCATGGCGCTGTCCACCGCGCTGGCCGCCTGGTTCAACGTTGTCGCGCTGGCGGTCATCCTGGCCCGGCGCGGCTTCTTCGCCATGGACGGCCGCCTGAAGGCCAGGGCGCCGCGCATCGCCGCCGCCGCCGCCGCCATGGCCGCCGCCGTATACGCCGCCAAGCTGTTCGCCTGGCCGTGGGCGGTGCACTCGTGGCAGGCCCTGGTGGTGGTCGCCGCGCTGGTGGCGCTGGGCCTGGCGGTGTTCGCTTTTGCCGCCCACCTGCTGGGCGCCGCCCGCCTGTCCGAGGTCAAGGCCATGGTGCGCCGTCGGAAGTAAGCCCGGCCGACCACAGAACGGACTCGCACCGGCGAGGCCGTGTCGGCCGGCAAGCCCGCGCGGCATCTGAGCGTTGCCGTCTCGGCATGAACTGACCCAGCGGGTCAGTTCATCGGCCGGGCGGTATAAGCCTCCAGGCCCTTCGGCGCGCTTGCGTTGGCGCGGCGGGCATCGTAAGCAACATGGGTGAGTGCCGTGTCCAAGAGAGACCGATGACCGACCAGACGCTGCCGCCCGAAAGCGAGTTCAAGCCCGCACCCGCCGCCTTGTCGTGGCTGCGCCCGGTTTTGCGTCCGGCGTGGTGGTGGCTGGCGCCGCTGGCCGGGTTGGCCGTCATCGGCTATGTGGTGGTCGGCATGGCGGTGATGCACCGCATCGACGACGATTTCGACTTCGGTCCCGGCACCGTCGAGTCGAGCCAAAGCCGCGCCCTGGCCATCGCCGCGCGGCTGGCCTTCCGCGAGATCGACCAGCACGGCTGGACCGCCAACGACCCGTTCTATCTGCCCAGTTGGTGGCTGGACAACATGCCCCACTTCCAGCAGGGCATCGTCGCCGCCCTGGCCCGGTTCTCCGCCGCCATGGCCGAGGCCAGCGATCACGGCCAGGGTCCGGTTCCTGGTCTGGAACGCGCCGCCGGGCTGTTCAAGTATCCCGGCACGGTGTGGAAGTTCGACCCGTCGACGTCGTGGGCGCCCACCGCGTCGTCGGAAAAGCAGTACCGCAACGCCGCACGCAATTTGGTCGAGGTCAACCAGGGTCTGGCGGCGGGCGATCCCGGCTTCGATCGCCATGCCGCCACCCTGGCGATCCTGGTGGGCGCGGTCGGCCGCGACCTGGGCGCCATTTCCGGCGACATCGACCGCCATCTGGCCGAAAGCCACTCGGCGCTGTTCGACACCGGGGCCGACGACGTGTTCTACGCCACCAAGGGCAAGGTCTATGCCTATGGCCTGCTGCTGCGCGAGACCGGCGGCGATTACGCCCAAGTGCTGGCCGAACGCGGATTGGCGGTGCAGTGGCGTCAGATGGTCGAGGCGCTCAAGGCCGCCGCCGCGCTTGATCCCTGCATCGTGCTGAACGGCGCCCCCGACGGCACCCTGGTGCCCAGCCACCTGACCGCCCAGGGCTTCTATCTGCTGCGGGCGCGCGCCATCCTGTCGGAAATCGCCGACAAGCTGGCCCACTGAGGCCGCCATGGCGAAGCGCCGGTTCCTCCGCGTTTTCGCCGTTCTGGCGCTGCTGCTTCCCACCGGTACGCCATTTCCCCGTGCCTTGGCGGCAGAGCCGCTGGTGGCCGATTTGTCCAAGCATCTGGTTGCTATCACCACCGGCTTCGCCGGCACCGACGTGCTGCTGTTCGGTGCGGTCGAGGATGTTCCCGTCGCCCCCGGCGCCGCCGCGACCGGCGGCGACGTGGTGGTGGTGGTGCGCGGTCCCAACCGTTCCGAGATCGTGCGGCGCAAGGCGCGCACCATCGGCATCTGGATGAATTCCGGCCTGGCCGAGATCGCCGACGCGCCCGCCTTCTATCGCGTCGCCGCCACCCGGCCGCTGGCGGAGATCGCGTCGCCGGCGGTGCTGGAGCGCCATCAGATCGGCCTGGACAGCCTGAGCCTCGACATCCGCCCGCGCGACCGCAAGGCCGACACCCGCCAATACCGCGACGCGCTGGTCCGGCTGAAGCAGTCGCAGGGGCTTTACGGCGACCGCGTCCAGGACATCGGCTTCCTCGGCAATCGCCTGTTCCGCACCGATGTTCATTTCCCCGCCAACGTGCCGGTGGGAACCTATCTGGTCGAGGTCTACCTGATCGCCGGCGGCGAGGTGGTCAGCGCCCAGACCACGCCGCTGGTGATCTCGAAGATCGGCTTGGGCGCCGATCTGTACGATTTCGCCCACCAGCAGGCGGCGCTGTACGGTATGATCGCCATTCTGCTGGCGGCCAGCGCCGGTTGGGCCGCCGCCGTGGCGTTCCGAAAGTAACAGCACCGGGGAGGAGAGCATGCCGGCCGATCCGACCAATACCCGCGTCTTTCTGGTGGTGGTGGACGACACCGAGGAAATGCGCGCCGCGCTGCGTTATGCCTGCGGCCGCGCCCGCCACACCGGCGGCCGTGTCGCCCTGTTGCGGGTGGTCGAGCCGGCCGAGTTCCAGCACTTCGCCACCATCGGCAACCTGATGCGGGCGGAAGCGCGGCAAGAGGCCGAGACCCTGCTGCAGCGCATGGCGACCGAAGTCAACGAATTCTCCGGCCAGTTGCCGGTGCTCTATGTGCGCGAGGGCAATCCGCGCGAAGAGCTGATCAAGCTGATCAACGAAGAGCCGCAGGTATCCATCCTGGTGCTGGCCGCTGACACCGGCCCCGGCGGCCCCGGCCCGCTGGTCACCGCCATGACCGGCAAGTTCGTCGGCCGGCTGCGCGTGCCCATCACCATCGTGCCCGGCCATCTCAGCGACGAGCAGATCGCGGCAATCACCTAGCGCATTGCTCGGGCTTTCCCTTGACAGCCGCCTTGGGGCGCGCCATCTACCACTATCGGCTTCCGCTTTCCGCCCTGTCCCCCGACGTATTCGACGAGGAAACCCATGTTCATTCAGACCGAACCGACCCCCAACCCCTCGACCCTCAAGTTCCTGCCCGGCTGTGACGTCATGGGCCGCGGCACCGCCGACTTCCTGACCAAGGAAGGCTCGACCAGCTCGCCGCTGGCGACCCGCCTGTTCGGCGTCGACGGCGTCACCAGCGTGTTCCTGGGCGGCGATTTCATCACCGTGGGCAAGGCGGGCGACGTCGACTGGTCGGTGTTGAAGCCGCAGGTGCTGGCCGCCATCATGGACCACTTCACCTCGAAGGAGCCGGTCATCATCGAGGCCGCCGGCAGCGGCGCCAATGGCGAGGAGGAGTCGGATCTGGTCAAGCAGATCAAGGAACTGCTCGACACCCGCGTGCGTCCGGCGGTGGCCCAGGACGGCGGCGACATCATCTTCCGCTCGTTCGAGGACGGTATCGTCTACCTGCACCTGCAGGGCGCCTGCTCGGGCTGCCCCAGCTCGACCGCCACGCTGAAGCACGGCATCGAGAACATGCTGAAGTACTACGTGCCGGAAGTGGTCGCCGTCCAGGCGGTGCAGTAAGCATCCCCTAACGCGATAGCGAGTGAATGGCGGCCCTGGTGCCGCCATTTTCTTTTTGCCGTCGAAGGAGAGGACGATGGCAAACGAGGCCTATGATTCGTTCGTGCTCAACGGGCGCGAGTTCACGGTGATATGCAAGCCGTCCGCCACCTATCTGCGGGCCGATGGCCGCTTTTGGGGGGACTCGCTGGGCGAGGACCTGAAGCCCGAGGACGCCTTCGCCATGGCCCGCGTGCAGGCCGAATGCATGATCATCGAGGAGCGGCAGCAGGAACTGCACGCCATTTACCAATTCTATCGGCCGATTCTGTCGCCTGCGGTGCGCGAGGCGATGGCCGATTACGCCAAGCTGACGCTGGATCTGGACGGCAAATCCTTCCCCGTGCTCTACGCGCCGTTCAATCAGAACGTCTATGCCTGCGTCGATGACGGCTGGCACTTCGTCGATATCGCCGTCGATGGTGCGGGCGCCGTTGCCGCCGCGCGGGATTTCGTCGGCCAGTTTCCCGCCGAGCGTCGCCAGCCGGCCCGGCCCGGCCAGGCGGTCGGGGCGGAGCAGCCGGCGGCCACCGCCTCGGGGCTGCGGCGGATGGTGGTCTCCGCCGTCATCGCGCTGATCGTGCTGGCCGCCGTGGCGGTCATCGCCACGCGGTAAGGACCTCTACTTCCACTCCAGACTATCCACCGCGCCGCAATGGGGACAGGTGGACGACCAGCGATCGGTCGGCTTGGCGCAGGTGGCGCAGATCCAGGCCGGGGCGGTGGGCGCGGTGGCCGACTTGGCCATCCAGGCGGTGGCGGCGCGCTCGTCGCCGCGTTCTTCGCGCTCCAGCCGGGCAAACAGCACAAAGACGCCGTCGCTGGGGCGCTGCTCCAGCGCTTGTTCCAGATGGGTGCGGGCCAGCCCCCACAGCTTGGCCGCCAGCGCCGCTTCGGCCAGGGCGATGTGGCCGTCGGGGGCGTCGGGGTTGGTCTTGACCAGCTTGTCCAGCCGCTTGGTCCGCTGCAGCGGCGTCTCGGCCGGCGCCAGCGCCAGCCAGGCTTCGACCAGATCGGGATGGGGGGCGATGCGCCAGGTGTCCAACAGCGTGGCGGCGGCCTTGCGCGGCTTGTCGGCACGGTGCAGCAGGGCGGCGGCCTGCACGGCGGCGGCGGCCAGTCCGGGGTCGGCCTTGTGGGCGTCCAGCGCGGTGCGCAGCGCCTGGGCCGGCACGGCTTCGGCGCGGGCGCGCTCCAACAGCACCAGGGCGCGGAAACGGGCCAGGGTGCCGCCCGACAGCGCGCCGCGCTTCTTGGCCTCGGCCAGGGTCGCCTCGGCCTCGCTCCATTGGCCGGCGCGGGCCTGCAGGTCGAACAGGGTGGCGGCCAGCCCGGCGGCCGGACCGCCCAGCGCCCAGGCGCGGCGGGCGTAATCCAGCGCGGTGGCGTGGTCGTGGCGTTTCAGCGCCAGATCCAGCAAGCCCTTGAGGCCAAGAAAGGCGGTTTCCGGCCGCTCGACCATGGCGCCCAGGCGACGCTCGGCTTCGCTCTCGTCGCCCGACAGGGTGGCGGCCTGGGCGGTCAGCAATCCGGTCAGCGAGTGGTCGGCCAGCAGCTTGTCGGCGCGCCGCGCCAGCCGCTTGGCGCCCTTGCGGTCGCCGGCGGCGACGGCGGCCAGTCCGTCGGACAGCGCGCGATAGCCGTCGCGGGTACGCCGCGCCCGCCGCGCCGCCAGCCAGTGGCCGGGGGCGCCGACGATGCCGCGCACCAGTTTCAGCAACAGCGCGCCGGCCGCCAGCAGGGCGACCAGGGCGGCGATCACCACCGGAACCGGGGCGGTGATCTTCCAGCCCAGCCAGTGGATCACCGCCTGGCCGGGGCGATCGGCCAGCCAGACGGCGGCGGCCACCAGCAGGGCGGTGACGATGACGAACAGGGCGAGGCGGCGGACCATGATCATTGCCCCGCGCCGATGGCGGCGACCACATGGGCGGTCAGCTCGGACACCGCCTTGCCGGCGGCCAGCCGGGCCTTGGCATCGGCCAGCCACGGTGCCGCCTGTTCGGCCGGGCCACCGCTCAGGCCATCCACCTCGGCGACCGCCTGGGCCAGGTCGCCGGCCGCCAACGCCGCCTGGGCGCGGGCGACGATAGCAGCGGGCGAGGCGCCGGCGACGTTGCCGTCCTCGCGCTCGATGGTCACCAGCGAGGCCAGCCGGTCCAGCGTCTGGCGCCACCAGCCCTGCTGTTCCGGCAGCACCTGGGCGCGGATGATGGCGGGGGCCTGGGCGTTCAGGCGGGCGGTCAGCACCGGCAGGGTCGGAATGCCGGTCACGGCGCGCGGCTTCAGCGCTTCGATCGCGGTGGCGACCTCGCCATCGCTGCCGGCCAGCGCCTTGAGCGCCCGCAACTCGGCATCGAACGGCATGGCGGCGGCCAGCGCCTCGCGCAATTGCCCGACGGCCAGCAGCACGGCGGCGGCCGAGCTGCGTCGCGCCTGCATGTCGCGCAAGCTGGCTTCCGCCTTTTCCACTCGGTCGGCCAGGCGCAACACGGCGGCGGCGTCGGCCGAGGTGCGCTTGAGGTCGGCGACCTGCTTGCCCAGGGTGTCCACTTCCTCGACCAGCTTGGCAGGCACCTGGGGCTGCGCCTGGATCGCCTTCACCGCCGCCTCGGTCTGGGCCAGACGGTTTTCCATCGGGGTGAGGTCGGCGCCCGTCTGGCCCGCGTTGGACGGCTGCTGCGCCAGCCGGCTTTCCAGCGCGTGCAGGCGGTCACGGGTGGCGGCCAGTTCGCTCTGCAGGTCGGCGGTCGCGGACGCCGGCGGGGTGATCGGAGTGGTGGTACCCGAGGTCGGCGCCGGCACCGGCGTCATTTCGGCGCCGGGGCGCATTTCCGACCACACCAGCGCGGCGACGGCGGCGACCAGCACCACGGCGATGGCGGCGGCCACCGGCACCCAGCCCTTGCCCTTGCCGGTCTCGACCTCGCCTGCCGGCTCGGCGATTTCGGCGTCGGTGGCCGAATCCGCCGGGGTTTCGGCGGGCGTCTCGGGCGAAGGCTTCGGCTCGGTCTCGGTCATGCTGGTCCTCGGGAGATCGGAAGCGAACCGGCCGACGGCCAGATCGTCCTCCAGCGCCGCCAGAAGGGCGGCTTGGGTTGGAGCGGCGGCCACGCGCACGGCCGCCCAAGGCAAGGCCGCCAGCTTTTCGGCGACGGCGGAACTCAAAGCATAGGCCGTGATCCCGGCGATTGCATCGGCCAGACCGGCGGCGCGCACCAGGGTAGCAAAGGTGGCGGCGGTGCGGGGAGAGAAAAACAGCGCCAGATGCAGGCTGCCGGCGCGCAGGTTTGCCCCCGTCTCCGCCGAGATTGCGCTGGCGGGGCGCGCCTCGTACAGCACCACGCGGCGCACGGCGAAGCCGGCCTCGGCCAATTGCCCGCTCAGGTCGCCGGCGGTGACCGAGCCAGCGGCGTGCAGGAAGGCGCCCATTGCGGGGTCGCAACGATCCTTGACCAGGGCCGCCAGGGTGGTGACGTCGCCGCCGGCGCTCTCGACCTGGGCATAACCCAGCTCGCGGGCGCAGCGCGCCGAGGCGTCGCCCACCGCCCATACCGGCAGCGTGCGGTCGGGCAGCACGCGGGCCAGGGCGCGGACGCCGTTGGCCGAAGTGGCAAGGATGCCCTGGACGCCGGTAGCGTCCACCGCAACGTCAAGGTAATGGATGTCCAGCAGCGGTTCGACCGCCACTTCCAGGCCGCGCGCCCGCAACTCTCGCGACACCCCCTCGGAATCCTCACGCGGGCGGGTGACGAGGGCGCAAGGCACGGCCGGACCTCCTCAGTGGCTGAAGAAATCCGGGCCGGCGATACGCTTCAGTTCCTCGCCGGCATCCTTGCCCATGGCGTCGGCATCGGCGGCCTTGCCCTGGCGCGAGGTGGCGTGGATGACCTTGCCGTCGGTGCTGACGATTAGGCCGCGGAAGGACAGATTGTCGCCGTCCAGCTCGGCCAGCGCCGCGATGGGGGTGCGACACGAGCCGTCCAGTGTCAGCAGGAAGGCGCGCTCGGCGGTGATGCGCACCATGGTTTCCGGGTGGTTCAGCGCCGCCAGATACTTGTGCGCCGCCGCGTCGGTGCTGCGGCAGGTGATGCCGATGGCGCCCTGGGCCACGGCGGGCAGCATGAAATCGGTGTCCAGCGCGCTGGTGGCGTGCTGGGCCAGGCCCAGGCGGTTGAGGCCGGCCATGGCCAGCAGGGTGGCGTCGACCACGCCTTCGCTCAGCTTGCGCAGGCGCGATTGCACGTTGCCGCGGAAATTCACCACCTTGAGGTCGGGGCGCTTGTGCAGGATCTGCGAGGCGCGGCGCAACGACGCCGAGCCGATCACCGCGCCGGCCGGCAGCTCATCCAGGCTTTTGGCCTTGAGTGACAGGAAGGCGTCGCGCACATCCTCGCGCGGCAGCACGCAGGGCAGCACGATGCCGTCGGGCAGCACCGTGGGGACGTCCTTCATGGAATGGACCGCCAGGTCGATGCGGCCGTCCAGCATGGACTCGTCCAATTCCTTGGTGAACAGCCCCTTGCCGCCGATTTCGGCCAGCGGGCGGTTCTGCACCAGATCGCCGGTGGTCTGGATGACCTGGATGGCGATGGCGCCTTCGGCCGCCAGTTCGGGCCACGCGGCCGCCAGGCGATCGCGCGTCTCATGGGTTTGGGCGAGCGCCAGCGGAGAGCCGCGGGTGCCGATGGTGAGCAGGGGGTGGTTTGCTTTGGACGTCATGGCCTGGCTGTTGTAGGAAAAGCCGACGGTTCTGAAAAGGATTTTCGTGGTGCTGATCCTGGGTGTCGAGACCTCTTGTGACGAAACCGCCGCGGCGGTGGTGCGCGACGACCGCACGATCCTGGCGGATGTGGTGCTGTCCCAGCTCGAGGAACACCGCCCGTTCGGCGGCGTCGTGCCGGAAATCGCCGCCCGCGCCCACCTGGAACATGTGGACCGGCTGGTGGCCGAAGCCATGGCGCGCGCCGGCCTGCGCTTCGATCAGCTTGACGCGGTGGCAGCCACCGGCGGTCCCGGCCTGATCGGCGGCGTCATGGTCGGCGTCATGACCGGCAAGGCCATTGCCCTGGCCGCCAACAAGCCGTTCCTGGCGGTCAACCACCTGGAAGGCCACGCGCTGACCGCGCGGCTGACCCACGGCATTGCCTTTCCCTATCTGCTGCTGCTGGCCTCGGGCGGTCATTGCCAGTTGCTGGCGGTGTTGGGCGTCGGGCAGTACAAGCGCCTGGGCACCACCATCGACGACGCGGCGGGCGAGGCCTTCGATAAGGTGGCCAAGATGGTCGGCCTGGGTTATCCCGGCGGCCCCCAGGTGCAGGCGGCGGCGGACAAGGGCGATCCGGCCCGCTTCGCCCTGCCGCGACCGATGAAGGGCAAGCCGGGCTGCGATTTCAGCTTCTCGGGTCTGAAGAACGCCGTGCGTCTGCTGGTCGAAACGCTTCCGCAACCATTGTCGGAACAGGATTGCGCCGATGTCTGCGCCGCCTTCCAGGCGGCGGTGGCGGAGTCGGTCGGCGACCGCACGCGGCGCGCCATCGCCGAATTCACCCAGGCGTGGCCCGACGGCAGGCATCTGGTCGTTGCCGGCGGCGTCGCCGCCAACAGCGCGCTGCGCGCCATGTTGGAGCGTGTGGCGGGCGAAGGCGGCCTGACCTTTCTGGCGCCGCCGCTGCGGCTGTGCACCGACAACGCCGCCATGATCGCCTGGGCCGGGGTCGAGCGCTTCCGTTTGGGTCTGACCGACGCCCTGGATTTCGCCCCGCGTCCGCGCTGGCCGCTCGACCCCTGCGCCCCCAAGGCCCGTGGAGCTGGTGTGAAGGCTTAGTTTATATCTAGCCCTCAGGCGCCGGGCGGGCCGCCTCCGCGGCCCTTGGCTCCCACGCCAGGGGGCGCGCGGCCGCACTTGCGGCCGTCCGTGTCCCGCCGCGCATCGCTTGCCGGGACACGGGGAGCCTTGCGGTTTGCCCCGATGCCCCCACATTGGGTCTTTCCGATATTTTGAGCAGCGGAGCCAGCCCGATGGAGAATTTCGTCTTCCACAATCCGGTCAAGGTGATCTTCGGCAAGGGCCAGATCAGCGCCGTGGGCCGGGAAATTCCCCAAGGCAGCCGGGTGCTGTTCGCCTTTGGCGGCGGCTCGATCAAGACCAACGGCGTCCATGCCCAGGTGGTCGAGGCCCTGACCGCTGCCGGGCTGGAGTTCCGCGAATTCGCCGGCATCGAACCCAATCCGCGCTTCGAGACGCTGATGAAGGCGGTCGCGCTGGCCCGTGCCGAAAAGCTGGATTACGTGCTGGCGGTCGGCGGCGGTTCGGTGGTCGACGGCTGCAAGCTGGTCGCCGCTGCCATCGATTTCGCCGGCGACCCGTGGGACATCGTCTGTCGCAAGGCCGCGCCGACCAAGGCCAAGCCGCTGGGCGTGGTGCTGACCCTGCCGGCGACCGGGTCCGAAATGAATATGTATTCGGTGGTCAGCCGCGACGCCACCGGCGAGAAACTGGGCTGGGGCCACCCGTCGGTGATGCCGCAATTTTCGGTGCTTGACCCGGAAACCACCTACAGCCTGCCGCCGCGTCAGGTCGGCAACGGCATCGTTGATGCCTTCATCCATGTGCTGGAACAGTATCTGACCTACCCCGCCGCCGCGCCGCTGCAGGACCGGTTGGCGGAATCGGTGCTGTCCACCCTGGTGGAGATCGGCGCCGCCGCCATGGCGACGCCGCCCGACTATCAGGCCCGCGCCAATCTGATGTGGTGCGCCACCATGGCGCTGAACGGTCTGATCGGCCAGGGCGTGCCGCAGGATTGGGCCACCCACATGATCGGCCACGAGCTGACGGCGCTGACCGGCATCGACCATGCCCGCACCCTGGCGGTGGTGTGGCCGGGCGTGGTGACGGTCAAGCGGGCGGAAAAGCGCGCCAAGCTGCTGCAATTCGCCGCCCGCGTGTGGGGCCTGACCGAGGGCGACGACGACGCCCGCATCGACGCCGCCATCGCCAAGACCCGCGCCTTCTTTGAATCGGTCGGCGTGCCGGCGCGGCTGGGCAGCTACGACCTGCCCGCCGATTTGCCTGCCACCATCGCCGGCCGTCTGGCCGAACGCGGCGGCCTGCCGCTGGGCGAGCGCGGCGATATCGACGCCGAGGCGGTGCGCCGCATCCTGGCGGCGGCATGAGGCTCTATCCACCGGTCATCACGGCGGCGGCGGCGGGCGCCATGGTCGCGCTCGACCGCTGGGGGCCGATGGCGCGCATGGGCGGCCACAATTGGTTCGGCGCGGTTCCCGCCGTCGTGG
>JBLNBE010000067.1:0-3128 GCA_050259735.1 Bacteroidota bacterium
GGGCGGGGGCGGCTGGGGGAACAAGTCCCATCCCATGCGAGAGGGCGAAGCCGAGACACACCAACGACGACCAGACGAGGAATGCGTCCAGCGCCTGTGGCGCGGCCACCCAGGCGATCAGCGGCGCCAGGGCGCGCAAACCGTAGACGGTGGTGATCGCCGTCACGGCGAGGCGCGGCCACGGCAGGCCAAGCCGCAGCCGGCCGGCGAGCTGTAAGCAGTACAGTCCCCATACGGAAAGGATCATGGCGATAGCCACGGTGACCACCGCCGGCAGGGGATCGCCACGCTCGGCGCGGGAGGCGAAGTCCTCGCCGGCACCGAAGAAGCGATACCAGTCAGCCCCGCCGACGACGATGGCCAGATGCAGGGCTGCAGCGGTGAAATCCAGGACGGCGGCCACGGTGAGCCAGGTACGGCGGGTCATCGCTTTTCTCCATACGCTTGCGTATGGAGAGGCTATGGGCGAGTATCGCCGCTGTCAATACGCTGGCGTATGGAGTACCGATGGAGAAGGCTGTCGCCGACAGGCTGGGGCGAGAGGCTTGGATCGAGGCCGGTCTGGCGCTCTTGGCCGAACAGGGCGTCGCCGCCGTGGGCGTCGAGCCGCTGGCGGTGCGGTTGGGCGTCACCAAGGGCAGTTTCTATTGGCATTTCCGCAATCGCGCCGACTTGCTGTCCGCCCTTCGGCAGGAGTGGGAGCTGCGCTCGACCGAAGCGTTCATCGCCCGCGTCGATCAGGTCGGCGGCGCACCGGCCGAGCGGTTGCGCGCCTTGCTGTTGCTGACTGCCGAGGCGCCCAAGCCGCTCGAACGCGCCGTGCGCGCCTGGGCCGCGCTTGACCCGGAAACCGCCCGGCGGGTGGCGGCGGTGGACGCGCGCCGCACCGCCTTTGTCGCCGGCCTGCTGGGCGAAATCGGCCATCGCCCGGACGCGGCGGCGGCGTTGGCGCGCCTGGTCGTCTGTTTCGTCGTGGGCGAAACCATGCGCGGCCTGTGCGCCGAAATCGACCATCGCGAGATTTATGCTCGTCTGCTGACCCGGCCCGACTGACCGGGCGGTGCCTGGGTCAATCCACCGCCTGTGTCATGGTGTCGGCGCGCCGTCCGCTGGTTGGCCGCGGCTGCGGTCGCGGGATCGGCACCCGCGCCGGTGGCGAGGCGGCGGCGATCTGTTCGAGCGCGGCCTGGGCCGGCAATGGATCGGCGGCGGTCAGCATGGCGGTGCGATAAGCTTCGGTGGCGCCGTGGCGGTCGCCCAACAGGTACAGGCTGGCGCCCAGCCCCATCAATGCTTCGGCATCGGCGGGCCAGCTTGCCAGCGCGGCGTCGTAGGCCTGCACCGCCTCCCAGTAACGGCCGGCCCGGCGCAGGGAATAGGCGGCGCGCAGGTAGTCGGGTTGGCGGGCGGCGGCGGGCAGGTCGCCCGGCTTCAGCACCACCAGCCCCCATTGGCCGGAATCCGACCACAGCCGCTCGAACAGCCGCAACGACATGCGTTTGCCGGCATGCTGGCCGGAATGCACCACCACCTCTTCCTGCGGGCGGTCGTAACCGATGGCGACGACGCAGTTCCACAGCGGCTGGCTTTCCACCCCCAGGTTCTGCACCACCAGCACCGGGTGGCCGGCGGCCAGTTCGGTCAGCATGGCGGCGGTGCCGGCGATGGGATAGGCGAGGCGGCCTTGCCGGCTGGCGGTGTCCGCCAGGGTGCGGCGCGGATCGCCCACACCATGCGGCTCCGCCGCCGTGGCGGCATCCAATGCGGCCGGCTTGACCTCCAGCCCGCTCCAGTTCAGTACCTCGGCCATGGGCGCCGCGCCGCAGCGAAAGCCTTCCTGGGGAAAGAACGGCACGTTGGCGATACGGATATGGTCGCCGCCACCGCCCGCAGCGCCCAACACCGGCCAGTCACCACTGCACCCCGCCACCAGTCCCGCGCCCAATCCCGCGCATAGCACCGCCAGCAAGCACCGCATGGTCGCCACCCTCCCGCATCAGGGGCTGTATCGAGGAAGGCCACAGTGTACTGCGAACCTCCTGCGCGGCGGGGATCTCCAAAGGCGAGGCCGAGTGGTCAGACGGATTGGTCGGATGGCGATAAGGCGGTTGGCGACGGCCCTGCGCGAAAGCGCCGTAACCACCGGCGGGCGGCCCTCCGCCCTCGCAGTTGTCGCACTGCACGATATCTGGTAGCGTGCGCCACCGTGGCAGCCCTGCCATCCCCAAATTCTGGTTTTTCTGAAGACCAACGGGAAGATTTCGTTGACCACACCTCCATCGACGCCTCAGTTCGACATCTCTCCGGTCACCATCGAAGAGGAAATGCGCCGCTCGTATCTCGATTACGCCATGAGCGTGATCGTCAGCCGTGCGCTTCCCGACGTTCGCGATGGCCTGAAACCCGTGCACCGGCGCATTCTGTATGCGATGAAGGAAAGCGGCTACGACTATAACAAGCCGTTCCGCAAGTCCGCGCGCATCGTCGGCGACGTCATGGGTAAGTACCACCCGCACGGCGATTCGGCGATCTACGACGCCATGGTCCGCATGGCGCAGAATTTCTCCATGCGCCTGCCGCTCATCGACGGCCAGGGCAATTTCGGCTCGATGGACGGCGATCCGGCGGCGGCCATGCGTTACACCGAGGCCCGCATGGCCCGGTCGGCGCATTTCTTGATCGAGGACATCGACAAGGAAACCGTCGACTTCCAGCCGAACTACGACGATTCCACCGTCGAGCCGACGGTGCTGCCGGCGCGTTATCCCAATCTGCTGGTCAACGGCGCCGGCGGCATCGCCGTCGGCATGGCCACCAACATCCCGCCGCACAATCTCGGCGAGGTGATCGACGCCTGCGTGGCGCTGATCGACAATCCCGCGCTCACCATCGACGAGCTCATGAATATCGTGCCCGGACCGGATTTTCCGACCGGCGGCGTGATCCTCGGGCGGCAAGGCATCCGCGCCGCCTATCACTTCGGCCGCGGCTCGATCGTCATGCGCGGCAAGGTCGAGTTCGAGACGCTACGCAAGGAGCGCGAGGCGATCGTCGTCACCGAGATCCCATACCAGGTGAACAAAGCCTCCAGGGTGGAGAAGATCGCCGAACTGGTGCGCGAGAAGAAG
>JBLNBE010000068.1:0-68791 GCA_050259735.1 Bacteroidota bacterium
GCCGCCGGCCGCTGCCGGCTGGCAGGCCGATCCGCCGGAAATTCAGGGATTGGGGCAGGTCGGCGGCGGCATGGCGGTGACCCGCGCCTATGGCAAGGGTGAGTCCTCGCTCAACGCCTCGGTGTTCCTCGACAGCCCGGCGGTGGATTCCGCCGTCCCGCTGTTCGCCAACCCGGCCGCCATCGCCGGCCAGCCCAACATGAAGCGGGTCAAGGTCGGCACCGAGGACGCCCTGCTGCGCTTCGACTCCGCCAACAAGTCGGGCGAAGTGACCATGGTGCTGGGCAACCGCATCCTGCTGTCCATCGAAGGCGACAACCTGGCCAACGCCGACGTGCTGACCGAAGCCGCCAAGGGCTGGAACGTCGCCCGCATCAAGGCGCTGGCCGGGCTGTAGGATTTGCCTTTGGCGCCCCTCGGGGGGCCGCGCTAGCCGAAAAACGCCCGGACCAGCAGCGGTACCACGATGGTGGTCGCCAGCGCGGTCATGCCCATGGCAAGGCCCGAAAAGGCGCCGGTGACTTCGCCCAATTGGATGGCCCGTGCGGTGCCGATGCCGTGGGCGGCGGTGCCCATGGCGAGGCCGCGCGCCGCCTCGTTGCGCACCCGCACCGTATCCAGCACCCAGACGGCGATGATCGAGCCGATGATGCCGGTCAGGATCGCCAGCACGGCGGTCAGCGACGGCAGGCCGCCGATGCCTTCCGACACCGCCATGGCGATGGGCGAGGTGGCCGATTTCGGCGCGAGCGAACGAATGGTGCGCTCGGACGCGCCCAATGCCCAGGCCAGCCCCATGGCCGAGGTGGCGGCGGTGACGGCGCCGGCGATCAGGCCGACGACAACGGCGGTGGCCGAACGCAGCAAAAGCGTGATCTGGCGGTACAGCGGAATCGCCAGCGCCACCGTCGCCGGTCCCAGCAGGAAGTGGACGAACTGGGCGCCGTCGAAATAGGTGCGGTACTCGATGCCGGTCAGCATGAGGAAGCCGGCGATCAGCACGATGGAGATCAGCACCGGGTTGAGCAGCGGCGTCATGTGCCCCTTGCGCCAGATCCAGTGCGCGGCCTGATAGGCTAGCAGGGTGGCGGTCAGTCCCAGCAGCGGCGAGGTTTCCAGGTAGACCCAGATGGATTGCAGATCGCCGTTCATGGCCGCCGCTTCCCCTTCGCCAGCCATTGCATGGTCAGGCCGGTGACGGCGATGGTCAGCGCCGTGCTGACCACCAGCGCCACGGTGATCGGCAGCCATTCACCGGCGATCAGCTTCAGATGGACCATGACGCCGACGCCGGCCGGGATGAACAGCAGCGATAGGTGCGACAACAGGGCCGTGCCGGTTTTTTCCAGGCTTTCCGGGATGCCCCGCTTGATGACCAGGCCGCCGAACAGCAGCAGCATGCCGATGACCGGGCCGGGAATGGCCAACCCTGCCAGGCGGGCGATAACCTCGCCGGCAAGCTGGCAGAGCAACAGAACCGTGATAGAAGACAGCACCCGCGGTATCCTCCTGCCGGCGCGAAAGGGTGGCCGATGACCATGGATCTAACTCAGGCGGTGGGGTCCACCGCCGCGTTGTTGACCACCTTAGCCTTCGTGCCGCAAGTGGTGAAGACCCTGAAGACACGCCATACCCGCGACATATCCCTCGGCATGTGGGCGATGTTCTCGGCCGGCGTGGCGCTGTGGCTGGCCTACGGACTCCTGTTGATGGCGTGGCCGATCATCCTTGCCAACGCCGCCACCCTGGTGCTGGCACTGATCGTGCTGGCGGTCAAGCTGGCGAACATGGGCAAGGAATAGGATCAGTCGATTACGGCCGCCGGGTCGGGGTCGTCCGCCCAGTCGATGGTCGGGCGCGGCACCTTGGCCAGCCATTCTTCCAGTTCCTTGACGTGTTCCGCTTCCTCGTCGGCGAAGTCGCGTGCCAGGGTGCGCACGTCGGCATCCTGCGAGTCGGCGGCGCTGCGGTTATAGAATTCCCAGCCCCGGCGCTCGTTGGCCAGGGCGAATTGCAGCGCGTGGAACGGCGTCATCAGGTAATGGGTGCCGCTGAAGTCGCCGACCTCGGGCGGCTCGGGCGCGTTCCAGCGGTATTCCCAGCTTTTCAGCTTGGGCAGCGGCTGAAAGGCCTTGGCGCGTTCCTGCACCGAGGCGGCGTGCTTGCGCGAGAAATCGCTCATTTGCCGGAACAGGGCGGCGACGTCGGGGTTGTTGTGGACCTCCATCACGTCGGCCAATTCGTCGTAACGATCACCTGCCTCCACCTCGAGCGCGATGGAGTGAGCCAGGAACAAGGCAACCTTGGTGGGCATGGGAACCTCCCTTCGCTGGCGCCGGGTGGCGGACCGGCGACTGGTCGGGCGTCAGTATGCTCCTCGCTCACGCGGATTTCATGTGCCTATCGAGTGCAATGATGCATTTCGGCCGCCACCATGCGAGAATCGTGGCGAAAAACACGCATCCGGGATGGCAGATGGAGCATATCGAGCTTTTCGAGCGTCTGGGGCTGGCGCTGGCCATCGGCATGCTGATGGGTGTCGAGCGCGGCTGGCAGGCGCGCGAATCGGTCCATGGCGGCAGTATCGCCGGCATCCGTACTTTCGCCCTGATCGGGTTGCTGGGCGGCATCGTCGGCTGGTTCGGCCAGACGCTGGGCGGGCTGGCGCTGGCGGCGGGGTTTCTTGCCCTGACCGCCGTGGTGGTGGCCTCGCACATCCTGCGGGCCGGCAGCGGCGAGCAGAACGTCGGCATCACCACCCAGGTGGCCGAGATCACCGCCTTTGCCCTGGGGGCCATGGCCGCCATGGGCGAGGGATCGGCGGCGGCGGCCGGCGGCGTGGTCGCCACGGCGCTGTTGGGCGCCAAGGACACCCTGCACGGCCTGCTGCGCAAGATCGAGCATCTGGAATTGCGCGCTGCTATCAAGCTGCTGCTGATCTCGGTGGTGTTGCTGCCGGTGCTGCCCAATCAGGGCTATGGACCGGAAGAGGTTCTCAATCCCTACAAGCTGTGGCTGCTGGTGGTGATGGTGGCCGGCATCTCGTTCATCGGCTATTTCGCCATCAAGATCGCCGGACCGCGCATCGGCAGCCTGTTGACCGGGGTATTCGGCGGTCTTGCCTCCAGTACCGCGCTGACCGTGTCGTTCGCCCGCATGGGCAAGGAAAGCCCCGGCATGCAGCCGCTGCTGGCGGCCGGCGTGGCGCTGGCCAACGCCACCATGTATGTGCGGCTGTGGCTGATCGTCTTCGTCCTCAATCGCAGCATCGGCGAAAAGCTGGCCCTGCCGCTGGGCTGCATGGCGCTGGCCGGCGTGGTGGCGACCTGGCTGCTGTGGCGCGCCCGCGAGGAAGAGGGCAAGCCCGGCGCCACCAGCTTGTCCAACCCGTTCGAACTGGGCATGGCGATCAAGTTCGCCGTGCTGCTGACGCTGGTGATGCTGGCATCCAAGGTGCTGCAGAACTGGGGCGGCTCGGCCGGCTTGTACCTGCTGGCCGCCGGTGCCGGCCTGGCCGACGTCGATGCGGTGGCGCTGTCCATGGCGCAGATGGGCGGTAAATCGGTGCTGTTGGCGGTGGCGGTGACCTCGATCACCATCGCCGCTTTCGTCAATACCGGCGTCAAGGCGGCGCTGGTGTTCGGGATGTGTGGCGGCCTGATGGCGCGTCGCATCATCTATTCCATGGCAGGCATGGTGGCGGCCGGCGCCGCCGGCCTGACGCTGCGGTGGCTGGGGGTGTAAATGGTTGCGGAAATCGGTAAGGCGTTGGAAGCGGTGGTGATGGGCTATTTTCGTGCCCCCGATCCGGCCGGATTGGTGGCGCAGTTCACCGCCGCGCCGGTCACCGATGCATGGCGGGCGCAGACGGTGCTGACGTTGCCGGTGTTCCTGGCCTTGGTGGTGGACAATGCCCCGGGCGTCGCGCCGCAACTGGTCGAGGCGGTGCGTGGCGGCGACGCGGTCAAGGTCGAGATCGTCGCCCAGGCGCTGAACTATTCCCACCATCCCGACCGGCGGCGGCTGATGGAAAGCCTGGTGGGCGAGGCGGCGGCCGGGGCGATGGATGCCGGCGGCGCCGATTTCAAGGATTTCGCCCCGACCCATCCGGTGCATGTGGACATGTTGTGGGCGGCGTTCTTCGCCACCGGCGACGCCGATTACGTCGCCGGCATCGCCCGCCTGCTGGATGGCTGGATGCCCGAGGCCCAATTGCAGACGCTGCTGGCAGTGGCGGCGCGCGAGGAAGAGGCGGCGCGGCGCGCCATGGCTGGCGTATTGGCCGGCGCGGCGCAATGGAGCCTGGCTGCCAACGCCCGCGACTATGCCGAGGTGCGGACCGCCCTGGCGGCGGCGGCGAACCGCCGCGACGGATTGGGCGCGGCCCTGGCGGCCAAAATTCTGGCGGGAATGGCGAATTAGAGTCCGTCAGTTTTTGACGGGAGCACTCCCGATGATCGTTATGGCCGGGCTTGACCCACTGCTGTTCGGTTGACGCCTTCGCGGAACGTGCTGGCCCACCAAGGCCGTGCTCAGGTAACACGAACGGCACGGAAGCCTGCTGTCGCGGGCCACGGACGAACACGGATCGGCGCAGTGTTCGTGGACAGCGAAAGCCCTGAAACCCTAAGAAATCCCGTCACCCCGGACGCGCCCCGCGCGAGCCGGGGTCCATGGGGGTGCACCACGATGGATGCCGGCTCGAAGGCCGGCATGACGAGTTTTCTTTTGTCTGTGCGATCCGTGGCCGCGAAGCGGCATCCGTGTCGTCCGTGTACCCTGGGCACGGCGGCATCCGTCAAAGCCAAGCAGGCCGTGCTCTGCGCTACCCAAGCCCCGCGCGGTGGCGGGCCTTGGATCGGAGATCAGCCGAACGCCTTGAAGGCGATCAGGGTGAAGGTGTCCTTCACCCCCGGCAGGGTCTGGATGGTGTCGACCACGAACTGGCCAATATCCTGGCCGTCTTCCAGGAAGCACTTCACCATCAGGTCGTACTGACCGGAGATGGAGTGGACCTCGGACACGCTTTCCAGGTCCACCGCCTCGTCGGCCACATCGTAGGCGCGGCCCAATTCGCACTTCACCTGAACGAAGATGGTCTGCATGCGGCTTACTCCTCGCCGTCGTCCTTGTCGGCATCATCCTTGGCGCTGCGCGGGGCGATCTTGGGGACCTCGCGCTGGATGAAGTCGGGAACGTGGTCGCCAAAGCCGATCACGCCATCGCGATGGGTCATCTCGCCGATGCCCAGTTCGTCAATGCGGCCACGACGGCGGCCGTCGCGACGATCATCGCGGCGGTCGTCACGGCGCGGTGCCCGTTCGGAACGCTCGCCCCGTTCGGGACGGTCGGTGCGTTCGGGCCGGTCGCCCCGCTCGGGACGGCTGTCGTCGCGGCTGCGGCGGCTGCGTTCGGGGCGGGCGGGCCGCTCGGCGCGCGGAGCCTGTTCCTCGGTCACGACGGCATCGGCCACCGGCTCGATGACGGCCTCGACCTCGGCGGTCGCGGCTGGGGCTTCCTCGCCACGACGGCTGCGGCGCGGACGGCGTTCCTGCTCGTCCTCGCGGCCACGGGCCGGCTTGGCACCACGGGGGGCACCACGGCCACCCCGGCCCTTGCGGGCCTCCATGTCCAGCGGCAGGGCGGGAACGCCCTCGATCTCCAGACGGGGAATTTCAGTGCCGATCAGCTTTTCAATGGCACCGACGAACTTGCCGTCATCCGGGCTGGCAATGGTGAAGGCACGACCGGTCTCGCCGGCACGGCCGGTGCGGCCGATGCGGTGGACATAGTCTTCGGCATGGATCGGCACGTCGAAATTAAAGACGTGGCTGACCGCCTTGATGTCGATGCCGCGCGCGGCGACGTCCGAGCAGACCAGCAACTTGGCCTCGCCCGACTTGAACTTGCCCAGCGCTTCCAGGCGGGCCGGCTGGTTCATGTCGCCGTGCATCTGCACCACGTCGAAATGGTGCTTCTTCAGGCTGCGGAACAGCACGTCCACGTCGCGCTTGCGATTGCAGAAGATGAAGGCGTTCTTGACGGCTTCGATGCGGATGATGTGACGCAGCGTCTCGCGCTTGTCCAACTCCTCGACCACCGCCAGGAACTGCTCGATGGTGGTCGCCGTCGACGACGCTGCCGCGACGGTGATCTCCTTCGGGTTCATCAGGAATTCGTCGGCCAGCTTGCGGATCTCCGGACCCAGCGTGGCCGAGAAGAACAGCGTCTGGCGAATCTTCGGCAGCAGCGAGACGATGCGCTGGACGTCGGGGATGAAGCCCATGTCCAGCATGCGGTCGGCCTCGTCGATGACCAGCACCTTGATATCGTTGAGCAGGATGCGTCCCCGCTCGAACATGTCCAGCAGCCGGCCCGGCGTGGCGATCAGCACGTCGACGCCGCGATCCAGGATGGCGACCTGGTCGCTCATGGATTCGCCGCCGATGATCAGCGCCTTGTTGAGCTTGTGGTACTTGCCGTACTTGTCGAAATTCTCGGCCACCTGCGCGGCGAGTTCGCGCGTCGGCGCCAAGATCAGCGAACGGGGCATGCGCGCCTTGGCGCGGCCACCGGCCAAAATCTCGATCATCGGCAAAGTGAAGCTGGCGGTCTTGCCGGTGCCGGTCTGGGCGCAGCCCAGAACGTCCCGCCCCATCAGGACGACAGGGATGGCCTGTTCCTGAATGGGCGTGGGCTTGGTGTAGCCCGATTCCGCGACGGCCTTGAGCAATTCGGGGCTAAGGCCCAGATCAGCGAAGTCCATGGGGTTCGGAGAGCCGTCCTGACGGCTGGTGTCGATGGAATGAGTCATATGCGCCGGGATAATAGAAGTTCATGCGGTCCTGTCAACGACGGAACGCGAGCATTGGCGTGCCGTTCCCACTGAGCTAGGGTTCTTGCGCTGTGGTGGGAGGACATTTTCATGCTGATCGATGCTGGCCGCTCGGTATTTTTGCTGGTGGACGTGCAGGAAAATCTCGGCCCGGTGATGGCCGAGCCACGTCTGGTATACCGCAATTGCACCCTGTTGCTGCGGGCGGCGGCACGACTGGGTGTGCCGGTGATCGTGTCGGAACAGTATCCCAAGGGGCTGGGGCCGACCCTGGGCGAATTAAGGACGCTGGTTGCCGACGACGCCGTGTTCGAAAAGCTGCATTTCTCGTGCGCCGCCGAGCCGGCCATCGCCGAACGCTTGCGCGCCCTGGGCCGCGACCAGGTGGTGGTCGCCGGCATCGAGGCCCATGTCTGCGTGCTGCAGACCGCCTTGGGGCTGAAGGCGGCGGGATACCAGGTGTTCGTCGCCGGCGACGCCTGTTCGTCGCGGCTGGCCGCCAACCATCAATCGGCGCTGGCCCGCATGGCCGCCAACGGCATCGACGTGGTGGCGACGGAAAGCGCCGTGTTCGAATGGCTGCACCGCGCCGGCACGCCCGAGTTCAAGGACCTCATCGCCCTCATCAAGTAGGAGACGCGCCATGAGCCGCACCCTGGTGCTGCTGCCCGGTTTGTTGAACGACCATCGCCTGTGGGACCATCAGGTTGCCGCCGTGGCGCCGCTGGCCCAGTCCCTGGTGGCCGACCTGACCCAGGACGACAGCCTGGCCGCCATGGCCGAGCGGGTTCTGGCGGCGGCGCCCGAGCGCTTCGCCCTGGCCGGCCTGTCCATGGGCGGCTATGTCGCGCTGGAGATCATGCGACGCGCCCCCGAGCGGGTCGAACGGCTGGCGTTGCTCGACACCACGGCGCGGCCCGACGCGCCGGAACAAATCCAGCGCCGCAAGGACGCCGTCGCCCTGGCCCAGGCCGGCGGCTTCGAAAAGATCATGCCGACCATGCTGCCGCTGCTGGTGCATCCCGACCATCTGGCGCTGGAGCGGGTGGGCGGTGTGGCCAAGGACATGGCGCGCGCCGTTGGCGCCGACGCCTTCGCCCGCCAGCAGAACGCCATCATGCACCGTCCGGATTCCCGCCCCGGTCTGCCGCGTATCGCATGCCCCACCCTGGTTCTGGTCGGCGACGAGGATGCCGCCACGCCGCCCGACCGCGCCGAGGAAATGGCCGAGCTGATCCCCCGCGCAGAGATGCTGGTGGTCGAACGTTGCGGCCACCTGTCGACACTGGAACAGCCCGAGGCTGTATCCACCGCGTTATGTCGCTGGCTGCAAAAATGAACGGCAGTAACATTAGTAAAGTTGGCAGTATCTTGTCACGGTTGCTCTATTGGAAGTGGTGCCGGATAAGTCTATAATCGGCCTTCGGGCGGCTTTTCCTGCGAAAGCAGGGCGCCTGGGGAGGAATGGATGGGCTCGCGTGGACCTAAACTGTTGCGCCGAACGACGAATGTCGTGCTTGACGCATTGTTGCAGGCGGCGGACACCGCCTATCGCGGAAAGCCCCTGACCCGGGAAGCCCTGCACGACGTCGTCGACGGCCTGAAGATTTCCGCGCAGTTCGACGAATTCTATCGCCGCGCCTATCGTGAACTGATGGAGGTGGTGGACGAGGAAAAGCTGGAACAGCGCCGCCAGAACGCCTTCGGCCGGCTGATGGTCCATCCTATGAGCGAGCTGTTCCACAAGGACATCCTCGACCGCGACATCCTGCCCAACGTGTTCTCGTTCTTCCATCTGGTGCTGGGCGACGAAGCCGAATCCTATGGCGAGCGCTGCCTGGAACGGCTGCGGGAACTGCGCGAAGAAATGGGCGAGGAGTTTACCTGGGACGCCTTCTACGACGATCTGCAGGCCAAGAAGGTGCTGTGGCACACGCTGGTACGCATCGCCAATTCGTTCAAGCGCTGGGACGTGCGCAAGGACTGGTTCATGAAGCTGATGCAATACACCCCCAGCACGGTCAGCCTGGGGCAAAGTGCCTTCGTCGTGCGCGAACACGGCAACGGCCACGAAGAGCCGCACGTCTTCAGCAATCACCAATTCTGCGCCTTCTTCCAGGCGCTGTTCTCGCCGCTGACCGACATGGACAAGGCCGACGAGGCCCTGTTCAAAGAGGAATTCGGCACCGACCACCACCACCTGATCGGCCAGTTCCTGATTCACCTGGCGTCCTGCGAGGTGTAGGGGCGGCGGTAAAACTCCCATCCTACGTCCGTCACCCCGGCCAAGCGCAGCGCGAGCCGGGGTCCATGGTGCCGTTTCCCGCCATGGATTCCGGGTCTGCGCTCCGCTCCGCCCGGAATGACGCTTGCTCTTCCCGCAATTCGGCGACGGACAAACAAAACGGGCGGAAGGTTGCCCTTCCGCCCGTTTGCTGTCGTTTGGCCGAAACTTACTCGGCGCGGCCGCCATGCAGCTTGGACCACTGCACCGGGTCGTGCAGGAAGCTGCGGACTTCCTCGATGGTGCGGCGGTCGAACAGGTTGTCCTGCTCGGCCACTTCCAGCACGTCCCACCAATTGCACAGATAGCCCAGGTGGACACCGATTTCGTTCAGGTGCTTCAGCGCGCCGGGGAATACGCCATAGAAGAAGACGACGAACGAGTTGTTGCACTCGGCGCCGGCGTCGCGAATGGCGTTGACGAAGTTCACCTTCGACGCACCGTCCGAGGCCAGGTCCTCGACCAGCACCACGCGGGCGCCGGGTTGGAAGTCGCCTTCGATCTGGGCGTTGCGGCCAAAGCCCTTCGGCTTCTTGCGCACGTACAGCATGGGCAGCATCATGCGGTCGGAAATCCACGCGGCATAGGGAATGCCGGCGGTCTCGCCGCCCGCGATGGCGTCGACGGATTCATAGCCGACTTCGCGCAGGATGGCCTCGGAGCACAGCTCGGAAATCTTCTGGCGGGCGCGGGGAAAGCTGATGACCTTGCGGCAATCGACATAGACCGGGCTGGCCCATCCCGACGTCAGGGTATACGGCTCCTCGGGGCGGAAATTGACGGCCTTGATCTCCAGCAGGATACGCGCCGCGGTCAACGCCGCGTGCTTCTGCTCGGGGGTGCGGGAAGCGGTTTGCATGAGGAGTCACCTATGACAGGGGTCGTGTCGCCTTGCCGGCTGATGGCTCTATAGGCACAATCGCCGATTCCTGCAAGCAGGCAAAACAAGGGAGAGCACATGTCCGAGTTGATCCAGGTGCTGAGGGATGGCCCGCAGGCCACCGTCGTGCTGAACCGTCCCGACCGCATGAACGCGCTGAACCTGCCCATGTGGCAGGGTCTGGCCGAGGCGTTCCAGGGCATTGCCGTCGATGCGTCGGTGCGGGTGGTGATCCTGCGCGGGGCGGGAACCAAGGCATTCGCGCCCGGCGCCGACATTGACGAATTCGACACCCTGCGCGCCACGGCGGCCCAGGCGAAGGACTACGACAAGGTCATGCGCGGCGCGCTCGACGCCGTGGTGGCGTGCCCGGCGCCGGTGGTGGCGATGATCCACGGCGCTTGCGTCGGCGGCGGCCTGGAACTGGCGTGCTGTTGCGATCTGCGCATCTCCGGCACCTCGGGGCGCTTCGGCGTGCCGATCAACAAGATCTCGGTGGTGATGGCTTATCCCGAGCTGGCGGCCATCGCCCGTATCGCCGGCCCGGCGGTGGCGGCGGAAATCCTGCTGGAAGCCCGCATCCTCGACGCCGCCGAGGCGCTGTCCAAGGGACTGCTGACCCGCGTGGTCGAGGACGACAAGCTGGAAGAGGAAGTCCAGGCCGCCGCCAAGCGCATCAGCCAGGGTGCCCCGCTGGCCAATCGCTGGCACAAGCAGTTCATCCGCCGCCTGTCGACCGATCCGACGCCGATTTCGGACGCCGAACTGGACGAATGCTACGCCTTCCTCGACACCGCCGATTACCGCGAGGGCGTCGCCGCCTTCCGCGAAAAGCGCCGGCCGGTGTTCAAGGGGGAATAGGTGGGGTTACCCCCTGTCCTCGTCCCAGTCCGGCTCGTCGGTGCGGATGATGTCGCACAGGCGGTCGATGACCGCCAGACGCAGCGGCTGGGCGGCGGGCAGGGGGCGCTTGTCGCCCACGGTCCAGCGCTTGGCCTCCAGCAATTCGGCGGTCGAGGCACCGGTTCCCAGGATTTCGGCGAGCTTGAGGTCGTCGAGCCGGCCGATGATCTCTTCGACGGTCTGGCGGTTGAGCGTGGGCGTGGACAACATGGCGAACCTCCCGTGTTGGAGAACGCTGATTGCAAAGTTGACGGCTTTGGTTGACCCTGCCGCCAGCATGTGGGAACGGATGGCGTGATGCGCAACGATGGGGCCGCGGATGTCTGGGTGCTGGCCGATGATCGCGCCGGCAACGTGGCGCAATGCCTGGGGGTCGCCGAGGCGCTGGGTCGTCCGTTCGCCGTAAAGTCGATCCGCTATGGCCGTTTGGCCCGCCTGCCCAACCTGTTGCGCGGGGCGACGCTGTTGGGGCTGGACCGCGACAGCCGTGCCGGCCTGGCCGCGCCGTGGCCCCGGCTGGTCATCGCCGCCGGCCGCCGCACCGCACCGGTGGCGCGCTGGCTCAAGCGGCGCTGCGGCGCCCGTCTGGTGCAGATTATGGACCCCGGTCCCGGCGGCCGCGCCGAGTTCGACCTGATCGCCGTGCCCGATCACGACGGCAAGGGGCTGAGCGGAGCCAACGTGCTGACCATCACCGGCGCGCCGCATCGGGTGACGCCGGCCAAGCTGGCCGAGGCGGCGCAGCAGTGGCGCGAGCGCTTCAGTCCTCTGCCACGGCCGTGGATCGGCCTGATCGTCGGCGGCAGCACCAAGAACCGCGAATTCACCCCCGACATGGCCCGCGCCCTGGGCGAGCGGGCGGCGGCCCTGGCGGCGGCGGCGGGCGGCTCCGTGCTGGTCACCACCAGTCGCCGCACCGGCGAAGCGGCCGAGACGGCGTTGCTGGCGGCACTGCCCGAGCCGCGCTTCGTCCATTCCTGGCGTGCCGGTGGCGACAATCCCTATTTTGGCTTCCTCGGCCTTGCCGACGCCCTGGTGGTTACCGGTGATTCGGTCTCGATGGCTTGCGAAGCCTGCGCCGGCCCGGCACCGGTCTATCTGTTCGCGCCCGACGGTTTCGCCGCGCCCAAGCATGCGCGCCTGCATGCGGCGCTATATCGGCTTGGTCTGGCGCGGCCGCTGCAAGACGGCACGACGCTGGAGCCGTGGAGTCACCCGCCGCTCAACGCCGCCGGCGACATCGCCGCCGCCATCCGCGAGCGGCTGCTGTGATCCGCCGGCTGCTTGCCGCCATCCTGCTGGTCGCGGCGCCGGCCCAGGCCGCCGACACCAGTCAGCGCCTGTCGCGCGAACTGCACGGCATCAAGGGCGGCGACGACCGTCTGGCGGTCGAGGCCGGGCAATATCCGTGGAGCGCCATGGGCCGGCTCAACAACGGCCTTGGCGGTCATTGCAGCGGCGTCCTGATCGGCCCGCGCCTGCTGGCCACCGCCGCCCATTGCCTGTGGAATCCGCGCACCCGCGCCGCCATTCCGGTCACCAGCCTGACTTTCGTCGCCGGTTATGATCGCGGCAACTACCTGAAGGCGTCCAAGGTGACGCGCATGCATGCGGCGCCGGGGTGGAACCTGGCGACCAACAATGCCGGCGCCGGTCTGGCCGGCCGTGCCGACGATTGGGCGCTGCTGGAGTTGGAGGAGCCGCTGGGCGATGCGGTGGGCTGGGTGGCGCCGGGCGCCGACCCGCAGCCGGGCCAAAGTGTGACCGCCGCCGGTTACGGCAAGGATAAGGCGCATGTGCCCACCGCCCATCTGGGCTGTTCGGTGCTGGAGCGGCGCGGGGCGCTGGCGATCAACGATTGCGATGCCGTCCAGGGCGATTCCGGCGGCCCCATGCTGGTGTGGCAAGGCGGCCAACCGCAATTGGCGGCGCTGAACGTGGCGGTCTTGCTGGATCGCGGCGATCTGGGCGTGGCGGTGGGAGTCGGCGCCTTCAAGGCGACCGCCATGCGGTTGGGTGCCGCCGGCACCAGCAAGCCCGGCACGCTGAGCCAGCCGTTGGCGGCAGCGGTCAAGGCGCGCGCCGAGGGCAAATGATGCTGATCGCCCTGTCCGGTCTGCCGGGTGTCGGCAAGAGTACGCTGGCGCGCTTGCTTGCCGCCCGACTGGGCGCGGCATGGCTGCGCATCGACACCATCGAACAGGCGATCGCCGCCGCCCTTGGTCGGCCGGTAGAGACGGATGAGGGCTATCGCGTTGCCTATGGCGTGGCCGAGGACAATTTGCGTCTGGGGTTGACCGTGCTCGCCGATTCGGTCAATCCGCTGGCGGTGACGCGCGATGCCTGGCGCGCGGTGGCCGAGCGGGCCGGCGTGCCGTGCCTGGAGGTGCTGGTGGTGTGTTCCGACCTGGGCGAGCATCGCCGCCGGGTCGAGGGGCGCGTGAGCGAGGTTCCCGGATTGGTGCCGCCGACGTGGGAACGGGTGATGGCACGGACCGTGGAACCGTGGAGCCGGACGCCGCTGGTGGTGGATACCGCCGGGGTGGAGCCAGCCGTCTGCGTGGCGCAGGTTGTGGCGGCGCTGCGGTAAAGAAGCCGCCGCCACCGAGCCGGGATGTCCGGCCCGGTGACTGAGGCTGGCTTAGGCCTTCTTGACGAATTCCGACTTCAGGTTCATGGCGCCGATGCCGTCGATCTTGCAGGAAATGTTGTGGCCGTCGGTGGCGTCCACCAGGTGGATGTTCTTCACCTTGGTGCCGCCCTTGACGACCAGCGACGATCCCTTGACCTTGAGGTCCTTGATCACGGTCACCGTGTCGCCGTCATTCAGCACGTTGCCGTTGGCATCCTTGACGCTGGTGTCCTCGGCGCTGTCGCCGGCAGCTTCGGGGTTCCACTCGTGGGCGCATTCCGGGCAGATCCACAGGCTGCCATCCTGATAAACATGTTCAGAGCTGCACTTAGGGCACTTCAGTCCGTCGGTCATCGTCTACCTCGTTGATTGTGGCGGGATACTACCGCACCGAGGTAGGGCTGGGAAACCACAAGCGTTAAAGCGCCGCCAGTGCCCGGCGGTGCATCTCGGCGCTGTCGGTGCCGAAGCAGCAGAACACGACGCGCTGGAAGAAGTCGTCGCCGGCCAGGGTCTCGGCCACGGTGGCGACGGCGATGCGGGCGGCGCGGTCGGCGGGGAAGCGATAGGCGCCGGTCGAGATGGCGGGAAAGGCGATGGTGGCGGCCGGCAGCGGCCGCGCCAGCTCCAGCGAGGTGCGATAGCACGCTGCCAGCATGCCGTCGTCGTGCGGCGCCCCCGTCCACACCGGACCGACGGTGTGGATGATCCAGCGGGCGGGCAGGTCATAGCCCGCCGTCACCTTGGCCTCGCCCGGCAGGCAACCGCCCAGGCGGCGGCATTCCGCCAGCAATTCCGGCCCGGCGGCGCGATGGATGGCGCCGTCGACGCCACCGCCGCCCAGCAGCGACGAATTGGCGGCGTTGACGATGGCGTCCACCGCCAGCGTGGTGATATCGGCGATCTCGACGGTCAGGCGCGGATCGGCCATGGCGCTCAGCCTCAGCGTGGCAGGTCGTTGTAGAAGGCGACCAGCAGCGGCGCCTTGCGCTCGCGCTCGGCGTCCGAGCGGCCCAGGCTCTGGATCAGCAGCTTGACGAACTGGCGGTCGGCCTTGGGCAGGTCGTAGAAGGCGCGGATCACCATCAGGTCGCCGGCGTGATGGTCCATCTTCTCGATGGCACGCAAAAGCGCGTCGCGAAAGGCGCCCTGGCGGGCCTGGTCGGCCTTCGAGGTCGGGCTGTATTCCTGTTGGTAGATTTGGGCGATCTGCTGCCATTGCTCGGCCAGTTCGTCGCCGTCATAGCGCATCAGCCGCTGCAGCATGGGAATGTCGGTGTAGAATGGCGGAATGTAGTCGTGCTTGGCGCCGTCGTCCTTGAACACGCCCCACGGATTGTCCTCGGGGCGGATGGTGCCCTTGCCCTTGGCGCTGGCGCGCGCCGGGTCGAACGACTGCCAGCGCTGGTCCCAGTAATACAGGATGGGGTTGTTGTCTTCGCCGGCCAGGATCATGCCGACCAGCCGCTCAAAGCTGCCCTTGCTCTGCCAGTTGCGGCTGCTGGCCAGTTCCTTGATGCGCCGCGCCGAACGGATCGACTTCAGCACGTAGTCGCGGATGATCGTTTCGAACACGGCGGCGAAGTTGGGCGCCACATAGAACGGCCGTGGGATGTGCGGGCGCGAGCCGGTGCAGGCCAGCGCCGTCAACGTGCGGCGGGTGTGGCGGACCAGGGTTTCATCGAACAGGGTGGCGAAGTCGCTGGCCTCGATGGGGGCATCGTCGGCGGCCAGTTCCTCCATGACCGCGTCGGTGGTGCTTTCCTGCTTGGGCTGGATGCCGGCCAGCATCTGGCGCGACAGGTCGAACAGCAGCCAGCGTTCGGCGTCGCGCGCCGATTCGTCGCCCGGCGGCAAGAAGGAATCGAAATGGTCCTGGCTGGCGGTATAGACGGCGTCGCGGTCGGTCCGCTCCAGCGCCTTTTCCAGGATGACGTTGAAGATCAGTTCTAGCTGGCGGGCGTTGGCCCACTTCAGCGTTTCCGGATCAGTCAGCGTCATGCGCCGGACCATCAGGATACGCGGCACGTCCAGTCGCTGGGTAACGGCAACAAGCTCGGCAACCTTCGATTCAAAGCCCTTGGCGTCCATCCTGCCCTCGTCCCCGGCGATCCCACGGCAAGCGCGGTCGCGGCTCATACGGATGGGATAAAACAGCAGCCTTGCCCTGTGCGCAAGGGCCTGCCGTGTTTCAGCCCGACAGATTCTGTACGAAATTTACCAGATAGGGCGCGTTCCTGCGACGTTCCGTATCGGAACGGCCGAAATTGGTGACCAGGCGGCGCAGGAATTGGGCGTCGATGCGGGGAAGGACGTAATAGGCCTTGATGGCGAAAAGCTCGCCGACATGGTCGGGCAGCTTGCTGCTCCACTTCATCAGGCCGTCGCGGAACGCACCTTCGCGGGCCTGTTCCTGGCGCGCGTTGGGGGTGAATTCCTGCTGATACAATTGGCTGATCTCGCGCCAGGCCTTGGCGAAGACGTCGTCCTCAAAGCGGATCAGGTCCTGCAGCAGGGCGACGTCGTCCTCGTCCGGCGGCGTGTAGTTGGACTTGGTGGCGTCCTCTTTGAACAGCGGCCACGGGTTGTCCTCGGGCTTGGCCTTCTTGCCCTTGGCGGCGCGGAAGGCGTTCCAGCGGGTGTCCCAGTGGTGCAGGATGGGGTTGTTGACCTCGCCCGACTGGATGATGTCGATCAGCTTGGCGCCGCCGACCTCGGCCCAATTGTAGTTGTGGCCCAATTGCTGGATATGGCGCGAGGTGCGCATGGGCGGTAGCACCATGCGGCGCAGCACGTCCTCGTAACAGGCGGCGAATTGCGGCGCCATGATGAAGGGCAGGCGGTCGGTGCGCTCGGTCTCGCGCACCTGGAACAAAGACAGCAGCTTGCGCGAGAAGCGGCAGATGGTGTCGTCGAACAGGGTGGGGAAGTCGGTGAACGGCTTTTCGTCTTCCAGCGCGCCGCTTTCGGTGCCGCGCAGGTTGCCGGGCAGCACGATGCGCTCCAAATCGGCGCCCAGTTGGGCGGCGAACAGCGGCGGCGGTTCCTTGATGGGGGCGGCCTGGCGGGTGGTACGGGCGGGGGCGCGGGCGGGGCCGATGGCCAACAGCTTTTCCAGCGCCGCCTCGTGCTCCGACATGGGCGCCTGGGGATTGCCCAGCATTTGGGTGGCGACTTCGGACAGCACGCGGGTGTCTTCGTCGCGGGCTGCGGCGCCGCCGGGCGGCAGCAGCGGGGCAAAGCCCTTGTCGCGGGCATCGCGCAGGCGATCCATGCCGGTGCGTTCGACCGCCTTGGCGATGATGACCGAGAACACCACCTGCAACTGCCGCTCGTTCGCCCAGCGCAAGCTCTCGGGGTCGGCCAGGGTCATGCGGCGCAACAGCAGAATCTGCGGAATGTCCAGATGCCGCGTGGCGGCGATCAGGTTGCCGACCTTCGCCTCGAATGTCTTGTTGTCCTGCGGATTGCTGCTCATCCCGCCCTCATCGCTCCGGCTCACCCATGGCCGGCGCCGGCACGTTGACCACACCGCCCCCCGCATGGGCGGCGGTTGTTGTTCCTACCCCGGGCCGTAGCATGGGGCACCGGCGGGAAGCGGTCAATCGGGCCAATTTCCGAGAAGCTTGATTAAACCGTGATGCACAAAATCGGCATCACGTATTGCCCCTCGCCGGACGCGGGCATCCGCCCGCTTGGCCGCTCGCTCAACGCTTTAGCGCGCGGTAACCGTCTCGCCATGGCGGGTGCAGGCGGTTTCCGCCAGCGCCACGAAGGTCTCGGTGACATCCTCGGGCTGGGTCAGCTTGGCCTGGTCCTCGCCGGGGAAGGCGATTTCCCGCATGCGGGTGGCGACGACACCGGGATCGACCAGATTGATGCGCAGCTTGCTGATGCGCTCGACCTCGGCCGCCCAGGTCTTGACGATGACTTCAAGCGCGGCCTTGCCGGCGGCGTAGACGCCCCAGAACGGCTGCGCGCCGTGCGCCAGATTGTCGGTGACGAAGATGGCACGGCCGGCATCCGACGTGCGCAGCAGCGGGTCCAGCGCCCGGATCAGGCGGTAATTGGCGGTGACATTGATGTCGAAGGCCGCCTGAAAGTGCTTCTGGTCGACATGGCCGATGGGGGCCAGACCGCCGCCGATGTCGCCGGCATTGCCGACCAGGATGTCCAGCTTGCCGAAGCGCTGATACAGCGCGGCGGCCATTTGGTCGATCTCGTCGAAGCGGCGCAGGTCCAGCGGAACTAGAACGGCTTTGCCGGCGCTGCCGGAGGCGGCATTTTGGGCTGCATCGGCGATCTCGTCGTCCAGTTCCTCAAGGGCGCCGATGGTGCGGGCGATGCAGACCACCGTGGCGCCCTCGGCGGCGAATCGCTTCGCCACCGCGCGGCCGATGCCGCGCGACGCCCCGGTGACAAGGGCAATTCGCCCGCTCAGACGTCCCACTTACGACGCCCCTTCGGTCAGCAGCGACAATTGCTTGCCGTCCTGCACCTTGTGCAGATAGTCGGTCGGGCTGACCGGGTATTCGCCGGTGAAGCAGGCATCGCAATATTGCGGCGCCGCCGGATCACGGACTTCCTCGCTGACCGCCTTGTACAGGCCGTCGATGGAGATGAAGGCCAGCGAATCGACGCCGATCAGCTTGGCCATGCCTTCGACGTCGTAGCGTGCCGCCAGCAGCTTGTCGCGCTCGGGGGTGTCGATGCCGAAATAGCACGGGAAGCTGGTGGGCGGCGACGAGATGCGCATGTGCACCTCGGTGGCGCCGGCCTGGCGCACCAGTTCGACGATCTTGCGGCTGGTGGTGCCGCGCACGATGGAATCGTCCACCAGCACGACGCGCTTGCCGGCGATGCTGGCACGGTTGGGATTATGCTTCATCTTGACGCCGGCATGACGGGTGCGGTCGGTCGGCTGGATGAAGGTGCGGCCCACATAGTGGTTGCGGATGATGCCCAGCTCGAACGGAATGCCGGCTTCGGTGGCATAGCCGAGCGCGGCGGGCACGCCCGAATCGGGCACCGGCACGATGACGTCGGCGGCGACGCCGCTTTCGCGCGCCAACTGGGCGCCGATGCGCTTGCGCGCCTCGTAGACGCTGGTGCCTTCCATGATCGAATCGGGGCGGGCGAAGTAGATGTATTCGAAGATGCAGAAGCGGCGCTTGGTGTTGCCGAACGGCTTCAGCGAGCGGATGCCGCCGTCGGTCAGCACGACGATCTCGCCCGGCTCGACGTCGCGGACGAATTCGGCGCCGATGATATCGAGCGCGCAGGTCTCGGACGCCAGCACGTTGGCGCCGTCCAGCTTGCCGATCACCAGCGGGCGGATGCCCAGCGGGTCACGCACGCCGACGACGCTGTCCTTGGTCAGGCAGACCAGCGAATAGGCGCCCTCGATCTGACGCAGCGCGTCGATCAGCCGGTCTTCCACGGTGGAATACAGGCTGATGGCGATCAGGTGGATGATGACTTCGGTGTCGGTGGTCGACTGGAACAGACAGCCGCGCTTGACCAACTGGCGGCGCAGGGCGGCGGCGTTGGTCAGGTTGCCGTTATGGGCCAGCGCCAGGCCGCCGAACTCCATCTCGGCGAACAGCGGCTGCACGTTGCGCAGCAGGGTCTCGCCGGTGGTGGAATAGCGGACGTGGCCGACCGAGCGGTTGCCCTTGAGCTTGCGGATCACCGCCTCGGAGCCGAAGCAATCCTCGACGTGGCCGAGGTCGCGGTGGTTATGGAAGGCTTCGCCGTCGAACGAGACGATGCCCGCCGCTTCCTGGCCGCGGTGCTGCAGGGCATGCAGGCCCAGCGCCACCAAGGCCGCCGCCTCGGCATGGCCGTGAATGCCGAAGACGCCGCATTCCTCGCGCAGATGATCGTCGTCGAAGGGATTGGTGGTGAACATGGGTGCCGCCGCTCGCATCACTGGTTGGTTTGGAACAGCCGGTCCATCTGGCCCCGGCTTTCCTTGTCATAGCCTTTCGCCGGCTTGGCCGGCGCCTCGCCCGGCTTGGCCGGGCCGGTCTTGTCCTCGGCCGGGGTGTTCGCCGGCAGCGGGGAAACGAATTGGCGGAACTTCTGCTCCGCTTCAATCAGGTCGCGGGCCTCGCCCTTGACCTCGGTCGTCTTTTTCTCGGCGGTGCCGAAATTATCGGGCGCCACGCTGTGGATCAGCCCGGCGCCACGCTCCAGCCATGGCCGGGTCTTGGCGTTGGCCAGCCAGTCGGGCAATTCGGGGCCGGTCAGCATGGTGATCAGCAGGAACGCCAGGCTGACCAAGCCGGCGCCCAGGCCCAATCCGAACACGAAGCCCAGCGACGAATCAACGCTGTTCAGCGCGCTGCGCCGCACGCGGTCGGACACCGCCTTGGTGGTGATGGACAGCACCAGCAGCGACACCAGGAACAGGCAGGTGCCGGTGGCGATATCGGCGCCCAGCGCAGAGCTTATATGGCTACGAAAGAACGGTTGCGCCAGCCCAAAGCCATAGAAGGTTGCGGCGATGGCGCCAATCCAGGCACCGATGGCGAGAACCTGATGGACGAAGCCGCGAAAGAACGAAAACGCCGCCAGTCCCAGCATCACGACAGCGACAATGATGTCCACGGCGGTGAAATTGCCCATGATGGCGGCAGGCTCTCTCGGCTTTCGGTCGTCACTGGTGGGCCTGACGGCCCACCAATCCATTAAGATTGTCGATCACTGGCCGGGGCGGAACAGCCCCAGCAAATCCTGCAGATGCCCGATGGGACGAATCGCCAGCGGACCGCCTGCGGCTTGGGCCTTTCCCTTGCGTGGACTCGCGGGGACAAGTCCCTGGGCGAATCCCAGCTTCGCTGCCTCCTTAAGGCGGGCGTCGCCCTGCGCAACCGCGCGCACCTCGCCAGAAAGGCCGATTTCGCCGAACACCACCATGTCGGCGGGGACGGGTACGTCGGTGGCAGAGGACACGAGCGCGGCCGCGACCGCGAGATCGGCCGCGGGTTCGGTAATCCGTAAGCCGCCGGCGACGTTCAGATAAACGTCATTGCCCGACAAAGCAAGCCCGCATCGCGCATCCAGCACGGCAAGCAGCATGGACAGTCGGTTGGAATCCCACCCGACCACGGCGCGGCGCGGGCTGGACAGCGTGCTGGGCGCCACCAGCGCCTGAATTTCCACCAGCATGGGGCGGCTGCCCTCGACTCCGGCATAGACGCACGACCCCGAGACGTTGCCGCGCCGTTCGGCCAGGAACAGCGCCGACGGATTAAGCACCTCCCGCAGGCCGCCATCGGTCATTTCGAACACGCCGATCTCGTCGGTGGCGCCGAAGCGGTTCTTGACCGCGCGCAGGATGCGGAACTGGTGGCCGCGATCGCCTTCGAAATACAGCACGGTGTCGACCATGTGTTCCAGCACGCGCGGGCCGGCGATGGTGCCTTCCTTGGTGACGTGGCCGACCAGGAACAGGACGAAGCCGCGCCGCTTGGCCAGGCGGATCAGTTCGTGGGCGCAGATGCGCACCTGACTGACGGTGCCCGGCGCCGCCTCGACATTGTCGGCGTACATGGTCTGGATGGAATCGATCACCACCACGCGCGGCGCGTCGGCCACGTCCAGCGTCTGCACGATATCGCGCAGGCTGGTGGCCGTCGCCAGTTGCACCGGCGACTTGGACAGGCCCAGCCGGTGGGCGCGTAGCCGCACCTGGTCCACCGCCTCTTCGCCCGAGATGTAGACCACCGGCACCTGGGTCGACAGCGCGGCGGTGGCCTGGGTCAGCAGGGTCGACTTGCCGATGCCGGGATCGCCGCCCACCAGCAGCGCCGAGCCGGCGACCAAGCCGCCGCCGCACACCCGGTCCAACTCGCCGATGCGGGTCATCAGGCGCGGCAGGTCGGCGGTGGTGGCGCCCTCCAGCCCGACGAACTCGATCTTGCGGCCGGCCTTGCCGCCCAATCCCTTGGGCGCGCTTTCCCGTGGCGCTTCTTCGGAGATGGAGTTCCAGGCGCCGCACGCCTCGCACTTGCCGGCCCATTTGGCGGTGACGGCGCCGCATTCCTGGCAGACGAAACGGGGGGCGGATTTGGACACGGCGGCGATTTCCTGACGGTTAGGCGCCCCCGGTCAAGCTGGTCAGCTCGCCGGCGGGCAGGGTGAAGACGACGGCGGTGCCGTCGGTGACAGCGGTGTCGATGCCGATAACGCCGCCATGGCGTTCGACGATGCGGCGGCAGATGGTCAGGCCGATGCCGGCGCCGGGCAATTGGCCGGGGCCGTGCAGGCGGCGGAACAGCTCGAACACGGTGGCGGCGTACTCGGCCTCGATGCCGATGCCGTTGTCGCGCACGGTGACGCGCCAGTTGGCGCCGTGCGGCCGGCAGGTGACGCTGATCCGCAGCTTTTGTCCGGTGCGGCGGAACTTGATGGCGTTGTCCAGCAGATGGCGGAACAGCAGGGCCAACTGGGCGCGGTCGCCCACCACCATGGGCAGGTGCGGCGCGTCGATTTCGGCCCCGACGGCGGTCAGTGCCGCCTCGAGCTGCCCACGGGCATCGGCCAGGGCATCGCCCAATTTCACCGCCCCCAGCGTGCTGCCCTGGCCGGCGCGGGCGTAGTCCTGCAATCCGGCAAGCTGGGCCTGCATGCGTTCGGCGGCGGCGAGCAGGTAGTCGAGGAATTCCGTGGATTCCGGGGTCAGCGAACCCTCGGCCTGCAGCCGGCGCTGCAGCAACTGAGTGAAGCTGACCACCGCGCGCACCGGCTCCTGCAGATCGTGCGAGGCGACGAAGGTGAAGCGCTCCAACTCGGAATTGGTTTCCATCAGCCGTTCCAGCGTCATCTCCGACGAGCGCCGGGCCTGTTTCAACGCGCTGACGTCCTCGGAGGCGATGATGACGCGGGTCAGGCTGTGGCGATGCTGCGGCGGCACGTGCCAGTGCAGCACGATGTCCAGCGCCTGGCCATCCAGGGTGCGGACCTGCGCTTCCACCGTCAGGTCCCAGATGCCGGCGCGCAGGCATTCCAACTGGCGGCGGAAGGCGTCATAGGACGACGGCACGAAAATGGCCGACAGACGGGTCAGCAATTCCTGGCGGTCGGCGGCACGGTGCAGGTTGACGGCGGCGTTGTTGACGTCCAGCACGCGCACCGCGCCGGCGCAGCGGCGGACGAAATAGTCGTTGTCTTCAAGCCAGTCGGCGCCCGCCTCGGCGGGGATTTCGTCGAGCAGGGCCTTGACCGCCGAGAAGTCTTCCTCGAACAACGGCACCGGCGAGGACGTGAACAATTCGCGGAAACGGGCCTCGCTGGCGCTCAACGCCTCGTAGGCGGCCGCGAGGTCGCGGTGCATGCGCGACAGGGTGACGGCAAGGTCGGTGAACTCGTCCTCGGCGCCGCCGATGGCACCGGCAGAATCGGCAAGCGGCGCTGCGGCGGGGCCGTCGTGTCCCAGCCGGCGGGCATAGGCGGCGATGGCGCCCAGACGGCCCGACACCAGCGCGTGCACCTGCCAGTACAGCAGGGTGGCGATGGCCGCCAGTAACACCATGTTGGCGGCCAGCGTGACCCCCATGCGCTCGGTTGCGGTGGCGCGCAGGGTTTCCAGACCGGCGCTGACCACCAATTGCCCCAGCACCACCCGCTGGCCGGAATAATCGTGGATCAGGTCGAAGCTGCGGGTCAGCGGTTCGGTTGCCGGGGTGCCGGATTGCGCCAGCACTTGGCCTTCGGGCGTCACCACCCGGGCCTGGGCGATGCCGGGCAGGTTGTCGATGCCTTCCACCAGGATCTGAAGACGTTCGTTGTCGTATAGCCAGGCGGTTTCGCGCACGCTGGGCAGATAGCTTTTCTCGATCTCGTCCAGCCGCGTGGTGACCGCCGCCAGATCGCGCTGGTATTCCAGATACAGTTGCAGTCCCGCCGTCAGCACCGCCAGCACCACGCCAAGCGCCGCCAGCCGGATCAGCAGCCGACGGGCAACGGGATGGCGCGGGGGCGAGGGCGGGGGCGTCACGGGGTGTGTCCGGCCCGGTTCATGACCTTGGCCATCAGCACCTTGGCGCGGCCCTCGGCCTTCATCGCCGCCAGTTCGGCGGCGACGCGCGGCACCAGATCGGCATGGCGCCGGTGCAGATAGATGTACATGGGGGTACTGGCCAGCGGCGGCTCGTGCACGGTCAGCGTAACGCCTTGCAGCCGGGCCTGCCATTCCGCCTGCCAGCGTTCGTGCAGGATGATCTCGGCCCGCCCCGACTTCAGCATTCCCATCAGTTGTTTGGAATCCTTGGCGTGGGTCAGTTCGCGCACCGGCGGCACGTTGTTGTCGAAGACCTGCCAGCCCAGGATATAGGCGACGCTGCGCCCGCTCAGGTCGCCCCAGCCGCGCACCGGCGCGGTCGGCCCGGCACTGACGGCGACGAAGTCGTTGACGTAAATCGGTTCGGGCACCCGGATCAGGTTGGGATAATCCGCCTCCAACCCGGCGATGCGGGCGGCCAGGCCGTCATCGGTGCCGTCGTCGGCCAATTGCAGGGCGCGGGCGGCGGCGGGGTTGAAGGTGACCTCCGCCGTCAGGCCCAGGCGCGAGAACAGCTCGGCCACGAACAGGTTGGTGAAGCCGGTGCCGGTGCTGTCGGTCCATGGCTCGTGCATGCCCGAGGACAGGCGCAGGCGCTGCTCGGCCAGGGCGGGCGCGCTCCACAGCAACAGGGCGGTCAGGGCAAGGCTCGACAGACGATGAATGGCACTCATGGCGGCACATCCAAAGGTGACCGAACCTCGACCATCATACACGGTGCGGGGGATATCGTCAGGCGCGCAGTTCCATCTTGATCGGGCCTTCGGCCCGTCCATGGATGAACTGGTCGACGAATTCATTGCCCGAATGGTCGACGTCCTTGGCCGGTCCGACCCAGATCAGGCGGCCCTTGTACAGCATGGCGATACGGTCGGCGATCTTGCGGGCCGAGGCCATGTCGTGGGTGATCGACAGGGCGGTGGCTCCCAATTCCTTGGTGCACTTGACGATCAGGTCGTTGATGACGTCGGCCATGATGGGATCAAGGCCGGTGGTCGGCTCGTCGAAGAAGATGATCTCGGGGCTGCTGGCGATGGCGCGGGCCAGGCCGACACGCTTTTGCATGCCGCCCGACAGCTCGGACGGCGACAACTCGCCGGTCGATGGGGCCAGGCCGACCTGGGCCAGCTTCTCCAGCGCGATCTCCTTGGCCTCTGGCCGCGACATGCCACGGCCCTGGATCAGGCCGAAGGCGACGTTCTCCCACACCTTCAGGCTGTCGAACAGGGCGCCGCCCTGGAACAGCATGCCGAATTGGGTGAGGACGCGGTCGCGCTGCTTGCCGCGCATGCCCATCACTTCCTCGCCGTCGATGCGGATCGAGCCGCGCTCGGGGCGCAGCAGGCCCATGATTGACTTCAGCATGACCGACTTGCCGGTGCCCGAGCCGCCGATGACGACGACCGATTCACCCTTGGCGATGCTCAGGTCGATGCCGTCCAGCACCACTTTGGGGCCGAACGACTTGTGGACGTCGGTCAGTTGGATCTTCGGCGGGGCGGCGTCGGTCATGTGGCTCATTTGCCGAAATACAGGGCGGTGATGATGTAGTTGGAAATCAGGATCATGATCGCGGCCGACACCACCGAATTGGTCGTGGCCGTGCCCACGCCCTGGGCGCCGCCCTTGGAATAATATCCATGGTAGCAGCCCATCAGCGTGATGACGAACCCGAATACGGCGGCCTTGGTCAGGCCCGAGATCACGTCCAGCGGCTCCAGGTATTCCCAGGTGCGGCTGATATAGGACGACGAGTTGAAGCCCAGCTTGTAGACGCCCACCAGATAGCCGCCGAACACGCCGATGATGTCGGCCACCAGCACCAGGCACGGCACCATCAGCAAGCCGGCCAGCAGGCGCGGCGCCACCAGATACTTGAACGGGTTGGTGGACAGCGTGGTCAGGGCGTCGATCTGCTCGGTCACGCGCATGGTGCCGATCTCGGCGGCCATGGAGGCGCCGATGCGCCCCGCCACCATCAGGCCGGCCAGCACCGGCGCCAACTCGCGGGTGACCGACAGCACCACCACGGTGGCGACGGCGCCCTCGGCGGCGAAGCGGGAGAAGCCGGAATAGGATTGCAGCGCCAGCACCATGCCGGTGAACACCGCCGTCAGGCCGACGACCGGCAGCGAGAAATAGCCGATCTCGACCATGGCGCGGACCAGCAGGCGCGGATAGAACGGTGGCCGGATGATGTGCGACACCGCCGTGCCGGTAAAGGCGGACAGGCGACCGACATGGGACAGAAAGGCCAGGAAGAAGCGGCCGACGGCGGCGACGAAGTCCAGCATCAGGCGGCCTCGCCCACATATTGGCGGGAATAGCGGTGGCCCAGCGCGGTCAGGACCTCATAGCCGATGGTGCCGGCGTCGGCGGCCAGCGCGTCGGCGGATTGGTGCGGGCCGATCAGCTCGACCAAGGCCCCGGGCCGCGCCTGCTCGGGCGGCAGGGCGCTGACGTCGAAGGTGGTCAGATCCATGGAAATGCGACCCACGACCGGCACCCGTTCCCCCTCGATGACGCCGAAACCTCGATTGCCCAGCGACCGGAATACGCCGTCGGCATAACCCAGCGCGGCAACGGCCACGCGCCCCTTGCGCGCGACGCGGTGCGAGGCACCATATCCAACGGTCATAGGGGTGTCAACGTCACGCACCTGGAGGATACGGGCCTGCAGGCGGACCACGTCGGCCATGGGATTAGGCTGCTCCGGCGTGGGGTTGAGGCCATAGAGCGCGGCGCCGGGGCGGACCAGATCGAAATGGTAGCCGGTCCCCAGGAAGATGGTCGAGGACGCGCCCAGGCTGCGCCGCTCGCCCAGGTTCAGGCGGCCGGACATCTCGGTGAAGCGGTGCAACTGGTCGGGATTCTTGGCGTGGCCGGGTTCGTCGGCGCAGGCCATGTGGCTCATCACCACCACCGGGTTGATGCCGGCCAGCAAGGCCGGATCGGCGGCCAGCCGTTCCACCGCCGGCTGATCCAGGCCCAGCCGGCTCATGCCGGTATCCAGGTGCAGCACCGCGTCCAGCCGCTTGTCGCAGGCGCCGGCATAACCGGCCCACAGGCCGATCTGCTCCAGGCTGTTGAGCACCGGGGTCAGGCCATGCTCGGCCATGTCGCCGACGGCACCGGGCAGCGGGCCGCCCAGCACGGTGATGGCGCCCTGGGGAACGGCCCGGCGCAGCGCGATGCCTTCGTCGATGGTGGCGACGAAAAAGGTACGGCAGCCGGCGGCGGCCAGGGCGGGGGCAATGCGCTCTGCGCCCAGGCCATAGCAATCCGCCTTGACCACGCCGGCGGCTTCGCAGGACGGCCCGACCTTGTCACGGATCAGACGCCAATTGGCGACCACGGCGGCGACGTCGATGGTCAGGAACGCGGTGGCACGGTCAAACGCGGACATGGATGGTTCCAGCTTTCCCTTCTCGCGTCACCCCCGCGAAAGCGGGAATCCATGTCGACCGTCTGGAGTGGCGGCGCCATGGACCCCCGCTTTCGTGGGGGTGACGCGGTTTTACAGGTTGATGTCGGCGTACAAATCCCGCCATGTGGGATTCTCTTTCTCGATCAAGGCGATTTTCCAGTCCCGCCGCCATTTCTTGATCTGCTTCTCGCGCGTGATCGCCAGCGGCATGGTGTCATGGAATTCAGCATAAACCAGGGTGTGGACGCCATAGCGTTTGGTGAAACCCGCCATGGCATCAGATTTGTGTTCCGAAATACGGCGGGCGAGATCGTTGCTGGTTCCGACGTAGAGGGTGCCGTTTTTCCCGCTGGCAAGGATGTAGACGCAGGGGCGCACGGCTGTCTCCTCTCCGCGTCATTCCCGCGAAAGCGGGAATCCACGTCTGCCGTCGGGACAAGCGGCGCCATGGACCCCCGCCTTCGCGGGGGTGACGCTTGTGAGGGAGCGGCGGGTCGGCACTGTCTAATATCCCGGTTCTTCTTCGTAATGGTGGTTGTCGAGATTGCCGAACTTGGTGAACTCGCCCTGGAACGACAGTCGCACGGTGCCGACCGGGCCGTGACGCTGCTTGGCGATGATGACTTCGGCGGTGTTGACCACTTCCATCAGGCGCTTGTGCCAGGAATCGTAGCGTTCGTTGAACTTCTCTTCCGATTCCTCGGGGCGGCGGCCGGGTTCGGCGCGTTCCAGGTAGTATTGTTCGCGATAGACGAACATGACCACGTCGGCGTCCTGCTCGATCGAGCCGGATTCACGCAGGTCCGAAAGCTGCGGGCGTTTGTCTTCGCGCTGTTCGACGGCGCGCGACAACTGGGACAGGGCGATCACCGGCACGCTCAGTTCCTTGGCCAGCGCCTTGAGGCCGCGGGTGATTTCCGACACTTCCTGCACGCGGTTTTCCGAGTGGGTGGCAGAGCCGCGCAGCAACTGCAGGTAGTCGACCACGATCAGGCCCAGGCCGTGCTGGCGCTTGAGTCGGCGCGACCGGGTGCGCACCGCCGAGATGCTGAGCGCCGGGGTGTCGTCGATATAGAGCGGCAGGCGGTTCAGCTCCTGCGCGGCGATGACCAGGCGCTCGAATTCCTCGTTGTTCATCTCGCCTTGGCGGATCTTGTGCGACGAGACTTCCGCCTGCTCGGCCAGGATACGGCCGGCCAACTGTTCCGACGACATTTCCAGCGAGAAGAAGGCGACCAGGGCGCCGTCCACCGACTTCTTGTTGCCAAGGGGGTCGAGCTCTTCCCGATAGGCCTTGGCGGCGTTGAAGGCGATGTTGGTGGCCAGCGAGGTCTTGCCCATGGACGGACGCCCGGCCAGGATCAGCAAATCCGAGGGATGCAGGCCGCCCAGGCGGGTGTCCATGTCGATCAGGCCGGTGGGCACGCCCGACAGCTTGCCCTCGCGCTTGTGCGCCTCTTCGGCCTGCTTGATGGTTTCCACCAGCACGCTGCCGAACGCCTCGAAGCCGCCCTCGGTCTCGCCGGTGGTGGCAAGGTCGTACAGCTTGGCCTCGGCGGTGCCGATCTGGTCCATGGCCGGGCGCTCGATCTGCGCGTCAAAGGCGTCGTTGACCATGTCCTCGCCCAGCGCGATCAGTTCGCGCCGCAGGTGCAGGTCATGGATCAGCTTGCCGTAATCCTCGGCATTGATGATCGACACCACCGCATTGGCCAACTGGGCCAGGTATTGGGTGCCGCCGATCTCGCTCAGGCCGCCGTCGCCCTCGAAATAGGTCTTCAGCGTCACCGGATTGGCGATCTGGCCGCGCTCGATCAGCTTGCCGCAGGCGGCATAGATACGGCCGTGCACCGGATCGGCGAAGTGTTCCGAGCGCAGGAACTCCGACACCTTTTCGAAGGCGCGGTTGTTGAGCAGGATGGCGCCCAGCAGCGCCTGTTCCGCTTCATAATTGTGGGGCGGCGTGCGGAAGCCGGCGGCGTCTCCGGCGGCTGCGTCTGCGGTCATGGTGGACATGGGGCGGCACGTTAGCAGAGGCCGCCCCGGGGGGGTAGGGGGTCTTTTATACCTCGGCCATCTCGGGCGCCGCCGGCGGGAGCGCGTCCCGCTCGCACTCGACCATGTAGTCCCGCGTCAGTGGCACGGCGTGGCGGTCCTTGGCGAACTGGATCTGGAACACCATCAGCGACAGCCGGCGGAAACCGATCTCGCAGGCCGACAGATAGGCTTCCCACATGCGGCAGAAGCGCTCGTCATAGAGTTCTGCGGCGGCGGCGCGGTTGGCGTCGAAGCGCAGGCGCCAGTGGCGCAGGGTTTCGGCGTAATGCAGCCGCAGCACCTCGACGTCGGTGGTCAGCAGGCCCTGGCGCTCCATATGCGGCAGCACCTGGGACAGCGCCGGGGTGTAGGTGCCGGGGAAGATGCGGCGCCTGATCCACGGATTGTTGCCGCCCTGGTCCATCTGGCCGACGCTGTGCAGCAAGGCGACGCCGTCGTCGCTCAGCAATTCGCCGACGCGGCGGAAGAAGGCGCGGTAATGGGGCGGGCCGACATGTTCGAACATGCCGACCGAGACGATGCGGTCGAACTGGCCCTGCAGGTGGCGGTAGTCCATCAGCTCGAAACGGACGCGGTGCTCCAGGCCGGCTTCGGCGGCGCGGCGGCGGGAGACGGCCAGTTGTTCCTCGGACAGGGTGATGCCTAGCACCTCAATGTCGGCCACGCGCGCCAGGCTCAGCGCCAGCCCGCCCCAGCCCGAGCCGATGTCCAGCACGCGCTGGCCGTCGGCCAGCAGCAGCTTGGCGGCGATATGGCGTTTCTTGGCCTCTTGCGCCTGCTCCAGGGTGGCGGTGGGCGAGGGGAAGTAGCCGCAGGAATATTGCAGGTCGTCGTCGAGGAACAGGCGGAACAGCCGTTCGCTCAGGTCGTAATGGTGTGACACGCGCTTCCGCGCCAGCCGGGCCGGGTTGAAATGCTCCCACGCCAGGAACGCATCGCCGATGCCGTGATAAAGGCGGCGGCCGGCGGTGAAGCCGGTTTCCGCCAGATTGGCGCAGCAGATATCGAGGAATTGGTGGAACGACCCCGCCTCCATCACCAGCCGGCCCTCGGTATAGGCTTCCAGCAGATGGTAATGGGGTGCCAGGAAGATGCGGCGCTCGGTGACGGCATCGGTCACGCGCACCACCACTTCGGGCGCGCTGCTGTCGCCGAAATCGCGGCGCTGGCCGCGATGGTCGATCAGGCGGAAGGCGCCGCGACGAATAAGACGGCCGAACAGCAAGTCGAGCAGGACCATGTCGTATCTCCCCGATGGGCCGGTATGACATGGGCGGGGAAAGGGGGGCTGCGCAACAAGGCCGTCCGTATGGGGCCAGGCGTGCAAAAGCGCCGGAAGAGAGCGGACTCTCTTCCGGCGCTTAGGCAAACGGGTCCTGGACCGATGGAGATCCGGGGCTTACGCCTCGGGGGTCTCTTCGGTTTCGGTCTCTTCAACCTCGGCCTCGGCCTCAGTCTCTTCGACCTCGACCTCTTCCTCGGCGGCGGCCGCGGCGGCGGCGCGCTCGGCCTCTTCCTGCGAACGGGCGACGGTCACGGTGACGGTGACGGCCACTTCCGGGTGCAGGGACAGGCGAACCGGGTAGGAACCCAGGGTCTTGATCGGGCTGTCCAGGTTGACCTGGTTGCGCTCGACGGTGAAGCCGGCCGCCTTGACGGCGTCGGCAACGTCGCGGCCCGAAACGGAACCGTACAGCTGACCACCCTCACCGGCCTGACGAACCATCAGAACCTTGAGGCCTTCCATCTTGCCGGCGACGGCCTGAGCCTCGTCGCGGCGCTTCAGGTTGAGAGCCTCGAGCTGCACACGCTGCTTTTCGAAGAAGGCAAGGTTGTCCTTGTTGGCGCGCAGCGCCTTCTTCTGGGGCAGCAGGAAATTGCGGGCAAAGCCGGGCTTGACCTTGACCACGTCGCCCATCTGACCGAGCTTCTCGATCCTCTCGAGCAGGATGACTTCCACCATTCTATCCCTCCATACCGCCGCGCCTGTCGGGGCGGCGGACTCTCATCGTCCAGAACCTTACCAGTCCCAGTCCGGCGACCGCCACGGCGGCCCAGCCAAAGGCCAGGATCAACAACCCATATGCCGTCGCGAGCAGCAAGCCCGCGCTTGGCCGTCCCTTGACCCAGCGGTGAATGCCCGCCAGCCCCAGGAACACGAAGGGGATCAGCAGCACCGCCACCGCATTCGCGGCGACATAGCTCGCATCACCCCCGACCAGGATCGCCAGCAGCGCCATCGCCACCAGGCCGTAAGCGGGCCAGTCGGGCAGCCAAAGCTGCCGATAGGCCGGCGACGGCCGGCGCGCATGGCCCAGTCGAGCCAGCAATCCCTGCGCCCCGCAGGCGTTGACCACCGCCATGATCAGCCATGATCCGATGACCATGGCCGGAAACAGCGGCGCCCACCACCCCACCACCTTGGCCCGCTGATCGGCGGGCAGTTCGGCGGCCATCAGGTTCAGGGCGTCGGCCAAAAGCTTGGTCACGCCGCCCTCGATCCCGTCGGGGCTGCCGGCCATCAGCGCCGTGCCGCAAAGCATCAGCGCCAGACCGGCGGCGGTCAGCCATGCCAGGACGAATCCCGGCGGGTACCAATGCACCAGGCCGTCATCGGCGTTACGCCGCAACAGCGCCCGGTTCGTCACCACCAGGGCCGGAAGCACCGCCGCGACAGCGAAGGGGACGGCGGAAAAACCGCCAGCCACCGCCGCAACCGCGACCATTGCCACCAACCCGGCGGCGACCGATGCCATCATTCCCAGCGCCAAACCCGCCATCATCAGCGGAAGCGGCGCGGCATAGGACAGCACGGCACCCAACGCAATGCCTTTTGCCAGCGACAGGAACATCAACGCGGAAAGCAGTCCCGCCGCCAGCGCAAGGCCGAGTTGCCGATTCACCGGCAGAACACCATCAGACCGGTCTTACTTCACCACGTAGGGAAGCAGACCCAGGAAGCGGGCGCGCTTGATGGCCTGGGCCAGGGCGCGCTGCTTCTTGGCCGACACCGCGGTGATGCGGGACGGGACGATCTTGCCGCGCTCGGAGATGAAGCGGCTCAGCAGCTTGGTGTCCTTGTAGTCGATCTTCGGCGCGTTGGCGCCAGAGAACGGGCAGGTCTTCCGGCGACGGAAGAACGGACGGCGGGCGCCGGCGGCGGCGCGCGGACGTTCAGTCTTGACTTCGGTCATCACTCGCCTCCCTCGGAACGGCGCGGACGGTCTTCACGCGGGCCGCGATCTTCGCGCGGGCCACGGTCGTCACGGCGCGGACGGTCGTCACGGCTGTTCTTGGCCTGCATCATGGCCGACGGGCCTTCTTCCAGCTCGTCGACGCGCACGGTCAGGTAACGCAGGATGTCCTCGTTCAGGGACATCTGGCGCTCCATCTCCTTCACGGCGGCGGAGGGCGAGTCCAGGTTCAGCAGGACGTAGTGCGCCTTGCGGTTCTTCTTGACCCGATAGGCGATGTTGCGCAGACCCCAGAATTCCTTCTTAGCGACGTTACCGCCGCCCTGGGTCAGCACACCGGAAAATTCCTCGATCAGGGCTTCGACCTGCGGGGCCGAAACTTCCTGACGCGCGAGGATCACGCATTCGTACAAAGGCATTCGTATGAACCCTTCTGGCTTTTCTCTTCCCGTGCTCCCCACCATGGGGAAACGAGCATAGCCGAACGCTCCCAAGGGAGTGCCGGCAAGGGATGAAGCGGCGGAATATACACGAACCCGCCCCTGCTGCAACATAAAAGCCCCAGCCCCGCATCGCCGAAAGCCCTATGCCCGGCCTTGCCTTCGGCATGGATTGATTCGGCCGGCCGGGCGGGCGCATCCTGCGAAACAACTAAACCGTACATTTCTGACCAATGCCACACTCTCCAGAGGAGGGCGCCATGAACGTTGTCTCATTTCAGGGGCTGAGCGAATCCCAGCGGTGCGGCTTTCTGCAATTGGACGACATCCGGCTGGAGGCCCGGTTTCTCGGTCCGGCCCCCGATCAGGCACCGACTCTGGTGTTCCTGCACGAGGGGCTGGGATCGGCGGCGCTGTGGCGCGATCTGCCTGAGCGGGTGGCGGCGGCTACCGGCTGGGGCGTGCTGATGTATAGCCGGCATGGCTATGGCGCTTCCAGTCGCAAGCCCCATCCGTGGCCACAAAGCTATCTGCACGAGGAAGCGGTGCATTGGCTGCCGCGGGTGCTGGAGGCCGCCGGAGTGAAGCGCGCCGTGCTGGTCGGCCATTCCGACGGCGGCTCCATCGCCGCCATTGCCGCCGGTCTGGGGGCGGTGCCCCAGGTCGAGGGCGTGGTGCTGATGGCCCCCCATGTCATGGTCGAGCCGGCGACGCTGTCGGGGGTCAACGGCGCCATCGCTGCTTTCGAGGCCGGCCGGCTGCGCGATCACCTGGCGCGCTACCACGACCATGTGGACGACGCCTTCTGGGGGTGGGCATCGGCCTGGACCGAATTCGGCCGCTCGGGATTCGACGTGCGCTTGTTGCTGCAGGGAATCACGGTGCCGGTGCTGGTTCTGCAGGGCGACGACGACGAATACGGCAGCGCCGCACAATATGAATCCATCCGCCAGGCCGTGTCGGGGCGGGTCGAAGTGCGCGTGCTGGAACGCTGCCGCCACCTGCTTTACCGCGACGCGCCGTTCCAGGTGGTCGAATCGGTGGTCGGCTTCGTCTCCAGCTTGACCGCCCCCATCCCCTGATTTCGGTCCATTCCGCTTGACATCGCCCTGCCGCCTCTAGTTCCCTCTCGCCAGTTTTTTCGAGATACCCAGGGGTGAGCAAGCATGACCCGCGCATTCGTCTTTCCGGGCCAGGGTTCCCAGGCCGTCGGCATGGGCCGCGAACTGGCCGAGGCTTTCGCCGAGGCCCGCCACGTCTTCCAAGAGGTGGACGAGGCGTTGAAGCAGAACCTGTCCAAGCTGATGTTCGAAGGCCCGGACGACGAACTGACCCTGACCGAGAACGCCCAGCCCGCGCTGATGGCGGTGTCGATGGCGGTGGTTCGCGTCCTTGAAGGCCAGGGCAAGCTGGACCTGTCCAAGGCCGCCACCTTCGTCGCCGGCCATTCCTTGGGCGAATACTCGGCGTTGGCCGCCGCCGGCACCTTCTCGCTGGCCGATACCGCGCGCCTGCTGAAGCTGCGCGGCCAGTCCATGCAAAAGGCGGTGCCGGTGGGCGTCGGCGCCATGGCCGCCCTGCTGGGCAGCGAATACGAGCAGGCCAAGCAGATCGCCGCCGAGGCCGCGCAGGGCCAGGTGTGCGAGGCCGCCAACGACAACGGCGCCGGCCAGGTGGTGGTGTCGGGCCATAAGGAAGCGGTGGAGCGCGCCATCAAGATCGCCGGCGAAAAGGGCGTCAAGCGCGCCGTGCTGCTGCCGGTGTCCGCTCCGTTCCATTGCGCCCTGATGCAGCCCGCCGCCGACGCCATGGCCGAGGCCCTGGCCAAGGTCGAGATGAAGGCTCCGGTGGTTCCGGTGGTTGCCAACGTGGTCGCCTCGGCGGTGTCCGATCCCAATGCCATCCGCGATCTTTTGGTGCGTCAGGTCACCGGCACCGTGCGCTGGCGCGAAGGAGTCCTTTATATGAAGGACCAGGGCGTCACCCAGTTGGTCGAACTGGGGTCGGGCAAGGTGCTGGGCGGCCTGGCCAAGCGCATCGACAAGGAACTGGCCGGCGTGTCGGTGGGCGCGCCCGCCGATATCGAGGCCTTCCTGGCTACTCTGTAAGGGGGAAACACATATGTTCGATCTTACCGGCAAGACCGCTCTGGTCACCGGCGCCTCGGGGGGCATCGGCGGTGCCATCGCCAAGGCTCTGCACGCCGCCGGCGCCACCGTCGCCATCCATGGCACCCGCCGCGAGGCGCTGGATACCCTGGCGGCCGAATTGGGGTCGCGCGTCCACGTTCTGCCCGCCAACCTGTCCAAGCCGGAAGAGGTGGAGCAGTTGGCCAAGGACGCCGAGGCGGCGCTCGGCTCGCTCGACATCCTGGTCAACAATGCCGGCATCACCAAGGACGGCCTGGTGCTGCGCATGAAGGACGAGGACTGGGATGCGGTGCTCAACGTCAACCTGACCGCCGCCTTCCGCCTGTGCCGCGCCGCGGTCAAGGGCATGATGAAGCGCCGTTCGGGCCGCATCATCAACATCACCTCCATCGTCGGCGTCACCGGCAATCCGGGCCAGGTCAATTACTGCGCCTCGAAGGCCGGCATGATCGGCATGACCAAGTCGCTGGCGCAGGAAGTGGCCAGCCGCAACATCACCGTCAACGCCGTGGCGCCCGGCTTCATCGCCACCGCCATGACCGACGAACTGAACGACGATCAGAAGGCGCGCATCAACGGGCAGATCCCGGCCGGCCGCATGGGGTCTCCCGAGGAGATCGCCGCCGCCGTGCTGTACCTCGCCTCGGCCGAGGCGGCCTATGTCACCGGCCAGACCTTGCACGTCAACGGCGGCATGGCGATGGTGTAACCTTCTTGTGAAACCCCACACTTGGTGTTCCAGTGCTAGTCATGGGGCAAAAAGTGTGTTAGGTACGGGCCACTTTCCGCCGGTTCGGGGGCTTGCGCCACCGGTCGCGGGACCCTGGTTCATTCAACTGGCACCTAAAGACTTCCGAGGGAATTCAAATGAGCGACGTCGCCGAGCGGGTTAAGAAAATTGTTGTCGAGCACCTGGGCGTTGAAGAGGCCAAGGTGACCGAGAACGCCAGCTTCATCGACGACCTGGGCGCTGACAGCCTCGATACCGTCGAGCTGGTCATGGCTTTCGAGGAAGAGTTCGGTTGCGAAATCCCTGATGACGCCGCCGAGAAGATCCTGACCGTCAAGGACGCGATCGACTTCATCTCGAAGGCCGCGTAAGGGTTGGTCTGGGGCGCCGAACCCGAAGGGGGGCGGCGCCCTTTTTCTGAGTACAAGAACGGGACCTTCGCATGAGACGTGTTGTCGTCACCGGCCTCGGCATCGTCAGCCCCCTGGGTTGCGGTGTTGAGCATACCTGGAAGCGCCTCATCAACGGTGAGTCGGGCATTCGCGCCATCGAACACTTCGAAGTGTCCGATCTGGCCGCTCGTATCGCGGGTGTGATTCCGCGCGGCACCGGAGAGGGTGAACTTGACCTGGACAAGGTCGCGCCGGCGAAGGAACGCCGCCGCATGGACGACTTCATCGTCTATGGTCTGGCTGCCGCCCAGGAAGCCGTCGCCGATTCGGGCTGGATGCCCGAGGACGACGAAGGCCGCGAGCGCACGGGCGTCATGATCGGCTCGGGCATCGGCGGTCTGCCGGCCATTGCCGAAGGCGCCTTGACCCTGAAGGATACCGGCCCGCGCCGTGTCTCCCCGTTCTTCATTCCGTCGGCCCTGATCAATCTGGTCTCGGGCCACGTCTCGATTCAATACGGCTTCAAGGGTCCCAACCACGCCGTGGTGACCGCTTGCGCCACCGGCGCCCATGCCATCGGCGATGCCGCCCGCCTGATCATGTTCGGCGATGCCGACGTGATGGTGGCCGGCGGTGCCGAAGCTGCCGTGTGCCGTCTGGGCGTTGCCGGCTTCGCCGCCTGCAAGGCGCTGTCGACCGCCCGCAACGACGATCCCCAGGCCGCGTCCCGTCCGTGGGACAAGGACCGCGACGGCTTCGTCATGGGCGAGGGCGCCGGCGTCCTGGTCCTGGAAGAGCTGGAGCACGCCAGGTCGCGCGGCGCCAAGATTTATGGCGAAGTGATCGGCTACGGCATGTCCGGCGACGCCTATCACATCACCGCCCCGGCCGAGGACGGCAATGGCGCCTTCCGCGCCATGCGCGCGGCGCTGAACCGCGCCAACCTGACCCCGGGCGATATCGACTACATCAACGCCCACGGCACCGCCACCATGGGCGACGTGATCGAGCTGGGCGCGGTCAAGCGCCTGTTCGGCAACGCCGTCAACACGCTGTCCATGAGCTCGACCAAGTCGGCCATCGGCCACCTGCTGGGTGCCGCCGGTGCGGTGGAAGCCATCTTCTCGTTGCTGGCCCTGCGGGACCAGGTCGCCCCGCCGACCCTCAACCTGGACAATCCGGACGAGGGCTGCGATATCGATCTGGTGCCGAAGGTCGCCAAGAAGCGTGAAATCAACTACGCCATGTCGAACTCGTTCGGCTTTGGCGGTACCAACGCTTCGCTGATTTTCGGCAAGGCTCCGTAAGGGGCCGGTAAGGCAAGCTGACGAAGGCCCCCCTGCACCGCACGGGGGCCTTCTGCTTTTCCGGATAGGAAAGATGCGCGCTTTTTGGAAGATCGTGTTCGTCCTGGCGGTGGTGGCCGTTGCCGGTGCCACATGGGCTGGTCTTGAGGGCCATCGCCGTTTCACCCATCCCGGCCCGTTGGCCGAGGCCGCCAACGTGGTGGTCGCCAAGGGATCTGGCCTGGAGGCCATCGCCCACCAGTTGGCCGAGGCCCGCGTGGTCCCCGATCCCTACAGCTTCATGGTCGGCACCAAGCTGCGCCGCGCCGCGCTGAAGGCCGGCGAATACGCCTTTCCCGCCCACGTGACGCCGGAAGAGGCCATGACCATGATGGCCGAGGGGCGCACGGTGGTGCACAAGCTGACCATCGCCGAGGGCCTGACCGTGCGTCAGGCGCTGCAGGAGGTGGCGGAGGCCGATTACCTGGCCGGTGCCATCACCCGCAAGCCGGCGGAAGGGTCGTTGCTGCCCGAGACCTGGCACCTGTCGCGCGACGATGGCCGCGACGAGGTGGTGGCGCGCATGGAAAAATCCATGCGCCTGGCGCTGGACCAGGCCTGGGCCGGCCGCGCCGCCGATCTGCCGCTGAAAAGCAAGGAGGAGGCGCTGGTGCTGGCCTCCATCGTCGAGCGCGAAACCGGCCTCAAGGCCGAACGCCCGCGGGTCGCCGCCGTGTTCCTCAATCGCCTGCGCCTGGGCATGAAGCTGCAATCCGATCCGACCGTGATCTATGGCGTGTCCGAAAAGCTGGGAGTGCTGGACCGCCCGATCAGCCGGGCCGATCTGGACAACCCGCATCCGTGGAACACCTACGTCCACGATGGCCTGCCGCCCACCCCGATCGCCAATCCCGGCCGCGCCAGCATCGAGGCGGTGCTGCACCCGGCGCAAAGCGATGCGCTGTACTTCGTCGCCGACGGCTCGGGCGGGCACGTCTTCGCCAAAAGCCTGGACGAGCACAACAAGAACGTCGCCGGCTGGCGCAAGGTGGAAAAGTCGCGTCGCGACGCCTCGGTTAAACCATAGGAAGGGATTGTGGCGACTGCGTGGTCACCCATCCTCATGGGGCCATGCGTTTTGGCGACTGGTGGTTGGGGTGGGGCGGGCGTAGGTTGTTTGCATTCACAAACTTCTTGGAATCGCGAAAATGCGTACCAAGCCTATGTTCCGCCGCCTGATGGCGGCGTTGCCGCACGAGGGCGAGCGCCGTTATCAGGCCGACGGCATGTCCATGCAGATCACTCGCCACGACACGCCCTATACCATCATCTCGGTGATGGTGAAGGCCGACGGCCATAACGCCTGGGTGACGGTGGAAGCCGATGCCGGCGAAGTGACCTTGCACCATCCGCGCAATGTCGATCTGGTCGACAAGGCGCTGGATACCTTCCTGCAGTAAGCGCTTTGCGTCATGGCCGGGCTTGTCCCGGCCAAGGCGCCTATCGCAGCATCCGCCACGTCAATACCGCCGCGCCGATCCACAGGGCGACGACGATGACCAATCCCCATAGGCTGTTGCCCGGCCGGCCGCTCTCGGCGGCCTTGGCGCGGGCGTCGGCCATGACGTCGTCGGGGATCAGGCGCAACACCAGCCAGATGCCCAGCGGCACCACGATCAGATCGTCGAGATAGCCCAGCACCGGGATGAAATCGGGGATCAGGTCGATGGGCGACAACGCATAGGCCACCACCAGGGCGGCCAGCAGTTTGGCCGGCCACGGCGTGCGCGGGTCGCGGGCGGCGATGGCGACGGCCAACGTTTCCCGCTTCAGTGCGCGCCAGCGCGTGGCCCAGCCACCCAGCTCAGCTCTCCAGCTTCTTCAGCATGTCCGCGGTGATGAGGGTGACGCCCTTGTCGGTGCGGTCGAAACGCTTGGCGTCCAGTTCGGCATCCTCGCCCACCACCAGGCCGGGCGGAATGACGCAGCCCTGGTCGACGATGCACTTCTTCAGCTTGGCGTGGCGGCCGATGTCGCAATTGGGCAGCACCACCGAGTCTTCCACCAGGCAATAGGAATTGACGCGGACGTTGGAGAACAGCATGGACCGGCGCACCACGGCGCCCGAGATGATGCAGCCGCCCGACACCAGCGAATCCACCGACATGCCGCGCCGGGTATCGGAATCGAAGACGAATTTGGCCGGCGGCAACTGGGCCTGGTAAGTCCAGATCGGCCAGCTATCGTCATAAAGGTTCAGCGCCGGCGTCACCGTGGTCAGGTCGATATTGGCTTCCCAATAGGCGTCGATGGTGCCGACGTCGCGCCAGTAATGTTCCTTGGCGCCGTCGTGCATGACGCACGAGTCCAGGAACGGATGGGCGATGATGGTGTGCTTGCCGATCAGCTTGGGCAGGATGTCCTTGCCGAAATCGTGTTCGGTCCCCGGCTGGCTGGCATCCATGTTCAGCCGCTCGTACAGGAACTGGGCGTTGAAGATGTAGATGCCCATGCTGGCCAGCGCGCGGTCGGGCTTGCCCGGGGCGTGCTGCGGGTTGGCCGGCTTTTCGTCGAAGCGGATGATGGCGTCGTTTTCGTCCACCGCCACGACGCCGAAGCCCTTGGCGTCCTCAAGCGGCACTTCCAGGCAGGCGACGGTCACGTCGGCGCCGCGCGCCACGTGGTGCGCCAGCATCTTGCCGTAATCCATCTTGTAGATGTGGTCGCCGGCCAGGATCAGGACGTATTCCGGGTTGTGTTCGCGGATGATGTCCAGGTTCTGGTAGACCGCGTCGGCGGTGCCCTTGTACCAGTTCTCGCCCTCGGTGCGCTGCTGGGCGGGCAACAGCTCGATGAATTCGTTGAACTCGCCGCGCAGGAAGCTCCAGCCGCGCTGGATGTGCTGCAACAGCGAGTGGGCCTTGTACTGCGTCAGCACGCCGATGCGGCGGATGCCCGAATTGATGCAGTTGGACAGGGTGAAGTCGATGATACGGAACTTGCCGGCAAAGGGAATGCCGGGCTTGGCGTGCCAGTCGGTCAGCGCCTTCAGGCGCGACCCGCGGCCGCCGGCCAGGACCAGCGCCAGGGTGCGGCGCAGGCGCAGATTGATATCGATGTCGTGACTTACCCGGTCCTGAGACTCCACCATCAGTACGTCTCTCCAAGATATTTGATATCCAAGATATTCGCGGCGGAGTTGGCTCCGCTCCCCCTGGAATCCGCCGACGACGGTGCCATAGAACGCCCCACCGCACAACTGCCGCTCAAGCAGGGCGCCATTCCTTCATCAACAGGTAACACGAGTGGTGAAGCGGCTTTCGTGCAGCGGCGCCATGGGATAGGGTTGAGGGACACCAGTCTGTGCAGCCGATGGGAGGCCCCATGCGCGTGTTGTTCGCTTCGTCCGAGGTTTATCCGCTGGTCAAGACCGGCGGTCTGGCCGACGTGTCCGGGGCGCTGCCGGCGGCGCTGATCGAGGGCGGGCAGGATGTGCGTGTCCTGCTGCCCGGCTATGCCCAGGCCATGGACAAGGCCGAGGGCAAGCGTCAGGTCGCCTCGTTGGGCGATCCGCTGGGCGTCGGCGCCGAGGCCCGGCTGGTCAGTGCCAAGCTGCCCGATTCCGGCGTGCCGGTATGGCTGATCGACTGCCCCGCGCTCTATCACCGCGCCGGCGGTCCCTATCAGGACGTTGACGGCAGCGACTATGCCGACAATGCGCTGCGCTTCGGCCTGTTGTCGTGGGCGGCGGCCCGTCTGTGCACCGCCGACAGCCCGGTCAAATGGCGCCCGCACGTGCTGCATTGCCACGATTGGCAGACCGGTCTGGCGCCGGCCTATCTGAAGGCGTGGCAGACAGAGGACCGCCCCGCCACCGTGTTCACCATCCACAACATCGCCTATCAGGGCCAGTTCCTCGCCGACACGGTGCCGCGCCTGGGCCTGCCGTGGGATTTCTACCACATGCAGGGCCTGGAATATTGGGACACGATGTCGTTCCTCAAGGCCGGCCTGGTCTATAGCGACAAGCTGACCACCGTCAGCCCGCGCTATGCCAAGGAAATCCAGGCGGCACCCCATGGCTGCGGCATGGAAGGCGTGCTGGCCGACCGCGCCGCCGACCTGACCGGCATCCTCAACGGTGCCGATTACGGCGTATGGGACCCGGCCACCGATGTCCGCTTGGCCCATCCCTATCCGGCGCTCGATTACGTCGCCGGCAAGGCCGCCAACAAGGCGGCGCTGCAGGCCGAGCTGGGGCTGGAGCAGAAGCCCGACGCGCCGTTGCTGGTCATCGTCAGCCGCCTCAACGACCTCAAGGGCATGGACATGGTGCTGGCGGTGCTGCCCACCATCCTGAGCCAGGGCGCCCAATTGGCCGTGGTCGGCACCGGCGACCGTGCGCTCGAGGATGGGTTCAAGGCGGTGGCCGCCGCCAACCCGGCGCAGATCGCGGTGACCATCGGCTATTCCGAAACGCTGGCGCACAAGCTGATGGCGGCGGGCGACATGCTGGTGATGCCGTCGCGCTTCGAACCGTGCGGCCTGACCCAGTTCTATGCCATGCGCTACGGCACCATTCCGGTGGTGCACGTCACCGGCGGCTTGGCCGACACCGTGGTGGACACCACCTATGACGGGCTGATGACCGGCACCGCCACCGGCTTCGCCTTCGAGCACGCCAATGCCGGCGCCTTCCAATGGACGCTGGAACGGGCGCTGGGCATGTACCGCCAGCCCGAGCAGTGGCGCAAGGTCCAGTTGTCCTGCGTCACCCAGGACTTCACCTGGGGCCGTTCGGCCAGCCGCTATGTCGACCTCTATCGCTCGCTGACCGGCGGCACCGTCTGATTGGGAATTTTGCGCTGATGTCCGCTGCTGCCTTGATCGCCGATATCGGCGGTACCCATGCCCGCTTCGCCCTGGTCGACCAGGCGGGGCATCCCGGCGACCCCATGGTCATGCGCTGTGCCGACCATGCCGGCCCAGCCCAGGCGGCCCAGGCGTTCCTGGCCGCCCATGGCGACGGCGTGACGGTCGACCGTGCCGCCTTCGCGGTGGCGTCGCCCATCACCGGCGACGTGGTCGACCTGACCAATTCCGCCTGGCACTTCTCCATCGAGCAGGTGCGGCGCGACCTGGCGCTGGATCGGCTGGAGGTCATCAACGATTTCACCGCCGTGGCGCTGTCGGTGCGCCGTCTCGGCCCCGACCATGTGCTGAAGGTGGGCGGCGGCACGGCGGCCGAGGGGGCGCCCATCGCCGTGCTGGGGCCGGGCACCGGCCTGGGGGTGTCGGCGCTGGTGCCCGATACCGCCGGCCATTGGTCGGCACTGGCGACCGAGGGCGGCCACGTCACCCTGGCCGCCGCCAATGCCCAGGAAGACGCGGTGCTGGAATGGCTGCGCCAGCGTTTTGGCCACGTCTCGGCCGAGCGCGTGCTGTCGGGGCCGGGCATGGTCAATCTGTACGAGGCGCTGGCCGCCCTGCGCGGCCGGCCGGCGGCCTATTCCACCCCCGACGCCATCTCGCAGCGCGGGGTCGAGGGATCGGACCCGTTGTGCCGCGAGGCGGTGGACATGTTCTTCGCCATGCTGGGCACCGTGGCGGGCAATCTGGCGCTGACGGTGGGGGCGCGCGGCGGCGTCTACATCGCCGGCGGCATCCTGCCGCGCATGCGCGATGCCTTCGTGCAATCCGGCTTCCGCCGCCGGTTCGAGGACAAGGGGCGCTTTCAGGACTATCTGGCGCCCATCCCGACCTGGCTGGTCATCCACCCGCAGCCGGCTTTCGCCGGCTTGGCCGGGCTGGTCGCGGCGGGATAGGCCGGGCACGTTCATTTCCGGTTCATGGCGTCCCCATCATTGTCGCGATGGACGGTGGACGCAGTGGGGCCGCAAGGCCCGTCGGAGAAGAACATGCACGGTAAATTCATGGGCGCGGTGGCCCTTGTCGCCCTTGTCCACGGCGGCGCGCTGGCGGGTGAGCACGGCCATTCCCACGCGGCCCCCAATACGGCGGTTTCCGCCGAGCAGGGCAAGCTGGTCCCGACCGATGCCGCCCTGCGCCAGGGGATGGAAACCATTTGGGCCACCATGGCGGCCGCTTTGGCCAAGCGTCCCGGCCCCGACGACTACCCGCGCATCGCCGATGCCGTCGAGGCGGATATCGACCGCCTGACCAAGACCTGCACGCTGGAACCCGACGTCGATGCACGCCTGCATCTGTTGCTGGTACGCATGTTCACCGGCATCGAACGGCTACGGCAACCGGAAAAGCAGCAGGTCGGCATCGCTTTCATCCTCGGCGCGCTCGACGAATACGGCCGCACGTTCGACCATCCGGGCTGGCGCTCGTTTGGTCATTGAGGACACGGCCGATGGTATTCGGCGCTTAGAACAAGGCCGGCCACCACGCTGCCGCCACCGCCGCCGTGCCCGCCAGCCCCGGAACCAGGGCCGGCACTGCGCGCCAGCCGGTGACGCCCTGGCCGCGCAGGATGCGGTCGGCCAGCCACAGGCTCCAGACGATGCCGACGGCGAACAGGGCGACCTTGATCCCCGCCACCGCCGCTACCGGCAGGCCCACCGCCTTCAGGGCGGTGAACAGGCCGCTGCCCAGGCCCAGCAGCAGCGAGACCATGGCGATGGGGGTGAACTGATAGCCCAGTTCCAGGAAGCGGCGCCACAGGCTGCGGTTGCCGCCCAGGCGGCCCGACAGCCACGCGGCGGCCAGGGTTAGCGCCGACAGGCCGACGGTGAAGGCCAGCATGGTGGCGGCCATGAAGCCGGCGATCATGACGAAGTCCAGCCACAGGAAGACTTCGCGGCGGTCGGGATGGACGCTCATCAGCAGGCTGGGGCCGCTTTCCAGCAGCCACGCGACGTCATGGTCGATGGCCCATTCGCCCAAGGCGTCGCGCACGGTGTTGAACAGCGGCAGCACGCCCCACAGGAAGCCGCCCAGGGCGACGCCGCCGCCCAGGAACAGGAACAGGATCTCGGACAGGTTGGGATTGCGGCCGGCGATCTGCTCGATCTCTTCGCCGGGGTGGCGCAGACGCAGGTACAGCCCGCCGGGGGCCGGCGGGCTGACGCAACGGAAGCATTCGATGCAGTGGCGGCTTTCGCTTTTGCGCTTGAGGTCGATCATGGTCGGGCAGGCGCCCTTGTCGCTCCAGCGGTCGCCGCCCTGTTCCGGCCGCTTGGGGACGAACTCCACCGCGCCCAGGCGGTTGAACACTCCCAGCAACAGGCCGATGGGGCAGGCGTGGCGGCACCACGGCCGCTTGCCCGGCGCGAACAGCCAGCCCAACAGGATGGCGGCGGCCATGGTGCCGCCGAAGATTTCCGCCGCCGCCTCGGGGTGGGTGCGCACGCCGGTGGTCTGACCCAGCACGGTGACGACGATGAACGACAGCACCGGCGTGCCCGGCCAGGTCAGCCAGCGTGGCGGCGTCAGGCGCAGGCCCCGTTTCGAGGCGAATTCCGAGGCGGCGCCCATGGGGCACAGGATGCCGCACCACGACCGCCCGGTCGCCAGCACCGACAGCAGCAGCAACGGGAACCACACGCCCCACAGCGCCAGGTTGGCGAAGACGGTCAGGTTGTCGAACGGCCCGGCGTCCTCGGGCGGGTTGGGCAGCAGGGCCGGGACCAGAAGCAGACCGACGAAGCCGACGAACATCGCCGCATGCACCCAGGGCAGCCAGCGGATGTTGCGGACGAAGAACGCCTCGATCGGGGCAGCCAGCCGTGCCGATGGACGCGCCCGTTCGGCGGCCGGAATCTGGCGCGGCATCATGGCGTGGCCCTACGCCGCTTGACCGCCCAGGTACCCAGCACCGGCACCAAGGCCAGCAACAGCACCGCCTGCGCCGAGATGGTTTCCACGGTGGGGAACAGTCCCAGCGCCGGGATCGCCGGCAGGCCGGCCAGCGGCGTCGCCGAGATCAGGCGGGCTTCCTGCAATTCCAGCATGCCGGCGCCGGCGAAGGTCACCGCCAGGGCATACAGCAACACGGCGGTGCCGGCGAAGAACGGCGCCAGCGGCAGCTTCATCGAGGCGTTGCGCATGATCCAGTAGATCGCGCCCAGGCCGACCAGTGCGGCGACGAAGCCCAGCGCGATGGCCGATCCCTGGCCGGGGGCGCCGCCCATCAGGGCCTGATAGAACAGCACCGTCTCGGCGCCCTCGCGGTAGACCGACAGGAAGGCGGCGAAGCCCAGCGAGAACATCTGGCCGTCGGACAGCGCCTTGCTGACCTGATCCTTGATATAGCCCTGCCAGCGCTGCGCCTCGCGCCGGGCGAACAGCCAGTGGCTGACATAGGCCAGCACCACCGCCGCCACGAGCATGGTGGCGCCCTCGACCGCCTCCTGGCCGGCGCCGGACAGCGCCACCACGGCATTGAGCGCCCAGGCGGTCAGGCCGCTGGCGACCAGGGCCAGCGCTACGGCTTGCCACACCACCCGCACCTTGTCCTCGGCGCCCAGGCGCTTGAGATAGGCGACCAGGGCGGTGACCACCAGCATGGCTTCGAAGCCTTCGCGCAGCAGGATCAGCAGCGATTGCAAGAAGGCGCTGAGCCAGCCGCCGCCGGCAGCGGCGGCGCGGGCGTCGGTGACCTCGATCAGGCGGCCTTCCAGCTTGCGCCAGGCGGCATCCACCTTGTCCTTGGGGGCATTGGCGGTGGCCAGGCCGATCACGCCGGCGAAGGCGGATTCCAGCTCGGTCTTGGCCGACGGGTTGGCGGCGCCGATATCGGCCTCCAGGCCGGTTTCCTCGAATACCGAGAAATACAGGTCGGACATGCCGTCGGCGGTGGCGCCGCCGGCGGTGGGGTCATAGGTGGCCACCAAGTCGTTGCCCTGGGCGACGATGCGGGCGGCGACGGCGCGGTGGTCCAGCGCACCCTCGGCATGGGCCATTGCGGGCAGCAGCACCATCGCCAAAGCGAACAACTTGATGAAAAGGGGGCGCATCACTGGTTCACCTCGAACACGTTGGGGGCAACCTTGGCCTCGTCCAGCTTGCGCGCCTCGGTGGCGATGTCGGCGCGCAGGGATTGGGCCACGGCCTTGACCTGGCCGGCATCACTCGCGGCCATGGCCTTGCGCAGGGTGGCGAAGGACTTCTCGATCTCGGCCGCGCGCTTGGAACCGACATACTTGCGGATGGCGGCTTCCAGCTTGGAATCCTCGAAATTGCTGAAATACGCTGCGGTCACCGAGCGTTTGGCGCTCTCCACGTCGCCCTTGGCGAAGGCCGCTTCGGCGGCATCCACGGCCTGGGCGACGCTGTCGGCCTGGGCTTGCCAATGGCCGGTGTCGGCCAGGGCCGCCGTGGCGCCGAGCGACAGCGCGGCGGCGACCATGCAGCGGACGGCCAGGGTGCGGGGGGAGAACATGGTTGGCCTCGATTGAGAATGACTGTCTATTGCAGTAACCACAAATTACGCGCGGGCCGCAAGTGCAAATCGTTCGCAATCTCATGCGCCGGGCGCATGGCACAAAAAAGCCCGCCTCGAACACGGGCGGGCTGTCACACAGAGGGGCGGGACGTTCAGTGGGCGCGGGACTCGGGCGCGGCGGCGACGCTGCCGGTGTCTCCGGCGGACGGGGGCGACATGAAGCCCAGGGACGGCGACAATGCCACGACGAAGAAAACCGCCACGGTATAGATCACCCCCAGCACCAGCAGGCGCAGAACGGTGTCGTTCCTAGAGGTTGGGGGCGTGTCCAAATCTTCGCTCATGGATTTATTACTCTAAAGCATATATTTTCACCCCAACGGATGGGGTGGGGGCGCTCCGCGCTGGAAACGGCACGGCGGGCAGGCCCATCCTGCACCGAAGGGTGGGGGCGGGCGACAGAAGACCTCAGGTCCATACCTTAGGTCAAGCGCCATGTGCGGGGGAAAGCATGCGATGACCGCATGGCAAGAAACACTGTCTTTCAAAAAGTGGAACGCGGAATGCGGCTTTTTAAACCGCCATTCGCCAAGAAATACGCCAAAAATGGGCGATCTTGCCGCTGTCCGAGTTGATGCGCACACAGTGAAGCCCTAACATGAATCACTTCGGGGGTTCGGACATCAGCATGCAGTCCATTCGTAAGATCGAGGTCAGCACCGGCGTCTGGTGGGTCGAGTTCCCCTCTGCGGACGTTCGGGTCCTTTGCGGTTGTCCGGCCGACACCGTCAAGCATCTGATGAAGCGCGGCCTGATCGCGCCAACCGAATTCGCCGATATTTTGTACGAAACCGGTCCGAACGTGATTCTGCTGTCGGACGTCATGGTGCAGAACGGAACCTTCGCCAATTTGGGCGAATTCCCGGTGCTGCAGATGTTCTATCGCCAGGGCATGATCGTTCCCGGCCATCCCGGCAATACCGGGGTCAAGCCGCTGATCGTCGGCTCGCCCGAGCAGGTGCTGGCCCAACTGCAGTACATCTATCGCGGCAATTACGGCCTGATCAGCGAGGACGAACTGATCGACGCCGGCGCCACGCCCGAACAGGCGCATGAACGCATGCGGCTGAAGCTGAAATTCGCCTTCGGCCGCATCTGCCATCCGTCGGAACTGATCGACACCCTGGCGGTGGAAAGCGAGCCGGTGGAAATCCGCGCCGGCATCACCGTGCGCCGTCTGCGCCTGAACGTGTTCGAATTCCGCTATGGCGACGAAACGGTCACCGTCGACCTGAACCTGCAGCCGTTCGAAACCTATGAATGCCCCTATCCGCTGGGCTTCTATCACATGCCGCGGGAATATTTCGCGGTGGTGCATTCCGGCGAGGGTGACGGCTGGGACATCAACCGCCCCAGCATGGGGTCGGTGCTGATGTTCCAGGGGCGTGTCTACCTGATCGACGCCGGCCCGAACATCCTGCACACGCTGGATGCGCTGGGGATTGGCGTCAACGAGATCGACGGCATCTTCCACACCCACTCGCACGACGATCACTTCGCCGGCCTGACCACGCTGATTCGCGCCGACCACCGCATCAAGTACTACGCGACGCCGCTGGTGCGGGCCTCGGTGGCGCGCAAGATGGCGGCGCTGCTGTCCATCGAGCCGGCCGCCTTCGCCGACTATTTCGAATGCCACGACATGGTCGAGGATAGCTGGAACGACATCGAGGGGCTGGAGGTCAAGCCGCTGTTCTCGCCCCATCCGGTCGAGACCACGGTGTTCCTGTTCCGCGCTTTGTGGGAGGGCGGCTTCCGCACCTATGCCCATTTGGCCGACATCTGCCGGCTTGACGTGTTGAAGGGCTTCGTCACCGACGCGGCCGACGAACCCGGCATCAACTCGGGCCTGTACCAGCGCATCGTCGAGGATTACGCCGCCTCGGTGGACATCAAGAAAGTGGATGTCGGCGGCGGCATGATCCATGGCGACGCCTATGATTTCCGCAACGACACCTCGGGCAAGATCATCCTGGCCCATACGGCGATGCGCAACACCATCGCGCAAAAGGCCATCGGCTCGACCGCGTCGTTCGGCACGGTGGACGTGCTGATCCCGTCGAATCACGATTTCATCTGGCGTGCGGCCTACGAGCTGCTGATGGGCTATTTCCCCGACATCGCCCACCACCAGATCCGGGTGCTGCTGAACAACCCGGTGGTGACCTGCAATCCGGGCACCATCTTGGTCAAGGAACGCCAGCCGGCGCCGTCCATCTTCCTGCTGCTGTCGGGCAGCGTCGAGGCCATCCACATGACCGGCGGAGGCCGTTCGGTGCTGTCGGCCGGTGCGCTGATCGGCGAATTGTCGGCGCTGTTCGGCTCGCCGGTATCGGAAACCTACCGCGCCATCGGCTTCGTCAAGGCGCTGCAGATTCCGTGTTCGCTGTACGGCGAGTTCGTCCGCCGCAACAACCTGTCCAGCGAGATCACCCGCATCTTCGAGAACCGCGACTTCCTGCAGCGCACATGGCTGTTCGGCGAAGTGGTGTCGACGCGCACGCTTAACCGCATCGCCAAGGAAATGACCCAGCGCCGCTTCGACGTGGGCGAGACCATCGACATCGGCCCCGAGGCGGTGGCGCTGGTGGTGGCCGGCACGGTGGCGCGCATCCTGGGCGAGCATGTGGTCGAATTGTTGGGGCCGGGCGACTTCTTCGGCGAGGAGCTGGCGATCTTCTGGACGCCCAGCATGTTCCGCCTCAAGCCGGTCGAGACCACCGACGTCTTCCTGATCCCGGCGTCGCTGCTGGCCGGCATTCCGTCGGTGCGGTGGAAGCTGTTCGAAACCTCGGGCAAGCGCATGACCTCGATCTTCGAGGGCGAGCACATGGGCCGGGTCATGCTGCAATGGCACGAGGAATATCGTGTCGACGTGCTGCGCCTCGACACCCAGCATCGCCGCCTGTTCGAACAGGCCAACGCCATCCTCGACGCCGTCGACTCAGACCGCGACCTGGCCGAGGTGGTGTCGCTGCTGGACGCCATGGCGGAATACGCCCGCTATCATTTCGGCGAGGAAGAGGCGCTGATGCTGCGCCACGCCTATCCGGAAACCGAAGGCCACCGCACCCGCCATGCCCGGCTGATGGACCAGTTGGCCGAAATGCGCCAGCACCTGCTGGACAAGGGCGGTGCCGACAGCGGCTTCGTGCTGACCTTCCTGCGCGACTGGCTGGTCAACCACATCTGCACCGAGGATCGGCGCTATAGCCACTTCCTCAATTCCAGGGGCGTGTATTAGCCCTTATAGCCACCAGCGCCGCCGCCAGTTCGACCACCAGCAGGTCAGGCGGCCGGCGGTTTCCAGGTCCAGGTGGGGACGCATCTGGGCGCGGACGAGCAGCAGGTCGGTCAGCATGGCGTGATCTCCGCGTTTCCCTAAACATCGGGTGCACGCGGGTCCGCCGGCAATCCACCGGACGGCGATCAGCCTTTCAGCCAGGACAGCGCCGACAACCCGGCCAAACGGCCGGTGGCGAAGCATCCGGTCAACAGATAGCCGCCGGTGGGGGCTTCCCAATCCAGCATTTCACCGGCGACGAACACGCCCGGCCGCGCCGCCAGCATCAGGCCGTCGGTGACGGCGTCGAAGCGGACGCCGCCGGCGGTGCTGATGGCCTCGGCCAACGGGCGCGGGGCCAGCAGCGGCAATGGCAACGCCTTCAGGCGCGCCGCCAATGCCGCCGGCCCCTCGGGCAGCGGCTGCGCCAGTTCGCGCAACAATCCGGCGGCGACGCCTTTCAGGCCGATGGTGCGCTCCAGGTGGTGCGACAGCGAGCGGCTGCCGCGCGGCTTGGCCAGGGCGGCCTCGACCTTGGCCAGCGGCCAGTCGGGCTTGAGGTCCAGCATCAGCACCGCGCCGGGACAGGCATCGCGCAGCGCGGCCGACAGGGCATAGACGGCGCCGCCCTCGATGCCGGTCTTGGTAATGACGAATTCGCCCTTCAGGCTGCGGTCGCCGAAGCTCAGGCCGACGGACTTGACCGGCTGGCCGGCGAAACGGTCGCGGAAATGGTCGCTCCAGGCGACGTCGAAGCCGCAATTGGCCGGCTTCAGCGGCGCCACCGCGACGCCTTGGCCGCTCAGAACCGGCACCCAGCCGCCATCCGCCCCCAATTGCGGCCAACTGGCACCACCCAGCGCCAGCACGGTGACGTCGGCGGCAACGGTAATTTCGCCCGCCGGGGTGGCAAAGCGCAGGCGGCCTTCGGTGTCCCAGCCGAGCCAGCGGTGGCGGCTGTGCAGATGCGCGCCCTGGCGTGCCAACCGGCGCAGCCACGCCCGCAGCATGGGCGCCGCCTTGAAGGCGGTGGGGAACACCCGCCCGGACGAGCCGACGAAGGTTTCCACCCCCAGCTCGGCCGCCCAGGCGCGCTGTTGCTCGGGGCCGAAGTCCGCCAGCCAGCCGGCGAAGCGGTCGGCCTGGGCGCCATAGCGGCGGACGAACCGCTCCAGCGGTTCCGAGTGGGTCAGGTTGAGGCCGCCGATGCCGGCGCGCAGGAATTTGCGGGCCGGGGTGGCCATGGCGTCGAAGATTTCGACGGCGATGCCGGCCTGGGCCAGTTGCTCGGCCGCCATCAGTCCGGCAGGGCCGGCGCCGACGATGATTGCGGTGGGGATGGGCGAAGTCATCCCCCATCCCTGCGCGAACGCCGCCGCCGGTGTCAATGGTTTTACGGCCAAGCGGCGGGACTGGCGCCCAACGGCTCGGTCATGCGGTCCCAGTGGGACGGCGTGCGTTCGTAATGCAGCACCGGCCCGAGATAGGTCAGTTGGCCGAACGGCGATTGTCGCGTCAGTTGATGGGCGGTGATGGCGTCGGGCGGGATGACGGGCGGCGGCACCTGTTGCGGCACGATGCCCTGGTCCTGCAGCCACATGGCGGTGCGGCACAACGACACCCGGACGTGGTAGCTGCCGCCCTCGTCGGCGCGGCGCAACAGCGCGGTCAGCACGCCCAGCGCCGCCAGAAAGCCGGTGACATAGTCGTTGGGATAGGTCGGCTGCAACGCCGGCTGGGCGGCGCTGCCCTGCGTCACCGTCATGCCGGTGGCGACCTGCGCCAATTGTTCCCAACCCGGACGGCCCGCCCACGGTCCGCTCCAGCCATAGCAGTTCAGCGACAGATAGACGATGCCGGGGCGCAAGCTCGCCACCTGCTCGGGGCCGAAGCCCAGCTTGGCGATACCGCCCGGCCGGTAGCTCTCGGCGAAGATGTCGGCGCCCCGGATCAACTCGCGCATGCGGGCCTTGTCGGCGTCGCGGGTCAGGTCACACAGCGCGGCCAGCTTGCCGTGCGTGGTGTCCACGTCGAATGGCGGCAGGCCGGGATGGCCGGGCCAGGTGACGTGCATCACCGTGGCGCCCTGTTCCGCCAGCGTCTTGCCGCAGGTCGGGCCGGCGATGACGTGGGTCAGGTCCAACGCGCGGATGCCGGCCAGCGGGCGCGGCGCCGGGTGGAACGGCTCGGGCGCCGAATCGCCGATCTTGATGATTTCCACCAGCGGTTCCGCCGCCAGCGCCTTGCCCTGCGGATGGGCCAGCCATTCGGCACGCGAGCGCGCCATGGCGCCGCACAGGCCGGCCTCGGCTACCAGATTCTCCCAGTGCTGCGCCGTGTTGCTGGCGATGGCGGCGGCGATGGAACCGGGGTTCATGGTGCAACGGAACACATCCATCAGGCCGTTGCGCAGCTTGGGAAACGCGCCGTGCGGAAAGAACCAGCGGCCATCGGCGGTAGGATAGAAGGTGGTCAGCGGATAGCTTGGTTCGTTTTGGGGAATCTCGTAGCCGTGTTGGGATTGGTAATGGACGCTGAAGGTGGACAGTGCCCCGCCCAATGCGTCCACCCGCACGCTTTGGCGCTGGCCGGTGCGCCGGCGCCAGATTTCGGCGACGGCGGCCGCCTGGGCGCCCAGCGCGGCAGCGGCGCATTCGCCGACGCGGAAGGCCGAAGGCACCCATGGATCCTGGCCGCTGACGGTGACGTCGGCCACGGTGGGCCAAGCCAGTCCCAAATCCTTGACCAGCGCGTTGTAGATGGCGCTCATATCCTGGTTCCCCCCGGAGATAAAAGTTCCCCCGAGAATACGACTAAAGCGGGAGGGCTTGCATTATCGCCTAAGCAGGGGGGGGCACCCCGATGCCGCGCGGCTGGCCTGACGAGGAGGAATGTCGGCAAGCCTGGGCATGGGCGCCTGTTTTGGTTAGGCTGTGCGTCACGCGGCGACTGGCAAGGAGTGTTGGGGCAATGGCGGCCACGATCAGGGACGATCGGATCAGAGGCGTTCTCGCTCCCGTCCTCACCCCGTTCGACCGGGACCTTGCGCCGGACACCAAGCGTTTCGTCGCTTTCTGCCGGGTGCTGACCCAGTTGGGCATCAGCCTGGCGCCGTTCGGCACCACCAGCGAAGGCAATTCGCTGTCGGTGGACGAAAAGATCATGCTGTTGGACGCCCTGGCGGCGGGCGGCATCGACATGGCCCGCGTCATGCCCGGCACCGGCACCTGTTCGCTGACCGACACGGTGCGGTTGACCGCCCACGCGGTCAAGCTGGGCTGCGGCGGCGCGCTGATGCTGCCGCCGTTCTACTACAAGGGCGTCACCGACGAAGGCGTGTTCCGCGCCTATGCCGGCGTGGTCGACCGTGTCGGCGACGCACGGCTGAAGGTTTATCTCTACCATTTCCCGCGTCAGTCGGGCGTGCCGTTGTCGCTGCCGCTGATCGAACGGCTGCTCAAAAGCTTTCCCGGCACGGTGGCCGGCATCAAGGACAGCTCGGGCGAGTTCGCCAATATGCAGGCCATGCGCAAGGCGTTTCCCGGCTTCGACGTCTTCACCGGCTCGGAAGCCCTGGGGCTGAAGCTGCTGCGGCTGGGCGGCGCCGGCATCATCTCGTCCAACGCCAACGTCAACGGCGCCGCCATGGTGGAACTGGTCAAGCGCTGGCGCGATCCCGATGCCGAAAGCCTGCAAGAGGCGCTGACCGCCTTTCGCGTCGCCATGCAGGACTTTCCGCTGATCGCCGCCCTCAAGGCCCTGGTGGCGCGCGCCACCGGTGACCAAGCCTGGCGCATCACTCGCCCGCCGTTGGTCGACCTCAGCATCGAGGCCGAGGACGCCATGGCCAAGCGCCTGCACAAGGCGGGATTCCCGGTCTAGAATCGCCTAGTTAAACGGGTCGTCGCACTTGCCGCACATGGGGATGCCGGTCAGGTCGCCGCTGCGGAAGGCGTCGAGGATGCGGCGGAATTCGGCGCCTTTGCGGATTTCGGCCAGCGATTGTTCGGCGATGTGGCCGATCTTGAGTTCGGCATTGGAATCGTAGCAGCCGCAGGCGGTGACGGTGCCATCGCAGAATACGCCCACCGCCTTGAGGAAGACGCGGCAGGGCATGCGGCGGCGGTGGGTCAGGTTCATCAGCGACCACACGCCGTGCTGTTCGAAGAACCTGCCGTGCTGGACGTTGCCGCCGAAATTGTTGGCGACGACGGTGAACACGCGGTCGACGCCGTGGCTGGCCAGGAAGGCGCGGGTGCGGTCGCGCACTTCGGCCCAATTGTCGCCCGAGCACACCGCCTTGATCATGAAGTCGGTCTTGCCGCCGCGCGTCAGGTCCGACATGCGCTTCAGGTTTTCGATCACCCGCTCGAACTTGGCGCCCACATAGGTCGCCTCGTAGCTTTCCTTGTCCCAGCCAGCGAACGAGAACTGAATATAGGCCAGCCCCAGCCCAGCCAGCCGTTCACAGCGCTCCGGCGTCAGCGGCGTGCCGTTGGTGACGATGCCGACCTGCAGCCCCTGGGCCACGGCCTTTTCCAGCAGCTCGAACACCTGCGGATGCAGCAGCGGCTCGCCCTGGCCGGACAGGATGTGCAGTTTCTTGACGTTGTTGGCGGCGCATTCGGCCAGCACGCGGTCGAACAGCTCGGGTTCCATGAAGCCGGAATTGGACTGCCACACCTCGTGGCCGCACATGGCGCAGCGCAGATTGCAGCGCCGCGCGATCTGGACATAGACCTCGACTGGAGCGAGGTCGCGCGCCTCGGCCCACTGCACCAGCATCTGGCGGGCGGCCGACAGGTCGCGCTCGGCCTCGGCGGTGCGGCCGGATTCGTCCAGCGCGACGCCACGGCAATAACGGGTCTTGCCGTCCGGCTTGATGCGAACCGCGGCATCCAGCAGCGGCACCGCCTCGGCGGCGCGGTTCTGCTCCACCATCGCCCCGGCCAGTCCCATCAGGCTGTCGAAATGGTTGGGGGCGATGGACAGGATGCGGGCGAAGCCTTGCTCGGCCTCGGCCCAGCGTTCCAGCGCGCCCAGGATGGTGGCGCGGTGGAAGATACAATCGGGCTGGTCGGGGAAATGCGCCAGTACCGCCTCGGCTTCGTCCAGCCGCTGGGCCATGGCCAGGCTCTGCGCCTGGCTCAGGGCGTCGGCGGGTGTTTTCGGCTTGAGGCGCGGCGAGGATTTGGGGTGAGGCGGGCGGCTCATGGATCGATCCGGCGGTGAGCGGGTGCGCATCCTACCAAATAGCCTGACCGTATGGGTATGGCCTTGCAATATTGTGGCGCTTCAACCCTTGCGGCATACTGCACCACGCACTCCGGGGGGAGGCAGAAAGGGTGAGTGAATTGTTCCAGCCGCGGACCGAGGCTCCGGCCCCGCCGTCTGGCGGCGATCGACGTTGGCGCTTTGGAATTCGCGCCAAACTGCTGGTGGCCGTCGGGACGGTTGCCGCAATGACGTTGCTTGCCGGCGCGCTGGCCTGGGCCAACTATTCCGACATCGAGCGCCTGTTGGCGCAGGTGACGCGCGACAACCTGCCGCGCGTGTCGGCGGCGTTGCGGCTGTCCGAGGCGACGGCCCGGCTGGCGGCGGCGGCCCCGGCGCTGGACGGCTCGCACACCCAAATCCAGCGTCAGAGCAACTTCATCGCCCTGCAGCAGCAGTCGGAACGCCTGCGCGGCTTGATCGAGGACCTGCACGACATCGGCATCGCCTCGGTGCAGCTGGACGAACTGCGCGCGCTGATGGGCGCCATCGGCAGCAACCTTGCCGGCCGCAATGCGCTGGTGGAGAACCGGCTGCATCTGGTCGAGCGCCAGCAGCACCTGAGCGACGAACTGGCCGAGGTCGACGGCGAAATCCATTTCCAGCACGACGGCAACGCCGCCGCCGATATGTCGTTGGCGCTGATCGTCGACACGGTGGCGGCGCTGCGGCAATCCTTCAACGTCGGCGATGCCGAAACGCTGGCGCGGGCGCGGCGCAGCTATGACGACCACACCCGCCAGCTTGCCATGCTGGTGGAAAACAGCAGCGCGTCGGATGCCCGCGCCCGCGCCGCCGTGCGCAAGCTGGTGGCGCTGGGGTCCGGCCCCAACAACGCCTTCGAGCTACGGGGCCAGTTCCTGCAACTGGAGAGCCGGTTGGCCGCCGCCGACGAGGAAGGCCGCGAACTGGTGGCGCGCACCAGCTCGGCGGTCGGCCATCTGGTCGGGCAGGCCGAGGCCGCCGCCGGCGCCAACGAGCAGCACGCCGAAGCCGCGCTGTCCGCCGGCCGCCGCACCATGATCCTGATCGCCTGCGGCACCTTCTTTGGGCCGTTGCTGTTCGTCTGGCTTTATCTTGGCCGCAACATCGTCGCCCGGCTGTCGGGGCTGGCCTCGACCATGCACAGCATCGTCCAGGGCGATTTCACCACGCGGGTGTCGCGCTCGGGCGATGACGAGATCGCCGACATGGCCGGCGAACTGGTGGTGTTCCAGGACGCCATGGCCCGGCTGCAGGAATCGTCCGAGCTGCTCAAGGAAAGCGAGCGCCGGATGCGCGCCATCCTCGACACCTCGCCGCTGGCACTGGCGATCTCGCGCGTGTCGGACAATGTCGTTCTCTACGTCAACCCGCGCTGGGCCGAACTGTATCAGGTCGCCGAAAGCGACGCAGTGGGCATGGACGCCGCCGGGTTCTACGGCGACCGCAACGACCGCGTCTGCGTGGTCGAGCTGGTGCGCGCCCAGGGCTATCTGGCCGATTTCGAAAGCCGCATGCGCCGCGCCGACGGCACCGAGTTCTGGGCGCTGGTGTCGGCGACCGCCATCGAGATGGATGGCGAGCCGGCCATCTGCGTCTCGACCACCGACATCACCAAGCGCAAGGAGGGCGAGGCCGCCCTGGCCGAGGCCAAGTGCCTGGCCGAGGATGCCAGCCAGGCCAAGTCGCTGTTCCTGGCGACCATGAGCCACGAAATCCGCACGCCCATGAACGGCGTGCTGACCATGGCCCAGTTGCTGGAAGAGATGAACCTGCCGCCCGAGCAGAAGGAAATGGCCCGCGTCATCCGCGATTCGGCCACCTCGCTGCTCACCATCATCAACGACATCCTCGATTTCTCCAAGATCGAGTCGGGCCGCCTGCAGTTGGAAACCGTGGACATGAACCCGGTGGAACTGGTCGAAGGCGTCGCCGAACTGCTGTCCCAGCGCGCCCTGGAAAAGGGCATCGGCCTGATCACCTTCGTCGACCCCGCGCTTCCCGAGCGGCTGCGCGGCGACCCGGTGCGGCTGCGGCAGATCATCACCAACCTGGCCGGCAACGCCATCAAGTTCACCGAAAAGGGCTGTGTCCGTATCGCCATCGAAGCGGCGGATGCTAGTCAGCGGCCGCTGCGCCTGCGCTTTTCGGTCAGCGATACCGGCATCGGCCTGGACGACGAACAGCAGGCTCGCCTGTTCGAGCCGTTCACCCAGGCCGACGCCACCATCGCCCGCCGCTATGGCGGCACCGGGCTGGGGCTGTCCATCTGCCGCCGGCTGGTCGCCATGATGGAGGGCGACATCGGCGTCGACAGCCGGGTGGGCGAGGGGTCGTGCTTCTGGTTCAGCGTGCCGCTGGAAGTGGCGTCGCCATGGCCGGAGCAAGGCCCCGATCTTGCCGGCGTGGCGGTGCTGGTGCTGGCCGAGGGGCCGGTGGCGGCCGAGGCCATGCGCCAGTATCTCGGCCATCTCGGCGCCCAGGTGGCGGTGGTGGCCTCGACCGACGGCGCCCTGGCAGCGGTCCGTGCTGCTGCACTGGCGGGCTGGTGCTATGACGTGGTGCTGATGGACGGCGCCCAGGACTTCAAGCTGCGGGTATCGGTGGCGCGCGCCCTGCTGGCGGCGGCGGGGTCGGCGGCACCGACCCGCATCGTCATGGTGGCGCCGCATGCCACCTATTCGGCGGCGGCCAGCGACGCGCGCGAAGCCGGGCTGTTCGCCACCTTGGCCAAGCCGGTGCGGCGCGGCCCGCTGTGGCGCACGGTGGCGGCGGCGGCCAATCGCGGCTTCCTCGACGATATCGAGGACGATACCCGTCGCATCGACGAAACCTACATCCCGCCCAGCATGGAGGAAGCCGCCGCCGCCGGCGCCCTGATCCTGGTCGCCGAGGACAATCCGACCAACCAGGTGGTGATCCGCCGGCTGATGGAGCGGCTGGGCTATGCCATCGAAATCGTCGGCAATGGCCTGGAGGCGTGGGAACGCATGCAGATCCGCGATTACGGCCTGCTGCTGACTGATTGCCATATGCCGGAGATGGACGGCTACGAGCTGACGACGCGGGTGCGGGCATGGGAAGAGGAAACCCTGAATCGCATGCCCATCGTGGCGCTGACCGCCGACGCCTTGGCCGGCACCGCCAAGAAGTGCCAGGATTGCGGCATGGATGCGTTCCTGGCCAAGCCGATCGACCTGGCGCAACTGGACTCTACCATGCGCAAGCTGTTGCCGCGCGCCGTGGCGCTGCGCCGCCGCCGTGGCCTAGCCGAGGTGGTCGAGGCCCGCGCCGAGGCGCCCGCCGACGATACCCGGCCGCCGGTCTTGGATCTGTCGCCCATGCGCGAAATCTTCGGCGGGGTTACCGCCGACGCCATCGAATTGCTGGTGTTGTTCGTCGACAGCACTCGGCCGCTGGTGGCTGAAACCCGCAGCGCCCTGGAAGCCGGCAATGTGGACGATGCCCGCGAGGCGTCACACGGCGCCAAGGGCGCGGGCAATTCGGCCGGGGCCTACCGCTTCGGCCGCCTCGCCGCCGAGATCGAGGCCGCCTGCGCCCGTGGCGACGGCGAATTCGCCGAATCCCTGCTGCCGACCTTCGAAACCGCGTTCGAGGAAGTCGCCCGGGAAATCGCAGCACTGTAAATTCCCCTCTCCCGCCTTGCGGGAGAGGGAAGGGCTTACACCATCCCCGCTTCGGTCTTGGTCATCACCCGGGCGATCTTGTCCCTGAGGGCCGGGGGCAGAACCGGCTTGGCCAGGAAGGCGTCGATGTGCAGTTCCTTGGCGCGGGCGACGGTGGCGGCGTCGGTGTGGGCGGTCAGCATGATGACCGGGGTTTGCGCCACCGCCGGGGTGGCGCGCAATTGGCGGACGAAGCCGAAGCCATCCACCGGGCGCATTTGGATGTCGCAGATGACCAGATCAGGGACTTCGCGGATGACCACGTCCAAGCCGGAATTGCCGTCATGCGCCTCAAGGACGACGCCCAGGCCCAGTTGTGTCAGCATCTTCTTGACGATGGTGCGGACGAATTCCTGATCGTCGATCACCAGCACCTTCAGCGACGCGAAATCCACTTCGCCGGACATACCATCCCCCTGGACTGACCACTTCACCCAATGCTAGCAGAAGGTCCCGAAAAAGCAAAAGGAGAGGCGGCGAGCCTCTCCTTTTCCTTAAGCATAATAAGGTGTTGACCTTATACCAACCGGCCAATGAATTGACCGGTTGTATTGTCCCTCGCCGGGCGCGCCCATCCGGGCGCTTGGCCGCCGCCGCCGTCACGTCGGAGACGTGCAAAGCACGATGGCGGCTGGATACCGGCCAACGAGTCAAATCGAAGGTTGGCCGGTATTACTGGTTCGCCGCCAGCTTGTGGGCGCCCTCGGCGCGTTCGCGCGCGGCGGTACGGCCCAGCTCGAAGGCGCGGCGGTTCAGTTCGACCATGGCCGGCTTGCGGGCGCGGAAACGGCCGAGAATTTGCTCTTCCAAATCTTCGGCCGGGAAGGGCAGGTAGTCGGCGATGGCGCCCAGCATGACGGTGTTGACCAGACGCAGGTCGCCCAGGGAACGGGCGATGGCGCCGCCGTCGAAGTCATACACGGTGACGCCGGCGGCGCGCATGGTCGCCACCGGGTCGTCGGGATAGGTGAACAGGCCGGCCGACACCACCGGCGGCGTCAGGCGGATGGTGTTCACCATGGCGATGCCGCCCGGCCGCAGCATGTCGGCCCAGCGGGCGCCCTCGGCCACCTCGAAGGCGACCAGGATGTCGGCGGTGCCGGGGGTAATCACCGGCGACCACACCTTCTTGCCAAAGCGGACATGGCTGGTGACGACGCCGCCGCGCTGGGCCATGCCGGCCACTTCCGACTTCTTGACGTCGCAGCCCTTGGCGATGGCGGTCTGGGCCAGGATCTCGGCGGCGGTCATGACGCCCTGTCCGCCGGTGCCGCACACCAGGATGTTGGTGATGATGTTGCTCATGGTCTTCCTACTCCACGGCCACCGGCTGGGCCGGCAGAATGGCCTTGGGGCCGCACGATTCCAGGCACATGTTGCAGCCGGTGCACATGGCGGTATCGATGGTGGTGAATTTCTTGACGATGTCGGGGGCGCCGTCGCGCTTGGTCACTTCGGTCTTGGCGACCGAGATGGCCGGGCAACCGACATTGATGCAGTTGCCGCAGCCGGTGCACTTGTCGTCCACCACCATCAGCGGCTTCAGCTTGCCGTAGAATTCCGACAGCACGCACGGACGGTCGGTGATGATGACCGACGGCTCGTCGATCTCGATCTCCTGGCGGATCAGCTTCCACAGCACCGGCAGCTTGTAGGGATCGACCTTGTGGATGCGCTCGGCGTTGACGCCCAGCGCCGCGCACAGCGTGGCGAAGTCGACACGCGGAGCTTCATCGCCATGCAGGTCCTTGCCGGTGCCGGCATGGTGCTGGCCGCCGGTCATGCCGGTGCTGCGGTTGTCCAGCAACAGCGTGGTGACGTTGCCACGGTTGTAGACGATGTCCAGCATGCCCTGCATGCCCATGTGCAGGAAGGTGCCGTCGCCGATGACGGCGACCACGGCCTTGTCCTTCTGGCCCTCGCCGCGCGCCTTGTCCATGCCGAGCGCCACACCCATCGAGGCGCCCATGGAGATGGTGGTATCCAGCGCGTTCCACGGATGGCCGGCACCCAGGGTGTAACAGCCGATGTCGCCCGAGATTTGCACCCGCTTGCGCAGGCGCGACAGGGTGTAATAGACGCCCATGTGCGGACAGGCCGGGCACATGGTCGGCGGGCGCGGGAACGGCTCGTACTTGGGATAGGTGGTGGTCGAGGGCGGGGCCTCGCCGCGCAGCGTATAGATCGCCGGGATCAGCACGTTGGGCGTCAACTCGCCCAGGCGCGGCAGGATGTCCTTGCCGTAGATGTCGAGCAGGCCGGCGGCCTTCAGCTCGTTTTCCATCAGCGGCTCGGTTTCCTCGACGATCACCAGCTTGTCGACGGTGGCGCGGAACGCCTTCACCGCCTCGACCGGCACCGGATAGCTGAAGCCCAGCTTCATTACCGGCGCGTCGGGGAAGCTTTCGCGCACATGCATGAAGGCGGGACCCGAGGTGAGGAAGCCGACCCGCTTGTCCGCGCCGTCCTCGACCACGTTGTACGGCGACACCTCGGCGGCCTTGCGCAGCTCGCCCTCGCGCGCGATCTGCTTGGGCAGCATAGCCTTGGCGTTGTTGGGCGTCATCACCCAGCGCTTGGCGGTGATGTCGAAGCCGGTGACCGCGCGCTCGTCCTTTTCGCCGACGGTGACCATGGCCTTGACGTGGCAGACGCGGGTGGTCAGGCGCAGGATCACCGGAGTGTTGTACTGCTCCGAGATGTCGAAGGCGACCTTGACCATGTCATAGGCTTCCTGGCTGTCCGCCGGTTCCAGCACGGGAACGTGGGCGAAGCGGCCCCAGAAGCGGCTGTCCTGCTCGTTCTGCGACGACGACAGGCCGACATCGTCGGCCACGGCGATCACCAGGCCGCCGACCACGCCGGCCAGAGTCTGGGTCATGAACGCATCCGAGGCGACGTTCATGCCGACATGCTTCATGGCGCAGAAGGCGCGCGCGCCCGAAATCGAGGCGCCGATGGCGACTTCCAGCGACACCTTCTCGTTCACCGACCACTCGGCGTACAGATCGGGATAGAGCGCGATGTTCTCGAGCATCTCGGTCGACGGCGTGCCCGGATAGGCGGCGGCGACCTTGACCCCGGCCTCCCACACGCCACGCGCGATGGCTTCGTTGCCCGAAAGAAGCAGGCGGCTGGCGGCCTTCGCCTGGACGGCAGCGGACATGGAAAACCTCACCTCTCTTTGGTTCCATTCGGTCGCGGTTTCAGCCCCCCGCGAAAGGGGCTAGACCCTACCATCATTAAGGTCGTTGTCCAAAGGTCAATGCGCCTTGACGACGGTCAGGCGCCGGCGTGCAGGCGAAAGCCGGCGCCGGCCGCCTTGGCCGCGTACATGGCTTGGTCGGCCTGTTCGATCAGCGCTTCCGGGGTGTCGGCGTCACGCGGAAACAGGGCGATGCCGATGCTGGCGTCCAGGTCCAGCCGCAGGCCGGCATGCGACTGCGGGGCGCGGATGGCGGCCAGCAGCTTGTCTGCCAGGATGGCGGCTTCATCGGCGGTGTGCAGGTTTTCCAGAATGACGACGAATTCGTCGCCGCCCAGCCGGGCGACGCAATCGGTGGCGCGGATGGTGCCGCGCAACCGTTCGGCCAGCGTTACCAGCACGGAATCGCCGACGGCATGGCCGTGGCTGTCGTTGATGGGCTTGAAGCGGTCGAGGTCGATGAAGGCCAGCGCTACCAGCGTTGTCGTTCGGCGGGCGCGGGCCAGCGCGTCCTCGATCTGGACCCGGAAATAGGCGCGATTGGGCAGGCCGGTCAATTCGTCGTGGAAGGCCAGATGCAGCATGCGCTGCTCGCGTTCCTTGTCCTCGGTGATGTCGCGCACGGTGCCGATCATGCGCGCCGGCCGCCCCGCCACGTCCAACAGGATGTCGCCGGTCTCGCGCAGCCAACGCACGGTGCCGTCGCGCCAGATCACCCGGTATTCCTGGTCGTGCTGCCCCCGGCCGGCGGTGCTGGCGGCCTCGCCTTCGCGCACCCGCTGGGCGTCGTCCGGATGGACCATGGCGCAGAACAGCGAATAGCTGGGATTCACCTCGCCAGGGCGGAAGCCGAACATGGCATAGACCTCGTCCGACCAGTGCAGGGTGTCGGTCTGCACCCGCCAGTCCCAGGTGCCGACGCCGCTGAAGGTTTGCGACGTGCGCAGGCGCTCCAAGTCGCTGCGCAGGCGGATGTTGTCCTCACGCGCACTCGTCAGCCTGCGTGTCAGCCGCATCGTCGTCGCCCGCATGGCCAAGCCGGCAACAGCAGCCCCCAGGGCGGCGGCGGCGCCGATGGCGATGATGATGGTCCAATCCGTCATGGCGGGGATCATAGCAGAAGGCCGCAGCGCGGAAAGCCGCCGCTCAGTCGGCGCAGGCCAGCCGCGCCATGGCCGCCGCGGTCAGGCGGGCCAGGGCGTACAGCACCATGCTTTCCTGGTCGCTGGGGTCGTGGTATTCGGCCCAATAGGCGCCGATCGCCGCCGCGCCGCCATTGCCGACCGGAACCATCTGCAGGCTTTTGACGAAGGTCCGGCGATAGACGTCCTGCGGGATGCGCGGGTCCATGAAGATGTTGGGGATGGTCACTCCCTGCCGGTTCATCATCACCCAGCCGGAAACGCAAATTTCGGCCGGAAATTTCTGGCCCTTCCACAATGGACTGACGGCGTCTTCGTCCATGTAGTTGCAATGGCCGTTTTCGTTGACGACGAAGGTGATGCCGTCACAGCCGATCAGGGTGCGGCCGATGCCGATCACCGCCGCCGCGATCTCCTCGATCGTCGACGTGTCGTTCAGGCGGGTCTCCAGGGCCGACAGCGCGACGGCAGGCATGCGACACCTTCAGCAGGTTTAGGTGCCTTGATGATACCCATTTCCAATGCGGACTTATAATACTTAAAAGTGTGGTTATTGCCGTTCCCGGCGCATGTCACGCACCCGCACCGCCTTGCCCTGGCTGCGCGGCAGCTCTCCCGGCAGGCGGATGATGACTTCGGCGGTGACGCCGATCATCGTCTTAAGGTGGTGGCGCACCTGATGGGCCAGCAGGCCGCGCGCGTCCTCGCCGCGCATTTCGGCGGCCTCGGCCTCGACGGTCAGGTGGTCCAGGCTGCCCTGGCGCGATACCACCAACTGATAATGCGGGGCCAGGCCGGGGAAGTTGACCAGCACCGATTCGATCTGGCTGGGATACAGGTTGACGCCACGGATAATCAGCATGTCGTCGTTGCGGCCGGTGACGCGCAGGATGCGCAGGTGGGTGCGGCCGCACGGACACGGCTCGTCGGTCAGCCGGGTGATGTCGCGGGTGCGGTAGCGGATCATCGGCAGGCCGATCTTGGTCAGCGTGGTGATGACCAACTCGCCGGCCTCGCCCATGGGCAATGGCTCCTGGGTTTCGGGATGGACCACCTCGAACAGGAAATGGTCTTCCCAGGCGTGCATGCCGTGGTGCTGATGGCATTCCATGGCGACGCCCGGCCCCATCACCTCGGACAGGCCGTAGGAATCGGCCGCCTGCAAGCCAAGGCGGCGGTTCAGCTCGGCGCGCATGCCCTCGGACCACGGCTCGGCGCCGAACACGCCGACGCGCAACGAGCCGGCGGACAGGTCGACGCCCATGCGCTCGGCGGCTTCCGCCAGGTTCAGGGCATAAGACGGGGTGGCGTTCAGCACGGTGGCGCCGAAATCCTGCATCAGGGCGATCTGCCGTTCGGTCTGGCCGCCCGACATCGGGGTGACGGTGCAGCCCAGCCGCTCGGCGCCGTAATGGAAGCCCAGACCGCCGGTGAACAGGCCGTAGCCCAGGGAATTGTGCATCACGTCGCCCGGCCGCGCGCCGGCGCAGGCCAGCGAGCGGGCGATCAACTCGGCCCAGGTGTCGATGTCTTCCTTGGTATAGCCGACCACGGTGGGCTTGCCGGTGGTGCCCGAGCTGGCATGCAGGCGCACCAGCTTCTCACGCGGGACGGCGAACAGGCCGAAGGGGTAATTGTCGCGCAGGTCGGTCTTCACCGTGAACGGAAAGCGGTGCAGGTCTTCCAGGCAATGCAGGTCGTCGGGGGTGACGCCCTTGGCGGCGAAGGCGGCGCGGGTGTGCGGCACGTTGGCATAGGCATGGGCCAGGGTGCGCTTCAGGCGCTCCAGTTGCAGCCGCTTCAACGCGGCGCGGTCCATGCGCTCCAGTTCGGGCGCGTACATGAAGGTGGTGGCCGCCGCTGCGGTCATGGTCACTCTCCCCTGAATCGGCTCCCGCCTCGACGGCGGATAGGGGGGTGTACCGCTTTGCCCGCAACCTTCCAAGGGCCTTTATGACGATTTGATGAGGATCAGAGCGCGATCAGGCCCTGGGTGATGGCCTTGGCGATGGCCTGGGCGGTGGTGTTGGTGCCCAGTTTCTCGCGGGCGGATCGCAGGGCGCCGGCCACGTCCGGTTCGGGCCGGTGGATGCTGCCCGAGATTTCCCACAGGCTGCGGCCGTGGGCGATGCCGGTCAGGCATTGCCGTTCCATGGGCGATAGCTCGTTTTCCGGGGTCTGCACGTCCAGCAGCCGTTCGACCGCCGTGTGATAGTACACCGCCAGCAGCTTCAGCTTGCTCTGGGCGTTCATCACTTCCTGCAACTCGGCCACCGAACCGAAGGCGTAGGACTGCACGGCGACGCAGCCCTCGGCGGTGTGGAACGGGATGGTGAAGCCGTCGCGGATGCCGAACGCCGCCGCCTCGTCGAACAGCTTGCGCTGGTCGGGGCTGAGGCCGCCGGTGCGGTTGGTCAGGAAGCGCCAGGCGAAGGGCAGGTGGCTGCGCTGCGCCTCCAGCACCACCGGGTCGATGAACTGGTAACGGTTGGCGAAGTAATGCGCCATCCAGTCGGCGGGATACGTGCTGTCGATATAAGGGTGTTCCAGGCCGGGCCTGGAATTGCCGTAGACGTAGTAGTCGACACCGACCTGATTGGCGAAACGGCGAAACGCTGCCTTGGCCGAGTCGATGTCCTCGGCCCACAGCAATTCGGTCGTCAGGTCACCCACCCAGGTATCCACTGTCGGCCCTTCCATCGAAACCGCTTGGCGTAAAACATACGCAAATTCGTACAATTACTCTACTGGTTTGCACGGTATAGCGGTTACGTCGAATGGCTGTGGGGTGTTTACCCGAGTCCCCCCATGCAGATGTACTTGACCTCCAGGAACTCTTCGATGCCGTATTTCGATCCTTCGCGGCCGATGCCGGATTCCTTCATTCCGCCGAACGGCGCCACTTCTGTCGAGATGATGCCTTCATTGACGCCGACGATGCCGTATTCCAGCGCCGCCGACACCCGCCAGCAGCGGCCGACGTCGCGCGAGTAGAAATAGGCGGCCAGACCGAATTCGGTGTCGTTGGCCATGCGCACCGCCTCGGCCTCGGTGGTGAAGCGGAACAGTGGCGCCACCGGGCCGAAAGTTTCCTCACGCGCACACAGCATGTCGGGGGTGACGCCAGTCAGGATGGTGGGTTCGAAGAAGGTGCCGCCCAGGGCGTGGCGCTTGCCGCCCAGCATCACCTTGGCGCCCTTGGCCACCGCGTCGGCGACGTGGCGCTCGACCTTCTCGATGGCCTGCTGGTTGATCAGCGGGCCTTGCTGGGTGTCGCCCTTCAGGCCGGGGCCGACCACCAGTTTCTTCACCGCCTCGGCCAGCTTGGCGGCAAAGGCGTCGTAGACGCCATCCTGCACCAGGATGCGATTGGCGCAGACGCAGGTCTGCCCGGTGTTGCGATACTTCGACGCCATGGCGCCGGCCACCGCCGCGTCCAGGTCGGCGTCGTCGAAGACGATGAAGGGGGCGTTGCCGCCCAGTTCGAAGCTGACCTTCTTCATGGTGTCGGCGCATTGCTTCATCAGCAGCTTGCCCACCTCGGTGCTGCCGGTGAAGCTGAGCTTGCGCACGATCGGGTTGGCGGTCAGTTCGCCGCCGACGGCGACGTAATCGGCGGTCGGCAGGATGTTGAATACGCCCGCCGGGATGCCGGCGCGCGCCGCCAGTTCGGCCAGCGCCAGCGCCGATAGCGGCGTATCCTCGCCCGGCTTGACCACCACGGTGCAGCCGGCGGCCAAAGCGGGGGCGCATTTGCGGGTAATCATGGCGTTGGGAAAGTTCCACGGCGTGATCGCCGCGACCACGCCGATGGGTTCCTTGGCGGCGAGCAGGCGGCGGCCGGCGGCGTTTTCCGGGATGATGTCGCCATAGACCCGCTTGGCTTCCTCGGCATACCACTCGATGAAGCTGGCGCCATAGGTCACCTCGCCGCGCGCTTCGGCCAGCGGCTTGCCCTGCTCGGCGGTCATCAGCACGGCCAGGTCGTCCCCGGCGGCCACGATCAGGTCGTACCATTTCTTCAGGATCGCACCGCGTTCCTTGGCGGTCTTGCCGCGCCAGGCCGGCAGGGCGCGGGCGGCGGCGTCGATGGCGCGGCGGGTTTCCGCCGCCCCCACCGAGGCGACGCGGGCGATCACGCTGCCGTCGGCCGGATTAGTGACGGCCAAAGTGTCGCCCGAATCCGCATGTATCCATTGACCATCCACATAGGCATGGTGGCGCAGCAGGGTGGGGTCCTTGAGGTCGAGCATGGCGTCCTTCCCGTAGGCGAAACCGTTCCGCCGGATATACTAAGTCCCAGATATACTCAGCCAGCGTCCCGTCGAAAAGGCCAAGGTCAGACATGAGCCACTCTCACGCCGAACCGCGTTCCCGCTACATCCCCATCGCCGGGCACGAGATGCATGTCACCGAATGGGGCGACCCGTCGGCCCCGGCGATCATCATGTGGCATGGCCTGGCCCGTCACGGCCGCGACTTCGACACTCCGGCCCGCGCGCTGTCGGCGCTGTACCATGTGGTGTGCCCTGACACCATCGGCCGCGGCCTGTCCAGTTGGTCGTCCAATCCTATAGAGGACTATAACGCGCTCGCCTATTGCGGCCATGCCTTGGCGCTGATGGATCATTACCGGCTGGAACGGGTGCGCTGGGTCGGCACCTCCATGGGCGGGCTGATCGGCATGGCGCTGGCCGGAATGCCCGCCAGTGCTGGGCGCATCGAACGGCTGGTCATCAACGACGTCGGTCCGCGCCCCAACCTGCCGGCGGTCGAGCGCATCAGAAGCTATGTCACCCAGGTGCCGGAATTCGCCACGATGTCGCGGTTCGAGGCGTTCCTGCGCATCGCCTATGCGCCGTTCGGCAAGCTGACCGACGCCGAATGGCGCAACATGGCGGAAACTTCGGCGCGGCGGCGCGAGAACGGCAGCTTTTCCGTCCATTACGATCCGGCGGCCATGCGGGTGTTCGCCGAGGGCGAGCTGGATTTCGACATTTGGGCGCTTTACGACGCCATCACCTGCCCGACCCTGGTGGTGCGTGGCGCCGAGTCCGACCTGCTGGAACCGGACCTGGCCGAAGCCATGACCACGCGCGGCCCCAAGGCGCAATTGTTCACCGTTCCCGGTTGCGGCCACGCACCCATGCTCAACACCACCGACCAGATCGCGGTGCTGAAGGGGTTCCTGGCGTAGAGCACCGTTCCTCCGATACGAGGCGCGGTGCTCCAGCGCCCATTGCGGGCGCGGCCAAGCCCGCGGATGCGGGCGCCCGGCAGGGCAAAAGGATGGAGGCTATTTGGGCATTACGATCTAGCGAGAGGGGCTTACGCCCCCCAGGCCGATGACAAAGGCTCGCCCTTCTTATTTGGTCGTCACCCCCGCGAAAGCGGGGGTCCATGTTGGGGCGAATGCTGGCGGTTCGGTCTAGATATGGTGCTGCGGCCCCATGGATTCCCGCTTTCGCGG
>JBLNBE010000069.1:0-14756 GCA_050259735.1 Bacteroidota bacterium
TTGCCGGTGTGGGCGGCATGCAGGGTCTTGAACACCTTGGCCGCTGCCGGGCCGGCGGCGTCGATGCCGGCGCGGGCCGCCGCCACCTCGGGCGCCGGCACGTCGTGGCGCAACGCCTTCCACAGCCGGGTGATGCCGGCTCCGGTCTCGGCCGAGCCGAAGAACACCGGCACGATCAGGTCGTCGGCCAGGTCCTTCGACAGGTCACCGTAAAGCTCGTCGCTCGGCGGCTGGACGTCCTCCAGCAATTCCTCCATCAGGTGGTCGTCGAAATCGGCAAGATGCTCCAGCATCTCCTGCCGCGCCACGCCCTCCTCGGCCTGCAGCGCCTCGGGGATCTGGATCAGATCGGACGGCTGGCCGGGGCGGTACTTGTAGGCGCGCTCGCTGACCAGATCGACGAAGCCGACCACCTTGTCGCCCTCGCGGATGGGCACCTCGCGCAGCACCAGCGGGCGTTCGGACACCGCCTGCAGCGCTTCCAGCGCCTCGCGCAGGCGGGAACCGTTGTTGTCCACCTTGTTGATGAACAGCAGGTGCGGAATCTTGCGCTCGTCCAGGAACTTCAGCAGCGGCGCCACCATCACGGCGCGGGCGGGATCGGGTTCGACCACCACCACGGCGGCGTCGGCCACCGTCAGCGCATTATAAGTGTCCTGCAGGAATTCCACCGAGCCGGGGCAGTCCACCAGGGACCAGCGCTCGTTCAGGTATTCGGCGGCGACGATGTTGGGTTCGACACTCATCTGGCGATTGCGCGCTTCGACGCTGGCATCGCCGACGGTGGAGCCGTCCTTAATTCGCCCTTGCCGGCCAATGGCGCCGGCCCGGAACAACAGTGCCTCGAGAAGCGAGGTCTTGCCGCTGCCGAACGGCCCCACCAGGGCGGCGGCGCGGGATTGGAGGGTACATCTGCCGGTCATGGGGACTCCTCCCTGAGCAACCCAATATGCAGGGTTCATGCTTTCAGGTGGCGCCTCGACTGGCAAGGGGGAATGGACGCGGAGCTGGGCTGACTTTCGGACGTTTGCCTAACCCGAAAGCCGCATTCCCAGGTCGAACACCCAGGCCGCCGCCGCCGGCCCCGCCAGGCGCCGGGCATAGGCCAGGAAGGTTTCGCGCATGATCTCGCTGATGATGCGCTGCACCCGGTTGTCGCGCATGCCGTGTTCGCCGTCCAGCAGCACCCAGACCTCGCGGCGCTGGCACGGCACCCGGTGGGCGCGGCGCCCCAGGCCGAACAGCGCCAGCGCTTCCAGGGTCAGCAGCAGCGACAGCGCATGCATGGCGAGCGAGCGGTCGAAATGCAGCGCCGCCACCACCAGGGCGATCCCCACCAGCCCCAGGCCGGCGGCGCGGCGCACCGAAAGGTCGGCGAAATAACGAATGCGGTCCATGGCGGCACCTCGCATCTGTCTGTCGGGCCGAACCAGGCCCCACATTTCTTCCAAGCAAACCGCGGGCCACTTTCGCGAACGCCGCCAATGCCCCCCGCCGGGCCGGTTGCCCGGCGGCATCTGCTTCACATGGCGGGCCGGTTTCCCGGCGGCATCTGCTTCACATGGGATGCAAAGCCGACGAATCCATGGTCGATTTGCGACACTTTCTGAACAACACGTCACGAAGCGGACGCCCCTTCTCCCCCGGATTGCTTGACGGATCGGGCGCCCCCGTCTAAACCCGACCTCAATCCATCATCGAATCCAGCCTTGCCAGCGGAGGGCCACATGGCCGCGTACCAGTACATCTATGTCATGAAGAACCTGACCAAGGCCTATCCGGGCGGCAAGGAGATCATGAAGGGTCTCACCTTGTCGTTCCTGCCGGGCGTCAAGATCGGCGTGCTGGGCGTCAACGGCGCCGGCAAGTCGACCCTGCTGAAGATCATGGCCGGCATCGACAAGGAATATGGCGGCGAGGCCTGGGCGGCCGAGGGCGTCAAGGTCGGCTATCTGGCGCAGGAACCCTATCTGGACCCGGCCAAGGACGTGCTGGGCAACGTCATGGAGGGCGTCGGCCCGACCAAGGCCCTGCTGGACCGCTTCAACGAAGTGTCGGCCAAGTTCGCCGAGGAATTGTCCGACGACGAGATGAACGACCTGATCGCCGAACAGGGCGAATTGCAGGAAAAGATCGACGCCGCCGACGCCTGGGACCTGGACCGCAAGGTCGAGATCGCCATGGACGCGCTGCGCTGCCCGCCGCCCGATGCCGACGTCACCACGCTGTCGGGCGGCGAACGCCGCCGCGTCGCCCTGTGCCGCCTGCTGCTGAGCCATCCCGATCTGCTGCTGCTGGACGAGCCGACCAACCACCTGGACGCCGAATCGGTGTCGTGGCTGGAACGCTTCCTGGAAGATTACAACGGCACCGTGGTCATGATCACCCACGACCGCTACTTCCTGGACAACGTCACCGGCTGGATCCTGGAACTGGAACGCGGCCACGGCATCCCCTACGAGGGCAACTACACCAGCTGGCTGGAGCAGAAGGGCAAGCGCCTGGCCCAGGAAGAGCGGGAAGAGAGCGCCCGCCAGCGCGCCATCCGCGACGAGCTGGACTGGGTGCGCGCCAGCCCCAAGGCGCGCCAGACCAAAAGCAAGGCCCGCATCAACGCCTTCGAGGATCTGGTCGCCCAGTCCCAGGAAAAGGCCACCGGCCCCGCCGTCATCAGCATTCCGCCGGGTCCGCGCCTGGGCGGCAAGGTCATCGAGGCCGACAACGTGTCGAAGGGCTTCGGCGACCGCCTGCTGTATGAAAACCTGTCGTTCAAGCTGCCTCCGGGCGGCATCGTCGGCGTCATCGGCCCCAACGGCGCCGGCAAGACCACCCTGTTCCGCATGATCACCGGCGCCGAGCAGCCCGACGTCGGCACCTTCACCGTGGGCGAGACGGTCAAGCTGGGCTATGTCGACCAGAACCGCGACGCCCTGGACCCGGAAAAGACCGTGTTCCAGGAAATCAGCGACGGCCAGGAGGAAATCGACCTGGGCCGCCGCAAGATCAACTCGCGCGCCTATGCCGGCCTGTTCAACTTCAAGGGCGCCGACCAGCAGAAGAAAGTCGGCGTGCTGTCGGGCGGTGAACGCAACCGCGTCCATCTGGCCAAGATGCTGAGCCGTCCCGCCAACGTCATCCTGCTGGACGAACCGACCAACGACCTGGACGTGGAAACCCTGTCGGCGCTGGAAGACGCCCTGGCCGAATTCCCCGGCTGCGCCGTGGTCATCAGCCACGATCGCTTCTTCCTGGACCGCATTGCCACCCACATCCTCGCCTTCGAGGGCGATTCCCAGGTGGTGTACTTCGAGGGCAATTACCAAGACTACGAGGCCGACCGTCATCGCCGCCTGGGCACCGACGCCGACCAGCCCCATCGCATCAAGTACAAGCCGCTGGTGCGATAGGTTTTCAAACGGCGCGTCCCCTGGGGCGCGCCGTTTTTCTTCGCCAGTTGCACGAAACGGCCATTGGGTTACCATGCCGGTCGGGGTGTAAGGCGGAGCGGTGTTTTGCGTATCGGCGTCCTGATCCTGAGCGTGGCGACCCTGGCCTTTCTGGTCTGGCTGGGAATGTCCGGCGGCGTGCCGCGCACCAGCGTCGAGCTGGACGGGCGCCAGGATGCCTATCGCGATCCCCGCCGCACCATCGCCCGCATTCAATCCGATCTGGAACGCACCGCCGCCGGGCATCAGGCCTGGCCGCTGCCACCGGGAATCGTCGGCGACCCGCTGGAAGCCATCGTCGACGCCTATCGCCTGTTCCTCGACGGCAACACCAAGGGCGCCGACGCGCGGCTGAACGAAATCGCCGCCACCGCCAACGGCCGCCTGAACGCCGTCAAGGACACCGATCCCGAAACCGGCGCCCGGATCTCCGCCTATTTCGCCCAGCTTGGCGCGGCGGCCGGCGGCGGTCCCCCCACCGCCCGCCTGCTGGCCGGATTGCGGCTGGTGGACGGCGTGCTGTTCCTGGAAGCGGCACACTGGACCCAGGCCGATCCGCAAAGCCGCACCATCCTGGTCGCCGGGCCGCCATCGCCGCTGAACGGCACCTGGTTGCGCCTGCCCTGCCGCACCATCATCGGCCGAGTGGCCGCCCTGCGCGAGGCGGCGGAAACGCTGGGGCCGCTGGCCGGGCCGTTGCTGGCCTGCCCATCGGATCAAGCCGACCTGGCGGTGCTGGAGGCCCAGGCCAAGGCTCCCGCCATGCTGCCGACCCGGGTGGCCCCCATCGCCACCCGCGCCTTTCCCCTGCGCAGTGAGCCGTCGGCGCCGCCGACGCCGTGGGACCACGAAACCGCCGTCGCCTGGATGGACGAAGACCCCGACGCCGCCGAGCCGGTGCTGGCCGCCGCCGCCACCCCGGCGGAAAAGCTGGATTACGCCCTGTTCCTGCACGCCTTCCGTCCCGCCGGCCCGGACAACCAGTCGCGAATCCACACGCTGTTGCAAGCGGTGGACACCGCGACCCTCGCCAAGGCCACCACGGCGCAAGGAGACGCCATCGGCCGCCCTGCGGCCTATGACGGCAGCGACGACAGCCTGCTGGTCTCGCTGCGGTTGGCGACGGCGACCGAGACTGCGCCGGGCTATGCCCTGCCCTGCGCCGTCTTGCAAGCCCGCCCCGGTCTGCTGGCGGCCACCACCCCGCTGCCCGACATGGCGGCGCCGGTGTCCGGCTGCACCGCCGGGCGCGGCGCGGTGCGCGGTTTCCCCGATGCCGAGGTCGCCGCCTTCATCACCGCCGCCGAAGACGCCGACGGCCATTTCCTCGCCCATCGCGGCGGCGCCCCCTCGCCCACCCAACAGGCGGCGCTGGAGATGCTGAAGCTGGCGCCGCGCGCGCTGGCGGCGCTGGAACCGCCGACCATGGACCACCCCTATCAGGTCTGGGGATTGGTCTCGCTGGGCAACCGCGCCGTCGAACAGCGCATCACTCCGCTCTACCGCGATGCCGCCGCCAAGCTGGCGGCATGGTACGGGCGCCAGGGCCTGACCGCCGACGAGGCGGCGCGGGCGGCGAAGAGTGGCCTGTTCCGGGTGGTATGGGGGGCCAATTGCGGCGACGGCGCCCCGACGCCGTCCTTGCGCGGCCTGGTGCTGGACCGGGCGCCCATTGCCGAAATCCGCGAGACGTTGTCGGGCAAGGAAGCGCCGGAGACGCAGCGCTGCGCCGTTCATGCCGGATTGGACCCGCTGGCGCATCTCGCCGTCGGCCACCCGCCGGCGCTGACGCTGTTGCTGGACCACGGCACCAAGGCGGACGAGCGCAACGGCTTCGGCAAGACGCCGCTGATGGTGGCGGCCCAGGCCAACCAGTTGGACAGCGTCCGCCTGCTGCTGGACCGGGGCGCGTCGGCCAACGCCACCACCTGGCAGCAGGACCCCGCTTTGACGCTGGCCCATGACGGCCGTACCCCGCTGATGTACGCCGCCGCCCATGCCGGCCTGCCGGTCATCAAACTGCTGGTGGAGCGCGGCGCCGATCCCCATCTGGCCGACACCAAGGGTCGGCGGCCGATCGATTACCTGCTGGGCTTCGGCCCCATGCCGGCCAATCCGGTGCTTAGCCCCGACGAACGCGCCGACGCCGCCCGCCTGTTGTATTGATCATTCCTTAACCTCGGCGAGTCATGCTGCCCCCATTGGTTGAAGGGGAATGCATCATGGCCAGCACACTGGCGGATTACGTCTGGGGGGGCAAACAGGACGGCTTCACCGGCTATTATGGCCAGCCCTCGGCCGGCGCCTACTCGCTGATCCGGGACAGTTCGGGCCATACCAAGATCCCGACCATGGCCGATGTCGGCGCGGCGCAGAAGCCCGAGGACAAGCTGAAGCTGTTGCAGCAGATGGCCGACGTCGTCAGCGTCCAGGCCGATGCCGCCATCGCCACCGGCCGCCTGGACAACGTCGGCGGCATGACCAGTTCGGCCAAGGACATGCTGTCGGCGCTGAACACGGTGGTCAATAGCCTGAAAAGCACCGATGGCAGCGTCGCCGAAGGCAAGGCGGACCCGGCGCTGAAGAACTACAAGACCCAGATCGGCTCGGCGCTGACCAGCCTGCGCACCGCCATGGACAAGCTCAGCACCGTGGGCGGCTCCAGCAGCGATCTCAGCGCCATGGACGACCAGGCCAGCGCCATCGCCACCTCGGCCGGCACCACTTGGCGCCGCACCGGCTCGACCTTCCGCGCCGACAGCAGCAAGCTGGTGGATATCCTGGTCTGACAGGCTGCGGGGAAAAACACCCGCACCGCCTTGTTTTCCCGTCACCCCCGCGAAAGCGGGGGTCCATGTTTGGGCGAGACCGAGACTTCGCCGCAGAATGTTGAGCGGCGGATGCATGGATTCCCGCCAGCGCGGGAATGACGGGGCTTCTTCCGTGGCCGCTCTAAACGCCCATCGGCATCCGGCAGCACACTGCGGTCAGGTCGTCGCGCAGAGGGCGTTTCACCGTGGCAAGGAAGGGGGCGAGGATGCAATCCACGTCCACCATTCCGGCCCGCGCCACCACCACCTTGTGCACCAGATCGGTGACGCCGGCCTGACCCAGCTTGGTGCCGTCTTCCGCCGGCGATTCCGCCAGGGCGTCCGAGGCCAGGAACAGCGTGGCGCCGGGCGGTAGGTCCAGGCTGCGTTCGGCATAGACGGCCGAGCGCGACACCCCCAGCGGCAGGCCCGAGCCATCGCCCGGCACCGCCGGCTGGTCGGGACCGGCAACCACCGGGCGCGGCGCGGCGGCGGCGGCATAGGTGAAGCGGTGCTGGCGGACATCCACCACGCCGTACAGCATGGTGGCATATTGCCCACGCGGCAGCAGACCGACCAGGCGCTGGTTCAACTCGGCCAGAAAGACCGCCGGACGGTCGCGATCCTCAGAGGTGTGTTGCAGCAGCGTGTGCAGACGGAAGGTGTTGAGCGCCGCCGTCACGCCATGGCCCGAAAAATCGGCCAGCCATAGCAGGAAGCGGTGGTCGTCCAGCGGGTCCAGCCCCCACAGATCGCCGCCCAGGGTCGAGGACGGTTCGAAAAAGCCGCTGACCTTGACGCCGTAGCGTTTGTCCAGCCACGCCAGTTCGGCGGCCGGCGGCAGCAGCTCGCTTTGCATCGAACAGGCGACCTGCATTTCATCGGAACCGACGGCGGCGGACGGCGGTGAGGCTTCGGGCGGCGCGGCGACGTCCTCGACCGGCGGCGGCGCCATGGGCTGGGCGGCGTCGCCGCTGCGGATGACGCAGGTCACCTCGTTGCCGGGGTCGCGATATTCCAGCGCGTCGAACGACAATTGCCGCGCCATGGCGATGCCGCGACCATGGACGGCAAAGGCGCGATTGGCGTCCAATTCCATATAGCGGCGCCAATCGAAGCCCGCGCCTTCGTCGCGCACGGTGATGCGCACTTCGCCGGGGAGACGGCGGAAGGTGATGGTCACCCGCTTGTCGCGGTTCTGCGGCGCGTCCAGCAGCGCCTCGACCTGCTTTTTCCAGCGCTTTTCGCGCAGCAACTGGGCCTTTTCCTCGAAGGTGATGCCCAGATTGCCGTGTTCGATGGCATTGGTGAAAATCTCGGACAGGCCGACCACCAGATGGGCCGAGCGCGGACAGCCGCGCGCCAGCGACACCGCCAGATTATGGGCCTCGGCCAGGGTGCGGAAGTGGAAGACGCCGCTGTCCATCAGGATCATGGCGGTGGTGCGCTTGGCGACGTCGTCGCGCAGGCGCAGATAGCGCTGATGTTCCTCGATGGCGGCGGCGGTGACCGACAGCAGCAACTGGCGATCCAGCGGCTTGGCGAGATAGTAGTAGACGCCGGCCTTGATGCCCTCGATCACGTCCTCGCTCGACGCCTGGGCCGTCTGCATGATCACCGGGATATTGCGCAGGCGGTTGTCGGCCTTGAGCTTGGACAGCAGTTCCATGCCGTCCATGCGCGGCATGCGGCGGTCCAGCAGGATGACGTCGAAATCGTCGGGGGCGGCGTTGAGGGTCAGCCAGGCCTGCTGGCCGTCTTCGGCCGACAGGGTCTCGTAGCCCGAGGCGCGCAAGTTGGCGATCACCACCTCGCGGTTCATGCGCTCGTCGTCCACCACCAGACAGCGGATGGGGCGCGACTTGGCGGTGGCGAGGTCAGGCATGCACGCCCGCCTTAGGCATGTTCGCCCACCTTATGCATGTTCGATGGCGAACAGCGTGTCGAAGCAGGCCAGCACCAGCAGTTCGCGCACCTCGGAGCGCGGCCGCCGCAACACCACGTCCACGCCGGCCCGTTCGGCGCGGTCGCGCAGGGTCAGCAACATGCCCAGGCCGGCGGAGTCCATGTAGTCCAGCGCCGACAGGTCCACCGCCGCGCGCTGGCGCTTGCGGGCCAGCAGCTTGTCGATGACGGTGTCGAAGACCTCGCGGTCGGCGAAGGTCAACTGGTCGCGCAGCACCAGGGTCGGGCCGGCATCATCATCGGTAATCTCGTACTTCACCGCTTTCCCCCTCTCACGCCTTGGCGCCGCGACTGCGGGCGGTGATGAATTCCTCGAGCCGGGCGGCCTGAGCCTCGTCCAGATCGAAGCGCACATGCGTGTTCTGGTCGGTCACCGCCACCACCGAGCCGCGCCACGTGCCCAGCGTCGGCAGTTCGGCATCGAACTCGACGCCACGCCCGGCTTCCAGCGGCCGGTCAAGAATGCCGGTGCCGATCAGGGCGATTTCCTGCAGCAGGCAGGGGCGCTTCTCGCCGTTCACGCTCACCGTGCTGGCGATGTTGACGGTATGGCGTTGGTTGTTGTGGCGGTTTTCATCCGAGCTGGCCCGGACGATATGGTCGATGGCCGCCTTCATGGTGCCCAGGCGCTCGCGCACGCTGGTGGCCGAATCGCGCACCTCGTGCGCCTTCTCGCCGGTTTCGTCGGTCGAGCGCGACACTTCGGCGATCTCGACGGCGGCCTGCTGGGTGCCGGCGGCGGCGGTCTGGGCGGCGTGGGCGATTTCCTGGGTGGCGGAATTCTGCTGGTCCACCGCCTTCTTGATGCCGCCCGAGATGGTGGCGATCTGGTCGATGGTGCCGACGATACCGCGAATGGCCAGCACCGCGTCCTGGGTTGCGGTCTGGATCGAGGCGATCTGGCCGCCGATCTGTTCCGTCGCCTTGGCGGTCTGGTTGGCGAGGCCCTTGACCTCGTTGGCGACCACGGCAAAGCCCTTGCCGGCCTCGCCGGCACGGGCCGCCTCGATGGTGGCGTTCAGGGCCAGCAGGTTGGTCTGGCCGGCGATGTCGTTGATCAGGCTGACCACCTCGCCCACGCTCTCGGCCGCCTTGGCCAGGCCCTGGACGATGTCGCTGACCTTTTCCGCCTCGCGCTCGGCCTCGCCGGCGATGCGGGTGCTGGTGCCGACCTGCCGGCTGATCTCTTCGACGCTGGACGCCATCTGCTCGGCCGAGGCCGCGACGGAATCGACGCTGCCATTGGCCGATTCGGCGGCGGAGGCGGCGGCCTGGCTGCGCTCGCGCACGTGGTCGACGGCGCCTTCCATGGCGCCGGACGCCGCCAGCATGGTATCGGCCTGCACCATCACCGCGCCGATGGCGCCGGAAACCTCTTCATCGATGGCGTTGGTCAGCGCCAGGATCTCGCTTTGCAGCTTGCGGCGGTTGCGGCGGTGTTCGGCTTCCTGCTGCGCCGCGGCCTGACGCACCTTGTGGGCGTTCTCGCGGAACACCTCGACCGCGTCGGCCATACGGCCGATCTCGTCGGTGCGGCCGATGCCGGGCACCTGCACCGACAGATCGCCGCCGGCCATGCGGCCAGTGACCTCGGTCATGCGCACCAGCGGATTGACCATCTGACGGTCGATCAGGATCAGGGTGCCGACCATCAGCACCAGCAGTGCCACCGCCGACGCGCCCTGGATCAGCGCCTGCTGCCGCACCGAGCTTTCCAGCCCCTCGCGCGCTTCCAGCAGTTGGGTGGCGGTTTCGGCCACCGCGACCTGCTCGGCCTCGACCAGGGTCTGGGTCAGCGACTGCAAGCCGGCGGCGCTGGAATCGAAATCGCCCTTGAGCGCCAGCCCGGCCTGGGGACCGTCCTCCACATAGGCGCGGGCCATCTTCAGGCCGGCCTCGTAATAGGTGTCGAACGCCAGCTTGACGCCGTCCAGCGCCCGCATGGAATCCTCCAGCCCCAGCGTCTCGGCCCCGGCCAAAGCGGTGGACTGGTGGTGATGGAAGTTGTCGGCCGCGGCCGCAGCCTCGGCCAGGCCGCTCTCCAGCCGCTCTTGCGTGCGCGTCGCGGCGATGTCGGTCAGCACCGACTGGACCTGAGCGACATCCAACTGGATGTCCTTGATCAGTTCGATCAGCGGGATGTGTTCCTGGGCGACCACTTCCGAGACGTGCGCCATCTCGCCGGTCAAGCGGAACTGGGTGAGAGCCACCAGACCGTTGATCGCCATACTGGCAAGGCTGGTGACCAGGATCAGTGCGAAGGCAATAAAAAATTTGCGGCGGATCGTCATCGATCACCCCTGAAAGCAGCCGGGGCGAATCTTGACCGAAGCCGCGCCGGTGCGCAACTCCTAGCCGCTTCAAAAATCGCCATATGGGCGGAATGTTGCGCGGCCGCGGGGGCAAACGGATAGCCGGGGGATGGCCCGTGTGCCACCCCCCGCAGGATCAGCGCGCCGCCACCACGTAATGGCGCAGGTTGTCCACCTCCATGTCCGCTTCATCCAGGCGGCTTTTCACCACGTCGCCGATGGTGACGATGCCGGTCAGACGGTTGTCGCCATCCACCACCGGCAGGTGGCGGATGCGCCGCGACGTCATGATCTGCATCAGACTTTCGACGCTGTCCTCTTCTCGGCAGGTCAGCACGGCCGCCGTCATCAGGTCGCGCACGGCTCCGCGCAGGCACCCTTCGCCCTGCAGCGCCACACCGCGCACGATGTCGCGTTCCGACAATATGCCGGCGATGTTGCCGCCGTCTTCGACCGCCACCACGGCACCGATGCGATGGGTTGCCAAACTCCGCGCCGCCTCGGCGACGGTCATATCGGGCGACACGGTGACCACTCCGGCACCGCGCGCCTTCGCCTTCAGAATAGCCTTGACCAGCATGTCCTTAGACCTCCCCAGTCATAGTGTTGGCACAGCCTTATTGTGGACGCCTGCCTGCGTCATTAGGAGATAAGGGGAGACGCGGGGCGCTGTTCAAGGGAACCTCCTCCGTTAGCCATAGCGCCACTCGACCGGTAGCGCAGAACCGCGGTTTTCCGCGCTTCCGACCTAAGTGTCTCTTGTAATGCAGCATTCAAAAGGACGAGAATGTAAGGCCGCGCAGAATGGCGCGGCTTCACTTGGCAAGCTGACAAGAAGGGTCACGGCCATGGTTGACGATCTGGAATCGGTCACGCGAACGCAGACCGGGGTGTTGTCCCCGTCCGCTATCGCCCAATCCAGCCGCACGACGGCTGCCTCCAACTATTTGCAAGCCCTCAACGACGCTATCGTTCTGTCGCCCAGCGCCCGGCAGGTCTTGAACCAACTCAGCCAAGGCCAGACCGTGGCCGAAGCGTGGCTGAGTCAGTTCACCGAACCGCCCGATTTAATCAAGGAGGCGGTGGCGGCTGCCAACCAGCCGGCGACCGCCGATCAGGGCGACCCCAATACCCAAGCCTCCATGCAGGCGGCACGGCACCGCGCCATGGGCGATCTGTCATGGCTGTTCGATGCCATGAGTCCGCCCAAGGTGGACACCAACGCGGTCGCCAAGGTGCTGGCCGAACGCATGGCCGCCGATGCGGTCGGCGTCCACCCGCCGCTGCCCCAGGTGGTGGCCAAGGCCGAACGCGACGGCACCATACCGGCATTGTATGTGGAGAACCTGAGCGTCTCGACCGGCGCGGGCGGCACCACCGCCACCGTCGATCATGTGCGATTGACCACCATCGACCCGACGCTGGCGCAATCCACCATGACCACCGGCGATCACCCGGTGGTGCTGGATGTGGGCGGCGACGCCGCCAAAGTGGTGGCAAAAACCACATCCGGCGGCAATGGCGGCGACGCGGGAACCGGCGACGCACAGGCGCAGGACACCAAGGACGCCAAGGAAGCCCGGCAGCGGGCGCTGCTGCTCATCCGCCAGGGCGGCCACGCCTTGCCGGAAGGAACGTTGCTGGTGAAGCTGGACGTGCTGCTGCCGTTGGGCTGAGCCGTGGCGCGGACACGAAAATTCATCGGGCGAAGCGCTGCCTCGCCCGATGCTTTGTCATGCCTGCCGGAAATGCTCCGAACCGAACGGCTCAGACGAACTTGACGTCCACCACTTCGTACGACTTGGAGCCGCCGGGAGTGACCACCTCGACGGTGTCGCCGACATGCTTGCCGATCAGGGCGCGGGCCAGGGGCGAGTGCACCGACATGCGGCCCGACTTGATGTCGGCCTCATGGGCGCCGACGATGGTGTAGACCACTTCGTCGTCGGAATCCTCGTCCGCCAGGGTGACGGTAGCGCCGAAGCGCACCTGGTCGCCCGACAGCTGGCTGATGTCGATCACCTGCGCGCGCGAGATGATGTCTTCCAACTCGGCGACGCGGCCTTCGATAAAGCTCTGACGCTCGCGCGCCGCGTGATATTCGGCGTTTTCCGACAGGTCGCCATGCTCACGCGCTTCCGCGATTGCCTTGATGACCGCCGGTCGTTCCACCGACTTCAAGTTCCGCAATTCGTCCTCCAACTGGGCCAGGCCAGGCGGAGTCATCGGGATCTTTTCCATGCAAGAAAGCCCCAGCCGTTATAGGCGGTGAAGGCCGCGCGATATTCTCGCGCGGCCTCTTCCCCCTCAGAAAGAACCCTTAAAATACGATTGCAGCGGCGCAACATCAAGCGCGCCGCTCCGCAGTGCCTCGATGGCATCCACCGCCGCGCGGGCGCCGGCCACGGTCGTATAATGCGGGATGTTGTATTGCAGCGCCGAACGGCGGATCGAGAACGAATCCTTGACCGCCTGGCTACCTTCTGTGGTGTTGACCACCAACTGGATCTGGCCATTGGTCATGGCGTCGACGCAATGGGGCCGGCCTTCCAGCACCTTGTTCACCACCAGCACTTCGGCGATACCGGCATCGCGCAGGATGCGGGCGGTACCTTCGGTCGCCATCACCTTGAAGCCCATGGCCTGCAGACGCTGAGCCACCGGGATCATTAGCTCCTTGTCGCCGTCGCGCACCGAGATGAACACGGTGCCCTGGGTCGGCAGGGTGCAGCCCGAGCCGAGCTGGCTCTTGGCGAAGGCCATGGCGAACGACTTGTCCAGGCCCATCACCTCGCCGGTGGACTTCATTTCCGGGCCAAGGATGATGTCGACGCCAGGGAAGCGGGCGAACGGGAACACCGCTTCCTTCACCGCCACGTGGTCGAACTTCGGCTTCTTGATGTTGAAGCTGGCGAGCGTCTCGCCGGCCATGACGCGGGCGGCGATCTTGGCGATCGGAATGCCGGTGGCCTTGGCGACGAACGGCACGGTCCGCGAGGCGCGCGGGTTGACCTCGAGGATGTAGATCACGCCATCCTGTACCGCGTACTGCACGTTCATCAGGCCGCGCACGTTCAGCGCCTTGGCGAGCAGAACGGTCTGACGCTCCAGTTCGGCGATGGTGACGTCGTCCAGCGAATAGGGCGGCAGCGAGCAGGCCGAGTCACCCGAGTGGATGCCCGCTTCCTCGATGTGCTGCATGATGCCGGCCACGTACACGTCGGTGCCGTCGGCCAGGGCGTCCACGTCCACCTCGATGGCGTTCTTCAGGTAGAAGTCGATCAGCACCGGGTCGTCGCCCGACACCACCACGGCTTCCTTCATGTAGCGTTCCAGCGCCTCGTGATCATAGACGATCTGCATGGCGCGGCCGCCCAGCACGAAGCTGGGACGGATGACCACCGGATAGCCGATGCGCTCGGCCACGGCCTTGGCCTCGTCCAGCGAGCGGGCGGTGCCGTTCGGCGGCTGCTTCAGGTTCAGTTCCTGCAGCAGATGCTGGAAGCGCTCGCGATCCTCGGCCAGGTCGATGCTGTCCGGGCTGGTGCCCAGGATCGGAATGCCGGCGTTTTCCAGCGCGTGCGCCAGCTTCAGCGGCGTCTGGCCGCCGAACTGGACGATGCAGCCCAGCACCTTGCCCTTGGACTGCTCGCGCCGCACCAGCTCGACCACCGTCTCGCCGGTCAGCGGCTCGAAATACAGGCGGTCCGAGGTATCGTAATCGGTCGAGACGGTTTCCGGGTTGCAGTTGACCATGATGGTCTCTTTCCCGGCGTCATCCAGCGCATAGGCCGCGTGCACGCAGCAATAATCGAACTCGATGCCCTGGCCGATGCGGTTGGGACCGCCGCCGAGGATCACGATCTTCTGCTTGTCCGTCGGCTTGGCTTCGCACACGTCTTCGTACGTCGAGTAGAGGTACGGCGTGTGCGCGACGAACTCGGCGCCGCAGGTGTCGACGCGCTTGTAGACGGGGACGATGCCGAGCGACTTGCGGTGGGCGCGCACGTCGTCGGGCGTCGCGCCGGTCAGCGCGGCGATGCGCCGGTCGGAAAGGCCGTCGCGCTTCAGCTCGCGCAGCTCTTCCTTATTAATGGAGGTGAGCGCGCGACCGGCGAGGCCCTTCTCGCGATCGACGATGCGCTGAATGTGCGCGAGGAACCACGGGTCGATCTTGGTGATCGCGTGGATCTCCTCGACGGTGACGCCGAGCCGCAACGCCT
>JBLNBE010000070.1:0-3823 GCA_050259735.1 Bacteroidota bacterium
GGGATTTCTTAGGGTTTCAGGACTTTCGCTGTCCACGAACACTGCGCCGATCCGTGTTCGTCCGTGGCCCGCGACAGCGGGCTTCCGTGCCGTCCGTGTTACCTGGGCACGGCCTTGACGAGCCAGCACGTCCCGCGAAGGCGTCAACCGGACAGCAGTGGGTCAAGCCCGCGCATGACGGACAAGGCGCTCGCCGCACATCCGCGACGATCCTTTTGTATTTTCCGCCTACAGCCCGGCCCGCACGCGTTGGGCCAGTCCCTTGCGCCACAGGGCGATATCGATGGCGGCGTGCGACAGCACCTCAAGGCGGTCGTCGTTGAAGGCGTCGCCGTCATGCTCGGCCGCCCAGGCGGCCACCGCCTGGTCGCGGCGCTGTACCAGGGCGACGACCAGCGGGCGATAGAGGCCCAGCAGCGCGGTCAGCCAGCGCCCGACCCGGCCGCCGGCACCGGCGGCGTCCACGCTGAAGCACGGCAGCATGCGCGCCACCTGATCGGCGTCGTACCACGACTCGCCGGTGACCCAGCGGTTGGTGGTGAACAATTCGTTGGCGAAGCCATGATGGCCGAAGCCGACGGCGATCAGATGGCACGGCGAATCGGCGCCACCCGCCGCCACCACGGGCCGACAGCCCGCCGGCATGCCGGCAGGGCGCAGGAACAGGTGGGCGTGGCCGTGTTCGCCGCCGCGATGACGATGGAAATAGAATTGGGAATGGCTGACGAAATCATAGACGTCGCCGGGCGGATAATGTTGGAACGGCTCGGCCTCGTCGTCGCCCACCAGCAAGGCGCGCGGCGAGGTCCCTGCCGCGCGCATGCCCGCCTCGATGGCGGCCAGACGATCCCCCGCTTCCGCCATGGCGGCCAATTCGCCGGGCGTCAGGTGCGAGGGATCGAGCGTCATTTTGCCAAACCAGCCTCCGTGTAGAACTTCTCGGCCCCCTCATGCAGCTTGATGGCGATGCCGTCGCGGGCGGTTTCGCCCTTGTTCAGCCCCTTCAACACCGGGTGCAGCCGGGTCAGCGCCGGGAAATTGCTGTGGATCGCCTTCAGCAGGTCGTAGACGTCCTCGGCCGGCACGCGGGTGGTGGTGGCCAGCACCGCCTTGAGCTGCAACGAGGCGACGTCGTCATTGACGCCGTCATAGGTGCCCTTGCGAAGAACCGCCTTGCTGGCCCACGGGTTGCGCTTCAGCCACGGCTCCAGCCCCTTGGCCTTGACCGGCACCAGGGTGGCGTTGCATTCGTCCACCGCCGCCGCCGCCTCGGCCATGGGGTGGATGCCGGTGAAGAAGGCGGCGTCGATATTGCCCTCGCACAGCGCCGCCGCTTCCTCGGCCAGGTCCAACTCCACCGCCGGGGCAAGGTCGCCTTCCGACAGGCCGCCGGCCTCCAGCACCATTTCCGCCATGGCGCGCTGGAACGAGCCGGGACGGCCCAAATTCACCCGCTTGCCCTTGAGGTCGGCCAAAGTCTCGATGCCGCCCCCCTGGCGGGCCAGCACCGCCACCGCCTCGCCATGCAGGCTCATCACCGCGCGCAGATCGGGATTGGCGCCGGCCTCCTTGAAGCCCTCGGCACCGGAGACCGCCAGCACCGCCGCGCGTGATTGCAGCAGGGCGAAATCGGTCTCGCCCGCCTTCAGCGCCGCCACGTTGGCGGCCGAACCGGAAGACGGCGACACCGCGCAATTGGCGCCGTGCGGATGTTCCTTGTTCACCACCCGGCACAGCGCGCCGGCGGTGGGGAAGTAGAAGCCGGTCACCTCGCCCGAGCCGATGACCAGGGTGCGGCGTTCGCCGGCGGCAGCCGCGGACGACACGGAAAGGGCGCAGCACAACGCCGCAGCAACGATCTTGACCTTCACAGGTCCTCCTTTAGGTCACCAGCAGGTTTCGAATTTCAGGGCGCCGATCATAGCCCGAGCCGCCGAGACTCCGGAAGAGTCAGCACCGCCTCGATGGTGTTACGCACAAAGAATCTGAAAAAATTACCTCGTGTTTTACGAATCCGGGTTGCCATCGGCTTCCTAGATGGTGACAATCGCTTCGCTTGATGAATGTTCGGGGTGGGAGGGAGACGTCGTGAGGAAGTACCTGCTTCTGACCGCTTACGCGGTGGCCTTGACCGCCGCTACCATTGCCCCGGCTTCGGCCATCCAGTGCGTCCAGTACGCCCGTGAAGTTTCCGGCATCAACCTGAAGGGTGACGCTTGGCAGTGGTGGAACGCCGCCACCGGCGTCTATGACCGCGGCCGCAGCCCCAAGGACGCCGCCGTTCTGGTCTTCACCCGCCAGGGCAGCATGCGCCACGGCCATGTGTCGGTGGTCACCCGCGTTCTCAGCAACCGCCTGGTCCTGGTCGATCACGCCAATTGGGCGCCCGCCCGCACCGCCGGCCGGGGCGCCGTCACCACCGCCGTGCCGGTGCTGGACGTGTCGCCCAAGAACGACTGGACCCAGGTGCGCGTGTGGTTCCAGCCCACCAACGATTTCGGCACCCGCGTCTATCGCACCGACGGCTATGTCTATCAGCCGCGCGATCCGCGTGCCAGCCGCCCCAAGATCCATCAGGTCGCCCTGAACAAGGCGGCGGAAATGTTCCCCGGCGACCGCACGCTGGCCCGTCAGGTCAAGCCGCTGGAAACCTCGAAGAGCGAAGCCGCCGCCCCCATGGTCGAGGCCATCGCCGCCGAGGCCGTGGCCAAGGCCGCCGTCGCCACCAGCGAAATCGCCGCCCCGACCAATGCCGTCGCCAGCGAGCCGATGCCTTCGGCCGAAGGCATGGTCAAGGTTGCCAAGCACGTCTTCCGCCCCAGCCGTGCCGCCAACCATTCGGGTAGCTTGGACACACTGCTGTTCAACTGACGATCCGCTATTTTCCCTCATCAATACCGGCCGGCCGCGCTTGCGACGGCCGGTTTTGTTTTGCCTGCCGCTCTCCCGCAAATCCCCCCATCCTTTCGGGCGGTTCTAAATTAGAGGGAGCCTGCCCGGGGGTAGGCTAAAACCCACACTTACCATTTGCGCTTCCGCCCAGGCCGGGTATGATGGCGCTCTCTCGGGGTGGGTTCGTTGGGGGCCACGGAGAGTTTGGAAGGCAGCCATGGGCGTGCAGCAGAACAAGCCGATCGACATCGTCATCGCCGAAAAGAACCCGCTGTTGCAAAGCAGCTTGGTCAAGCTGTTCGCGGGGGATGAACGCTTTTGCCTGGCGGCGGTCACCGCCGACGGCGAAAAGTTCCTGGAAGCGGCCGAACGCATGCATTTCGACGTCGGCATCATCGGCTGGGAAATGCCCGGCCAGGATGGCCGCGCCGTATTGCAGGCGCTGCGCAACCGCACCGACGGCCCGCGCATCATCGTCTATACCGGCAGTCCCAATCCGGACGTGCCACGCCAGGCCATGACGCTGGGCGCCGCCGGGTTCTGCTCGAAGCGCGAAGCGCCCGAGCAGTTGATCGACACCATCCAGGCGGTCGCCGCCGGGCGCATGGTGTTCCCGTTCATCGACGTCTCCAGCCTGGCCTCGGACCCGCTGGCCGGCCTGACCCCGCGTGAGCGCGAGTTGCTGGCCGCCCTGGCCGGCGGCTTGACCAACCAGCAGATGGCCAGCCAGTTGGACATCTCGCTGAACACGGTGAAGTTCCACCTCAAGAACCTTTACGACAAGCTGGGCGTCGGCAACCGCGCCCAGGCGGTGGCCTTTTACCTGAAGGGCCGCGAGGGCCGCTGATCGGCCTAGTGGTGGTCAAGACACCGGAGGGCCCCCACCCCGACGGGGGCGGGTGTCCCACAATGGATATGTTGGTGGGGGGGC
>JBLNBE010000071.1:0-6480 GCA_050259735.1 Bacteroidota bacterium
GGCCCCGGGAAGCAGCGCGAGGCTGCTTGCCTTGCGGCAATTGGGAAAGGAGAGAGGATCATGCACACCGACATGGAAGCCGGCCCCCAGGTGTCCGGCGCGTTCCGGGTGGATGTCAGCCTGGGCGCCAACGTCAGCCGCGTGGCGTCGGAATGGTATTCCCGCCCCGCCGATTAGCGTTTCCTGAGCCTGTCCGATCTGTACGCTTCAGTGCGCGGCCGCGCCGACCGGTCCCATACCCGCACGGTGGAAAGTCGGGCGGTGCGGGTGGAGGCGTCGCGCGACGACATGGAAAGCCTCGCTTTGCTGCTGCCCGGCCAGGACCAGCCCACCGCCGCCACCCACTGGAGCTTCGGGCAATTGTGCTCCCTGGTGGGGGTACCCTCGGGCTACCTGCGGCAATTGCCGGCGCCCTTGGCCGGCATCAATCTGCAATACGGCCTCAACCATCACCGCGCCGAGCAGGTCAAGACGCTGAAAACCGAGGACGGCCGGTTGGAGCTGCGCGCCGTCACCGGCCCCGATTATGGCCGCATCTACGACCATGAACTGGTGTCGGCGGTACAACGCATCGCCGGCAACGGCACCGGAGACACGCGGTGGAAGGTGCCGGGCACGCTGGATTGGGCCAGCGGCAGCCATACCCCCTATGTCGACGTCACCGCCGACACCACCACGCTCTACGCCAGCGACCGCGACGTCTTGCTGTTCCTGGTGGACGACACCCACCCGATCGAGGCCGGGCGCTTGGCCGACGGCTCGCCCGATCTCTATTTCCGTGGCTTCTATTGCTGGAACAGCGAGGTTGGCTCCAAGACCCTGGGGATTGCCTCCTTCTATCTGCGCGGGGTGTGCCAGAACCGCAATTTGTGGGGCGTGGAAGGCTTCGAGGAGATCACCATCCGTCACTCCAAATATGCCGCGTCCCGCTTCGCCCACGAGGCCGCCCCGGCGCTGGAACGCTTCGCCACCTCCAGCCCGGCGCCCTTTGTCGCCGGCATCCGCGCCGCCCGCGAGCGCATCGTCGCCCGCACCGACGACGAACGCACCGATTTCCTGACCAAGCGGGCGGGCTTCGGCCGCAATGACGCCGGCAAGATCATCGACACGGTGTTACGCGAGGAAGGCCGGGCGCCGGAAAGCATCTTCGACTTCGTCCAGGGCATCACCGCCGTGGCGCGGGCCAAGGAGCATCAGGACGCCCGGCTTGAGCTGGAACAGCGGGCCAAGCGGCTGTTGGATAAGGTGAACTGACACCGGGGCCGCGCCTCCCAACGGGGCGCGGCTTCCTTTCTCTGATGGGCTACCCATTAAGGGGTAGGCACCCGGCGCGCCGGCCTGCGGCCGGCGCTGGGCCTGAAATCGCTGTGCATGCCTGGGGAGCCTATTGCCGGAAATCCTTCCATCTTTGCCTTTGCCCCTGCCCGGCCTTCATGGCAGTATGTGTACACATGAGTACACGGAGGTGCCATATGGAGATCCGCGTGGGTGTCCGGGAGTTTCGCGCCAACCTGCCGACCTACCTGGAATCGGTTTCGCCGGTCGCCATCACCCGGCACGGCGAAACCATTGGCTATTACATCCCCACACGGCGCGGACGCCCGCAGGCCGAGGTGGAAGATCTGAAAGAGGCTGCCGCCAAGCTCGCCGCCATGCTGGCGGAAAAGGGCGTGTCCGAGGACGATCTGGTCGCCGACTTCAAGGCGGACCGCGCCGCCGATAAGCGATGATCGGCCAGGCACTGGTCCTGGACGCCAACATCCTGATCCGGGCGGTGCTGGGCCGCCGTGTCCTCGATCTGATCCTCAAGCACCAGGATAACACGGCGTTCTTTGCTGCCGACGAGTGCTTCGCCGATGCGGCAAAGTACCTGCCGCCCATCTTCGCCCGCCGTGGCCTCGATTGGGCCGTGGGCGCGGTCGTGCTGGACCGCTTGCCGGCCCTGGTGCAACCGGTCGACGCCGAGGCCTACGCCCCGTTCGAGGCCGAGGCCCGCCGCCGCATCCGCGATCAGCAGGATTGGCCGGTGCTGGCGACAGCGCTGGCGCTGGCCTGCCCGATCTGGACCGAGGACGCCGATTTCTTCGGCAGCGGCGTCGCCACCTGGACCAGCGCCACCGTGCATCTTTACCTGGAGCGCCCCCAGTAGATTCATCTCAGGGACTTCGGCGGTGCAGGCCGGATATGGCCGCCCAAGCCAGAGGCCGCGCCCGCAGGGGGGCGACTTTTCTCCCCAAGGGGCCAGAGATTCGGCGCGCCGCTTCGTGCATATCCATCACGGCACGACGTGGGCACATCGGCGGAACAGGGCTATGCTAAACGCCATCGCATGCTCCGAAAGCCGCAATGGGCGCCGTCTCCACCATTCCCGAAGGATTGCTGCGGCAGGTGGTGTCCGTTTTCGCGCCGCGACGGATCATTCTATTCGGTAGCCGGGCGCGTGGCGATGCCCGTGCCGACAGCGATTACGACTTGGTGGTGGTGGTCGACGACGACACCCCGGACGAGACCCTGTCCTGGCGCCACCGCTATGAAGCCCGCCGAGGATTTTCCGCCGACATTCTGCCCTGCCGTAAAAGCACGCTGAAGCACCGGGCCCGCGCCATCGGTTCCTTCGCCCACACCGTGCTGACCGAGGGGGTGGTGGTTTATGAGCGAACCTGAGTCTCGGATCAGCGCCCAATGTCCCACACATGCAGAAGGCCCGTCCCTTGCGGGGCGGACCTTCCATGGGATGGGTCCGGTTGATTGCTCATCCTTCTCCATCCTGTCTGGACATATGGGCCTTCCGGACGGCGGCGCCATGGGCCGAAGGCGGTAGTCCCATCGGGGGCGCAACGGCGCACCGTTCCTGATCCCGCAAGTCATATCTCCAGAAGTCCGGATGCAGGCATGTCGTTATGCCGGAATGCAGAGTACTCGTTTGGCGTCGCTTCGAGTTCGGCGGAGTTACGCGGGGTTCCACACAGATAGCCACACTTGCACACTGTTCCGCTGAGTTGCGCGGAGATTAGCTTACTTGTGTGAAGTGGTGCGGTGACAAGATGTGGTTTGTGGGCCCACAAACCCGGTTGCTTACATCGCCTGCGGCTCGACGCGAAGGCAAGGGAGCAAGGGCATGACCACCAATGAGACGGCAAGGCCAGTGCGTGACCGCGATTCTCGGCTGAAGGTGGGCGTGTCACCCGAGGTGCGCGCGACCATCGAAGCGCGTGCGGCGGCGGCGGGGCTGTCGGTGGCGTCCTATCTGCGGGTGGCCGGGCTGAACCAGCCGTTGCAGCGCCTCGCCGATCGCCAGGCCCTGGATGCGCTGGTCCGCCTGCATGGCGAGCTGGGCGAGGTGCAGCGTCTGGCCGGCCTGTCTGGCCTGGCATCCCGCATCGCCCGGCTGCGCGACGAGCTGGGCATCCAGCTGGAGCGGCTGGCGTGATTGCCAAGATCGTTCCCGCCCGCACCAATGGTGATTTCGTCCGGCTGGGGCGCTACATCACCGATGCCAAGGCCGAGGGCCACAGCACGGCGGCCGAGCGGCTGGGCCATTACGTGGTGGACAGCGCCCATGCCGGCGAGAAGGTGGCGTGGTCGCGCGTCACCCATTGCGGCACCGACAATGTGCGCCTGGCCATGCTGCAGATCCGCAACACGCAGGCCTGCAACAGCCGCGCCGCCAACAAGACGCTGCACCTGGTGGTGTCCTTCCCGGCCGGCGAGCGGCCCAACGACCGCCAATTGCACCAGATCGAGGATGCCCTGTGTACCGCTTTGGGCATGGCCGACCATCAGCGGCTGTCGGCGCTGCACGTCAACACCGACCACGCCCATCTGCACGTGGCGCTCAACCGTGTCTACCCCGAGACCTATAAATGTGTCGATCCGTCCTTCGGCCAGCGTCGGCTGATGCGCGCCTGCCATGAACTGGAGATCGCGCTGGGCCTGACCCGGACCCATCATGGCTTGGGGCGAGAGGACGCCTCGCTTGCGCCCATCAAAGGCAAAGCCGCCGACATGGAAGCCCATACGGGGGTGGGGAGCTTCGCCCGCTGGGTGCGTGACACTGCCCGCGACGATCTGCTGGCCGCCAAGGACAAGGGCTGGCCGGCGCTGCACAAGGCCGCCGCCCGGCTCGGTCTGGAGATCAAACCGCGCGGCGCCGGACTGGTGTTTGTCGATGCCGGCAAGCCCGACCGCGCGGTGAAGGCGTCCAGCGTTGACCGGTCCCTGTCCATGGGCGCGCTGGTCAAGGCGTGCGGCCCCTATCAACCCGCCCAAGGCAAGGAGGTGGCGCACTGGACCTATCGGCCGCGACCGCTGGAGCAGGGGCGGGTGCCGCCGTTGCTCGCCCGTTACCGTGCCGAACGGCAGGAGGTTGTGGACAAGCGGGCACAGCGCATCAGCGCCTGGCGGACCGAGCAGCGGCTGTTCCGCCGCGAGGTGGGCGCGTGGTACCGCGAGGAGCGCCACAAACTGGCCCATCATTGGCTGGCGTCGCTGGCGCCCGACAAACCGGCGCGCCACCGCGAATTGGCACGCCAGCGTGGTGCCCTGCTGGTGCGGTCCCGCCAGGACGAGAAGGACGGCATCGCCAAAATCCGCGAGCAGCATCCGCTGACGCCGTGGAATGAGTGGCTGGAGCGTCAGGCCCAAGAGCGCGACCCCGACGCCATCATCCTCCTGCACCGCCGGAGCAGAGAACCGGAACGGACCCAATCGCCCCAGCCCCTGACCCCATCAGCGCGCCAGACTGATCCGTCCCCCGGAACGGCCTCCCATCAGCCATGGTCGGCGGGCCTGGGCGGCGAGTTCACTTATCTCGGCCTGCGCGATTCGGGCGGCGGCCCGGCGCTGGTGTGGGAACAGGGCGGCAAGCTTTACCTCCAGGCCGCCACGCGCAACGCCGTGATGCTGGCGCAGGATGTGGAGAAGGGCGATCGGGTGATGTTCTTTCAAGGGCGACCCATCATCACGCACAGCCACGATCTCGGCCACGGGCGGTAAACTCAGGTCGCCGGGAACAACCTCGGAAGCAGCACGTCGACCGCATGCACAAGGAAGCGCAGATCATGTCTTTGCCGATCTTTTCCTCGATCTAAGGCCCTGAGAATAAAGCGTTTTCTGCCATGGAGCACACCGGCACTGCCGATCCTGTTGCCGATCGCTGTGATGGGCTTAAGGTGCTGAAAACGCGGGATTAATTGGCATGACGAGCGATCAACCTGCCGATCAACGAAAGGCTAGTAGCTTCCGGTTGAATATTGCGGCGTTGGGCGGCGGATCGATGTGACAATCTGTGACACGGAAGGCCCTAAATCCACCAAAGATGCGGTATCTTCTCATATGGACATTCGTTATAAATCAATGGCTTAAGCTTGCAATTACGCGCAAAAACCTACCCCGGAAGAGCTTCCCAAGCTTACGACGAGGGTTCGATTCCCTTCACCCGCTCCAACCGCTTCTCATAACGTTTTCAACACGTTAACGAGACAGCCCCTCGGGCACTAAGCCGCCAAACACCCCTGAATCAGCCGCTTTGTCACAGTTTTGGCACAGCGAGGCTTGGTTCAACCTTGGCAAGCATCAGAAAACGCTCGGGAAATTGGCAGGTACAAGTACGCCGCGCCGATCAAAAAACCATTTCGCGCACATTCGTGAAGAAGGCTGATGCTGTCGCCTGGGCGCGTGCCAAGGAGGCAGAACTCGATGTTGCCGAGCAGCCCGAACACGTGGTCGAACTGGCGACCACCACACTCGCGGACCTGATTAAACGGTATCGGGACACGGTGACCCCGACGAAGAAGAGCGCCTATCAGGAGAGATATCGTCTGAATAGGCTGCTACGGCATCCAGTCTGCAAGCTCACCCTTGACCGCCTCACCACTGGTGCGTTCGCCCGGTACCGTGATGAAAGGCTGCAAAGCGTTGGCTCCCAGCAGGTCAGGCATGACCTCAATGCTTTTGCCATTGTGTTGCGAGCCGCACGGCTTGACTGGGATGTGCCGTTGCCCACCATCCCCCTTGACGCAGTCAGGAAGCCGAAAATCCCGCCCGGTCGTGATCGTCGCTTGCTCGATGGTGAATACGAGGCGCTGCATGAAGCGGCTATGGCAGGGGAAACGCCTTACATCTGGGACGTGATTGATTTCGCAATCCAAACAGCCATGCGGCAAAGCGAGATTCTTGGGCTGCTTTGGCAGCGAGTCGATACCGAGCGTCGGATCGCTCATTTACCTGACACCAAGAACGGGTTTGCGCGTGATGTACCTCTCACCAGCAAAGCCACCGCAATCCTGATTGGGCATGGGGTTGATGGGTTGCCTCGCCCGTTTCCCTATACTGTCCGCATGGTGCAGTGGGCGTGGAGGCGAAACCGCTGCCGCCGCCCATGCCCAATGGCGCCAGGTCGCCGACCAGCTGCGACCCAGGGCGCATAAACTGGCCGATCTGATGGATGCTGCCGAAATGGACGTCCTTGCATACATGGAC
>JBLNBE010000072.1:0-31583 GCA_050259735.1 Bacteroidota bacterium
TGCCAGGGCGATCGTGCCGCCGTAGACGAGGGCGCGACTGACGATGCCCACCGGGGAGATGAATTCGAACGCCGTATAGCCGCTCAGCAGTGCCAGGGCGGCAAAGACACCATAGAGCACTGTGCGGGTGCCGCGATGGATAGGATGCTCCTTGACCACTCCCTTGGCTGCCAGCTTCAGGTGCAGCTTTTCCGCCAGCTCCGCCAGCAGGTGGTAGGGGCAGACCCACGAGCAGAAGGTCCGGCCGCCCAGCAGCCACCACATGATCAGTACGGTCGACGTGCCGATAACCAGGCTGATCAGCACGGTTTTGAAGGCCAGCATTACCTGCAAGGCCGAATTGAGGTCGGCGAAGTGGAAGCCGATGACCCGGCTTGCGGTTAGCGCTCCCTCGATCAACTGGACATCGAAGCGATAGGACAGCACGAACAGCAAATTCACCGCGATCAGCGTGATCCAGCGGCGGTTGCGCCAAGTGTGGCGCCCGGTGATGCGGTCCCGCTTGAGGTGTTGCAAGCGGGCCGCTTTGCCTTCCGGCGACTGCTTATCTTCCAACAGGCGGCGTGCAGCGGGCGTCATCTCGCCGGTGGCTGGCAAGCGCGGCGCGCGCCCCAGCATGATGGCCAGCGAGGTCAGCATCGCGTTCATACCGTCCTCCAGTACGTCAGCGGCGCAACGGCAATGGACGGCGTCTCTGTCGGGCAGATCATCTCGCACATGCCACAGCCGACACAGGCCGCGTGTACCATCGGCGTGCGGCGCAGATCGGCTGGATCGTCGCTCACCGGCCGCAGGGAAATGGCGTTCTCGACCGGGCATTCGCGGACACACAGGTCGCATATCTCCAGGTCGTAGGGATGCTCGGCCACCCGAATGGGCTTCCAACGGTCTATTTCGACATAACGGTGCAAACCGTCATGGTCTTGTCCCCGGGCCAGCCCCTTGAACCCCTTGCCCAGGCGTGCAAGACAGGTTTGCGGCCCGACCAGCATCGCCTTGCCCATGCGAACGTCTTCTTTGCGGGACAAGGCATGGCTCAGCGCGCCGGTGGGGCAGGCCAGGATGCACTGAAGCGCGTCGCATGAAAAATCGCAGGCTTGGTCGCGGATGGGGATATAGGGCACGCCCAGGCCGTAGCCGTCTGCCACGTCGGCGAGACGGATGGCCTTGACGGGGCAGACCTGCACGCACTGGCCGCACTTGATGCAGGCAGCCAGGAAATCCTTTTCCACCAGAGCGCCCGGTGGGCGCAGTCGCGCTTGCTTGCGGGTGACGATGGGGAACATGCCGGCCAGTGCGGCCGCTACCACGGCAGAGCCGACGACCAAGCCGCGCAGGATGGCGCGGCGCTCGGGGGATCTAAACGATGTCATCGCTTATTCCCGGCCGCAGGAGCCGCGCGTTCATCGGTGTTGGGGCGCAGCGCCGGACGGGCGTCGCTCAACAGCAGCTTCGGTTCGGTGAACGGCAATAGCCGTTCCATGAAATCCAGCAATTCCAACACCACCGACCCGCGGAAGAACTGGGCGTCGGGAACGTCCATCCATAGGCGGTCGGCATAGCGGAAATATTGGAACGGTGTGTCGCCGACGCCGTCGTGGTCGCGGTCGAATCCCTCATAGGCATCCCAGTGATTGCCGACCCATTCGTGCTTGGTGGCGCCGCCGCCGCCGAACACGGCGACCTCGGTGAAATTACTGACGAAGTCATTGGCGCGAAAAACGTTGCCCGACCAATCCGTGTGGAAAAGGATGCCGACACCGTTGTAGGCGATCTTGTTGTGTTCGAAGGTGTTGGTCATCTCCGTGTCGTAAGGCGACACGTCCATATAGAGTCCGGTGGCGTTACCGAGCACTTCGTTGTCGCTGATAGTGACGCCGCTGGTTTCCTTGAAACCGATGCCGATGCCGGAAGCGCCGTGGCTGCGCTCGATGTGGTTCCCCCGCATGACGATGCTGTCGCTGTACATGAGGAAGACGCCAACCGTATTGTCATAATATTTGTTGTTTTCCATCAGATTGTAGTGCGAATACATAAAGTGCATGCCGTATCGACCGCGCACAACTACGTTGTCGCGGATGACATTTTCCTTTGAATACCAGAAAACGTTGTCCCGCGAATCCTCAACGTGGTTGCCAATGATTTGATTATCCGTGCTGTACCACAGCCGTATGGCGTCGCCGCGCATGCCCTGTTCAATATTTTTGGACGTAATAGTGTTCTGGCGGACGACGTTGGACGACGCCTGCTGCAGGTTCACGCCAAACAGGCAGTCCTCGATCACGTTATTCTTGATCACGTTGGAACGGCCGCGCACGTCGACGCCGGCGTCGATGCGGTCCAGCATGTGGCCGGAATTGCGCAGGGTCAGGTTCTTGATCGTGGCGCCGTCGCCGGTGATGGTGATGACACTGCCTTCGCCACCGTTGTCGATGATCGCTTTGCCCTGGCCGTCCACAGTGATGGGCTGGCTCAGTACGGCTGGGCCGGCATAGGTGCCGGGGGGCAATGTAAGCATGCCGCCCGCAGCTGTGGCGTCGATCAGGGGCTGAATGGGGGGATAGGGAGACGGGGCGGTGCCGGCCCCCTCCTCGACGCCATGCGCGGGACCGGACAGCGCCAGTGCCAGCAGCACGCCCCAGACCGGCCGGCCCATCATGCACCGCCTTTGGACGACGCGCCGCTGCGCAATTGCTTGCGGCGGATCAGTGTCGCCAGCACCAGACAGGCTGCGGCAGCCATCAACAGGCCGAAGCCGTAATGGGGATAGGAATAGGTGGAGAACTGCGCCACCTTGCCCTCGCCGAACACGGTCGGCATGAACGGCTTGACGGTGAACGCGCCCCACGGGTGCAGGTTATGGCCGAACCACCACAGCCACGCCGAATAGTCGACGACGAAGGCGGCGGGAATGACGATGCCCGATAGCGGCAATATCCACCAGAACCGCCCGGCATAGAATAGGAAGCCCGCCAGCATTACGCCGACCAGGCCGAACAGATAGGGCGACGACACCAGTTCGATGGTGGCGCCCGTCTCGATCGGCGCCATGCCGATGTAGTGGTTGATCACGTTCATTTCATGGACGCAATCCAACGCCTCTTCCTCGAACACCTCGTCGCTGGCGGCGCGCTGCTGGCAGCCGTTCTTGACGCCGTTCATGTGGAAGTGGATGCGCACGCCGTCAGGGAAGGTGTGCGGCGGATATTGCGGCGCCTTCAGCGAAACCCACCAAATGGGAGAAAAGAAGGCCAGGCCGATAAACAGCATGGCGATGATGGTGAGACCACGAAAGACGAGGTGGTATTTAGCTGCGGACGCGGTCTGCATGGGGCTGCCCTTAATTTTACGAAGAAGAGTTGGGGGATGCCGCCGGTGGGGACGAACGGCACCCCCTGTCCCGGACCTGTTGGATGTCCGGGGAACCTATTTGGCCGATGACAAATAAGCAGCGATTTCAGCGATCTCGGCGTCGCTGACCAAGTGCATGACGGTCTGCATGGCATTGGTCGCGCCATTCTTACGGGCCGAAGTCTTGATGTCGGTAATCTGATTGATGGCGTATCGCATGTCCTGACCGGCCAAAACCGGATACGTCTTCATGATCGGCTTCTTGCCTTCCTTGCCGTGGCAAGCCACGCAAGTTCGGGTCAGGTACAACTGCTTGCCGGTTCCAGCGGCGGGCGTTGCCGTCAGCGCCGGGTTAGTCAGCCCGGTCAAATAGTCGGCCAAGACACGCATCTCGTCCTCGCTGACCTCGTCCAAAATCGGCTTCATCGTTTCAGCGGAGAGGCTGTTGGCGCGTGCTCCCGACTTGATATCTTTCATTTGGTTGAACAGGTAGTCAGCGTTCTGGCCGGCGAGCCTGGGATATCCCGGCTCCAGCGGTGTCACTGCGTCCTCGCCGTGACAGGCGGTACACCCCTTGTCGGCGAACAATTGCTTTCCGTCGCCAGCAAGGGCGGGCGACAGGCTCGCAGTCATGATGGCTGCCGCAAGGGCGATGCGGAAGGTGGGGAGGGGCATGGCGAATTCCGAAGTGTCAGGGGAAGGAGTGGGGGTGGCAGGGCCACCCCCACCGGCGTCAGTCGGTCACTTGACCTTCTTGGCCTGATGTTCCTCCAGGTAGGTCTTGGCGCGCAGACCGATGTCGGCCGCCTTGACCTGGTACTGCCACCACTGGTTGGCCCACAGGGTCGCCTGCTGCCAATCCTGCTTCTTCGCGAACTCGTCCGCCTTGGTCTTGGCGTTGGTGGCGAAGTTCAGCTGATCGGTGGCGTCGTCGACCAAGTCGACCACGGGCTTAAAGTCCTTGTAGTTGGTGGAGGTGATGTAGCCGACCACCTGGTCGATCACGGCCTGGGTTTCCACACACGACTTCCACTGCTTGTCGAAGTCAGCCTTGACATAAGCCTGGCCTTCCTTGGCAGGAGTGGATGCCGATGCCTGCTTGATGCCCTTCGGCCGCACCATCAGGTAGCCCTGCATCTCCAGATGCAGCGCCGAGCAGAACTCGGTGCAGTAGTACGGATAGACGCCGGGCCGGTCGGCAACGATGCGGGCCGTGGCGGTTTTACCCGGTTCCAACGACAGGTTGATGTTGTGCGCGTTGATAGCGAAACCATGGGTCTCGTCTTCGGCACGCTCGGCGTTGGTCAGGTGGAAGATGACCTCGTCACCCTCTTCGGCCTCGACGATTTCAGGCGTGATGTGCGACCGGATCAGGGTGCCGAACACCTCGACCTTGCCCGGCGAATGGTCGGTATGTTCGCTGCCCGGACGGACCGCCTGCGGGTGCTTTTCCTCGGTGCGCGAATCCGTGCCGTAGGGGTAGCGAACCGATGGCTTCAGCTTGTCTTGCGAGATGGCCACCACGTAATGCGGCTCGCCCAGCGGCACCGGCATGTCGTACAGCAGTTCCATCTTGTCGCCGCTGATGTCGATCAGCTGATGGTTCTGCGGGTGTAGCGGACCGACCGGATTAAAGCGGTCGATGGCCAGCTTATTCAGCGCCACCAAGTATTTTCCCTTGGGGTGGACGCTATCGCCCTCCATGGTCATCAGATGGCCGATGTTATAGTGAATCGAGATCTTATCCAGTACCTTGCCTTCGCAATAATCGTACTTGGCGACCATGGAATCCACGTACAGCGACGTGTAGGCGACGCATGGTTTGGAATCAAATTGGGTGTGAAGCGGACCCAGGCCCAACGGCACCTGGACGTGCAGAGCGTCCTTCATGTCGATGATGGGAACGCCATAGCTATCCTTGCCCGAGAACTTCTTCGTCTTGATGGCGGCTTGGATTTTGTCGAAGCTGAACACCGAAACCGCGCTGTCCAACTTTCCGCCGACGATGATGTATTTGCCGTCTGGGCTGACGTCGACGCCGTGCGGGCTCTTGGATTCGGGGATCAGGAAGAAGATGCCTTCGTCGATGGCTGTCTTCATCGGCAGGACGTCATGGCCGTTGATCTTGACCGCCTTGCCGGCCTTGACCAGCTCGGCCGCGCGCTTCCAGTTGATCACATGCAGGAAGTCGGTGTCGCTGGCCGAACAGCCGGCCTCGAACGGCGGACGGCCGCGTTCGATGCCGCCGACATAGCGTTCGCTGCAGAACGAATTGTTGAACGACCAACCGTCCGACGGTCCTTTGCCGGCATCGGACAGATCTTGGCTGTAGGGCGGCAGTTCGATGGAGAACGAATTCTCGGGTTCGATCTTGCCCTTCTCGCGGTTGAACTTCCAATAGGTGATGGCACCGCGGAACTTGTCGTTGAACTCTTCCAGGGGGGCGTATTGGCCGTTCAGGGGCGCCGGGTATTGCGTTGTTTCGACGACATATTCGGTGTTGGGAGTGACGAAGGCTCCGCCGTGCTCGGACCGCATGATCGGGTTGACCACGATTTGCGTGGTTTCGAAGTCGTGCAGATTGATGACGCCGATACGGGGATTGGCCTTATCGTTGATGAAAAGGAACTGGCCGTCGTAATCGCCGTTCGTCTCGGAGATGGCTGGGTGGTGAGTGTCACCCCAGGTCAGATCCTTGCCGTCCACACGCCCTTGAGCCAGGACTTTCTTGGACTCCTCATCGAAGCCGAAGCCCTGCCACGGTTCCGGTGTGAACACCGAGATGTACTTGTAGATGCGCATCGACGGCACGCCGTAGACGATGATTTGTCCGGCCTGACCGCCCGAGGCGAAGGCGAGGAACTCGTCGCGACCGCCGGTCGGCGTATAGGTCTTCGCTGCCGCCATCAGATCCTTTTGGGTCAGATTGCGGCGTTTCATGAGTTGGTCAAGCGTCTCCGCCCCGAAAGCCGTCGAGGCTATTGAGATGCCCACGAATGCGGCAAGTGCCGCGGAGCATTTCAACAATCTATTCATTACAATACCCCCCTTAGTCTGTTGGGGAATCCATGCGCCCCCTAATTGGCAATGATCGTCCGCTGGCAGCCAAGCAAATGGCGGCCTGAAGCGCTCATGTCATTAGTGCACGGGGAGTATTTTCACATGACTGGGAAAACTAGTTCCATGACACCTGTCAATTTTCAGTCTTCTTTTTGATGGACGTCATGCATGCCCATGGCAATGCGACGCAAAGACGGCGCGTCCAAGACCGTCGCGTGGCGACCGCCAACTTCGATATACCCATGGGAGACCAGTCCTCTAAGCAGGCGGGCCAGCGTCTCTGGACGGATGCCGATCAAGTTGGCCAAATCTAGGCGGGACATCGGGATGAGGAAGGGGACCCCGTCCTCATCGCCCGGCCTCGATCCCAATCGACTGAAATCGAGGAGATGGCGAGCCAGCATGGCACTAGCCGATAGAGTGGTCAGGTCGACGATACATTTTTCGCTCTTTTCCAGTTCGGCCTGTTGGGCCGCGATCAGCCAGTCCCGCACCCGCCAATCACCCTGCAGCAGATCCTGGCCTTTGATCACGGAAGCCCGCCCCCCGGTCACGGCCTGCAGGCTGGTCTTTCGGACGGGTAATCCCCCGGCAACGTAGATCTCTCCAGGATAAAGCAGGCGGAGAAAGACGAGGCGGCCGGAAACTCCCCGCCGTCGCAGGCCAACAATCCCACGATGGATGCAATAGACGTCGGGACCGGACACGTCGGTTGTCATTAGCCAGTCGCCGGCGCGGAATTCGCTTGGCGGTTGGCCCGTCATCGCAGCCAGCGACGAGATCGCGACGGCTTCCGAGGGGAGCCAGAAGTGCGGCTGCGGCGAGTTCTGGGCCGGGGGCCGTGATCGAGAGCTTCCGCTGGATCTCGAAACTCGTCGCATGCCGTCACCCCTCACCAAGCCGTTCCCCGGCCTTGAGACCACCCCTTGGTCAAGTCCGGCGAAGCGACGGAGTGCACTCTGGTGGGGAAAGGCGCCCCCCGGACGGCGCAACCGCAGTAGCAGCTGGTGTTACCTCAAATCGGAGGTGGCGATGTCCGCGAGAATCGGCCCGGCAAGGGGGGACAGGGGAGTGATCACCTGCCGGCCCGACGATCGGGGGGACCGGACATCGCCTTTCCCCACCAGGAGTCACGGCCATATTGGCGTCCAACGCCCCCCCGGGAACATGACAGGTGTCAATAACTGACAAATTTTCCGCCAAATGCATCGGCATTGCTCATTGCGCGTGTGGTGGCGGGTTGGCACAACTTCCCACCGCGCGTTGCTTCGCAGCAGGAGTCATCCCGAGCCATGACCGGCACCATGATGCCGAGCGAGGTCTGGCAGAACCGCGATGCCGTCCATGCCGGAGCCGATGATGGAACGGTCCCGCTAAAGTGCGTTCAGTGGAATTTTCAGGTAGCTGATGCCGTTCTCCTCGGGCGGCGGCAGCGCTCCTGCGCGCATGTTGATCTGGACCGACGGCAGGATCAGCGCCGGCATGGCCAGGGTGGCGTCGCGACCGGTGCGCATGGCGGTGAAATCTGCCTCGGTCACGCCATCGTGGATGTGCACGTTGGCGCGGCGCTGGTCGGCCACCGTGGTTTCCCAGCGGAAGTCCGTGCGGCCCGGCGCCCGATAGTCGTGGCACAGGAACACGCGGGTTTCGCCGGGAAGGTCGAGGATGCGACGGATGGAGCGATACAGCGTGGTCGCGTCGCCGCCGGGAAAATCGCAGCGGGCGGTGCCGAAATCGGGCATGAACAGCGTGTCGCCGACAAAGGCGGCGTCGCCGATCACGTAAGTCACGCAGGCGGGCGTATGGCCGGGGGTGTGCAGCACCGAGACGGTCAGGCGGCCAAGGGAGAACGTTTCGCCATCGCGCACCAACTGGTCGAACTGGCGGCCGTCGGTGGCGAAGCCGGATTCGGCGTTGAACAGCTTGGCGAAGGTCTGCTGGACGACGGTGACGTTGTCGCCGATCACGGTATGGCCGCCCACCTGGGCTTTCAGATAGGGGGCTGCGGTCAGATGGTCGGCGTGGACGTGGGTTTCCAGGATGGCGTCGACGCTCAGGCCGCGCTCGCGAACATGGGCGATCACCCGGTCGGCGGAGCGGGTCGAGGTACGCCCCGACGCGGGGTCGTAATCCAGCACCGGGTCGACCACCGCGCACCGGCGGGTGTCCGGGTCCTCGACCACATGGGTCGCGGTGAAAGTCGCTTCATCGAAGAAGGTGGTGACGATCGGTTGCATCCTGCTTTCTCCCTGTCTTGCGCTGGGTTCAGCCCAGCGTGTGAAGGTTCTGGACCAGCACATAGACGCCTACGCTGAACACCATGACCGCATAGGCGATGTTGAGGCCGCCACGCGAGCGGGCCAGCCGGCGTCCGATCAGAACCCCGCCCCAGCCGCCCACCAGCCCGCCGGCAATGAACTGGGCGGCGACCGCCCAATCCACCAGGCCAGAGATCGCGTAATTGGCGGCGGTGGCGATGCCGAAGCCGCCGACGGCGACCAGCGAGGTTCCCACCGCCTCGATCATCGGCATGCCGGTGGAAAACAACAGGCCGGGAACCACCAGAAACCCGCCGCCGATGCCGAAGAAGCCGGCCAGCCCGCCGACCGCCGCGGCGGTGCTGCCGACGCGGGCCAGGCATTGCGGGCGCAGGCATTCCGGGGCCTTGGCCCCGCCCCGGCGCGGGCGCAGCATCAGCAGCGCTACGGTCATCATCACCAGGGCGAACAAGAACAGCAGCCGGCCACCGTCGAGCGCCTTTCCCAGCGTGGAGCCGCCCCACGCCCCCGTCATGCCGGCGGCGGCGAATATCAGCGCCGTGCGCCAGCGCACGTTGCCAGCGCGGGCATGGGGAATCAGGTTGGCGAAGGCGCTGAGCGCCACCGCCAGGGCGCTGGTACCGATGGCGACGTGCGGATTGGCGACTCCCACCAGATAGACCAACATCGGAACCGCCAGCACCGAGCCGCCGCCACCGATCAGCCCCAGGCTGAGTCCCGAAAAAGCGCCGGAAAGACCGGCGAGCATGGGCTGCATCAGGGATTCCATGGGATCGCGGCGCCATCTGTTAATTAGATTGTACTAATATGTATCGCGACGTCGGGTTGTCAAGGCGGAACCCCGGAACCTCTGGCGCCGCGAGAGCCGCCCAACCGTGCGAATTGTCATGGTCTCCGCTGCGTTCGCCGATCGATCATCCGGCAATTCATGCGAGGACATGCCGAGATGATGCACAGTCGTGACACGTTGGACGCTCTTCACAAGGTCCGCGCCATCAATCGCGTGATCGCCGAGCGATATCCCGAACAGCCCCTGTTCCAGACGCTGAGGGAATGCGACGCCCGCCACGTCACGGCATTACTTCACCTGTTCAGCTTGATGGATTGGCCGTTGCCGGAGGACCGCTGGGTCGGGACGACATTTTCTGGCAACTACAGCGCCCTGGTGACGCAATCGCTTCAGGCGGAAGCGGATTGCGTTCGCGCCTACGACAGGGTTTTGGCGTCGACTTCTGACTCGACCGTTCGAACCGTGGTTGGGAATCTGCGAAAGACCTCGCTGGATGTGCGGCTACCTGCGTTGGAAAAGTCGGATGCCGCCCCCTCGGCTTTGCCGCCCGGCATTGGCGAAGCCATGGGTTCAGCGCGTCCGTAAGGGCAATTCCAACTGCACCACGGAATCCATCAGGTCCAGGCCGCTGGCACGGTGGGTGATCAGCAACAGGCTCCGTGGCCCCAACGTCTCGACTACCGCCTTCAGCATGGCCCGTTCGGTGGGCATGTCCAAACCCTCCCCAGGTTCGTCCAGAACCAGGATAGGCGCATCGCGCAACAGCGCCCGTGCCACCGCCAGCCGTCGCGCCTGGCCACCCGATAAGGTCATGCCCGCCTCACCCACCGGGGTATCCAAGCCGTCTGGCAATTCTCGCACGAAATCCTCCAACTGAGCGACCTGAAGGACGCCCCACAGCCCGTCGTCCTTCGCCTCGGGCCGCGCCAACAACAGATTGCTGCGAATGGTGCCGGTGAACAGCGGAGCATCCTGCGATGCCACGGAAAAGAAGCTGCGCACCTGCTCGGGGGAGTAGCTGCCTAACGGTCTTCCACCCAGGTGAATGGTTCCTGTCTTGCATTTCAACAGGCCTGTGATCACCGTGATGACGGTGCTTTTGCCGGCTCCTACCGGACCGAGCAGGGCAATGCGCGAGCACTGGGGCAGTGCGAAGCTAAGGTTGCTGAGCACTGGCGGCATGTCGGGCGCATAACGGAAGCTAACATCCGACACGATGAGGTCGGCGTGTTCCGGAATTGGGCCGGGGGGGGCGACCTCGTCCGGCGCCCCGCCGATGGAAAACAGCCGGGCCGCCGATTCTCGCACCGCGCCGAGGGCGAGGAAGGCGGCAGGCAATGGAACAACCGCCTCGAAACTGGCCAACATCGCCAGGGCCGCCATGACCAATTCTTCACCGTTAAGGCCGCCCGCGCGAACTAGCGGCACACCGACGACCACCGCTCCCCACAGTGCTAGGTTGCTCGCCAGCAACTGTCCCGCCTGCGACAGTCCTGCCAGACTACCGATGGCGGATTGAGTGGCGACGAGGTCGCTGCTCAGCCGAAGAAAGCGACTGCGGAAACGTTGTGCCGCATCGCCCAGGGTCAGGACTTCCCCCATGCCTTGGACGCTCTCAACTGCCGCCTCGCTCAGTGTCGTCGACAGCCTGACCCGCTGCCGCGACGGCTCGGCGGCCAGCCATGCCGCCAGAGCGGGAACCCCAAGGCCCGCCGCCGCCATACAAACGATTTCAACCGCTGCAAAAGACGCCGAGAGCTTGGCGAGAGCCGCACTCACGACGACGACGCTGATGATGGCGATGGCCATTGGAGTGAGCAGCCGCAGATAGACGCTCTCGAGGCGATCGACGTCGGAGCGCAGGCGATTTGCAAGGTCGCCGCTGTGGAACGAGGCGATAATGGTCGGAGGCAATGGCTCCAGCCGCCGATAAAGCCATACCCGCAGGCGCGTCAGTAAACGGAAGGTCGTTTCGTGGCTGATTACCCGGTCGCCATAGCGGCCGGCTGTGCGCACAATGGCGCAGGCGCGGATCAGTGCGGCCGGCGTGAAGTAGTTGATGGGACTGCCTGCCGAACCGGCCACCGCCATGGCGGTGATGAACCAGCCAGAGGCCGCCATCAGAGCTACGTTCGCCAGCAATGTCACCAGCGCGATGGTCAGCGACAGCGTCACCCACGGCCAGTAAGGGCGATAGATTGAGAGCAGGCGCCCGAGCATGTCAGCCTTCCCCGCCAATCAGCGTCTCGCCACCCCGAAGCAATCGGGCATAGGCGCCGCCGCGCGCGACAAGAGCGTCGTGGTGTCCGGTTTCCACGACCCGCCCGGCCTCGATCACGGCGATGGTGTCAGCCAAGCGCGCAGTTTCCAAACGATGGGCGATCGCCAGCACGGTGCGGCGCTCCGCCAATCGGAGGATCGCTTGGTTGACCTGCCTTTCGCTGGCGCGGTCGAGGCTGGCTGTGGCCTCATCGAGAATCAGAAGCGGAGCATCGCGCAAGGCGGCGCGTGTCAACGCAATCAGGCGCGCCTGTCCGCCCGACACTCCGCTGCCGCGTTCGCCGACAACGTGGCCGTAACCATCAGTCAACGCGCCAATCCAGGTGTCCGCGCCGGTCAGTCGGGCCGCTGCGCGAACCTGCTCGTCGCTTGCCTCGGTCCCCAGGCGAATGTTGTCAGCGATGGTGCCACGGAACAGCATGGGGCGCTGGGGCACCCAGGCTACATATTGTCGCCATGCCTCGACCGCAATGTCGCTCAGATCAACCTGCCCAACCAGGATGTGCCCTCGGTCGGGAGCGACGAAACCCAGCAGCAGCGATACGATTGACGTCTTTCCGGCGCCGCTGGGACCAACCAGGGCGGTGACGGTGCCGGGTTCCAGCCGCAGGTTGACACCGACCAGGGCCACGCGACCGCCCGGATAAGTCAGATGGATGTTCTCGAAGGCCACTGGCCCGGCAGGTGGCGGATGCCCTTCGCTAACGGCCATCGCGCTGGCGATTGGACGTTCCAGAATTTCCACCATGCGGGTGGCGGCGCCGATGGCTTCCATGCGAGCGTGATAGTTCGCGCCGAGCGACCGCAGCGGCAGATAGAATTCCGGAGCCAGCAGCAGGATAAAAAGGCCGTGCTGGTAATCCATTGTCCCGGACAACAGGCGGAAGCCGATGAACACGGCCACCATGGCGATACTGACGGTGGCGAGAAACTCCAACGCCAGCGCCGACAGGAACGCCACCCGCAGCACCGACATGGTCGCCAGACGATAATCCTCGGAAACCTTGGCGATGATGTCGGCTTCGCGTCGGCTGGCGTTGAACAGTTTCAGCGTGGTCAGGTTCTGGATCACTTCGAGGAAATGGGCGCTCATGCGGGCAAGCCGCGCCCACTGGCGTTGGTTCAGCCGCTCGGCGCCTTTGCCTATCAGGATCATGAACAGCGGAATCAGCGGCGCTGTCAGTGCCAGCACCGCGCCAGAAATCCAGTCCTGCGGCGCGATCACGACCAGGATGGCGAGTGGAACCACAGCGACCGTGGTGATTGCCGGCAGGAAACGGGCGTAATACGGTTCCAACGCCTCCACTCCGTCGACCAGCAAGGCGGCAAGGTCGCCGGTTCGCTCGCCGGCAAGCCGAACCGGTCCCAAGGCGAACAGGTGGCAAAGCAGGCTGTCGCGCACGCCCTGCTTCACCGCGCTAGCCGCCGCGACGGCGCTACGCTCGGCCAACCACGCCAGGATCGCGCGCACGAAGATGACCGCAAGCATGCCGTAGAGGCGCGGCCACAGGACGTCCAAGCCGGCTTGGCCAAACACCACATCATCAAGAACCGAGGCCAGTAACCAATACTGGCCGATGAGCAGCAGCGCGCCCAAAGCGGCGCAGATGGCGGCCAGGTTCAGCGGTCGTCGGGCCAGATTGCGGTTGGCTTTGAGGAATTCCACAGCGGAGATCATGGCGATGACGGCAACGGGTTCCCGGCGCCTGCCGGGAACCCGTCCCTTGGATCAGTCGGCGTCGCCGTGGTCGAAACCGTGCTGGGCTTCGTACCACATGACGTTGATGATGCCGATGGAGAGTGCGGCCGTCAGGCCAAGCACCCAGACGAAATACCACATGGTCTTTCTCCTAATAGGCGGAATGGCTGCGGGCCTGGATTTCCTGCTCGGTGACCTTGCCCCACATGCGGGCGTAGCACCACACGGTGTAGCCGAGCACGATGGGCAGGAAGATCACCACCGCCCAGAACATCACCGTCAACGTCAGGTGACTGGAGGGCGCGTCCCATACCGTCAGGCTGGATTGCGGGTCAATGCTGGACGGCATGATGAACGGGAACATGGACAGGCCGGCAGTGCCGACGATGCCGGTCATGCCCAGGCCGCTGGTGACGAAGCCCCAGCCCGGGTGGTCGGCCCGCGACAGCAGCACGGTCGCCAGGACACCCGCGAAGCCGGCCATCGGCGCCAGCATGGCGATCGGCATGTCTGCATAGATGCGCAGCCAGGCCCCCGGCTCGACCGCTACGGTCTTCGCCAGCGGATTGGGCAGTGCATCGAGTGCCGGCTGTGCCACAACCCGATAGCCGTCGATGCCGTAGGCGATCCACACGCCGCCCAAGGCAAAGCCGGCCGCGGCCACCAAGCCCATGATGGTGATGGCGGTCTTGACCCGCTGGGCGATGGGGGCGTTGGTCCGCAACTGCAGCCACACGCCACCATGCATGGTCAACATGGCAAAGCTGATCAGGCCGGCCAACAGGGCGAACGGGTTGAGCAGAGGCAGCAGGGCTGTCAGCAGCGACCCCTGGTAATGCGAACGTAAAAACTCGTCCAACTGGAACGGCACGCCCTGCAGCAGGTTGCCGAAGGCGACGCCAAAGATCAGCGAGGGAACGGCGCCACCGGCGAACAGCCCCCAGTCCCACGCCCGCCGCCAGCGCGGATCTGCGATCTTGGAGCGGTAGTCGAAGCCGACAGGACGGAAGAACAGGGCGAACAGCACCAGCAACATGGCCATGTAGAAGCCCGAGAAGGCCGCCGCGTAAACCGCCGGCCAAGCGGCGAAGATGGCGCCACCCGCCGTGATCAGCCACACCTGGTTGCCGTCCCAGTGCGGGCCGACGGTGTTGATGATGACGCGCCGTTCGTCGTCGGTCTTGCCGATGAAGGGCAGCAGATTGCCGACGCCCATGTCCATGCCGTCGGTGATGGCGAAACCGATCAGCAAGGCGCCGACCAAAATCCACCAGATGAATTTCAAGGTAACGTAATCGAGGATCATGGTGGTGACTCCTTACTCGGCTGGAACCAGCGGCGCGGGGGCGACACGGGCTTTGTGCTCGCCGTGATACCGGCCGGTCCCGAGCGAAGCCGGGCCAAGGCGGGCGTATTTCTGCATCAGGTAGATCTCGATGCAGAGCAGGAAGGTGTAAAATCCGATGAAGCCGGCCAGACTGAAGGCCAATTCGCCCGTGGTCAGGCTGGACGTCGCCAGGAAAGTCGGCAGCACCTCGCCGATGGCCCAGGGCTGGCGGCCGAACTCGGCGACGAACCAGCCCATTTCACAGGCCAGCCAGGGAACCGGCAGGCTCCACAGCAGCATTTTCAGCAGCCAGCGCTGGCGCTCGATGGACCGCCGCACAGTGAACCAGAAGGACGCGGCGATCAGGAACAACATCAGCGCGCCGAAACCGACCATGATGCGGAAGGTCCAGAACAGCGGTGCCACTGGGGGCATGCTGTCCTTGACCGCCATGGCGACCTGTTCGGGAGTCGCGTCCACCACTGCCGCAGTGTAGCGCTTGAGGAGCAAACCGTAACCGAGGTCAGGTTTGTGAAGTTCGAACGCGGCTTTGACATCTTCGTCAGCCGTATTGTGACGGATCTTCTGCAGCGCATCGTAGGCGAGCATGCCGGACTGGATGCGCGCCTCATGCTGAACCATCAGATCCTTAAGGCCGGTCACCTGCCTGTCGGTGGAACGGGTGGCGATCAGTCCCAGCGCATAGGGAATCTTGATCGCGTAGTCCGTTTCCATGGTCTTGTCGTTGGGCAGACCAACGATGGTGAACGGCGCCGGTGCCGGCAGCGTTTCGTATTCGGCTTCGATGGCGGCCAGCTTGGTCTTTTGGACGTCGCCCAGTTCGTAGCCGCTTTCATCGCCCAGTACGATGACCGACAGGGCCGAAGCCAAGCCGAAGCCGGCGGCGATGGCAAAGGACCGCTTGGCGAAGGCGAGGTCGCGGCCCTTCAGCAGGTAATAGGCGCTGATCGCCAGCACGAACATAGAGGCCGTCACGTAGCCAGCCGACACGGTGTGAACGAACTTGACCTGGGCTACCGGGTTGAACAGCACCTGGGCGAAGCTGGTCATTTCCATGCGCATGGTCTGGGCCGAGAACTCGGAACCGGCCGGATTCTGCATCCAGCCGTTCGCCACCAAAATCCACAGCGCCGACAGGTTCGAACCCAACGCGGTGAAGAAAGTGACCGCCAAGTGCTGGCGCTTGCTCAGCTTTTCCCAGCCCAGGAAGAACAGGCCGATGAAGGTGGATTCGAGGAAGAAGGCCATCAGCCCCTCGATGGCCAGGGGCGCGCCGAAAACGTCGCCCACATAGTGCGAGTAATAGGCCCAGTTGGTGCCGAACTCGAACTCCATGGTCAGGCCGGTAGTGACGCCCAGGGCGAAGTTGATGCCAAACAGCTTGCCCCAGAACTTGGTCATGTCCCGGTATATCTGTTTCCCGGTCATGACGTAGACGGCCTCCATGATGAAGAGGATCCACGAAATGCCGAGCGTCAGCGGGACAAACAGGAAATGGTACATGGCGGTCGCAGCGAACTGCCACCGCGACAGGTCGATGAATAGGGTATCCATGGTGTTGCTTTTCCCAAGGAGGGGCGCTGCCGGCCATTGCGCATGGCGGGCTTGAGGTCCCCTCGGACAGCGTCGATCACGTCCCGGCCGCGCTAAAGGGGCGCCGGTTCATGAAGCGGATGCGGAAAGGCGATTCAGGCTACGGGTGGACCCCGGGCCGAGGGCCGATGGACGGTCGCGACGTGGCGCGCGTGTTCCTCTCGGCACGGAGCGGGCGGGGTGGGCGCCAATACAGCCAGAATATCTGTCGCCGGAGCCGAAACCGTAGCCGCCAGCAGCGGCAGGCAATTAGCGCAGACGCCGGTATGGGTGGTTTTGTCCGACGCCGGTTGACCATCGCCGTTGACGTGGAGTGCGATCAATCCGGCGGCGGTACAAACGACAAAGCGTTCGCTGCCGTGCGCTGTCGCCGGCGAGAGCTGCGGGGAAACCGGCAGGACAAGCAGTGCGGCAGAATTGAATGCGACGATGGTAACGACGGTCCAGGCGAGCAACAGCCTGACTTGGCATCGGCACCAAGCCGCGACACTACCTCTCCCAGCGGACCCTGCCGCCTTGATACGCCGCCATATACCGGTCATAAATGCTCCGTTCTCCGATCCTTGACGGGAAAATCAATTCACTGAGGGGGTTACCGTAGCAGCATTCCCGGAACCGCATACCTGGAATTATCATGATTCAAATGTTTGGCTTCCATAGCCACGGAAAAGGACGGCTCGGATGAAAAACAGCCGGATCGAGGCAGCCTGGAACGGCAGGGTGGAATGCAACCGCTGCGGTATTCGTGATCTGGTGCTGTTCTCGGACCTGACGGAACCGGACTTCAAGCTGATTCATCTGCCCATCGAGGAAGTGGAACTCGGACGCGGTGACATTCTCTATTCCGCGGCGGATGCCGGCGAGGCCGTCTATACCGTTCGTTCCGGCCTGATCAAGCTGGTGCAGTACCTGCCGGAGGGCAACCAACGCATCGTTCGGCTGTTGCGACAGGGCGACACCGCCGGCCTGGAAGGCGTGGTCGGCAAGCCTTACGAGCACACCGCCGTGGTACTCCGCCCCACCCTGGTTTGCCGCATCCCTCGCCAGATCGTCGAACGCCTGTTCCACGAGACCCCGCGCCTGCACAGCCAATTGATGCTGCGTTGGCATGGCGCGCTGAAACAGGCTGACGATTGGCTGACCGAGTTATCGACCGGCAAGGCATCGCAGCGACTTGCCCGGTTGTTGCTGCACATCGTCGAACCCGATGGTCAAGCGCCGTTCTTCACGCGCGAGGATTTGGGGGCCATGCTCGGCATCACCACCGAGCACGCCAGCCGCACGGTCACCGAACTGAAGCGAAAAGGCGCCATTTGGGAGGTCAGCACCAAACAGTGCCGGTGCGACCGCGCCAAATTGGAATGCCTCGCCACGGCTGAGTGCTGAGTGCTGAGTTCAGGCTGATCCGGTCTGCTCGGCAAGGGCATCTGCCAGAAAATTGCCCAACAGGCCGGCAACGTGGTCGAAGGATGATGGCCCTTCATGGCCGACATCATCGAGGATGAGAATCCGCGCATTCGCCCCCGCCCGCGCATGGATGGCGATGGCCGCCTGGCAGGGCACCACCGTGTCGTCGGCACCATGGCCGATCAGCACCGGGCAGCGGACCCGGGCGACCGTGTTGATCGGCGCGATGTCGTCGAAGGAATGGCCGATTACCCGCTCCACATAACGGCAAACCAGCCAGCCGAACGGCCAATAGGGAATGTGCGCCTGGTTCAACTGGCGGCGCATGACCCGTTCTGGATGGTCGAACGCCGACAGGCTGATCGCCGCCGCAACGTCGTCGCGCCGGGATGCGACCAACAACGCGGCGGCAGCTCCAACCGAATGGCCAAACACGGCGATGCCGCGCGGGGCGAACTCGGGGGAAGCGGCCAACCAGGCGATGGCGGCCTCGATATCCTCGGCGAAGCGCGGCATGGACGAAAAGGTGTCGGCGTCGCTGCGCCCGTGGCTGCGGGCGTCGATCAGCAACACGGTATGACCGGCGCGCGCCAGCGGCGCCGCCAGCGGCAGCAGGGTGTCGGCGTTAGCGCCCCAGCCGTGCATCATGACGATGGCGGGAACGCCGGATCGGCCAGGCAGCAGCCAGCCGAACAGCGTTTTGCCGTTGGCGGTGGGAACGCGCACCCGCCGATAGGGCCGTCCGAAGGCTTCCGGCGTGGTCGTCTCGGCCATCGCCGGAGGACGAAACCCCCGGTGCACCGCCCAGCGCAGCGCGCCGCCCGCCGCCACCGTCCCGGCCGCGATCAGCGCCGCTTCGATCATGCTCCGCCCGTTCAGTGGTCGTGGGGCGCGGCGGACAACAAGGTGCCGTCGAGGAAACCCTTGATGGCGGCCAGCGGGTCCTTTTCCGACGTCGTCGCCACCCTGACCCCGTGGCGCTCAAGCCGCTCGATGAAATTGGTGCCGGCGCTGCCGGAAATCACTACATCCACGTCGTAAAGCGGATGCGGATCGTCGCCGTGGACGTTGTGCAAGGTCAACTCTGCGGGCAGCTCGAGACGGTCCAGTTCCCGTGGCGGCACGCCGGCCTCGGCCTCGAATATGCGGAAACGGCCGGTCTTGCCGGGATGAGAGGTGATGGTCAGCCAGTTCTGGCTGCTGATCGCGAATTTCATGGCGTCCTTCCGTTCGTGGTCGGCCCCGGTCTGCGGGGCGGTAGGGACGAGGAAATGATGAAGCTATCGGCTCAATGCTCCGGCAGGCATATCTGCCTACGCAGGACAGCCACGATGGTCCTGACGGCCAGACCGGCGATCACCAGCGCCAGCAGGACGAACAGGCAGCGGCCCGCCCACATATAGAACACCGTCCCGGTTCGCTCGCCCATCAGCACCGTGGCGATGGTGAAGGCCGCCAACGGGAAGGAATAAGCCCACCACGACATGGCAAAGCTCTGCCGGGCGAATTTTCCCAATTGCGGAATCATCAGCAGGAAGAAGAACGCCGCTGCGAAGTACAGAAGCCGGGCGAAAGCGTCGACACCGCCGGCAAGGTTGACCCACGCGATGAAGCCGACCGATGGCGGCGCCAGCAGGATGAACATCGTGGGCACCAACTTGCCGGGCAGCGGCGTGTGGAAGATCAGCCGATACATGACGATGGTCAGCAGCACCAGCCAGAACAGGATGCCGATGGCGAAGAAGAACCAGGAAATGTCGGCTGGGGCGTGGCGAATGCCGGCGATGGGGGCGATGATGTTGCCCACCACCGGGATGAACCAGGCCGGATTGGTATGCACCACCTCGTAGCGGGAATGGTTGATCCACGAGGTCATCACCAACATCGTCATCAGCAGATGCAGCGCGGCACCAGCGAACCACAATACCTGTGAGAATGCCACCGAGGTAGGCAGTGCCGCGACCGACAGCAGAAGCAGGCTGATGGAAATGGTCGGAAAGAAGCTGATGCGCACGGGATGCGCCCATTCCGCCGCCACGGCGTCGCCATGGGTAAGCACCTTGTGTCCGTAGATGAACGCCAGCAGCAGAAACACGAACGCGGTCACCCCCAGCAGCCCTTGGCTCCACAGGGAGCCGTCGCCCAAGCTGGCTTCGATCTTGTGGGTGGCGATGGCGAGTCCGGACAGCCCCATGGTCGTCGCGAAGAACGAGACGGGAAAGTCCCGCAACCGGTTGGTGTTGCTTTCCGTGACCGCCGTCATGCGGCCCTCCGCCGGCCACCGCCGCCGCCGCCACATCCGCACCCGCATCCACCGCCGCCCCCCATTTGTTCGCCATTCAAACAGCGTTGGAACGCTGGCAAATGTCGTTCCTGGGACGCCCAACGCAGGGCGGTGAAAACCGACAGCACTTCCGCGTCGTCGGTCATGGCGAACAGCCGGTCGTACAGCGCGACGTTGTCGATCTCGGCCTCGACGCCGATACGGCAAGCCTCGGTCACCGTTTCGGGAGCCTGGACCTGGCCGTCCCAGCGATCCGCCGGGGGCTGCCAGCCCCGATTGACGAGCAGACGAATAAGCGCATCCGCGTGGCGTTGTTCCGAATGCACTATGTTGGCGAAAGGCAGCACGGGGCCGAATTTGGCGATGACGGCGCGATAGGTCGCACGCGCTTTGTATTCATCATCGAGCGCTTCGCACAGCGCCTGGAAAGTTGAATCTGATCCTGCCATGGAGACCTCCGGTATTGGGTAGGTCCACCATTCTGAAAAACAGCGCCACCGCCCACTATGATAATTGCCGGGTTTTGAAGCCTGCCCGAAATTAAGGCGCTGTGGCCGAGACCGTAGGTGAACGTCATTTCACGTGATCGACAGCGTGCTCGGCACAGAGAGCGCCCTTGACCTCGACATATTTTCATCGGCACGTGATCTGAGCTGGCCCAGCCCGGCCCGGTTTCCCGCGATATCCTAGATGTTTAGTCCCGGCATTTGATGGTGCATTCTTATCCACGGAGTGGGAGGAGGCACTATGGGCCTGGGGATACTCAGCCGAACAGGTCGGAGTGGGTGCCGGACGCGGCTAGCACCAGCTCTTCCTCGGTCTCGTACCAGATCAGCAGCCAATCCGGCTCCACATGGCACTCCCAGCAGGGCGTCCAGTTGCCGGTCAGCCGGTGCGGGCGGTGTCGAGCGGGCAGAGGCTCGCCCTGCACCAGGCACTCCACCACGGCCCACAGCTTTTCCAGATTCTTGCCGCGCTTGGTCGCCGATTTGAGGTCGCGGTCGAACCGTTTGGTGGTGCGGAGAGACCGAGTCACCGATGGGCGGCTTTCAGCGCCTCAAGGCTGGGCCATTCGGTCAGGTTCTCACCCGTCATGGCATCGCGCAGCGCGGCCTGGGTTTCCGCGTTGGGCAGGCGTACCTCGAACGGCAGGCCGTGGTGCAGGGTGACCTGGCGGTAGAACAGCGTGATGGCCTCGGTCGGGGTCAGTCCCAAGGCGCCGAACACCGCCTCCGCCTGGGCCTTCAGACCGGGTTCGACGCGGGCGCGGATGGATTCTGTCTTGGGCATGGCAATCTCCTTTGATTCCTTCATTATGTACCCCAAATGGGGAGCATTTCAATGCTTGCCATGGTCCAAGACGTTGGGGCGCTCTGCCCCATTGAAGGGTGCAGTCAGCAGGTCAGCCCTGACGGCGGATCATTTCCGCGAAGGCGTGGTCGGCCTTGACCGCGCCCTCGATCAGCTTGTCCAGGCGGTTGCGCTGGTAATAGCGCAGCGTGGTTGCGCTGTTCACGTGACCGACATTCTCCGCGACCACCTCCAGCCAGTTCATGCCCAGGGAATCGAGGGCGAAATTGATGTAGGCGGAACGGAAATTGTAGGTCTGCAGGTCGAAATCGTGGCGGCAGCGCTGCGACACCGCCTTGGCGTAATCCTTGACGTCGGCAAGGTAGGATTTTGCCGGGCTGCCGTCCCGTCTGACGCGCTTGCCGCCGGGGGTGGGGAAGACCCAGGGGCTGGCGCCAAGGCCGTTGTCCTGCAGCCAGACCTTTTGTTCCTCCAGCACCCGCATCCCCGCTTTGGCGACGATGATCTGGCGCGGGCGTCCGGTCTTGCCCCAGGTCTTGTGGCGATTCTTGATGATGCGTGTGACCTTGAAGGTGACGCCGCCAATGGTCGCGGTACACGGCTCCAGCTCGTCCCATCTCAGCGACTGGATCTCTTCGGGACGGGTGCCGGTCAGCATGATCAGATGCAGGCAGCGTAGCCCGATAGGGGAGGGACCGGAGCGGTGATCAAGGGTGTCCTTGACCCGGGCGGCGAGGTAGCAGGCATCCAGGCCGGCCATGATGTCCCGCCATTCGTCGGCGCCCCACGATCGCGCATAGCTGTCGGGCAGGTAATCCCGCATCCAGGTTAGTTCGGAAACCATGTTGCGGAAGGGATTGGCGTATCCCGGCGGCAAATCCAGGCCGCTGACCGGGCTCATGGCCCGGTTGAAGGCGGAAGTCATGTAGCGCACCAGCGCGGAGGTCAGGCCGCAGGCCCGGATCTCCATCCGGCCGTTCACCTTGCGATACAGCGACGTCGCCAGCTTTCCGGCGGCGATCTTCTCGGCATCCTTTCGGGTGGCAGCCCGCCACATGGTCTGGTCGAGCCAGGAATGAATCAGCCGGCTGTCGATGTTGATGAGCGGCCTGTCACCATGCTCGGCCAACAGCCTTCTGACCACGCGCACCACATTGTCCCGGGTGGAGGTCTCGGGCGAGAGCTTGGTCATGTAGTGGTCGACCACGTGGCGCAGCGTGCTGGCCGTCTTCGGGCGGTAGGTGATCAGGCTGGGATCGCGGCCGTGGTCCAGTTCCCGGTTGTAGGCATCCGCCAGGGTCTTGGCCGCCTCGTAGCCGATCAGGTCGGCGTCGCCGATGGTGATCCGCTGGGCTTCGTGGCCGGCGTAGCGGTAGCGGTAGCGCCAGATGCGGCTGGTGGCCGACAGGCGCATTTCCAGTCCGCGGGTCACCGCGTCCTTGACGATGATCTCCTTCTTTCCCGCCGCCTGGGTGGGATCGAAGGCCAGTTTTGCCCATTGTCGCGGCGTTAATTGTGCCCTGCGGTCCCCGCGCATCCGCGCCTCCTGCGTCTCTCGACGGGGGATGTGGGCAAGCGGGGCGGCAGTGCAACCGGTTGCCCCGCCCTTGCCACTTCCATAGCCCGAAGTGGTCAATAGTGGCCCCTCATCCACACGTGTTAGTCGGCGATTCCGGCGATAGCCGCTTGCTCATTTCGCCAGCAAATGCATCCTTTTCAATGGCTTATTCGGATAGTGCGAACGGCCAGAACAATGCCGGAACCCCCATCGCCGCTTCTTCGACATCAACGACCTTGCCGCCTTGCGCATGGTCGAGGAACCCGAGTTGTTCGCCCGCGCCCATCGGCTGACGCTGGAGCTGATGCGGGCCGGGCTGATCCAGGGGCTGCGCATCGACCATGTGGACGGTCTGTTCAATCCCGCCGACTACTGTCGCCAATTGCAGGCGCGGGCGGGCGAGGCGCTGGGACGGCCGGTGAGCGGGGGCGACGATCAGCTGCTGCCGCTCTGGGTGGAAAAGATCCTGGCCCACCACGAGCCGCTGCGCCGCGACTGGCCGGTGGCCGGCACCACCGGCTACGACTTCACCAATCTGGTCAACGGCCTGTTCGTCGATGCCGAGGCCGAGGCGGCGCTGTCCGCCACTTACGCCCGCTTCATCGGCGAGGCGATGGATTTCGATGCCCAGGTGGTGGCGGCGAAAAAGCGCATCATCGACGACCATATGTCGGCCGAGCTGCGGGTGCTGGCCGGGCGGCTGGGGCGCATCGCCGCCGCACACTGGCGTTCGCGCGACTTCACCCTGTCGGTGCTGGTGCAGGCGCTGAAGGAGGTGGTGGCGGCGCTGCCGGTCTATCGCACCTACGTCACCTCGCGCCGCGTTACCGACACCGACCATCGCTACATCGAGTGGGCGTTGGCCAAGGCGCGCCGGGCCAGTCCGCTCGACCCCACCGTGTTCGATTTCGTCGGCGCCGTGCTGGATACCTCGCTGGCGCGCGACGGCGCCTATCCGCGCCGGGCGGTGGTGGATTTCGCCATGCGGGTGCAGCAATACAGCGGCCCGGTGATGGCCAAGGGGTTCGAGGATACCGCACTGTACCGCTTCAACCGCCTGATTTCGCTGAACGAGGTGGGCGGCGAACCGTTGCGTTTCGGTCTGTCGAGCGCCGGTTTCCATCAGGCCAACCGGGCGCGGCTGCGCAGCCATCCCCATACCCTGCTGGCCACCGCCACCCACGACACCAAGCGGGGCGAGGACACCCGCATGCGCATCGACGTGCTGTCCGAACTGCCCGAGGAATGGCGCCAGCACCTGGAGCGCTGGAGCCAGCTCAACCAACCCTTTCGCAAGCTGCTGGACGACGGCCCGGCGCCGGAAGCCAACGACGAAATCTGGATTTACCAGACCATGCTGGGCGCCTGGCCCGACGACAAGCCGCAGGCCTTTGTCGAGCGGTTGACCGCCGGCGTGGTCAAGGCGGTGCGCGAGGCCAAGCGGCGCACCTCGTGGGCGCACCCCGTCGAGGCCTACGAGCAGGCGGTGGTGGAGTTCGTTCGCCGCATCGCCGAGACCGGCCGCCGCAATCCCTTCCTCGAGGATTTCCTGGGCCTGCGCCGCCGCATGGTACCGGTGGGGCAGCTCAACGGCTTGGCCCAGACCCTGCTGAAGCTGACCGTGCCCGGCGTACCCGACATCTATCAGGGGACCGAGCTGTGGGACCTGTCGCTGGTCGATCCCGACAACCGCCGGCCGGTGGATTTCGAGTTGCGCTGGCAATTGCTCGATTGTTTCGCCGACGGGGCGCTGCCGGCCGAGATGGCGCTATGGCGCGACGGCGCCGTCAAGCAGGCGGTGATCCGTCGCACGCTGGACTTCCGCCGCCGCCGCCCCGCTTTGTTCGCCGAAGGCGCCTATCGCCCGCTGACGGTGCGCGGCCCGCGCGCGGACCATGTGGTCGCCTTTGCCCGTTCGCACGGCGACGCCGTGGCGGTGGTGGCGGTGCCGCGGCTGACGGCGCGGCTGTGGCCGGACAACCTGGCGCGGCCGCCCCTGGCGGCGCAGTGGCGCGGCTGCCATGTGGAAGCGCCGCGCCGAGGGGCGGGCGGTCCTTTCCGCGATCTGTTCAGCGGGCGCGAGGTTCAGGCTGTCAGCCGGCGCGGCGCCCTGGTGCTGCCGCTGTCGGAGTTGTTCGCCGACTTTCCTCTCTGTCTGCTGGAAAGCGAGGGCGAAATGGGGCTGCTTGAATGACATTTTTGTTTCTGCGCCAAGAAAATGCGCACAATTTGGCCGGATTTGGCCCTGTATTCCGCCAACGCATGGCCTTTACCTCCATTTCGTGCATGAAACGCCTTGACTTGGGGGGGCTGTACGGGACACTCCCTAGGCGGTATTCCATAGGCGGAAGGACGAAGAATGCGCCGTGCCGGCACCCCCGAGGCCAAGCAGCTCAATGACGATGCGGAAAGCATCCGGGCCAGCCTCTCCAGCCACCTGCTCTATTCAGTCGGCAAGGACCCCGTCAACGCCACCGCGCGTGATTGGTTCATGGCCGCCGCCTATGCGGTGCGCGACCGCATCTCCGAACGGTGGATGCCGACGCTCAACCGCTATTACGACCAGGACCAGAAGCGCGTCTATTACATGTCGATGGAGTTCCTGATCGGGCGGACGCTGTCCAACGCCATGATCTCCTTGGGCATCTACGACCAGGTCAAGGCCGCCATCGAGGACATGAACCTGGATTTCGACGAGATCGTCGGCTGGGAGGTCGAGGCGGCGCTGGGCAATGGCGGTCTCGGCCGTCTCGCCGCCTGCCTGCTCGATTCCATGGCGTCGCTGAACGTGGCCGGCTTCGGCTATGGCATCCGCTACGACTACGGCATGTTCACCCAGCACATCGAAAACGGCTGGCAGGTGGAAAGCCCGGAAAACTGGCTGCGCTACGGCAATCCGTGGGAATTCCCCCGGCCGGGCGTGATCTATCCGGTGCGCTTCGGCGGCCGTGTCGTCCATTACAAGGACGTGCTGGGCCAGACCCGCGCCCAGTGGATGGACACCGAGGAAGTCATGGCCATGGCCTATGACGTGCCGGTGCCCGGTTATGGCGGCAAGACCGTCAACCACTTGCGCCTGTGGTCGGCCAAGTCCACCCGCGAATTCGACCTGAAGTACTTCAACGCCGGCAATTACATCGAGGCCGTGCGCGACAAGAACGAGTCCGAGACGCTGTCCAAGGTGCTGTATCCGTCGGATATCACCTCGCGCGGCAAGGAACTGCGCTTCAAGCAGGAGTATTTCTTCGTCGCCGCCTCGATCCAGGACATCCTGGCTCGCTTCCGCAAGGCGCATAACGACTGGGACAAGCTGCCCGACAAGGTGGCGGTCCAGCTCAACGACACCCACCCCGCTTTGGTGGTGGCCGAGTTGATGCGGGTGCTGGTGGACGAGCATCAGTTGGAATGGAACCGCGCCTGGGACCTGACCCGGCGCTGCTGTGCCTATACCAACCACACCTTGTTGCCGGAAGCGTTGGAAACCTGGCCGGTGGAGATGTTCGAACGCATCCTGCCGCGCCACATGGAAATCGTCTACCGCGTCAACCACGAGTTCCTGCAAACGGTGCGGCACCGCCATCCCGGCGATTCCGATCTGCTGCGCCGCGTCTCGCTGGTCGGCGAGGACGGCGAGCGCCGTGTGCGCATGGCCCATCTGGCGGTGGTCGGCAGCCACAAGGTCAATGGCGTCGCCGCCATCCATACCGGGCTGATGAAATCCACCATCTTCTCGGATTTCGAGCACCTCAGCCCCGGCAAGATCAACAACAAGACCAACGGCGTCACCCCGCGCCGGTGGATGCTGGCGGCCAATCCCGGCCTGTCCAAGCTGATCACCAAGTCCATCGGCACCGGCTGGGTCACCCATCTGGACCGTTTGAAGGGGCTGGAAAAGCTGGCCGACGATAAGGCGTTCCGGGCCGCGTTCGCGGCGGTCAAGCGCGCCAACAAGCAGCATCTGGCCCAGGTCATCGGTCAGCGGCTGGGTGTCGACGTCTCGGTCGATTCGCTGTTCGATGTTCAGATCAAGCGCATCCACGAATACAAGCGCCAACTGCTGAACCTGCTGCACGTGGTCACCCGCTATGCCCGCATTCGCGCCAATCCCACGGTGGACGTGGTGCCGCGCACGGTGATTATCGGCGGCAAGGCGGCGCCGGGCTATCTGATGGCCAAGACCATCATCAAGCTGATCAACGACGTCGCCGACGTGGTCAACAACGATCCGCTGGTGGGCGACAAGCTCAAGGTGGTGTTCGTTCCCAACTACAACGTCTCGACCGCCGAGCTGGTGATGCCGGCGGCCGATCTGTCCGAGCAGATTTCGACCGCCGGAACCGAGGCGTCGGGCACCGGCAACATGAAGATGAGCATGAACGGCGCGCTCACCATCGGTACCTGGGACGGCGCCAACGTGGAAATCTGCGAGGAAGTCGGCGAGGAGAACATGTTCCTGTTCGGCCTGACCGCGCAGGAAGTGGCGCGCCGCCGCATGGACGGTTACGACCCGTGGGTGGCGATCAACGCCAACGACGACCTGAAGAAGGCGCTCGACATGATCGGCACGGGCTATTTCTCGCCCGACCAGACCGACCGCTATCGCTCGGTCGTCGACGCGCTGACCAATGGCGACCACTACCTGCTGACCGCCGATTACGCCCTTTACATGGCGGCGCAGGATCGGGTGGACCAGCTTTATCGCGATCCCGACGAATGGACCCGCAAGGCCATCCTGAACGTCGCCCGCATGGGCAAGTTCTCGTCGGACCGCACCGTCGCGGAATACGCCCGCGAGATTTGGAACGTCACCGCGGGGGACTGAAGCCGCAGCCGCACTTACGCCTTTGGTATGATGCAGTCGGACATTCCTGACCAACACTTTCGGTGGTAACATCCTGCCCGAAAGAGTTGGTTGGGGGCCGACAATGAGCCGCTGGCAAGACATTCGCCAACTGGCGGGGATCATCGAGGCAGAAGCCGAGGGGCGGGCGTTCGACCGCGACCTTGCCCTGGCTTTGGCCCATCGGTTGGCGGAACAGCATCCGCACATCCGGGGGACCATGACGCTGGTGGTGAACCGGCTGCGTGGCGACGCCCGGCACCCACGCTAAGAAATGCCCCGCGCTGAGAAGTGCAAAGAAAAGCGCCCCGCCGGTTCACCGGCGGGGCGTTTCGTTCACGGGACGGGGGCGTCTGCCTACGCCGTTTTGACAGCCCCGAGGAAACGGCTGACCTCGGCTCGCAACTCGCCGGCCTGTTGCGACAATGTCCGCGCGGCCGCCAAGACCTGGCCGGCGGCTTGGCCGGTTTCCCCTGCCGCTTGGGTCACCGAACCGATGGTGTCGCTGACTTCCTGGGTGCCGCGAGCGGCCTGCTGAACGTTGCGGGCGATTTCCTGGGTGCGGCTCCCTGCTCCTCGACCGCCGCCGCGATCACTGCGGAAATCTGGTTGATCTCCTCGATTCGCCCGACGATGGCGTTGATGGCGGCGACCGATTCCTTGGTGGCCGTTTGAACGCCGCCGATGTGACCCGTTATTTCCTCGGTGGCGTGTGCCGTCTGGGTCGCCAACGATTTCACTTCGTTCGCCACCACGGCGAAACCCTTGCCGGCCTCGCCGGCGCGCGCCGCTTCGATGGTGGCGTTAAGCGCCAACAGGTTTGTCTGGCTGGCGATGTTGTTGATCAGGCCGATCACCTCGCCAATTCGGGCCGAGGATTCCGCAAGGCCGCGCACGGTGGCGGTGCTGCGCTGGGCTTCCTCGGCGGCGACGCGAGCGACGTGGTTGGATTGCGCCACCTGGCGACCGATTTCGGTGATGGAGGAAGACAATTCCTCGGCCGCTGTCGCCACCGTCTGCACGTTGCTGGACGCTTCCTCGGTGGCGGCGGCTACGCTGGTTGCCTGGCGGTTGGTCTGCTCGGCGTTGGCCGACATGGATTGCGCGGTCTGTTCCATCTGGCCGGCGGCGCTGCCGACCGATTGCAGCACGGTGCCGACGGCACGGTCGAAATCGGTGGTCAGCCGTTCAATGGCGCGCGAGCGCTTTTCCCGCTCGGCGCGTGCGGCTTCCTGCTCGGCGGCCAAGGCCTCGCTACGGATCAGGTTGTCGCGGAACACCCGGACCGATTTGGCCATGGCGCCCAATTCGTCGCCGCGGTCCTGCGCCGGGATGTCCACGCTCTTGTCGCCTGCCGACAGCGCCGTCATCACCCGGGTCATCGCATTCACCGGGGTGGCGATCAGGTGTGACAGCATCATCGCCAAGCCCACCGCCGTTGCGATAGCCAGTGCCCCGCCCAGGACGATGGCCCATAGGGCGGCCGAATAGGCCGATTCGCTTTCTTCGTTGCGGGTTTTCAGCAGGGCTTCCTCGACGCCCTTGATCTCGGCGGCCTTGGTGCGCAGGGCGTCCATGCTGGCTTTGCCGGCGCCTGAAGCCTCCAGCGCGCGGGCCTGGTCGAGGTTGCCGCTCTTGGCTATGGCAATCTCTTTTTCAGCCACGTCGTGCTTCCAGGTGGCGGCCGACTGATCCAGTTCGTTCAGGCGGTTCTGCTGGGCCGGATTATCGGCGGTCAGGTCGCGGACGCGGCGCAGCGCCTCGGTATAATCCCTGCCGCCATTGCGATACGGATCGAGGAAACCGTCATTCCCTGACACCAGAAAGCCACGCACGCCGGTTTCCTGGTTGACCATGGCCTGCACCACATCGTCCACGGTGGCTAAAACCTGATAGGTGTGGTCGGTCCAGTTTCCATTGGTGCGCATGGTCTGCAGCCGGGTCCAGGTCGTTCCGGAAACGGCGACCATGAGGATCACCATCAGGAAGAAGCAGAATCCCAGCTTGCGCGCGATGGAAGTGTTGGTGAGCCGTTCCATGGGGGTGCTCCCGCCCTAAATGTGTATGGGATATTCCCTCTAAGGTGGTAGTGCTGTCCATGGCGCATGGGGATTAATGCGGCCCGCCTATGCCTAGGGTAGGTATTCTCCCTTACGTTGTGGGGCGTGCATCGGAGCCGTGCTGTCATTAAACATTCTGTTGCGCTGCAGCATGGGCGATTTCATAGTTCCTTGTGCCCCCCACAAGGAGTGTCGGCCATGGACTATCGCCTGCACGAGATCGCGCTTTTGTCCCAGTTTCTGGAAGACGAGGCCCTGGGGCGGCCGTTCGATCGCACCCACGCGCATGAACTGGCCGCGACGCTGGCCGAGCATCAGCCGCAAATCCGCAACAGCATGCGTCTGATCTGCGACCGCCTGAAACACGGCGACGTGCGCGGCTGACCGCGCCGCGCTTAGCACGCTATGGAAAAAACGCTGCTTACCGTTACCCCCGCGAAAGCGGGGGAGCGGCTTTTTCCGCGGCCTGTTGGAGGTCGCTTAGCGGCGGATGGGCGTCGGGGCTGGCACGAATCCGATCAGGCGGTCGTTGCCTTCGTTGTAGGGCTGGGAATAGCAACTGGGCCGGGCCAGCGAGGCGTAGCAATAAACTTGCTGCGGCGGTGCCGGCGGGTTGGGCCAGTCGACGCACCATGCTCCCTCGCGCTGGGCGCGGATGGTCGAGCAATCCTTTCCGGTGATCCAGGTGGCGATGTGGTCGCCCACCGTCTTCTTGGTGTTGACAACGCTCAACACCTCAAGGCCGACCAGTTCGGTCGCCAGACGGCCTTCGGCACTCAGACCATGGGTGGAGTAGGGCAGGTGATTGGAGGACGAACCGCCAGAGCATCCCGCCACCAGGATGCCGGACACGAGCGCGCAGGCCAAAAAGCCCTTGGGCGCCAGGGGGGCGAGTTGCCTCATCATGTTCTATGACCCCTTGTTACGATGCGTTATATTGTCCACCCAAGGCCGGGAGCGGGTCAAAATAATTCTCGTCGGCCTTTAACTTCCGCGCGCACAAGGAGAAGCCGGCAATGGCGGTGGAAACACCCATCTGCGATTTCGGATGGCGTGCGCCCGACTTCCGGCTGCCCGGCATCGACGGGCGGGACTGGAGCCTGGAGCAGGTTCGGGGATCCAAGGGCACGCTGGTGATGTTCATCTGCAACCACTGCCCCTATGTGCAGGCGGTGGTCGACCGGCTGGTGCGCGACGTGCGCGAGTTGCAGGGCCTGGGCATCGGCGCGGCGGCGATCATGTCCAACGACACCATCGCGTATCCCGAGGATTCCTTCGACAACATGAAGCTGTTCGCCGCCCGCCACGGCTTTACCTTCCCCTATCTGCTGGATGCCAGTCAGGCGGTGGCGCGCGCCTATGACGCCGTGTGTACCCCGGATTTCTTTGGTTTCGACGCTGAACTGGGGCTGCAATACCGGGGGCGGCTGGATGCGTCGCGGCGCGAGGCCGGCCCGCCAGACGCGCGGCGCGAGCTGTTCGAAGCCATGGCGCAGGTTGCCGCCAGCGGGCGCGGGCCGGAGTCCCAGGTCGCCTCGATGGGCTGTTCCATCAAATGGAAATCTAACGATCCGTGCTAGGGTCCTGCCCCCGAAATTCATGACATGGATTTCGGGGATAAGCAGGCCCCTAATCTGTTGAGTTGTGGGGTGGGTTCGACCGGCCCCGGTTGTAGCGGACAGGGGGTACCCCCCCCAAGGGGGGCCCGCGGGGGTGGGGGCGG
>JBLNBE010000073.1:0-29974 GCA_050259735.1 Bacteroidota bacterium
GACGAATCGGCCGAAGACGTGCGCATCGTGCTGGAGCCGCGCAACCGCACCATCGAGGCCGAGCTGCTGATGGAACAATTGTTCCGCCAGACCGACCTCGAGGTCCGCATCGGCCTCAACATGAATGTGCTGGACAAGGATGCCTGCCCGCGCGTCATGAACCTCAAGGAAGTGCTGCGCGCCTTCCTCGACCACCGCATGGAGGTGCTGGAACGCCGCACCCGCCACCGGCTGGAAAAGATCGCCAAGCGCCTGGAAGTGTTGGAAGGCTTCCTCAAGGTCTATGCCGACCTGGATCAGGTCATCCATATCGTCCGCACCGCCGACGAACCCAAGACCGAGCTGATCCGCACGTTCGAACTGTCCGAGGTGCAGGCCGAGGCCATCCTCAACATGCGGCTGCGCAGCTTGAACAAGCTGCAAGAGCTGGAAATCCGCACCGAACACAGCGCGCTGTCGGCGGAAAAGGCCGATCTCGACGCGCTGTTGGCCGATGAGGGCCGGCGCTGGTCGACCGTCGCCGCACAAGTCGCCGACATCCGCAAGAAGTTCGGCCCTGGCACTCTGCTGGGCGACCGCCGCACCGTGCTGGGCGATGCTCCCTCGGCGGTCGTGGTGCCGCTGGAAGCCTTTATCGAGCGCGAACCCATTACCGTGATCCTGTCGGAGAAGGGTTGGATTCGGGCCATGAAGGGGCACACCGACCAACTGGACAGCATCAAGTTCAAGGAAGGCGACCAACTGAAATTCGCCTTCAAGGCCGAGACCACCGACAAAATCCTGTTCTTCGCCACCGACGGCCGGTTCTACACCGTGGGCGGCGACAAGCTGCCGTCGGGCCGTGGCTTCGGCGAGCCGCTGCGCCTGATGATCGACTTGGCCAACGACGCCGACATCGCCCACGTCTTCCCGCACAAGCCGGGCCGCAAGCTGCTGGTGTCGTCCGATGGCGGCCGTGGCTTCATCGTCGAGGAAACCGAGGTCGTGGCCCAGACCAAGGCCGGCAAGATGGTGCTGAACCTGGGCGACGGCGAAAAGGCGACGTTCTGCCTGCCGGCCGAGGGCGACGCCGTCGCCATCATCGGCAGCAATCGCAAGCTGCTGGTGTTCATGGCCGAGGAAATCCCGGTGATGACCCGCGGCCGGGGCGTCATGCTGCAGAAGTACCGCGATGGCGGCGCCGCCGACATCAAAGTGTTCCCGCTGGCCGAAGGCCTGTCATGGAAGATGGGCGAGCGCACCCGCACCGAAACCGACCTGACACCGTGGCTGGGCAAGCGCGCCTCGGTCGGGCGCCTGCCGCCGACGGGCTTCCCGCGCTCGAACAAGTTCACCTGATTTCCTAAGGCTGCCGGAGACATCGCATGGAACGCCGTTCCTTTTTGAAAGCCGCCACGGTTGGGGCCGCCGGCACCACGCTCGCCACCCCCGCCTTGGCCCAGAGCCTGCCCGAAATCCGCTGGCGCATGGCGTCCAGTTTCCCGCGCAGCCTGGATACCCTGTTCGGGGCCGGCGAGCTGATCGCGCGGCGGGTGAGCGAGCTGACCGACGGCAAGTTCCAGATCCGCGTCTTCGCCGCCAACGAGATCGTGCCCGCGCTGCAGGTGTTCGACGCCGTGCAGAAGAACACCATCGAATGCGGCCATTCCTGCAGCTATTACTACGTCGGCAAGGACCCGACCTTCGCCTTCGAAACCCAGCTTCCGTTCGGCCTCAACGGCCGCCAGAACAACGCCTGGCTGGCGCAGGGCGGCGGCCTGGAGCTGCTGCGCGCCTTTTATGCCGGCTACAACGTCATCAACTTCGCCGCCGGCAACACCGGCACCCAGATGGGCGGCTGGTTCCGCAAGGAGATCAAGAGCGTCGCCGATCTTCAGGGGCTGAAGATGCGTATCGCCGGCATCGCCGGCAACGTGCTCGCTTCCCTGGGCGTGGTGCCGCAGCAGATCGGTGGCCCCGACATCTACCCGGCGCTGGAAAAGGGCACCATCGACGCGGCGGAATGGGTCGGCCCCTATGACGACGAGAAGCTGGCCTTTCACCGCGTCGCCAAGTTTTACTATTACCCGGGCTTCTGGGAGGGCGGCTCGACCGTGTCCTCGTACGTGAACCTGGAGCAGTGGAACAAGCTGCCCAAGGCCTATCAGGCCGCCTATGAGGCCGCCTGCGCCGAGGCCAACCAGTTCATGTCGACCCGCTACGACGTGCAGAACATCGCCGGCCTAAAGAAGTTGATCGCCGCCGGGGTGCAACTGCGCCCGTTCCCCAAGGACGTCATGATCGCCGCGCAGAAATCCGCCTTCGATCTCTATACCTCGCTTGCGGCGGAAAATCTGCAGTTCCGCAAGGTCTACGAGCCGTGGAACCGTTTCCGCGAGGATATCCAGCTGTGGTGGCGCGTGGCCGAGTTCGGCTACGACCAGTTCGTCCTGAGCAATCCGGTCAAGAAGTAAAGGAAAAGCCCCGCAGTGATGCGGGGCTTCTTCTTTATCGGGACGGTTTGAACTGTCGTTCGAGTTGCTTTTGCAGCTCGGCCGCCGGGTCGAGGTCCTCGCTTGTGGGCGGCGGCAGTTGCTCGGTGCCGCCGTAATCGGGCACGTCCACGTTCATCTGGATGGCGTCCAGGTTCTGCACCGTGGTGGCCGTGGTGCCCACCAGGCCAGGGAAGGCGATGACCAGCGCCACCATGACGATCTGGATGCCGACGAACGGCACCGCGCCCCAATAGATGTCGCTGGTGGCGACGCCCTTGATGCGCTTGCCGCTGACCTTGTCGGTATAGTCGTCCTTGGCGGCGACGCTGCGCAGGAAGAACAGGGCAAAGCCGAACGGCGGATGCATGAACGAGGTCTGCATGTTGACGCCCAGCAGGACGCCGAACCAGATCAGGTCGATGCCCAGCTTCTCCGCCACCGGCCCCAGCAGCGGCACGATAATGAAGGCCAGCTCGAAGAAATCGAGGAAGAAGGCCAGCACGAACACCAGCACGTTGACCACGATCAGGAAGCCGAGTTGGCCGCCGGGCAGGCCGGTCAGCAGGTGTTCTACCCACAGGTCGCCGTTGACGGCGCGGAACACCAGGCCGAACACGGTCGAACCGATCAGGATGAACACCACGAACGAGGACAGCTTGGCGGTGGAGTTCATGGCCTGCTTCAGCAGGTCGAGCGACAGCTTGCGCTGCAGCAGGGCGAGGATCAGCGCGCCGGTGGCGCCCATGGCGCCGCCTTCGGTCGGGCTGGCGATGCCCAGGAAGATGGTGCCCAACACTAGGAAGATCAACACCAGCGGCGGCACCAGCGACACCACCACCCGGCGCAGCAGTGCCGTGCCGCGCAGGGTGCGGGCCTCGGGCGGCAGGGCGGGAACGGCGCTTGGCCGGACCAGCGAGACGAACAGGACATAGCCGGCATAAAGCGCGGTCAGCATCAGGCCGGGACCCATGGCGCCGCGATACATGTCGTCGACCGAGCGGCCAAGCTGGTCGGCCATGACGATCAGCACCAGCGACGGCGGAATGATCTGAGCCAGGGTTCCCGAGGCGGCGATGACGCCGGCGGCGACCCGGCGGTCGTAGCCATAGCGCAGCATGATCGGCAACGAGATCAGGCCCATGGAGATCACCGATGCCGCCACCACGCCGGTGGTGGCCGCCAGCAGGGCGCCGACGAAGATCACCGCATAGGCCAGTCCGCCACGCAGCGGGCCGAACAATTGGCCGATGGTGTCGAGCAGGTCTTCGGCCATGCCGCTGCGTTCCAGGATCAACCCCATGAAGGTGAAGAACGGAATCGCCAGCAGCGTGTCGTTGCGCATGATGCCGAAAATGCGCTCGGGCAGGGCCTGCAGCAGTTGCGGCTGCAGCAGCCCCAGCTCGATGCCGACCAGACCGAACACCAGGCCGTTGGCGGCGAGGGCGAAGGCGACGGGATAACCCAACAGCAGGAACACAACCAATGCCAGGAACATCAGCGGCGCCATGTTGGCGATCAGGAATTCAGCCATGGGCGCCGCTCCGTCCCATCAGGAAGGCGATGCGCTTGATGACCTCGGAAATTCCCTGCAGCACCAGCAACGCGAAGCCCAGCGGAATCAGCATCTTGGCCGGCCAGCGGATAAGGCCGCCGGCATCGCTCGACATCTCGCCGCTGGTCAGCGTGTTCCAGAAGATCGGCCATGACAGCCACAGGATCAGGACCGCCATAGGCAGCAGGAAGAACAGTCCGCCCAACAAGTCGATCCAGGCATGGGCGCGCGGGCCGAAGCGGTTCGAAATGACGTCGATGCGGACGTGCTCGTTGTTGAGCAGCGTGTAGCCGGCGCACAGCAGGAAAACCGCCGAGAACAGATACCACTGGATCTCAAGCCAGCCGTTGGAGCTGTCGTTGAAGACATAGCGGATAAGCGCGTTGCCCGAACTGATCAGCGTCATCACCAGAACGCCCCAGGTGACGGCGCGACCGATGGCGGTGTTGAGACGATCAATCAGGCCGCTGAGCCGCAGCAGCAAGGTCACGGGGGCATCCTCCCGGTCCACAGGGTCGTTGGGTTGCCGGACTATGACATAGCCCAACCGACCTAACAAATGGGGAGGATAAAAATCCGGAAGGATTAGCCCGTCACCGCAGGGTATCGCATGCGACGGCCTCGACGGCCGGCTCCAGCAGGTGCCAGCCGTTGGGGCCGAATGCCTCGAGCGGAGTGAAGCGGGATTTGTAGGACATCTTGCGGCTTTCCGGGATCCAATAGCCCAGATAGACGTAAGGCAGGTCCTGGCGCCGCGCTTCATCGACCAGCCAGGTGACGATGAAGGTTCCCAACGATCGCCGCTGCAGGTCCGGATCATAGAAGCTGTAGACCGCCGACAGGCCATCGGACATGCGGTCGGTCAGACAGACCGCGACCAGGGTGCCGTCGGGCTGGCGGTATTCGATCAGGAACGTCTCGATCGGGCTGTCTTCGACCATGGAGCGATAGTCGTAAAAGCCCATCAGCGCCATGTCACCACCGGCGTGGCGGGATTCCTGGTAGCGGGCGAACAGGCGATACTGCTCGGCGGTGGCGCGGGCGCTGACTTTGCGGGCGATCAAATCCATGTTGGCGCGCGCCACCCGTCGCATGGTGCGATCGGGGACGAACGGGGCGGCGACGATGCGCACCGGGATGCAGGCGCTACAGCCGGGGCAGGCGGGGGTATAGGCGATCGAATGAGAACGGCGAAAGCCGGCGCGCGACAGCGCCTCGTGCAGCACCTCGGCGTCGGGACCGTTCAGTTCGGTCACGATCTTGCGCTCCAACCGCCCGGCGATATAAGGGCAGGGCAGGGGCGCCGTGGTGAAAAAGAAATGCGGCCGTTTCAGGGGAATGTGATCCATCGCGTCCCGTTCGCTTAAGCCAAGGACGGCTTCCCCGCCGTCTCCCCTCATATGGTGGCCTGCCATCGTCGACACCAAGAGGCCGCGCGACGGAGAACCAACCTTCAACCAACGTCGTGCCGCAAGGGCAGGTCATTCACCACTACCGTCCCCGCCAGCCAGTCGTGCAATGTCCGTCGGCGGGGGTTGAACAAGGCAATGATCAGGACCAGCGTCCCAGTCAGGGCCATGGAACCATAGAAGCATACGATTTGGATCATGGCCTGGATTAGGGTCGGCCGTCCACCCCAAGACAAACTGTCCGGTGCCAGGCTCCTCACCCGTAAGCCCATGAAGCGCATGCCCAATGTGGCGGCGCGCGGCCCCGCCAGCAGCAGGACGTGATAGGCCAGCGGCAACGCCGCCAGTGCCAGGGCATGCAACGGCGCCAGCAGGCCGAAGGACAATGTCGTCACGAACATGCCGACGAACCACACCGGCACCGCCAACGCGGCGACGACCAGGACGTCGATGGCATAGGCGAACACGCGCTTCAGCGTGATGCCGGCGAAGTATTCCGGATGCGCCCAGGCATCGGCCCATTCGGGCTGGGGCGGGGCGACGATGATTGCGGGAGGGGTGGGCATGGAAAACTCCGCATCTGCCGGAATCGCAGGTAAGGCCGGTTTTCGCCGAGTCCAGCCCGGGGGCCTAGTTTCATGATCGCCCTCGCCGGGCGGGCGCATCCGCGCCCTTGGCCGCCGCCTCAATGGCGGCTGATCGCGGCGTGCGCCGCCGCTCTAATTCTTCTTCGGCGCCAGCGGCGGCATTTGCGCCGCGGGCATTTCCGGCGGCGGGACCAGATCGTTTTCGCGCATCAGGATGATGCTGATGCGCCGGTTGCGCGGCCCCTTGGGATCGTTGACCAGCAGCGGGTCGGTGTCGGCGCGGCCGACCACACGGTCGATGCGGCTTTCGGGAACACCGGCCGCCAACAGGGCGCGGCGGCTGGCCAGGGCGCGGTCGGCCGACAATTCCCAGTTGGTGTAGCCGGACGGGTCGCGGAACGGGATGGCGTCGGTGTGGCCGGAAATGGCGATCTTGTTGGGCAATTGGTTGACCACACGGCCGACCATGTCCAGCAACGCCTTGGTGTGGCCGTACATGGCCGAACTGCCCGACGGGAACATGGCTAGGCCTTCCTGATCGGTGATCTGGATGCGCAACCCTTCCTGGGTGTTGTCCACCATCATCGACCCCTGGAACTGCTTCAGCTCGGGAATGCCCTTCAGGGCGCCTTCCAGCACCTCCTTGGCTTTCTCGAACTTGGCCTGCTCGCGCTCGGCCAGGGCTTCCTTGAACTCCTTCTCGCCCATGCCTTCCATGGGTTCGGTGTTCTGCGAGGTCAGGTCCTCGCCGCCCGGACCAATCGAGGTCGGCGGCAGATGCTGCACCAGGCTGGGCGAGCTGGTGTTGGACTGCATGGCGCCTTCGCCCATGACCTGGCCGCCCAGAATGCCACCGGCACCCGACATGCTTTTGGACGCCATCGAGGGGGCGAAATAGTTGGAGATGCCGGTCAACTGCTCCTCGGTGACCGCGTTGAGCAGCCACAGCAGCAGGAAGAACGCCATCATGGCGGTCACGAAGTCGGCGTAAGCCACCTTCCACGCGCCACCATGATGGCCACCGGCCACCTTCTTGACGCGCTTGATGATGATCTGTTGACCTTCAGCCATGATGCTCCTGGCCCCCCCTTCATCAATCGGGAGGCAGGTTGGTGACGGTCTCTTCCAGTTCCTGGAAGGTCGGGCGCAGGTCGTCGGGCAGGATCTTGCGGGCGAATTCGATGGAAACCTGCGGGGCATAGCCCTGCATGTGGGCCAGCAGACCGGACTTGATCGCCAGGAAGTAATAGTGGTCCGAGTCGAACACCAACTGCATGTTGCGCGAGAACGGCGCAAAGAAGGCGTAGGACACCAGCACGCCGGTGAAGGTGCCGACCAGCGCGGCGCCGATCAGGTGACCCAGCACTTCCGGCGGCTCGGTGATCGATCCCATGGTGTGAATCACGCCCAGCACGGCGGCGACGATACCCAGGGCCGGCATGGCGTCGGCCATCAGGTTCACGGCGTGCGACATCTCGTGATAGTGCTTGTGGTGGGCTTCCAGCTCGCCGTCGATGATGGATTCCAGCTCGTGCGCGTTGGAGGTTCCCAACGTCAGCAGGCGCAGGTAGTCGCACAGGAACGTGCGGGTGTGGTGATCGGCGTTGAAATTGGGGAACTTGGCGAACAACGGGCTTTCGTCGGGCTTTTCCACATGGCTTTCCAGCGCCAGGTCGCCCTTGGTTTTGGCCAGCTTGAACACGGCGTACATCATCGAGAGCAGCTCGATATAGCTCTCTTTTCGATGATGAGGTCCCTTGAAGATAACCGGGAAGTTCTTGGCGATGCCCAGAATGATTCCCTTCGGATTGCCTAGAAACAACGACCCGAATGCGGCACCAAGGATAATGAGGAATTCGAAGGGCTGAAACAGCACCCCAAGATGACCGCCGCCCGCTGCGTATCCGCCGATAACGCAGGCGATGGTGGTCACGATACCGATGATCGCGAACATTCACTTCCCCTATTGCGGCCCCGCGAGGACCGGAACGGTCACCAGATCACGTCGAAGAATGCTATAATTCGCCGCTGATGTCGCGCGTCAACTGCGCCGCTGCCGCAAAAAAAGTTTTGCCCGATCATTATGGCGGCATGTTGATGAAAGCGGCATTTGACCCGGGCGGCGAATCCTTATTAAGCTCTGTCGATTGTCCCTTCCGCCTTCTACCGAGCGTGTGCCGATGTCCGTTGACCAGCGTTCTTTCCGTAAGGCCCTGGGGTGTTTCGCTACGGGTGTCACCGTGGTGACCACCCTGCATCCCGACAGCAAGGCGCCGGCCGGTGTCACCGTGAGTGCGTTCTCGTCGCTCTCGCTGGAACCGCCGCTGGTGCTGTTCTGCCTGGGGACGAAAACCTCCAGCATCGAGTCGTTCAAGACCAACGGCCACTTCGCCATCAACGTGCTGTCGGAAACCCAGCGCGACCTGTCCATCCGCTTCGCCAGCCGGTCCGAGGACAAGTGGGCGGGCATGAAGTGGGATGCGGGCGTTTCCGGCGTGCCGGTGCTGAACGGCTGCCTGGCCACGCTGGAATGCAAGCTGGTCAACACCATCGAGGGCGGCGACCACCTGATTTTCGTCGGCGAGGTGGAGAACCTGATCTATCAGGAAGGCGGCTCGCCGCTGGTCTATTTCCGTGGCGCCTACATGGATTACGCGCCATCGACTCCGGTCGCCGGGGGCTGAACCGACAAGGGGCGCTGCGGCGCCCCTTTTTCTTGCCTTAATAGCCGGGTTCCAGCCGCAGCACGGCATTGGCGTCGCTGCGCCGTCCCAATGCCTGACCGCGATTGTCGCGCCAGGCGTTCACCTGGTCGTCGTAATGGCGCGACAGCGGGTTGCCCGACTCGCCGGTGGCGATGACGAAGCGGCTATTGGCCAGATTGTTCAAATCGTAGACCACACGCAATCCGGCTCCATGGACCTGGCGGAAGCTGCCGGGGGCGTAGGTGCCACGATTGACGGTGAAATCGTCGCCGTCGGTGGCGATGGCGATTTCCGTCAGGCGGCCAAGCAGCGGAACATGGGCGAGGACCGGATGGGCGAAGACGGCCTTGTGGTCGTCTCCCCACTTCCAGGTTGCCATGTCGGGGCCGTGGCGGGCGGTCAGGGTGGCGACGGCCCGTTCAAGGGCGCGGGCGCCGATCTGCTCGCACGATTCCGCTTCGGCCGTGGTGACGTCGTCGCACCAATGGCGGGCGCGGGTCAGGATGCCGGCCAGAACCTGCGGGCGCGGGCGCTGGAACGCGGGGAAATCGTCCGCCAGTTCGTCGGCCAGCACGTCGTGCCACATCTGTTCGAGCCAGGCGGCGAAAATCAGCGGTTCGGCCCGGTCGCGCGCGGCGTGGCCGTCCCAGGCGGCGATCAGCTTGGCGGCTTCGCGCACGCGCGGGTCGGTGGTGGACGACGCATCCATCAGCTCTTTCAGTTCCAGCGCCGCCAGCGAGAGCTGGTCCAACTGCAACGTCGCCATGTCCTCGGCGGTCCAGCCCCGACGCGCATCCAGCAGATCGGTGATGCGTTGGGCGCGATAGGCTTCCGGCCACTCGGTGGCGATGGAATAGGGATAACGGCTGCCGACCACGGCGTTGTTGGCGTTCACCAGCCGGCCCGACTTGGGATTGACCTGCTGCGGCATCTTGTCCGCCGGAATCCAGCCGGTCCATTCGCCCTCGCCGGTCCAGCCCTTGACCGGCATGGCTCCGGTTCCGCTTTTGCGCAGCGGCACCCGCCCGGCGGTGGCGAAGGCGATGGTGCCGGTGGTGTCGGCATAGGCGAAGTTCTGCACCGGGGCGGTGAAGTCCTTCAGCGCGGTGCTGAAGCCGCGCCAGTCGATGGCGCGATTGAGGTGCAGGAACGCCTGCGGCGTCAGGTCCTCGGCCTCCAGCGCGGTGGCACGCAACGCCACCACCTGCCCGGACTGGGCCAGGGTTTTGGCGGTCAGGTCCGAGATGATCGGGCCATGGCGGCTGGTGCGCACCGCCAGCGTCACGTCGGCGGCGCCCTTGACCTTGATCGTCTCGCTGCGGGTGGCGAAGCGCTCGACGCCTTGCGGCGTCTGATAGCCGTCGTCGCCGGCCAGCTTTTCGATGAACAGGTCCACGGTGTCGGCGTGGGTGGTGGTGGTGCCCCAGGCGATGCGGCCGTTATGGCCGATCAGATGGAAGGGAATGCCGGGGATCATGGCGCCGCTCAGCGCCAACCCCGGCGCCTCCACCGACAGCAGATACCACTGCACCGGTGCCTGCAGCCCCAAATGCGGGTCGTTGGCCAGCAGCGGCTTGCCGCTGGCGGTACGGTCGCCGGCGACGACCCAGATGTTCGAAGCCAGGTGGGGGCGGGCGGTATCGGGCAGGGCGGCGAGGACGGCGTCGGCGGCGCCGGCCGCCAGCGTGACCGGCGCATCGGCCGGCGTCCCCGGCCACAATTCGCCCAGCCGGCGCGCATCCATGCGGGCGGCCAGCTTGCCGCGCAGCACCTCGGCCTGCCAGTCGTTGGTCAGTTGCAGCGCCAGCAGGCGCCCGATCACCAGGGAATCGGTCGGAGTCCACGGTTCCGGCCGGACGCCGAGCATAAGGAACTCCGGCGGCAAGCGGTGCCAATGGTCGGCCAGCCAGGCGTTGATGCCGTCGGCATAGGCCTGCAGGGCGTCGCGGGTGGCCTTGTCCTGCTTGTCCAGGCTGGCCTCGGCCAGGGTGCGCAGGCCCAGGGTGCGCATGAAACGGTCGCTGCCCAGCCCGGCCTCGCCCACGGCCTCGGCCAGCCGGCCCGAACCGACCCGCCGCTGCAGCTCCATCTGCCACAGGCGATCCTGGGCGTGGGTCCAGCCGATGGCGAAATAGGCATCGCGCATGGACCGCGCCGCCACATGCGGCACACCGACGGCATTGCGGGCGACGGTGGCGGGCAAATCCAGTCCCTTGACCGGAAAGCGGCCCTCGATGCGCGGCAGCGAACTCATCATCCAGACGAAGCACACCGCGACAAGCGTCAGCGCGGCGAGAACCAGGCCGTTGAATATCTTGGCCCACAGGCTCATCTCGCCCCCGAACGGCGCCATCGTCACCTTATGGGCGTGGTCGTCGTTATCGTGAGCGGAATCCTGCACGAACTGTCTCCGGAGCCTGACGGTGCGGCGCGATGCGAGAGGCAAGTGGTAGTCTGAAGGGGGAACGCGCGCAAGTCTCTTGAACACTATGACCGATGCATTTTACCCCAACGGCTGCCGTGTTATAAGGATGTCCTGAAAACAACCCTGACGAGGCCCCGATGATCGGTAAGCTTAATCATGTCGCCATTGCCGTGCCCGACCTTGAGGCCGCCACCAAGCTTTATCGCGATACCCTGGGGGCCAAGGTTTCCGCCCCGGTTCCTCAGCCGGCCCATGGCGTGACCGTGGTCTTCGTCGAATTGCCCAACACCAAGATCGAGCTGCTTCACCCCCTGGGGGAAAAGTCGCCGATCGCCGCTTTCCTGGACAAGAACGCTTCGGGCGGCATCCACCACATTTGCTACGAGGTCGCCGACATCCATGCCGCTCGCGACCAGTTGAAGGCGCAGGGTGCCCGCGTTCTGGGCGACGGCGAACCCAAGATCGGCGCCCATAACAAGCCGGTGCTGTTCTTGCACCCCAAGGACTTCTTCGGCACTCTGGTGGAACTGGAGCAGGCGTAACGCCGCCGGTTGTCCCGTTCGGGCGGCCGCCGCGGCCGTCCGGACGGAACCATCATGAACTGGTACTGCGACGTCGCCCCGGGCCATCCCTTTCATGGCCCCTATCACGATCAGGAATACGGTTTCCCCGTCACCGACGACCGGGTGCTGTTCGAGCGTCTGGCGCTGGAGATTTTCCAGGCCGGCCTGTCCTGGCTGATCGTGCTGAAGAAACGCCCCGCCCTGGTCGCCGCCTTCGACGGCTTCGCGGTCGACGTGGTCGCCGAGTATGGCGACGCCGAGCGCGTCCGCCTGTTGGCCGACGCCGGCATCATCCGCAATCGACGCAAGGTCGACGCCATCATCGAGAACGCCCGCCGGCTGCGCGCGTTGCGCCGCGACCATGGCTCGTTCGCCGGCTGGATCGCCCAGCACCACCCGCGCGGCAAGGACGAATGGGTGGCGCTGTTCCGCCAGACCTTCGTCTTCATGGGCGGCGAGGTGGTCAACGAATTTCTGATGAGTATCGGCGTGCTGCCGGGGGCGCATCGGCCCGATTGCCCGGTGCTGGCCCGTATCATCGCCAGCAATCCACCGTTCCTGGGGGAGGGACAAACTTGAAATGCAAAATGGCAAGACCAGTGTTCTGATCTTGCCATTCCCTGCGTCTCCGCGCTTGGCGTCGGGCCGCTGGCGACTCCTCCCTAAACTTGAGCCGCTTTCGAGGCGCCCTGGTTTTTTGGGTCTACCTCGTCCCGTATCGGGCTTGAAATAACCTTACGCAATTTCGTAACGCTCGTCACCATCTTTTTTTTTAAAAATTTCGTGAATGGTGGATAAGCTTGTTGTGAATGGGGGTTTAGGCCAATGTTGCTGCATGGCTGGGTTGATTATAGCGCGGAAGGAGCCTGGGGAATGAAGCAATTTTCGATCCTTGCCGCGATTACGCTGCTGTGTGCGCCTGTCGCTGCCCTGGCACAGCAGGAGGTCCCGGCCCAGCCTGTCCGCATCGTCATCACCAAGGTTGATTGCTCGCGTCTGATCCGCCATGTGCCGGCGCCCGACGTGGCCTATCAGCCCGGTGTCGACGCCAACGGGCGCGCGGTGGCACCGGCCGATATTCCCGGCAGCGGCGCCGATGCCATTCCCAATCTGCTGCCGGACGTGTTGGAAATCCCGCTGACCATCAAGCCGCTGCAGGGGGCGACCTACGCCAAGCGCGGCAGCGGCGATTCCCAGGCGCTTTTGGGCACCGTCCGCTACGACATGGCCAAGGGCACCTTCACCTTCAACGACCAGCCGCTGGGCAGCGCCGAGCAGCAGGAACTGGCGCGCGCCTGCCAAAAGCAGGGCGTGCGCTGAAACTCAGGTGGGGCAGGGACGCCCGGCCGCTTGTCTTCCCGGTGGGCTTTGCCTAAAGTCTGCAGCCATTGAGCGGGACGCGCCCAGCGCCCCGCCGTTTTCCGTTTCCCCTGCCGATCCCGAGGATGTCATGCGCCTGTCCACCTATTTCCTGCCGACTCTCAAGGAGACCCCGGCCGAGGCGCAGATCGCCTCGCATCGCCTGATGCTGCGCGCCGGCATGATCCGCCAGTCGGCCTCGGGCATCTATACGTGGCTGCCGCTGGGCCTGCGGGTGTTGCAGAACATCCAGCGTATCGTGCGCGAGGAGCAGAACGCCGCTGGCGCCCAGGAATTGCTGATGCCGACCATCCAGTCGGCCGATTTGTGGCGCGAGAGCGGTCGCTACGACGCCTATGGCAAGGAGATGCTGCGCATCACCGACCGCCACGATCGCGAGATGCTGTTCGGCCCGACCAACGAGGAACTGATCACCCAGGTCTTCCGCGACAACATCAAGAGCTACCGCAACCTGCCCAAGGCGCTGTACCAAATTCAGTGGAAGTTCCGCGACGAGGTGCGCCCGCGTTTCGGCGTCATGCGTGGCCGCGAATTCCTGATGAAGGATTGCTATTCCTTCGATATCGACTACGAGGGCGCCAAGCGCTCGTACGAGGCGATGTTCAACGCCTACCTCAAGACCTTCAAGCGCATGGGCCTGACCGCCATCCCCATGGCCGCCGATTCGGGCGCCATCGGCGGCAGCCTGTCGCATGAATTCCACATCCTGGCCGAGACCGGCGAATCGGGCGTGTTCTACGACGTCGCCTATGACGAACTGGCCGCCAAGGACGAGATCGACCTGGAGACGCTGTCCAAGCTGTACGCGGTCACCGACGAGAAGCACGATCCGGCGGCGCCCAACGTGCCGCCGGCCGACCGGCTGAAGGAAGCGCGCGGCATCGAGGTCGGCCACATCTTCTATCTCGGCACCAAGTATTCCACCGCCATGGGCGCCGTGGTCGCCGGCCGCGACGGCGAGCCGGTGACGGTGGAGATGGGCTGCTACGGCATCGGCGTGTCGCGCCTGATGGGCGCCATCATCGAAGCCTATCACGACGACCGCGGCATCAAGTGGCCGGAAGCGGTGGCGCCGTTCAAGGTTGGCCTGATCAACCTGAAGACCGGCGACGCCGCCTGCGACAAGGTGTGCGAGGACATCTACCGCACGCTGTCGGAACAGGGCGTCGAGGTGCTGTACGACGACCGTGACGACCGTGCCGGCGTCAAGTTCGCCGACATGGACCTGATCGGCCTGCCGTGGCAGTTGGTTGCCGGCCCCAAGGGTGTGGCCGCCGGCGTGGTCGAACTCAAGAACCGCCACACCGGCGAAAAGGTCGAGCTGTCGGTGGAAGCCGCGCTTGCCCGTTTGACGGCTTAAGGAACCCCGCCCGTGTTCGATGCCTTTGAGAGGATGGTGGCGTTCCGCTACCTGCGCGCCCGCCGCAAGGAGGGATTCATCTCCGTCATCGCCGGCTTCTCGCTGCTGGGCATCGGCCTGGGAGTGGCGACGCTGATCGTGGTAATGGCGGTGATGAACGGCTTTCGCCAGGAATTGCTGTCTCGCATCCTTGGCATCAACGGGCATCTGGGCGTCTACGGCGCCGGGCCGGTGCTGACCGACTTCGACCCGTTGGCCGAAGCCATCCGCAAGCTGCCCGGCGTCACCCGCGTCATTCCCACGGTGGAAGGGCAGGTGATGGCGACCTCGTCGGCCGCCGCCGCCGGTGCCATCGTGCGCGGCGTCCGTCCCGACGATCTGCTGGGCCGCGACATCATTCGCAAGGGGCTGCACGGCTCGGTCGAGGAATTCCAGGGCGGCGACGCCGTCTTCATCGGCTATCGCCTGGCCGAGAAGCTGGGGCTGGCTGTCGGCGACACCATCACGCTGATCTCGCCCAAGGGCAACGCCACCGCCTTCGGCACGGTGCCGCGGATGAAGGGCTACCGCATCGCCGGTACCTTCAACATCGGCATGTTCGAATACGATTCCGGCTTCGTTTTCATGCCGCTGGAATCGGCGCAGACCTATTTCAAGCTGCCGCAGGCGGTCACCCAGATCGAGGTGTTTACCGAAAACCCCGACAAGGTGCCCGAGGTGCGCGCCGAGATTTATCGTACCGCCGGCGGCAACGTGCGCATCTACGATTGGCAACAGGCCAATGCCAGCTTTTTCAACGCCATCCAGGTGGAACGGAACGTCATGTTCCTGATCCTGACCCTGATCATCCTGGTGGCGGCGTTCAACATCATCTCGTCGCTGATCATGCTGGTGAAGGACAAGGGGCGCGACATCGCCATCCTGCGCACCATGGGGGCGACGCGCGGCATGATCATGCGCATCTTCTTCCTGGCGGGCGCCTCGGTCGGCGTGTCCGGCACCGTGTTCGGCACCGTTCTGGGCGTGTTGTTCGCCGCGAATATCGAAAATATCCGGCAGTTCATCCAGGCCATCATCGGCCGCGACCTGTTCGCCGCCGAAATCTACTTCCTGACCCAGTTGCCCGCCCGCGTCGATCCCGGTGAAGTGGTGGCGGTGGTGCTGATGGCGCTGGGCCTGTCCTTCGCCGCCACCATCTACCCAAGCTGGCGCGCCGCCAATCTCGATCCGGTGGAGGCCCTGCGCTATGAATAAGCCCGCCGGCCTGCGCCTCGACGGCGTCAGGCGTTCGTTCTCGCAGGGCAAGGAAACCCTGCATGTCCTCAATGGCGCCAACCTGACCATCGAGGCCGGCGAGATCGTCGCCCTGGTCGGCCCGTCGGGTGCCGGCAAATCGACGTTGCTGCAGATCGCCGGATTGCTGGAGCGCCCCGACGAGGGCGAGGTCTGGGTGGGCGGCGAAGCCTGCGGCAAGCTGGGTGACGACCGCCGCACGGGGTTGCGCCGCTCCCATCTTGGCTTCGTCTACCAGTACCACCACCTGCTGCCGGAATTCTCGGCGGTCGAGAACGTGGTGTTGCCGCAGATGATTACCGGCAAACCCAAGGGCATGGCGCAGGCGCGCGCCCTGGAATTGCTGGAACGCATGGGCCTCAAGCCCCGCGCCGAGCATCGCCCCGGCCAGTTGTCGGGCGGCGAGCAGCAGCGCGTCGCCATCTGCCGCGCGCTTGCCAACAATCCCAAGGTGTTGCTGGCCGACGAGCCGACCGGCAATCTTGACCCCCATACCGCCGACGGTGTGTTCCACGAGTTGATCTCGCTGGTGCGCTCGGCGGGCGTGGCGGCGTTGATCGCCACCCACAATCCCGAGTTGGCCGCCCGCATGGACCGGGTGGTGCGCCTGCAGGACGGGATGCTGGTTTCCGCGTAACGCAAGGGGAAGGGGGCAAAGGCGATGTCGGCTAAAATCACGGCGCTGTATGCGGTTCCGCTCAGCTTTTTGTTCGTGGTTCTCAGCTATCGCGTGATCGCCCTGCGCAAGCAGATCAAGGCGGCGCTGGGCGATGGTGGCGACAAAAGGCTGGCCCGCGCCATCCGGGTTCAGGCCAATTTCGCCGAGTACACCCCCTTCGCCGTCGTGCTGTTGGGCCTGGCCGAGATCAATGGCGCTCCCGCCTGGTCGATCCATCTGCTGGGGCTTGCGCTGGTGGTCGGACGGGCGGCCCATGCCTGGGGCGTCAGTCAGCCGAGTGAAGACTTCCGCTTTCGCATCGTCGGAATGTGCGCCACCTTCGCCGTGTTGGTGTTGGCGGCGATCCTGGCCGCACTGGTGTAGCCATGTTCCATTTCGACTATCCCATTCTGCTGGCGGTTTCCGCCGACGAGCGCGACAAGGCGCTGGTCTGGCTGATGAAGAACCATCCCAAGCTGGAGTGCCAGGTCGAGGACATGGCCTGTGGCGGCGCCGAAATTCGCGTGCGCAACCAGGATGCCGACATTCTCGACGCGTTGGCCGAACTGCTTGATCGGCCCTAGCGGCAGGCTGTGCGTAAGCGCTGCCCGTCGAGGCGGATTGCGGTATACTAAGCGGAACGAAGGAGACGATCATGACGCCCATCGCTGCCGCCGTGCCCGAGACTGTGGTGGTCGATCTCGATCAGGTCATCCTGGCGCTTTCCGATTCCCTTGATTTCATCGGCGTGGACGAAACCGGCCATGGCCACCGCGTGGCGCTGATGGCCGAGATGTGCGCCGAGGCGCTGGAGTGGGACGTCGCCACCCGTCGCCAATTGGTGCGCGCCGGATTGCTGCACGATTGCGGCGTTTCCTCGACGCGCGAGCATCGTTCGCTGGTCAACGAGATCATGTGGGAGGGCGAACACGCCCATTGCGAGCGCGGCTTTGCCTATCTGGGCGGCGTTCCGCCCTTGGCCGCGCTGGCGCCGGTCGTGCTGGAACACCACACGCCGTGGGGTGATCTGCTCCATCGCGGAGTCGATCCGGCGGTGGCGTCGGCCGCCAACCTGATCTTTCTGGTCGACCGTGCGGATGCGGTGCGGGCGCGCGGTGTGGCCGAGGGCCGGCCGATCATCGACGTGCTGAGCCGCTATGAAGGCAGCCATTTCGCCCCCGAATTGATGGCGGTGTTCCGCGAGTTGGCGGTGCGCGAGGCGTTCTGGTTCGTCCAGGAGGAACCGTCGTTGCGCGAACGGGTGGCCCAATCGTTGCGCGATGCGCCGCCGGTGCGGTTGAGCATGGCCGAGATCAAGGCGGTCGCCGCCATGTTCGGCCATATCATCGACGCCAAAAGCCCCTATACCGAGCGCCATTCCGTCGGCGTCGCCCGCGTGGCGCGGCGGCTGGGCCAGGGCTTCGGACTGCCGCCCACCACTTTGGACCTGCTGGAAGTGGCGGCGATGCTGCACGATCTCGGCAAGTTGCGTGTGCCGGACGAGTTGCTGGAAAAGCAGGGGCCGCTTTCCGCCGAGGAACGCCGCCGCATGGCGCGCCATGCCTTCGATACTTACGAAGTGCTGCGCCGCGCCTTCGGCGACGGCGTTGTCGCCCAGTGGGCGGCTTTTCATCACGAATACGTATCGGGCCAGGGCTATCCGTTCCATCTGGAAAACGGCAGTCTGCCGCTGGAGGCACGCATCATCGCCGTCGCCGATGTGCTGCAGGCGCTGGCCCAACGCCGGCCTTATCGTCAGCCGTTGGCGCTGCCGGAAATCGTTGCCATCCTGGATGGCATGGTGTTCGGCGGCAAGCTGGACCGCGAGGTGGTCGAGGCGGTGAAGGGCAATCTGGAAGATTGCTGGAAGGACGCTGTTGCCCTCGAGGCCCCTGAGCCGGCATCATAGCCGCGCCATGCCGATCCATTCCGATTTCGTCCATCTCCGCGTTCATACCGCCTATTCGCTGTCCGAAGGCGCCATCAAGATCAAGGAGCTGCTGAAGCTCTGCGACAAGATGGCCATGCCGGCGGTGGGCATTGCCGATACCGGCAACATGTTCGGCGCCCTGGAATTCACGACCTACTGCGCCGATACCGGCGTGCAGCCCATTATCGGCTGCCAATTGGCGGTGCGCCGGGAAGGCGACGCTCCCAGCAAGGACGGCCGCCGTCCCGATCCCGATTGGGTCGTGCTGCTGTGCCAGTCGGAAGTTGGTTACGGCAACCTGATGAAGCTGGTGTCGCGCGCCTATCTGGAAACCGCGTCGGGTGAGACGCCGCAGGTTTCGTTGCGCGATTTGGAAACCTTGTCGGACGGTCTGATCCTGCTGACCGGCGCCATGAGCGGCCCTGTCAACCGGCTATTGACGGAGGGGCAGAACGACCGGGCCGAGATCACCTTGGTCCGCCTGGCCCAGGCGTTTCCCGGCCGCGTGTACGTCGAACTGCAGCGCCATGGCCTGGAAGCCGAAGACCGGGTCGAGCCGGCGCTGGTGGACCTGGCCTACAAGCACGACCTGCCGCTGGTCGCCACCAACGAGCCTTACTTTTCCAAGCGCGACATGTACGAGGCGCACGACGCCCTGATCTGCATCGCCGATGGCGCCTATGTGGCACAGGACGAGCGGCGCCGGCTGACCCCCGAGCATTATTTCAAGTCGCCGGCGGAAATGCGCGAGCTGTTCGCCGATCTGCCCGAAGCCTGCGACAACACTCTGACCGTGGCGCGCCGCACCGCCTTCATGGTGCCCAAACGCAAGCCGCTACTGCCGCCCTACCACATGGACGGCATGACCGAACCGGAGGTGTTGCGCAAGAAGTGCTGGGATGGCCTGGCGATGCGGCTGGAAAAGCACGTGTTCCAGCCGGGCATGACCGACGAGGAAAAGGAGCACGCGGCCAAGCCGTACCGGGAGCGTATCGAATACGAGATGGGCATCATCGAGCAGATGGGCTTTCCCGGCTACTTCCTGATCGTGTCCGACTTCATCCAGTGGTCCAAGCAGCACGACATTCCCGTCGGGCCGGGCCGCGGTTCGGGCGCCGGCTCGGTGGTGGCGTGGGCGCTGACCATCACCGATCTCGACCCCTTGCGCTGGGGCCTGCTGTTCGAGCGTTTCCTCAACCCCGAACGCGTTTCCATGCCCGACTTCGATATCGACTTCTGCCAGGACCGGCGTGAAGAGACGATCAAGTACGTGCAGGACAAATACGGCTACGACCACGTCGCACAGATCATCACCTTTGGTAAGCTGCAGGCGCGCGCGGTGCTGCGCGACGTCGGCCGCGTGCTGCAGATGCCCTATGGCCAGGTCGACCGCATCTGCAAGATGGTGCCGAACAACCCGGCCAAGCCGGTGACGCTGGAAGAGGCGCTGGAGATCGAGCCGCTGCTGAAGCAGGCGCGCGAGAGCGACGATACGGTGCGCCACCTGATCGACATGGCGCTGAAGCTTGAGGGCCTTTATCGTCATGCCTCGACCCACGCCGCCGGCGTGGTGATCGGCGACCGGCCGCTGGACCAGTTGGTGGCGCTGTACCGAGACCCGCGCTCGGACATGCCGGTGACCCAGTTCAACATGAAATGGGTGGAATCCACCGGCCTGATCAAGTTCGACTTCCTGGGCCTGAAGACGCTGACGGTAATGGTCACCGCCGTCAAACACATCAAGAAAACCAAGGGGATCGACGTCGATCTGTCAGCGCTGCCGCTGGACGACACGTTGACCTACGATCTGCTGACCCGGGGCGACACCGCCGGCGTGTTCCAGTTGGAATCGGCGGGCATGCGCGACGTGCTGCGCAAGATGCACCCCAACCGCCTGGAAGATTTGATCGCCGTGGTGGCGCTGTATCGCCCCGGCCCGATGGATCAAATCCCGCGCTACATTGCCTGCAAGCACGGCCGCGAAGAGCCGGACTACATGCACCCGCTGCTGGAATCCATCCTGAAGGAAACCTTCGGGATCATGGTGTACCAGGAACAGGTGATGCAGTTGGCCCAGGTGCTGGCCGGCTATTCGCTTGGCGGCGCCGATCTGCTGCGCCGTGCCATGGGCAAGAAGATCCGCGAGGAAATGGAGGCCCAGCGCAAGCTGTTCGTCGACGGCGCGGCCGCGCGTGGGGTCGATCCCGACCAAGCCTCGATGATTTTCGACAAGGTGGCCAAGTTCGCGGAGTATGGCTTCAACAAGTCGCATGCCGCCGCCTATGCGCTGATCGCCTATCAGACGGCGTGGCTCAAGGCCAATCACCCGGCCGAGTTCATGGCGGCGACCATGACCTATGAAATGAGCAACACCGACAAGCTCAATGGCGCCCGTCAGGAACTGGACCGCCTGAAGATCAAGCTGCTGCCGCCCGACATCAACAAATCGCGCGCCGATTTTTCGGTGGAAAAGCTGCCTGACGGTGCGCTGGCCGTGCGTTATGCCATGGCTGCGCTGAAGAACGTGGGCGAGGGCGCCTGCCGCCAGATCGTCGACGAGCGCGACCGCAGCGGCCCCTACAAGGATTTGTGGGACTTCGCCCGCCGGCTCGACACCAAGCAGCTTAATCGCCGCCAGATGGAAAACATGGTGCGCGCCGGCGTGTTCGACACGCTGGAAAAGAACCGCGGCAAGGTGTTCCGCAACTGCGAGCCGCTGTTGCGTTACGGCGCCGCCGAGACCGAGCAGCGCGAGTCCAGCCAGATGAGCCTGCTGGGCGGCAATATCGCGCCGGCACCCAAGCTGGAAAACGCCTCTGACTGGTCGCCGCATGAAAAGCTGAGCCAGGAATTCGACGCCATCGGCTTCTATCTGTCGGCCCATCCGCTTGATGCCTTTTCCAAGAGCCTGAAGCGGTTGGGCGTCATCAAGATCGCCGAACTGCCCGGCCATTTGCAGGCCGGCGGCAAGGGGCGGATCAAGCTGGCCGGCTCGCTGCTGGCGAAACAGGAGCGCACTTCCGCCAAGGGCAGCCGTTACGCCTTCCTGACGCTGTCGGATTCATCGGGCATGTTCGAGGTGACGCTGTTCTCGGAAACGCTGGCGGTGGCGCGCGATTTGATCGAAGCCGGTGGCCCGCTGCTGCTGGAAGTGGACGCCAAGCTGGAGGACGAGCAGTTGCGCATGACGTGTCAACGCATCGCCTCGCTGGACCAGGAGGCGGCGCGCGCTGCCGCCGGTCTGCGCATCTTCGTGCGCGACGAGGCGCCGTTGCCGACCCTGGCGCAACTGGTCGCCAAGGAGGGCCGGGGGCGCAACCGCATCATCATCGTCGCCCAGATGGACAAGCGCGAAGTGGAACTGTCGGTCGAGCGCACCATCCAGCTCAATCCCGGTTTCATGAACTCCCTGCGTTCCGTTGCCGGGGTGGTGGAGGTGGAAGAAATCTAGTATGACGGGCTGCCGTTTCCGGCGCAGTTGAAGGCCCGAATCCATGCGCGTTGCTTCCGTCCTGCTGTTCGTCTTCGTCACCGCCTTGGCCAGCTTTGCCGGCTGGTGGGGGTTCAACCGGCCGATACCGGTTGGCCTGACCTTCAACGAGCCGTTTCCGTCGGTGTCGTTCGCGCCGTTCCGCCGCGGCCAAAGCCCGATCTCCAAGGATTACCCGTCGCCGCAGCAGATCGACGAGGATCTGCACAGCCTGGTCGGCGTCGCCAAGGGCGTGCGCACCTATACCTCGCGCGAGGGCATGGAGGTGGTGCCGGAACTGGCGCGCAAATACGGCATCGAGGTCACCCATTCCGCCTGGCTGGGCAAGAAGCTGGATGTGAACGCGGCCGAGGTCGACAACCTGATCGCCGCTGCCAACCAGTATCCCGACAGCATCAAGCGGGTGATCGTCGGCAACGAAGTGCTGCTGCGCCAGGACCTCAAACCGGACGAGCTGATCGCCTATATCCGCAAGGTGCGGGCGGCGGTGAAGCAGCCGGTGTCCTATGCCGACGTATGGGCGTTCTATCTGCGCTATCCGGAAGTGGCGCAGGAAGTGGATTTCATCACCATCCACATCCTGCCCTATTGGGAAGACGAACCCATCGGCGTCGAAGGCGCCGCCGAACACATCGTCAAGATTTACCGCCTGATGCAGGAGAAGTTTCCCGGCAAGCCGATCCTGATCGGCGAGGCCGGCTGGCCGACCAAAGGCCGCAATCGTGGTCCGGCGGCGGTCAACATGGAAAGCGCCGCCAAGTTCGTGCGCACCCTGACCAAGGTGTCGAAGGAAAACGGCTTCGACTACAACGTGGTGGAAGCCTTCGATCAGCCGTGGAAGGCCAAGTTGGAAGGTACCGTCGGCGCCTTCTGGGGCGTGGTGGACGTCAACCGCGACGTCAAGTTCACCATGTCCGGCCCGGTGCAGGACAACCCGAACTGGGTGACGCACGGCGCCCTGTCGGTGCTGCTGGGCGCGCTGGCGACGCTGTTCTTCCTGCGTCGTGGCTCGGATTACACACCGCGCAATGCCGTGGTCGTGGCCGCCTTTGCCCAGTTGATAGCGGCATTCGTGATCTGGCAGGGCATGAACGCCTGGGTGACGCGCGACAGCGACCGCACCATCTGGCTGGCGGCGATGCTGTTGCCGGGGTCGAAGGGCTGGCTGGCGATCGAGCCGTTCGTCCGTGACCTGCTGACCGGGTTGCGTATCGCCCTTCACGCCGCCTTCGCCGTGATCTTGGTCCGCACCGTGGCGTTGTCGCTGCGCAACGGCGCCGAACCCGTACGCAGCCTGTGGGCTGAGCGTCTGGCGATCTTCTACGCCGTCTGTGCCTGGGCGGTGACCCTGCTGCTATTCTTCAACGGCCGTTACCGCGACATTCCCAACGTAGAGTTCCTGGTACCGTGCGTCGGCGTGACGGTGTGGGCGGTGATTCGCGTCGCCACGCTGGGCTTGCCGTGGCGCAAGGCGTTCGCCATCGGCCAGTTGTTCTCGGGCGGCATTCCGCCGCGCCGCGCCGCCGGCAAGGCCATGACCGCCGCCCTGGCGCTGGCGGCCGTGCTGGCGCCGCTGTCGGAATCCCTGGCGTTGTATGTGGGCGAGGACTTCCAGGCCATGCACAAGACCTGGGCCGAGCAGTTCCCGCTGCTGGTGGAAATTTCCTACGCCAACACCGAGATGTTGGTGTGGGCGGCCATGCTGGTGGTGATGGCGCTGCCCTATGTGGCGGAATGGAAGTTGGGAAAGAAGTAGCCCGCCTTAAGCAAAGGCCCCGCTGATCCAAGGGATCGGCGGGGCCTTTTTGTTACTTGCACTCGCCCTTCGATCCCTCGGCGCAGGTGCGGCCGTCGACCCAGGTGGCGCCCGACAGGTTGGTGGCGGTCCACAGCACCTTTTTCACGTTGGCGCCCTTGAGGTTGGCGCCGGTCAGATTGGCGTCAAGGAAGTTGACGCCCTCCAGATTGGCGCCTTCCAGGTTGGCGCCGACCAGATTGACGCCGTGCATGTGGGAATAGGACAGGTTGGCGCCCTTCAGATTGGCCTTGTTGAAATTGGTCAACTGAAGGTGGGAACCGGACAGATCGGCGCGCGACAGGTCGGCTTCGTCCAAGCGGGTCGCCATGAACTGGCTATCGTGCAGGTCCATGCCCGATGCCTTGGCCTTGCGCAGTTCCGCCCAGCCGCAATTGGCCTCGGGTTCCAGCTTGCAACTGGGGTTGACGTTTTCCTTGTCGTTGGCGGACGCCTGAGCCGCCACTGCCAGCACCATCGCTGCCGCCAAAACCACTCGCCGCATGCTTGCCTCCCGCTCATTCGAAGCTGCGCATAAAATAAAATGCGCATATTCGCTGTGAATAATCGACATGGTATCGCATTAGCGAGCAATCGGCATTTGATCTTGGTTAACCACAAGTATGAAGTGTATTTTATGCGGAGAGAAAAGGCCGCGGGGGCGCCGCGGCCTTGTTCTTGTCAGCGCTTGCCCAGCAGGCGTGCCACGTCCACCGCCGTATAGGTCAGGATGGCATCGGCGCCGGCGCGCTTGAAGCTCATCAGGCTTTCGACGATGACCTTGTCCCAATCCAGCCAACCGTTCTGGGCGGCGGCCTTCAGCATGGCGTATTCGCCCGACACCTGATAGGCCATGGTTGGCACACCGAAGGCATCCTTGACCTTGCGGATGATATCGAGATAGGGCATGCCGGGCTTGACCATGACCATGTCGGCGCCTTCCTGCAGGTCCAGCGCCACCTCGCGCACGGCTTCCTCGCCGTTGGCCGGGTCCATCTGATAGCCCTTCTTGTCGCCCTTCAGCGCCGAACCGGAACCGACCGCATCGCGGAACGGGCCATAGAAGGCCGAGGCGTACTTGGCGGCATAGGACAGGATTTGCACGTCCTGCAGGTTGGATTGGTCCAATTGGGTGCGCATGGCGCGGATGCGGCCGTCCATCATGTCGGACGGCGCGACAATGTCGCAGCCGGCTTGGGCCTGGACCACGGCCATGCGGCACAGCGCCTCGACCGATTCGTCGTTGACCACGACGCCGTCGCGCACGATGCCGTCATGGCCGTCGGAATTGAACGGGTCCAGCGCCACGTCGCAGATGATGCCCATCTGCGGCACCGCCTTCTTGATCGCCTGGACGGCGCGGCAAACGATGTTGTCGGGGTTCCACGCCTCGCGGGCATCGGGGGTCTTCAGCGCCGGATCGACCGACGGGAACAGGGCGATGGCGGGAATGCCCAAATCGGCGGCCTTGCGCACTTCCTCGACCAGCAGATCGACGGAATGGCGCTGCACGCCGGGCATGGAGCTGATGTCCTGACGAACCTTAGTGCCATCGACCACGAAGACCGGCCAGATCAGGTCGTCCACCGACAACCGGTTCTCCGACACCAGCCGACGCGACCACTCGTGACGGCGGGTGCGGCGCAGGCGGGTATGGGGGAATTCGGCGTAGGGCAGGAACGTAGGCACGGTCCGATCTCCTGATCTGCGGGGTAATATGGCGGAAAGGCCGCCATCATAGCGGCGCCGGTGGTCGGCTCCAGGGAAATCGCACAGTGCTTGCGTCGCCGCCAGTGAACAATTCTCCATGAAAACGAAAAGGCCGGCCTTTTCCAAGGCCGGCCTTCCCGAGAAGCGTTTGGCTTAGGCCTTGTCGAGGGCCTGGGCCAGATCGGCGATGATGTCGTCGATATGCTCGATGCCGACCGACAGGCGGACATAGCCCGGGGTCACGCCCGTCGCCAGTTGGTCTTCCGTCGACAACTGCGAATGGGTGGTGCTGGCGGGGTGAATGGCCAGCGAGCGGGCGTCGCCGATATTGGCCACGTGATAGAACAGCTCAAGCGCGTCGATGAAGCGCTTGCCGGCCTCGACGCCGCCCTTCAGTTCGAAGCCGAGCAGGGCGCCATAGCCGCCCTTCAGCGTCGCGTCGGCGCGGCGACGATCCTCACCGGTCTGCTGGCTGGGATGGATGACCGCCGTCACCTTGGGGTGCTTGGCCAGGTATTCCGCCACGGCCAGGGCGTTCTGGTTGTGCGCGCGGATGCGCAACGCCAAGGTTTCCAGGCCCTGGATGGTCTGGAAGGCGTTGAACGGGCTGGCGGCGGCGCCGACGTCGCGCAGCAGGGTGACGCGGGCGCGCAGGATATAGGCGATCGGCCCCAGCGGCTTGACCGCCTGGGTCCACACGGCGCCGTGATAGCTGGGATCGGGTTCGTTGAGCAGCGGGAAGCGCTTGGCGTGCTTTTCCCAATCGAACTTGCCGCTGTCGACGATGGCGCCGCCGATCGAGGTGCCGTGGCCGCCGATATACTTCGTGGTCGAATAGACGACGATATGGGCGCCCAGCTCAAGCGGCTTGGCGATGATCGGGGCGGCGGTGTTGTCGATGATCAGCGGCACGCCGACCTTGTCGGCCAGCTTGGCGACCTCGGCGATGGGGAACACGCGCAGCTTGGGATTGGGCAGGGTCTCGGCGTACCAGGCGCGGGTGCGCTCGTCGGTGGCGCGAACGAACGCCTCGGGATCGGCCGGATCGACGAAGCGGGCTTCGATGCCGAACTGCTTGAACACGTTGGCGAACAGGTTCCAGGTGCCGCCGTACAGGTCGGTCGAGGTGACGAAGTTGTCGCCGGCCTGGGCCACGTTGAGGATGGCGAAGGTGCTGGCCGCCTGGCCCGAGGCCACGGCCAAGGCCGCGACGCCGCCTTCAAGCGCCGCCAGGCGCTGCTCCAGCACGTCGGTGGTCGGGTTCATGATGCGGGTGTAGATGTTGCCCAGTTCCTTCAGCGCGAACAGGTTGCCGGCGTGTTCGGCATCGCGGAACTGATAGGACGTGGTCTGATAGATCGGCACGGCCACCGCATTGGTGGCGGGATCGCTGCGATAGCCGGCATGGAGAACCAGGGTTTCGGGATGGACACTCTTCACGGACATGCTGTGCTCTCCTGTATATTAGGAACGCGCTATGCGGCTGGTTGCGCGGCGATGAGGGGGCACAGGGTTGTGCCGATCCAGCGCGTGGGCAAATTGAAAAATTTCACACATGAAAAATGCTGTCAAGACAATTAACCCATAAAATTTATAGACTATCGTGAGGATATAGGTGCGTGGCCGCGTCTTTTTTCGCCTCGCGGCGCGATGCCAGGATGGTCAGGGGCTGGAAACCGCCCCGACATCCGGGCACATTGGCGGGCGTGCCTATGGTGAAGGAATGATAATGGCAACGCGGGATGTGTTGTTCGAGATGCGCCGCGTCGGGGCCTATGTGAAGGTATCCGCCGTGGACGCCGAAACCGGCGTCGAAATCTCCATCGTCGGCAACCCGGCGGCGGGCGAGGCTGCGCTGAAGCTGACTGCCCGGCGCAAGCTGGACTACGTTCTGGCTAAGAAAGCCAAAGGCGAGTCCACGACCTGAAAAGAAAAAGGGCCGCGTCTCATCGAGACGCGGCCCCTGATCTTGGGCAAGGAAGCGGCTTAGCGAGCCTTGCGGCGGCCCGGCTTCTCGTCGGCTTCGCCCGCCTTGCGGCCCAGACCGATCTTCTTGGCGAAGTCGGAACGCTGGGCGGCATAGTTGGGGGCGACCATGGGATAGTCCGGCGGCAGCGACCACTTGGCGCGATACTCGTCGGGGGTCATGTTGTAGGTAGTGCGAAGATGCCGCTTGAGCATCTTCAGCTTCTTTCCGTCCTCAAGGCAGATGATGTAGTCGGGGGTCACCGACTTCTTCACCGGAACGGCAGGCTTGGGCGCTTCGGACTTGGCTTCCGGCACGCCGGTTTCCAGCGAAGACAGCGACGCATAGACCGTATGAATGACCTCCGGGATTTGGCCGGCGGGCAGGGGGTTCTTGCTCACGTAGGCGGCAACCACGTCGACGGCCATGCGCAGAAGGTCGTCGCGGTTGGTCTTGTCGGCGGTGATGTCAGTCATTTGTGTATCCACAGAGGTTCTTGCCGAGGCTGTATCAATGATGCATGCCTCATTTTGGCTGTCAATTCCTATCTTCGTCCCATGAATAATGATTTCTTTGAAAGTCTGCCGATTTCAATAAACGCCCCCCACAACGGCGGTACCTATACCCCAATGGTCTGTGTCGCTGATTGCCGTTCACTTACATAACCGGAATGGTCGCCCGGATGGGTTCTAGGGGTTTTGTAACATCTGCCCTGCGCTTGGCCCATGGCCCATGAGATGGTGGCGCATTGGCAAATAGCGCCGAGATATGGTATCTAGCGCTGCTGTTCTCTCATGATCGCGCGGGATCTTTTTGATATGACCAAGGAAACCATCGCGCTTGCCTCGGACCACGGCGCCGTCGAAATGAAGACGATGCTGGCGCAGCACCTGGAAGGCCTCGGCTATTCCGTGCTCGATTTGGGCACCGACGGCGCGCAATCGGTCGATTATCCCGATTTCGCTGTCGCCATGGCGAAGGCGCTGGCCGACGGCAAGGCGACGCGCGGCGTGCTGATGTGCGGGTCCGGCATCGGCATCTCCATCGCCGCCAACCGCTTTTCCCATGTGCGCGCCGCCCTGGTGCACGACGCCTATGGCGCCCGCATGTGCCGCCAGCACAATGATGCCAACGTCCTGGTTCTTGGCGGCCGCACTGTCGGCCCCGAGATCGCCAAGGACTGCCTGGACATTTTCCTGTCCACCGAATTCGAAGGCGGACGTCACGCCCGCCGCGTCGCCAAGCTGGCCGAAAACGGCGAGCGCTGATCCCATCCCATCCGACCTTGCACGAAAGACCTCCGATGACCTCCACCGAAACCTTCTTCCGCACTCCGCTGGCCGAGCGTGACGCCGACGTTTTCGCCGCCGTCACCAAGGAGTTGAAGCGCCAGCAGGACCAGATCGAGCTGATCGCCTCCGAGAACATCGTCTCGCGCGCGGTGCTGGAGGCCCAAGGCTCGGTGCTGACCAACAAGTATGCCGAAGGTTATCCGGGCAAGCGCTATTACGGCGGTTGCGAGTACGTCGATATCGTCGAGCAGTTGGCGATCGAGCGCGCCTGCAAGCTGTTCGGCTGTCAGTTCGCCAACGTGCAGCCCAACTCCGGTTCGCAGGCCAATCAGGGCGTGTTCCAGGCCCTGGTCAAGCCGGGCGACACCATCATGGGCATGAGCTTGGCTGCCGGCGGTCACCTGACCCACGGCGCCGCCCCCAACCAGTCGGGCAAGTGGTTCAATGCCGTGCAGTACGGCGTGCGCCTGCAGGACGCCCTGGTCGACTTCGACGAGGTTGAGGCCCTGGCCAAGGAACATAAGCCGAAGCTGATCATCGCCGGCGGCTCGGCCTATCCGCGCGTCATCGACTTCGCCCGCTTCCGCCAGATCGCCGACGAGGTTGGCGCGCTGTTCATGGTCGACATGGCGCACTTCGCCGGTCTGGTCGCCGGCGGCCAGTACCCCAACCCGTTCCCGCATGCCCATGTGGTGACCACCACCACCCACAAGACCCTGCGCGGTCCGCGTGGCGGCATGATCCTGACCAATGACGAGGCGATCGCCAAGAAGATCAACTCGGCCATCTTCCCGGGCATCCAGGGTGGTCCGCTGATGCACGTCATCGCCGGTAAGGCGGTGGCCTTCGGCGAAGCGCTGCAGCCCGAGTTCAAGGCCTATGCCGTCCAGGTCGTCGCCAATGCCCGCGCGCTGGCCGACACCCTGGTTCGCCGTGGCCTGGCCATCGTCTCGGGCGGAACCGACTCGCACCTGATGCTGGTCGACCTGCGTCCGAAGAAGCTGACCGGCAAGGCAGCCGAGGCCAGCCTGGAGCACGCCGGCATGACCTGCAACAAGAACGGCATCCCGTTCGACCCCGAGAAGCCGACCATCACCTCGGGCGTGCGCCTGGGCACTCCGGCCGCCACCACCCGGGGCTTCGGCGTTGCCGAGTTCACCAAGGTGGGCGAGCTGATCGGCGACGTGCTGGATGGCCTGGCCGCCAATCCCGAGGACAATTCCGCCGCCGAGGCCAAGGCGCGGGCCGAAGTGGCGGAACTGTGCCGCCGCTTCCCGATCTACTCGTAGTCTGTGGGCGGGGGCGCGCCCGGGGGGGGGGGCCCCCCCCGCGGGTGGGGGGGTTTCGGGTGGGGTGTGCGGTTTGGGGGGCTGTTGATTACCACG
>JBLNBE010000074.1:0-156011 GCA_050259735.1 Bacteroidota bacterium
CACCGGCACCTTCAGGTATTCGCGGCCCGAGATGATCTGGCACATCTCGGCCAGGTTGGCGTCGCACCACGCCTGCGCCTCCATCACCGCCATGGTGACGGCGCGCGCCGCCTTGGGGTTCTTCTCGACCCAGTCGCTGCGCATGGCCAGCGACTTCTCGGGGTGGTTCAGCCACAGCTCGCCGGTGGTCATGGCGGTGAAGCCCAGCTTCTGGTGCACCAACTGGGCGTTCCACGGCTCGCCGACGCAGAACGCCTCCATGGTGTCGACCTTCATGTTCGCCACCATCTGCGGCGGCGGCACCACGATGGTGCTGACGTCCTTGTCCGGGTCGATGCCGCCGGCCGCCAGCCAATAGCGCAGCCACAAATCGTGGGTGCCGCCGGGGAAGGTCATGGCGACCTTGATCTCCTTGCCGGCGGCCTTGGCCTTGGCGAAGGCGGCGGCCAGCGGGTGGGCGTCGCTGCTGATCTTCAGGTCCTTGTAGGTGTTGGACACCGAAATGCCCTGACCGTTGACGTTCAGCCGCGCCAGGATGCTCATGGGCACCTTGGTGTTGTTCTTGGTGATGCGCCCTGACGCCATCAGGTAGGGCATGGGGGTCAGGATGTGGGCGCCGTCGATGCCGCCGCCGGCCGACCCCAGTTCCAGATTGTCGCGCGTGGTGCCCCAACTGGCCTGCTTGGCGACCACCACGTCGGTCAGGCCGTATTTGGCGAAGAAGCCCTTTTCCTTGGCGACGATCAGCGGCGCCGCATCGGTAAGCGCGATGAAGCCGAAGGTGGCGCCCTTGACCTCGGGGGCCTCGGCCGGCGCCGCATGGGCGCCGCTAGGCAGGGCGGCGCGGGCGGCGGACAGGATGGCGGCGGTGGCCGAAGCCTTGATCAGCGTACGGCGGGTGATGGTGTTGGTCATCGTCAAAACCCCTCTGTCGTCGGGCGTTGAAAACAAAAAAGGCGCTCCGCCGATTCGGGCGCGGCCTTGCGGGGCCGTGCCTCCAATCGTGCGGAACGCCTTTGTTCCGAACCCGGCGGCGGGCGTCGTCGCCCGTGCCGGTTTTTACTCATTTCCCGCCGTCTCGCCGTTGAGCCGGTGGGGTGTTTCGCGGACTAGCCGAGCAGTTCGGCCGCCTCGATGATCTTGTTGGCAACGTCGATCAGTCTTGCTTTCTGATCCATCGCCATCCGGCGCATCAGCCGGTAAGCCTCGTCCTCGTCCACCTTGCGCCGCTTCATCAAGATGCCCTTGGCTTTCTCGATCTGCTTGCGCTCGGCCAGCGTGGTCCTTGCCTTGTCCAGCTCGGACCGCAACTCGTGGAACTGCGCGAAGCGGGCGATGGCGACGTCGACCACCGGACGGACGCGGTCGGGCTTGAGGCCGTCGACCACATAGGCGGCCACTCCCGCCTCTACCGCCGCCCGGATCGTTTCGGGCTTGCCGTCCTGGGCGAACATCACCACCGGACGACGCTGCTCGAAACTGACGCGCCGCATGTCCTCCAGCGTGTCGCGGTCGGGGCTGTCGATGTCGACGATAATCACGTCGGCCGCCAGTTCCTCGACCTTGGTGTGCAGCTCGGCGCCATTGCCGAACACTGCCACCACGGCGAACCCGCTCGCTTCCAGGGCGTCCTTGACCGAACCGGCCCGGTCGCGTTCGTCGTCCACCACGATCACGCGGAGGCTCATCTCCACTCCACGCTAGTTCCTCGATCCTTCTCTTTGCACGCCGCGTGCCATATAGGGTTTCTAAAATACCCCAATGCTTTGGCGGCTCTGCCGGCGGGGAGGGGGGGGTGACGTGATTAATTTATGCGCAGCGCATCATGCTGCTGTGCAAAAAATATGCAGACACCTCAGGGCGGGCGCAGCCTGTTCGTATGGGTTGAAGCCTCACCTTGGGTGAATATCTGAAAAGCCTTCGCATCTCGTGGTGAGAGGCTTGATGTTCGGCTTGGCCGCCCTTGACCTCGCCCGTTGGCAATTTGCCTTCACGGTGGCGTTTCACATCATCTTCCCCGTCTTCTCCATCGGCCTTGCCAGCTATCTGGCGGTTCTCAACGGCCTGCATCTGGCGACCGGGCGCGACCTGTTCCTGCGGCTGTTCGATTACTGGAAGACCATCTTTGCCGTGGCCTTCGCCATGGGCGTGGTGTCGGGCATCGTCATGTCCTATCAATTCGGCACCAACTGGCCGGTCTTTGCCGACCGCGCCGGTCCGGTGGTCGGCCCGCTGATGGGCTACGAGGTTCTGACCGCGTTCTTCCTGGAAGCCGGCTTCCTTGGCGTCATGCTGTTCGGGCGGCCCAAGGTCGGCGCCCGGCTGCACTTCTTCGCCACGCTGATGGTGGCGGTGGGCACGCTGGGGTCGGCGTTCTGGATTCTCAGCGTCAATTCGTGGATGCAGACCCCGCAGGGGTTCGCGGTGAACGCCGCCGGCCAGTTCGTTCCGCAAAGTTGGGTGGCGGTGATCTTCAATCCGTCCTTCCCCTACCGGTTGGTGCACATGGTGCTGGCGGCCTATCTGACCACCGCCTTGGTGGTGGGGGCGGTGGGGGCCTGGCATTTGCTGCGCGACGCCACCGACGCGGCGGCGCGCACCATGTTCGCCATGGCGATGGCCATGCTATTCGTCACCGCGCCGCTGCAGATCGTCGCCGGAGACATGCACGGGTTGAACACGCTGGCGCACCAGCCCGCCAAGATCGCCGCCATGGAGGGGCATTTCGACACCCGCCGGGGGGCGCCGCTTTACCTGTTCGGCCTGCCCGACGATCAGGCGGAAACCGTGCGCTGGCCGGTGGAAATCCCCAAGCTCGGCTCGCTGATCCTGACCCACAACATGAACGGCGAGATCAAGGGACTGAAGGAATGGCCGCGCGAGCAGCGGCCGCCGTCGCGCATCGTGTTCTGGAGCTTCCGCGTCATGCTGGCTCTGGGTTTCGCCATGTTGGCCCTGGGCCTGTGGGCGGCGCTGCGGCGGTTGCGGGGGGAATTGTATGGTAGCCGGGCCTTGCTGCGGCTGGCGGTGGTGATGGGACCGGCCGGATTCGTGGCCGTGGTGGCCGGCTGGATCACCACCGAGGTCGGGCGCCAGCCGTGGACCGTCTACGGCCACCTGACCACCGCCGACAGCGTGGCGGCAGTGCCGGCGGCGGCGGTGTCGGGGTCGCTGTTCGCCTTTATCGTCGTCTATACCACGGTGTTCGGGGCGGGGCTGTTCTACATCCTGCGGCTGATGCGCCGCCCGCCCGAGGCGATAATGGCGGACATCCCCGGACCGATCCGCTCGGCCGGCATCACGCCGGCCCCGTCGGTGGAGGCCCGGCAATGACGATTGACCTGCCGTTCATCTGGGCCGCGCTCATCGCCTTCGCGGTGCTGGCCTATGTCGTCCTGGACGGCTTCGACCTGGGGGTCGGCATCCTGTTTCCGGCCTTGGGCTGCGAGGCCGACCGCGACCTCGCCATCAATACCGTCGCTCCGGTGTGGGACGGCAACGAGACCTGGCTGGTGCTGGGCGGCGGCGGGCTGTTCGCGGTTTTCCCGCTGGCCTATGCGGTGGTGATGCCGGCGCTCTATATCCCCATCGTCGTCATGCTGCTGGCCCTGACCTTTCGCGGCGTCGCCTTCGAATTTCGCTGGCGCACCCGGCGCTGGAAGCGGGTATGGGACGCCAGTTTCTTCCTGGGGTCGGCCTTGGCCGCCTTTGCCCAGGGCTTGGCGCTGGGGGCGCTGGTGCAGGGCATTCCCATCCAGGGTCGCGCCTATGCCGGCGGGGCGTGGGACTGGCTGACGCCGTTCTCGCTGCTGACCGGGGTGGCCCTGATGGTGGGCTATGCGCTGTTGGGCGCCACCTGGCTGGTGATGAAGACCGAGGGGACGTTGCGCAGCCGCGCTGTGCGCTTTTCGTGGCGCGCCGGATTGGCGACGCTGGTGCTGGTGGGATTGGTCAGCCTATGGACGCCGTTCCTCAATCCGGTCTATCTGCAGCGCTGGTTCGGAATGCCCAACGTGCTGTTCACCATCTGGGTGCCGGCCCTGCTGCTGGTGGCGGCCTGGGCCTTCGTCCGGGGCCTCCGGCGCGGTTGGGACCGCTGGCCCTTCCTGGCGGCGCAGGGAATGTTCGTGCTGTCCTATGTCGGGCTGGGCATCAGCTTCTATCCGCACATGGTGCCGCCGTCGCTGACCATCCATGCGGCCGCCGGCCCCGATGCCAGCCTGGGATTCCTGCTGGTGGGGGCGGCGGTGCTGGTTCCGATCATCCTGGCCTATACCGGCTACGCCTACTGGGTGTTTCGCGGCAAGACCGACCCGCGCGGGGGCTACCATTGATCCGGCGCTTGCTGTGGTTCTCTGTCCTGTGGCTGGCCGGAGTGGCCTCGGTCGGCGCCGTTTCTCTGGCGATCCGCTGGGCCATCGGGTGAGGGCAGGTTTCAATCGTCGTCGTACAGACCTTGCTCGGCCCCCCTGTGGCAGGCCGGACAGTTCGACTTGGTCACCACCTTGGGGTCCGCCCACACTTTGTCGGGCAGGCGGTGCTTGCGCTGGAAGTCCGGGTTCTCGGTGATCTTCTGCGGCTTGCCCTCGGGGGCGACCCACTGCATGTACTTGCGCGCCCGCCCGGCCATCAGCACGTCGCCGGCATTGGCGGTCAGGTATTGACGGATCGCCTCGCGCTTTTCGGCGGGCAGGCTGGCATCCTCGCCAAAGTGGTTCGGCAGTTCGTCCATCATGCGGTTCCACGACCGGGCCGGCAGGAAGGCGGGCTGAAAGGCCATGTGGCACTGGCCGCATTCCTTGAGGACCAGCGGGTCCTTGACCGGCGGTACCCAGTCGTTGCCGGCGAAAGCGGGGAAAGCGGCGACCATGGCAGAGGCGAAAAGAACGGCGAAACGCATGGTCATTGCCCCATCAGGAAGGTGATGTAGTCGCCCTTTTCCAGCGGCGTGCACTCGCGGCCGATCACGCTTTTGCAGTCGCGGCCGAATTGCTTTTCGACTTGGTCCAGGTCGGTGAAGCGCTTGGCGTTGGCGGACACCGCCACCGGTTCGATGGCGCGGCCGGTCTTGGCGTTCTGGCCCGGGTTCTTCGGGTTATCGGTGTGGCACGCGGTGCAGGCCGGGGTGCGGGAATCGCCGCTGGCCCATTTGGTGCGGAAGACCTTTTCACCGCGTTCGGCGGAAAAGCCGGTGAAGGAGGCGTCCGCCGTCTTGGCCTGTGCCGCATAGCCGGCCAGGATGGCGTCACGGTTGGCATCGGCGGCCATGGCGGCGGCGGGCAGGGTCAGGATCGCGGCGGCGACAAGCAGAGAGCGGATCATCGGGTTGGTTCCTTGGCGGGAGAGAGCGGGCGGAAGCCGGACAGCCAGCCGGCCAGACGGCCCAGCAGGCGCTTGCCGCCGTAGATGAAGGTGACGAAGGCGATGTGGCCGAAGATCACCCACAGCGAGGCCTCGGAAATCGCCTCGTGCGGGTCTTCCAGCCAGGCGGTGCCATCCGCCAGGGCGCCGGACACCGCCGCCGTGCCGACAACGATCAGCAGGGCCGCCGAGAACCAGGCGAACAGCGGGTGGCGTCCCTTGCGGGTGGACAGCCACTGCCACAATGCTTGCAGGCTTGGGCGCGGCAGCTTCAGCGGGCCGGCCGCCGGAGCGAACAGTCCGACCAGCAGGCGCACCGCGATGGCGGCCAGCACGGCATAGCCGGCGAACTGGTGCATCGCATAGGTGTCCTCGTCGGCGGTGAGATAGGCGACCACGAAGGCGCCGCCCACCCAGGCGTGCCACACTTTCAGCAGCGTATATTGCAGTTTTGGGGACATCGGACCTCTCCGTTCAATCGTCGTCGTCGTCATGGTCGCGCTTGCGGTCGTGCTTGCGGTCATGGTGGCGATCGGACTTGAGCGCGCGCTCGCCATCGCTCCGGCCGGCCTGCAGCGAAGACTGGGGCGAACGCAGGTAACCGTTGCCGGCATCGGAGGTGGCCTGTTCGGCGGCCTTGGTGGTGACGGCCGGCGGGGTGGCCGGGGTGGTATCCTTGGCCTGGGCATAGACGGCAGCGGCCGAGCCGATGATCGCGCCTGCGACCAAACCGTGGATGAGCATTTTGCCGAGCATGGCTTCCCTCCAATGGGTGACTTGATGCTCGTGACTCTATCCGCGGCAACCTGAACCTGATGTGAGGGGCGCGTTCATGTGCGGTTCACGTTGGCGTTCGCAAAAGCAAAAGCGGCGAGCGCCATCCCTGACACTCGCCGCTTCAACCGCTGCCGGTCCGCTTGGCTATGGTTGCCGGTTCCACTGCACCGCCACGGTCTGCACGTCGTTCGAGTGCGGGCCGATGCCGATGATGAACTTGCCGGGTTCCCAGACGCGGCGCAGTTGCGCGTCGTGGAATTCCAGGTCGGTGGTGGTGATGGTGAACGACACGGTGCGCGACTCGCCCGGCTGCAGCGCCACTTTCTCGAATCCCCGCAATTGCTTGAGCGGCCGCACCACGCTGGCGACCGGATCGGTGACGTACATCTGCACGATTTCCTGGCCGGCACGGCGGCCGGTATTGGTCACCGTGACCGAGACGGTCAGGGTGTCGTCGCCCGTCAGCGTGGTCTTGTCCGCCGTCACCGGGCCATAGGCGAAGGTGGTGTAGCCAAGGCCGAAGCCGAAGGGGAACAGCGGCTGCGACGAGCCGTCCAGATAACAGCGGGTGGTGTATTTCCCCGGGTCCTCGTTGGGGTTGCCGGGGCGGCCGGTGTTCGCATGGTCATAGGACAGCGGCACCTGGCCGACATGGCGGGGCCAGGTGGTGGTCAACTTGCCGCACGGATTGCGCTCGCCGAACAGCAAGTCGGCGATGGCGTTGCCGGCCTCGCTGCCGCCGAACCACGTCACCAGGATGGCGGGGATATGCTCGTTCTCCCACGGCAGGGTCAGCGGGCGGCCGTTCATGGTCACCAGCACCACCGGCTTGCCGGTCTTCTTCAGCGCCTTCAGCAAGTCGCGCTGATTGTCAGGGATGCCGATGTCAAGGCGCGAGGCCGATTCGCCGGACATTTCCGCCGCCTCGCCCAGCACGGCGACGACCACGTCGGCGGCTTGGGCGGCGGCTTCCGCTTCGGCGATCATCTCGGCGGGCGTGCGCGGGTCCAGTTCGACCTTGGTGCCGGCGAAGTTCAGCAGCTCGACCATGCGGCGGTCTTCGGTGATGTTGGCGCCCTTGGCGTGGATCGTCTTCACGCCGGCGCCGGCGACGTTGCGGATGCCGTCCAGCACCGACACGGCGGTGTCGCTGTTTCCCTGGAAGCTCCACGGCCCCAGGATGTTCTTGGTATCGGCGGCCAGCGGGCCGACCACCGCGATGGTGATGCCGGATTTCGCCAGCGGCAGCACGTCGCCGTCGTTCTTCAGCAGCACGCAGGACTCCGCCGCGATCTGGCGCGCGGCGACCCGGTATTCCGGCGCCAGGATGTCGGACGCCCGGTTTTCGTCGAAGCGGGCGAACGGATCGGCGAACAGGCCAAGCTTGACCTTGGCTTCCAGAACGGCACGGCAGGCGGAGTCGATGTGCTGCTGGGTGATCCTGCCGGCGGCAAGCGCGCCCTCCAGCTTGGCGATGTAGCCCTTGCCCATCATGTCCATTTGCACGCCGGCCCGAAGTGCGCGCTCGGACAGGGTTTGCAGCGGATCGGCCTCGTCGATCTGGCCGTTTTCGTCGCCGATGCCGTGGGCGATCATCTCGGGGATGCCGTCGAAATCCGAAACCTTGAGAACGCCGGGCAGGACCTGGCCCAGAAGGTTCTCGTCGGCATGGGACGGAACGCCGTTGATCGCCGAGAACGACATCATCGCCGATCCCGCCCCGGCGGCCACGGCGGCAAGGAAGGGCGGCAGGTAGATGTCGTGCAGCCGGGTCGGACTCATATCAGCATTGTTGTAATCCCGGCCACCTTCGGGGGCGCCATAGGCGACGAAATGCTTGATGCAGGCCATGACGCTGTCGGGGTTGGCAAGGTCGCTGCCCTGCAGCCCCCGGATCATGGCCTTGGCGATTTCAGAACCCAGGTAGGGGTCTTCGCCCGAGCCTTCGGCGATGCGCCCCCAGCGCGGGTCGCGGCCGATATCCAGCATGGGCGAAAACACCCAGTTCACGCCGCTGGAACTGGCTTCGCGCGCGGCGGTGCGCGCGGTCGTCTCGACGTGGCGCACATCCCACGAACACGACAGCGCCAACGGAATCGGGAACACCGTTTGATGGCCGTGGATGACGTCGTAAGCCAGCAGCAACGGGATGCCCAGCCGCGATTCCTGGACGGCGATGCGCTGGATCTCGCGCAGCGGCCCGGGACCGTTGACGCCGAACGTGCACGGACTCAAGCCGCCCAGCATGCCGCCGACACGCCCCTGGCGAATCTCGTCCGCCCGATCCTGCTCGATCGGCACGTTGGTGGTCAGCAGGTTGAGCTGGCCCAGCTTCTCCTGCAGCGTCATCTTCGCCATCAGCGTGTCGACGAAGGCCGTCATCGCCGGATCGTCCTTGGCCCCGGTGGCTCCGTTGATGCTCGTCATCGCCTTCGTCCTTTGATTCCAGAGAACCTGACCATACCGCAGCGCCGTCGGCGAGACCTTGGCAAAAGCTCGACAACGGACTTCTCCAATCCTTGCTCAGACTTGAAAAGAGTCAAGCCCGACCAGGCAAGGGCAGGAACACCGGCCATGAAGAATAAGGGGGAATTCATATCGTGAAGCCGAAGGTGGCCCCGCGTCATGTACGTAGGCCGAAGTTATGCCTGCCTAAGGCATGCGCCGATGTTGCTCAGGAAGGGCCTGCAATGGCGGATCACAAATCCAGGCCGTTCTCCAGGGCGCGTCCGATCATGGCAATGCCTATGGGTTTGGCGGTCGGATCGTTTGGAATACAGCCCCATCGTCAGCCCCATCCTAGTTGCGTAGTACTACGGTAGGTATTTGGCGCTTGGCTAAAGTTAAATCTTGCGCCCGGCTATCACCCTACTCTGCGTCAGGTTTTGTCCGGGGGGCATGGTCAGATGGGCATGAGGTTGGGCACTGGCGGCGGCCGGCTGCTGCGGACGCGTGTCGGCACCCTGGTTCTGATCCGTTGGCTGGCCATTGCCGGCCAGTCGGTCACGGTCTGTGCCGTTCAGGCCTATACGGGCCTTGTTTTCCTGGTGCCGGTGGTGGTGGCGATTGCCGCTTCGGCGTTGTTCAATGTGACCATGGCGTTTAGCGGCGGCGGCATGCGCCGGTTGACCCAGGGCAGTGCCGCCTGCCACATCGCGTTCGACGCGGTTCAGGTCTGTGTGCTGATCGGCCTGACCGGCGGCGTCCTCAACCCGTTCAGTATTTTCGTGATGGGACCGGTGGCCGTGGCGGCGGCGATCTTGCCGGGCGGGTATGCCGCCGCCATTGGCGGCCTCGCCGCAGCAGGGATCAGCGTGGTGACGCTGTGGCATATGCCGTTGCCCTGGCCTGAACCGCTGTATTTCCCGCCGGTCTATGTCTTCGGCTCCTGGGGGGCATTGTCGGTCGGCATTGCCTCGATGGCTTTCTTCACCTGGAACATGGCGAACGAGACTCGTCGTATCGATGCCGCTTACGAGGCCAGCCGCACCGCCTTGCTCAGGGAGCAGAAAGTGGCGGCCGTCGGTGGCTTGGCGGCGATGGTGGCGCACGAACTCAATACGCCGCTGGCGACTGTCTGCTTGGTGGCGCAGGAGATCGTGAACCAGTCCGCCACAGATGCTCCCCATCTGGAGGATATCCGGATATTGCTCAGCCAGGCGGAGCGTTGCCGCGATATTCTTGCTCGTCTCAGCCGCCCTCGTGACCGCGAGGCCATGGTCGATGGCGAGACCGTGGCGGTTTCCACGCTTGTGGAAATGGCCGCGGCTCCCTATCGCAGCGAGGCGGTTGCCGTGATGTTGTCGGAACCTTGCGCCGCCGCAGGGATGACGGGGGGGCACGAACCCTGGGTCGTGCGCAGCCCGGAAATTTTGCACGGCCTGGGCAATCTGATCCAAAACGCGGTTCAATTCGCTGTCAGCCGCGTGGACGTGGTGACCGAGTGGGATGCCGAAAGCCTGTCAGTCCGCATACAGGACGACGGTCCGGGCTTTCCCGAGCACCTGCTGGAGCACATGGGCGAACCCTATGTCTCGACTCGCAACCACGACGGGCGCCATCTTGGGCTGGGTATCTTTATCGCGGACACCATCCTGTCTCGTACCGGGGCACGACTATCCTTCTCCAATGTGCCCGGTGGCGGTGCCGACGTTAGAGTGGACTGGAGCTTGAACGACCTGCTGGTCGCAACAACGGCGGGCAACGCCCATGTCTGAAACCACGGCTACCGGGAACGTGCTGCTGGTCGACGACGACGAACCGTTCCGGATCAGCTTGGCTCGCGCCCTGCGGCGCCGCGAGATGACCGTCCATTGCGCCGCCACCATCGCTGAAGCAGTATCCATCGCCGCCACTCAGCCTCTGGCCTATGCCGTGGTGGATCTGCGCCTTGGCGGCGAGAACGGCTTCGATCTGATGCGCATCCTGCGCGAGATGGTGCCCGAGGTCCGTATCGTTCTGCTGACGGGATATGGCAACATCGCCTCGGCCGTCACCGCCATCAAGGCGGGAGCGGTGGACTATCTGCCCAAGCCGGTGGACATCGATCGCCTGATGGCGGTTTTCTTCGGCGAGGAGGCGCCTCCGGCGCCGCCCGATACGGCCACCATGACCCCGGAGCGGGTTCGCTGGGAACACATCCACCGGGTTTACGTGGAGTGCGGGCAGAACGTTTCCGAGACCGCCCGTCGCCTGCGGATGCACCGCCGGACCCTCCAGCGCATTCTTGGCAAGCGCGCTCCGGCCTGAGGACCCGGGCTGTCTCCGGGATGCCATTAAAGGAAATCCTCATTCTGGCGGCAGAAATCGGCCAGCACCGCCAGATCGGCTACCGAAACCCGGGTCGCATTCATCTGCACGCCATACTGCTGCAGGGCTGCGAAGGACCGCGACAAGGTTTCCGGGCGGATACCGATACGCGCCGAGATGACACATTTGCTGTGCGGTAGCCAGAGGATCGCAGTTCCCTCGCGCTTCGGGGTGAGCGAAAGCAGGTAGAGCGCCAGACGCTGGCTGGTGGATTTCAGCTTCAGCGCCTTCACTTCCCGCACCAGCATTCGATAATGGGAAGACAGCGACTCCAGCATCGCCAGCGCCAGATCCGGGATGGAGTGCAGATCGCGTCGCAATCTCTCTGCTGGCAACAACATGACCCGTGACGACGATAGGGCGCGCGCCTCCATCAGATAGGGCAGGTTGGTAAGAACCGCCGCCGCGATGAATACGTCGCCGCACTTCATGATTTCCATGACGGTTTCGTTGCCATCGCTGCCGACGCCGTAAAGACATACCTCGCCGTCCATGACCACGTGCAGGAAATGGGGGGCTTCTCCTTGGTGGAACAGCGTCTCGCCGGGGTCGTAACGAATGACCATCGCTTCGGCGAGCACGGCGCCGAGCAGGTTCGGCGACAATTGGGTCAGCAACGGCACATGCCGCATGCGGGACAAGTCTTCCGCGTGGACGGAGCGGGGAGGATAGCCGGCGCCGTCATGAACGAGATGAGGAAACGTCTGTCGCTGCATGCATGCCTCTGGCGGAAAGGAGCGCTACGAATTCTCAATCCTGCATTGATCGCCTTCCGCCCGGCCAGCGTCAACACGCCGTAGGTGTAAATTCGGACTTTGTTCCCGCGACAAGTTGTCGCAGCCATTGGTTCGATCAAGAACACTTCCTGTTCTACCCGATACCTTCTCCCCCGGTTTCTTCACGGGCAAATCCCGAAGCCATGGGAAGGGTGTCGGCACCATGCATGATCTCGCAAATGTCACCAAAGCCGAGCAACGGCTGGCGCTTTGGGCCAGCACGCTGGCTTTTACTGTCTGCTTCGCAGTGTGGACGATATTCAGCATTCTCGGCGTGCAGATCAAAAAAGACCTCGGCCTGAACGACACCGAGTTCGGCCTGCTGATCGCCACGCCAATTCTCACCGGTTCTCTGGTGCGCTTGGTGCTTGGCGTCTGGACCGATCAATACGGCGGCCGAGTGGTGTTTTCCGCGGTGATGATGGTGTCGGCGGTCGCCACCTGGCTGGTGACGACCGCGTCCACCTATCAGGGCTTCCTGCTGGCGGCGCTGGGAGTGGGCGTTGCCGGCGGTGGCTTCGCCGTCGGCATCGCCTATGTGTCGCGCTGGTATCCCCAGGAGCGGCAGGGCACCGCGCTCGGTATCTTCGGCATGGGTAATGTCGGCGCGGCGGTGACCAAGTTCGTCGCCCCCTGGGTCATGGTGGCCATGGGCTGGCAAATGGTGGCCAACGTCTGGGCGGTCGTCATCTTCGCCAGCGGCATTTTGTTCTTCATTTTCTGCAAGGACGACCCGGTCGTGCGCAACCGCCGCGCCGGCGGCCACAAGCCGGAGAGCATGGCCTCGATGATGGCGCCGCTGCGCGAGGTCCGGGTGTGGCGCTTCTCGCTCTACTACTTCTTCGTCTTCGGCGGCTTCGTGGCGTTGGCCCTGTGGTTGCCGCGCTATTACATGGGCGCCTACGGGCTGGATGTGAAAACCGCCGGCATGCTGGGGGCCGCTTATTCCATCCCGGCCAGCATCTTCCGTGCCGCCGGCGGCGTCATGTCCGATAAGTGGGGCGCCCGCCGGGTCATGTATTGGACCTTCGGCGTCGCCATTGTCTGCCTGTTCATCCTGGCCTATCCCAACACCGACTACGTGGTCCACGGCATCAAAGGCGACATCGCCTTCAACACGTCACTGGGGTTCGCCGGTTTTACCGTGGTGGCCTTCGTGCTGGGCTTCTTCATGTCGTTGGGCAAGGCGGCGGTCTACAAGCACATCCCCGTCTACTACCCCCGCCACGTCGGCTCGGTTGGCGGCGTGGTCGGCCTGATCGGCGGTCTCGGCGGCTTCGTCCTTCCTATCGCCTTCGGTGCGCTCAACGACCTGACCGGGGTGTGGACCAGTTGCTTCATGCTGCTCTTCCTGGTGGTGGTGGCCTCGTTTCTGTGGATGCACTACGCCGTCCGCCGCATGGAGCGTGACGCCCTGCGCAGCATGGGGATGGGCAGCGGTCCGGCCCTGCCGGTGGGCGATGGATGCGACGAGATCGCCCGCGCCAACTGATTCCCCCGCATCTCCTGAAACTCCCCGACGACAACTCCTGAACAAGGGGCACACGTATGCATATCGATGAATCCGGGAACGCCATCAGCCAGCATGTGCTGACCAACTGGACACCCGAGGACCCGACCTATTGGCGACGGCAGGGGCGGCGTATCGCCATGCGCAACCTTTGGGTTTCAATGCCGGCTCTGCTTCTCGCCTTTGCCCTGTGGATGGTGTGGAGCGTGGTGGTGGTCAACCTGCCCAACATCGGCTTCAACTTCGACACCGACCAATTGTTCTGGTTGGCGTCGATGCCTGGTCTCGCCGGGGCGACGCTACGCATTTTCTATTCCTTCATGATCCCGATTTTCGGCGGGCGCGCCTGGACGACGCTATCGACGGCATCCTTGCTGGTGCCGGCCATCGGGATCGGCTTCGCGGTGCAGAATCCGGCGACACCCTATCCCGTGTTTCTCGGTCTCGCCCTGCTGTGCGGCTTCGGTGGCGGTAACTTTGCCTCCTCCATGGCCAATATCAGCTTCTTCTTCCCTAAGGAGAAGAAGGGGATGGCCCTCGGCCTCAATGCCGGCATCGGCAATCTGGGCGTGTCGGTCGTTCAGTTCGTCGTGCCGCTGGTGATCGCCTCTGCGGTGTTCGGAAGCCTGGGCGGCGAAAGCCAGACCTGGGTCAAGGGGGCCGCGACCAAACAGATGTGGCTGCAGAATGCCGGCTTCATCTGGGTGCCGTTTATCCTGCTGTGCAGCATTGCCGCGTGGTTCAGCATGAATGACATCGCCAGTGCCAAGGCCTCGTTCAAAGACCAGGCCGTGATCTTCAAGCGCAAGCACAATTGGATCATGTGCTGGTTGTACCTGGGCACTTTCGGCTCGTTCATCGGCTATTCCGCCGGCTTCGCGTTGCTGACCAAGACCCAGTTCCCCGACGTCAATCCGTTGACCTATGCCTTTCTCGGTCCGCTGGTGGGGTCGGTGGCGCGCGTCCTCGGCGGTTTTCTGTCTGACCGCTTCGGTGGTGGCCGCGTCACCCTGTACACCTTTGTCGCGATGATGGCGGCGGTGGTTGGCGTGCTTTACTTCCTCGGCCACAAGAGCGACCCCGGGGCCTTCTCCGGTTTCCTGGCCATGTTCCTGCTGCTGTTTGCCGGTACCGGCGTTGGCAACGCCTCGACCTTCCAGATGATCCCGCAGATTTTCCTGACCCTGAAAGAGCGCGAGGCGAAAGGCCGGAAGCTGCAACCCATCGAGGTGACCGGCGAGGCCGCCACCGAGGCCGCAGCCGTGCTCGGCTTCAGTTCGGCCGTGGCCGCCTACGGCGCGTTCTTCATTCCGCGCAGCTTCGGCACGTCCATCAGCATGACCGGCAGTGCCGAGGCGGCTCTTTACCTCTTCCTGGCCTTCTACGTCACCTGCGTGTTCGCCACGTGGTGGTGGTACACGCGCAAAAACGCGGAAATCAAGTGCTAGGGCGGACCACCTGGAAAGACGGAAAATAATAAATGAGCCATTTCATCGATAGGCTAATGTTCTTCAAGAGGAACGTTGAGACTTTCTCGGGGGAGCACGGCGTCGTCACGAACGAGAGCCGCGCGTGGGAAGAGGGCTACCGCCGCCGCTGGCAGCACGACAAGATCGTGCGCTCGACCCACGGGACCAATTGCACCGGTTCGTGTTCGTGGAAGATCTACGTCAAGGGCGGCATCGTCACCTGGGAGACTCAGCAGACCGACTATCCGCGCACGCGGCCCGGCCTGCCCAACCACGAGCCTCGCGGGTGCCAGCGCGGAGCCAGTTATTCTTGGTACATGTATTCCGGCAACCGCGTGAAGCATCCGCTGGTGCGGGCGGCGCTGCTGCGGCAGTGGCGCGAGGCGCGCACGACCATGGCGCCGGTGGAGGCGTGGCGCTCCATCGTCGATGACCCGGTGAAGGCCGCTTCCTACAAGAAAATCCGCGGTCAGGGCGGCTTCGTCCGCTGCTCCTGGGCCGAGGCCGAGGAGATGATTGCCGCCGCCAACGTCCATACCATCAAGACCTGGGGGCCGGATCGCGTGGCAGGGTTCTCGCCCATTCCCGCCATGTCCATGGTTTCCTTCGCCGCTGGCACCCGTTACCTGTCGCTGATCGGCGGCGTCTCGCTGTCTTTTTACGACTGGTATTGCGACCTGCCCCCGGCGAGTCCTCAGGTCTGGGGTGAACAGACCGACGTGCCGGAATCAGCCGATTGGTACAATTCCAATTTCCTGATCCTGTGGGGGTCAAACGTGCCCCAGACCCGCACGCCCGACGCCCATTTCTACACCGAGGTGCGCTACAAGGGCGCCAAGAGCGTGGTGGTCTGCCCCGATTATTCAGAGGCGTCGAAATTCGCCGACATCTGGTTGGCGCCCAAGCAGGGCACCGATTCCGCCCTGGCCATGGCCATGGGGCATGTGATCCTCAAGGAATTCCACCTCGGTGAGAAAAAGTCGGACTATTTCGAGGATTACTGTCGACGTACCAGCGACATGCCCTTGCTGGTCCGGCTGGTGCAACGGGGCAAGCACTGGGTGCCGGATCGCTTTCTCCGGGCCTCGGATTTCAATGATGCCCTGGAGCAAAAAAACAATCCGGAATGGAAAACCGTCGGTGTCGACGAGAACAGCGGATGCGTGGTCGTGCCCAATGGTTCCATCGGTTTCCGTTGGGGCGAGAAGGGGCGCTGGAACATCGAGCAAAAGGATGGCCGCGACGGGGCCGAGGTCAAGCTGGCGCTCAGCCTGATCGACCGCCGCGACGACGTGGCGCCGGTGGCCTTTCCCTATTTCGGTCACTTGGACCACGCCTATTTCGACAATAACCCGCAACCCGACGTCCTGGTGCGCAACGTCCCGATCAAGCGCCTGGAATTGGCCGACGGCGAAACCATGGTGGCCACGGTGTTCGACCTGCTGGCGGCCAATTATGGGGTCGATCGCGGTTTGGGCGGTAAACATGTCGCCTCGTCCTACGACCAGAACGTCCCGTATACCCCGGCCTGGCAAGAACTCATCACTGGGGTCAAGGCAGAGGATGTGATCACGGTGGCGCGGCAGTTCGCCGAAAACGCCCACCAGACCCATGGCCGTTCCATGGTGATCATCGGCGCCGCCATGAATCACTGGTACCACATGGACATGAATTACCGCGGCATCATCAACATGCTGGTCATGTGCGGGTGCATCGGCCAGTCGGGCGGCGGCTGGGGACATTATGTCGGCCAAGAGAAGCTGCGCCCGCAGACGGGATGGGTTCCGCTGGCCTTTGCCACCGACTGGGTTCGGCCGTCGCGCCAGATGAACTCGACGTCGTATTTCTATGCCCATACCAGCCAATGGCGGCACGAGAAGCTGTCGGTGAAGGAGATCCTGTCGCCGCTGGCCGACCCCGAGGCGTTCAAGGGGGCGTTGATCGACTTCAACGTCCGCGCCGAGCGCATGGGCTGGCTTCCATCGGCGCCGCAATTGGAAACCAACCCGCTGGACGTGGTGCGCGAAGCCCGCGCCCAGGGCAAGGAACCGGTGGCCCATGCGGTGGAAGCCCTGGCCTCGGGGCGGCTGCGGATGTCGTGCGAGGACCCGGACAACCCGGCCAATTTCCCGCGCAACCTGTTCGTCTGGCGCTCGAACCTGCTGGGCGCCTCGGCCAAGGGGCACGAGTACTTCCTGAAATACCTGCTGGGTGCGCAGAACGGCGTCATGAACGGCGACCTCGGCGAGGTGGGCGACGACAAGCCGTTGGAGGTGGTCTGGCGTGACAGCCCGGCAGACGGCAAGCTGGATCTGCTGGTGACGCTGGATTTCCGCATGTCCAGTACCTGCCTGTATTCCGACATCGTGCTGCCCACCGCCACCTGGTACGAGAAGAACGACCTCAACACCTCGGACATGCATCCCTTCATCCACCCCCTCAGCCAGGCGGTGGACCCGGCCTGGGAGGCGCGGCCGGACTGGGAAATCTACAAAGGCATCGCCAAGCGGTTCTCGGAACTGGCATCGGGTCATCTCGGCGTCGAAACCGACCTCGTCCTCACCCCGATGATGCATGACAGTCCGGGCGAGTTGGCCCAGCCCTTCGATGTCAAGGACTGGAAGAAGGGCGAAGTCCCCGGCGTTCCCGGCAAGACCATGCCGGTCATGACCTTGGTGGAGCGCGACTATCCCAACACCTACAAGCGTTTCACCTCGCTCGGCCCATTGATGAAGACGCTCGGTAACGGCGGCAAGGGCATCGCCTGGAACACCGAGGACGAGGTGGACGCGTTGGGCGCCCTCAACCGTGTGGTGAGCGAGGACGGCGTCAGTAAGGGACTGCCGCGCCTGGACAGCGATATCGACGCCGCCGAGGCCATCCTGACGCTGGCGCCCGAAACCAATGGCCACGTGGCGGTCAAGGCATGGGAGGCGTTGTCCAAGATGACGGGGCGGGAGCACGCCCATCTCGCCTTGCATCGCGAGGACGAGAAAATTCGCTTCCGCGACATCCAGGCGCAACCGCGCAAGATCATCTCGTCGCCGACATGGTCGGGGTTGGAATCCGAACACGTCAGCTATAACGCCGGCTACACCAACGTCCACGAGCTGATTCCCTGGCGCACGCTGACCGGCCGTCAGCAGTTCTACCAGGACCACAAGTGGATGCTGGCGTTCGGCGAGGGCTTCTGCGTCTACCGGCCGCCCATCGACACCAAGACGGTCAAGCCGGTGATCGATGCCAAGTCAAACGGTGCCAAGCAGGTGGTGCTCAACTGGATCACCCCTCACCAGAAATGGGGCATCCACAGCACCTATACGGACAACTTGATCATGCTGACGCTGTCGCGCGGCGGCCCGATCGTCTGGATTTCCGAGAAGGACGCCGCCAAGGCCGATATCGAGGACAACGACTGGATCGAGGTGTTCAACGCCAACGGCGCCATCGCCGCCCGCGCCGTGGTCAGCCAGCGGGTCAAGGAAGGGATGTGCATGATGTATCACGCCCAGGAAAAGATCGTGAATACCCCCGGGGCGCAGACCACGCGCCTGCGCGGCGGCATTCACAACTCGGTGACGCGAACCTGTCCCAAGCCCACCCACATGATCGGCGGCTATGCCCAGCAGGCCTACGGTTTCAACTACTACGGCACGGTGGGATCCAACCGCGACGAGTTCGTCATCATCCGCAAGATGACCTACGTGGAGTGGCTGGAGGGCCACTTCGACGGGAAGGGAGCCTGAGCCATGAAGGTCCGCGCACAAATCGCCATGGTCCTGAATTTGGACAAATGCATTGGCTGCCACACATGCTCGGTGACGTGCAAGAACGTGTGGACGACCCGGGAAGGGGTCGAATATGCCTGGTTCAACAACGTCGAAACCAAGCCCGGCATCGGTTATCCCAAGGATTGGGAGAACCAGGACAAGTGGCACGGCGGTTGGCATCGCCGCGCCAACGGCAAGCTGACCCCCCGCCTCGGATCGCGGGCGGCGCTGGTCGCCAAGATCTTCAATAACCCACGCATGCCGGAGATCGACGACTACTACGAGCCGTTCACCTTCGATTACGAACATCTTCAGTCGGCGCCACTGTCAGAGGCGGTTCCCACCGCGCGGCCACGCTCGCTGGTCACCCGCAAGCGCATGGAAAAAATCGAATGGGGTCCCAATTGGGAGGAAATCCTGGGCACCGAGTTCCGCAAGCGCTCGCGGGACAAAAATTTCGACAACATGCAGAAGGAAATCTACGGCGAGTTCGAAAACACCTTCATGATGTACCTGCCCAGGCTGTGCGAGCACTGCCTTAATCCGGCCTGCGTCGCCTCCTGTCCTTCCGGGTCCATCTACAAGCGCGAGGAAGACGGTATTGTCCTGATCGATCAGGAGAAGTGCCGTGGCTGGCGCATGTGCGTGTCGGCCTGTCCGTTCAAGAAAATTTATTATAACTGGAAGTCAGGCAAGGCCGAGAAGTGCATCTTTTGCTATCCGCGCATTGAGTCTGGCCAGCCCACCGTCTGCTCGGAGACCTGCGTCGGCCGTATCCGTTATCTGGGCGTGGTGCTTTACGATGCCGACCGCATCGAGGCGGCAGCGTCGACCAAGCGTGAAACCGATCTGTACCAAGCCCAGTTGGACATCTTCCTCGATCCTTCGTCGCCTGAGGTGCAGGAACAGGCGCGCCGTGACGGCGTGCCTGCCGCCTGGCTGGAGGCGGCGCGCAAGTCGCCGGTGTGGAAGATGGCGATGGATTGGAAGGTCGCTTTCCCCCTGCACCCGGAATACCGGACGCTGCCCATGGTCTGGTACATCCCGCCGCTGTCGCCTATCCAGGGGCGGGCCGATTCGGGCGCCGTCGGTGTCAACGGCGTGATCCCCGACGTGTCCAGTCTGCGCATCCCGGTACGCTATCTGGCAAACCTGCTCACCGCCGGCGACGAGAAGCCGGTGGTTTCGGCGCTGGAGCGAATGCTGGCCATGCGTGCCTACATGCGCTCGGTGACGGTGGGCGGCACCCCCGATACCGCGCCGTTGCGTCAGGTCGGGCTGACCGAGACCCAGGCCGTCGACATGTACCGCATCATGGGGCTGGCCGATTACGAGGACCGTTTCGTCGTTCCCACAACGCACCGGGAATACGCCGAGGACGCCTTCGACCTCAAGGGAAGTTGCGGTTTTTCCTTCGGCGACGGCTGCGGTGGCGCCAGTGACACCGGGCTTTTTGGCGGCCCGAAGCGGAAACCGGCGCCGGCAGCGGAGTAGCAGACGATGATGACCTTGAAAATACTCGCCGCGCTTCTCGACTATCCCTCGGATAACACCATGGCGGACCTGGCGGAAATGCAGGTCCTGCTTTCGGTGGAAGGGCGGTTGTCGAAGAAATGTATGGAAGGCCTGGACGCCTTTATCAGCAACCTCTCCAATGGGGACCTGCTGGATGTCCAGGCGGCCTGGGTCGAGCAGTTCGACCGAACCCGGTCGCTGTCGCTGAACCTTTTCGAGCACGTTCACGGTGATTCCCGTGACCGAGGCCAGGCCATGGTCGATCTTCAGGCCATGTACCAACGCCGTGGGCTGACCATCGGGGTGGAAGAACTGCCCGATTATCTGCCGATCTTTCTTGAGTTCCTATCAACTGAGCCGGACGCGGAAGCGCGGTCGCTGCTGGGCGAAGCCAGCCATGTGGTCGCCGCTCTGGCCGAGCGTCTCGTCTCTCGCGGCAGCGCCTACGCCGCCGTAATGGCTGCTGTCGTCGAATTGGCCGGCGCGTCGCAAGGGGGTACTCGGGCGCCGATCTCGACTCCCGAGACGGATGACGACGTGGATGCAAGCTGGGGCGAGGACCCCGTCGATTTCGGCGCTGCCGCAGTGCCCCCGCCCTGCGGTGGCGTCGCCGTTCCGGCTCGGGAGGGAGCGTGATCATGGAACAACTCAACTTCTTCCTTTTCGGCATCTATCCCTATATCGCCATCGCCGTGTTCCTGGTCGGCAGCTTGATCCGGTTCGACTACGAACCCTATACTTGGAAAAGCGGCTCCAGCCAGTTCCTGCGCGGCCGGGGCATGTGGTTCGCGAGCAACGCCTTCCACATCGGCATCATCCTGCTGCTGAGCGGCCACGCCATTGGCTTGCTGACGCCGCACGGGTTGTACAGCGCGTTCGGTCTGTCGGCTGAAACCAAGCAAGTGTTGGCCATGACGGCGGGCGGCATTTTCGGCACGGTGTGCCTGTTCGGCATGGTGTTTCTAGTCTATCGCCGGCTGACCGACGAACGCGTGCGCTCGGCGGGTTCGGCCATGGACACCACTATTTTGCTGTTGCTGTTCGCCCAGTTGATCCTGGGGCTGTTCACCATTCCGGCTTCGGCCAGTCACCACGACGCCGGCGTCATGCTGGCCCTGGCGGAATGGGCGCAACGGATCGTGACCTTCCGCAGCGGCGCTGCCGAGATGGTTGCCGGAACCGATCCGGTGTTTCAGGCGCATGTGGTGCTTGGCATGACCATCGTGCTGCTGTTTCCCTTCTCGCGCCTGGTGCACATCTGGAGCGTGCCGTTGGCCTATCTGGTCCGTCGCTACCAACTGGTCCGTCGACGCGGACGGGTCGTGGGCTGAGCCACGTGCCGGGACGGCTCGGGAAACGAAGACCCGGCTTTAATCCCCTACCTGCGGGCCATGCCGGATTGTCCGGCATGGCCCTTTTTTTCTGTGCAAACCGGGAGAAGGGTAACTGCCTCGCGGCTCAGGCCGTCGGGCGGGGGACCAGGCGGCCGGTGAACAGCAGCCACAGCGTACGAAGCGACAGATAGGCGATGATCACGTTCGCAGCCGCGAACAGCGGTAGCGCCACATGGGCGATCGGCCCTCTGACGCCATGTTCGACCATGCGCAGGGCCGACAGCGGCAGTGCCACCACACCGAAGCTGAAAGCCCAGTGACCAGGGACGAAATCCTGTTCCGCAAACCACGGCAGCAGGCGGATCATCACCCCGCCTTGCAGCAGCCCATAGCCGAACAGGATCTGGGCGAAGGTGTCGGGTGTGCCGCCGTTGACGGCCAGATATGCGGCGCAGCACACCACCGGCGGTGCCAGTTGGATGCCCAGAGTGGGGCGGATGGCGTGTGGGAGCGGCCCCGCCGTGTAAAGGTTGTGCATCAGCACCGACTCGATGGCCAGCCATGACAGCAGACCGGCACCAAGAAACAGCATCCCCAACTCGGTGTAGCCCAGCGTTCCCGCCGCCATGGCGCTGACGAAATTGCCGGCGACGGTGGGCAGGTAGATGACCGCCGTGGGGGTGATGCCGTCGCGATCGCCGCTCCACAGGGTGCCGGTGACCATGGCGCCGTACCCGATATTGCCGCCCCAGCCGACGACGGCCAGGAACAGGGCCAGCGGCTGGGAATAGGGCGCTGCCGCCACCGATATCAACAAGGTGGTCACGAACACCAGCGCGATGTAGCCGCAGGCTACCGGGTGGCGCAGTTCGGCCACGGCCGCGGCGCGCGAGAACAGCCACTTGCGGATGTAGAACACCGCCAGGACCAGCCACACCGTGACGGCCAGCGCCATCACCGCCTCGCCGATCCATGGCGACAAGGGCCAGATGCGCGCGACCACCCGCCAGCCGTTGCCCAGGCCGGCCAGACCCAGGATTATGCCGAAGAAGGCGGCGGGGACGGCAATGGGTTCCTTGCAGCGCATGATGATTCCTCTGTCCTCTGGTCCCACGGGAAACGGAAAAGCAGGCCGCCGGCGCCGACGCATGCCAGAACCCCGGCCAGAATGGCCAGTCCGGTTCCCGCCACCCGCTGGTCGTCCAGCAGATAGGCGTTGCATAGCCGGAGCGGCGAATGAATGAGCAACAAGCCGATGGCCAGCAGCATGGAGACGGCGTTCAGCAACACGAAGCTGCGGCCGACGAAGCCCAGGTTGCGCCAGCCGAGCCGCGCGGCGGCGCCGGCCAGCGGCAGGCAGAGCAGCTTGGCGACCTCGGCGTCGGCGGTAGCCAGGGCGGCGTCCAATGTTCGGGGCAACATCCAGTAGGCGAGCAGGATCGCCGCCAAGGCCATGCCTGGGACGCCGTTGTCGTTGATGCGGTCGAGACGGGCGCGCAACCGCCGGGGAACGGCGCCGACGGCCAGGGCGCCGGCGATGGCCAGGGCGGGCAACTGGCCCAGCAGATGGCTGGGGAGGGTGGCCTCCAGCAGGGGCGCCAGCGGCGGCAGTGCCACCAGCCCGAACAACAACGCGCCGAGGAGGGGGGGCGTCATGGCGGCGTTCTCATCTCTGCCAGGACCCGCGTCCCGGCGTCGTAGTCATGCAGGCGGGTCAGGCGGCCGCCGCGATCAACCTCGTGGATGGCAGCGTTGTGGACGAAACCGCCGAAGCCGTCGGGAATGGCGACCACACCGAAAGCCCGCAACAGCGGCTCCAAATCCCGCCGGTCCTCTACGCGGGCGATCCGCCAGATGTGGCCATCGGCGCGAAAACGCTCGGCATACTGACGCAATGCGGTTTGGTCGTCGTGCTCCGGGTCGAAGCTGATGCTAAGCAGAACCGGGTCGCCGCCAGCGGGCAACGCGGTGGCGATTTGCTGGAACGATTCCCCCAGCGTGGTGCAGATGGTGGGACAACGCGTGTAGATGAATTCCACCAAGACCCGCTGCCCGGCCAGAGTGGGGAAATCGATGCGATTGCCCAGATGGTCGACCAGCGGCCCTGCGGGCAACAGCCGCGGGTTTTCCTCCACCGACAGCCGGCGCGCGCCCTCGGTGCTGAAGGCGCGCAGTCCGTCGGTGCCCCACCACAACAACCCGGCGCCGGTCACAAGGACCAACGCCAGGGCCATTGTCGTGCCGCTGTTCACCGGGCCAGCCCCCGGTTCACGTTGGCAAGGAAGCGGGCGACGAACAGCGTGACGGCCGCGACCACCATCGCCGCGCAGATCGCCCCCACTTGGTCGTAATGCAGCCATTCCGGCAGGTGGACCGCATAGCGCCGGGGAACGCCAGCTTGCCCGCCCATGAGGAAGGCGGTGACGAAGCCGAAACCGCCCACGGCGAAGCCCCAAAAGGCGAGGCGGTCGAGGATGCCCTCGGGGCGGTGGTTGGCATGGATCAGTACGTGGTAGCCGAAGCCGAACAGCATGGAAACCAGACTGAGCAGGAAGTAGACGTGGAAGTGCCCCGGCACCCACTGGGTGTTGTGCATCACCTGATTGACGACGATGGTGCCGTCGGCCACGCCGGGGAACACGCCGGCTGCCCAGCCCAGCATGGCGAAGAACAGCAGGCCGGAGCCGGTATTCCAGCGGATGCCCGAGCGGTGCACGTTGGTCAGCGTGCCGAATACCGAGATCAGCAGAACCGGCAGACCGTGCGCCCACGACACCGTCTGACCGATGATCAGCGCCCATGGCGGCATGGCGAAATCCATGAGCAGGTGTTGGGGATAGACCATGACCACCATCAGCCCCGACATGGTCCAGCCGCCCAAGTACCAATGGCTGACCTTCCACGGCCGCCCGGTGTAGAGCGGCAGGATCTCGAACACGGCGATGACGCACTGATAGATGGTGCCGTTCATGAACACATGGCCGAAGAAGTAAGTCAGGTTCTTGGCCAGCAAGGAATCTACCTGGATGGCGGGATAGAACAGGTTGACGAGGTTCAGGACCAGGATGGTGGCGCCGACCACGATGCCGGGGATGTTCATGGTGAACACCATGGTCGCCGCCACCACGGTGACCGGTGGTGCGCCCTCGGTGCTGCGCGAGAACAATTGGGGCCAGCCCAACGCCCGGGGCAGGCTGCCGTAGCGGTTCAGGATGGCGCGGGCCAGATCCAGATAGAAGATCAGGAAGCCCACGCCGATCAGCAACAGGCCCAACAGGAACGTCGCTGCTGCCGTCTGCCCCCACACTCCCTGTGACATGGCAGGCAGGGGATAGAGGAAGTTCCAGCCGCCGGCGAAGTTGCCGACGAACACCGCTCCCAGGATCATGGTGGTGCCGGTCAGGAAGAAGACCAGATTGGTCAGCAGGATGGTGTTGTTCAGGTGCACATGGCGGCGCAGGAAGTACCAGCAGATCATGGACCCCGACAGGCCGGCGACGCCGACCGTGCCGATGCCGTGCACCGTCATCAGCTGATAGAAGCGGTCGATGCCGACATCCAGGGCTTGCGCCTGGTTGGCGCGCATCAGCAGCCCTGCCGCCATCATCAGCAGGAAGACCGTGACGCAGGCAACAAGATGGCCGGCGATCACGCGGGCGGCGAAATTGTCGAGGGGAATGGCAGGCCCCTCGGGTGCCAGCGTCGCCGCCGCGCACGGGGTCTTGCGTTCAGCAGACATCGTTTCCTCCAGGAGGATGTGGAATGGCTATTGCCGGGGCAGGACGGTGATTTCGGCCGCCATGGAATGGTGGGCGACGCCGCAATACTCCAGGCACAGCACGGTGTACGTTCCTGGCGCCTCGAAACTGTGGCGCAGGACGTTGACGTATCCCGGCATGGCCTGGGTTTGCGCGACCACGCGCATGGCGGGGTCATAAAGCGCGAAACCGTGGTTGACGTCCTCGCTGGTCACCCGGAACTCCACGCGGTCACCGACGTGGAACGAGGTTTCGCTCAGCGTCCAGTTCCATTGCCGGCCCACCGCGTTCACGGTCGTGATGCCAGTGCCCCAATCGATGGGGCGGCGGTACGGCAGGTCGATCAGGCTGAGGAAGGTGAGAGGCAGTCCGACGGTCAGGGCGACTGCGAGAAGGAGGCGCCGCAAACGTTCCTGCGCATTTGGGACCGCTTCCGCCACGTCCCCAGAGTTGTAGAGAACAACGGAAAAAACAACAATGGTCGTTGCCATAAGAAATAGGCTTGAGTACCAGGCAATCCCCTGCATGTGCTTTGCCCCTGTGTCGTTCACCGGATGCTGATATACGGGTACACACCCTCATCAGCTCGCACAAAAGTGGTATCACTCGGCTGCGGTCATTCTCTTGACGGTTGTTGTGGTTGCGGCAATATGTCGCAACCTTTTGGGTGCTTCGGATGTTTTGCTCTATGGGGCGGCGGAGGCCGCGTTCCGTCACCCGTAGAGCCACATCAGCCAGATTCCCCCGCACAGGGCTGGGCCGAAGGGAACCGGGGCGTCGGTGTCCCGAGGGCGGGCGACCGCCAGCCGGTTGGCGGCGACGCCGGCAAAAGCGATCGCGCAGGCGATCAGCACCACCGAGGGCAAGGCCTCCCAGCCCAGCCACGCACCGCCAGCGGCCAGCAGTTTGGCGTCGCCTTGTCCCATGCCGTCTCGGCCGCGCCAGCGGCGGTAAGCGGCGGCCACACCGGTCAGCATCCCCCAACCCAGCATGGCGCCCATCAGGTGATGGCTCCAGGCTCCTGAACCCGCTGAAAGCAGCAGTCCCACGGCTGTCAACGGCAGGGTTAGGGCATCGGGCAGGCGGAAATCCAGGACATCCACCAACGCCAGCACCAACAGCCCCCACCCCAGCAGGAACGAGGCCGGCCACCAGGGGGGAGGCATGGTTGTTACCGTCCACAGCCCCAACATCACCTGTCCCCCTGCCGCTGTCGGGAGCAACCAAGCGGGGCCTTCGCCGCTCAGCCGCCGGGCAGTCCAGCCGGCGGCGGCGCCCAGTGGCAGGCATCCCGCCAGCCATGCAAGGTGGGTGGCATTCATCGATAAGACCGCAGCCAGAACGGGCGTGCCGGGTTGGCGGTGAACTGGACCACGGCCACGTGGGTGGCGCGGCCCAGGCCAGGGAGTTCCGCCTGAACCCGGATGGTGACGGGCCGGCCGGCCATGGGCATGTCCCCGGCGATGTCCAGGGCGGGCTTGCGTTCGCCAACATCCTGGCGGCGGGCTTTCACCTCGGCGGAATCCTCGCTCTTGCCCAGCATGGCCATCACGGCCAGGGGCGTGGCGGTTTGCGGGTTGAAACTGCCCGGTTCGCCGAAATACAGCGTCATGGACGGCCTGATCCGGTCCAAGATTTCGGGCGTCATGCCCTGCACGTTCAACAATTCGTCCAGGGTGCGGATGCGGCTGTTGCGTGGCAGTGAGTCCGCGCCGGCTTTGCGATAGGCGTCCGCTTCCGCCCCGTTCATGCGGGGGAAATCGTCCTCGTCCATCCAGTCGAGAATGGCGGCGGCCAGGGAGTCCAGTTTCCGCCCGTCAAGACCCGCCGCCGAAAGCAGGCGGCGGACCGTGGACTCGCTGGCGGTGGCGATGGGAACCTTGCCCCGTTCATCCTCGATGGCGATGGTCAGCACGGTGCCATCGAAGCGGGTCTGGCGGGGCCGCCCGTCCGCGACCCATTGATCGGACCGGTCGCCCAGACGCAGGCCATGCACGGCCAGCATCAAGCCGGCCTCTGCCGCCGCTTCCAGCCTGGCCCGGTCCGAGCGGGCCTGGGCCATGGCGATGTCGCCCCTGCCGGATTCGATCATGGTGAAGCCGGCCCAGGCGAACAGGGCGGCGCCAGCCACCGCCATCACCAAGGCGTATCCGGCTTCACGGCGGCGTTTCACCGCAGCGTGTCCTTGCCCTTGGTGATGGGAGCGATGACCGAGATGTTGCGCCGCAATTCGTCGGTGATGGCCTGGGCATCGACGGCGTTGCGCACCACGTGGGGAGTCAGCAGCACCAGCAGTTCGGTGCGGGCGCGGCTGTTGTTGGTGGAGCCGAACAGATTGCCCAGGATCGGCACGTCCTTCAGCAGCGGCACGCCGCTGTCGTTGCGCCTGACATTATCGCGGATCAGGCCGCCAAGCGCCACGGTCTGGCCGTCCTGCACCGCCACCGAGCTGGAAACCTTGCGTTGCTGGATGGTGGGCGAATCCAGGGTGGACGAGGTGGTGGTCGAGACGTCGCTGATCTCCTGCGAGATATCCAGCAGCACCAGACCGCTGTCGTTGACCCGGGGCGTGACCTTCAAGATCACGCCGGTATCACGGTATTCGATGGAATTGACCACCGAACTAGTGCTGGTCAGGGTGCTGACGGACGATTGGGTGGCTACCGGCACCTGGTCGCCCACCTGCAATGTGGCGGTCTGGTTGTTCAGCACCAGCAGCCGGGGCGACGAGACCACGTTCACATTGGTGACATCGTCCAAGGCGTTGATCACCGCCTGGATGCCGTTGCCCTGGGACAGCAGATAGGAAAAGCCGGGCAGGCCTTGGACCGGGGCGTTGGTCTTGCCCGAGGTCAGGGTGAAATGGCTGTTGCCGGTCTTGAAATACCATTCGACGCCATAGCGCAGGCTGTCGTTCAGGCTCACCTCGGTGATCATGGCCTCGATCAGCACCTGCAGTGGCAGCACATCCAGTTTGCGCAGCGCCCGCTCGATCACCTCGTACTCGCGCGAGGTGGCGTAGACGACGATAGCGTTGTTGGAATCGTCGCTGGTGACGCCGATGGTCTGGCTGCTTTCTCCCAGGCGCAATTGCTGGCCGCCCGTGCTCGTGGCCGCATCTCTTTGGGCGGCGATAGGGATGACGGCTGGGGCCGGCGCAGCGGTTGTGGCCGGATTGGCGGCGCCCATCCCGGGGCTTGCCGGTGCCGCTGGCCTGGGGCCGGCCGTCGAGGTGGCGCTGGTCGGCATGGCGGTGCCGGTGCCGAAGAGCGAGGTCAGTACGCCGGCAAGGTCCGAGGCGCGGCCACTCTGGACGCGGTAGATATGAAGGCGCTTTTCGCTGGCCTCGCCCTCGCGGTCCAGTTCCTCGGCCCAATACTGCACGTCCTCGATGTATTGCGGTTGGGGCGACACCACGACGATGGCGTTCAGGCGGGTCAGCGGGATCAGCCGCACCAGCCCGGCCGAGGGAGAGTTGTCGGCGTTGATGATCTGGTTCAGGTCCTCGGCCATGCGGCGGCTGTCGGCCCGTTGCAGGGTGATCAGCGCAAAGGACATGCCGGCCATCCAATCCACGTCGAACTGCTCGACCATGGCTCGCAGGGACGTGCGTTCGCTGGACGATCCCGTCACCAACATCACGTTGCGCTGGCCGTCCACGTGCAACGCGTTCTCGGGCACCATGGGATCGAACAGCTTTTTCAGGGCGTTGGCGTTGGCATAATGCAGCGGCACCGCCTCGGAGCCATAGCCGGTGTCCTGCTTGCCGACGAGACCGGGCTGGCGGCGAGCATCGGCCAGGGGAACCACGACGTAGCTCCGGTCTCGCTCGATCAGTCCCAGGCCGGCGGATTTCAGCGCGGTCTCGAAGGTGGACAGAACCTCTTCTTCGCGGATGGGCTGGGCGGTTTCCACGGTCACCGTGCCGTTCACGGCGGGATCAACGCTGTGATTGACGGCCAGCACGTCGCCCAGGATGGCCTTGCTCACGTCCCTGACATCCACATTGACGAAGTTCAGCGACACGGTGCCGTTCTGCCTGGTGACCGCTTCGCCGCGCGGGCGGGGCTGGCCGACAAAACGCTGGTTGCCGCGCAGGACTTCGGTGCGCGTCAGGGCGGGGGCCACGGGAACAGGATCGGCTTGCGCGGCATCCTGGGGCGCTGCCACGGCAGGGGTGGGGGGGATGGTCGAAGCGGACGGCATGGAGGGCGTGAAACGGTCGGGTGAACAGGCCAACAGGGCGAGGGCGAGTACGGCCGCCACTAAGCGGCCCATCATGGCTTGGCCCGTTTGGCGGAACGTTCGGAAGGGGGCCGCAGCTTCTTGGCCTCGAAGGGGAAGGCTCGTGTCGCACCGTTCTTCTCGAACAGCAGGCGCAGGGGTTCGATGGAGGCCATGACCCAGTCCTCCAGCCGCTGTCCCGGCTGCAAACGCGCGACCCTGCCCGAGGGGAGCCTGACGACCGCCGACGCCGTTCGGTCTGCGACCGCGATCCCCAGCACCGTCAGCCCGTCCAAGCTGGAGGGGCCGCTGGCTTCTGTCGGGTTGGGCCGGCGGTTGGGGGAAAACAGCGGGCGTTCGGCGATGGCCGTCCACTCGGCCGTCCCGATTTGCGGCTCTTGCACCCTCTGGGCTGGTTGACCGGGGGATGCGGGTGCCGGGAGTTCTGCGGTGGGCCATGCCAATTGGACGGCGGCAAGGACGAGCAGGACCATGTTGGCCGCCAGCGGCCGGCGCAACGGGCCGGGGCTGATCGTCCTTGACGAGGCGGATGGGCGCCGAAAGCGCCAGGGTGGCGTCGAGGGGTTCCAGCGCGCCAGTATTCGCCGCACGGTCGGCGGCAACCGAGACATAGTCGATGACCACATAGGGTTCCTCGCTCTCCAGCCGTCGCAGGCCACGGTAGAATTGTTCATGGGTGAGATGCAGGTCGGCCCGCACGCGCACCCAATTGTCCGGGACGCCTTCGTCCACTCCCTCGATGGCCTTCACGCTTCCCCCTTCGTCGCGCATGGTTCCCACAAGCCGTTCCTTCAACATTTCCGTGGCCAGGGCCGCCGTGGCCGCCTGGATGGCGAAGGCCTTGCCGCTGGCGGCCTGGGCGGCCGCCCGCGCCCGCAATTGTGTTATGCCGGCGATCAACCGCTCGCCCCGGTTCAACTGGTCTTGCAATCCCTGCCGCTCCTCGGCGCGGCGAAACGCACCGACGATCACCGGCTCCACGATGGCAAGCCAGGCCAGGGCCACGGCTCCCGCCAGCAGCATCAACGCCACGAGGCGGCGCTCCCGTGCGTTCAGCGCCCTCATGGGTGTTCCCCCGTCTCGTGTTCGGCGGTGATGTCGAAGGGCTTGCCCCGCATCGGGCTTTCCGACGCGGTGGGGGGGCAGGGCCGGGCATTGGCCAGCAGGGGGTCGGCTTCGACAAGGGCCAGCGAATCGGCTCCGTCACGAGACCAGCCGACAATGCGCAGCTTCGCGCCGTCCCATTCCAGTTGTTGCACCCAGACGGTGTCGGGCAACGACCGGGTCAGGCTGTCCAGGATTGGCAACGGCGATTGACGTTGTTTCCGCCTGATCAGATCGGCCCGGCGGCTCGCTTCGGTTTCCACCATCGCACGCAGCTTGGCGGCTGCCTGGATGCCGGGCCGCATGTCCTCCACCTGCTGGCGGAGGTCGGCGATCTCAAGGATATCGCGGGCCGTGAAGATCGTCAGATTGACGGCGGCGAGCACCGCCGCGGCCATCCACAGCCGGGCTGGCGTGACGCGGCGGCTTTCGTTCCCGCGGCAATCCAGTGCCGGCAGGAAGTCGAAACAGGGGTGTCCATCCTGATCGGCGAGGGCCAGAGCGGATGGCGCGAGTCCCTGCGCATGGGCGTCTTCCAGCACCGCTTGCGCCGTGGTTCGGGGAAGGATGCCGACCAACACGGCCTGGCGTTCACCCCGTTTGGGGCCGAGCAGAATATCGAACAGCACGTGCCGAGACTCGAACGGACTCAGCCGGTCCAACTCCAGCGCCACCAGACGCCGCAGGTCGGCGGTGGACATGGGCGGCAGGTGGAGCACACGCACCAACCCGGCGTCGCTGGGCAGACAGATGGCCATGCCGGCCTTGGGCGCGTTTCGGCCGCCGGCGCGAAATCCATCCCTGGTGACCCACAGGATGGGGCGTGCCGGATTGCGGTTTCGCCTGCGCCAGCGCGTGGGCAGCATGAACCGCAATTCGTCCAGCCACCACCGGCCGCCACGGGCCAGCAATCCGCCAATGGTGGACAGGTCGGCGTTGAGAAACTTGCCGATCTCCGTCATCGCGCCCTGCACCGGCTGCCGTCGCTGTCGAGCAGACAATCCGTGTCCAGGTCGGCGCGTGGCCGAACCACGAGTTCAGGCCACCATCGACTGTCGCCGGGCGGAAAGTGCACGCGGATACGGATGAGTTGCGGCGGCACGGAATGCTTTTGCCACACGCGTTGCCAGGTGCGGCCGCTGTCGGGCTGGGCGGCGCCGAAATAGGCCAAATCCAGGCTTTGCGCGCCGGCGAGCAAGATTTCCTCGCGGCGGACGGCCAAGGGGGTGGGGAGGCCGTCGCCAACGCTGGATAGCATCAGGTCGCCGCTTGCCGTCAGCCGCAGGACATACTTCCTGGGGCCGCCGGGACCGAAGGCGTCGCCGGGTGGTGCGACGAAGCTCAGGGTGGTGGGTTGGCCGTCCAGATCGGCATGGGGACCGCCGTCGTAGCGCGTGGCCGGCACCGCGCTTTCCAGGCGCTGACGCAGCAGGGCCTGGGCGGCCTCCACCGTTTCAACGTTCCGGCTCAAGGTGCCGGAGCGCGTCCACACCTGATGGGTGCCGCCCAGGCCGGCCACCACCAGCACACCGGCCATGCCCACCAGGGCCAGGCTGACCAAGGCCTCCACCAGGGTGAAGCCCGCCTGCCGGTGGCGGGGATCAACCTGGGGGCGCAAGGCGCAGGCTCCTCAATTCCACGGTGTTGGCCGAACTGGACCGCCGGTGCACCGCCACGGCGACCAGAAAAAGGTCTCCGGCGGCGCTGCGGGCCGCTCCGGTCCGATAGGGACTGATGTCGACTCGCCAGGAAAATCCGTTCTCGGCGCCCGAGACGGTACCCGTGCGCAGCGGGATTTCGCTTCCGATGGCGGCAAGGCGGGATTGGGCCACCAGCAGTCCCAGGCGCGTGGCCGTGGCGGCACGCGACCGCCCCAGGCCATCGCCCAGCACGGTGAACAGCAGCCCCACGGACATTGCCACCACGGCAAGGGCGACCATGGCTTCGGCGAAGACGAATCCGTGCTGACGCCCCGTTTTCATGGCCGTACCATCGTGGCGGCGCCGGTGGTGGGGTCGACGGCGACCGCCAACAATCCGCCGCTTCCGGTCACGGTGACTCGTCCGCCCGAAGCGCTGCCATCGGGAAAGAAGCGGATGCCGGGGCCGGCAGCCTGCAAGGCCAGGCCGTCGGGCAGCGGGCGCAAGCTCTGGTCCGGAAGAAGGTAGCCGTGCCCACCGGGGGCCGGCACCACAACGGCGGCGTCACCGCTGCGCACGGCCACGGTGCGGGCACGGCGCAGGTCTTGCACCAGTACGGTGACGGTGTGACGCAACACCGCCACGTTCGACGCCTGTTCCAGGCGGGGATAGGCCAGGGTGCCGATCAGACCGACGATGGCAAGCGCGACCAAGGCTTCCAGCAACGACATATCCGTTGTTTTCCGTCAGTTGCTAAGGTCCTGGGCTTCGCCGGTTCCGCCCTCGGCGCCATCCGAGCCATAGCTGAACACGTCCACCGGCTTGACCTTGCCGGGGTTGTGATAGCCATAGGGCGCCCCCCAGGGGTCGCGCAGGCCATCGGCCTTGCGCAGATAGGGGCCATTCCAGTTGGGAGCGGTGGGGGTGGCCTCGACCAGCGCCTTCAGCCCTTCCGCCTCGGTGGGATAGCGGCCGGTATCCAGATAGAACAGCTCCAGGCTGGCGACGATGTTCTGCACCTGAAGCCGCGCGGTCTGGCTGCGGGACGATCCCAGGTACTTCAGCACCTGGGGACCGGCGATGGCGGCCAGCAGCCCCATGATGGCCAGGACGACCAGCAGTTCCAGCAAGGTGAAGCCGGCTTCGCGGCGGCGGCGGGAAGGTCTCGTCTGTGCTCTCATCATGATTGAATCGCCAGGTCGTTGAGTCCAAGGATGGCCGAGAAAAGCGCGGCGATGATGCCCGCCACGGTCAGGCCCAAAAGCACCGTGATGGCCGGGGTCATCATCGTGACCATGCGCTGGGTGGCCGTGCGGACCTCGCGGTCGAGCACGTCGGCAAGGCGGGCCAGCATCAGCCCCAACTGTGCGGTTTCCTCGCCGGTGCGAAGAAAGCTGAGGGCGATGGGCGGAAAGATGCCGGCGGCGGCCAGAGGGGCCGACAGCCCGCCGCCCTCCTTGACCCCTTCGCCCACCTGGGCGACGGCCTTCGCCATATGGCTGTTGCCGAGGGCGCGGGCTGCAATGGCGATTGCCGCAGGCAATTGCACCCCGGACTCCACCAGGATGCCCAGGATGCGGGCGAAGCGGGCCGTCTCGGCGCTGGTGACGACCTTGCCCAGCAACGGCAGGCGCAGGACTTTCGCATCGGCGGCGGCTCGGACGGCGGGGCGGTTCAAGATGCGGGCGGCCAGCACCGCCAGCACCGCCAATCCCGCCAGGGCCGGCATCCCCCAATCCCGGACGGTTCTGCTGGCCGCCATCACCACGGCCGTGGCGGCGGGCAGCTTGCCGCCCATGTCGGCAACCAGGCTTTCGAACTGCGGCACCACCACCAGCAGCATGATCAGGATGACGCCGACAGCCACCACCATCAGGATGCAGGGATAAACCAGGGCCGATCCCACGGTCTGGCGCAGCGCCTCGGCCCGGTCCAGGGTCTCGGCCAGCCGGGCCAGCGAGGTGTCCAGTCGTCCACTGGCCTCGCCAGCCTCAGCCAGAGCGGCGGCCATGGGGGGAAAGATTTCCGGCGCCTCCGCCATGGCCGCCGACAGGGGGGCGCCCGCCTTGACCTGGTCGCGCAAGACGGTGAACGCGGATTGCAGGGCCGGGTGGGGTACGTGTTCCACAACGATGGACAGCGCCCGATCCAGCGGCAGACCGGCTCCCAGCAGAACCGCCAATTCGCCCAAGGCGTGGGGCAGGCCCTTGCGCACGGCGCCTTGTATGCGCCCTTTCCGGCCCGTTGCAGGGAGTGTTTTCGCTTTGGTTTCCGTGGCTTCGATGGGCATCAGGCCGTCACGGCGCAACCGCTCCATCACCATCGAGGAGGACTCGCCGTCCAGGGTGCCGGTCTTGAACTGGCCGGTGGCGGGAACGACGGCGCGGTAGCGAAAGGTTGCCATGCCGTCAGTCCTCCCGCGTGACCCGCAGGACTTCGTCAAGGGTGGTCATTCCCGCCGCCGCCTTGACGATGCCGTCGGCCTGCATGGTGAGCATGCCGGCCCGCATGGCGGCCTTTCGGATCTCTCTCGCCTCGGCCCGGTCCAGCACCATGCGGGCGATGGCATCGTCCATCGGCAGCAGTTCCATGATGGACAGGCGGCCGGCAAAGCCACTGTGCCCACACTTGGCGCAGCCGGTCGGACGGTAAAGGGTTTCCGCCACCGAGGGGTCGCAGGCGTCCCGGTCGATTGCCGCCAGCGCCTGGGTGTCGGGGTGGTAGAGCTGTCGGCAATGGGGGCATAGGCGCCGGACCAGACGCTGAGCCAGCACTGCGTTCAGCGTCGAGGTGATCAGATAGGGTTCGACTCCCATGTCCAGCAGGCGGGTCACGGCGCTGGCGGCGTCGTTGGTGTGCAGGGTGGACAGGACGGTATGGCCGGTCAATGCGGCTTGCACGGCGATCTGGGCGGTTTCCAGATCGCGAATTTCGCCGACCATCATCACGTCCGGGTCCTGGCGCAGGAACGACCGCAGCGCGGCGGCGAAGGTCAGGCCAATCTGGTGTTTGGTCTGGGTCTGGCTGATGCCGGACAGGCGGTATTCGATGGGGTCCTCGACGGTCAGTATCTTCCGGTCCGTCGTGTTCAGTGCCGACAGCGAGGCGTACAGGGTCGTGGTCTTGCCGCTGCCGGTGGGGCCGGTGACCAGCACGATGCCGTGGGGCCGCTCCAATACGGCCACCCAATTGCGCCGCAGTCCCGCCTCGAATCCCAGGGTGTCGAAATCCAGGGACAGCGAGGACCGGTCCAGGATGCGCAGCACCACGGCCTCGCCGTGGATGGTGGGGGACGTGGCGACACGAAAGTCCACTTCCTGACCGCGTACCGCCAGACGCAGGCGGCCATCCTGGGGCAGTCGCCGTTCGGCGATGTCCAGCCCCGACATCACCTTGATCCGCGAGACCACCGCCGCCTTGACCCGATTCGGCAGGAATTCGTCGTCGCGAAGGGCGCCATCGACGCGCAGGCGCACGGCCAGCCGGTCTTCCGCCGGTTCCAGATGGATGTCCGAGGCCCGTGCCTCGACGGCGCGGGCGATCAGGGCGTTGACGATGCGCACCACCGGCGCGTCGCTGCCCAAATCCTTCAGCCGTTCGACGTCCAGATCGTCGGCGGCAATCGGGTGTTCGTCGGCAGGAGCGTCCACCTCGGCGTAAAGCCGGTCCAGAGCGGCGTCGACATCGCTGCCCTTGGCCACCCGCAGGTGGACGGGGCAATCGAACAGTAGATGCAGAGCTTGGGCTGGATAGGGGTCGAAAGGATCGGCCACCGCCAGGTCCAGTCCGCCGTCGTGCCGCCGCAGCGGCACTGTGCGGGTGTCGCGCAGGAAGCGGGCGGTGGGGCCTTGCCCGGTGGTCACCGGTTCGGCTGGAAATGTCTTGGGATCGGCCATTTCCAGCCCCAACCCCTCGGCCATCGCCGAGGCGAGGGCATGCTCCGAAACCAATCCCAACCGAGTCAGGACCATATCGAAGCGGTCGCCGGTCTCGGCCTGCACCAGCCGGGCGCGCGCCACCGTCTCCGGCGACGCCAGGGCGCGGTCGAGGATCATCGCGGCCATGGCCTCGGCGCTGTCGTGGGGCTGAAAATGATCGGCGGTGTCGGGCATGGCGTGCTTCGGCTCGAACGGGGTGAAGCGCCCCCACGCACGGGTGCGTCGGGGCGCTTGCGGAAGCATTACGGCAGGTCGTAGCAGGCCGAGGAGATCCGGGCGAGGGCCGTGGAGTCCGTGGTCATGTACGAGACGAAATCATTCAACACGTCGGTTTCGTCGGTGGTACGGCCCGAGCGAGCCAGCTTGATGCCGTTCTGCACGATGGGGGTGTAGCCCGAGGTGTAGGAGTGGTGGGTGCCTGTGGGGTAGCTGCCGTTGACGCAAATCTGCGACTTCGCCACGAAGCCCATGGGCTTCACCCCGTTCTTGATGGCGGTGTAAGTGGCCCCGATGTCGGCATACTGATATCCACGGGCGTTCGGCAGGGTGATGCCATAGGTGCCGGACAACACCTGCGACGCGGCATAGCCATAGGGGGCGGTGGTCGGGTTGGCGTAAGCGAAGTCGCCGCTGGCCGGCAGACCGGCCGAGACGTCGACGGCACCGTTTGACCACAACTCCAGGGCGCCCTTGGCATAGGTGAACGGGGTCGCGTAGACCGCCGGGCTGCCCGCGCTGTACACCAGGCTCTGATGGTTGTTGTAGAGATCGGCCGGCGCGGCGGAGTTGGCGGCGAGGAACAGGTCATAGCCCCCCGAAGCCCCGTTGTTGGTGATAATGGCCGCCTCGAAATCGCCGGTGGCGCCCGAGGTGATGGTCACCGTGTTGCCGGTGGCAGCGGCGTAATCAGCGGCGATGCTGGTCAGGGTGGCGGTGAAGTTGGCGGCAACGGCGACTTTGATTGTCTCCGCCTGAACAGCCAGAGGGAACATCCCAATGATGGCGGCGATAGCAAGGCTATTCTTGAAGAACATAGCTTTCTCCATTTTGTCGTCTTCTGCGTATTGACGCCATAAAGCAAAGCGGGATGCGTTGGCCAGATGGCGTGCCAACTTAACAAGTCATCCATCATTGGCTGACTCAAAAGTGGCGACAAAACAGTTAGCACGCGCAAAAAGATTCGGGAAGTGTGAATCAAGCAACTTTTGATTCTAAGTTTGCGGCTGTCTTGTGTCTGTATTTTACATATGTGCGAATCAATTAGTGTTTGCGCGACACATGATTTGTTGCGCATCGACAAAATCAAAAATTTATTGTATTATTATTTGCTCATTTTTCGTGCATCCTAGTTTGTCGGGTTGAATGTGATGTCCAGCATGACCGCGACCTGTCGTGGTGGCGGATCGAAGGGGGCGGCGGCGATGGCGGCGCCCAGGGCGTTCTTGTCCATGGCGGGCTGACCACTGCTGCGGACCACGTGCAGGGTTTCCGCCAGCATGTGCCCGGCTTCGTTGATGGTGAAACCGATGGTCACGACACCGTTGACCCCCGCCTTGCGGACCTCCAGCGAATAGGCCAGGTTGCGTTTCACCTTGCGGTTCAGCCGCGCCAGATATACGGCCAACGGATCGGCCTCGGCGGATACCGTGCTCGGCGCCGGCGCCTCGACGGCGGGCGCCGCGATGGCGGCGGGTGGCGACGTCTCTTCCGCCGTCGTTACCGGAGAGGCATTTTCCGTCGGGCGGGACGTCTTCACCTTGGGGTGTGGCAACGCCTCCTTGGGCGCCGGCCGGCGCACGATTTCCTTGGGTTTGTCCGGCTCTTTGGGCTTTTCCGGCTCGGGCGGCCTGGGGGCTTCCTGAGCAGGTTGTGGCTCGGGGACCAGGCTGTCGAGATTGAGGGTCAGGCTTGTTGGCGGCGTGGGGGCACGGCTTGGCCATGCGCCCAGGAAAGTGGGCGCGACAAGGCAGGCGTGCAGCACGGCCGACAGTACGACACTCTGGCGGAGCGTCAGCCGAAAACGCGGTGTCGGAGAAACCGCGAACATGGCTTATCCGCCCGATTTCGTCTGGATCGCCACCTTGGCGAAGTTCAATTGTTTGAGCAGGTCGGCAACGTCGACGAAGCGTTGCAGCGGGATGTCGCGGTCGGCGCGGATGATGAACGGCGTCTGGCGATCAAGCGCGGCGATACCGCCTCGCAGAGCCTCCATGGTGGTCTGAGCGCCGTTCAGGTACAGGCCGCCGGTCGTCGTCATCTCGATGACCTGGGGGCGGTCCGCGTTCTTCTCGCTTGTTGATGCCTGCGGCAGGTTGACCGGTATCCTGCCGGTGGCGATGAACGTCGACGTGGTCAGGACGATGGTCAGAAGAACCAGCATGATGTCCACGAACGGAATGACGTTCATGGATTCGAACGGCTTCTCATTCATGGGCGATATCCCATTTCAGCATCATGACCCGGACCTTGCGCAGCAGGGCGTTGTAGATAACCACCGCCACCAGGGCGACGATCAGGCCCGCTGCGGTCGCCTTCAGAGCCAGGGCCAGCCCGGTCATGATCTTGGTCGCGTCCACCGAGGCGTCCTCGCCCATCCTGTAGAAGGTGAGCATGATGCCGAGCACGGTTCCCAACAGGCCCAGATAGGGGGCGTTGCTGGCGACCGAGGCGATGACGGACAGCCTTTCGGTCAAGGCCAGTTCCAGCGATTTGGGGCTGCGGAAGTCGAAAGGGCTGGTGTTCCGGTAATAGCTCCAGCGCTCCAACGCGATGGCCACCACGGCCACGCTCAGGGCGGCCAGCAACCCGATGACGCCGTAATCGACCACGCTGGACAACCATTCCATGGGGGTCTCCGATCCTTGTTTCGTCACTGTTCAGAAGGTCAGGCCGATCTGTCCCAGAACCTTGGTGCGCTGGGTTGCTTCGGTGCCGTTGGGTTTTGGCCCGACGCCTTGCGCCAGCCGCAGGTTCAGCAGCAGATGGCGCTCGTCCGAGTAGGCCAGGCGGGCGGAATAGCCCACGCCGATATCGGCGATGGTCTGGGCGTGTGCCGTCTCCGTGTATTCCGGGTCTTCCAGGTAGGAATGGGCCTGATCGAAGAACAGGCTGACGTTGTGTTCGTAGAGTTCCGTCGGGGAGGGAACGTTGTATTTCAGCGAGGCGCTGAACACGTAGGCGTTGTCGCCCATGATGCCGGTGGGATAGGCGATCACGGCGTTGGGGCCGGAAATGTTCATCTGCTCGCTGCTGTCCAGGTTCTTCCCGATCGCCTTCTGCGCGGAGAAGGTGGTGGACAGCGACCAGGCCGCGTCGAAGTTGACCGTGCCGCCCAGCCCCAGTTCCGCCTTGGAATAATCGCCGACCGTATGGGCGCTGGATTCGTTGGCCTCACGCTCGTCGCTGTCGTAGAAGGACAGGCGTCCCAGGGTGTAGGTCGCCCCTGCGGTGGTGGTGGCATCGAGGCCGAACAGAGTGCCGGTGGTTTCGTTGTTCAGGCCGAAGCGGCTGACCGCCGCTTTGCGCATGCTCAGGGTTTCGCCCCACACCTTGTCCTGCAGGCGTCGGAAGCCGACGCCGAGCTGAGCGCGCAAGGTTTCGGCCGAGGTGCGGATGACGGGATAGGACAGCGCACCTTCGATCGTGTCGGCATGCCCCTCGGCCTCGAGGTCCCGGTAGGCGTCGCCCAGCCGGTAGGTGACGCGCGACCCCGTCAGTTCCGCCCGCAGGCCACTATAGGAAAGCGGAAAGGAATAGGACGCCGCGCCGCTTTGCAGCCCGGCCCCGGGGGAGGTGACGCCGGACAGGCTCAGCCTGTCGCCCAGGCTGAAGGGCGAGTTGACCACGGTCCCGGCGGACAACCGTTTGCGTCCGGTATAGCGCGAGCCGTAATTGTCGCTCAGGACATACCCCTCCAGCCGCTTGGCGGGCTGGGCATCGACCACGAAATCGGAAGTGCCGGGGGTGGCGCCGGGGGCGATGGTGACTTTTGGCATGCGGGCGCCGGGCAGGTCGGACGCCAGCAGCATGGCGCGTTCCAGCTCCTCCTGGCGCACCGGGGCGCCGGGCGCGATATCGTCGGCGAAGACGCCTTCCATAAGGAAGTCCGCTACCGGCGAGGCGTTGTTGATGTAAAGGTTGCCGTACTGGCCGATCATCACCTTGATGGTGACGGTGCCGTCGCTGGCATCTTGTTGCGGGACATAGGCTCTGGCAAGAAGGTAGCCCCGGTTGCGACAGGCCGTGGTGATGCGGCCCGCCGCCTCGTAGATTTCGGCCAGCGTCAGCTCGCGCCCGTTATAAGGCGTCAGCAACGTCGACAATTCCTCCTGGTCCGGAAGGTTCGCTCCTTCCAGGCGGAACTGCCGCACGAACAGCGTCTTGCCGTCCGGCAAAGCAAGGGGCTGTTCGACCGGCACGGGGAGTTCGGGAGCCGGAACCTCCTTCTCGGATGGTGCCTTGGGCGGGGCGGCTTCCTTGATGGCGCTGCCGGCGTTGTACCCGGGGGTCGGTCCGGCGGCGGCGGCCGGATGGATCGCCGCCATCGCCGACAATGTCAGGGCAAGTGGAACAAGCTGAGCGCGCTTCATTGTCTGAAAACTCGATCTGTCTTGGTTCGGACGGGGCGTTAGCGGGTCTGCGGGGCTTGGTTCGAACGGGGCGGCCCGCTATTGCCGCCGGTGTCGCGCTCGTCGTCGATCCGGGCGCCGGTGACGTCGGCCGAGTAGTCGCCGGAGAAGATGATGTTGGCCTCTGTCGAGGGCTTGGCGCCGGAATTGGTGGCGATCCCGGCTGCTCCGCTTTTGCCGGTCGCGTTGTTGCTGGTGGACGCGGCTTGCGTCCCGGTTTCGGCGGCAGCATCGGCCGCCACGAAGTTGTAGAAGGTGTTGCCGATGACCACGGTGGTTCCCAGGGTGCGGCCGATCAGGCTGGCTGGACCTTGGACCTTCGCCGTGGAATCCCTGACCGTGCCGACACTGTGGTCGCCTATGGCGTTGTTGCCGACCAGGGCGCCGAAACCGTTCACGGTGCCGTAGAGGAACGCGTATTTCGCGCGACCGGTGACGGAAACATGGTCGAGGAGGCCGCTGTTCGTGCCAGCGAATCCGCCGACAATGCCTTGCCCGCTGATCTTGGCGTCGGCGGTGGAATAGGCGATGGTAGCTGAATTACCGTTCTGACCGGCGAATCCGCCAACATTTCCGCGGCCAGTCGACGTCACCGATCCCTTTGAATTGCTGTAGGTGATCGTGCCCGCGTTAAGTCCAACGAAACCGCCGACTTCCATGTAGCCCAACACGTCATTGTTGGAGGTGGAATTGGTGATGGTCGAACTATTCTTTCCAATGAACCCGCCGATGGTGTTGACATAGCCGTTGCCGGTGACCTTCCCATAGGCATGGGAATCGCTGATCGTGCCGACCAGACTGTTGCCAACCAGACCGCCCACATAACCGGCATAGTTACTGCTGTTAATTGAGCTGACGGTTACGTCGCCATAGGCGGTGCCGCGCGTGATGGTTCCGTTCCGGCCTCCATAGTCGATGTTCTGGCCCACCAGGCCGCCGATGTCCTGCTGGGTTGTGGCGGTACTGCTGGGCGCCAGCGTCCAACTGACATTCACCGCTCCGCTGGCGCTGACGTCGGTCAGGGCGCCGCCAGCGTTCCTGCCCACCAGTCCGCCCACCCAGTTTCCATTGGTTGCGGTTACCGCACCACGGGCATAGGCGTTGGTGACGGTGCCGGAATTGGCGCCGAACAAGCCGCCGATGCTGTTGACAGGGGAGTTGCCGGAATACGCGCTCACCGAACCCAACGCATAGGAATTGCTGACTGTGCCCTGGTTGTTTCCCGCCAGGCCGCCGAAGCCGCTGCCGCTGCAGCCGGTTGGGCATAGGACGGTGACGTTCGCCCACGAGTTGGAGATCACGGAGGTGGCGCCATAGCTGTTGCCGACCAACCCACCAGCGTTTCCAGGGCCGGTCACGCTGCCGGTGGCATAGGAATTCCGGATGGTTCCCGCGTTGGATTGGCCCACCAGGCCGCCGACGTTGGTGTCCGTGGCGGTGATGCTGACATTCTGGGTGTAGTCGTTGCTGAGGACGCCGTAGCTTAAGCCGACCAGGGACCCCACGTTCTGCTTGCCCTTGACCGAGGCGTTGACCAGACCAAGGTCGCGAATGGTGGCCGCGTGGTTGCTGGAACCGCCCAGCGTGCCGATCAGTCCCGCTCTGTTGCCGGTCGAATCGATGGTGAGGTTGCTGATGGTGTGACCCAGGCCGGCCAGGGTGCCATTCAGGGCCGAAACCACCGCGCCGGTATACGTGGTGCCCGAGGCGGGCATGTCGTTGGCGATGGCGTAATGGCCGCTGTTGCTTGATGTGGTGATCTCGCCTGCCAGGTCGCCCATGCTGTGAATCAGGGTATAGGCGGTCCCGTTCATGCTCAGCGTGGAATGATTGCCGCTCAGGGTGACCTTGGCGCCGTTGGCGGTGTCGATGGCGTAGTCGCCGCCGCCGCCGTAGTTCAGCGCCAATCCGGCATTGGTGCCGCTGGCGGTGATGGATTTGTTGATGTTGATGTTTTTGGCGGCGGTCAGGGTCAGGGCGGTGTCGGCCGACCAGGTCACCGCGGCATTGACGTTGATGTTGCCATCCTGGCTGCCGCCACTGCCGGTCGCCAGGACCACGTTGGTATGGGCGAGGGCGGCCTGCAGATCTGTGTTGCGCACGGTGCTGCCGCTGGACCCCGAGGTGGCGGAGCCGCTCGACGGATCAAGAGCGCCGGTGCCGTCGGTGATGGTCAGGTCATAGGGATCGAGAAGCCAGGTGCCCGTCTTGCCTCTGGCAGAGGCGGTGGTGACCGTCATTCCCTCGGCAATGGTCACTTTGTCGCCGCTGGTTTCGATGGAGCCGCCGTCGCCGCCTGCGGGGGCCGAGGCGTCCAGGGTGCCGTCCACCATGGTGGTGCCGCCATGGGCGTACAGCTCGATCTTGCCCGTCAGGTCATCGATGGTGCGGGCCTGGATCACGCCGGAATTGTTGACCTGGGCCGACAGCAAGGCATCGGCGGCCTTGGCGGTCAGGATCACGCTGCCGCCATCGGCGTAGATCGCCTGCTTGTTCTCGACCAGGGCATTCAGCACGCCCTCGTCCACGGTCACGCTGATCAGGGAATTGCCGTTGAAATTCAGCGTCACCTTGTTGGCGGCGGCCAAGGCGACGGTCCCCTTGGTGGCGACAATGGTGCCCCGGTTGGAAACCGTGCGGCCCAGCAGCGTCACATAGCCGCCGTTTTCAGCGGTGATGGTGCCCAGGTTGACGACGTCGCCGGTGCTGGGTCCCGCGCCCGAGAACGTGAACTTTCCGGCATTGAAATCGGCGTCGGTGATGTTCAGGGCGCTGGCGGTGAAGCCCGAGGCGTTGATGTTGGCCCCGCCGCCGATCAGCACGCCGGCGGAGTTCACCAGGAAGACCTTGCCGTTGGCGTTCAATGCGCCGTCGATGACGCTTTTCTCGTTGCCGATCACCCGGTTCAGGGTCATCGACGACGCATTGGGCTGGCGGAAGTTGACCGCTTCGTTGCCTGCGACCGAGAAGCTGCGCCAGTTGATGATGCCCTTGTCGCTGGATTGGGTGACGGTGGTCGTCGTTCCCGACTGACTGATGGTCGCCGAACCGCTGGCAACGCTGCCGCCCTGTGGGGCGGCGGGCGCGGGGCGGGACAATGCCATCAAGGCTGCTGCCGCCGTCATGGTCAGCACCAGGCGACGCCGCTCCCCAGGTCCGGAACCGACGGGCTGTCCGGCCTGTTGCGCTGCTGGCAAGGGTCGCATACGACTTTCACGCCTCATGCTGTCGTTCCTTATTCACCCCCGGCGCCTTGGCGGGCGCCGCTCGACGAATGGGTTAGCCCCTTCGTTATGTATGAAGACTACATAACGAAGGCTGTTAAGGCACGGCACAGGGTGGCGTCAATATATTTTTACGTTTTTTTCGAAGTCGCGAGGCGCATGTAAGGGAAATTATCGAATTTACCAATGTCAAAGACGTTGTATTTCCAATGTATTCGTGCTGCGACATAATGTCGCGCATGTAGCTTATTGCGATAATTTTTGTGTAAAATTGCTTTTACGGATTGAATTTACCAACTTATCTATTGTGTCTTTATGTATTTATGCTTGCATGCGTCTTGCTGCTTATTAATTTTGCAGCACTTGGATGTTGGTGAAAATTTAGGCATAATTTGGTGCTCGTGACGGTGGTTTTGTAATCATGTTATTGCATCGGCCATATGCCCCTCTCTCGGGGCGTCGCCGCTGAAACGTGTGTTTTCGGTGCGAATTGCCGCACGCCCCTTTCTTCGGGGGGGGTGGTTCCTGCGCCCCTGATCTTGACGAGGAGAGTGGCGATTTGTGGCGGGCGATCGGCAACAACCATTCCCACACGCCTTTGCGCCACCAGGCCTATCGCAGCAAGGTCGCTAGGGCGGCGCGGAAGCTGGGCATTGCAATCGAATGGCGGAAGGTCGCGTGCAGCGGCTAAGGGCAATGCGAGGCTGGGCGCCAAGCGGCATGCTGGTGCCGCGAGTGGCATCAGTCGGGCTGCCTGTGCATCCACGACACTCGCCGTCCACGGCGAACCATGGGTGGATTCGTGGGAAAACTGTGGGAAGTGATTTTCGCGGAAGCAGCTAAGTGCTTGAAAAGATTGGCGTCCCCACGGGGATTCGAACCCCGGTTGCCGCCGTGAGAGGGCGGTGTCCTAGGCCTCTAGACGATGGGGACGTCTTCGGCGCGAGGCCCGGTTTATGCCGAAAGTTCGGGCGCCGCGCAAGCACTTTTTTTCGGGATACGGAGGGGGACGGTGCGGAAGTTGCCGCCGTGGCGTTCATCGACGCGGTGGGCCTGGGTGTGGATGGCCTGGCCGTCCTGCACGCCGATGATGACCCACGCCAAATTCGGTTCGAACGCCATGGCGCGGTCGGTGGCCGAGGGGTCGGAACTGCCGTCGGTGTGGGAGTGGTAGTGGCCGATGATGCGGTCCTTGGTGCCGCTGTCGCGCAGTTCTTTTTCCACCTGGATGCGCACCGCCGGGTCCAGTTCGAAGCGGTCGCCGGTGGCGGCCAGCAGGTTGGGGGCGGGGACCACGCGGGTGACGCGGATCAGTTGGCCCTTGCCGCGGCCGATGAGCAGGCCGCAGGCTTCGGCCGGATAGGCGGCCTCGGCGGCGTCGACCATGATCTTGAGCAGGGTGGCGTCGGTTTGCAGGATCATGTCAGCGTCCTCCCGCCGGCGCTTCCGGGGCCAGAATGAAGGTGCCGGCGACCTTGCCCTCGGCCGGGTCCAGCACCAGCAGGCGCTCGCCGCCAGCGCCGGACAGGCGCAGGACCACGCGCTCGCCCACCACCAGGGTCTGTTCGATGCGGGAGCCGGCGGGAACCGGCACTGCCAGGGTGCCGAACTGCTCGGTCGCGGTGGCGGTGGTGGCGGACAGGGCCGCGCTTGCCGGCTTGGATTTGGCGCCGTTCTTGACATTCATCAGGCCCCAGCCCAACACAGCCAGTCCGATCACCATCAGAACGCCCATGAATGCAACCAGAGCCTTGATTGCCTTGATGCCTTGCACTTCAATCCCCGCACAGAAATTCATCGAGAACGCCGATGTCCGCCGAACCCACCTTGCTTGCTCCCGCGCCCGTCACTCCGGAGGAAACCGGGCAACGACTGGATAAGTGGCTGTCGGCGCGGCTGCCCGAGCTGTCACGCACCCGGATCAAGGCGCTGATCGAGCAGGGGCTGGTCACATCGGCGGGTGCGACCATAGCCGACGCCTCGGCCAAGGTCAAAGCCGGCCAGGACGTCACCGTCGCCGTGCCGCCCGATCAGCCCGCCGAACCCGAGGCGCAGGACATCGCCCTGGTGGTGGTGTACGAGGACGACGACCTGATCGTCATCGACAAGCCCGCCGGCATGGTGGTCCACCCGGCCCCCGGCAGTCCCGACCAGACCCTGGTCAACGCGCTGCTGGCCCATTGCGGCGAATCGCTGTCCGGCATCGGCGGGGTCAAGCGCCCCGGCATCGTCCACCGTATCGACAAGGACACCAGCGGCCTGCTGGTGGTGGCCAAGAACGACCGCGCCCATCACGGCCTGTCCGAGCAATTCGCCGCCCATTCGCTGGAACGTGCCTATAAGGCCTTGGTGTGGGGAATGCCGACCCCACCTCGGGGAGAGATCGAAGGGGCCATCGGGCGTTCACCCCAAGACCGCAAGAAGATGGCGATCGTCAGCCATGGCGGCAAACATGCGCACACCCGTTATCAAACGATCAGGTCTTTCGCCGCAGGGACAGTCAGTCTGGTCGAGTGCCGGCTATCCACCGGGCGCACCCACCAGATCCGCGTGCACATGACTTCCATCGGCCATCCCCTTGTGGGGGATCAGACTTACGGTCGCTCGCGCGCCGCCAAACTGAAGGCTATACCGGACCCAGCTCGCGCCCTGTTGGCCGGCTTCCCGCGGCAGGCACTGCATGCCTATCTACTTGGTTTTACCCATCCAGGGACCGGTGAGCTGGTTCGATTCGAAAGTGAATTACCTAATGATATCAGAGAGCTAATAGGGATATTAGATCACATATAAAAACAGCTATACTTGACTGTCACACTGTGCCATTCTCTCAGAAAGCGTGATGTGATTCTCATTCACAAGGGCGTCCCTGGCTCGGGGGTGCCCATGCGCGGACTGGCCTTCCCCCGTGCCGTCCGCGCCGATGAGAGGAGATTGTGAGATGACGGCCATATCTCCCACCCTGTCCCTGGCGCCCGAGGGCAACCTCTCGCGCTATCTGCAGGAAATCCGCAAGTTCCCCATGTTGGGAGCCGAGGAAGAGTACATGCTCGCCAAGAGCTATCGCGACCACACCGACTACGATGCCGCCAACAAGCTGATCACCAGCCACCTGCGCCTGGTCGCCAAGATCGCCATGGGCTATCGCGGTTACGGCCTGCCCATGGGCGAGCTGATCTCGGAAGGCAATGTGGGCATCATGCAGGCGGTCAAGCGCTTCGATCCCGATCGCGGCTTCCGCCTGGCCACCTACGCCATGTGGTGGATTCGCGCTGCCATCCAGGAATACATCCTGCATTCCTGGTCGCTGGTGAAGATGGGCACCACCGCCGCGCAGAAGAAGCTGTTCTTCAACCTGCGCAAGCTGAAGGGCCAGATGCAGGCCATCGAGGAAGGCGACCTCAGTCCGGAGAACGTGCGCGCCATCGCCGAGCATCTGGACGTCGCCGAATCCGACGTGGTCAGCATGAACCGCCGCCTGTCCAGCCCGGACCACAGCCTGAACGCGCCGGTGCGCGCCGACGGCGAGGGCGAATGGCAGGATTGGCTGGTGGACGAACACGACGACCAGGAAACCGAACTGGCCGAGCGTGAGGAACTGGGGCGGCGGCGCACGCTGCTGACCTCGGCGCTGAAGTCGCTCAACGAGCGCGAACGCCATATCCTGACCCAGCGTCGCCTGAAGGATAATCCGGTGACACTGGAGGATCTGTCGCAACAATACGGCATCAGCCGCGAGCGGGTGCGCCAGATCGAGGTGAGGGCGTTCGAAAAGCTGCAGAAGTCGATCAAGACGGCGGCACTCGAGGGCGTAAGCCGTTCCTGACGGCTCGCGCCTGAGATATCAGAGCAGGCGCGGGGGACGGGATAAAGCCGCAGGCCGGTCAGGCGTTCGGCTTCATCCGTCTCCGGCCCCATTCGTGCTGGCGACGCTTAGCTATGCGTCACCGTGTTGGAGTTCTCCACATAGACCGATACGGCGGCGCCATCGCTGGCCGTGCTGGAATACACTGAATAAGAAAATCCCGGGTCGGCGGCGATTTCGACGTGGCTGGCGGTCTGTTGCCAGGCGCTGCCGGTCAAGTTGACTGCATCGCCCTGGCCGATCACCACCAGGCTGTGGGCCTGGCCGGTGGCGGCGTTGGTGTTGCCGCCCATCATGCGCTCGATCGCGTTGGCGTCGAGCTGCAGGGTCTGCACCCCAGCGGCTTCCAGCGTCACCACCTCGATGTTCTGCAAAATGCCGGTCACCGAGCGGAGGTCCAGGGTGCTGCCATTGGCGCCCTCCCACGCCAGCGTGTCGATGCCGCTGCCGCCGTCCAAGATGTGGAAGCCGGTGCCCGAGATGCCGATGACGTCGTTGCCGTCCTGGCCGAAGATGGCGTCGGCGCCGGCGCCCGCGTGCACGGTGTCGTCGCCGCTGCCCAGGCATAGATAATCGTTGCCGCTGCCGGTCAGCACGTCGTTGCTTGCGGTGGCGGTCTGGGTGACGGCGCGTGCGGTCAGGCTCAGCCCGGTGCTTCCCATCAGCGGGTCCAGCAGCATGGCGCCGGTGGGGTCGTCCAGGTTGACGATGGAGCTGAAACTGCCGCTGGCCGCATCATAGGTCAGCGGCGTGTAGGTGATGCCGGCGGTCACATCGCCGTGAATGCTCACCTCCAGCACACCGCCCAGCCTCAGCGTTCCGCCGATGCTAAGGGCGTCGCTACCGCTGTTGCCGACGTCGAGGGTCAGGTGCGAATCCGCGGCCAACGTCAGGCTTGCGCCCAGGCTCATCGCGGTGCTCGTGCCGTCGCCGGGCGTGATGGTGCCGTGGTTGACGAACATGGTGACGCCGTGGTCAACGAACTGGTCCTTGATCTGTGTCGAACCGTCCAGCGTCGTGATGCTGAGGTCGTCGCCGACGCGCGCGATCCCATCGACCACGGAAGAGGGGGTGAACACCACGGTGTCGCCGCCGTCGCCGCAGATGATGGTGTCGACGCCGCTGCTGACGAGGTAGGTGTCGCTGCCGGTGCCGCCGTCCAGGACGTCGTTGCCGGTGCCGCCGATCAGGGTGTCGTTGCCGGCCAGGCCGTGGATGACGCACGAACCGGCAGCGGTCAGCACGTCGTTCAGGCTGGTGCCGGTCAAGTGATCCCAGCCGCTGGCGGTGATGCCGGTGGCAGCGACCAGGCCGGGCAGATCGGCCAGGGCCGGCGCGGTGGTGACGCCCGCCAGCCTGACCAGGGTGGGACTGCCCTCGCCGACACTGTGAACGTACAAATAGCCGTCGCCGTCTTGGCTGAAGAACACCACCCGGCCGGACGTGCCTCCATCCATCTCCAGCCGACTGACGGTTTCGGCGACGGTCGTTCCGGTGGTCGGATAGGGCGTGGGGTCGTAACGAAAACCCTCCGCGCCGTCCACGACGATGGCGTCCTGGCCCGAGGTGAAGTCGGTGATGGTGTCGAGGGCGTACGGCGTCGAATCGGGGATGTCGCCCGAGGTGACGACGAAAATGTCGTTGCCGGCGCCGCCGGTCAAGGTATCGCCACCGTCGCCGCCGATCAGGACGTCGTTGCCGGCACCGCCGGCAATGGTGTCGTCGCCGCCCAGGCCGGCGATGACGTCGCCGTCGCTGGTGCCGGTCAACACGTCGGCGTTTCCGGTGCCGGCCAGGCTCAGCACGTTGTCGATGGCGGCGCGTGGCGGTGGGGTGGTGATGCCGCTCAACTTGATCACCGTGCCGTTTGCCGCGTTGCCGCGCTCGGCCGAGCCATGCAGCACCAGATAGCCGTCGCCGCCCTGGGCGAAGAACACCATCTGCTCAGCGGTGGCCGGATCGGCCTGAATGGCGGTGATGGTGTCGGCCACCGTGCCCTGCAGCGCGGAATAGGCGGTGGCGGTATAGAGCAGCCCGCCCGTTCCGTGAACGGAGATGCGGTCGCCCTGGCCGGGGTTGAAGTCGGTGATGGTGTCCATCGCGTCGGCGTTGGACTCGGCCGGCGAGGCGAAGCGGAAGATATCCGCGCCACCGCCGCCGGTCAGGGTGTCAGCGCCGTCGCCGCCGAGCAGCAGGTCGTTGCCGTCGCCACCGTTCAGCGTGTCGTTGCCGGCCAGGCCCTGGACGACGTCGTTGCCGGCCAGGGCGTTGATGACGTCGTCTCCCGGCGACCCGAACAAGGTGTCGGCTGCATTGGTGGGGGCGGCCAGCACGATGATCTCTAGCGTGCCGCCGTCCTTGCGGGTGATGCCGGACACCATCTCGTCGATGATCACGTCAACGCCGTCGCGGCCGGCGAAGCCGCTGACCGGGGTGTAGGTGGTGGTGGACAGGGCGGTGTTGAGCGCGCTCACCGTGCCGGTCAGCACGATCTTGCCGCTGTCGTTGCCGCTGCCGTCTGCAAAACTGACGCCGGTCAGATGGGCCGGGTCCAGATGCAGCACGCCATGGCCGGCCGCCAGTGTCACCTTGACCAGGGCGGGCGGGTTGGCGGGCTGGTCGGGGTCGTACAGCGTCAGGCCGCCGATGGCGGCGGCGGTGCCGGAGGTGGTGACCGCCAGGACGCGGTTGTCCCAGTCGTAACTGTTGCCGGTCAGGGTGGCGTCATGGTTGCCCAAGGCGCTGGTGTCGTTGAGGACGCTGCCGCTGTCATCCGCCGCCGTCCAGTGGGCCACCAGATTGGCGTTGCCGCTGCCTCCGGCCATGTCGGCCTGGATGCCGGCCTGGCTGCGGGCCTCGGTATAGACGCGCACGTCCGAGAGCAGGCCGTTGAAATAGGCTTCGCCGCTGCCCGAAAGGTCGCCGCCCAGCGAGGCGGTGGTGCCGTCCAGGGTGTAGCTGCCGGCGAAGCTGCTGACGCCGACGTTCTGGCCGTCCACGTACAAAGCCAGGGTGGTGGTCCCGGCGTTGGTCTGCACCACCGCCGCCACGTGATGCCATCGGCCGACATCAAAGGCGCTGCCGGCGATGACGGTGGTTCCGCTCAGCGAGAACTGCAGTACGCCGTCGCTGATGCTGAACGTCGCCGTGTCGGTGCCGCCGCCTGCCTTCAGGATGACCTGGGGCATGGAGCCATCGTTGTCGAGGTTGACCCAGCTTTCATAGGTCACGGCGGCGCTGCCGGTGGCAAGGCCGCCGGCAATGGCGGCGGCGCTTTGGCCATGCAGGCTGATGGCGCCGTGATCGCTGCCGGCCGGCGGGCGGGCGCTGACCGGATCATCCACCGCCGTCACCGTGACCGCCATGGTCTTGGTGACGGTGTTGCCCTGACCGTCGGTGATGCTGAGGGTGAACTGGTCGCTGCCGGCGTAGTCTTCGTCGGGACGATAGGTGAAGGTGCCGTCCTGCTGCACGTTCAGCCAGCCGTGCGACGGCTGGCCGTTGCTGGCGACAGAGTAGGTCAGGGGATGGCCGTTGGCATCCACCGCCAGGAACTTGCTGGACACAAGCGTGTCTTCGCGGACGGTGATGGAATCCTGATAGGACCCCGGTTTGGTGCCGACGATCGTGCCGCCTTCGATGGTGGCGCCGGTGTAACCGCCCTTGTCGCTGTCGTGCTCGATCCAGGTCCCTGCCATGCCATTGCTGGAGTCCATGTTGTCCAGCGGCAAGCCAACCAGCAGGGCGTAATTGTCGTCGCCCAGGCGGTTGTTCATATCGCCAAGGATGTCGGTGGCGGTGCGGGCGGCGCCGTACAGCCGGACGTCGGCGATCAAACCGCAATAGTCGGGGTCGTTCCCGTTATTGATGTGGCCGATATAGGCGGAGTCGCGCACGCCGCCGGCGATGATCGGCTGGCCGGCGGCGGTTCCCACCACCGCGCCGTCGACATAAAGGGTGACGGTCGTGCTGGTGCCGGTGCCGTTGGGGCTGACCACCACGGCGACATGGTTCCAGGTGTTGGCGGTCAGGCTGCCGATGCTTTGCACGACTGGGGGAGTGCTGTTGCCGGCGCCATCCGTATAGACCAGCTTCAACTGGCCGCTATCGCTGAAGCCGATGGCCATGGCGCCGGGCCAGCCGTGGGAGCCGGCGGAAAACAGCGGAGTGAAGTTGTTGGTGGTGCCGCCAAAGCCATCGGGCCGGACCCAGGCTTCGAAGGTCATCTCCGAGGTGAGGATGGGGTTCTGCAGGCTGACATGGTCGCCGCCATTCAGGTCGAGCGCGCGGCCCGGCGGGTTCAGCCGGGTCGGGTCGTCGATGCCGGCCGAGGTGTCGGCGCCCAGCACCAGGGCGCCGCCGCCGGTGGCGTTGGCGATGGTCCCGCCGCTGACGGAATCCATGCGCCAGTCGCCGACCAGATGATCGGCGGCCAGCGGCGTCTTCAACGGCATGCTGGCAAAAATCTCGCCGGCATTACGGACGTCGCTCCACAGACGCAGGTTGTCGATCATGCCGTGCAGGGCGGCATAGCCGTGGCTGGCGTCGGGCAGGGCCTGTCCGACCACCCAGGCGCCGGGACCGGCGGCGGTGTCGATCGCCAACGGGGTCGTGGCAGTGGCGCTCAGGGCGCCATCCACATAAAGGTTCAGCGTGGTGGCGTTGCCGTCATTGCCCCAACTGACCGCCACATGGTGCCAGCCGCCGTCGGCGGCGGTGCTGTCCACCGCATGCAGGGTCACCGCGTCGGTCTGGTTCTCTCCGCCATAGCGCAGGGTCAGTTGGCCGCTGGAGGCGATGCTCAGGGCGATGCAATTGGCGGTGCTGGCGCTCAGGCCGTTGCCGAACACCAACTGGTCGCTGGTGCGTTGCCAGTTCGCGGTCTGCAGCCACATTTCGACCGTGGCGGTGGCGGGCAGCGCGGCGGCCACATGGGCGGTATCGTTGATGCCGTCGAAAGCCAGCGCCGAGCCGGGCTGGTTGGCCCCGGCCACGCTGATCTCGTTCATGCCGAGCGTCAGCGACTGCGACGTCTTGCCGCCGGCCAGGTCGGTGGCGTTGATGGTCATGGTCGTCGTCCCGGCGCCCAAAGGCGGCGTGCCGCTCAGGATGCCGGTGGTCGCATTCCAGTCCAGCCAGGACGGCTTGCCGGTGAAGTCGAACGTAAGGGTGTCGCCCACGTCCACGTCGGTGAAGTGCGAGCGCACGTCGATGGTGACGGTCGACCCCGGCACCAGCGTCTGCGCGGTGAACGCCGTCGAGGTCGGCAGGTCGTTGACGGACTCCACGGTGACGTTGATCTGGTAATCCGTGGTCGCGCCCTGACCATCGCCGACACGCAGGACGGCGCTGTCGGCGCCGTTGTAATTGGCGTCGGGGGTATAGGTCCAATGGCCGTCGGCGGCGACGGTGACGGTGCCATGGTGGGCGTTGGTGGCCACCGCATAACTTAGGGTGCCGCCATCGACGTCGGTGGCGATCAGTTGGCCGTGGATGGCGGTGTCCTCGGCGCCGGAATAGGGGGTGTTCCACGTCACCGCGCCGGTGGCGGCGCCCAGGCTGATGGCTCCGCTGTGCCCGCTCTGGTCGGTCACGCTGGAGCCGGTGCCGTCGGTGAAGTGCCACTCCGCCTGCAGGCCGGTCGACACGCTGCCGCCCGAAGCCAGGGTGGCGACGTCGCTGGAATTAAGGGCGGCGTGGTAAATCTTCAGCGAGCCGAGTTCGCCGTTGAAGGCGCTGCCGGGATCGTTGCTGCCGAATTCGTGGGCGCCGGCGCTTTGGCCCGCGCTAAGCTGCGTCGCCGAAATCGCGTTCGAAAACACCAGCGTGCCGTTGACGTAAATCGAACGGGTGCCGCCGTCCTTGACAAAGGCCACCTGCGACCACTGGTTCAAGGTGACGACACCGGGGCCGGTCCCGGAACTGCCCCAATCCCACCCGACCGATTGCTTGTCGAAGGCGAAGGTCAGGCCGCCATCGGCGCCGACGGACGTCCAGATGCCCAACTGGCCGTAATAGCCCGAACCCTGATGGAACAGCATGCCGCCATCGCCGGTCGGCTTGATGTCCATGACGATGGCGAAACTGTCGCTGCCGCCGAATGTGGTGGCGGCCGGAAGGGAAAGGCCGCCATCGACCAGATTCAGGCTGGGGCCGGCCAGGGTGACGTTGGGCGCATCGTTGACGCCGGTCAGGGTGACGGTGACGGTGGCGCTGCCCTGCTGGCCGCCCGCGCCATAGGTGTGGACGACGAAGCTGTCGGTGGCGGTCTGGTTGGCCGTCAGCGCCTGGGCGGCGCTGCCCGGCGTGTAGGTGTAGCCGCCGGTGACGGTGTTGATGGTCACCGAGCCTTTGCTGGTGGTCAGGGTGGTGATCGGCGCGTTGTTGCCGTCGCGGCCGAAATCGTAGCTGAAGGTCTCGCTGCCGCCATAGCGCACCGTCGTCAGGCCCGTCGCTGCGTTGTCTTCGGTGGTGGCGATGTTGGTGGCGGTGGTCAGCAGGTATTCCGGGATCGACAGCGACAATTGCGCCGGCGGCGCGGTTTGGCCGGTCAGGTTGACCAACAACCCGTCGAAGCCGGTGCCGCCCTTGGCGTAGACCCAACCCTGGCTGCCGTCGGTGAAGAACACCAGCGAGTTGGACACAGCGCTGTTGGCGTTGATGGCGGCGACGGTGGCGGCTACCGAGCCGGCCCAAGTATAGGCACCGTGCAATTGGCCATAGCCGGACGCCCCGCTCAGCGACAGGTGGTCGGTGCCGGAAACGAAGTCGCGGATGGTGTCGGGCGCCGTCGTGGTGGAGTCGGTGGCGGCGTTGAAGACGAAGGTGTCGGCACTGCCGCCACCGACCATGATATCGGTGCCGGTCCCGCCGCTCAGGGTGTCGCCGCCGCTGGTGCCGGCGACCAGGGTGGCGGTCACGCCGGCCAGATCGGTCAGGGCAGGGCGCGTGGTGATGCCGGCCAGCTTGATCAGGGTGCCGTCATAGCTGGTGCCGGTGCCGGCGCCCTTGACGTACAGATAGCCGTCGGTGGTGTCGGTGAAGAACACCACGGCATCGTTGACCTGAGCGTCGGCGGCAACGGCGGCGACGGTGTCGGCTACGGTGCCGGCATAGCCATAGGCGGCGCGCAGCAGCAACAGGCCGGCGCTGCCCTGCAGGCGGATGGAATCCGTTCCGGTGGAGAAATCGCTGATGACGTCCGGGCTGGCAACCGTCGATTGGCCGGCACTGGTGAAGCGGAACACGTCCGCCCCGGCGCCACCGGTCAGGATGTCCGCCCCGCCGCCGCCGGTCAGGGTATCGGCCCCGCCGCCGCCGCTCAGGGAATCGGCCTTGGCGGTGCCGGTCATGGTGTCGGCGTTGTTGCCGCCCAGCATGATCACGGCACGGGTCGAAGCCGAGTAATCGGCCGATCCGTCCACCGTCACGGTCTGGGCGCCGACGCCCACGGTCAGGCTGTAGGTTTTGCTGTCGGTGACCAGGGTGGCGCCCGAGCCGTCGGTGGCGACCGACTTTACCGTCAAGGCGATATCGCCGTTGAAGCCCGTCGCCGGAGTCAGGGCCAGGCCGCTCAGGTCGGACGGCGTCAGCGTCCACACGCCACCGGCGAAGCTGCCGTGGTTCAGGGTGGCGCCGACGGGAACGCCGGTGATCTGGATGGACGTGGTGTCGGGCGAGGTGCCGGCGACAATGCTCAACGGCACCGCCGTCGCGGTCTCGGAATAGGCGTCGGCCACCGTCAGGGTGGGGGCCAGCGCCACGGCGGTAACGGTCTGGCTACCGGTCAGGGTGGCCGAACTGAAGGCCGAGAAGCCGCCGTTGGTGGTGGTGTCGGCCGAATTGCCGGCGCTGCCGACGGAACCGTCCCAGGCGCGGAAGGTGAAAGTGGGGGCGCTATGGCCGCTGGCCTGGCTGTTCCAGTTGGCGTCGGGCACGAAACGCAGCGAATCGGCCGCGCCCAGCAGCAGGGCGGAATTCGCCGACACCGCCGGAAGGTTGGTCCAGCCGCCGGTGCCGATCTTGTATTGCCAGGTGCCACCGCCGGCGGTGTTTGCTCCGGTCAACGCCAGGCCCAGGCCGGTGCTGGCGGTTTCGGCATCGGCGGCACGGCCGCCCAGCAGGGTCTTGACCAGCATGCCGGCATTGGGGACGGCGTTCTCGGCGATGGCGGTCAGCGCCGGATTGCTGCCCTGCAGCGTCGGCGCATAGTTGACGTGGGTGATGGTCAGCGTCACCGCCGCGGAATCGGTGGCGGAATAGGCCTGGTCGACAATGGCGTTGCCGGTGCCGTTCAGCGCCTCGACCGTGCCGGCGCGGGTCAGTTGGTAATTGAAGGTGTCGGTAAAGGTGGTGCCGGCGGCGCCGGGGGACGACAGGTTGGCGCTGGGCACGTATTTCAGCGCCGAGGCTTGAGCAGCGGTCAAATCCATGCCCGAGGTGACCAGCGTGGTGCCGTCGGCCAGATACAACTTGCCCGCCGTGGGCAGCGACAGGATTTTCACCGTCACGGCGACGCTGCCGCCACCACCGCTGCCTTGGGTGTCGTTGGCCATCAGGTTGATGGTCTGCATGCCGGCGTTTTCGGCGAATGCGGCGGTGTCGCCGGCGGCGTCGACCGCCATCGCCGTCTTGGCCAGGGCGGTCTGGGTGTCGACATAGGTCTGGAACTGGGTCTGCAGCGACTGCAATTGCGCCACCGCCTTGGTCACCGTGCCCTTCTGCGCCTCGATGGCGCCGACCAGATCCAGCGCCTCGGCCGATTTGGTCTGGACGGTGGCGGCATCGGTCTTGGCTGTGGTGACGTCGCCGGTGGTGGGGCCGGTCTTGGCGTCCAGGCTTTGCAGGTCGGTGTAGGCGGTGGCGGCGGCGGTGCGGTCGCCGCCGACCAGGCCCTTCAACGTATCCACCGCATTCAGGGCGGTGTTGACGCTGGTGCGGGCCTGACCCAACGCGGTCTGGATGGCGCCGACGGTGGTGTCGCCCGCATGCCGTGTCAGGAACGAGGTGATGGCGCTGCTCAGCGCCGAGGTGTCGACGGTGGCGGCCTTGGCATGGGCGTCGGCATACAGTGTGTCGGCGCGGGTGGCGGCGGTGTCCAGGGCGGTCTTGGCCGCCAGCGCGGTGCCGGCCGAGGCGTCGATGGCGGCGACCCGCAGCTCCAGCGATCCGGCCTCGTACTGGCTCAGCGCCGCATAGGCGTTGTTGGCGGCGGTTTCCGCCTGGGCGGCGGCGTTGGCGCGGTCGACGGCGTCGGCCTTCAGCGCGTTGGCGTCGGCGGCGGCCTTGATCGCCTGTTCGTAATAGCTGGTCACCACCGAGGTCTTCTGATCGGCGCTCAGCGAATTGTAGTACTGGGTCGCCAGCGCGGCCTTGGCGCTGGCGGTATCGGCGGCGGCGACCACGTTGGCCTTGTAGGCATTGGCGCTGACGGCGGCGTTGTGCGCGGCCAGTTTCTCGTCGGCGATCGAGGCGGCGGTGCTGCCGTCGCTCAGGGCGTTGACGGCGACGGCGCTATTGTCCTTGGCGATGTCGGTGTACTTGACCACCTGGGTCTGGGCGGTCTGGGCCAGCGCCAGTTGACCGGCCGAGGCGTCGGCATAGCCCTTCAGCGTCGTCGAGATCGCCAGCCGCGCGGTGGCGGCGACGGCTTCGTCGAACGCCGCCTGGATGATGTGGGCCGCCGTGTCGGTGCTGTCGGTGGTGTTGCCCACCTGGGTCCGGTAATTGTCGATCAGCGCGGCCAGGCGCGATGCCTCGGTCGCGGCGGTCTGCGCCTCCGAGGACAGCTTGACCGCGTCACCCACGGTGGTGGCCGCCAGCGCCGCTGCCGCCTTGGTCTCGGCGACGCTCAACTGGTCCTGGGCAGAGGTCAGCAGGTCGACCACCTTGTCCTTGGCGGTGGAAATCACGGCAAGGGCGGATTCCGCGCGGGCAAAGGCGTTTTCGATGGTGGCGCGGGCCTGCAGGTCGGCGGTGTTGCTCAGCGCGGCGTTCTTCATGGCGGTCAGTTGGGCAAACTTGCCGCCGGTGGCGGTCAGGCCGCTATAGAGGCTGTCGATGGCCGCCTTGTCGTCAGTGGCGTCGCTGGGGTTGCTGCTGCTGTTGACGGCGGTGCGGGCCTGCAGCGACAGCGCGAGCGCGTCGTAATCGGCCTTGGCCCAGGTGACCGCCTCCACTGCCGCCTTCACCGAGGCCGAGGCGCCGGCCACCTTGGTGTCCACGGTGGTCTGCAGCGACGCCAGCGTTTGCGCTTCGGCCGCCAATTGCTTGGCCAGGTCGGCTGCAGTGGTGGCATCGGTCGAGGCCTGCGTCGCGGCGGCGGCGGCGTCGGTGGCGTCGCTCCGCGCCTGCGTCACCGCGGCCGCATCGGTCGTGGTGACGCCGTGGGCGTGTTCGGCCTTGGTGTTGGCGGTGTCCGCCTGGGTCCTGGCGTCGGCTAGCGCGGCATTGACCTGGCCTTGCTTGGTGGCGGCGTCGCTGCCGATGCTGCCCAACTGGCCCTGGGCCGAGGCGATGCTGTCCGCTGCCGCCTTGATGGCGCCGCTGGTGGCGCTGGCGGCGGCCAAGGCGGATTGCGCCGCCGCCAGTTTGGCGGCGACCACGCTGTTGCCCAGCGCGCCGGCGGCGGTCTGGAAGGCGGCGAAGCTGGTGCCGGCGCTGCCCAGCGACGAGGTCATGCCGGCCAAGGCGGTCACGGCGGTGCCGCTGCCGGCATGGACGCGGTTGTCGAGATCAAGGGCGACGTCGCGGGACTCGCCGGCATCCAGCGTGCCGTTCAGCAAATTGGCGGCGGTATCGGCGTTGGCCTTGGCGGTTTGTGCGGCATTCCATGCCGCCCGGGCGCGCACGACCGCTTCGTCGGCGGCGGCCTGGGCGGCTATCACCGTGCTGGCGTTCTGCGCATCGACTGCGGCCTGATAGGCCTGGGCGGTGGTGACCGCCTGTTCGGCCTGGGCCAGATAGGCTTGTGCCAGGGTCTTCTGGTTGGCGATGTCGGCCTGGATGGTCAGTGCCTTGGCGTAATCCGCCGCCGCTTTCTGCTGCGCCTGGTGGGCGATGTCGTGCGACGCGGTTTCGGCGTCGGCGATGTTGTCGGGTTCGTCCTTGGTCAGATCCAGCGCGATCTTGGCGCGGGTGACGGCCGCGTTCGCCTCGGTTTCGCGCGCGGTGAAGTCGTTCACCGCCGCCTGGGCCTGGTTCAGGGCGGCCTGGGCAGCGGTCAGGCTGAAGCTGACGTTGCTCAGGACGGCATTCCGCGCGTTGGCGGCGGCGGCCTGGGCAGAGGCAAGGTCGCCCTTTGCGGTGCCGATGGCGGTGGCGCCGTCGCTGCCCAAATCGCCCGACAGGTCGCCAAGGGCGGTGGTCATGATCGCGTCCGCCTCGGCCTGCAGCGACGTTGCCGCTTCCACCTCGCGGTATTGCGCCAGGGCGGCGGCGGTGGCAGCGTCGGCGGTGTCGTCCTGCCAGTCGGCATAGGCTTGCGCCGCATGCGAGGCGCTGAGGGCGGCGGCGGTGACCAGCGCGGTGGCGGCGTCGGCCAGATCGCTGGCGGTATGATAGGCGTCGTAGGCGCTGCCGTCGGCCTTCACCGCCGCGCTATGGGCGGTGATCCACGCCGAGATGGCCTGGGAATAGGGATTGTCGGCCAGATCCAGATCGGCCGGGCTGCCGGCGGTGCCGATGCTGTCGTTGCTGGTATCCGACACCATGACGGCGATCAGGGAGTTCAAGGCGGAAGCGACGCCGCTGTTCAGGTTGGCATCCACGGCCGACATGGTCGGCAACAGCGCATCCACCGCCGCCTTATAGGCGTTGTAGGCGGTCAGGACCGCCGGGGTCAGGCCGTACCAATCGTCGGCATGGGCGAAATTGGCGTGTTGGGCGACGTAGTCGGCGACCGCCTTGCCCAGCGAGACCCGCACTTCGCCCAAGCCTTGGTGCAGCACCGTATAGGCGGCTTCGGCGGCGGCGGCCTCGATGATCGGGTTGCGCGCCGCTGCGCGTGCCGCCGTCTCGGCGGCGGCGGCGGCATCGGCCGTGGTCTGCAATTCATGCAGCGTGGCCTGGGCGCCGTCGGCGGCGGCGCGGGTGTCCAGCTTGTCGGCGATGGCCGAGCCGTCGTTCCACGCCTGGGCCAGGCTACCGTGCTGCGAATAGACCAGGATCCTGGCATAGGCCAGGTCCGCCGCCGCCTTCAGCGGCACCACCTCGGCGCTGTAGACCGCCACGGCGGCGCCATAGGTGATGGTCGGGTCGTGCGCGTCGTGGGTGGCGTTCAGCGCCAGGGTCATCAGCGTCTGCACACCGGGGGTCGCGCTGTCGGCATCCACCGCGCTGATGGCGTTCTTTTCGGTCTCGGCGACGCCGAGCCAATAGGTCAGCAGATCGCTCTGACCGTTGTTGAACGCCTCGGTGGCGTGGGCCAGGGCATCCTGGGCCGCCTGGCTGTGGGTGCGAATCTGCGCCTCGACCACGCGCACGGCGGCGATGGCGTCCGCGATGTGGGCTTCGCGGGTGGCATCCTGCTGGTTCAATTGCTGGATGGCGTTATTGACCGCATTCGTCTGGGCGGTGGCCACCTGGGCGGCGATTTGGGCGGCCAGTTGGGTGATGGCCGCGTGCGCCTGCTGGGCTTGGGTCGCCGCCTGCTGCTGCGCCTGCTGCATCTGCTCCTGCATGCCTTGCTGGAGATTTTGCTGCGGCTGGTTCTGCGGCGGGGGCATGAAGTGCGGATCGTTGCCTGGGCCTTGCCCCGATCCCAGGCCGTTGCCCAGCGAACCGGGATTGGGCATCGCCGACAGCGAATTGCCGGCAAAGCTCTGCATCTGTTGAAACGAGAACGTGCTCAGACTCAGGATGCCGCCGCTGCCGGCGGTGGCGGCCTGGCCGGGAACGTTGAGCGTCATGCTTTGGCCCGACAGCGTGGTCACCGTCAGTTCGCCGGCGACGCCGCCGGCTTCCGGCAGCAGCAGTGCCGTCTGGGTGTTGACGGTGCCTGCGGTGCCACGGATGCCGACGGTCATGACCGGTGTCTTGACCGTCATCGCATCGGGATGGCTTTTCGGGATTTGGCCGGAGACGAAGGTAAAGGCACCCTTCAGCAGGGTAATGTTGGCGTTGCCGGTATGGGCGGCGGGGTCGAAGACCAGTTCGTCCAGCACCATGCGGCCGGCGCTGCCCAGCGAGAAGGTCGAGCCGTCCGCCAGGGTCAGGCCGACAGCGGCGCCCTTGTCGGTTTCGACCACGTCGTTCTGGAAGACCTGGTCGCCTTTGTGCAACTCGGAACGGGTGCCGTCGGCGTGCTTGACCGTCGCCTTGCCGTTCAGCACCGAGACGGTGCCGATGGTCTGCGCGGCGGCGGTGGCGCCGCCGGCCTGGGCGAATTGGCCCGGCGCCTGCGGCCCGGCCAACGTGGCGGCAAGGCCGGCATCGACGACATCGCCATGGTCCGACATCAGCGATGGCGGCGGGTTGGTGGCGAAATAGCCCTGGACCAGGACGCGCGTGCCGTCGGCGCCCACCAGGATCAGGTCGGGGCCGGCGCGCTGAAAGTCTGCGCTGACCAGGAAATCGCCGCCCGGAATGGTCACGGAATGCGACGCAGCCCCTTGCACGACGGTCGAAAAGGATGCCTGATCCTTGACCGGCGCGTTGCCCCCACTCTTCGTCATTGCCCCTCTCTCAATGCGAGAGTGCGCCCACAGCGCACAACCATGCCATACGTAAGGCATGGATTTGCGGACAGGATAACAAATAGATGTATCTGGAAGAGTGATTAATATGGAGGGAATAACCCATCCTTTAGTCGGAGCCGCCGCATTGGCCTTGACCCTGGCTACCGTGCCGGCTGCCGCCGTGGAAAGCTGGTGTTCCGGCTGTCCGCCCATGGTGGCCGTGCCGACGGAAACCGGCGCCGGCCATTGGTTCAGCCGCTCGGAAATCACCTTCGACCAGTGGCAGGTTTGCGTGACGGCGGGGGCCTGCGGTGGCGGCCAGGACGACCATGGCTGGGGGCGGGGAACGCGGCCGGTGATCAATGTCAGTTGGGCCGACGCGCACGCCTATGCCCGCTGGCTTTCCACCGTCAGTGGGCATTCCTGCCGCCTGCCCACCGAGGCCGAATGGGAACAGGCCGCCAGTGGCGGCGGCACCACGGCGTATTGGTGGGGTGACAGTCCCGCCAGCGGCATGGCCAATTGCCGCGACTGCAATCCGCAGCCGATCTATGGTAGTACGCCGGCCGGGTCGTTTCCCGCCAATCCGTACGGGCTGGTCGACATGAACGGCAACGTGTGGGAATGGACCGAGGATTGCTGGAACGGCGCTTGCGCCCAGCGGGTCATCAAGGGCGGCTCGTGGTACTACTATTCCGCCAACGCCACCGTGCGTGCACGCTCCCGCAACGATGCCGCGCTGGGCAGCTACAACATCGGCGTCCGGGTGCTGTGCGAACCCTGATTACAGATAATTGGTCAGGTTGAGTTTCGCCACGCTGGCCAGCGCCGAATAGGACGCCTGCAATTGGGTCTGGTATTCCGACAGCTTGACCGTGACCGAGGCGGTGTCGACCTCCTTGAGGTCCGAGGCCACGGAATCCAGCAGATCCAGCGCGTTGGTCTGGCGCGTCTCGGCCGCCTCCAGCCGGTCGGACGAGGTGGACAGGCCGCTTTGCGTGGCGATCAGGCCGTCAAGGGCCTCGGTCGCCAGATCGTAGGCTTCGTTGATGGCGTTCTGGTCGGCCGGGGACGTCGTCATGTTGGCCAGCACGTTGCTGGCCCTTAGCGCTTTTTCGAAGGCGCTGCCGTTGGCGTTGACGCCGTAGTCGATGGTCTGCTGGCTGGAGATGCGCACCGACGCCACTTCGGCATCGCCGGTGTAATACGACATGTCGGCCGAGGACGGCACCGTCGCCGCCGCCAGCTTCGAGGGGTCCACCGGCGCGGTGTCGGTGTTGCTGCCGGCGAACAGGTAGCGGCCGTCCTGGCGCGTGTTCATCAGGTCGGCCAGGTCGCTCAGCAGGTCCGTTCCGGTCTGGTTGAGATCGACGGAAGTGTCGGTGGACGACTTGGCAGCGCTCAGCGTGCTGCGCAGCGCGGTCAAGCGGTCGACCATGTCGCCCACCGCCGAATACATGGACTGGGTGCGGTCGTTGGCGAGCTTGGTGTTGCTCTGCCAGGTGGTGAGCTGGCTGGTACTGGATTCGGTCGAGATCAGCGATGACGCCTTGGCGCCCAGACCGCCATAGGTGGTGGTCTTGAGACCCGAGGCTTGCTGGGTCGACGCGGTGGCGTAGTCGGACTGGACCGACAACGCCGAACGCAGCATGGCCTGTCCCAGGCCAAAAGAGGAAACGCGCCCGACCATGGCTTACCTCACTGCTTGCAGAAGGTCGTTGAACATGGACGTCACCGCGCTCAGCACCTGGGCCGATGCCGAATAGGCATTCTGAAGCTCCGAGATCCGCGCGGTTTCCTCGTCGGTGTTGACGCCGTATTGCGACGAAAAACTGTCGACCAGCGTGTTCAAGGTGGTTTCGGTCGAGGTGGCGCGGCTTTTGGCGCTGGACAGCTTGGTGGCGACGTTGGACACCAGCGAGCCGGCGTCGCCGGTCAAATCGGCGGAACGCAGGGCGTCGGCCATGGATTGCGCCAGTGTGCCCGACCCCGAGGTCACCGCTTTGTCGCCGACGCTCAGCGTGGTGGCGGTGCTGACGCTGCCGATGGGGAGGCGGCTGGTGTCACCGGCAAGATCAGCCTTCACCGCCACGTTGGCGGCGGTGGTCCCGACCACCATGTCGTTGAGGCCGAAATAGCCCGAGACGTTCTTGCTGCCGATGCTGCCGCCCGAAATCGCCACGCCGTTGCTGGAACTGGTCGCCTTCAGCACCAGTTTGCCGTCGCTGTTCACGCTGGCGTTCAGTCCCGGCACGCTGTTCAACGTGGTCAGCAGGTCGCTCACCGAGGTGACGGTGGTCATGTCGATATCCTGGGTCGACACCACCTTGCCGTCGCTGTCGGTAACCGCAACCCGCAAGGTGCCGGTGGCCGACAGGGAATCGGCGGCCGACACGCTGGCCGTGCCGGTCAGGCTGTTGGGCGGCGGCGCGGCGCTGCCCTGGTTGGAAATGGTGTTCAGGGTGTCGCGCAGCTCGGTCGCCAGCGCATCCAGGTCTTTCTGCACCGACGGCAGTGTGGTGTCGCGCAGCGTCACCAGCGACGAAATCTCGCCGGTCTGGATCGACTTGGTGATGTCCTGGCCGTCGACGCTGATCCCCGACAGGGTGGCAGGATAGGCCGAGGTGGTCTTGACCGAGCTGGCTGCGGTGAAGCTCAGCTCGTGCACGTCGTCGCCAAGCAGCACCTGGCCCGAGGTGGTGTACACCTTCATGGCGCCGGTCGAATCGGTATAGGTGGTGATGCCCATCTCGGCGGAAATCGTCTGCAGGGCGGCGTTGCGCTTGTCTTCCAGATCGCCGGTGGGCTGGCCGGCGCCCTGCGCCCGGACGATGGACTGGTTCAGCGAATCGATCTGGTGCAGCGCGTCGTTGACGGTGTTGACCGCGTCGGCGATGTCGCCGTCGGCATTGGTCCGCAGGGTCTGCACGTCGTCCGAGGCCGAGCGCAGGTCGGCGGTGACGTCCTCAAGGTCGCTCACCGCCTGATTGGCCAGGGTGGCGCTCTCCGGCGTGGTCGCCAGTTCGTCCAACGTGCTTTCCAGGCTCGACAGCGACGTCGCCAGGGTGTCGCCCGCGCCATCGCTGGACAGCGACCCCAGCGCGTCGCTCAGCGACTGCATATAACTCAGGAAAGTCTGCGCGGCACTGTCGGCGGCGGTGGCGTCAACGATGCTGCGCACCAGGTTGTTGTCCACATCGCTGGCGATGCTGGTGATGTTGACGCCGACACCGGTGCCGCCGGCCACCACCGTGCTCTGCTTGGCGGTCTTGGCCGTGTAGTTGACGTCGTCCGCATTGGCGATGTTGTTCGATGCCACCGACAACTGCGTCTGGATGGTGCGCAACGACGAGGTGGCGGTACTGAGTGCGGCTGACAGCGACATGGCGGCCTCCCGAGGGGGCAGGGATCAGGCGTGATAGTCCTTGCCGAAGGCGGCAAGGCGCGCATTCAGCGGCACGTCGCCCTTGGCGCTGTACGGAGCGCTTTCGCGGGCGGCGGAACGCATGGCCGCCATCACCGCTTCGACCCGGCGCTTCGATGCGGTCATGGCCGCGTCCAGCCGCGTCAGGTTCTCGGCGGTGACTTCGCGCAGCAGCAGCACCGCCTCCATCAGCTTGGTGGCGAATTCGGGGTCCTGGGCCAGGATTTCAGCGCGGTTGTCGGCCAGCTCGGCGTAAAGCTCCTCGTAGGTGTCGGACAGTTCGAGCTTGCGGTCGACGGTCGCCACCACCGCGGCCGGCATGCCCTCGGCCATCACGGTGTTTTCTTCGGTGATGACGTCGGTCAGTTCGGCGATCACCAGCAGCAGGTGTTCGGGCAGGTCGCTGTGGTGGTCGCTTCCGATGTTCATCGGACGGGCGGAGGTCAGCATGGGAGTCTCTCCTGTCACGAACGGTGGTCCGAAGGCCGGCGAACCGGCCGGGAATAGGCGGTGGCGGCGCTGCTATGGCTGGACACCTTGCGCAGTTCCAGCGCCAGGGTGTTCATCTGTTCCTGCAGCGCATCCACCAGGCTTTCCAGGTCGTGCACCGCGACCAGCATCTTGCGGCGCAGCAGCAGGCCCTGGTCGCGGGGCAGGGTGGATAATTGTTCGGCGACGCGGCGCGACAGCTCTTCAGCGTCCAGCAGGGTCGTTTCGTCGGGCAGCAGGGCTGCCTGAGTGGCCGCCAGGCCGCGCGCGGCGCGCACGTCGGCCAGTTCGATGATGGCGTCCAGATCGGGTTTGCGGGTCATGGCGGTTACTCCCTTGTGCCGTTAGCGAACCGCGCTGATCAGCGTGTCGAACATGTCCTTGGCCGTGGTGATGACCTGCGACGCGGCGGAATAGGCCTGCTGGGCGACAATCATCTTGGTGAATTCGTCGGCGGTATCGACGGTCGAGCTTTCCAGGCTGCTTTGGTCGATCACCGCCGAGCCGTCTTCGCCGGCCACATGCAGGCTGTAGTTGCCCGAGTTGGACGACGCCTCGTAGACGCCGTTGCTCATGGCCGCCAGGCCGTTGTAATTGGGGAAGGTGGCCACCGCGACCTTGTACAGCGTCACCTTCTGGCTGTTGTCGTACGACGCCACCACCGCGCCGTCCTCGCCGATGGTCACGTTCAGCAGCTTGCCGGTGGCATGGCCGTCGGTGTTGGCCGAGGTTTGGCTGACGCCGGTCGAACTGGAGGTCTGCGTCACGCTGGACAGGTCGACGGCGATGGTCTGGCTGGTGCTGGAGCCGTTGCCCCAGTCGAAGGACAGGTTGAGCGAGTCGGCCGAGGCCGAGGTCAACTGGCCTTTGGTGTCGAAGTCCAGCTCGACCGAGGCGGGCGAACTGGTCAACGTGCCGTCGCTGCTGGAAAAGCCCACCGACCACGTGTTGCTGGCGGTCTTCGACCACGTCATGGTGACGGTGTGGGCGTTGCCCAGGGTGTCGTACACCTCCATCGACGAGGTCGAGGTGTTGCTCATGGTCGCGTTGGCGACGGCGCCGGTGCTGGTGATCAGACCCAGATCGGTTGCCGCCGTGCCGGAAACGTTGGCGATCGACGCCAGGCTGGCGCCGTCGGTGGTGGGCGTCAGCGTCAGCGTGGACTTGCCCGACGAATCGGTGGCGATGGTGGCCTTGACGTTGGCGCCGCTGGTGGCATTGATGGAGGCCGCGATCTCGGCCAGGCTGACCTCACCGCTGCTGTCGGTGTCGGCCACCGTATAGGTGACGGAGGTGCCGTCGCTGGTGGTCACCGTGAAGGAGTCGCCGGCGGCGGTGCCCAGGCCGCTGACATCGGCGGCATTGGTCGACGAAATGCTGCTGCTGGCCGCCTTGGAGATGCCGGTGACGCTGGTGTTGGGTCCCAGGTCGGCGTCGATGGTCGCCGTGCTGGTGGGCTGGACCGACGACACGTTGTTGGTGACGTTGATGCGCTGCAGGTTGGCGGCGCTTTTTTCGCCGATGATGTTGCCCTGGTCGTCGGTCGGCCAGCCCATCAGGTAGTAATTGTTGTTGGTCAGATAGCCGTTCTTGTCGGTCTCGAAAGCGCCGTCGCGGGTGAAATACATCGACCCGTCGGTACCGCCATAGCTGACGACGAACATGCCGTTGCCGTCCAGCGCCAGGTCGGTGTTGCTGGAGGTGGCCGAGATGGTGCCCTGGCTGGAGACGTTCTGGCGCGACGACGAGGTGACGCCGGCACCGCTGTAGCTGGTGCCGCTATACATCTGCGTCACCAGCGACGAAAACTGCGTCTCGACCGTCTTGTAGCCGGTGGTGCTGGAATTGGCCAGGTTGTTGGAAATCACCGACAGGGCCTGGCTTTGTGCCTTCAGGCCCGAAACGGCGGTGTTCATGGCGCTGGAAATGCTCATGATCGGTCTCCCCCTCAGGCGGCCAGACGGGTGATGGCGGACATCTTGACCTGGGTGTCGCCCAGTTCGAGGATGGTGGAGCCGTTGCCGGAATCGACCGCCGTGACCTCACCCTTGATCGAGATCGAGGAGTCGACGTCCGCGCCGTCGGCATCGGTCGCGGTCACCTTCAGCGTGTAGTCGCCGGCGGCAACGGCGGCGCCCTTGGTGTTGGTGCCGTCCCAGGTGAATTCGTGCGCTCCCGAGCCGGTTTCGCCGCTGCCGGTCCACACGGTGTTGCCATCCGAATCGACCACGCTCAGCGTCACGCTCTTGGCGGTGCCATCCAGGTCGTATTTCCAGGTGGCGTCGATCGAGCCGTCATCGGCGACGGTCAGGGTGTCGGTGTCGGCCTCGACTTCCTTGCCGATGTAGCCGACGCCGTTGGACATCGACAGGCTGTCGAAGCCGCTCAACACCTCGTCCAACTTGGTGTTGGTGTTGATCGCCTGCTCCAACTGCGAATAGCTGGTCAGTTGCGAGGTGAATTCGGTGGTGTCCGTCGGATCCAGTGGGTTCTGGGTCTGAAGTTCCGTGCACAGAATCTGCAGGAACATATTGTAGGTGTCAGACCCGCTGCTGCCGCTGATCGAGGAAGCCGAGCTTGTCGAAGACGTCGACGTGGACGAAGTGACTGAGTCAACCATGGCAGCGTACTCCGGCGAAACCTTGGGACATCGGCGGCTTTTGCCTTGTCCCTTCTGTTGGCTTCTACGGAGCGGCCAGATGATCCGGTCGGATTATTTTCTGATGGCGGCTTTCATGCGCCGAAGACATGACTGTGCGCACGGGCAAAGCCGTGTGCCATCACTGTTACGGGAGGGCAGGGGCGATCAGGCGGAAAAAGTCACGCCAGGCGGTGGAGTTCGGTGAAAGCCGCGTTAGCGCGGCGCGCCTTTCATCTGAGGCGCGACGCTCCAGCGCCCATTGCGGGCGCGGCCAAGCGGGCGGATGCCCGCGCCCGGCGAGGGAATATGATGAAGGTTAGACCGTGATGCACATTCAGGGCATCACGGTCTAGCGCGCCAGCTTCACCGCGGTGCCGTTGGCGACCACCATCAGCAGGGTCTTGTTGTCGCCGCCGATGGAGTGGTAGTCGAGGTCGATGCCGATCACCGCGTCGGCGCCCAAATCCTTGGCGCGGGCGGCCATTTCGGCCAGGGCGGTGTCCTTGGCCGCCTGCAGCTTTTCCTCGTACGAGGCCGAACGGCCGCCGACGATGTCGCGGATCGAGGCGAACAGGTCCGAGAAGATGTTGGTGCCCAGCACGGTATCGCCCGACACGATGCCCAGGTATTGGCCGACGGGAATGCCTTCGACGCTGTCGGTGGTGGTCAGGATCATGGCGTTCGGCCTTTCTGTTCGTTGCTGGTGGAACCGGTTCTCAGCGATCCGTCCATTCCCAATCGGTGGGAAGCCGTTCGGCGGTGGTTGATGACGGTGCCGGTGCGTGCAGACGCTTTCGCCAATACAGATAGGCCGCAAGCACGCCCCACACTATCCCCATCCTTTCCCCGTGGCGCCGGATCACCGTTGCGATGGATGTGGTCGAGATAGCGCCGGGGGCATTCAACCGGATTCCGGCCATGCGCTGCCCTAACGTGCCACCCAGCACTTCCCCCAACGGCTGGTAAAGCATGTGGACAAGACAGATCAGGATGACGGCGCGTAGCGGCTCGTGCCCGCCGGGCCAGCCGAGTGCCAAAAACAGGGTCGCGCCGATCAGCAGCGTATAGTCGATGGCGCAGGCCAGCAGCCAGCGGAGGAGGAGCGAGCGGTGCCTGTCGCCGAGCAGCGGAGCCGGCATCGTCCTCGCCCCCGTGCAATCGCCCGCGTCAGACGTCCAGGTCGCGCACGAATTTTGCGTGCTTCTGGATGTAGTGGAAGCGCAATTCCGCCTTTTTGCCCATCAGGGTTTCCACCAGATTGGCGGCGTCCTTGGCCTCTTCCTTGTCTTCCTCGGTGCGGCCCGACGGCAGCATCACCTTGATCAGGGTGCGCTTGGCCGGGTCCATGGTGGTTTCCTTGAGCTGCGACGGCGGCATTTCGCCCAGGCCTTTGAATCGGCTGATCTCGACGTTCTTCTTGTTGGCGAAGACCGTGCGCATCAGTTCTTCCTTGTGGGCATCGTCGCGCACATAGACCACCGTCTGGCCGTGGGCCAGGCGATAGAGCGGCGGCAGCGCCAGGAACAGGTGGCCGTCGCGGATCAGGTCGGGCATTTCCTGATAGAAGAAGGTCATCAGCAGGCTGGCGATATGGGCGCCGTCGACGTCGGCATCGGTCATGATGATGATGCGTTCGTAGCGCAGCTTCTCGCGGTCGTAGCCGTCGCGGGTGCCGCAGCCCAGCGCCTCGATCAGGTCCTTGACCTCTTGGTTCTGCCGCATCTTGTCGGTCGAGGCCGAGGCGACGTTGAGGATCTTGCCCTTGAGCGGCAAGATGGCCTGGGTCTCGCGGTTGCGGCTGGACTTGGCCGAGCCGCCGGCCGAATCGCCCTCGACCAGGAACAGCTCGGTGCCGACATTGACCTGGCGGGTGCAGTCGGCCAGCTTGCCGGGCAGGCGCAGCCGCTTGGTCGCGGTCTTGCGGCTGGTCTCCTTGGCCTGCTTCTTGCGCTGGCGTTCCTCGGCGCGGTCGATGATGTGGCCCAGCAGGGCCTTGCCCGATTCGGTATCGGCCGACAGCCAGTGGTCGAAGTGGTCCTTGACCGCGTTCTCGACTAGGCGGGTGGCCTCGACGCTGACCAGCTTTTCCTTGGTCTGGCCCTGGAACTGGGGATCGCGGATGAACAGGCTGACCAGCACGCAGGCGCCGCCCATGACGTCCTCGGCGGTGATCTGCCCGGCCTTCTTGTTGCCGACCAGATCGCCATAGGCGCGCAGGCCCTTGGTCAGGGAATTGCGCAGGCCCTGTTCATGGGTGCCGCCCTCGGGGGTCGGCACGGTGTTGCAATAGGTGTTGAGGAAGCCGTCGTCGTTGTCGTCCGGCCACGCCACCGCCCATTCCACCTGACCCATGTCGTCGGCCAGCGGCGCGGTGCCGGCGAAGAAGCCGCGCGTCAGCAGCGGCCGTTCCGCCAGCACGGCGGCCAGGAAATCGGACAGGCCGTTGGGGAAGTGCAGCGTATCCTCGGCGGGGATGTCGTCGCCTTCGTCGATCAGCAGCGGGTCGCATTTCCAGCGGATCTGCACGCCACGGAACAGATAGGCCTTCGAGCGCGCCAGACGATACAGCGTGCGCGCCTTCAGCCGGGCGCGTTCGCCAAAGATTTCCGGGTCGGGATGGAACAGCACGGTGGTGCCGCGCCGGTTCTGCACCGCGCCCACTTCGGTCAGCGGCCCCAGCGGCAGGCCCCGGCTGAACTCCTGACGATACAGCTTGCGCTCGCGCGCGACCTCGACCACCAGCTTGTCGGACAGGGCGTTGACCACCGACACGCCGACGCCGTGCAGGCCGCCCGACACCTTATAGGCGTCGCCGCCGAACTTGCCGCCCGAGTGCAGCGTGGTCAGGATGACCTCAAGCGCGCTCTTGTCGGGGAACTTCGGATGGGGGTCGACCGGGATGCCGCGGCCGTTGTCGCGCACGGTGGCGCAACCGGCGGCGTCCAATTCCAGGTCGATCCAACTGGCGTGGCCGGCCACCGCCTCGTCCATGGAATTGTCCAGCACTTCGGACACCAGATGGTGCAGCGCGCGCTCGTCGGTGCCGCCGATATACATGCCGGGACGGCGGCGGACAGGCTCCAGGCCCTCTAGGACCTCGATATCTTTCGCCGAGTACTCATTGCCCTTGGGGGCAAGCTGTTGGAAGAGATCAGACATGCGGGCATTATAGGGGCGACGTTTCCATGCGCAAGCGGTGGCTGTGACGGTCGCGCCTGCCTTCCAACATGCTGATATAGCGGAGTTTCTTTCCGATGGCTGCGCCCCAGAGCATCGAGACCGCAACCGCGCCCAACGGCCGGTTGTCCATTCGCACCGTTGCCATGCCCGCCGATACCAACCCCAACGGCCAGATTTTCGGCGGCTGGTTGATGAGCCAGATGGACCTGGCCGGCGGCACCCATGCGTTCCAACGCACCCGTGGCCGGGTGGTGACGGTGGCGGTGGACGCCATGGAATTCCACCAGCCGGTCGAGGTGGGCGACGAACTGACCTGCTATACCGACATCATCCGTATCGGTAACACCTCGCTGGCGATCCGGGTCGAGGCCTGGGTGCGCCGCCGCTGCCTGGAAGTGAATCAGGTGAAGGTGACCAGCGCCACCTTCACCTACGTCGCCGTCGACGAGAACCGCAAGAAGCGCCCGGTGCCGCCCGAAGAGTGAGTTTACCCACGTCACCCCGGCCAAGCGGAGCGCTAGCCGGGGTGACGAAAACCTTGGCAACGGCAGTTGCGATGTTGCCGCCTGGGAATGCTTCCCCCTAATTCGGCGTCGGCCGCCCCGCCGGCCAGGTGACCTTGAAGCCGACGATACGGCCGTCCAGCACGTCGACGCCGATGGGGAAGGGCTGCCACATCCAGGTTTCCGGCCCCTTGCCGCGTAACAGGCAGCGCCGCTGCGGCTTGCCCAGGGTGTTGATGGCGGCCTGGGCCGGCTGGCCCAGCGACAGGCCCGAGAAGGTGGTCGGCATTTCCATCGGCGGGCCGATCAACTGCACCGCCACCGCGACGTCGTCCTGGTAGGTGACGACGTAATAGGGTTCCGGCACCGTGCGCTGGTGGATGGGATAGACGCGGGCCTGGGTGCGCAGGTCGAGATCGCTGATCTGGCTCGGCTCGCCCAGCATCTCCTCGACCACGTGGCGATCATCCGAGATGCCGACGGCGCCGATTCTCAGGCAGGGCAGGAAGGTGACCGGGCGCTTGTGCTCGCTCATGGCCTCGCCCTCGGCGTTGCCGATGGCGCAGGCCAGCCCCTTGCCGACCACACGGTGGAACTGGTTGGGCTGCGGCGGCGTTTCCTGCGCCGCCGGCTCGGGCATGCCGCTGTTGTCGCGGCAGGGAATTTGGCCCGCCCCGGCAGGAAGGGCGACGAGGGCGAGAAGCGAGGCGAGGATGAGCTGGCGCATGGCGGCGATGATACGGTCGCCTTGCGCCCTTGTCATCACGCGGCGGCGGCGTGGCCGCCACGGACCTCGCCGGCCAGACGGTCAAGCAGGGTCAGCACCTCGGCCGAGGCGCGGCGCAGTTCCTCGGCGGCGGCCTTGGCGGCGACGGCGTCGCCGTGCCAATGAGCCGCCAGCGCCTGCTTGCCGCTATGGTGAACGCGCTGGTGCGGCCCGACCATGGCGGCAAAGGCGGGGCAGGACAGGATGCGCTGGTCCGACACGCCGTCATACCACTTGCCCAGGCGGCAGGTGTGATGATTGGCCAAATCGGCGGCCTTGGTCTGCGACTCGCCCGCCAGCACCGCCAGCACGCCGGCGACGAAGCCTTCGTGGTCCGTCTTGGCCTTTTCCAGCAACGCCAGGGCGCCGTCATGGCCGATGCGGGCGACGGTCTCTGCCGACAATTGGGCGTCGGGCGCGAATGCCACGTGCGCCATCGACTTTTCCGCTGTCATCACCCGCACGGTGCGGCTGCCGCCCAGGGCGGCGCAGTCCAGGCTGAAGCTCTCGCCCGGCGCCAGGGTCGCCGTGCCGGTCTGGATGGCGGCGCCGCCGGCGGAAATGTTGGTCATGGTGACGTCGAGGGTCTGGCCGCCGATGATGGCGCGGCAGGGCACGAACACGCCGAAGCGGGCGTCGTCGCGGCGGTCCACCTCGGGGGTCGAGGTGCGGATGACGCGGCCCAGGGTGTTGCTGAAGCCCGACAGGGTTTCGGTGACGCGGGCGCCGTCCTTCTTGACCTCGTCCGACAGCTCGGTCGAATGGCGCGCTTCCTCGGCCATGGATTGCATCAGCGTCACCACATGGCGGGACGCCTGGAAGGTGTGGTCCACCGCGCGGCTGATTTCCGAGGTGGCGGCCGATTGTTCCTCGATGGCGGCGGCGATGGTGCTGGCGCCGGCTTCGACGTCGGTGATGGTGTGCGAAATCTCGCTCATGGCGTCGATGGCGCGGCCGGCCACCTCACGGATCGCCTCGATCTGCTCGGTGATTTCGCTGGTGGCGCGCTCGGTCTGGTTGGCCAGGGTCTTGACCTCGCCCGCCACCACGGCGAAGCCCTTGCCGGCCTCGCCGGCGCGGGCGGCCTCGATGGTGGCGTTCAGCGCCAGCAGGTTGGTCTTGCCGGCCACGGTCGAGATCATCTCCACCACCCGGCCGATGCGCTGGGTGGTCTCGGACAGGCCGGCCATGACCTCTTGCGCCGAAGCCGAGGCCCCGACCGCGTGGCGGGCAATGGCGCGGGTGTTGTCCAGTTGCTGGCCGATCTCGGCGATGGAGGCGTGCAACTGACGGGTGGCGGCGGCGACGGCGTCGGCGCTGGCCAGCACCTGCTCGGCGGTGGCGGCCGAGGCATTGGCGCCTTCGCTGGTTCGCACCGCCACCGCGTGCAGGCGGTCGACGGCGCCGGTCATGTCGCCGGTCAACTTGGCGATATCGGTGACGGCGGAATCGGCCTCGCTTTCCACGGTCGAGGCCATGCCGCACAGGGCGTCGTGCTTGGCCGCCTGGGCAGCGAGGCGCTGGCGCTCCTGCTCGGCCTGGAACGCATGGTTCTCTTCGGCGTTATGGCGGAACACCTCGACGGCGCGGGCCATGCGGCCGATGGCGTCGGCCCGTTCCAGGCAGGGCACCTGGGCGGTGGTGTCGCCGGCGGCGATGGTGGACATGGCGTCGCTCATGCGGGCCAGCGGGCGGACGATCCCGCGCGAGATGGCGGCGGTCAGGGTGATCGCCAACACCACGCCGATGGCGGCGACGATCATGGACCACCGGCTCATGGCATCCAGCTCGGCCTCGGACGCAGCGGTGGCCTTGGCGCTGGAAACGCGGATCATTTCGATCAGGGCATCGGCGTCGGCATCGACCCGCTCCGCCACCTGGCGGGTCGCTTCGCGCTGCTCGACGGTGGCTTGGCCGCCGCGCGCCTGGCTCAGCAGGCTCTCGTACTGGGCGGTTTGCGCCGCCATGCTTTCCGCCTTGGCGCGGCGCTGGGGATTGACGATCGAGGCGATCAGCTTGCCCTGATGCTCGCGCGCGGCCGCTACGGCGGCCATGGCCTGTTGCCAGTCGGTGACGTCGCCGCTGGACAGGGCGGCATTGGCCTTGATGCGGGCCTGGGCGAACAGGCGCGCCGCCCGTTCGGTCTGCATGGCGTTGTTGGATTGCCGCTTCAGCGTCGCCAGGGTGTCGTCGGCCGTGCCTTGCTGCCACTGCCCGACACCGGCCAGGGCCAGGATAATCAGACACATCGCCCCGAAGGCGGCCATCAATCGCGTCGAGATTGCCATTCGCTTCAGCATCAGCCGAGTCTCCCGCTCCGTCCGAATGTGCTTATACCGGTAAGTGAGCATATGAAAAATCAGGCATTCTCCTGAGGCGCACTGTTAAATAAGCATGAATCGCCAAGGCCGAGGGCCGTGGCCAATCGGGCAAGGGCCGAGCGTCTACTCCGCCGGGTCGGCGGCGCGCAGGGTGAAGTGGAAGGTGGCGCCTTGGCCCGGGGCGGACTCGACCCAGAGGGCGCCCTGGTGGCGCTCGACGATCTTCTTGCACAAGGCCAGGCCGATGCCGGTGCCTTCGTATTCCTGGCGGGTGTGCAGGCGCTGGAACAGCAGGAAAATGCGGTCGTGGCATTCGGGCGCGATGCCGATGCCGTCGTCGGCGATGGTGAAATGCCAGTTCTCGCCCTCGGCGACGCAGCCGACGCGGATGTGGGGGCAGGACCCCGGGCGGCGGTATTTGATGGCGTTGCCGATCAGATTCTGGAACAGGCTGATGATCTGGTGGATGTCGCCCATCACCATGGGCAGCGGCGTGTCGCCGACCTCGATGCCGGCGGCGCACTCGCCGATGGCGACTTTCAGATTGTCCAAGGCCGCCGCCAGCGCGTCGCCCGCCGCCATGGGAACGATGGCGGCGCCCATGCGGTCGATGCGCGAGAATGCCAGCAGGTCCAGCACCATACGGTCCATGCGCTGGGCGCCGTCGCGGATGAAGGCAAGGAATTCGGTGCCGTCCTGGTCGAAGGCGTGGGCGTAACGCCGCTCCAGCAGGGTGATGTAGCTGCTGATCATGCGCAATGGCTCGCGCAGGTCATGCGAGGCCACATAGGCGAATTGTTCCAGTTCGGCGTTGGACGCCCGCAGGGTGCGGCAAGCCTTTTCCAGGTCCAGTTCGGCCATCTTGCGGTCGGTGATGTCCACCACCACCGCCACCAGCCCGGTGGTGGTGCCGCTGTCGTCGCGCATGCGGTCGATGCTCAGTCGGCCCCAGAACTGGCTGCCGTCGCCGCGCCGGTACAGCCGCTCGACCTGTATCGGGGCGTCTTCCGCGAAGGCCCGGTCCAGGTTGATGCGGGCGCTGGCGGAATCCTCGGGGCGCAGGAAGCTGAAATAGTTGGCCTGGATCATGCGGTCGGGCATGCAGGCGAACAGCTCGGTGGCGCGGCGGTTGGCCTGCGAGATGTGGCCGTCGCGGTCCATGTGGAAGATGGCGACGTTCGAGGCGTCGTAGATGGCGCGCAATTCCGCCTCGTGACGGCGCACGCTTTCCTCGCTGCGGCGCCGCGCGGTGACGTCGAAGCAATAGCCCATATAGCCCAGGAAGGTGCCGTCACGGCCGTGGATCGGCACGCCGTAATCGACGATCCAGCCGTATTCGCCATCGGCGCGCCGAATGCGGTATTCCATGTCGAAGCGGTGGCGGGCGGCAAAGGCGTCAAGAAAGACGCGCAGGCAGCGGTCGTAATCGTCGGGGTGAACGCCTTCCGCCCAGCCGTTGCCCAATTCCTGTTCCATCCGGCGGCCGCGATAGGCCAGCCAGGCGGAATTGAACCAATCGCACCTGGTTTCGGTGTCGCAACGCCAGATCAGGATCGGCGCCGCCTCCAACAATTCCAGGTCGGGCCATCCGGTGTTCTGGGTCAGCATGTGACCACTCCCGCAGGCGCGAACAGACCCTAAAATTAGAGACTGTTGATGGGAGTGAGTCAATGCATCCGCGGTTGAATGACTCTACTTCCGTTATAACGCGCTATTCCGGGCGTTTGCTCTTGAGTACCACCGAGGCGCGCCAAAATCCCAGACCGTCGCCATCGACGAAATGGACGTGACGGTCGGCGGCAAAGTCGCCGACCATGCAGGTCAGCGTGGTGGCGGCGGCGCGGGCGGTGCCGAAGCGGATGTCGCCGCGGGCTTCGGCGGCGGCCAGCAGCGCCTCGATGCGGTCGGCTTCGTCGGTGCTGACATCCAGCACCAGGCGGGGGCCGCCGGCCTGCTTGCGATAATCGGTGCGCTCGGCAAGGTGGCGGCGGTAGAGGTCGGTGTCCACCCCGGCAAGCCGGCCGCCCAGGGCATGGACCAGCCCCAGGATCAGGCTGCCGGCAACGGCGCGCAGCCTGCGGGCGAGGCGGCGGGACGGCGGTTCGGTGCGGGCCTCGATGTCGATCAGGCGGGCGTCGGGCAAGCCGCCGGGAGTCAGGTGGCTACCGTCTCCCAGAGGTGCCGCCGCCTGGGTCGGGACGATGGCCTCGATCTCGCCCTGCAGCCGCGACAGCGCCGCCAGACCCTCGGGGCCGGGGCGGGTGGGGTCGATGATCAGGCACAGCACGCCGCCGCGCCGGGGTGGCACCGGCCGCCAGCGGCATGACAATCCCTCCAGCCCCGGCAGGTCGCCGGCGGCGGGAGCCAGACGCCAGCGCGCGTCGCTCTTGACCCAATGCTCGGCCATGGGGACGCCGTCGCCCAGGAACTGGCCGAAGACGTTGCCGTTGCCGAAATCGTGCAGCGCCGCCAGCACCTGATGGCCGACGCGGTGCAGGTCGGCCACCGGCACCAACCCGACGCGCAGGGGGATGTCCATCTCGGCCGCCGACCAATGGGCCAGCGCCGCCAGGGCGGTGCGGGCGGCCTCCAGATGCTCGGGGGGCACGGCGGCGACGGCGCCGTCGCCGCCGAACTGGCAGGCGGCGGGGCAATCGGCGTCGCCGCAGGTGGCCGCCATGGCCGCCACCACCGCTCCGGCGATGAAATTGACGTCGCGGTCGCGGCCCTGGGCGGCCAATTGCGTGCTGGCGACCACGTCGGCGACGGCGACGGACCAGTCGTCCGGCAGGCGGGCATAGCGCGCCGGATCAAAGGCCTGGCCGGCGAAGTCGCTGAGCGTGGGTAGCCGCATGGGAAAAAGGGGAGGGGGCAGCGCTCCCTCCCCGTGGTCCTCAGCCCTTCACGGCGGCCAGCGCGGCCGCGTAATCGGGTTCGTCGGCCACTTCCGCCACCAACTGGGTGTGCTTGACCTTGCCGTCGGTACCGATCACCACCACGGCGCGGGCCAGCAGGCCGGCCAGCGGGCCGTCGACGATGGTGACGCCGTAACGCTTGCCGAAATCCTTGTCGCGCAGGTCCGAGACGCCGGCGACGCGCTCAAGGCCCTCGGCGCCGCAGAAGCGGGCATGGGCGAAGGGCAGATCGGCCGAGGCGCACAGCACGGTGACGTTGTTCAGCTTGTCCAACTCGGCGTTGAAGCGGCGCACCGAGGCGGCGCAGGTCGGGGTGTCGACGCTGGGGAAGATGGACAGCACCACGGTCTGGCCGGCCAGGTCCTTCAGCGACACCGCCGACAGGTTGGTCTTGACCAGGGTGAAGTCGGGGGCGGCGGCGCCCACGGCCGGCAGCTCGCCGGCGGTATGGATGGGGTTGCCCTTCAGCGTGACGGTGGCCATCGGAAGCTCCTATTTTACAATGATGCTGAAGTGTGGGGCGTCAGGCGGCGACGGTCAACGGGCAGTTGCGGAAGAAGGTGTCGGCTTCGTTGCGGAACCCGGCCATGCCCTCCAGCACCGCCGGGGTCAGGCGGTCGAGGTCGGCATCGGGCAACAGTTCCAGCGGCTCGACGTCCAGCCGGTCCAGGCCGTGGAAGATGCCCAACAGCATGGCGTAGTTGATCAGAACGTCGGCCCAGTGGCCGGCACGGCACCCCATGACCAGCCCCAGCCGGTCGTTCTGGAAGGCGGGGAAGATTTCGCCATCCACGCAATACTGGGTGGCGACGCGATTGGCGAAGTATTCCGAGGTCATGCGATGGGCCATGTGCCAGGCATGCGACATCTCGCCGCCCAGATGGGCCACCGTTTCATCGTGGCGCAGTGCGATGTCGGCGACGTGGGCCAGTTCGTGGGCGATGGTGAAGGGCGCGCCGGTGGCGAGATAAAGCACGCAATGCAGGCGGTCGGCCTCGTCCAGGCGGGCCGGCTCCACCAGGCCGTTATAGCCGTCCATGGCGCGCCATTCGACGCGGGCCAGGCCGTCCAGCGGCAGGCCGTCGGCCGTCATGCGCGCCATCAGCCGCCGCAACACCGCTTCGTCGTCTTCCGCCAACCCGATCACCGCCACCATCGGAAGCCGCCTTTCGCCAGGGTCAAGGCGGCATGGTCCAACGGCGGCGGTTAGCGAGTGCTTAGCGTCCCACCAATTGACGCCGGTATCAGCGGTCGGGGGCGGCGAACATGCTTTCGCTGCGCACGACCTTGCCGGTGCCCTTTTCCGTCAGCACGAAGGTGATGGTCTGGCGCGCCCCCTTCAGCGAGGCGTCCGGGGCGGTGACGAACAGGCGGAAGGTGCCGACGCTGTCCTTGTCCACCGACAACTCGGTCGAGGTGACGTTGCTGTCGCCGCCGATCACTTCCATGCGGGCGCCGTCGATGCCTTCGGTGGTCAGGGTGTAGTCACGATCCTGACGGATCATGTTCAGCACCTTGTAGGCATAGCCGTTGCGGACGCCGCCGTCCGACATTTGGACGAACAGCGGGCTGCGCTCGTGCAGCACGTTGACCTCGGTGGTGGAGCGGGTCAGCAGCGCGGTCAGCATGACCGTGCCGACGATCGCCAGCAGCGTGGTGTACAGGATGGTGCGCGGGCGCACGATGCGGTGGCCGGGGCCGGTCTGGCCGACGGTGCGGGCCTCGAGATTGGCCGAGGAATCCAGCCGGATCAGGCCGCGCGGCAGGCCGAACTTGTCCATCACCGTGTTGCAGGCGTCGATGCACAGGCCGCAGCCGATGCAGGCCAATTGGTTGCCGAAGCGGATGTCGACCCCGGTGGGGCAGGACTGCACGCACATCTTGCAGTCGACGCAATGGCCGCGAGCGCTGAAGTCCAAGTCCTTGGGCGCCGGAGCGCGCGGCTCGCCGCGCCACTTCTCGTACGAGACGATCAGCGAATGCTCGTCCAGCATGGCCGATTGGAAGCGCGAATAGGGGCACATGTAGACGCAGACCCGCTCGCGGGCGAAGCCGGCCAGCAGGAAGCAGAAGCCGCCGATGACGGCGATGATCAGATAGGTCGCCCCGGACGCCTGCAGGGTGAACAACTCGCGCAGGGTCTGGAAGGCATCGCCGAACCACAGCATGAAGCCGATGCCGCATGCCGCCGCCACCACCAGCCACAACGCGTAGACCACGCCCTGGCGGAGGGCGCGGGCGGCGGTCATGGGCGCGCGTCCGGCGGCGATACGGGCGTTGCGGTCGCCCAGGATCAGTCGTTCGATCTGCTGGAACAGGTCGGTATAGACGGTCTGCCAGCACAGGAAGCCGCACCACAGGCGGCCAGCCAGCGCGCTCATCAGAAACAGGCTGATGGCGGCGATCAGCAGCAGGCCGGTGACGTAATAGACCTCTTGCGGCCAAATCTCGATGTTGAAGAAATAGGCGCGACGGCCGGGCATGTCGATCAGGATGGCCTGGTCGGGGGCGCCGATGCCGCGGTCCCAGCGCAGGAACGGCGCCAGATGCCACCACGCCAACAGGACCGCCATCGCCCACCACTTGATGTCGCGGAAGCGGCCCTTGACGGCGCGCGGCTGCGCCTGTCCGCGTTCGCGGTAGAACGGCACCTCGCCCTTGTGTGGGGTGCTGGTTGGAACCTTGTCCTTGTCGGCGAGCGTGGTCATGCCAAATGTCCCTCTATCCCTGTCTCCCCTCTTTCTAATATACGGAAGCAGTATTTTCCATGCGCGAGTTGGAGATTCGCCCATGTGGCGAGTGCAACCGCGCTATGTGCGTTAAGTCACTGACGGCGCTCATAAGTCGACATAACCCGCTTCGACCAGACAATCGCCGCGATCGGTGTAATAGCGCAGCCGTTGGCTCAGGTTGGGGGCACGATGTTCCTGCTCCAGCCGATGGGCGACGGCATGGAAACGGTCAAGGTCGGCGGGAACGCGGCAGGCAGAGCGGCGGGGGCAGCTTCGGCATTGCGACATGACCGGGTCCTCCCTGATGTTTTATTGTCCCGGCTAAGATATCCAGCGATGGTGACGCCATGGTGTCGTCGCGGTGATGGGTTGGTGACAAATGGTTGCATTGCGGGGCGAGCGAACACTCCTGCGGCCGTGGCGCGATGGCGACCGTGCCGCCTTTTGCCGCATGGGTGCCGACGCGCGGGTGATGGAGTTCATGCCGGGCTTGCTGTCGGCCGAGGAGTCCGACGCGCTGGCCCGCCGTATCGCCGACGGTATCGAGCAGTGCGGCTGGGGCCTGTGGGCGCTGGAAGTCCCAGGCGTGGCGGAGTTCGGCGGCTTCGTCGGCCTCAAGCAGGCGCCGGCGGGGGTGCCGTTCGGCCCGTGCATCGAAATCGGCTGGCGGCTGGATGCCGCGCTGTGGGGCCGGGGCTATGCCACCGAGGCGGCGCGGCTGGCGCTGGACCATGGCTTCGCCGTCCTGGGACTGGGCGAGATCGTGTCCTTCACCGCCACCGTCAACACCCGCTCGCAGGCGGTGATGCGCCGGCTGGGCATGACGGCGGCGGGCGCGTTCGATCACCCGGCGCTGCCTGACGGACATTGGTTGCGCCGCCACGTGCTCTACCGTAAAACCGCGCCATGACTACCATCTTGATCGATGGCGACGCCTGTCCGGTCAAGGACGAGGTTCTGCGTGTCGCCGAACGCCACCAACTGCCCGTGCTGATCGTCGCCAACCGCTGGCACCGCATCGACCATTATCTGGTCGAGCAGGTGGTGGCACAGTTGGGCGCCGACGCCGCCGACGACATCATCGCCGAGCGCGCCCAGGCGGGCGACGTGGTGGTGACCGCCGACATCCCGCTGGCGCAGCGCTGCCTGCTCAAGGGCGCCAAACCCATCGACCCGCGCGGCCGCCCGTTCGAGGAGGCCAATATCGGCATGCAGATGGCCATGCGCGAGCTGATGAAGGGCCTGCGCGAAACCGGCGAGGTGACCGGCGGTCCCAGCGGCTTTACCAAGCAGGACCGCTCGCGCTTCCTTGATGGCCTGGAAAAGATGGTCCAGGCGGCCAAACGGGGACGCTAAACCTGGGGCAAAGTGCGTCCCAGGATGGCGATCAACTGGGCCGGTGCGGTCAGGTGGGGGAAGTGGCCCGACGTCTCGATCACTTCCAGCCGGGCCTGCGGCCAGTGGGTCAGCAGGAATTGCGGCACCGCCATGGGCACGGCAATGTCGTCGCGGGTTTGCACGATGGTGGTGGGATGGGTGAAGCCGTCCAACTGGTCGCGCAGATCCATCTTGAACACGGTCAGCGCCATGGAAAACGCCACATCCGGCCGCATCGCCCGTAGCGACCGGGCGAATTCGTCCGTGTTGGGACAGCCGGCCGGCTGCGCCACCGCCAGCGGGCTGAAACGGTCGACCCAGCTCAGGTAATCGCTGCCGAGATCATGCAGCAATTGCTCGATCTCGGCCGATTCGAAGCCGCCCACATAGCCGGGATGGTTCACGAAACAGGGCGACGGCGCCAGCATGGTCAGCGCGCGGAAGCGCTCGGGCGCCTGCTTGGCCGCCAGCATGCCGATCATGCCGCCCATGGAGTGGCCCACATAAAGGCAGGTCGGCGTGTCGGTGGCGATCAGCACTGCCAGCAAATCGTCGACGAAGCCGGGCAGGCTGCTATAGCGCGAACTGTCGTAATGATACGGGTCGATCAGCCAGTCGAAGCGGACCACGCGATAGCGCTTTTCCAGCCACGGCAGGATGTGCTGCCACATGGTCTGGTCGGTGCCGAAACCGTTGCCCAGAACGATGGAGGTTTTGCCCTCGCCCGAGACGACGACGTGATGCAATTCCTTGAAATTGCGGGTGCGGGCAAGGATTTCCGTGCTGGTCATAGACGATATGTTGGATCACGGCCGGGCCAAAGAAAACCCCCTCCCGCCGGCGGCGGGAGGGGGCTTGACTTTATGCATAGTCCTATTGGGCGCCGTCGTCACCCGTCCCCGCCGCAGGCAGGCCGGCAAAGCGGCGCAGCTTGGCGAAACGGTGGTGGATGGCGCTTTCCGCCTGGGCAACCAGACCGCGGAACCGCTCGGGGTCATGGCGCTCGGCCATGGTGAAGCGGGCCTCGTTCTTCAGGAAGTCGTACAGGTGGCCGGCGGTGGGTTCGGTGCTGTCGAGCGTCAGCGGATGCTCGTCGGTGCCCAGCTTGCGCGGGTCCCAGCGGTACAGCGGCCAATAGCCCGACTGCACCGCCAGCTTCTGCTGGTCCAGACCGTGCGCCAGGTCGTAGCCGTGGGCGATGCAATGCGAATACGCCACGATCAGCGACACACCCGGCCACGACACCGCGTCCTGGATGGCGCGCTGGGTCTGTACGTCCTTCGAACCGAAGGCGACGTTGGCGACATAGACGTTGTCGTAGGCCATGGCCATCATGCCCAGGTCCTTCTTGGGCAAGCTCTTGCCGGCGACGGCGAACTTGGCGGTCGCCGCCAGCGGAGTCGCCTTGGACTGCTGGCCGCCGGTGTTGGAGTAGACCTCGGTATCCATCACCAGGATGTTGATGTTCTTGCCCGAGGCGAAGACGTGGTCGAGACCGCCATAGCCGATGTCGTAGGCCCAACCGTCGCCGCCGATGATCCAGATCACCTTTTCCACCAGGTAATCGGCGACGTCGGCCAGACGGCGGGCCTCGAGGCTGGGAACCGTGGCGAGGATGCGGCGCAGTTCGTCGACGCGGGCGCGCTGAGCGGCGATTTCCGCGTCGTTGGACTGGGGCGCGTGGGCCAGTGCGTTGGCCAACTGCTCGGGCACCTTACCGGCGGCGACCAGATGGGCCAGCATGTGCCGGGCGTGGACCTTGTGGGAATCCACTGCCAGGCGGAAGCCCAGGCCGAACTCGGCATTGTCCTCGAACAGCGAGTTGGACCATGCCGGGCCACGGCCGTCGGCGTTCTTGGTGTACGGCGTGGTCGGCAGGTTGCCGCCATAGATGGACGAACAGCCGGTGGCGTTCGACACCATCAGACGGTCGCCGTACAACTGGGTCAGCAGCTTGAGGTACGGCGTCTCGCCGCAGCCCAGGCAGGCGCCCGAGAACTCGAACAGCGGCTGCAGGAACTGGGCGGTCTTGACCGTCGGCTGGGTCAACTGGGTGCGGTCGGCCTCGGGCAGGGCGTGGAAGAAGCTCCAGTTGTCCTTCTCGGCGGTCAACAGCTCGCTCTTGTCGCCCATGTGCAGGGCGGTGCGCGACGGGTCCTTCTTGTCCTTGCCGGGGCACACCTTGACGCACAGTGTGCAGCCGGTGCAGTCCTCGGGGGCGACCTGCAACAGGTACTCGGCGCCCTTGAACTCGCCGCCCTTATAGGGAACGTGCTTCAACGAGGCCGGCGCCGTGTCCAGATTGGCCGGCTCGGCCACCTTGGCGCGGATGGCGGCATGCGGGCAGACCAGGGCGCACTTGTTGCACTGGATGCACACGCCGGCGTCCCACACCGGGATCTCGGCGGCGATGTTGCGGCGTTCAAAGCTGGCGGTGCCGGTCGGCCAGGTGCCATCCGGCGGGAAGGCCGAGACCGGCAGCAGGTCGCCCTTGTTGGCCAGCATCATGGCGGTGACGCCCTGGACGAAGTCGGGGGCCTCCGGCGGCACGATGGCGGGGCGCAGGCGGGTCGCGGTGACCGCGCCCGGCACCGTCACCTTCTCCAGATGCTCCAGCGCCTGGTCGACGGCGGCGAAGTTCTTGGCCACCAGCTTTTCCGACTTGCGACCGTAGGTCTTCTCGATGGCCTTCTTGATGTGCTTGATCGCTTCGTCCTTGGGCAGCACGCCGGACAGGGCGAAGAAGCACGTCTGCATGATGGTGTTGATGCGCTGGCCCATGCCGGCGGCCAGGGCGACGCTACGCGCATCGATGGTGTAGACCTCGATGTTCTTGTCGATGATCGCCTGCTGCACTTCGCGCGGCATGTGGTCCCACACCTCGTCCTTGGCATAGGGCGAGTTGAGCAGGAACTTGGCGCCCGGCGCCGCTTGCTCCAACACGTCGTACTTGTCCAGGAAGACGAAATGGTGGCAGGCGACGAAATCGGCCTGGTCCAGCAGATAGGCGCTGCGGATCGGCTCGGGGCTGAAGCGCAGGTGCGAGATGGTGATCGCGCCCGACTTCTTGGAATCGTAGACGAAATAGCCCTGGCCGTAGAAGCCGGCCTGTTCGGCGATGATCTTGATCGAGTTCTTGTTGGCGCCCACCGTGCCGTCGGCGCCCAGGCCGAAGAACAGCGCGCGCTTGACCGGGCCGCACGGCAGATGGAAGTGCGCGTCCACCGGCAGGGACAGGCCGCTGACGTCGTCGTTGATGCCGACAGTGAAGTTATGGCGCGGCTTGGCCGCCGCCAGATTGTCGAACACCGCCTTGGCCATGGCGGGGGTGAACTCCTTGCTCGCCAGGCCATAGCGGCCGCCGACCACCACCGGGTCGGTCGCGGTGGCGCGCAGGCCCTCGGCCTTGGCCTGGGCCAGGGCGGCGACGATGTCCAGGTACAGCGGCTCGCCGACGCCGCCGGCTTCCTTGGTGCGGTCCAGCACGGCGATGGCGCGCACGCTGGGCGGCAGCGCCGCCACCAGGGCATCCACCGAGAACGGACGGAACAGGCGCACCTTGATGACGCCCAGTTTGGCGCCCTGGGCGTTGAGGTGGTCCACGGTCTCGTGCACCGTCTCGGCGCCCGATCCCATCACCACGATGACGCGCTCGGCGTCGGCGGCACCGTGATAGTCGAACAGCTTATAGGCGCGCCCGGTCAGCTTGGCGAACGCATCCATGGTGTCCTGGACGATGCCGGGGCAGGCCTGATACCACGGGTTCCGCGCTTCCTGCATCTGGAAGAAGGTGTCGGGATTCTGTGACGAGCCGCGCAGCACGGGGCGGTCGGGCGACAGCGCGCGGTGGCGATGGGCGGTGATCAGATCCTCGTCGATCAGCGTGCGCAGATCGGCGTCGGTCAGTTCCTCGATCTTGGCGACCTCGTGCGAGGTGCGGAAGCCGTCGAAGAAGTGCAGGAACGGCACCCGCGCCTTCAGCGTCGAGGCATGGGCGATGGCGGCCATGTCGTGGGCTTCCTGCACGCTGCCGGCGGCCAGCATGGCGAAACCGGTCTGGCGACAGGCCATGACGTCGGAATGGTCGCCGAAAATCGACAGCGCGTGGGTCGCCAGCGTGCGGGCCGTCACATGCATGGTGAACGAGGTCAACTCGCCCGCGATCTTATACATGTTGGGGATCATCAGCAGCAGGCCCTGCGACGCCGTGAAGGTGGTCGCCAGCGCGCCCGCCTGCAACGCGCCGTGAACGGCACCGGCGGCACCGCCCTCGCTCTGCATCTCGGCGACGTCGAGAACGGCACCCCACAGATTGACCTTGCCCTCGGACGCCCACTGATCGGCCAGCTCGCCCATGGTGGAAGACGGGGTGATGGGGTAGATCGCCGCCACTTCGCTGACACGGTACGCGACCGAGGCACATGCCTCGTTGCCATCAACGGTAATGAGTTTCCGCTTCGTCATCTCGTCCGCCTGCTGTTAAAGTGCAACCGAAAGGCATAGGCCGTTCGGTTGTGCCAAACGTTCCGCTAGTCGGAAGCATAGGCATCGGTATGCCGTTCCTGCAAGTCAGTTTAGGGCGTTACCTGCATCCGCAAAAATGAATATTTGAGAATTGTTCTCATGAGAATAAATGACTTTGGTCAACCTTTCAGAAAGTGTCCGTGTGCACATCCTAGGCGAGAGATGTATACCTCCGACTTTTGGCTATCGGTGTGTAATTAACGTACAGCTCTCAACAAGTAGTTGCTTCTTGGGTTGCTTCTGTGAGAATATGCAACTGGGGCGTTGTGCTACAGGATATATCAATGACTGCTACCGCAAAATTGGCCGAAAAGACCACCACCACCCGTCGTCATTCCAGCCGTGGACGGACTCCGGCCGGCAAGCCGAATCCGATCGACGTCCATGTCGGCGGCCGCGTCCGTCTGCGCCGCACCCTGCTCGGCATGAGCCAGGAAAAGCTGGGCGAGGCGCTGGGCCTGACCTTCCAGCAGGTGCAGAAGTACGAACGCGGTGCCAATCGCGTCGGCGCGTCGCGTCTGTTCGATCTGTCGCGCGTGCTGGATGTGCCGGTCAGCTTCTTCTTCGACGACATGTCGGAAGAGGTCGAGGCGCTGTCGCCGCGCCTGATCTCGGGTCTGGCCGAGGAACCCGCCGGGTTCGAGGCCGATCCCATGACCAAGCGCGAAACCCTTGAGCTGGTGCGCGCCTATTACCGCATCGTCGATCCCCAGGTTCGCAAGCGGGTCCTGGATCTCGCCAAGGCCCTGGGGGCCACCAGCGAAGGCTGACGATCGGCGGACGCCCGAAAAGACGGTCCCGGCTGGGGAAAGCCGGGGCCGTTTTTTTATGGCTCATCGCGGATGTGCGGGGACGGCGGCTCCCTACACTCTCCGTCATCGCCGGGCTTGACCCACTGCTGTCCGGTTAAAATTTCTGGCAAAGGCGCACGGTGTTGATTCTACTCATGTTCAGACGTTAGCGCGTCTTCTGGACATGAAACGGAGGTCAACACCGTGCCGCACCACAATAGCGTTTTCCGCGACCTGTTGAAGTGGGTTCCGTGGACTGAGTTCGACCGTTTAACGGCGGAGTACCGAGCCGATCATCGGGTGCGACGCCTATCGACCAAGAGCCAATTCATCGCGCTGCTGTACGGGCAATTTTCCGGTGCGGCCAGCCTGCGCGAGATCGTCGGCGGGTTGGAGAGCCATGCTGCGCGGCTCTACCACGTTGGCAGCCGCGCGGTAACGCGCTCGACGTTGGCCGACGCCAATGCGGTTCGCCCCAGCGCCGTGTTCAGCGAGTTGTTCAGCCACATGGTCGGCCAAGCCCAGCGCGGCCTGCGCCGGGCCATCGGCGAGGCCACCTACCTGATCGATTCCACCGCCATTCGCCTGAGCGGCCTGGGGGCCGAGTGGGCGCGCTTCTCGGCCAATGCCTGCGGTGCCAAGGTCCACGTCGTCTATGACGCCGACGCCGAGCGTCCCATCTACGCGGCGGTCACCGCAGCCAAGGTCAACGATATCACCGCCGCCCAGGCCATGCCCATCGAGGCTGGCGCCACCTACGTCTTCGACCTCGGCTACTATGATTACGGCTGGTGGGCCAAGATGGACGCGGCGGGATGCCGTATCGTCACCCGCTTCAAGTCCAACACGCCCCTGACGGTGAAGGCCGAATTAGAGGTGCCCAAGGACGCCACCGGCATCCTCTCCGATCGCGTCGGCCTGCTGCCGCAACGCCAGGCCAGGAGCCGGAAGAACCCGTTCAGCGATCCGGTGCGCGAGGTCCGGGTCGAAATCGAAACCGGCAAGGTGCTGCGCATCCTGTGCAACGATCTCGACGCCCCCGCACAGGAAATCGCCAACCTCTACAAGCGGCGCTGGGCCATCGAGCTGTTCTTCCGCTGGGTCAAGCAGACCCTGAAAATCCGCCATTTCCTCGGCACCAGCGAGAACGCCGTCCGCATCCAGGTTGCCGTTGCACTCATTGCTTTCCTGCTGCTGCGCCTCGCCCAGGCCGCCCAAAAGGCCATCCAAAGCGCACTCGCCTTCGCCCGACTAGTCTGCGCCAACCTCATGCACCGAAAGCGCATCGACCGCCTGATCGGGGCCGATCCAAAGCCTCGGATCGACCCCAATCAGATGGTGCTGCAATGGGCCTGAAATTAAACCGGACAGTAGTGGGCTTGACCCGGCCATCCACGCGGCACCGCAAGAACGTCGTTCCCGGCAATGGGTTAGGTGGAAGCGCGTGGATGCTCGGATCAACTCCACTGGTGTCCGGTTCCGTCGCGGGGCCTGGGTGGCGCAGAGCACGGCCAGCTTGGCTTCGACGGATGCCGCCGTGCCCAGGTAACACGGACGACACGGATGCCGCTTCGCGGCCACGGATCACACGGACAAAACAAAACTCGTCATGCCGGCCTTGAGCCGGCATCCATCGTGGTGCACCCCCATGGACCCCGGCTCGCGCGGGGCGCGTCCGGGGTGACGCGGATTTCTTAGGGTTTCAGGACTTCGGACACGGCGACAGTCAGGGTTCGTCCGTGGCCTGCACAGCGGGCGTCAGTGCCGTCCGTGTACCCTGGGCACGGCCTCGACGGGACAGGATGTTCCGCGAAAGCCTCAACCGGACAGCAGTGGATCAAGTCCGGGCATGACGAGCGAGGGGACACCCTGGAATTCCGCGATGAACCTTAAATCCCGGCCAAGGCGCGGGCCAGGTCGTAGACCCGGCGGCGCACCACCGGGTTGCGGATGGTGTTGTAGGCCTGGATCAGGTCCAGGGTTTCGCGCTTGAGGGCGAAAGCTTCCTCGACCGGTGCGTTCAGGTCGGGGGCGGCGGGCGTTGTGGTCGCCCCGGCTGGCGGTGCCACGTCCTCGAAGAAGTATTCCACCGGAACGCCAAGGACGCGGCCAAGATCGAACAGGCGCGAGGCGCCGACCCGGTTGACGCCCTTTTCATATTTTTGCACTTGTTGGAACGTCAGGCCCAGGGCGTCGGCCAGCTTTTCCTGGCTCATGCCCAGTGTGGTCCGGCGCAACCGGATGCGTTTGCCCACGGCGGTATCCACGGCATTGGTGCGTCCGGTTACCTCTCCGGCTTCTGTGGGGTGACGTGCCACGGGCGTGATCCCTTCGCTGCGGCGCCGAACCGGTGTCCGGCGGATGAGGTAGACTTTGGGCTATGGCGTATGGCTATAGCTTCTGCCATTGGTATGTATATTAAATCGCAGCGATTCGCCAGAGCTATTCCCGCACTAAGGGAGTTTTGCCGCCTGGGGTTCCCGGCGTGCGAGGGGTGGTCGGCCTTAGGGGCTGATAAGGCCCATCGTCACGGCTTTGACGATAGCGTGCGGGCGTGAATAAACGTTCAGCTTGCGCATGGCGTTCTGCATGTGAAAATGCACCGTCGCCTCGGAAATGCGCAGGGTCTCGGAAATTTCCCACGAACTCTTGCCCTGCGCCGACCACAACAGGCATTCCCGTTCGCGGCTGGTGACCGACACTGCGGGGCTTTCCTCGCAGATGAAGTGTTCGGCGACGTGGGCGTGGTAATACAGCGACAGCAATTGCAGTTGGTGCTGGTGGTTGCGCATCAACGTGCCGAACTGGCGCGTCGGCGCGTCGACGGTGACGCTGACGATGCCGAATTCACCGCCCGCCGCGTGGATGGGGATGGCCGATCCCTGGCGCAGCCCCATTTCCGCCGCCTCGTTCATGAACTGCTTCTGGCGTGGAGTGACGCCCTTGCGATAGTCGCGCGCGCCCCAATGCAGCGGCGTGTTGCGCGACGGCGCCTCCAGCATCACTGGATCGACCTGAAGGTAGTTGCTGCGGTCGTAATGTTCGACCCAGGGCTGTGGATAGGTGGTGATGAAGAACGGCCGGCTACGGGGGGCGCTGCCGCGAAAGCGCAGGCCCAGATAGGCGTAGTGTCCGATGTCCAGGCGTTGCAGGGTGCGGCTGAACAGATCGCGCGCGCCGTCGACCGTCGTCGCGCCCTGAAGCTCGGTGATGAAGTCGGCCACGATGTGCTCGTTCACGACGCGCACCCACCCTTGCTCACAAAATTGTCGCAGCAAGTCTAGGACGCGGACGTCTTTCGAGAAAATGCATTTCTTGGGGGACGGTGGACGAAAAGCGACTTTTGTTGTCGATACGGCAACTCTCTTAATGCGGGTTCTCTCAAATCTCTACGAATGGTAAGTGATACCCAACCAAGCGGTGTTTGTTCGGCGCGAAATTGCCACTTACAGCAAGAATTTCAGTAATGGGGCGCGTGGCTTGCGTGGTCTTGCGCCCGCGTAGGGTCGCGTCGAAACAGGCTGAGAGTCTCCGTGGTATCTGTCTTCGTCACAACTTGCCACTTTGAAGTGTGATGTGATGTGGGGTAAAGTTGATATGTGCACACATCTCATGCGCGCATAGATACATACCACGAACCCCTGGTCCTGTCGTCCAGGCCAAGGTGAGGTTGATGCCAAGCGATTTGACCCCAGAGAACAAGGGCGCTCTTTCCACGGTGGTCGCCCAGGAAAAGCTGCCCAAGCCGACCCTGCTGCCTTCCCCCGACCTTGGGGCATGGCTGCAGCAGGTTGGGGGATCGCTTGCCTTCACCACCTACCAGAGCGCGCGCCTGTTCTTCCTGTCGGCGGATGACGACGGCCAGACCGTGGCGCAAGAGCGCATCGTCGGTTCGGCCATGGGCATGGCCATCAACAGCCACGCCATGTGGGTCAGCAACAAGGAGCAGGTGTGGCGCTTCTCCAATGTCGGTCCCCGCACCATCAAGGAGCAGGACTGGCAGGCGGTGTATATGCCGCGTAAGGGTTATTTCCTGGGCGCTTGCGATACCCATGACATCATCCCCGACGCCGTCATCGGCGGCCTGCGCTACGAACTGACCTTCGTCAACACCCTGTATAGCTGCATCGCCGCCATCGACGGGCACTATGGCTTCCGTCCGCTGTGGAAGCCCCCCTTCATCTCCGCGCTGTCGCCCGAGGACCGCTGCCACCTGAACGGCATGGGCACCCGCGATGGCGAAATCGCCTATGTCACCCTGTGCGGCGAATTCGACAGCCGGATCGGCTGGAAGGCGACCAAAAGCGGCGGCGGCATGGTGATCGATGTCCGCGACGATGCCGTGCTGTGCCGGGGGCTGTCCATGCCGCACAGCCCGCGCTGGCACAATGGCCGTTTGTGGCTGCTGAATTCCGGCGACGGCGATTTCGGTTATCTGGACGGCGACCGTTTCGTGCCGGTCACCCAATGCCCCGGCTTCGCGCGCGGACTGTGCTTTGTCGGCGATTACGCCGTCATCGGCCTGTCCATGCTGCGCGACAACACCTTCGCCTCGGGCCTGTCCGTCAAGGAGCGCCTGGAAAAGGCGCATGTTCCGCAACGTTGCGGCCTGATCGTCGTCGATCTGAACACCGGCAAGATCGCGCACTGGCTGACCATTCAGGGCGTGGTGACGGAACTGTACGACGTCGCGTTCCTGCCGGGCATTGTCCGCCCCTATACGCCGGGTTTTTCGGAACCCGAGCTGCAACGAACAATCATCCATGTGACCCCAGGAATTTTCCCGGTGGAAGTGCCGCGCCCACGGACGGCTGCCGCCGAAGAACCCTCGTCCACTCCCGTTCGGGAAGGAACACTCCAATGACCGCCATGCTGCGCCCGTCCAAGCCCCGTCGTTCCGGCATCTCGTTCCGCATCCTGGCGTTGGAACCCCGCATGATGTTCGATGGCGCCGCCGTCGGCGACGTGGCCGACAAGACGGCCGCCGACAGCAAGGCCGCGGACACCCACGCGGCGGCGGCGACCGCGACCACCGACACCGGCGCCAAGAGCGCGGCGGCGGCCGAGGCCGACAAATCCGTCGCCACCGCGACCGTGGTGTATTGGAGAGGGCAGGTGTCCACCGACACCACCGGCACCCGGAATGAGGTGGTGGTGGTCGATACCACCGTCGCCGACTGGCAGACGCTGGTCGCCGGGATCAACCCCAACACCCCGGTCATCCTGCTCAGTCCCAACGCCGATGGCATGGGCGAACTGGAAGTGCTGGCCAAGATCATGAGCCAGTACCACGATTTGGACGCCATCCATCTGGTGGCCGAGGGTCGCACCGGCGCCGTGCTGTTGGGCAAGGAAGTGATCTGGAGCGGCGACGTCGCCGCCGCCAGCCCCTATCTGTCCACCATCGGCGCCGCGCTCAAGGACGGCGGCGACTTCATGCTGTATTCGTGCTCGGTCGCCGGGTCGGACAGCGGCAAGACCTTCATCGACAGCTTCGCCCGCGCCCTGGGCGACGTCGACGTCGCCGCCTCGACCGACCGCACCGGCCCGACCCGCCTGGGCGGCGACTGGGATCTGGAATACCGCACCGGCGACATCGAAACCGTGCTGCCCTTCACCCTGGCCGGCATGCAGGACATCAGCCACTGCCTGGGCTGCTCCGCCGGGGGCGGGACGACCGGCCTCGGCAATCCGGATACGATTTACCTCAATAGCGTCAAGGCCGCCCATTATTACGGCGGCATATGGTATGCCGACATCACTCTGCATGACGTCAGCAACGGTGGTGCTGCCGTTGCTGCTGGCGGTTTCTTTCACAGCAACGACGCTCTAGCCTCGGTCCAGATGGGCTACATCGCCGAATGCGCCGACAATACCGCGCCCACCGTCACCGCCGGTGCCAGTTCGGCCAGCTATACCGAAAACGGTACCGCCGTCGTGGTGGATAACACCATCACCGTCGCCGATGCCCAACAGACCAATCTGACCGGTGCCACGGCCGTCATTTCGACCAATTTCGTCACCGGCGACGTGCTGAACTTCACCACCCAGAACGGCATTACCGGCGTTTGGAACGCCGGCACCCGTACGCTGGCGCTGAGCGGCACCGCCACCCTGGCACAATACCAGGCGGCTTTGCGCTCCATCACCTTCAGCTCCAGCAGCGAGGCGCCGACCAACGCCAACCGCACCGTCACCTGGACGGTGAATGACGGCCAAGGCAGCAACAATCTGTCCACCGGCGTGACCAGCACGGTCCATGTCACTGCGGTCAACGACACGCCGACGGGAACGCCGTCGGTGTCGGGCACCACCCAGGTGGGGCAGACGCTGACCGGCAGCGCGGCCTCGGTGGCCGATCTGGATGGCTTGGGGACCTTCAGCTACCAGTGGCAATCGTCCAGCGACGGCAGCACCTGGAACAACATCTCGGGCGCCACCTCGACCACCTATAGCCTGCAATCGGCGGAAAACGGCAAGTATGTCCGCCTGAAGGTCAGCTACACCGATGGCGGCGGCACCGCCGAAGCCGTCTACAGCAGCGCCACTGCGGCGGTGACGGCACCGCCCTCGACTACGGTGTCGGCGGCGTCGCTGTCGGACGATACCGGCAGCAGTGCCACCGACTGGGTGACCAAGACGGCGTCGCAGACCATCAGCGGCAGCCTCAGTGCCGCCCTGGTGGCGGGTGAAACAGTGCAGGTGTCGTTCGACAACGGCAGCACCTGGCAGGACACCTCGGCCACGGTTGGCGCCACCACCTTCAGCTATGCCCACTCGCTGTCGGGAACCGACACCTTCAAGGCGCGGGTGACCAACACGACCGGCAGCAGCACCGCCTTCAGCCACGCCTTCACGCTGGACACCACCGCGCCGACTACGCCCGGCGTGGCCATCAGCGCCGATACCGGTTCCAGCAATTCGGACGGCTTCACCAAGACGGCGACGCAGACGGTGACGGTGACGGCGGAAGGCGGGGCGACGCTGGACATCGATTACGGCGACGGCTCGTCCCACGGCACCGCCAGCGGCAGCCACACCTATACCGCCGACGGTAAGTACACCATCTCGGTCACCGCCACCGACGCGGCGGGCAACACCTCGGCGGCTGGCACCAAGGTGATCGTGGTCGACACCGCCGCGCCGACCGACATCAGCCCCAGCGTCACCTCGCAATCCACCAGCGCCGCCACCAATGGCGCGAGCTTCTGCACGTTGTCGGTGACGGATCCCACCAACATCACCGGCTACAGCGATTCCTGGACCTACGCCGTCACCGGCGGCACCGATCAGGGCAAGTTCAGCATTTCGGGCGGCAATCAGCTCACCGTCAACAATGCAGGCGGCCTGAGCGCCGGCAGCTATTCCGTTCAGGTCACCGCCACCGACAAGGCGGGCAACAGCTACGCCAAGCTTCTGTCCTTGACGGCGGTGAACAATCCGACAGTGACCTCGATCAACCGGGCCGGCAACCAGGTGACCAAGGGCACCGGCGGGCTGGATTACACCGTCACCCTCAACCAGCCGGTCGATGGCGTCGACGCCAGTGATTTCAGCGTGGTCAAGGGTGCCGGCGTCACCGGCACGGCGGTGGTCACCGTGACCGCCGGCGTCGATGGCTCCAGTTCCTATACCGTTCACGTGGCTGGCTTGGGCGGCGACGGCACGGTGGAGCTTGACCTGAACGCCAGCGGCACCGGCATCGTCTCCCACAGCGATGGCACCACCCCCATCCTGGCCGGTTCGACGGGCGGACAGACCTTTACGTTGGACAACACCGCGCCGTCGGCGCCCACCGGCCTGACCATTTCCGACGACACCGGCGTCTCGTCCACCGACGGCGTCACCAACGACACCACCCTGACCATCGTCGGCACCGCCGAGGCCAACAGCACGGTCGAGGTGTTCAAGGGCGGCGTTTCCATCGGCACCACCACCGCCGACGGTTCGGGCGCCTGGAGCTTCGACTACACCGGCGTCACCCTGGCGGAGGGTACCTATGCCTTCACCGCCAAGGCCACCGACGCGGCCGGCAATGTTTCCAGCGCCGGGACCAAGGACGTGGTGATCGACCGCACGGCGCCCACCGACATCACCCCCAGCATCACCCGGATCGGGGTGGCCGACGCCACCAACGGCGCCACCTTCTGCGCGCTGACCGCGACCGACGCAACCAGCATCTCGGGCTACACCGACGGCTGGACCTATACGCTGGGCGGCACCGATGCCGGGAAGTTCAGCATTTCCGGCGGCAATCTGGTCGTCAACAATACCGGTGGCCTGGCGGCGGGCAGCTATAGCGTCGACGTCACCGCCACCGACACGGCGGGCAACACCTACACCAAGACCCTGAGCCTGAGCGTGTCTACCGGCCCCAGTACCACGGTGTCGACGGCGTCGCTGTCGGCCGACACCGGCAGCAGCGCCACCGATTGGATCACCAAGACGGCAGCGCAGACGGTCAGCGGCAGCCTGAGTGCCGCCCTGATCGCGGGCGAGCGGGTCGAGGTGTCGTTCGACAACGGCACCACCTGGCACAACACCACGGCCACCGTTGGCGACACCACCTTCAGCTATACCGACACGCTGGCGGGTGCCGACACCTTCAAGGCGCGGGTGACCGACAGCATCGGCAGCAGCACCGCCTTCAGCCACGCCTATGCCCTGGACACCACCGCCGCGGCGCCGGCCACGCCCGATCTGAGCGCGGCCAGCGACAGCGGCCGATCCAGCACCGACGACGTCACCAACGTCACCACGCCGACCTTTACCGGCACGGCCGAGGCCGGGGCGACGGTGACGCTGTATGATACCGACGGCACTACCGTCCTGGGCACCGCCACCGCCGACGGCAGTGGCAATTGGTCGATCACCTCCTCGACGCTGAGCGCCGGCGATCACACGGTGACCGCCAAGGCCGTCGACGTGGCGGGCAATGTCAGCACCGTCTCGTTCGGGCTGCCGGTGACCATCGACACCACGGCGCCCGTCGCGCCGTCGGTACCCGACCTGACGGCGGGCAGCGACAGCGGCGTCGACGATAGCGACAACATCACCACGACCACCACGCCCACCTTCGCCGGCACGGCCGAGGCTGGCGCGACGGTGAAGCTGTATGACAGCGACGGCACCACCGTGCTGGGCACCGGCACTGCCGATGGTTTGGGCCACTGGTCGATCACGACCTCGGCGCTCGGTGTCGGCAACCACACGGTGACCGCCAAGGCCACCGATGCGGCGGGCAATACGGGTGTGGCCTCGTCCGGGCTGGCGGTGCAAATCGTCACCGGTCCGGCGGCGCCGGCCGGGCTGGCCATGTCCAACGACACCGGCGCCAATCCGTCGGATGGCGTCACCAGTGCCACCAGTCAGACCATCAGCGGTTCGGCCCCGGCAGGTGCCACGGTGTTGGTGTTCAAGGACGGCGTGCAGGTCGGCACCGCCACCGCCGACGGCAGCGGCGCCTGGACTTACGCTACCGGCACCCTGGCCGACGGGACCCATGTCTTCACCGCCAAGACGCGGGCCTCCGGCCAGGATAGTGCCGCCAGCGGCCCACTCAGCATCACCGTGGACACCCTGGCGCCCAACGTTCCGGTGGTGACCGGCCTGGGCAACGATGACGGCAGTTCGACCACCGACGGCGTCACCACCAACCGCGCCCTGGTGGTCAACGGCACCGCCGAGGCCAACAGCACGGTAGAGGTGTTCAAGGACGGCGTGTCCCTGGGTACCGCCACCGCCAATGGCAGCGGGGTCTGGACCTACACCACCGCGACCCTGGCCTATGGCAATCACGTTTTCACCGCCAAGGCGACCGATGCGGCGGGCAACACCTCGGCGGTGTCGTCGGACTTCACCGCCAAGGTGACCACCGATTCCACCGCGCCGGGGGCGCCGACCCTGACGACCTCGGGCGGGGGCACCTCGACCGCCGTGTTGGTTTCCGGCACGGCCGAGGCCGGGGCCACCGTCAATATCTACGATGACGGCCTTTTGTTGGCCACCGTTACCGCCGACGGTGGCGGGGTCTGGAGCTATCCCGCCACTCTGCAGGTACGCACCCACATCCTGACCGCCACCGCCACCGACGCAGTGGGCAACGTTTCGGCGGCGTCGGGGGCCGTCAGCGTCACCATAACCTCGCCGCCGGCGTCCGACCCCGGTGAGACGGCATCGACCGAAACCAAGCCGGTCGTCGTAACTCCTGTGGTCAGCGCGCCGCTGGTGACGGTGGTCCACGATCCCGTTGTCGCCGACAAACCCGCCGACATGCAGACGGTGGTGCGCACCGTTCCGATCGTCTCGACAAACGGCTTTGGTGGTGCGGAAGGCCCTGGAGCCGTCAACGGCGTTGGTGGTGGCGGCCTTGGGGGGCTTGCCGGTGGTGGCCTGGCCTCGGGTGGCGATGGCCGCACGACCGGCGGCGGCGGCACCTTCCAGGTGGCGCTGACGGGGCGCACGCCGGGGGGCGGCGATGCCCTGGTGATCAATACGAGGGTTCCGGATTCCACCGTTGCCGCGGGCGACCGCCTGTCGGTGACCATCCCGACGGATGCCTTCGCTCACACCCGGGCCGATGCCGTGGTGACCTTGACCGCGACTCGCGCCGACGGTGCGGCGCTGCCGGGCTGGATGACCTTCAACCCGCGCACCGGCACCTTCGAAGGCACGCCGCCGCCTAATTTCCTCGGCGAGGTGGTGGTCAAGGTTACCGCGCGCGACAATGAGGGCCGCCAGGTCGTACAGACCTTCAAGATCGTGGTCGGCCAGGATCGCGGGACCGTCGCCCCCGATCGCGGCCAGGGTCAGCCGGGCGGCCGCTCGGGCGCCCTGCCCGATCAGGGCGGCGTTCGCCTGGGCGATGCGCGGCCCGCCGGTCGCGCCGGCCTGACCGAACAATTGCGACAAATGAGCTTCAAGGGGGGCATGGCGCGTCACATCGCCATGTTCGACGCAATAAAGCGTGGCGATAAGGTCGCGTAAAGGACTGCAGGAAAAAGGGGATTGGAATGATGTTGTCCGTGATCAGCGCCAAGCGGTTGCTTGCCTCGGCTTCCGTCGTCGCCGTGTTGTCGGCCTGCGCGGTGACGCCGGAGCCGTTCACCGCCGATCAGATGAAACAGAATGGGGTCGAGGACCGCAGCGCCATGTTCAAGGGTGGCGAACCCCTGGCTGCCCCGCTGACGGTTTCCGATGCCATCGCTCGGGCGCTGAAATACAACCTGGACCGCCGCGCCAAGGTGATGGAAGAAGGCTTGGCGCTGGGCCAGACCCAGGTCGACCGCTGGGATCTGCTGCCGAAGCTGACGGCCAATGCCGGTTACAGCTATCGCTCCGAACCCAACGCCACCGTGTCGCGCGACGTCCGGACCGGGCAGGACGGCACCAGCTACAGCTATTCCGCCGACCAGCACCCGATGACGGCGGATTTGGGGCTGTCGTGGAACATTCTCGACTTCGGCCTGTCCTATTTCACCGCCAAGCAGAACGCCGACCGCGCGCTGATCGCCACCGAGCGCAAGCGCAAGACCGTGCACAATCTGGTGCAGGAAGTGCGCTTCGCCTTTTGGCGCGCCGCCGCCCACCAGGAGCTGAAGGGCGACGTCGATAAGGCGGTGGCCGAGGCCAAGGTGGCCTTGGACCGCGCCCGCACCGTCGAGCGCGAGAACCTGAAGGCGCCGCTGGAGGCGCTGCGTTATCAGAAAAGCCTGCTGGAAACCCTGCGCCAGTTGACCGCCATCCAACAGGAGCTGAGCACCGCCGAGATCGAGCTGGCGGCGCTGATCAACCTGCCGCCGGGCAGCGAACTGGTCCTGAACGTGCCGCCCGAGATGAAGGTGCCGTCTTGGTCCCTGAGCCTGGAGCAGATGGAGGAAAAGGCCTTCCTGAACAACGCAGATTTGCGTGAACAGGGCTATCTGGCGCGCATCGCGGTGGACGACACCCGCAAGGCCATCACCCGCCTGTTCCCCGGCATCACCCTGAGTGCCAGCCGCCAGTACGACCACAATTCGTTCCTGATGGACAACCACTGGTACGAAACCGGCGCCAAGCTGAGCTGGAACCTGATGAATTTGGTTTCGGCACCCGACACGCTGAATTACGCCGAAACCAACGAGGAAGTGGTCAAGTCCCGGCGCCTGGCGCTGCGTATGGCGGTGCTGGCCCAGGTGCACGTGGCCGAACGCCAGTTCCAGAATGCCGTCAGCCAGTACGAACAGTCGGACGAGCTGTGGAAGGTGGACCAGCGCCTGTACACCCTGTCCGAAGCCCGCAGCGCCAACGACGCCCAGGGCATGCTGGAACGGGTGGCGGGACGCGCCTCGGCCATCGCCTCGCAACTGCGCCGCTTCCAGACCTATGCTCAGGTCGAGCAGGCCTACGCCAAGATGCAGGCCAGCATCGGTCAGGATCTGATGCCCGAGACCGTAGCCAGCCGCAACATCCCCGACCTGTCGGCGGCCATCGCCAAGCGCCTGGAGACCTGGGGCCAGGCCGAGCCGGATGCCGCCGCACCGGCCGAACCGGTCGTCGCCGTCAAGGAAGACACCAAGGGCGAGGCGACCGACGACGGCGACCTTCTGGCCCAGGTGGGAAAGTGGTTCGCCGACGGTGAGACCAAGGTGGCGGTATCCGCCCAGGCCCCGGCCGGCCGATGAAGGTCTGGGGGATTTTGTTGGCGGTGACGGCGGTAGCCTTTGGGGCAGCCGCCGTCCAGGCCCAGGAACTGCGCGCCCAGCTTTCGCCGCACGACTTCACCACCCTGGCCGCCGAGATCGGCGCCAAGGTGGAGAAGATCGCCGTGCGCGAAGGCGATCGCTTCAAGAAGGGCGACGTCCTGATCGCCTTCGACTGTTCGATCCAACGGGCGCAGATGGCCGAAGCTCGCGCCGCCCTGGGCGCCGCCGACAAGACCGTGGCCGTCAACAGCCGCCTGCTGGAACTCCAGACCATCGGCAAGCTGGAAAGCGACGTCGCCCTGGCTGAACGCGACAAGGCCCGCGCCAAGGAAAACGCCAGCGCCGCCGTCCTGGGAAAATGCACCATCCAGGCGCCGTTCACCGGGCGCGTCGTCGAGCAGAAGGTCCGCGCCCAGCAATACGTTCAGCCCGGTCAGGCCCTGCTGGACATCCTGGACGATTCCGTTCTGGAACTGGATTTCGTCATCCCCAGCAAGTGGCTGGTCTGGCTGAAACCCGGCCATCCTTTCCAGGTCGCCATCGATGAAACCGGAAAGACCTATCCGGTCAAGATGACCCGTGTCGGCGCCCGCATTGACCCGGTCAGCCAATCCGTCAAGGTGACCGGGGCGATCGGCGGGAACTACCCCGAACTCAGCGCTGGGATGAGCGGAAAGGTCCTGCTGACACCCCCGCAGTGACAATCGCGGGGGCTAGCGCATCGCTCGCTTGCCAGCATATGCTGGACCTCATCTGATACGCGAAAGCATGCGCCCGGCGCCCGAGGACCTGAAATGACCGACCTTATCCACGCCTGGCTCGAGCTGGAACACCGCCTGCTGGAAGCCAAGCGACCTGTCGAGGCGGCGTTTTCCGCCGTCAACTTGGGCCATTCCCTGGTGCCCTATCGGCAGGCGGCGCTGTGGCGGCCCGATGGTGGCGTGGTGGCATTGTCGGGCAGCGCCTCGGTCGAACACGGCTCGCCCTATCTGCTGTGGCTCAGCAAGGTGTTCCAGCATCTGGCGGGCAGTCCCGCCCGCATGCTGACCGCTGCGGATATCCCCGCCGCCCTGGCCGAGCAATGGGCCGACTGGTTGCCCGAGCATGGATTGCTGCTGCCTGCCGACGACGGATTGCTGCTGTTCGTGCGCGAAGAGGCGTTCAGCGCCCAGGATGCCGCCTTGCTGGAACGGCTGGCGCTGCTGACCGGGCTGTCGTTGCGGGCGTGGACGCCCAAGCGGCTGCGGCTGCGTTTGCCGCGCGGGCGCAAGGCCTGGATGGCCGCTGCCGCTGCCGTATTGGCCGCGCTGTTTCCGGTGACCGGCTCGGTGCTGGCGCCGGCCGACAGCGTCGCCGCCCATCCGGTGGTGGTGCGCGCTCCGCTGGACGGCGTGGTCGATGCCCTGGCGGTGCGGCCCAATGACCGTGTGAGCGAGGGCCAGCCGCTGTTCGCGCTGGACGCCACCACCCTGTCTGGCCGCCTGGACGTCACGCGCCAGCAATTGGCCACCGCCGAGGCGGAATACCGCCAGGCCGCCCAGGCCATGGTGTTCGACGCCAAGGCCAAGGCTCAGGTCGCCATCCTGTCGGGCAAAGCCGAGGAAAAGGCCGCCGAGGTCCGGCTGCTGGAAAGCCAGTTGGCGCGCATTGCGGTCAAGGCGCCGCGCGCAGGCATCGCGGTGTTCGACGATTCGTCGGATTGGATCGGCCGCCCGGTCAATGTCGGCCAGAAGGTGATGGACGTGGCCGACGAAACCGACACCGAGGTCGAGGCCTGGGTGTCGGTGGCCGATGTGGGCGAGGTGCGGATCGGCGGCCCGCTGACCCTGTTCCTCAACACCGCGCCATTGTCGCCGCTGAAGGCCAAGGTGCGCTCCATCGCCTACGAGGCTTCGGCCCGTCCCGACGCCACCGTCGCCCATCGCGTCCGCGCCACCCTGGACGACGGCATCGCCAAGCCTCGTCTCGGCCTGAAGGGAACCGCCCGCATTGACGGCGATACCGTGCCGCTGGTGTGGTGGTTGTTCCGCCGGCCGCTGTCCATCGTTCGCCAGTTCCTGGGCTTCTGACCATGGCCGCGCTGGCGCTGCCTGATCTGCGTGACGAACTGGCGGTGCTGCCGGGGCCGGCCGCCGATGACGGTTCGCCCACATGGACGCTGCACGACCCGCTGGCCAATCGTTATTTCCGCCTGCCCTGGCCGGTTTTCGAGGTTCTGAGCCGCTGGCACCTGAAGGAGCCGCAGGCGGTAGTGGAGGCGGTGGGGCGGGAAACCACCCTGAACCTCGAGATCGACGACGTCATGGGCGTGGTCGAATTCATGGCGCGCAGCCAGTTGCTGAAGGCCGTGACCAGCCAGGACGTCAATCGTCTGATCAAGCAGTACGACGCCAGCAAGACGTCGTGGGCCACGTGGCTGTTGCACCATTACCTGTTCTTCCGCATTCCCCTGGTGCGGCCGAACCAGATGCTGGATGCCCTGCTGCCCACTGTGCGCTGGCTGGGCGGCACCGCCTTTCGCTGGGCCACCCTGGCGGCGCTGGTGTTCGGCCTGTTCTTCGTGGTCCGCCAGTGGGACAGCTTCCGCACCACCTTCGTGGACAATCTGTCGGCCACCGGCCTGGTGGCGTTCGGCATCGCCCTGGGCTTCGCCAAGGTCGTCCACGAGTTGGGTCACGCCCTGACCGCCAAATCCTATGGTCTGCGGGTGCCGACCATGGGCGTCGCCTTTCTGGTGATGATGCCGGTGCTGTATACCGACGTGAACGAGGCCTGGACCCTGACCGAGCGGCGGCGGCGGCTGATGGTGGGCGGCGCGGGCATCCTGTCCGAGCTGACCATTGCCGCCTGGGCCACCCTGGCCTGGGGGCTGCTGCCCGACGGCACCGCGCGCGCCATGGCCTTCACCCTGGCGACCACCACCTGGATCAGTTCGCTGGTCATCAACCTGTCGCCGTTCATGCGCTTCGACGGCTATTTCCTGGCTATGGACGCGCTGAACCAGCCTAACCTGCACCCGCGCAGCTTTGCCCTGGCGCGCTGGCACCTGCGCGAATTCCTGTTCGACCTGGGCGAGCCGGTGCCCGAGGTGCTGTCGCCCTGGACCCGTGGCTGGATGATCGCTTTTGCCTGGGCGGTGTGGATCTACCGCCTGCTGCTGTTCCTGGGCATCGCCGTCCTGGTCTATCATTTCTTTATCAAGGTGGTCGGCATCCTGTTGTTCGCCGTCGAGATGGGGTGGTTCGTGCTCAGGCCGTTCTGGATGGAATTCACCGAGTGGGGCAAGCGGTACGCGGTTATCCGGACGCGGAGCCGCAGCCGTTGGCCGTTGGCCGTGCTGGTGTTGGCGGTGCTGGTGGCTGTGCTGCCGTGGAACGGCCGTGTCTCGGCTCCGGCCATGTTGAAGGCCGAGCGCCACGCCCTGGTCTATGCGCCGGCGCCGGCCCAGTTGGTGGAGATTCTGGTGGAGCAGGGACAGGAGGTGACGGCGGGCGCCGTCGTCGCCCGGCTGGACAATCCCGACCTGGAACACCGACTGGCCATGACCGCCCGCCGTATCGGCACGCTGAAATACGAATTGTCGTCCATCGGTTTCGAGGACACCTTCCGCAACCGCGCCAAAGCCATCGCCGAAGAACTTGAAGGCGCCATCGCCGAACAGGCGGCGTTACAGGCCGACCAGCGGCGGTTGGAACTGCTCGCCCCGCTGACCGGTGCCCTGGGCGATCTGTCGCCGGCCTTGCAACCGGGACAATGGATCAGTCCGCACGATCCGCTGTTGAGCGTGGGGGCAGGCGCCCAGGTCGAAGCCTATGTGGCGGAAACCGACTTGCCCTATCTGGCGGTCGGTGACGAGGCGGCGTTCATTCCCGAAAGCCGTGCCGCCCGCATCACCGCCCGCGTCGCCGCCATCGACCGCGTCGCGGTGTCCACGTTGACCGAGCCGTCCCTGGCCGTGCCCTATGGCGGCTCCATTCCAGCCCGTTTCTCCGACAAGGCGTTGATTCCCGACACTGCCGTCTATCGGGTGCGATTGACCCTGGATGGCGTCAAATCGGTCGCCGTGCCGTTGCGCGGGCAGGTCCACATCGCCGGCATTCGGCGATCCCTGCTCGGCCACGCCTTTCAAAGCGTCGCCGCCATCCTTATCCGTGAATGGGGAATGTAACCATGCGCAAGCCCACCACTTTCGCTTCGCTCGCCCTGCTGGCCCTATTGACGGCGACGCCCGTTCTGGCCCAGCCGAAATCCTCGGACGCCGACATTGCCGTGCAGTCGGCCCGCCTGGAAACCCTGCGCGCCCGCGCCGCCACGGCACCGAGCGCCACCACCGGCACCACCCTGATCGAGGCCGACAACCTGCTGCGTCAATTGCGTCAGGCGACGCCGGACAAGCGTCCGGCCCTGGCGGCGCAACTTGACGCCGCCCTTGGCCGGCTGGAACTGGAAATCGACAACGCCAACCGCTCCCGCTAAATCCGGCGCACCCCGCGGGGGTGGGCGCTGCCTACTCAAGTGTGCAGTGCAGCATATCCGAGTGGTTAGTCGCTAACCCCGTCGCCGTGATCGGGGTGGTCAACGCCTGTCCAGCTTTTGCATTTGCAAGTATCTGCCATCGCCCCGCAACCGCCGCGGATGCGGGCGAAAGGGTGGGGCGGCTGGTTTGGTGGCGTTCTTTAACTCCCTGAAAACGCAGAAAAAAAGCCCCGGCACGAAGCCGGGGCTCAAGTTTAGGGAGGAAACGTCCAAGAAAGGCAACAAGGGAAGTCCGAGGACATTCCGTTTGCTGCAGTGCAATAGATACGGTCTCGCCGCCGAGCTTGCAAGGGAAAAAGCATGCTGAAGTGATAGGCTTTCGCCAAAATGGCAGAAATCCTGGCCTTTTAGGGTATGCAGACCTGTCATGAGGGGGAGGCGTGGCGAGGGTGGCACGCGATGTGCAAATATCCCCGCTGTGAACGTGATTTCATTGGTCGGAATGGACCTGACATGATGGGCAAACGGGTGGTGATGATTGTGGCTGCGGTGCTGCTCGCCTGGGCGAGCGGCGCGGCGCGTGCCGCCATCACGAACCTGCCGACCCAGGCGCTGTGCGCCGCCGAGACGTCCAAGGCCGAGCGCAGCTACAGCATCCCCTCGCAATTGCTTGATGCCATCTCGCTGGTGGAATCGGGAAAGTACGACGCCGAAAGCCGGGCAGTTCTTGCCTGGCCGTGGACGGTGATGGCCGAGGGCGAGGGCAGATATTTCCCCACCAAGGCCGAGGCGGTGGCCGAGGTCAAGAAGCTGAAGGCGCGCGGCGTCAAGAACATCGACGTCGGCTGCATGCAGGTCAACCTGATGTATCACGGCGAAAATTTCGCCTCGCTGGACGATGCCTTCGACCCGGCCACCAATGTGGGCTATGCCGCCCGCTTCCTGCGCGGTCTGTACGCCTCGACCAACCATTGGCCGACGGCGGCGTCGTACTATCACTCGCAGACCCCCCATCTGGCGGCGGTCTATCGCGACAAGCTGATGAAGGTGTGGAGCGCCGGCGGCAGCCGGGCCGCCATCGCCTCGCTTAGCCCGGTGGGGCCGGGGCGGCTGCAACTGCAGCCCAACGCCACGCCGCGTCCGGTCGCCTCGCCCCGCGTCGCCGAAGCGCGCGAAGCCTGGCGGGCCAACCGTGGCGCCGCCCAGGACGAAGCCCGCGCCATCGCCAACGCCTATCGACAGGCCCGCTTGGTGGAATACCAGATGCGCCGCGCGCGGATCGTCGAGCAGCGCCAGGCGCTACGTTAAATACGGCTCTCGGCTTGATGGAGCGCCGTCCTTGCCTATGTCCTCTCCATGACCTCCGATCTTCCCGCGCCGCCCGCCGCTGCCACCGACTGGGCCTGGTTCCTGGATGTTGACGGCACCCTGATCGACATCGCGCCGACGCCGTCGGCGATCGTCATGCCGGAAGAACTGCCGCCGCTGCTGCAATTGCTGGCCGACAGCCATGGCGGCGCCGTCGCGCTGGTATCCGGGCGGTCGCTGGACAATCTGCGGCAGTTGGTGACGCCGTTCGACCCGCCCGCCGCCGGGCTGCACGGCCTGGAATGGCGCGATGCCGGCGGAGCGGTGCACCGACTGACGCCGCCGCCCGGCCTGGACGATATCCGCCAGCGCCTGCGCCGTGAGGCCGAGCGTTTCTCCGGCCTGTTACTGGAAGACAAGGGCAGCGCAGTGGCGCTGCACTACCGTCAGGCGCCGGCCTTGGCCGATCAGGTGTTGCGCGTCGCCCAGCAGATCGTGCGGGATCATCCCGATTACGGCGTGATGGCGGGCAAGATGGTGGTGGAGATCAAGCCCCGGGGCGCCGACAAGGGCGGTGCCGTGACCGCCTTCATGGCGACGGCGCCGTTCGCCGGCCGCCGTCCGGTCTTCGTCGGCGACGACGTCACCGATGAAGACGGCTTTGCCGCTGCCAACCGCCTGGGCGGGGTGTCGGTCTTGGTGGGGGAGCCGCGCCCGACCCAGGCGCGCTATCGTCTGCCCGATATCGAGGCCTGCCGCGTATGGCTGGCCGCCGCCGCCGGCAGCCAATGGCTGCCGCGCCTGGGCGAAGGGGCAGACTGAGTGTTTTTCTAGGGTCTGTGATCTTTTGACGCAAGCATCCCCGATAATCGTCATGGCCGGGCTTGACCCACGGCTGTCCGGTTGAGGCTTTCGCGGAACATCCTGTCCCGTCCAGGCCGTGCCCAGGGTACACGGACGGCACGGACGCCCGCTGTCGCGGGCCACGGACGAACCCGGACGGTCGCTGTGCCCAAAGTCCTGAAACCCTAAGAAATCCGCGTCACCCCGGACGCGCCCCGCGCGATCCGGGGGCCATGGGTGTGCATTACGATGGATGCCGGCTCGAAGGCCGGCATGACGAGTTTTCTTTTGTCCGTGTCGTCCGTGTACCCTGGGCACGGCGGCATCCGCCGAAGCCAAGCTGGCCGTGCTCCGCGCCACCCAAGCCCCGCAGCGGACCGGACAGCCGTGGGCTTGACCCGGCCATCCACGCGGTTCCGTAGGACCGCAGTTTGAAACAGGTGGTTAGGCGGCGCCACGTGGATGCGCGGGGCAAGCCCGCGCATGACGAAAATAGGCGAGCTTCAACCTGAACCGCACAAACATTAGATCGGAATGCCTGCCAATTGCTCGCGCAGTTCGTTGCTTTGCTTGCGGATGTCGCCAAGGTGGGGATTGAGCGCCAGGGCGGCGTCGAAGGCGCGCAGGGCGGCCTTCTTGTCCTCGAGGTCCAGCAGGATGCGTCCCAGCCCGGCCAGGGCGCCGAAATGGCGCGGCTCCAGCGCCAGGACGTGTTCGATGTCGGCGACCGCCGGGCCGTATTCGTCGCGCAGATAGTGCACGGTGGCGCGCAGGTTCCAGCCCTCGGCATAATCGGGCGCCGCCGCCACCACCTGATCCAGCGCCGCCAGGGCGTCCTCGGTGTGGCCGGCATGGACGGCGTCGGCCGCCCGCTTCATCAGCATGTCCACCGACTGACGGCCCGATTGCGCCCAGACGTGGCGAATGGTCACCTCGATCAGGTGGGCCTCTTCGTCGTCCTCGGTGGTTTGCAGCCGCTGGAACAAGGCGTCCAGGCTGGCCGAGCGGTCGCCGCGCACCGCTGGGTCGGTGGAGCACGACACGCTGGCGCCCAGCATCATGACCAGGCCGATGGACAGGAAAATGCGCTTCATGCCCGGCATATGGGCATGGCGGGCTGGCCTGCCAAGCCGCAGGGCCTAGGCCGGGTGGGGAAGGGGCATGGACAAAAGAAAACCGCGCCCCCCCGGTGGGAGGGCGCGGTGTCCTTCAAACGGCTTGTGGCCGAAAGATCAGCCCTGACGGGCCTTGAAGCGCGGGTTCGTCTTGTTGATGACGTACACCCGGCCCTTGCGGCGAACGATGCGGCAGTTCTTGTCGCGCAGCTTGGCCGACTTCAGAGAGTTGCGAATCTTCATGGTCCAAATCCCTATGCGCCAGTGCGGTGATTTTGTAATTGGCGTCGCGCCCGCCAATTACAAAATCACCGCACAAATTCTACACCAAGTCGGTGCCCTGCTTGTCGCCGGCCACCGCAAGGCGGCCGTTGTGTTCAGGACACCAGGTCGCCCAAAGGCTTCCCATTCGTAACAATCCGGGGTGCGCGACCGGAGGCGGGGAAAATACGCAAAGCGGGGGGGCGAGTCAACACGCAGATTGGGGCCTTTGGGGAAATTCCCCCAAGCCCTTGAGGCTGCACCCGCCTAAGCGTGCTGTTATAGTGTCAACATGCTGCATTTCACTGCCCTTGACCAGCCCGAACCGGCCCCGTTCGACCGCATCGACGACGATGGCCGCGCCGACGTCCTGCTGATCTGCGATCATGCCTCGCCGGTGATACCGTCCCATTATGCCGAGCTGGGTTTGGCTGCGGCCGATCGCATGGCGCATGTGGCATGGGATATCGGTGCCGCCGAGGTGACGCGCGGCCTGGCGCGGCGGCTGGGTTGCCCGGCGGTGCTGGCCGGCATCAGCCGTCTGGTGATCGACTGCAATCGCCAGCTTGGCGATCCCGGCTCGATCCCGGCCAATTCCTGCGGCGTGCTGGTGCCGGGCAACGTCGCCGTCGACGACGTTGAAGCCGATGCCCGTGCCGAACGCTGGTTCTGGCCCTATCACCACGAGATCGGCACGGTGCTGTCGCATCTGTTTCGCCGGGGACGGGTGCCGGCGATGGTGTCAGTGCACAGCTTCACCCCATGCATGGGCGCTGCGGCGCGGCCGTGGCATGTGGGTGTGCTGTCCAACCGCGATCGGCGTATGGCGGCGCCGGTGCTGCGGGCGTTGTCCGCCGTTCCCGGCCTGCAGGTGGGCGACAACCAGCCCTATTCGGCGCGCGAGCTGAACTACAGCCTGGATACCCATGCCGGCGCCGCCGGCCTGCCCCATGTCTCGTTCGAGATTCGCCAGGACCTGGTCGCCGACGCGGCCGGCTGCGAGCATTGGGCCGATCTTCTGGCCCAAGTGCTGCGGCCGATCCTGGCCGATCCGGCGCTGCGCCAGGTTCAGGTGTTTTAGAGCGTCAACTGGCGCTGGTGCAGTTGGATGTTGATATCCAGCTCCTTGACCACCTGATCCAGGGTGGTGATGCCGCGCTCCTCCAGCATCTCGATCTGGCGCAACAGCACGGCGGCGGTGACGACGGCGTCGCCCAGGGCGGTGTGGCGGTCGGTGATCTCGATGCCGAAGCGGTCGCAGATGGTGTCGAGCGAATGGCCGGCATCGGCGCCGTCCAGATAGTTGGACAGCATCATGGTGTCCAGCACCGGATTGTCGAAGCGCACGCCGAACTGACTCTCGCGCATGCGCAGGAACTTCAGGTCGAAGGCGGCGTTGTGGGCCACCAGCACCGAGTCCGAGGCGAACGCCTTGAACTGCGGCAGCACCACGTCCAGCGGCGGCTTGTCGCGCGCCATCTCGTCGGTGATGCCGTGGAAGCGGATGCTTTCCGCCGGGATCGGGCGGCCGGGATTGACGATGCGGTTGAAGCTTTCGCCCGACAGGATGCGGCCGTTGACCACGCGCACGGCGCCGATCTGCACGATCTGGTCGCCCTGGCTGGGTTGCAGGCCGGTGGTTTCGGTGTCGAACACCACGAAGGTCAGCGAGCGCAGCAACTGCTTGCCGCGTTCGCCGATGTCGCGGGTGTTGTCGAGCAGGCCGAGATCATAGAATTCCGGCCGGCTGGGCAGATGGCTGGGCCGGCTTTGCAGCCGCACCTCGACGCCCTTGCGCATGGGCAGTTGCAGCCACGACCGGCCCGAGCGGTGTTCCTGGCGGATGGCGTCGCCGGCATGGTGAACCAGCACGTCGCGCACTGTCATGCCGCCCAGGGACGGCAGTTGCTTCGACAGCCACACTTCCAGCGCCGGCTTGGCGGCGGTGCCGCCGCCCCAGCCCACCTCGATCCAGCAGTCCTCGTCGCCGCCGCCGGTGGCGGCCAGGTCGATCTCGGCCAGGCCGAAGCGGTCGGAAATCTGGCGGATCAACGCCTCGACCGCCAAAGCCAACGAGTGGGAATCGGCGTGCAGCCAGACCGGCAGGCCGGTGACCGACACCTTCAGGTCCTCGCCTTCGAATCGGCGCGCCACCAGGCCGAAGAAATCGCCGGAATGCAGGTCGGCCATGGGCCACCATTCCGTCAGGGCGTGTTGATAGCCGGCGGTGACGCGCTTCATCGCCTTTTCGATAACTTCTGCCTCGTACGAGACGATGGACGGATTGTCGGCCGAGATGCGCAGGCGCAGCAGCGGCGCCTCCAGCCCCTCGGCGATCTCGCGCAGCAGGGCGTCGCGGCGGCCCAGGGCGGCGACCTGCGGGCCGGCGTCCACCATGGTCACGACATAACCGGTGGCTTCGCCCTCGCTGCCGCGAATCAGGGTCATGCGCGCCTGCAGCAGCATGTGTCCATCGGCGGTGCCGGCCAGGAACGGCGTGCCGCGTCCGCCCATTTCCTCGCGGTGGGTCAGCATCTCCAGCATGTGCGCGACCGGATCGCGCGCCACCACCTCGAACAGCGAACGGCCCAGGCCCAATTGGCCGGCATCGGCCAACATGTCCATGGCGACCGAATTATAAAGTACGACCTGGTGGCGCAGGTTGCACACCACCACGCCTTCGTGCAGGTCGTTCAGGATGGCGGCCAGGCGGGCGGCGTTTTCCTCGGATTTGGCGGTGGCGCCGGCCATGCCGTCGGCGAGTTCCTTGCGCAAAGCGGCCAGCCGGTTGGTCAGGCTGTTCACCGCCTCGGGCAACGGCGACAGGATGGCATAGCGCGCCGGGTCAAGGCTGTCGCGCGTGCTGCCATGCGCCATGGCGCGGGTTTCCGCCGCCATGCGCTTGATCTGCCGCACGATCTGGAAATCGACGATCTTCCACGCCAGCGCGAACATGACCGAGGCGCCGGCCAGCGCCACCATGGTCAGCGCGTTCAGCTTTTCCTGGTCAAGCGTTCCCTGCGACAGGGAATAGGCCGCCGCGACGATAACGGCGACATTCGCGATGAAAGCGGCCAACAGCCAGGGGAATGGCCCCCGCCACATGTTCGGCACGGATCGTCTCCTCGGCCCGTTCTTTCTTATCGTTCTTGTGCCCGCCTGTTCGGCAGGTTTGGGCGCCACACCCGGCAATCATGGCCCGGCAATCAGGGTATGTGGTACCTGCATATGCATCATGCATTAACGCCGCATGCAGGCACAAGAGGCCGAGGGGAATCGGGGGATTACAGATCGAGGCCGTAGCGGCTGGTAATCAGCGCCAGCGCGGCGGATACCGAATCGCCGCCGTAATAGCTGCTGAGCAGCAGGCGGGAGTCCACGCCCAGGGCGCGGCTGGAACGGCCGTGACGATCCATCAACCGGGCATCCACGTCGGCGGCCCACAGGGTGAAACCGGAATCGAACAAAGGATAGGACATCGCCCGCTCTCCACAACCGGACCGCGATACTTGGTCACGGTTTTAACCTACGCCGGCAATTCGGCGTCAAATGGGCATGAAAATGGCAAAACGGCGGCGCATACCCTGGACGCGCGCCGGGGAATGGTTTTTTATTCGCCCTAGGGGTTGAATAGCTTCAGGGGGCGGGTGTCGTGATTAGACGATTCTTCGCGGCCGCCATGGTGTGGTGCGGCATGCTGGTGGCGGCGGCGGACGCGGCCGAAATCGTTCGGGTGGGGGGCTACGATTTTCCGCCCTTCGTCGAACCCGACGCCAGTGGTCAGCCCAAGGGCCTGGCCCTCGACCTTGTCGACGCCCTCAACAAGGCGCAATCCCGCTACGAATTCCGCTTCGTCTCGACCTCGGCGCGGCGGCGCTACGGCGATGTCGCCGCCGGCTATTTCGATCTGATCTTCTTTGAAAGCCCGGAATGGGAATGGTCGGCCAAGGGGTTGCCGGTCGATTTCTCCAACGTCTTCCTGAAAGGCGGCGAGGTCTATATCGCACCGGCCAAGCCCGGACGCGGCCAGGATTACTTCGCCGACCTCAAGGGCAAGCGCATCGTCGGCATCCTGGGCTATCACTACGGCTTCAGCAACTTCGTCGCCGACCCCGACGCGCTGTCGCGGGAATGGGGCATGAAGCTGGTGAACAACCACCGTTCCAGCATCGACATGGTGCTGGCCGACCGCATGGACGTGGGCATCGTCACTGACGCTTATCTATGGGCCTATCTGGCGCGCAATCCCGCCGCCCAGGATCGGCTGCTGGTCTCGGATCGCTATGACCAGCGCTACAATCACCGTGTGCTGGTGCGTCGCGGCGGCGCCATCGACGTCGACACCGTCAACGCCCTGCTGGCCGGCATGGAGCGGGACGGCACCTTGATGCGTCTGTGGAAGGCCGCTGGCGTTATCCGCTAACTCTTTGACAGATTTATGAAAGTGGCGCCGGGCGGCGGCATTTGCTATGGGAGGGCGCAGACCCCCACAGCGAAAGGGATGATGATGCTCGCCCAGTTCGACACCACCGCTGACGCCGCCATCGTCCACCTGAGCGGCCAACTGACCTTTGCCGAGAACAGCGCCTTTCGCCGCGTGGTCGAGGGGCTGCAGCAAACCGGGGCCGACGAGGTCGTCATCGATCTTGCCGCGCTGGACTATATCGACTCGGCCGGCATGGGCATGCTGCTGGTGGCGCGCGACCTGACAGCGGCGCGCGGCGGCCGGGTGCGGCTGGGCAATGCCTCGGGCCAGGTCGCCCGCATGCTGCAATTGGCGAAGTTCAGCGACTTCTTCGCCGTGGATTTCGACTACGCACAGGTTTAACCGAGTCGTCACCCGGCTGTCACATCTCCGTCATCGGCGCCTTCTATAGTCGGAACCCGATCTACCAGTGCCAAGGGTTCCAATGGTGAGAAACGATGCCGCCACCGTTGACGAGGTGAGGGGCCACATGGGCCTTTCGGCACGGTCGCCGTTATGGCCGCGGCTGGCCGCGATCTGGCGCCATGGCGACGTGCCGGGCTTGGGCCGTTTGGCCATCGGTCACCGCTTCGGCCTGTTGGTCGGGCTGGCGGTGATGGGGGCGGTCAGCTTCGGTGCCGCCTATCATCTGGCAGAGCGGCGCATCGACGCCGTGCTGATCAGCCAGGATGGCTATCGCCGGCTCAACGACCTTGCCGGCGACGTTCGCGCCAAGGCCGTCGCCCTACAGAACTCCGAGGAATCGTTCCTGCGCGAGCGCAATCCCGAGCGGGCGCAGGCGTTTCGTCAGGATGCCGCCTTCATCGCGCAAAGCCTGACCGCCATGCGCGGCCTGCCCGAGGCGGCGCCGGTGGCACCGCAGTTGGACGCGCTGACCGCCGGCTTCGCCGCCGCCGCCAGCCGTTTCGATGCCGTCGCCCAACAGGCGGAAATTCTGGGGTTGTCCGACGCCCAGGGATTGCGGGGCAAGCTCGCCACCTCGGTCAAGGCGGTCGAGGACGAACTGAAGATGTGGCCCAATGCCGGCCCGCTGCTGCCCGAGATGTTGCAGATGCGGCAGGCGGAAAAGAACTTCATGCTGTATGGCGGCGACAGCGCGCTGAACCAGCATCGCCAGCACGCCAACCAGTTCGACTTCGCCCTCGACGCTTCGAGCCTGCCGGCCTCGACGAGATCCGATCTGCGGGCGTTGCTGGGGGCCTATGGCACCGACATGCAGGCTTTCGCCGCCGGCACCATGGCCTTGGAGGTCGAGGTCACCGCCCTGCGTCAGCAGTTCCAGACGTTGCAACCGACCCTGAACCAAGTGTTCGCCTCGGCGCGCGAGGGCATGACGGCCGCCATCCACGAACAGGAAGCGGTGCGTCGGCACACCTCGCGCCTGCTGGCCGGCTTCGGCTTGCTGGCGGTGCTGTCGTTCTTCGCCGTTTCCTTGGTGCTGGCGCGCTCGGTGACCCAACCGGTGCGTTTGATCGAGGACGCCATGGAGCGGCTGGCGGCGGGCGATCATGGCGTGGTGGTGCCGGGCATCCGCCGCCGCGACGAGATCGGCGATATGGCCAAGGCGGTGGCGGTGTTCAAGGATAACGCCATCGCCATGGTGCGGCTGCAACAGGAACAGGACGCCATTCGCGCCGAGGCCGAGGCGACCAGCCGTCGTCGCGTGCTGCTGTTGGCCGATCAGTTCGAACAGGCGGTCAAATCGGTGGCCGATGCGGTCGCCACCAACGCCCAGGCCATCCGCGCCACCGCCGAGGGCATGGTCCAGCACGAAGGCAGCGGCGAGAACCGTTCGTTGTCGGTGGCCGAATCGGCGGCCCAGGCGCGCCAAACCGTCGCCGCCGTCGCCGAGGCCGCCGGCGACCTGGCCGCCAGCGTCGATGACATCGCCCAGTTGGTGTCCGATACCTCGCAGGTGGTTCGTCTGGCGGTGAGCGAACTGGATCGCACCAACGCCCGCGTGCGCGGCCTGTCCGAGGTGGCCGGCAACATCGATCGTGTCGTCAACCTGATCGGCGATATCGCCGCCCGCACCAACATGCTGTCGCTGAACGCCACCATCGAGGCGCAGCGGGCGGGCGAGGCGGGCAAGGGCTTCGCCGTGGTCGCCAACGAGGTCAAGACCCTGGCGCAGCAGACCAGCGACTCGACCCGCGACATCGCCCAGCAGGTCGCCGCCATCCAGGCCGCCACTGCCGAGACCGTGGCCGCCATTGCCGACGTGGGCGGCGCCATTCGCCGCGTCGACGACATTTCCGCCCGCGTCGCGGTGGCAGTCGGCCGTCAGGCCGAGGTCACCGCCAAGATCACCCGCTGTGTCGATCAGGTCGACGCCGATACCCGCTGCGTCACCGATGGCGTGGTGGCGGTGACCCAATCGGCGGCGCGCTATTGCGGCGCGGCGGTGCGGGTGATGTGGGCGGCCGACGACCTTGCCGGCCCCGCCGCCAGCCTGCAGGATGAAGTGGACGGCTTCCTGCACACCATTCGCGCCTGATACCAAACCCCGATGAGTGGCACTCATCGGGGTTTGGTTAGGCCCAAGGGGCCGCGCGGCTTATGCCGCGGGAGGCCAGGGTTTCGGAGAAACCCGCCCGCCGCATGAGGGCGCCGGTGATCGGTTCCGATCACCGGGATATGGAATGAGATCGGGTCGACCGGGGTTGCATGGGGCCGCGTCCTCCGCTTAGGCTGAAGCATGGAGATTTTCGGCATCGCCGGCTGGAGCGGCAGCGGCAAGACCACCCTGATGACACGGCTCGTCCCGGCGCTGGTGCGTTCGGGCGTTGCCGTCGCGACCATCAAGCACACCCACCACAATCCGGCGCTGGGTGACGATGAAAGCCGGGCGCTGTTCGCCGCCGGTGCCGTCGAGGTCCTGGCCGCTTCGCCGCAGCGCTTCGCCCTGATGCATCAGAACGTGGAAGAGGAACCGGCGCGGCTGGACCAGATGGTCGGGCGCGTCGGCGGCGTCGACCTGTTGCTGGTCGAAGGCTTCAAGTTCGGCGACCATGCCAAATTAGAGGTGTGGGACCCCGATCTGGGAAAACCCATGCTGGCGCCGGACCAGCCGTCGGTCGTGGCGCTTGCCGCCGATGCCGCCGTGCCCGATCTGGGACGTCCGGTGTTTCGCCGCGACGACGTCGACGGCATCGCCCGCTTCATAGTTTCCCGCATGGGTTGAGTGCGCTGCCCGGCGGAATGGGTGAGACACCCCGCCGGGAGCCGTCTTACGCGCGTTTAAAGAAGTGCGCGTCCGCCAGGGTTGGAAGTGAAATCGTAAGTGTTTCTCTGTCGTTTGCTTCCTGCGTCAAGCGTGCGTGGGGTGGTTCTGCCGGAGATTGAATTATTTTCGCGACAATCCAAACCGCAGTTTGGTGATTGCCAGACTTAACAAAACGGTCTCCGACCTGAATCGGCGGCCTGCGTGCCACGATCATGCACTCCGTTGTTGGGGTTCTTCTGTTTTATTGTGAATGTGCAAATAAATCGTTGCATTCAAGTGGCGGTCGAGCAGCCTGCCTGGAATTTCCTGTGTTGCGACCGAAGGAGGAGTATGTTTAAAGTTCCAAGGGGCAGGGGGTGTCTTGGAACCGCGCGACAGGGGTGTATGGAATGAAGGTCTTGCTCGCCGATGACCATGCCCTGTTTCGCGAGGGTGTCCGGCTGGTGCTTGAAAGTCTGGTCGACGGGCCGCTCGAAGTCCTTGAAGCTTCCGATTACATCCAGGCATTGGCTGCGGTTCGCGCCGATTCTTCGGTGGATGTGGGGCTGGTCGATCTCAATATGCCCGGCATGGACGGCTTTTCCGGGATCGAGGCGCTGAAGCGTGCTTGTCCCGATTTGCATCTGGTCGTGGTTTCCGCCTCCGAACAGCCCAGCGACGTCCGTCGCGCCCTGAATTCCGGCGCCCATGGCTATATCAGCAAGGCCTCGCCCAGCGCCGCCATGCTGGAAGCCATCCGGCTGGTGCTGAGCGGCGAGACCTTCATCAGTCCCGGCCTGGACGTTCCCGACCTGGCAACCGGCGCTGTCGGCGGCGGCGATGCCGACGCCATGCGCCAGTCGTTGACCCCGCGTCAGCGCGACGTTCTTGCCATGCTGCGCCAGGGCAAGAGCAACAAGGAAATCGCCCGCGACCTGGATCTGGCCGAAATTACGGTCAAGCTGCACGTCACCGCCATCCTGCGGGCGCTGGGCGTGGAAAACCGCACCCAGGCCGCCATCATTGCCGCCAAGATCGGGCTGTAAGCGGCGTATTCAAGCGCGGGGCCACGGCTGTCCGGCTGAATCATTCCGGCCATCGTCAGCGGCGTTGGAACGATCCAGCAGTAACGCGGATAAACGCCGATAGGCACAGATGGGCACGGATGAAACGAAGCGTCGCTCCCGCGAAAGCGGGGGAAACGGTGGCGCCATGGACGCCGGCTTGAGTCCACTGCGTCCGGTTGAGTGAGGAGATACGCGGCTGGAGTGCCCCGCCATCCTGGCTTATGCGGCTTGTCTGGTGCCACGAGACACGGACGAACACGGATGGTCGCCGTGCCGGTGGAAAGAAAAAGCCCTGAACTCCTCAGAGACGTTCGTCACCCCGGACGCGCTTGCGTGATCCGGGAGCTATGGGGGTGCACCACGATGGATGCCGGCTCGGAGGCCGGCATGACGCAGTTTCTTTTATCCGCTTTCATCCGTGGCGGCGAAGCCGCATCCGTGAAATCCGTGTCTCTTGGCACGGCGGCATCCATCAAAGCCAAGCAGGCTGTGCTCCGCGCCACCCAGGCCCCTCAGCGGAACCGGACAGCCATGGGCTTGCCCCGCGCATGACGAGCAAGGTGTTCCCCGCACATCCGTGATGACAAAAAAAGCCCCTCCCGGTTTCCCGGGAGGGGCTTTTCGTCGGCACTCTGCCCGATTAGGACAGCAGCTTGTTCCACCAGCCCTTGCGCGCCGGGCGGGCCGGGGCGGGGGCTTCCTCGGCGGCCGGGGCCGGGGCGGCAGCGGCTTCGACGGCGGCCGGAGCTTCGGCTTCGACCGGGGCTTCGGTCACGACCTCGGCGGGGGCGGCCTTCTTGGCGCGCGAGCGCTTCGGCTTGGCTTCCGCCTCGACCTTGGTCGCCTCGCCTTCGCTCGGTTCGGCCTTCTTGGCGCGCGAGCGGGGCTTGGGTTCGGCCTTTTCCTTGGTCTCGGCCTTCTTCGCCTTGGGTTCGGCGGCCTTCTTGGCGCGCGTCCGCTTCGGCTTTTCCTCGGTCGCGGCCGGGGCGGCCTCGCCTTCGCTGGCGGCAATCACCTCGGCTTCCGCCTGCACGGCGGCAGGAGCGGCGGCTTCAGCGGCGGCCTTGCCACGCGGGGCGCGGCGACGGCGAGGCTTTTCCTCGGCTTCCGCCGTGGCGGCTTCGGTCGCGGCGGGGGCTTCCGGCTGCGGCGCTTCCTTGCGGGCGGCCTCGGCCTCGGCGGCCGCTTCGGCCTGGGCGAACACGTCGGCGACGGCGTCGGGGTTCGAGATCAGATCGCCACCCGGCACGGCCGGCAAGGCGGGCTTGGCCTCTACCTCATCAGCGGCGAACTCGCCGTTCTCGCTTTCGCCGTTCTCACCTTCACCGTTCTCGCGGTTGCGACGGCGACGACGGCCACCGCGACGGCCACGGCGACGCTTGCGGCGCTCGCCATTGGCGTCCAGTTCGCCTTCACCCTCGCCTTCGCCTTCGCCTTCGGCATCGTCGCCATTGGCTTCGGTGTCGCTGTCCTCGGCGTCACCCTCTTCGGCCTCGCCGTTCTCTTCGCCTTCCTCGCCGGTTTCACCGGCGGCCAACTCGGCCTGGGAGGGCTGCTCGCCCGGACGACGCTTGCGACGGCGACGGCGACGGCGCTTGCGGTTTTCCGCGGATTCGGCGCTTTCGCCCTGGACGGCGTCGCCCTCGGCTTCGGCTTCCGCCTCTTCGGTCTCTTCTTCCTCTTCCGGCTCGTCTTCCTCGACGACCGTCACCGGCGGCACGTCCAGCACCACCGGGCGGACCTCTTCGGGACGGTTCTCGGCCTTGACGCGATCCATGCGCAGATTCGGCGGGATCAGGCTGTCGTCGCCCAGCAGGAAGACGCTGAACTCGTAGCGTTCCTCGATGGCGGCCAGGGCGTCACGCTTCTGGTTGAGGATATAGAGCGCGATCTGCGAGGGCACGTAGACGGTGACCTCGGACGAGCGGCGGCGGATACCCTCTTCCTCGATGGCGCGCAGCACATGCATGGCCGCCGATTCCACCGAGCGTACCAGACCGGTGCCGCCGCAATGGGGGCAGGGGGTGAAGGTGGTTTCCTGCAAGCTGGGGCGCAGGCGCTGGCGCGACAGCTCCAGCAGGCCGAAGGCGCTGATCTTGCCGACCTGGATGCGGGCGCGATCGTCCTTCAGCGCTTCCTTGAGGCGGCGCTCGACGGCGTGGTTGTTGCGGCTTTCTTCCATGTCGATGAAATCGATCACGATCAGGCCGGCAAGGTCACGCAGGCGCAACTGGCGGGCCACTTCCTCGGCCGCCTCCACATTGGTCTTCAGCGCCGTTTCCTCGATGTGGCGTTCCTTGGTGGAACGGCCCGAGTTGACGTCGATGGCGACCAGCGCCTCGGTCTGGTTGATGACGATGTATCCGCCCGAGCGCAACTGCACCACCGGCGAATGCATGGCATCCAACTGGGTTTCCACCTGATAGCGGTGGAACATGGGCATGGTCGGGTCTTTGTACGGCTGGACCTTCTTGGCATGGCTGGGGGTCAGCATGCGCATGTAGTCCTTGGCGAGGCGATAGCCCTCGTCACCGTCCACCAGCACTTCGTCGATGTCGCGCGAATAGAGGTCGCGGATCGAGCGCTTGATCAGGCTGGCTTCCTCGTACACCAGGGCCGGCGCCGACGACTTCAGCGTCAGGTCGCGCACGTTGTCCCAGGCGCGCAGCAGGTACTCGTAGTCGCGCTTGATCTCGGTCTTGGAGCGTTCCGAGCCGGCGGTGCGCACGATCACCGCCATGCCTTCGGGGCAGTTCAGCTCCTGGGCGATGGCCTTGAGGCGGCGGCGGTCGGTGGTGCTGACGATCTTGCGCGAAACGCCGCCGCCACGGGCGGTGTTGGGCATCAGCACGCAATAGCGGCCGGCCAGCGACAGATAGGTGGTCAGCGCGGCGCCCTTGTTGCCGCGCTCTTCCTTGACGACCTGCACCAGCAGGATCTGCCGGCGCTTGATCACTTCCTGGATCTTGTAGTTGCGCAGCAGGCGGGCGCGGCGGCGCTCCATCTCCTGGTCCGACGGGTCGTCGCCGCCGACGCTTTCGACGGCGGTCGGCTTGGCGACCTGCTCGGGGCCGCCTTCGACGGCTTCACCCTCGGTCGCGTCGGCGGCATCGGCCGGCTCGGCTGCGGGGGCGTCGTGCTCGGCGTGGTCGCTGTCGCTCACCGCCGCCTTCTGGGCGGCCAGCAAAGCCTGACGATCGGCCACCGGGATCTGGAAATAATCCGGGTGGATTTCGCTGAAGGCCAGGAAGCCGTGACGGTTCCCGCCGTAATCGACGAAGGCCGCCTGGAGCGACGGCTCCACGCGGACGACCTTGGCCAGATAGATGTTGCCCTTAAGCTGCTTCTTAGTGCTGGTCTCGACGTCCAGTTCTTCCAGACGGGTACCATTGACCACGACGACCCGGGTCTCTTCCGGGTGCGTGGCATCGATAAGCATGCGTTTGACCATTAAGTCCTAATCTCCGTGGCGCCGCCCGCGACGCCGCCGGCAGGGCAAGGCCCTGCCAATCATTTGCGACTCGATCATCAACCGAAAGGCCGATGCGCCGGAGGCGCGCAGGGCGGGGATGTGCAAAAGCGAAGCCGGCGGCGCCTGCGGGCGATTCCTCGATCGATGCGGAGAAAACGGGCATTTGGCGGAAACCTGTTACGGGCGTCACGCCCGGCTTCGAAAAGGTCAGAAACGTAAGCCGCAACCCCACCGTGGCGCGCCGCGCCCCTGTCGTCAGCGCTGAACACGATGTTCATCAGCGCGAGGGGATTGGCGCCACGTGCCCCGGCAATCGGGACTCCTGAGGCTGCGAACCTATGGTGGGACAAGATAGCCATAGCCGAAAGTTTCGACAATCATCTTGTTGCACCCAGGCGGATTAGTCCGCTCCGGCGCGGCATAGTGCCGGGCGCCTAGGCGGAAGAGTCTGTTGAATCAATGCCTTTTGGGTTGAGCTTGAGTCGCCGTCTGCGGTATAGGTGTTAACGTTCGCTCAAACTGTCCCGGCGATAATGGGGGAATGGTGGTTCGGGTGTCGCGGCGTAGCTCCGTTTTGGCGGTATTGGTGATGGTGGCGGCCTTGCTGGCGCCCATCGGCGCCTGGGCGCGTGCCACCGCCACCGGTCTGCGCCTGGGCGCCCATCCCGACGGCATCACCCGCTTGGTGGTGGATCTGTCGGAAGCCATCGACTTCAACACCGCGCTTTACGCGGACCCCTATCGCGTCATCGTCAACACCCCGGCCATGGGCTGGGCCGCCGAAGCGGCGGTCAAGCGTCCGCTGGGGGCGATCCAGGCGTTGCGCTTCGACGAAGATTCGTTGGGCGGCCGCATCATGATCGACCTGAAGGAACCGGCGACGGTCAAGTCGGCCTTCGTCATCCCGCCGCGCGACGGGCAGGGCTGGCGGCTGGTGATGGACCTGCAGGCGACCACTCGCGCCGCCTTCCTGAATGCCGCCATGCCCATGCGCGCCGCCACGGCCAAGTCCGAGGCGCCCAAGCCCGGCGCTCCCAAGCCCGACGTCCCCATGTCGGCGCCCCGTGCGGATGTCGCCCGTGCGGATGTTGCCCGTGCGCCCGAGCTGTTGCCGGCGCCGGCGGCGCCGGTGCAGTTGGCCCAGCCGGTGGTCGAGGCGCCGCGCAGCAGCATCGTCATCAATTCGCCCGAGGCGTCGCCGCAACTGACGCCGCCCGAGCCGCGACCGGCCGCCAAGCCGCTGAAAACCTCTTCGCCGGTGATGTCGGCGCCGGTGCCGCCGCCGCTGGAACGTCCGGTGGCGCAGCAGCCCGCGCCGCAACTGGCGGCTCCGCAACAGGCGCAGCCGGTCGCCACGCCTGCCATGGCGGCGCCGCAGCCGGAACCGGCTCCGGTGGTGACCAAGGTGTCCGCTCCGCTGCCCGCCCCCGTGCCGGAAAGCGTCGAGCCTCGCGGGTTGCCGGCCGACGGCAAGCCGGTGGTGGTGATCGACCCCGGCCATGGCGGCGTAGACCCCGGCGCCATCGGCGTGTCGGGTATCTACGAAAAGTACATCACCCTGGCAGTGGCGCGGGAACTCAAGGCCGCGCTGGAAAAGAACGGCCGCTACAAGGTGTTCCTGACCCGCGACCGCGACATCTTCATCCGCCTGCGCGACCGCGTTGCCATCGGCCGGCAATACAACGCCGATCTGTTCATCTCGCTGCATGCCGATTCGGTGGCCAATCCGCAGCTCAAGGGCCTATCGGTCTATACTCTGTCGCAGAACGCCTCGGATTCCGAGGCGCAGGCGCTGGCCGACAAGGAAAACAAGGCCGACCTGATCGCCGGAATCGACCTGTCCCACGAATCCGCCGACGTCGCCAATATCCTGATCGATCTGGCTCAGCGCGAGACCATGAACCGGTCGGCCGGTTTCGCCGGCGGCGTGGTGGACGAAGTGGGGCGCGACCAGACCCTGTTGGGCAACACCCATCGCTTCGCCGGCTTCGCCGTGCTGAAGGCGCCCGACGTGCCGTCGGTGCTGATCGAAATGGGCTATCTGTCCAACGAAACCGAGGAGCGCAATCTGCGCCAGCCCGATTACCGCGCCAAACTGGCCAAGGGCATCAGCCGTGCCGTCGACCGTTTCTTCGTCCAGGGGCAAAAGGCCCGCCGGCCGTAATACGCTCCGGTCCCGACCTGTCGTCCGTTCGCCTGCTTGACGCCGTCGCCCGATCGGGGGTACCACCGCCCGACCGGCCATCTGCCGAATATGGACCCATGCTCCGCTTCTTCGCCATTCTCTTCAGCGTCGTGTTCCTGCTGGCGGTCACCGCGGCAGGCGGCGCCCTTTACGTTTTCTGGCATTTCGGCCGCGGCCTGCCTGACTATCATCAGTTGGCCCATTACGAGCCGCCGATCACCACCCGCGTCTATGGCGGCGATGGTCGGCTGGTGGCGGAATACGCCCAAGAGAAGCGGGTGTTCGTGCCCATCGCGGCGATCCCGCAGCGGGTCAAGGATGCCTTCATGTCCGCCGAGGACAAGAACTTCTACGACCATGCCGGCGTCGACCCCATCGGCATCTTGCGCGCCGTCGTCACCAACGTGCGCAACAAGGGCATGGGAGCCGACCGCCGCCCGGTGGGCGCGTCGACCATCACCCAGCAGGTGGCGAAGAATTTCCTGCTGACCAACGAAAGGTCGCTGGAGCGTAAGATCAAGGAAGCCATCCTGGCGTTCCGCATCGAGCGGGCGTTCACCAAGGATCACATCCTCGAGCTGTACCTGAACGAAATTTACCTGGGCATGGGCAATTACGGCGTCGCCACCGCCGGCCTGAACTATTTCAACAAGGCGCTGGAAGACCTGACGGTCGCCGAGGCCGCCTATCTTGCCGGCCTGCCCAAGGCGCCGAACAACTATCATCCGCTGCGCCATCCCGTCGAAGCCAAGGAGCGCCGCGACTACGTCATCGGCCGCCTGTACGAGGACGGCAAGATCACGCGGGCGGAATACGAACAGGCGCTGGCCGAGCCGCTGACCCTGCGCGCCCGCGAAGACAACCAGATGATCGTCGGCGCCGATTATTTCGCCGAGGACATTCGCCGCGACCTGATGACGCGCTATGGCGAGGAAGCGGTGTACAAGGGCGGCCTGGTGGTGCGCTCGACCGTCGATGCCGATCTTCAGGCCCATGCCTCCAAGGTGCTGCGCGATGGCCTGATGGGTTATGACCGCCGCCACGGCTGGCGCGGCCCGGTGACCCGCATTCAGCCCGGCCAGGGCTGGCAGCAGCGCCTTGCCGCCGTGCCGTTCCCCAATGGCGGCGAGCCGTGGGAACTGGCCATGGTGTTGTCGGTGTCCGACCAGGCTGCCGCCATCGGCCTCAACGGCAATCGTACCGGCGTGATCCCGTGGACCGAGATCAAATGGGCGCGGCCGTGGCTGAAGGATCAGCATGTGGGCGCGCCGCCGCGCAAGCCGGGAGACGTGGTCCAGCCGGGCGACGTCGTACTGGTGCAGGAAGTGAGCAAGAGCGACGAGGGCAAGGGCCTGGCCGCCGGCTCTTATGCCTTGCGCCAGATTCCCAAGGTGGAAGGCGCCCTGGTAGCGATGGACCCGCATACCGGCCGCGTGCTGGCCATGGTCGGCGGCTGGTCCTATTCCAAAAGCCAGTTCAATCGCGCCAGCCAGGCGCTGCGCCAGCCGGGATCGTCGTTCAAGCCGTTCGTCTATCTGACCGCGCTCGAACATGGCTACACCCCGTCGTCCCTGGTGATGGACGCCCCCATCGCCTTGCCGCAGGGACCCGGCCTGCCGTTGTGGCGGCCGAAGAATTACGGCGGCGACTTCCTGGGGCCGACGACGTTGCGCGTCGGCATCGAGAAGTCGCGCAACCTGATGACCGTGCGTCTGGCCCAGGCGGTCGGCATGGACAAGGTGGCGGATTATTCGCAGCGTTTCGGCATCTACGACAACCTGCCCAAGGTGCTGTCCATGGCGCTGGGTGCCGGCGAGACCACCGTGCTGCGCCTGACCACGGCCTACGGCATGCTGGTCAACGGCGGCAAGAAAATCACGCCGACCCTGGTCGACCGCATCCAGGATCGCCAGGGCCGCACCATCTTCGTGCATGACAAGCGCTTCTGCGACGGCTGCTGGCCGGTGCAGTTCGCCGACCAGGATATGCCGCGCCTACCCGACATCCGCGAGCAGTTGGTCGACCCGGTGTCGGCCTATCAGATGGTGTCCATCATGGAAGGCGTCGTTCAACGCGGCACCGGCCGTGCGGTGGCCGCCGTCGGCAAGCCGCTGGCGGGCAAGTCGGGCACCTCGAACGACAGCCACGATGTCTGGTTCGCCGGCTTCTCGCCCAATCTGGTCGCCGCCGTGTTCGTCGGCTTCGATGAACCCGCGTCGCTGGGTGACAAGGAAACCGGCGGCGGTATCGCCGCGCCGATCTTCCGTGACTTCATGTCCTATGCACTGAAGGACCAGCCGGCGACGCCGTTCCGCGTGCCGTCGGGCGTGCGGTTGGTGCGCGTCAACGCCGGCACCGGCCGCCCGGCCATGCCCGGCGACCCCAAGGCCATCCTTGAGGCGTTCAAGTCGACCGATCCGCTGCCGGACGAGGACGAGCGCGTGCTGGAAGGCGATGGCGCCGAAGGCTTCACCTTCTCGCCGCTGCCCGAGGAAGGCGGCTCCATGCCGACCGGTCCACTGGAACCGGGTGCCAACACCACTCCGGTCGCCCCCGTGCCGGTCACCGCGGCGCCGACCCCGGGCGGGTTGTACTAGCGTTTTGGGGAAGGTTGCGTTAGCGCGCGGCTTCCCCTAAAACAGCCGCTCGCGTTTGATTTGGAAAGGAACCGCCATGCGCGCCGAGATCGAAGCGCTGGCCCTGGACGTTCGCAACTCCGTGGCCCTGCTGAAGCGTCACCTGGATTGGGACGCGGCGCTGATGCGCCTGGACGAGCTGAATGCGGCGTCCGAGGACCCCAATCTGTGGAATGACGCCGACAAGGCGCAGGCGCTGATGCGCGAGCGCACCCAACTGGACAGCCAGGTCCAGGGCTGTCGCGCGATCGAGGCCGAAACGGCTGAGTTGATCGAGCTGATCGAATTGGCGGACATGGAAGGTGATGCCGGCGTCGCCGCCGACGCCGAGGCTCAGTTACGCGCGCTCAAGGACCGTGCCGGCAAGATGGAGCTGGAGACGCTCCTGTCGGGCGAGGCGGACGCCAACGACTGCTATGTGGAAATCAATGCCGGCGCCGGCGGCACCGAGGCCCAGGATTGGGCCGAGATGATGCAGCGCATGTATTTCCGCTGGGCCGAACAGCATGGCTACAAGGTGGAACTGGTGGAAGAGACCGCCGGTGAAGCCGCCGGCATCAAGTCGGTGACCATGAAGGTGGTCGGCCACAACGCCTATGGCTGGCTGAAGACCGAGGCCGGCGTGCACCGCCTGGTCCGCATCTCGCCGTTCGACAGCAACGCGCGGCGCCAGACCAGCTTCGCTTCGGTGTGGGTCTATCCCCAGGTCGACGACACCATCGACATCCAGATCAATGAAAGCGACTGCCGCATCGACACCTACCGCGCCTCGGGCGCCGGCGGCCAGCACATCAACAAGACCGATTCGGCGGTGCGTATTACCCACTTGCCGACCAACATCGCCGTGGCCTGCCAGACCGAGCGCTCGCAGCACCAGAACCGCGCGCGGGCCTGGGAAATGCTGCGCGCCCGCCTGTACGAGGCCGAACTGCAGAAGCGCGAGGCCGCCGCCCAGGCGTTGGAGGACACCAAGACCGAAATCGGCTGGGGCCACCAGATCCGCTCTTACGTGCTGCAGCCCTATCAGATGATCAAGGACCTGCGCACCAACGTCGAGACTTCGGACACCCAGGGCGTGCTTGACGGCGACCTCGACCAGTTCATGGCCGCCTCGCTGGCCAGCCGCATCAAGGGATCCGAAGAAAACGCTTAATGTTATGCCCGAAGTGACCTTCGGGCCGCCCTCGGACGGCGGGCGCAAGCCTCCGGCTCGCTTGCCTCTCGCGCCAATGGGCGCGCGGTCACGGTCGTGACCGTGGTATGTATTGGTTACCAAAGCGTCATTTGCATTCGGGGTGGCGGGACCTATATGGGTCCCGCCATCTTCTTTCGTGCTAAGGATATTCGCATGAGGCACAAGCTGTTCGCCGTCACCCTCAGTCTGGTGGTCGCGTTGTCCATGGGCGCCGACGCCTGGGCCAGGGCGGGCAAAAGCTCCAGCCTGGGGTCACGCGGCTCGCGCACCTATGATCGTCCGATCGAGCGCAGCGTGACGCCGCCGCCGCCGGCCTCGGCGCCGCGCCCGGCCATCGAGCAGGCGCCGCTGTCCCAGCCCGGTGCCGCGCAGCCCATGTACAATCCCGGTGCGGTGCGGCAGCCCGGCATGGCCGCCACGCCCATGGCGCCGGCGCCGCAGCCCGGTTTCTTCCAGCGCAATCCGGTGATGGGCGGTATCCTCGGCGGCCTGGTCGGCGCCGGCATCGGCTCGATGCTGTTCGGCCACTCGCCGGCCATGGCCGCCGCCTCGGGCGCCGCGCCGGGCGCCAGCATGATCGGCATGCTGCTGCAGTTCGCCTTGATCGGCGGCCTGGGCTGGCTGGCTTATCGCTGGTTCCGCCGCCGCTCGGAACAGCAGGTTCAGCCGCAAGCCCACGGCCAGTCCGAGGTCGTCGACGCCGAGTACCGTCGTGCCTACGGCCTGCCGTAGGACGCCGAGTACCGTCGTGCCTACGGCCTGCCGTCCGAGCGCACCATGCCGACCATCGCCGGTCATGACGTCGGTGGGCACAGTGCCGCGCCGCGCCGCATCGAAAAGGAATTCGAGGTGTCGGCCGACGACCAGAACACCTTCACCCAGATCATCGCCGGCGTGCAGAAGGCGTGGTCCGACGGCAATCCGGTGGCGCTACGCCAGTTCGTCACCCCCGAGGTGGCCGGCTGGATGGCCGAGGATCAGGCCCGCGACCAGTCGCGCGGCGTGCGCAACGTGGTCGAGGACGTGCAGTTGCTGAAGGGCGACGTTTCCGAAAGCTGGCGCGATGCCGAGCTGGAATATGCCACCGCCGTCATTACCTTCGCGGCCAAGGATTACGTGGTGCGCCTGAGCGACAGTCAGGTGATCGAGGGCGATGCCAAGACGCCGGTCGAATGCACCGAAGCCTGGACCTTCGTCCGCAGCCCGGGCGGCAAGTGGCTGCTGTCGGCCATCGAACAGGTCTGACGGTCGTTCAAGAGAAAGGCCGCTGTCCCCCTGGGGCAGCGGCCTTTTTGTTTTCCTATTGCGGAGCCGGCGGCTGCAGCGGCGGCAACGGCGCTTGCCAGGTGCCGCCGCCAGAGCCGCACTGGAAGGCGGCGACGCTGGGGGTCAGCATGCCGCAGCGCAGGGGCGTGAAGCTCTGCCCGATCAGGCCGGCGACAGCCATGCCGGATTTGGCGCATTGGCGTTCGGCGATGCCCCGCACCTCTGCGGGTGACGAGGCGGCGCTGTTGTAGCAGACGTAACTGGCCGGCCCTTGGGCGGTGTCGGGAACCAGCGGGCGGGGATCGGTCGAACAGCCGGCCAGCGCCATGGCCGCGGCGGCCACCAGAAGCTTCCTCATGACTCACATCCCCTTGCGGCGAATAAGAGACCTTGGCCTAACCCTCCTGGTGGCATTTGGCAAGGGCCAGGGCGGTCAGCCCCCGGCCGCCAGTGCCTTGGCCGTGGCCGGGGCGCCGCCGATGAAGGTCTCGATCAGAGCGGACACGGCGGCATCCACGTCGATTTCCACGGCGGTCTGATAGACCCAGCGGCGCAGGCCGACATAACCGATGGCGCCGTGCAGGCCGGCGGCGGCCTCGATCTCGGCTTCCGACGGCGGGGTGGTGGTGTCCACGCCAGCGGCGGCGCGCACTTCGCGGGCCAGCGGGATGAACAGATGGTCGCGCAAAAAGGCCAGGTAGCGGCTGGCGAGGGCGCGGTCCTTCAGGCCGGCGAACATGAACAGGCGCACCCGCTCGTAGGTGAAGTTCTCCAAGGTATAGCGCCGGTACAACTGGTGCAGGCGCGTCGCCAACGGCTGCGAGCGGTCGGCCAGCGACACTTCCCACGCGGGGTCCCAACCGCCCTCGAACACTTCCTGATAGACCCGCTCGATCAGCGCTTCCTTGTCGGGGAAGTAGCGGTACAGCAGCGGCTGGGTAACACCTAGACGTTGTGCAAGCGCTCGCGTCTGGCCTTCGAACCCGACCTCGGCAAAAAAGCGAATCGCCTCGTCGACGATCAGTCGCTCGCGCTCGGTGCGCGGCAGACGCCGCCGGACTTTTTCCTGATCGGCACTCACTGGCATTTTTTTATCGTTTCCCGGCAGACACTTAGCGCGAACTTTGTTTGCGTTAATTATCACGCCGTCGCATGCGGTGCCAGCGCCAAGTCGGGTCTTGGCTGTATCTTTGGTATGTATTCCAAAGTCGGAGGTGTTTTGCGACTTTACGCGCAGCGCGCGATTAGTTTCGCCAAGGCAGGGCCGGTTGCCAGGACCAAAAACAACCGTAACGTCTGCGCCGCCAGCACCAAAGGGGCGTCGGCGTGGCTACCGACGACGATGATAGCGATGGAATCCAGCCCGCCCGGGCTGGTGGCCAAATAGGCGCTCAGCGGGTCGATATGCAGGACCAGCGTCAGCATCCACGCCGAGAGCGCGCACAGCCCGATCAGCAGCAGGGTCGCCAGCAGCAGCTTGGGCACCGCCCGCAGCGCATAAAGGAAGATGGCGCGGTCGAAGCCCAGGCCCACATACCAGCCCAGCGCGGCATAGCCCAGGCCCAACAGCCAGGACGGCAACACGATGTCGAGCCAGCCGCCGGCGTGCAGCATCGTGCCCAAGGCCATGGGTACGATCATGGCGCCGGCCGGGATGCGCAGGCGCATGCCGACCAACGCGCCCAAGCCGGCGACGGCCAAAGTGGCGGCGAAGGGCAGGGCGGGCGGCCAGATCAGCGGTGCCGCGGCGGCGGTGCCGGCGGGGGCGGGGCCGACCACCAGCCGTGTCACCAGCGAGGCGGTCAGCACGACCACGACGACGCGCAGATATTGCATGAAGGCGACCAGACGGACGTCGGCGCCGAATTCTGCCGCCAACGCCACCATGGCCGAGGCGCCGCCGGGCGACGATCCCCAGGCGGCGGTGCTGCCGGGCAGCACCTTGGTCCGCACCAGCACCCAGCCGACCACGGCGCCGGCCAGGACGGTGGTGGAGACCACCAGCAGCAACATGGCCCAGTCGGCCATGATCGAAGATAGCACGGACGGCGTGAACGACCGGGCGATCAGGCAGCCGACCAGCGCCTGGGCGGCGGTGAAGGTCCAGCGCGGCGGCCGGATATCGGCGCCGGCGACGCCGAAGGCGATAGCCGCCAGCATGGGACCCAACAGCAAGGCGGCGGGAAAGGCGGCCGCTTCCAGCAATCCGGCGGCAATCGCGGACAGCGCCAGCAACCCTGCCCAGCGCCAGGGCCGGCGGGAACGGAAACGTGACATGACCATGCTGCCTGTTTAGCCCAGGCGGGCCGCCTGGCGCTACGGGGGGATTCCCTAGGTGATCAAGCCACCCGCCACGGCGGCTCCTGCCCGGCGAAGACGGCGCTCAGATTGGCGATGGTGTCGGCGCCCATGCGCTCGCGCGTTTCGATGGTCGAGGTGCCGATATGGGGCAGCATGGTGACGTTGGGCAGATCCAGGTAGCGCTTGTCGAAATTCGGCTCGCCGGCGAAGACGTCCAGCCCGGCCGCCGCCACCTTGCCGGACGTCAGCGCCTCGATCAGGGCGTCGTCGTCCACCAGGTCGCCGCGCGCGCTGTTGACCAGGATGGCGCCGTCGGGCAGCCAGGGCAGGCTGGTGCGGTTGACCATGTGGCGGGTTTCGGGCGTGGCTGGTGCGTGCAGCGTCAGCACCTGGGCGACACGGAACAGGCTTTCCACCGTGGGGTGGAAGACGGCGTCGCCCTCCTGCGCCGCATCCAGGCGGTGGCGCTGGTGGTAGTGGATGCGCATGCCGAAGGCGCGGGCGCGGGCCGCCACCGCCTGGCCGATGCGGCCCATGCCGACGATGCCCAGAACCTTGCCGGTGGGATCGGTGCCCAGGTCCTTCCACGCCGTCCACGCGCCCCAGCGGCCCTGCCGCAATTCGTGTTCCAGCGCGCTCAGCCGGCGGCAGGCCGACAGCATCAGCAGCACGGCCAGGTCGGCGGTGGCGATGGTGGTGGCCTCGGGGCAATAGGCGACGACGATGCCGCGCGCCCGTGCCGCCTCGATGTCGATGTGGTTGAAGCCCACCGAATAGGTGGCGATCACCCGCACGCTGGCCGGCAGCGCGGCGATCGCCTCGGCCGGCAGGCGGTCGGTCAGCGTCACCAGCAAGCCGTCGGCGCCATGGGCATGCGCCCGCGCCACCAGTTCGTCAGGGGGCAGCACGCCGTCCTCGGGGTTGAACAGCGGTTCGAATTTCCCGGCCAGTTCGGCCTCGACGCGGGCGGGCAGCCGGCGGGCGACGACGATACGGGGCTTGCTGGTCATGGAAATTGCTCCAGTGGACGATGGTAGGACCACTTTCGCAGCAAGCCGCCGCGCTGGCAACCGTTCGTCCACGGACGGTTGGGGGCTGGCTTTCGTCCATCTGTGCCGGCGCGGTCCCAGGTGCCATGTGGGGGCGGAAGGGAGACGCCCCATGCTTCGCATCCTGCTGGCTGTCCTTGTACTCGGCACGGCTTGTGCCGCCCGCGCCGCCGAAGTGCCCGACAAGCCCCAGGTGCTGCCACGCGGCAAGCTGTTCGACCCACTGCTGGCCGATCCGCGCTGGGCGCATTTTTCCGCCTCGGTGCAGAATTACGGCGGCGATAACGGTTTGAACACGGTCGCCTCAGTCAGCGTCGGCGACGAATTCTCGCTGTATCAGGCGCCGGTGGGCGAGGGCGCCTGGGGCATCGGCGTCCAGGCCGCGGTGTTCGCCCTGTTCGATCTGGACGCCCAATCCAAGGACCTGATCAACGCCGATTACTGGGTGGGCATTCCGCTGTCGTGGCGCTCGGGGGACAATTCGGCGGTGCTGCGGCTCTATCACCAATCGTCCCATCTGGGGGACGAATACCTGTTGCGCAGCGCCGGCAATCGCCGCTCGCGCATCAATCTCAGCTACGAGGTGGTCGATCTCAAGCTGTCGCGCGATTTGTTCGACCGCACCTTGCGGGTCTATGGCGGCGGTGGCGTTTTGATCGACCAGGAACCGTCGGACATCAAGCGCGGCCTGCTGCAAGCGGGCATCGAGGCGCGGCCGCCGTGGAGTTTCGCCGACGGCCTGCTGCGGCCGGTGGCGGCGGCGGACTTCCAGAGTACCGAGGAAAGCGACTGGCGGGTGGACGTCTCGGCCCGCGCCGGACTTGAATTGGCCAGCTCGGTCGACCGCGATTATGTGGTCCAGTTGATGCTGGAGTACTATCGCGGCCGCAATCCCAACGGCCAGTTCTTCCTGCGCGACGTCGAATTCTACGGCGTCGGCCTGCACGCTTATTTCTAGACGCCGCTGTCGTTGGTTTCGTCGTCGGGGGCGGGTGGGGTGGCGAGAACGCGGTCGATGCGGCGGCCGTCCATGTCGACGACGTCGAAGCGCCAGCCCGCCCACACGAAATGTTCGCCGATCTGCGGCAGGTGGGCCAGTTGCGACAGCACGAAGCCGGCCAGGGTGTGATAGTCGCCCTGTTCGCCCATGTCCGACAGGCCCAGCACCGATTCCGCCTCTTCCACCGCGATCATGCCGTCCAGCAGCCACGAGCCATCCTCGCGCCGCACCGCCGCCGGTTCCTCGTCGCCGCCGGCACCGGGCAACTCGCCCGCCACCGCCTCAAGGAAGTCGGTCATGGTGACGATGCCCTCGAAGCCGCCATATTCGTCCAGCACCACCAGCATGGGGGCGCCGGTCTGCTTGAACAGTTCGAGGATGCGGGGCGCGCGGATGCCTTCGTGGATCACCGGCGCCGTCACCACCGCCGCCATGGGATCGAACGGTTCGCCGGCCAGCAGCTTGTCCAGTACCCGGCGGGTGTCGAGGACGCCGATCATGTCGTCCAGCGATCCGCGCGCCACCGGAAAGCGCGAATGGGGCGCCTGGGCCATGCGCTGGCGCCAGCTCTCCAGCGGTTCGTCGGCGTCCAGCCAGACCACGTCGGGACGCGGCGTCATGATCGAGCCGGCGGGGCGGTCGGCCAGCCGCATGACGCGGTCCAGCATCTCCTTTTCCGCCGGTTCGATGACGCCGGCCAGGGCGCCTTCGGCGATGACGGCGCGCAGTTCGTCCTCGGTGACCTGCTTGGTGTCTTGCGGCCGTTGTCCCAACAGGCGCAGCAGCGCGTTGGTCGACATGCGCAACAGCGCTACCGCCGGCCCGCCGACCACGGCGACGCGGCGCATGAACGGCGCCACCCGCACGGCGATGGATTCGGCGTGGTGCATGGCCAGACGCTTGGGGACCAGTTCGCCCACCACCAGCGACAGATAGGTGATCAGCCCGACCACCACCGTCATGGAAATCTCGTGCGACCACGCCGCCAGCGGCGGCACCGCGCCTTCAAGCCAGACCGCCACATGGGCGCCCAGGGTGGCGCCGGAATAGGCACCGGCGACGATGCCGACCAGGGTGATGCCGATCTGCACGGTGGACAGCAGGCGTGAGGGGTCTTGGATCATCTCCAGCGCCAGCTTGGCGCCCCGGCTGCCCTTTTCGGCGCGCCGACGCAGCTCGGCCGGGCGCGACGACACCAGCGCCAACTCGGACATGGCGAAGAAACCGTTGATCAGGATCAGGGCGAGAACGATCAGGATCTCGACCCACATAGGCATTCCCCCTTGGACGGCGCGAGGTCACCAATGTAGTGAGCTTCGACGCCGTAGGCCAGGGGGGAGCGGGATTAACGCTTCCACAACGGCTTGCCCAGGTCCAAATCCTTTTCGTCGGTCAGCGCGCCGCCGGCCGCACCGGCCGCACCACCGATGGCGGCACCGCCCAGGATGCTGCCGCCGGTCACCGCGGCGGTTCCGGCGCCCAGGCCGGCACCGATGCCGCCCCCCGACAGGGCGCGGTCGGTCTTCGACGTGCCGCAGCCGGCCAGCAGGGCGGCGGCGAGCAAGGCGGCGGCAAGGCGGGGTCGCATCATGGCGGTCTCCTGTGCAGGACTGATGGCGGGTAAACAAACCGGCGGCGGGCGGGTTCCCCCGTGCCACGCGACCGGGTGGCGCGCCGGCGCGAAAGCAGGGGCCTGAGAACAAGCGCGGGAGCCTACGGTTAATCCTGCCGTGACTGAGCAGCGAAAACGGAGGAATCCATGGCTCAAGAAGGCAGTGGCAGCGGCGGCATCCAGGGATCGGCCGCCAATGTGACTCATGCGCTCAAAGGCATCGACTTCCCCGCCTCGAAGCAGGACATCGTCAAGCACGCCCAGCAGAACAACGCCGACAAGGTGGTGCTGGACGAACTCAACAACCTGCCGGACGAGCAGTACAACAGCATGGCCGACGTCATGAAGGGGTTCGGCCAGACCCGCTAGGCGTGCGGGCGGCCGGCGTGACCCGGCCGCCCCCTTTCCCATTCCCATTGGGGGGCGTCTGATGGACCGACGGGATTTCCTGAAATCGGCGGCGGCTGGGGCCGCCCTGGCCTCTGCCGCGCCGGCGGCGGCCCAACCGCAGCAGGAAGCGGCCACCGCAACCCATCCGCCGCACCAGCCGCGCAATGCCCAGCCGGGAACCACCCGGTTGTTCCTGACCGATGTGGAGGCGGCGTTTGTCACCGCCGTGGTCGACGCCATGATCCCGGCCGACCAGAACGGGCCGGGCGGCGTCGAGGCCGGGGTGGTCATGTTCATCGACCGCCAATTGGCTGGCGCCTGGGGCAGCGGCGCCCGCATGTATTTGAACGGGCCGTGGCCCGAAGGCACGCCGCAGCAAGGCTATCAACTGCCGTTGACGCCGGCCCGCCTGTTCCGCGCCGCAATGCCCGAGATCGACGCCCTGGCGGCTGCCGACGGCGGCGGCAAGAGCTTCGCCCAACTGGCTCCGGCGCGGCGCGAGGCCATGCTGGCCGGCTTGGACAAGGGCGACATCGCCCTGGCGACCATGCCGGGCAAACTGGTGCTGGAATTGCTGCGCACCAGTGTGATCGAGGGCTATTTTGCCGATCCTGGCTATGGCGGCAATCGCGCCATGGGCGGTTGGCGCATGATCGGTTATCCCGGCGCGCGTGGCGCCTATGTGGACGAGATCGAGAAATCGCGCGGCAAGCCGTTCCAGACCGAGCCGGTGTCTCTGGCCGATTTGCAGCAATCATAGCGGAGGCCGTCATGGCGACTCGCATGAAGCCGGTCGACGCGGTGATCGTCGGCTTTGGCTGGACCGGGGCCATCTTTGCCAAGGAGCTGACCGATGCCGGCCTGACCGTGGTGGCGCTGGAACGGGGCGGGCCGCGCAACACCGATCCCGATTTCCAGCCCGGCCGCATCCACGACGAGCTGGCCTATGCGGTGCGCCACCAGTTGATGCAGGATGTCAGCCGCGAGACCATCACCTTCCGCAACACCCCCGATCAGGTGGCGTTGCCCATGCGGCAACTCGGCTCGTTCCTGCCGGGCGAGGGCGTCGGCGGGGCGGGCGTGCATTGGAACGGCCAGACCTGGCGCTTCCTGCCCACCGATTTCCGCCTGCGCAGCCATGTGACCGAACGGTACGGCCGTGACGCGGTGCCGGACGGCATGACGGTGCAGGACTGGCCGGTCAGTTATGACGAGCTGGAAACCCATTACGACCGCTTCGAACAGATTTGCGGCACCTCGGGCAAGGCCGGCAATCTGCGTGGCCAGGTGGTGGCGGGCGGCAATCCGTTCGAGGGCGCGCGTTCGCGCGATTATCCCACTCCGCCACAAAAGACCACGCTGGCCCAGTTGATGTTCGCCCGTGCCGCGGAAAGCCTGGGCTACCACCCGTTTCCGCAGCCGTCGTCGAACCTGTCGCAGCCCTATACCAACCCCTATGGCGTTGCCATGGGCGGCTGCATGTATTGCGGCTTTTGCGAACGCTTCGGCTGCGAGGTCAACGCCAAGGCCAGTCCACAGGCGTCGGTGCTGCCGGCATTGGCGAACCAGGCGAAATTCCAGCTCCGCACGCGGTCGCAGGTGCTGAAGGTCAATCTGGACTCGTCCCGTCGCCATGCCACCGGGGTGACCTATGTGGATGCCCTTGGCCGGGAATTCGAACAACCGGCCGAGATGGTGGTGCTGGCCGCCTTTGGCATGAACAACGTCCATCTGATGCTGCTGTCGGGCATCGGCGAACCCTATGACGCCAAGACCGGGCGCGGCGTCGTCGGCCGCAACTACGCCTATCAGATCATGTCCAGCGTCGGCCTGTTCTTCGACGACCGCTCGTTCAATCCGTTCATGGGGTCGGGGGCGTTGGGGACGGTGATCGACGACGCCAACGGCGACAATTTCGACCATTCCGGCCTGGGCTTCATCAGCGGCGGCTATATCATCGCGGCGCAGACCGGCGCTCGCCCCATCCAGTCGCAATCGGTGCCCGAGGGCACGCCGCGCTGGGGGACGGAATGGAAGCGGGCGGTGAAGTATTGGTATGGCCGCCAGATGGGTATCGGCACCCATGGCGCGGTGACCAGCCACCGCGCCAACTACCTGGACCTCGACCCCACCTACAAAGACGCCTGGGGCCGGCCGCTGCTGCGGCTGACCTTCGACTACCACGACAACGAGGTGCGCATGTCCGACTACCTGACCGGGGTGGCGGAAAAGATCGGTCGTGCCATGAACCCGACCCATCTGACCATCAGCCGGCCCAAGCACCCGTATTCCATCGTGCCGTACCAGACCACCCACAACACCGGCGGCGCCATCATGGGCGCCGATCCGCGCACCAGCGCGGTCAACCGCTATCTGCAATCGTGGGACGTCTCCAACGTGTTCGTCCTTGGCGCCTCGGCCTTTCCCCAGAATGCCGGCTACAACCCCACCGGCACGGTGGGGGCGTTAACCTACTGGTCGGTCGAGGCGATCAAGCGCGCCTATCTGAAAAGCCCCGGGCCGATGGCCCAGGCCCAGGCCGAGGGGCCGGGGCCGTGATCCTCACATCTCCATCCTAATCTCGATGTCGCCCTGGCGCCGCATGACGTTGATGCCGACGGAATGGGGGTGGCGGTTCAAGATGACGTCGACCGAGGCGTTGCCGACCACCAGATTGCCGATCTCGACGCGGTCGAGGAAGTCGGGCAGCACCGGGTGGTGGAAGCGGATTTCCGGCCCCAGCGCCGACATCTGCAGCCCGATTACCGCTTCCAGCAGCAGGAAGGCTGAGCCGGCGGCCCAGGCCTGCGGGATGCAGGCGACCGGATACAGCGTCGGTCCCTGGCCGGCCTGGCGCGGAAAACCGCAGAACAGCTCGGGCAGGCGATTGAGGTCGACTGCCAGGGCGGCGTCGAACATGCCGGCCAGGATTTTCTGGGCGCGGTCGGCCATGCCGTAGCGCGCCAGCCCGGCGGCGACCAGGGCGTTGTCGTGCGGCCAGACGCTGCCGTTGTGGTAGCTCATGGGGTTGTAGCGCTTTTCGGTCTCGGCCAGGGTGCGTACGCCCCAGCCCGAGAACAGGTCCGGCCCCATCAGCGAATCAGCGACGGCGCGCGCCCGCTGCGGCGCCACCATGCCGCAATAGAGCAGATGGCCGGGATTGGAGCTTTGCACCCGGCACGGCTGTTTGGCGCCGTCCAGCGCCATGGCATAGGTTCCCAGGTCGTCGAGCCAGAACGCCTGTTCGAACTTCGCCCGCAGTTCCTCGGCCTGGCGATGCAGGGTGTGGGCGCGCTCGCTCAGCCCCAGCACCCGCGCCATGGCGGCGGCTCCCTGCTTCGCCGCGAAGACATAGCCTTGGACCTCGGCCAGGGCGATGGGGCCGTCGGCCAGGGTGCCGTCGGCGTGCATGACCGAATCCTCGGAATCCTTCCAGCCCTGGTTGGTCAGGCCCTGCGGCCGTTTGCGGGCGTATTCCACGAACAGGTCGCCGTCCTCGTCGCCGTACTTGTCGATCCAGTCCAGCGCCCGTTCCACATGCGGCCACAGCCATTCCAGGCAGGCGCGGTCTCCGGTGCGGCGCCAATAGGCCGCCGCCAGCATGACGAACAGCGGCGTCGAATCGGCGCTGCCGTAGTAACAGCCATAGGGCACCTCGCCCAGATTAGCCATTTCGCCCTCGCGCCATTCGTGCAGGATCTTGCCCGGTTCGGCGTCCTGCACCGGGCTGACGTGATCGGCTTGGTTGGCCGCCAGGGTCGCCAGCACGCCCTTGGCCATGTCGGGATCGAGCCATAGGCATTCCAGCGCGGTGATGATGCCGTCACGGCCGAACACGGTGGAAAACCACGGCACGCCGGCATAGGGGTAGGGGCCGTCCGGGGTGTCGGTTTCCAGCATGCGCAGATCGGCGGCCGAACGGTCGAGCCAGTGGTTGAACTGTTCGTTCGAGGTGGTGATGGTGGTGCGCTGGCCGCCCAGCTTGGTCACCAGCCGCTCGCGGTTATCGAGGAAATGCGCCGCCGACGGTCGCGCCGGACTGTGTTCGCCGAATGCCGCCGTGTGATACAGCTCGAATGCCTCGTGCGGTTTGATGCGCGGGGTGAAGCGGGCGTGGCCGGCCGACAATTCGGCCGGATCTTCCGAAAATTCCAGCCGGGTACGCCGGACGATGCCGTCCAGCCCCTCGTAGCACAGGGTGACGGCGGGCGGCGTTTCCTCGACCCAGGTGCGGCCGCGTTTCTTGCGCACCACGCCGCGCACCTCGAATACGTCGGCGAAATCGGCCTCGAACAGATAGGTCAGGTCGGTGTCCAGCTCCTGGTCGCCGTAATTGAACACCCGCGTCCGGCAGAACAGCCCGCCCTGCCACAGGAACATGGAGCGGAAGACGTGGATGACACCGCGCGGAATCACCCGCTCGCCGCCCACCGGGATGTCCGGGTTGGTCAGGTCGACGGCGACGAAGGCGTTGTGTTCGTGCACCGTGGACGACAGCAGCAGCGGGCGCTGGTGGCCCAGGTGGAATTCGTGGTGCGACAGCATGCGGGTGCCGCGGTGATAGATGCCCTGTTCGCCCGACCCGACGCTGCCGGTATCGCCGTAGCGGTCGAACACGGCGAAGCTGTTGCCGTCCTTCAGCGTCAGCGTGCGCATGGCGACGCGCGGGCTGGTCGCCAGCACGTAAGCGTGGCCCTTCACCTTGATGATGTCGCTCATGCGGGTACCCTTTTGCTAATCGCAAATCTTCAGCGCCGGGCGGCCGAACGCGCCCAGCCGGCGGTAGACGGCGACGTAATCGGCCGCCATGCGGCCGGCCGAGAACCGGCGCTCGAAGGCGGCACGGCAGGCGGCGCGGTCCAAGTGGGCGCAAAACGTCACCGCCGCCGCTGCCGCCTCGACTGAGGTAACGATGAAACCCGTCACCCCGTTCTCGATGATTTCCGGCACCGACCCGCACGGCCAGGCGATGGTTGGGGTGCCGCAGGCCATGGCCTCGATCATCACTAGGCCGAACGGCTCCGGCCAATCGATGGGGAATAGGTGGGCCAGGGCGCCGCCCAGGAACTCCGCCTTGTCGGCCTCGCCGATTTCGCCCACCCATTCCACCAGCGGGTCGTCCAGCAGCGGGCGCACCACCTGCTCGAAATAGGCGCGGTCCTCGGGGTCGGCTTTGGCCGCCACTTTCAGCGGCAGGCCGGTGGCGCGGGCAATGGCGACGGCGCGGTCGAACCGCTTTTCGTGGGAAAACCGCCCCAGGAAGGCGAGGTAGGTGCCGGGAGTGAGCGTCGGCCGCAGCAGATCACGGGGCAGACCGTGATGCACCGTCGCCACCCAGCGCGCCCACGGCATAGGGCGGCGCTGGGCGTCCGAGATCGAGGCCAGCGGAATGTCGTCGAATTCCCGGTACAGCGGCGCCAGATCGGGGATGTTCTGGCGGCCGTGCAGGGTGGTCAGCACCGGTACCAGCGACCGCCGCGCCCACGGATAGTGGATCAGGTCGCCGTGGCAATGGATCACGTCGAAGCCGTCGGCCGCCGTCATCACCCGCTCCAACTGCAGCAGGTGGTGGGCCAGACGGTTCTCGACGCCGGGGTCCAGCCGCAGCGCCTGGGGACAGCACGGCACCAACTGCGCCGACGTTCGCGAGTCGCCGCTGGCGAACAGGGTGACATCGTGGCCCTGCGCCACCAACTCTTCGGTCAGATAGGACACCACCCGTTCGGTGCCGCCGTAGAAGCGGGGGGGAACCGCTTCGTTCAAGGGAGAAACCTGGGCGATGCGCATGGACGCTGCCTTTGTTCATTCTTACGACGAATGGTCAGGTGGGGGCGCAACGGGAGGGGGGCAATTGGGCTTCAGGGGCAGGCAACCCGCGCGCGGGCGCGCCTGTTGCGGGTTGCGGGCGCGCCGGTTGCCGCACGCGAGCGTGCCTGTTGCCGCCACAGGTATGACCACGCATTGCTTGATTCCCGGACTCGGCCTTTGCATAATGGCGGGTGAGGGATAGTGCCCATGCCGGGGCTATCCCCCTTTATCGGCTCGACCCTTTGGGTGGGCCTGGTCAATTCGCTCAGCGGAGGATTTGACGATGCGTGTTCATTCGACCCTGCCCGTCATCGGCGAAGACGGCGGTCTTTCTAAATATCTCAGCGAAATTCGGAACTTCCCGGTCCTCGAGGCCCAGGAGGAGTTCATGCTGGCCAAGCGCTGGGTCGATTACGAGGATACCGGCGCCGCTCACAAGCTGGTCACCAGCCATCTGCGCTTGGTCGCGAAGATCGCCATGGGCTACCGCCATTACGGCCTTCCCGTCGCCGATCTGATCTCCGAAGGCAATCTCGGCCTGATGCGGGCCGTCAAGAAATTCGATCCGGACAAGGGCTTCCGCCTGTCCACCTACGCCATGTGGTGGATCAAGGCGTCGCTCAACGAGTTCGTGCTGAATTCGTGGTCGCTGGTCAAGATCGGCACCCTGGCGGCGCAGAAGAAGCTGTTCTTCAACCTGCGCCGCATCAAGGCGCGGCTGAACCTGATGGAAAGCGGCGACATGTCGCCCGAAGACGTCGCCACCATCGCCCACGAATTGGACGTGTCGGAAAACGACGTGGTGTCCATGAACCGTCGCATGGCTGCGCGCGATTCGTCGCTGAACGTGCCGCTGGGCGAAAGCGGAACCGAGGCGGTGACCCTGCTGCCCGACGATGCCGACGACCAGGAAACCGCCTATGGCAAGCGCGAGGAATTGCGCCAGGGCCGCAGCCTGATCGCCCGCGCCCTGGACGTCCTGACCGAGCGCGAGCGCGAGATTTTCGTCGAACGCCGCCTCAAGGACGACCCCGTCACCCTGGAAGAACTGGGCAGCCGCTACGGCGTCAGCCGCGAGCGTATCCGCCAGATCGAGGTCAAGGCGTTCGACAAGGTCCGCGCCATCGTCCAGGCCGGCTTCGTGGCTCCCAAGGCGTTGCCGGCGGCATAACCGCCGGCAGTCGGGCGCTCTATTCGTTGGCGATGCGCTTGGCCATGTAGACCACGGCGGGGGATTCCAGCACGCCGTTGGACAGCACCATGCTGTTTCCCAATGCCCCGATCGCCATGGTGTCGCCGGTATAGTCCTGCTGCGCCTGATCGCGTTCCTGGTCGGTCTTGGCGTTCTTGCGCGCCTCGTTGAAATGGCGCATGGCGGTGTTCAGGGCCAGCAGGCTGTTCAGCGCCGCCACGTCCTTGAACTGCTTGGCGAGTTCGGGGTTCTCGGCGAACAGCTTCTCGACCTTTTCCTTGTTGGGTCCCGACGTGGTGATCTTGCCGCTGGATTTGTCGTAGACCAGCTTCATCGGCTCGTCGGTGCTGATCTTCGCCGCGTCGAAGGCCGTCTTGAGCGCGGTCGCCAGTTCCTGGTTCTTCTGCATCACCAAGCTGGCGAAATCCGACGGCAGGGCCGGCGCGTCGGACGCGGCTTCGTCGAAAATGCCGAGCGATACGGTGCGACTGCCGCCGCTCAGGGGCTGTGCCTGGGGCGTGGAACCCTTTGCCGAGGTCGCCGATGTGGACGAGGCCGTGTCGGCGGGCTGGGTTTTGCTGGCGGGGGCGACCGCCGACGATCCGAGACGTTCTATCTGCATGGCAAGCCTTTCTGGCGCCGAAGATGGACTCTCCCAACGATAGCACGTTCTGATCGCAGCGATCAGGAAAAGTGAGGATGCCCCTTCCCGGTGGGCCGGGAAGGGGCTTGTCCGTCAACAGGCGAACGTGGTTTCCGTGCCGTCGTCCCAGCCATTCCACAGGAAATCGTCGGCGCGGCCGTCGGCGATCAGGCGGAAGGCGTAACGCACCTGTTCCTGGTAGAAACCGCAATAAGCGCCGATCTTGTCCATGCCGCCGCGCATCTCGTGCGCCTCGGCCGGGCAGGGCGAGCCGCAGAAATGGCGGATGGGGCAGGCGGCGCAGGCGGCGATGTCCTCGACCTTGCGTTCGGTGACCTTGCGGAACGGGACACTGTCCAGCACGTCCTCGATGCGGTCGCGGAACAGGTTGCCGCCGGCGAATTCGGGCAGGCCGATGAATTCGCTGCACGGAAACAGGTCGCCGTCGGGCGCCAGGGCAAAAAAGCTGCGGCCGCCGCCGCACGGGCTGACGTCGCACATCAGCCGCCGCGCGGTCGGCGCCATGATGGCGATCAGGATGTTGGCGAAATTGGCCACCACCAGCTTGCGTCCGGTTTCGCGGAACAGCTCGTGGCTGCGCTCCAACGCCGTCCCATAGGCGCGCGCCAGCGCCATGTCCTCGGCCCAGACCTCGCGGGCGCCGGGCAGGGTGCAGCGGACGACGTTCAGCATGCAGGCGGGGACATGGCGGGCGTGCAGGAAATCGACCATGTCGCTCAGCGCCCCCAGGTTGCCCTGGGTCATGGTGCAGATGACGTTGAAGCCGGCATAGCCGCGCAAGCGGTCGATGGCGGCCAGGGTCGAGGCATGGACGCCCTCGCCGTTCCAGCGCTTGCGGGTGCGGTCGGCGATGCCGGCATCGGCGCCGTCCAGCGACAGGCCGATGCCGACCCCGCGCGAGGTCAGGAAGGCAACCGTCGCGTCGTCCAGCAAGGTGGCGTTGGTCTGCACGCCGAAGCGGAAGCAGTCCTTGTAGGCGTCGATGGCGGTGAACAGCGAGTCCTTGGCCAGCAGCGGTTCGGCGCCGTGGAAGATGATTTGCGGTTTGCGGCCCTCGGGCACGGTGGTGGCGAAATACGCTTCCAACCGGGCCAGCGCGTCCATCACCGTGGCGGTGTCCATCTGGCTGCCACCCCGGCGCAGGTCGGCCGGGATGTAGCAATAGGAACAGTTCAGGTTGCAGCGCTCGGTGGCGTTGAAATAGACCGCCGACGGTTTGAGGTGGAAGCGCAGCATGCGCATTTCCCGCTCGAATTCCGCCGCCTTTTCCGCATACGAGCGGGCCAGGGCGCCGCCCGGCGCGGCCGCGTCCAGGCTGTCGTGCCGCACCAGCGACCAGAACGCGGTGTCGGGCGCGATCATGGCGACGTAATCGGGATGGCCGATATCGAACGGCACGAAGGCGGAGGCCCCCGGCGGGGCCTCCATGGTCGCGCGATTGACCGCCGAATTCATCGCGCCACCTCCTTGTCCATCAGCACGTAATGGGACAGGCCGGTGCCGCTGGCGTCGCAGGTCTTGCGAACGGCAATGACCTGCGGCCGGTCGGTGGTGGCAGTGGTGGTGGTTTCAGTCTGGCGCTTCTGCTGGGGCTTCATCGAGCCTTCTCCGATCAGGCAGGGACGTCGGACCGGCGCGCGAAATCGCCGGCCGAAACCCTTTCCATCGGATTTCGCCCCTGAGAGCTGCATACGTCCAAGCAGGTCTTCTGGCTCTCGGGTCAACCGCCGGGCCGCGCCTTCCCGATCCCAAGGATCAGTGGCCGAGCCATGCCGAGGGCACGGATCATGCGACCGGCGTCACCGATTACAGCGGCGGGACCGCCACGGATTTGCACCGTGTTCCGGGATGCTGGACAAGATTGTCATAGGGCAGGAAGGGGGCTGCGCGGTGTGACCCTGGTCAAGCCAGCAGCAGGTAGTACAGCGAGGCGACGGTCGCCACGGCGAGTACCGTGGTCAAGGCGGCCTGCAGCATGCGCCGCCGGCCCGGCGTCAGATTGTCGTTGGCCGGAGGCGGAAGCCGTCGGGACGGCGCGGGAATGCGCCGTCCTTCCGGTTTAGACTGATGCGGAGTCCGCTTAGGCACGCTTGTCCAGGGGGACGAAAGCGCGAGGGGCCTGACCCACGTAAAGCTGACGCGGACGGCCGATCTTCTGGTCCGGATCGGTCAGCATTTCGTTCCACTGGGCGATCCAGCCGACGGTGCGGGCCAGAGCGAACAGCGAGGTGAACATCTGGGTCGGGATGCCCATGGCGCGGAAGATGATGCCCGAATAGAAGTCCACATTCGGGAACAGCTTGCGGCTGACGAAGTATTCGTCCTCGAGCGCGATGCGCTCCAGTTCCATGGCCAGCTTCAGCAGCGGCTCGTCCTGCACGCCCAGCTCTTCCAGGACCTCGTGGCAGGTCTTCTGCATGATCTTGGCGCGCGGGTCGTAGTTCTTGTAGACGCGGTGACCGAAGCCCATCAGGCGGAACGGATCATCCTTGTCCTTGGCCTTCTTGATGAATTCGGGGATGCGGTCGACCGAGCCGATCTCACCCAGCATCTGCAGAACGGCTTCGTTGGCGCCACCATGGGCGGGACCCCACAGCGAGGCGATGCCGGCGGCGATACAGGCGAACGGGTTGGCGCCCGACGAACCGGCCAGACGGACGGTCGAGGTCGAGGCGTTCTGCTCGTGATCCGCATGCAGGATCAGGATGCGGTCCATGGCCTTGGCCAGAACCGGGCTGACCTTGTATTCCTCGCACGGGGTGGCGAACATCAGGTGCAGGAAGTTCTCGGCATAGGACAGGTTGTTCTGCGGGTACATGAAGGGCTGGCCCTGCATGTACTTGTACGCCCAGCCGGTGACGGTCGGCATCTTGGCGATCAGCCGGTAGCTGGCGATCATGCGCTGGTGCGGATCGTCGATGTCGATCGAGTCGTGGTAGAAGGCGGCCATGGCGCCGACCACGCCGCACATCACCGCCATCGGGTGGGAGTCGCGGCGGAAACCACGGAAGAAGAACGACATCTGCTCGTTCAGCATCGAGTGGCGGATGATGTCCTTCTCGAACTTGGATTTTTCGGCCGGGTTCGGCAGTTCGCCCTTGAGGATCAGGTGGGCGACTTCCAGGAACTCGCAGTTCTCGGCCAGGTCGGCGATGGCATAGCCGCGATGCAGCAGAACGCCTTCGTCGCCATCGATGTAGGTGATGGCCGACTTGCACGAACCAGTCGAGGTGAAACCGGGGTCGTAGGTGAAGATGTCCTGCTCGGAATAGAGCTTGCGGATATCTGCCACCTTCGGGCCAACGGTTCCGGAAAGCAGCGGCATCTCGGTTTGCTTGCCGGTGCTGTTGTTAATAAGGGTGACAGTTTCTTTGGTTGTCATTGCTGCTTTCCCCGTATCTCGGTGGTTGGTTGGCGGTTTTGCGAGCCGCCGGTTTCAGCCGGCGGCGATGTGGTTAGGGATGTCCTCTCCCAGCGATGTCCCCGATCCGGGCAATGGCTTCGGCCCGTCCCAGTACTTCCATCACTTCGAAGATGGGGGGCGAGACCGACGATCCACTCAGCGCCGCCCGCAAGGGCTGCGCTACCTTGCCCAGTTTCTGGCCGCGGCCTTCCGCGAACACGCGGGCGGCTTCTTCCAGAACCTGCTTGGTCCATTCGGCATTGGCGACCGACTGGACGTATTCCTGCAACAGCGCGCGCGCCTCGGCGTCGTCCAGCACCTTGGCCGCCTTGTCGTCCAGCGCCAGCGGACGGCGGCGGACATAGAACAACGCGGATTCGGCCAGATCGACCAGGGTCTTGGCGCGTTCCTTCATGCCGGCCATGCCGGCGACCAGGCGGCGCTTGCCGTCCTCGTCCACGGCGTGGCCGATCTTGGCCTCGATCTGCGGCACGATCAGCTCGACCAGGCGGGCATCATCGGCTTGGCGCAGATAATGGCCGTTGAGGTTGGTCAACTTGGTCATGTCGAAGCGCGACGGCGAGCGGCCGACGCTGGCCAGGTCGAACCATTCGATCGCCTGTTCGGTCGAGATGATCTCGTCGTCGCCATGACCCCAGCCCAGGCGCAACAGATAATTGCGCATGGCCTCGGGCAGGAAGCCCATGTCGCGATAGGCCTCGGCGCCCAGCGCGCCATGGCGCTTGGACAGCTTGGCGCCGTCGGGGCCGTGGATCAGCGGAATGTGGGCGAATTGGGGGATGTCCCAACCGCACGCCTTGTACAATTGGTACTGGCGGAACGCGTTGGTCAGATGATCGTCGCCACGGATGACGTGGGTAATGCCCATGTCGTGATCGTCCACCACCACCGACAGCATGTAGGTGGGGGTGCCGTCGGCCCGCAGCAACACCATGTCGTCCAGTTGCGCGTTGACCACGCGCACTTCGCCCTGGACCAGATCGTGGATGACGGTGTCGCCGTCCTGGGGCGCCTTCAGGCGCACCACCGGCTTGGCGCCGGCCGGGGCTTCGCTGGGATCGCGGTCGCGCCAGATGCCGGGATAGCGCATGGGCTTGCCCTCGGCGCGCTGCTGCTCGCGGATCTTTTCCAGTTCCTCGGGGCTGCAATAGCAATAATAGGCCTTGCCGTCGGCGACCAGTTGACGGGCCACTTCGGCATGGCGATCCATACGGGCGAACTGGAACACGGCTTCGCCGTCCCAATCCAGACCCAGCCACTTGACGCCGTCGAAAATGGCGTCAACCGCCTGTTGGGTCGAGCGGGCGCGGTCGGTGTCCTCGATGCGCAGCAGGAATTGGCCGCCATGGTGACGGGCGAACAACCAGTTGAACAGCGCGGTACGCGCGCCGCCAATGTGGAGGAAACCGGTCGGAGAAGGGGCGAAGCGGGTAACCACCGACATGATCGAACTCGACACTCCTAGCGCCATTGGTTGGCGGGCCGCCCTTGTCTAGCATATCTTCGCGGCGATGACAGCCCGGTGATGGGGGGGATGGCGATTTTCCTGCCCAATAGGATAGGACGCGGCCTGACCCAATGGTTAGGGCGGTTTGCGGATGCAAGCAGTCCGGCGGCGGTGATGGCCGAGCGCGACCGTTGGCCTTTATGGCTGCCGGTCTTCCTTGGCATGGGCATCGCGCTGTACTTCGCCGCATCGAGCGAACCGCCCTTGGCGTGGGGCCTGGGCGCCTTGGGCGGCACCCTAGCCTCAGCCTGGGCGGCGCGCAAGCGCGCGGCGCTGTTGGCAGCCATGTTGCCTTTGGTGGTGATGGCGCTTGGCTTCGTGGCGGCCGAGTTGCGGGCGGTTCAGGTGGCGGCGCCGGTGCTGGAGCGTCCAAGCGGCCTGGTGCGGGTCACAGGCCGCGTCGAGGAGGTCGAGCCGCTGGCCGGTGGCGGCCAGCGCGTCACCCTGGATCAGGTCGAGACCACGGTGGACGGCGCCTCGCCGCGGCGGGTGCGGATCAAGCTGAAGGGCGAGCAATTGCTGCAGGTGGGCAATCGCATCGCCGTCACCGCGCTGCTGATGCCACCGCCCCAGCCGGCGGCGCCGGGGGCGTTCGATTTTGCCCGTCATGCCTGGTTCCTGGGCCTGGGCGCCATCGGTACCGCCCAGGGCGCGGCGGAAGTGCTGCCGGCACCGTCGGACGACGGCGGGGCGGGGATCGGGCTGGCGCTGAACGAACTGCGCCGTGCCATCACCCGGCGCATCCTCGACGTGCTGCCGGCCGACGGCACCGGCGCCGTGGCCGCCGCCCTGGTGGCGGGCGAGACCGGCGCCATCCCGCGCCCGGTGCTGGACGATTACCGCGATTCGGGCCTGGCCCACATCCTGTCCATTTCCGGCTTGCATATGAGTCTGGCCGCCGGCCTGGTGTTTTTCGTCGTGCGCGGCGGCCTGGCGCTGGTGCCGGCGGTGGCGCTGCGCCATCCCATCAAGAAGTGGGCGGCGGCGGTCGCGTTGCTGACCACCTTCTTCTATATGCTGCTGGCCGGCTCGCCGGTGCCGGCGCAACGCTCGTTCCTGATGACCGGCATCGTGCTGGTGGCGGTGCTGCTGGATCGGGTGGCGCTGTCCATGCGCATGGTGGCGTGGGCGGCGGCGGTCGTGCTGCTGCTGGCGCCCGAGGCGCTGGTCGGTCCCAGCTTCCAGATGTCGTTCGCCGCCGTCGCCGCTCTGATCTCGGCCTATGAAGTCCTGACCCCACGCATGGCGGCATGGCGGGCCGAGCATCCCGGCTGGCTGGCGGCTGGCGGCCATTACGTCGCCGGAGTGGTGCTGTCCACCCTGGTGGCTGGTACCGCCACCGCCATCTACGGCGCCTATCATTTCAACCGCTTCGCCGTGTGGTCCGTGGTGGCCAATGCCCTGGCAGTGCCGCTGTCGGGCTTGGCCATGCCGTTCGCCGCCTTGGGCCTGCTGCTGATGCCGCTGGGGCTGGACCAGTGGGCGTGGGTTCCCATGGGCTGGGCGGTCTCCGGCGTCAACCGGGTTGCCAACGTGGTCGCCCACTGGCCCGCCGCCGCCGTCACCCTGCCGGTCCTGCCGCTGTGGGGCATGGGGTGCTTTACCCTGGGCGGCTGTTGGCTGCTGTTGTGGCGGCGGCGCTGGCGGCTGTGGGGGCTGTTGCCCATGGCGGTCGGCTTGGCCTCGATGGGGTTTGACCGGCCGCCCGACGTGCTGGTGGACGGGCGCGGCTATGCCATGGGGGTGCGTACCGCCGAGGGCGCGTTGCTGGTTAACCGGGGTGGCCGCATCATTCGCGAGACTTGGAGCCGCCGCGCCGGCCCCGAAGCGCGTGAGCGCTGGCCCAAGCAGGGGCGCTCGCGCGATGGCCGGCTGGCCTGCGACAGCGACGGCTGTCTTTATCGTGTCGATGGTGCCGTGGTGGCGCTGGTGCGCGAGGATGGTGGCATCGATGCCGCCTGTGCCGGTGCCGGCGTGGTGGTCAGCGCGGTGCCCATTCGCCAGGCCTGCAAGGCGTCGGCGGTGGTGGTGGACCGCTTCGATCTGTGGCGGCGCGGCGCTCATGCCCTGTGGCTGACCCCGACCGGCGCTCGCGTCGAGACGGTGGCCGGTTGGCAGGGCGACCGCCCCTGGGCGCACAAACCGCACCGCCGCAAGGTGCCGGCGGTGGTGGCGAGTCCGGAAGCCGCCGAGGCCGTGATTGATATGCCTGAAACGGATGAATGATCCGACCAATCGTCGGATGGTGGGATGCGATTTGCTACTTTGGTCGGATATTTCCGTAGTTGACCTTCGTCAAGATGACCTCATTCAGGGTTGAGTACTGTGAGAAAACTTTCCAATACCCATAATTACTTTGTGACGGTATTATGTCCGTGGGTCGGGGGTTGTGAATAAGTCTTGCGCGCGGCAGAGCGTTTTATGTCCAGGAAGGCGGCTCGTTATGAAAATCAAATCCGTCAAAATCAAGATCGCTGCCTTGGCCGGCCTGTGCCTGGTGGCGACGGCTGCTGTGGTCGTGACCTTCGGCATCGTTTTCACCAACAACAGCAATCGCTTCGTCGAAGACAGCGTGTCCAAGCTGCTGGACGACAAGAGCAAGAGCTATATGCAGGAAGTGGCGCTGCGCCAGGCCAGCCGAATTCAGTTCGAATTCGACGAGGCTTTGCAGATCGCCCGCACCTTCGCCTTGCGCGCCGCGGATGTGGTCTCCAATCCCAGCCACGACGGCGTCGGTGGTGCCGGCCTGCGCGCCTATTTCAATGAGATGCTGCATTTCGGGCTGGTTGCCAACGAAAAGCTGAACGGCACCTATTCCGCGTGGGAGCCGAACGCCATGGACGGCATGGACCATGCCTTCCAGGGGCGCCGCGACACCGGCACCGATGCCACCGGCCGCTTCCTGTCCTATTGGACGCGCGGCGCCGACGGCAAGATCGCGCTGCAGCCGCTGGTCGAATACGACAGCCGCGACCTGCATCCCAACGGCGTGATGAAGGGCGGCTGGTTCATCGGCCCCAAGGAAACCGGGCGTGAAAGCGTGCTGGGGCCGTTGCCCTATATCGTCCAGGGCAAGGACGTGTTCCTGGCGACCATCTCGGTTCCGGTCAAGGTGAACGGCAAGTTCCTCGGCGTCACCGGTTCCGACTTCAACCTGGACTTCGTCCAGCAGGTCGCCACCCAGGTCAGCCAATCCATCTTCGGCGGCAAGAACGAGGTTGTGATCCTCAGCGACCTCGGCCTGGTGGTCGCCAATAGCGGCCATCCCGAGCGCATCGGCAAATCCTTCGCCAGCTTCAGCCGCAGTTGGAACGACGACCTTGCCACCGTCAAGGCGGGGCGGATGTCGGTGTCGTGGCAGGAAGAAACCGGCATGCTGCGGGTGTTCTCGCCCATCGCCCTGGGGCAGACCGGCAAGCCGTGGTCGGTGCTGATCAGCGTGCCCAAGCAGGTGGTGATGGCGGAAGCCGACCAACTGAACGCCGCCCTGGTCCAACGCGCCGCCGATTCGCGGTTCTGGCAGGTGGTCACCGGTCTGGTGGTGGCGTTGCTGGCCATCGCCGTCATGTGGATCGTCGCCGGCGGTGTCAGCCGCCCGATCGTCGCCATGACCTCGGCCATGAAGGCGCTGGCGGGTGGCGACCATTCGGTCGAGGTTCCGGCCCGCGATCAGGTGGACGAGGTCGGCCAGATGGCCCAGGCGGTCCAGGTGTTCAAGGACAACGCCATCCGCATGGAAAAGCTGCAGGCCGAGCAGGTGGCGCAGAAGGAGCGCACCGAGGCCGAGCAGCGTCAGCGCATGAACGAATTGGCGTCCAATTTCGAAGCCAGCGTCATGGGCGTGGTCGCCGCGGTGTCGTCGCGCTCGGGCGAGATGGAAACGGCGGCGCAGTCGCTGTCCGAACTGGCGTCGCAGACCGAGGAAGAGGCCTCGGCCGTGGCGGTGGCGTCGGAACAGGCATCGTCCAACGTGCAGACGGTAGCCTCGGCGACGACGGAGCTGTCGGCCGCGATCCAGGAAATCGGTTATCAAGTGTCGGAATCGGCCAAGGTGGCCGGCTCGGCGGTGACCGAGGCCAATCGCGTCAACCAGATCGTCACCGATCTGGCCGCCGCCGCCACCCGCATCGGCGAGGTGGTTGACATGATCAATGACATCGCCAGCCAGACCAACCTGCTGGCCTTGAACGCCACCATCGAGGCGGCGCGGGCCGGCGACGCCGGCAAGGGCTTCGCCGTGGTCGCCAACGAGGTCAAGTCGCTGGCCAACCAGACCGCCCGTGCCACCGACGAAATCGGTTCGCACATTTCCTCGGTGCAGCAGGCGACGCGGGAAGCGGTGGACGCCATCAAGGGCATTTCCACCACCATCTCCCGCATCAGCGAAATCTCGTCGTCGATCTCTTCGGCGGTCGAGGAGCAGGGGGCGGCAACCCAGGAAATCGCCCGCAACGTCCAGCAGGCGTCGGACGGTGTCGGCGACGTCACCACCCGCATTTCCACTGTCACCCAGGCGTCAACCAAGACCGGTCAGGCGTCGTCCCAGGTATTGGACGCCGCCCGTCAGTTGTCGGATCAGTCCGAACGCCTGAAGGCCGATGTGGAAGGCTTCGTCGCCCGCATCCGCTCGTAGAAAACCAGCGTCAACGCCGCCGTCAGCCTAGGTTGACGGCGGCGTTTTCGTTTCAACACCTTCCGACAATAGGCTGATTTTCAATAATTTGTCAGAACCGGTCCAACCCCAGGCCGGTCATGTCAATATCGGGTTGACGGCCTGACACCAAATCGGCGACCGCTCGCCCCGAGCCGCAGGCCATGGTCCAGCCCAGGGTGCCGTGACCGGTGTCAAGGAACAGGTTGCGCAGGGCGGTGGCGCCCAGCAGCGGCACGCTGTCGGGGGTGACCGGGCGCAATCCGGTCCATGGTTCCGCCTGGGCGAAGTCGCCGGCATGGGGGAACAGTTCCTGGGCATGGCGGCGGATCACCTGCCAGCGCGCCTTGGTCAGGCCGGTGTCGTAGCCGGTCATCTCGGCGGTGCCGGCACAGCGCAGGCGGTCGCCCAGGCGGGAATAGACCATCTTGTGCTCGTCGTCGGTGATGGACACCGACGGTGCCGCCGACCCGGTCGCGGGCAGGGTGATGGAATAGCCCTTGGCCGGCACGATGGGCAGGTTCAGCCCCAGCGGCCGTGCCAGCAGCGGGCTGTAGCTGCCGGCGGCCAGCACGAACGAATCGGCGGTCAGCGGCCCGGCGTCGGTATCGGCGACGGCGATGCGATCGCCATCGCTGACCAGGGCGCGCACGGTGACGCCATGGCGGAAAACGACGCCACGCGCCGCCGCCAAGGCCGCCAGGGCCTGGGTGAACTTGTGGGCGTCGCCGCTTTCGTCGCCGGGGGTGTAGATGCCGCCGGCCAGTTGGTCGCATACCGGCGCCAGTGCCGGTTCGATGGCGACGCATTCGCTGACGGTCTTGCCCTGGCGTTCCAGGCCCCACTGGCTCATCAGGCCGGCGGCAGCGCGGGCGCGGTCGAATTCGGCGCCGTCGCGATAGACATGCAGGATGCCCTGTGTGCGCTGGTCGTAGTCGATGCCGGTTTCCGCCCGCAGTTCGCCCAGCACCGTGCGGGAATAGATGGCGACCCGCAGCGTGCGTTCCATGTTGACGGCGGCGCGGTTGGCCGGGCAATTGGCCAGGAAGCGCAAGCCCCAGGCCCACAGCTCGGGGTCCCAGCGGCGCCAGCGGAACAGCAGCGGCGCATCCTCGCGCCCCAGCCATTTCAGCACGCGCGGCAGCACCGACGGGTTGGCCCACGGCTCGGCGTGGCAGGGCGAAATCTGGCCGCCATTGGCGAAACTGGTTTCCAGTCCGGCGGCGGGCTGGCGGTCGACCACCGTCACCTCGTGCCCGGCCTTGGCCAGATACCACGCGGCGGTGGTGCCGACGACACCGGCGCCGATGACCAGCACCCTCACGACCAACCTCCGTCAAAAATCCAAGGGTCAAGGTGGTAGCGCAATGCCGGCCCCCCGGCAATCCCCCGAGAGTGGTTTGGTCCCCGTCTGCGGCAAGGGTGGGGCGCTGGGAATGCAGGTTGAAAAGGCGTTCGGCGGGCATACCCTGAGGCAACCTGCCGCTGGAGATCGCCATGGGTCCCGAAGTTTTGTCCGTCGCCGAGATGTACCGTGCCGACGCGCTGGCCGTGGCCGGCGGGATCGCCGGCGAGCGGTTGATGGAGGCGGCTGGTTTCGCCGTCGCGTGTGAGGTGCGCCGGCGCTTCCGCCCGTGCCGGGTCGCCATCCTGTGCGGCCCCGGCAACAATGGCGGTGACGGCTTCGTCATCGCCCGCCTGCTGTCCCGCGCCGGCTATGTGGTGCGGCTGGCGCTGTTGGGCGAGGTCGATAATCTCAAGGGCGATGCCCTGGTGATGGCCCGCCGCTGGCGTGGCGGGGTCGAACCGCTCGGTCCGGCGGTGCTGGAGCGCGCCGACGTGGTGGTGGATGCCCTGTTCGGCGCCGGATTGGCGCGGCCGCTGGGCGATGTCGCCGCCGAGGTGATCGCCGCGCTGGAAGCGCGCGGGCTGCCGGTCATCGCGGTGGACGTGCCCTCGGGGGTGGACGGCGATACCGGCGCCATCCTCGGCAGTGCGCCGCAAGCGCTCGCCACCGTCACCTTCTTTCGCAAGAAGCCGGGCCATCTGCTGCTGCCCGGCCGCCTGCGCTGCGGCGAGGTGGTGGTGGCCGACATCGGCATTCCCGCCGCCGTGCTGGCCGAGGTCGAGCCGCCGGTAGCCGAGAACGGGCCGGCGCTGTGGCTGGACCGCTTTCCCTGGCCCGCCGCGGACGGCCACAAATACGCTCGCGGCCATGCGGTGGTGGTCGGCGGCGAGACCATGACCGGTGCGGCGCGGCTGGCGGCACGGGCGGCGCGGCGGGTCGGTGCCGGGCTGGTCACCATTGCCGCCCCGGCCGGGGCGTTGGCGACCTATCGCGCCGGCGATCCCGGCACCATCGTCGCCTCGTTGGACGATTACGCCGGGCTGCTGGCCGACCCGCGCAAGAATGTCCTGGTGCTGGGGCCGGGGGGCGGCATCGGCGAGGCCCTGCGCGGCCGCGTGCTGGCGGCGCTGAAGGCGGGCAAGGCGGCGGTGTTGGACGCGGACGCGCTGACCTCGTTCGCCGAGACGCCGCGTGAATTGTTCAAGGCCCTGTCGGCCAACGTAGTGTTGACGCCCCATGACGGCGAATTCCTGCGGCTGTTCGGCAAGACCGACGGCAGCCGGCTGGAACGGGCGCGCCAGGCCGCCGGACGGGCAGGGGCGGTGGTGCTGCTCAAGGGGCCGGATACCGTGGTCGCCCATCCCGACGGCCGCGCCGTCATCAACGCCAACGCACCGCCGACCCTGGCCACCGCCGGTTCGGGCGACGTGCTGGCCGGGCTGATCGGCGGCCTGCTTGCCGCCGGCATGGATGGTTTCGACGCCGCCGCCTGCGGTGTCTGGCTGCATGGCGCGGTGGCGCAGGAATGCGGTCCCGGCCTGATTGCCGAAGACTTGTCCCAGGCTTTGCCGGTGGTGCTGGCGCGTTTGTGTGCTTAGGTATAGGCGAAATTATCCATCCGACAGTCTTGCCTGGGTTTGCCCGACCGGCGATTGTTTCTTACATCCTTTGGAGAGGCCCGCATGGATGAAGGACGCGAGACAGTCAGCATGACCCAAGCCGTCGGAACTTCTCTTCTCGCCCGCATCAAGGGCTTGGCTAAACTGTGGCGTGACGTCGCCGGTTCCGCCAAGGGCGGCGAGATGATCGCCTTTGCCCCCGATCTGCCCGACGACGACCTGGAGCGGCTGCGGCGCCAGATGGTCGCCTGTCTTGAAGGTCGCGGCGGCGAGGTGTCGTCGCGCGCCCGCGCTGCTGCCCTGGGCCGCGAATACCTGTCGCTGTCGCCGCTGGGGCGCAAGCGCTTCCTGGGGCTGATGGCCGGCTCGTTCGGCCCCGGGCGCGAGCGCGTCGACGCCGCCACCCAGGCGCTGTTGGCCGCCGGCGATGACGACGCCGCGCGCATCAAGGCCGAGGATGCCTTGCGCACCGCGCTGGAGCCGCCGTTCACCCGCCTGCTGACCCAGTTCAACGCGCTGCCCGAAGGCGTCAAGTTCCTGGTCGACCTGCGCGCCGAGCTGATGGGCCAGGCCAAGGGCGATGCCCGCCTGACCGCGTTGGAAAAGGAACTCAAGGGCCTGTTGTCGGCATGGTTCGACGTCGGCTTCCTGGAATTGCAGCGCATTACCTGGCGCTCGCCCGCCTGCGTGCTGGAAAAGATCATGGCCTACGAGGCGGTGCACGCCATCCAGGGCTGGGGCGACCTCAAGAACCGGCTGGATTCCGACCGCCGGCTCTATGCGTTCTTCCATCCGCGCATGCCCGAGGAGCCGTTGATCTTCGTCGAGGTGGCGCTGGTCAACGGCATCGCCGGCAACGTCCACGAATTGCTTGACCCCCATGCGCCGGTGGGCGACGCCCTGGCCGCCGACACCGCCATCTTCTATTCCATCAACAACGCCCAGCGCGGCCTGGATGGCATCAGCTTCGGCAATTTCCTGATCAAGAAGGTGGTCGAGGAACTGTCGCGCGAGTTCAAGAAGCTCAAGACCTTCGCCACGCTGTCGCCGCTGCCCGGCTTTCGCGGCTGGCTGGCCGAGCGGCTGGCGCGGGGCGAACCGGGCCTGTTGACGCCGGCCGAACATCGCCAACTGACCCAATTGTCCAACGGCCAAGGCGCCAAGGGCAGTCTGAAGGCGCTGGTCGAGGATGGTGCCTGGGCGGACGATCCGCAGATCGCCGAGACGCTGAAGGGACCGCTGACCCGTTTGGCCGCCCGCTACGTGGCGCAGGAAAAGCGCGGCTCGGCGGCGCGCGCACTCGACCCGGTGGCCCATTTCCACCTGTCCAACGGCGCCCGCATCGAACGGCTGAACTGGCTGGCCGATACCAGCGACAAGGGCATGGCCCAATCGCTCGGCCTGATGATCAACTATCTCTACAAGCTGGACGAGATCGAGGCCAACCACGAAGCCTATTCCGCCACCGGCAAGGTGGCGGTGTCGTCCGACATCAAGGCGCTGTTGAAGGGATAGCCAAAGCAAAGCCCCCTCTCGCATTGCGAGAGGGGGCTTTTCGCGTTGGTCCTCAGCCCTGGCGGATTTCCCGCACGAACTTGTCGACCTGCTGGCTCAGCGTGGTGGAGTTCTGGGTCAGGCTTTCGGCCGAGGCCAGCACCTCGCGGGCGGCGGTGCCGGTTTCGAACGCGGCGGCCGAGACGCGGGCGATGGTGCCGGTCACTTCCTGGGTGCCCATGGCGGCCTGTTGGACGTTGCGGGCGATTTCGTGGGTGGCGGCGCCCTGTTCCTCGACGGCGGCGGCGATGCCGCCCGAGATTTCGTTGATCTGGCCGATGGTGGCGGCGATGCCGCCGATGGCGCCGACGGCGTCGCGGGTGGCGTTCTGCACGGCGGCGATCTGGGCGGCGATCTCGTCGGTGGCCTTGGCGGTCTGGTTGGCCAGCGACTTGACCTCGTTGGCGACCACGGCAAAGCCCTTGCCGGCATCGCCGGCCCGCGCCGCCTCGATGGTGGCGTTCAGCGCCAGCAGGTCGGTCTGGTGGGCGATCTGGAAGATCATGGACACCATCTCGCCGATCTGGTCGACGGCGCGCAGCAGGCTGGCCACGGTGCCGTCGGTCTCGGCCACTTCCTCGGTGGCGCGCTTGACCACGTCGGACGACATGCGGACTTGCTGCGACACTTCGTTG
>JBLNBE010000075.1:0-21901 GCA_050259735.1 Bacteroidota bacterium
CTGGCTGTTCAAGGGCAGCAAGGAAAGCGTGAAGCAGGCGGTGGTCAATCAGGTCACCAACCCGCGTCACGGCTCCATGCCGGCCTGGTCCGAGCGTCTCGACGAGACCTCGATCAAGATGTTGACCGTCTACGTCCACTCGCTGGGCGGCGGTAAGTAAGCAAAGTCCCGCTTCGGGGGCTGGTTCGCCGGCTCCCGAAGCTCTTACCGGGGCGGATTCATGCTCACGCTGGTCGATACCTGTCTTGCCACTCCTGCCGCTCGGGGCCGCTTGTGCGCCTGTCTGGAGCCGTCGGCATTCGGCCGCTTGCGCGCCGTTGCCGGCGATTGCCGGCTGATGGGCGGCGAGGTCCTGTTCGCCCAGGGCGACCCCGCCGACGAACTGTACGGCCTGCGCCAGGGCGCGGTGATGCTGGTTCAGCATCTGGGCAAGCGCCGTCAGGTGCTGTCCTTTCTGTTTCCCGGCGACACTTTCGGTTTCGCCGAAGGCGGCGTTCACGGCTGCACCGCCATCGTGCTGCGCCGCGCCGGCTTTTGCCGTTTTCCCCTGTCGGCATTGGATGGCGATCCGCAATTGGCGTCGCGCCTGCACGCCATCGCCCGCGCCCGTCTGCTCGACGGCTTGGATCAATTGCTGCGGCTGGGCCGCATGACCGCCGCCGAACGGCTGGCCGATTTCCTGCACTGGCTGTGGCAGCGGCTCGACCGCCCGGTCGATCTGCACCTGCCCATGCGGCTGATGGATGTCGCCGATCACCTGGGGCTACGCCCCGAGACCATCAGCCGCCAGATGGCCGCCCTGCGCGAGGCCGGTCTGATCGGCGCCCTGAGCGCCGACGGCATCCTGCCGGTGCTGGATGGCCCAGGGCTGCGCCGCCGTTAGGGTTTGTCGAACGTTCCCCTCGGGCTTGAGCCGAGGGGAACGGGAATGCGGCTTACAGCTCCGCCTTCAGCGCCAGCAGGAAGCTGCGCGGTTCGCCGTAGAGGTTGTTGGTGTTGCTGCGCATGGTCGCCCAGTATTCGGTGTCGAACACGTTGTTGACGGTCAGGGTGGCGTCCAACTTGTCGTTGATCTTATAGCCCAGTTGGGCGTCGAACACGGTAAATGCCTTCTGGTGCAACTGGTTGCTCGTGTTCCAGGTGCGGCTTTTGGCGGTGGCGCCGGCACCGATGCTGAAGCCGTCGAACGTGCTGTCGGTGAAGGTGTAGATCCCCCACAGTTTCAGGCTGTGGCGCGGCTCCCACGAGCTGAAGGTGTTGCCGGTGTTGCCCGAGGTGAACACGCCGCCGGTTCTGGCCTTGTCCTCGACATATTGGTCGACCAGCAGGCTGTAGCCGCCGGTCAGTTTCAGGTTGTCGGTCGGGCTGCCGGAAATCTCAATGTCGACGCCTTTGCTCTCCACCTCGCCGGCGGCCACGTAATTGGACACACCGACGGGACTGGCCGGGTCGAGAATGGCCCGGTTGGTATCGCGGATCAGGAAGGCGGCGGCCGACACGTTCAGCCGGTCGTCCAGGAACTTGTTCTTCACGCCCGCTTCCACCTGCCAGCCGACGCGCGGCGGCAGCGACAATCCCGATGCGGTCTGCTGGGTCTGCGGCACGAAGATGTCGGAATAGCTGGTGTACAGCGTGGTTTGTGGCGTGACGTCCAAGGTGGTGCCGGCATAGCGGGTCAGTTCGTTCTTGGTCTTGGCACCTTGCGACCATTGGCCCCAGCCGGTGGTGTTGCTCCACGACCGGGCATCGGAATCGAAGCTGGTGTTGCGGGCGCCGACGATGACCGTCCACGGGTCGAGCACACGGAAGCGCAGTTGGCCGTACTCGCCGAACTGGGTCGTCCGAGTTTGGCTGCCTGTCGTGCGCTCCGGAATGCGTTCGGGAATGCTGGCCTGACCGAACAACGGAACGTTGGTGTACCAGGTGCTATTGCGGCCCCGGAACCAATCCTGGCCGTAGATGTCGACATTGGTTCCCAGCAGCAGGTTATGCTCGCGTCCGAACAGCCGGAACGGACCATCCACATAGCTGTCCAGGCCGCGACGGAAATAGCTCGCCTCGCCGTCGACCAAGGTGTAGGCGGATGTCATCGTCGCCTGGTCGACGCCGCCGGAATAGCCGTCGCGCCAGGCATATTTCTGCTGCTGCGTCCGGGCTGCCACCTTGGCGGTCCAGCCGTTGCCGAAGCGGTGCTCCGCTTCCAGTTTGTTTTCGTCGGTGACCCACAGGGACTGGCTCCACGGGGTGTAAAGATTGGTGGAGCGGCTGAGCGCGATGGGCTGGCCATTGGAATAGGTGGGGACGCCGGCAAAATCGCTGTTGTCGTCGGACTGGTGGGCGACGGAATAGGCGAAGCTCCAATCCGGATTGGGATCATAGGCGACGATGCCGTAACCCAGCCACTTCTGGGAATGGGCGTCGTCGAAGAAGAAGTCGCGATCGGTGAAGGCGCCGACCAAACGGGTCTTCACCGTCTTGTCGTCAGTGATCGGCGTGCTGACGTCGAAGCTGCTGCGCTTGTAATCCCACGATCCGGCCGACACCGTGCCCGATGCCTGCGCGGTCTCGGTCGGGCGCTTGCGCACCAGATTGACCGACCCACCGGGGTCGCTGCTGCCTTGGAACATGCCGGCCGGGCCGCGCAGCACCTCGACGCGCTCGTACATGGCCAGATCGAATTGCTGAAAGCCGGCCAGGGCGTCGTAAGCCGGAATTCCGTCATGCATGACGCCCAGCGCATAGCCGCGGGCCTGCGGCCAGCTTTGCGCCGAATCATTCGGCCGGATGGTGATGCCGGGCACCCAGGCCAGGGCATGGTCCAGGTCGACCAAATTCTGGTCGTCCATCTGCTGGCGCGTCAGCACCGACACCGAATTGGGAACGTCCTTCAGTTCCACCGGCACTTTGCTGCCGATGGTGGCGGTCGCCGCCCGATAGGCGTCCTCGGACTGTCCGACCGGCACCGGAATGGCCTCCAACTGGCTGGTGGCGGCGGCGTGGACGATGGCGAAATTGCCTTCCGCGGTGGGAACGGCGTCAAGGCCGCTGCCGGCCAGCACGGTCCGCAGCGCATCGGCGGGCGCCAGCGCGCCCTTGACCGGCCGGCTGTTCAGCCCGGTCACCAGATCGGCGGAATACAGCACCTGGATGTGCGCCTGGCGCGCCAGGCTTTCCAGCGCCGCCGCCAGTCCCTGGGCCGGCACGTCCACATCGGCTGCCCAGGCTGCCCCCGAAGCCCACACCATGGCCGCCGCCAACACCGCGCGCCGGCTTCCCGCACCAACCTTCATTGCCAATCCCCTTCTCCGCACGGTCCCTCGACAGGAAGGGACCGGCTATAGACGGGCGGCGAAGGAAAACCCTCAGGTGGTGGGACGAAAATAGTTCAGCGGGGAACCAGCACGACACGGTCGGCATCGCGGCGGGCGCGCAGCGGCAGCGCCCGTTCCAGGGTGGCGAGCGCACCGTCGTCGTCGGTGATGAGGAAGCTGCCGCTGACCCTGAGCGGCGCCAGCGTCGCCGCGCCCACCACCACCGGGCGGTCACCGTAGCGCGATAGCCGCGCCGCCACCTCGGTCAGCGGGGTGGCGCGGAACACCAGGCGGCCGTCGCGCCAGGACGCCACCTCGGTTTCGTCGGGCATGGGCAACGGCGTGATGGCATCGGCGGCAGCGCGCCGGGCCTGGCCCCGCTGCACCATGTCGTGGCGGCCAGAGGCGGTGGCGATTTCCACCTCGCCGTCGAAGACGGCCACGGTCGCGGCGTCGCCCTGGCACTCGACCAGGAAGCGGGTGCCCCGGTCGATCAACTCGCCGCCGGCGATTTCGACGACGAAGCTGCGGTTCTCGTCATGGTCGATATCGAACACGGCCATGCCTTGGTTCAGGCGGACGCGGTGGCGCCACGGCGCCCATGGCACCTCGATCACGGCGCCGGCATCCAGGTCGACATGGTTGCCATCGGCCAGGGTGACGCTGCGCGGTGCCTTGGCCGGTGCGGCAATGTCGCGCCAGCCCAGGGCGAAGACGGCGCCCGCCACGATCAAACCGGCGGACAGCGCGGCACCGACGGCCCGGCGCGCCCGTTGCCGGCGGGCGGCGCGACGCTTCAGCTCGGCGATCTCGTCGGCATAATGGGCGCGCAAGCGGCGGGTGGCGTCGGTGTCGAAAGTCATCGACGGCATCAAGCCTTGGACGGGGCGCTCCTGTCAATCGTGTCGCCCAGGTCGTGCCGCAGTTGCGCGGCGGCGCGCATCAGATGCTTTTCGACGCCGCTCAGCGAGATGCCCAGCATGCGGGCGACCTCGGCCTGGGGCAATCCTTCGATCCGGTGCAACAGAAACACCTCGCGGCAGCGCGGCGGCAAGCTGTCGATGGCGTCACAGGCGCGGTGCAGGCGCTGCTTGTCCGCCAAGTCGGCCTCGGGGTCGGGCGGCGGGGCGATGGTGCAAACCGGCTCCACCTGCCGTGCCAGCAGATCGTGCCGCAGCGTGCGGGCGCGGCCGGCGTCGCGGACGATGTTCATGGCGATGCGGGCCAGCAGGCCCAACGGATTGCGGATGCGTTGGTCGCCGTAGACGCTGATGAAACGGGCGAAGGCCTCGTGCAGCACGTCGTCGGCGTCGTCGACGCTGCCCAATCGTCCGGCCAGCGCCGGGCGCAAAGTGGAGTGGCAGCGCTGGTAAAGGTGTTCGCAATCGGGGGCAATGGCGCAGGCTGATGCGGCGGAAGACATGGGCAGACCTCGGGACGGCGTCCTTCCTGGTGCATGCCGAAACGGCATGCGACGGCATCCGGCTAAAACGGCCGGGGCGATCCGATCACAGGAAGGGCGGTGCCTGAGGCGAGGCGGCGCCGGCCAACGGCAGCGGCGCGGCGCTGGTGTCGCCGGCGGGCGGCGGCGGTTGCGGCAGGGCAAAGGCGACGGGAAGCGGCAGCGGGACGCAACCCTCTACCGCCAGCGAACCGCCGCTGTGCAGCAGCGGCAGGCACAAGGCGCAAAACTGGCCGTGGCTGTCCGCCGATTGCGGCACCGGCTGGCCCTGGCTGTCCAGCACCACCATGCCGACAACGGTGCAGACCTCGATGCGGTCGGGCGAGCCGGCGGGGACCGCCAGGGCCGGGCCGATGGCGAAGGCCGCCACCTGCAGCATCAGCGCCGCCAGCAGAACCCAGGCCACGGCGCGCCGGCCGGCATCGGCGAAGCGGCGCAGGCAGGTCAGGGCAGTGTGGGCGGCAGAGCGGCTCATGGGGTACGACTTTGGTCGAGGGTATCCGGTAAGTCAAGGCGCCGTCGGCGCAACGAATGGTTGGCGAGACTGGTTCGATAGTTGCCGATGTGCTAATGCTGTTACCGCGACGAGGACCATTGTTCGTCGCGTCAGGGTGGGAAGCGTCCATGCCCCGTTCCAGGGTCGTTCACGTCAGCCATGGTGCCGCCACGGGGGCAAGCCGCCGCCTTGGCGTGTGGCTGGGTGTGCTGGCCCTGCTGCTGCAGGTGCTGGTGCCGCTGGCCCGGCCGCAGGCCGCCTGGGCCGAGCAGGGGCTGTTCCCGCCGACCTGTTCCATCCATCGCGACCAGGGGGCCGCCGCTCCGTCCGACATCCCGGATTGCGGCGCCTGCGCGTTGTGCCACGCCCAGCCGGGCGACCGCATGGGCGCCTTGCCCGAGCGGGTGGTTTCGCTTGCCTTCGACCGCGTCGCCGTGACGATGGTCCTGCCGCCGGCTCCGGCCGCCCTGCCCGACGGCGCCCAGGCGCGCCCGCCGCTGCCGTCACGCGGCCCGCCTGCCGCCTAGGGCGTTCCGGCGCCATCGCGCCATCAAAATCCCATCAAACATCAGGTCCGGCAGCCCTTTGCGTGGCTGCCCCATTGGACGGAGTATCGATCTATGAAGCGTCGTCAGTTCCTGCTGGCCGGCACCACCATCGCCGCCGCCGCCACCGTCGTCCGCACCGCCAGCGCCGCCGAGGGTGACGGCACCCCCCGGCAATTCGAACCGAAGAAGCCGAAGGACGCCAACCCGCTCGACAACGAGTTCGAGAAGTACGGCAAGTGCCCCTATTGCGGCATGGACCGCAAGCAGTACCACTATTCGCGCCACCTGATTCACTACAGCGACGATCTGGTGGACGGCACCTGCTCGCTGCGGTGCGCCGCCGTGTCGCTGTCGCTCAACCTGGATCGCGGCCCCAAGATGATCTATGCCCCCGACAATGGCTCGGGCCTGGAGATCAAGCCGCTGACCAATGCCGAGACCGCGTTCTATGTCATTGGCGGCGATCACAAGCCGGTGATGACCAAGGTGGCGAAGACGCCGTTCGCGTCGAAGGTGGCGGCCGACGCCGCCAAGGGCAGCGGCGAGGTGGTGGATTTCGACCGCGCGCTGATGCTCACCTACATGGCCCTGGCCGAAGACACCCGCATGACCCGCATGCGGCGCGAGGAAAAACGCAAGGCCGCCGCCGGTGCCGCCCAGCCCATGCACGACATGAAGCACTAAAAACGGCAAACGCCCCGATGAGCAACTTCATCGGGGCGTTTTTTTTCGTCAGGCGTGCGGTCAGCCCAGGCTGGCCTTGATCCGCGCGATGGCGTCGCGGCTATAGAAACAGCAGGCGCCGCGCTTCGAGGCCGGCTCCAGCGCCATCTCCTTGATCGCCTTCTTCACCTTGGCGTCGGACACGCCCAGTTCCTTGGCGATGTTGCCCGCGCTGATGGGTTGTTCGTCGGTCATGTTTTCCCCTTGATGCGAATTGGAGCGGCGAGCGCTCAATCTGGCGCACGCCGCGACCAGCGGCCATTGCGGCCGCGGCCAAGGGCGCGGATGCGCCCGCCCGGCGAGGGCCAATGATAACGCCGGACCATCGTGCGTCATTTTTGACGCTCGATGGTCTAGGCGACGTAGTGGCCGCCGCGCAGGATGCGAATGTAATTGACGCGGTCGAAGGCGGCGCGGTCGGCCACCTTGTCGCGGCTCATGCCGCCACGGATGTCGGCGACGCTGGTGGCCTCGCGCTCGGTCAGGTCGGCGACCAGGCCATCGTGCAGCGCCTTCATGTAATCGACGCCGTGGCGCATCAGCGCCGAGGCGGTCATCACCACGTCGGCACCGGCGAACAGGTACTTGATCACCTCGGCGGCGCTCTGCACGCCCGAGGTGGCGGCCAGCGAGCCGTTGACCTTGCCGGCCAAGGCGGCGATCCACAGCAGCGGCAGGCGGATCTCGCTGCGATTGCTGAGGCGCAGGTCGCGCTGCAGCGTCAGTTCTTCAAGGTCGATGTCGGGCTGATAGAAACGGTTGAACAGCACGAAGCCGTCGGCGCCGGCCTGGTCCAGCGTGCGCACCATGGCGCCGGGCGAACTGAAATAGGGGCTGAGCTTGATGGCGACCGGAATGGACACCGCCTGCTTGACCGCTTTCAGGATGTCGACGTGGCGCGCTTCCACTTCGGCGCCGCTGAGCGACAGATCGGTGGGCAGGTAGAACACGTTCAGCTCGATCGCGCTGGCGCCGGCTTCTTCCATCTGCTTGGCATAGTCGATCCAGCCGTCGCGGCTGGTGCCGTTCAGGCTGGCGATCACCGGCATGTCCACGGCGGCGCGCGCCTTGCGGATCAGTTCAAGGTAATTCTTCGGCCCGGCATTCTCGGTCAGGTGCGACGGGAAATAGGACAACGCCTCGGAATCGGCCAAGGCGGCCAGATGCTCGATTTCCTCGATCTCGTTCTCGATGTCCTCCTGGAAGATCGAGGGCAGAACGATGGCGGCGGCGCCGCAATCCTCGAGCTTGCGGATGTTGCCCAGGTCGAGGCCGAGCGGACAGGCCGACACCACCAGGGGATTCTTCAAGGTCAGGCCGAGATAGCGGGTGGTCAGATCCATGGAGCGCTCCTGTGGCAGGCGATGCATGAGACTAGTCCCGCGTCGCCCGCCGGGCAAGGGGTGGTCTAGCCGAAAATCGTGCGCGGGTGGACTGGCTGAACAAAACCTGTCCTGCGGGGTGAATTAATTATTTTCAATGACGTGCAATGAACATTGGAAATGTGCCAAGTTTTGCGCCGAAACCGCAAGGAGAGCGTGATGATGGCAAAAACCGTGGCCGCCTTTACCCTGGTCGCCGCCCTGGCATGGTCCGGCACCGTCACCGCCGCCGAGTTGCAGGTGGTGGTGCGGCCGGTCGCCCATGACCACGGCACGGTCAAGCTGGCGCTGTATTCCAGCCCGGAAACCTTTCGCAAGGAAGACAAGGCGCTGGCGATGCTCAGTCAGCCGGCGGTACCGGGCGAGATGACGTTCCACTTCGATGGTCTGGCCGCCGGGCGCTATGCCATCGTCGCCTATCACGACGAGAACGGAAACGGCAAGATGGACCGCTTTCTCGGCATGATCCCGACCGAGGGCTGGGGCCTGAGCAACAACCCCGAAGTGTCGGGGCCGCCGCAATTCGAACCCAGCGCCTTTACCGTCGCCGATGCCGAGCCGACCCGGATCGAGATCGACCTGCGCTATTAGACCGTGATGCCCTCAATGTGCATCACGGTCTAACCTTCATCATATTCCCTCGCCGGGCGGGTTTCTCCGAAACCCTTGGCCGCGCCCGCAATGGGCGCTGGAGCGTCGCGCCTCAGATGAAAGGCGCGACGCTCTAGCTGGCCGGGCGGAACTGGAACGGGATTTCGAAGTGCTGCACCGGCGCTGAGGACGATGGCGGCGGCGGGAACGGCGCGGCGCGGCGCACGGCGTCCAGGGCGGCGCGGTCAAGCGTGGCGCTGCCGCTGCCCTCGGCCACTTCGACCGTGACCAACTCGCCGCCGGCATCCAGGGTGAAACGCAGCCGGGTGGTGCCGGCCACCGGCACCCGTGCCGGGCGATAGCGCATGATCCGGCTCCAGACGATGCGCAAGTAATCGTCCCGTTCCACATTCCGCGCATTGGGCGACCCCAGCGCGGTGGCGCCAGCGGCGGCGGTGCCTTCGGCCACGGGCGCCGGCGCGTCGCTCATCACCGGCTGAGCGGCGGGGGCGGCGGCGGGCAGTTCGCTTTCCGCTGCCGGCGCGGTGGGCGCCGCCACCGGACTTGGCTTGGCGGGCGCGGTCTTCATCGGCTTGACTGGCGGCATCGGGTTGGGCGGCACCGGCTTGGGCGGGGCCGTAACCGGCTGCGGCTTGGGTTCGGGTTGCGGCTCGGGCGTCGCGGCGGGCGGCTCGGGCGGCGGTTGTTCCAGCACCACCTGGACCGTCATGGCGCCGATGCCCAATTGGTGCAGATCGGGCGCCGGAACATAGATCCACGCGGCCATCAGGGCGCCATGCACCATCGCCGACAGCGCCATGGCGCGCGAGCGGCGGGGCTGGGGAAGCGGGGCTGGCCGGGCGATGGACATCATGGTGGTCATCCAACGGAAAGCGGCCCCGGCGCGCTGACGCCGGGACCGGACACGGTCAGAACTTCACCGTCATTTCGGCGATGAAGGAACGCCCCATGGCAGCCAGCGAGCTGAACTGTCCATTCTGGCCCTCGGCACGGGCATCCGAGATGTCCACGCCGCCCAGCGGGTCGTAGTATTGCTGGTCGAACAGGTTGTCGATGCCGAACGAGACACCGATGTTCTCCCAGTCGTAGCCCGAGCGCAGGTTGAACACCGCATAGCCCGGGGTGGACTTTTCGCGGCGCAGCGGGTCCACGTCGTCCTTCGAGGCCATCAGCTTCATCTCGACGCTGTTGGTCCAGCCCCCCAGCTTGTGTTCAAGCGTGACGTCGGCGTTGACCGGCAGCATGCGGTACAGGCTCTCGCCGGTGTTGATCTGCTGGCCCTGGCTCAGACCCACGCTTCCCTTGACCAGGCCGCTGCCGTATCCAGTGTCTTCCCACAAATCGGCCTGGCCTGAGACGTCGAAGCCATACACCTGGGCGTCGTGGTTGGCGAATTGCAGCTTGTTGATCGGAATGTTGCTGCCCGTCTTGGGGCTGTAGTTGGCGGTGCCGATCAGGTCCACCCCGATGTAGTCCTGGATATAGGTGTAATAGGGGGTGAACTTGACGCGCCAGCTCTTCTTGGCGGCGTCATGGACGCCGAACGAGGTGCTGAGGGTGTGGGCCACTTCGGGCTTGAGGCTTTCATTGCCCACATAGGCGTTGCCGTCGCCAAACCAGTTGACCATGCGCATGGCCATGGTGCCGGTCGACCACGAATAGCGCTCGTACAGGTTGGGCGAGCGGGTCTTGCGGGCGTAGCCGAAGTCCACGTCCTGGCTTTGGTTGACCTCGTAGCGGGCCTGGGCGGTGACGTCCCAGTTGACGTCGATCTTGCTGTGGTCCTGGCCGTTGAACCGGGCGGCGTCGGTGCCGTAGTTGTTGTTGATGGCGTTGTAGCCCTTGGCGTCGCCGGCATCCATCAGAACGATATCGTTGCGCAGGCCAAGCTGGGTGGACCATTTCGGCGACCACCGGGTGTCCCATTCGCCGTAGGTGCCGATGACCGTGCGCTCGCCGTCGGCGACGTTCCAGAAGGTGCCGGGACCCATGCCGCTGACGGTGGTCGTGACCGGCGGCCACCAATCGTCCAGGGTGAAGCGGTGCAACTCGTTGCCGATCTTGAACGTGTCGTTCTTGCCGACCGGAATGGTCGCGGCGACGCTATAGCCCATGTCGACGGCTTCGGTCTTCATGGGCATGCCCAGACTGGTGGCGTAGTTGGTGCGGTCGCCCAGGAAGTTCATGTAGTGCTGGACGCTCTGGTAATAGACCCGGGTGTCCACGTCACCCCAGGCGAACCCGCCCTGCCAGCGGCCGTTGACGAAGTGGCTGCGGTTCCACAGCATGTCCATGTATTCGTTGGGGAAACCTTCGTACGGCGTGTACTTCTGGCCGCCCTGCAGGGTGAAGACGTTGTCGCCCGCCTTGACGCCCAGGGTCAGGTCGTGGCTGACGCGCTCGTACATCGAGGCGGCGACGCGGTCGCTGTTGCCGTCGTGGTAGTCGCCCGCCTTGTCGTGGTCGGCGTGGTAGCGCAGGCTGTAAGCCTCGGTGGCGGCGGTGCCGCTCAGCGCCTGGCCGAAGGACTTGTTGTTGCTGCGGGCGCGCAGGGTCATGCTGCCTTCGGTGTGCACGCCCTCTCCCGCGCGGGCGAAGACCGGATCGGCCGATTGCACCGCGATGGTGCCGCCGATGCTGTCGCCGCCCATGCTGACCGGGGTGATGCCGGCAATGGCGTCCACCTGGGCCACCGCGGTGGGTTCGATATAGCTGAGCGCCGGATTCATGTGGTTGGGACAGGCCGAGGTCAGCGGCATGCCGTCGACCAGCACCTTGTTGCGGTCGTCGGCCAGGCCATGCATGACCGGCAACGCGGACTGGCCGCCATTGGTGTACAGGCTGACGCCGGGAATGTCCTTCAGCAGGTCCGCGGTTCCTGCGGCGGTCGCTTTCTTTTTCGTCAGCGCCTCGCCCGACAGGACGCCGCCGCCGAACGCCGGCTCTGCGGTTTGGTCCGGGGCGGTGTCCACCGGCACCGGCGGCAGTTCGATGGCGGATTGGGCCAGCGCGGCGGCCGGCAGGCCGGCGCTCAGGGCAAGGATTGCGCAGGTGGTGACAAGCAGGCTGCGCGGCCTGGCGAAACGGGTCGTGATCATGAAAGTCCCCCCGCACCGGGACGAGTCCCGGTCGGTTCAAGCACATGGCTGCGACGGGCGCGGCCGGTTCTGGAGCGGTCGGATCAGACCTGCGGGGGAGCGCGGGGGAAGGCCAGCCGCAGCGGGCGCGGCACGCTGACCGGTTCGGCATCGGCAAGCGGGGCGCGGGGCACCGGCTGGACGAACGGCACCGGCAGGGAGATAGCCGCCGGTGTGAGCACGGCACCGTGGCTGAACGGCAGGCAGGCGCCACAAAAGCCGTTCATGCCAGCATGGTCGGGGGAGACCGGAGTGCCGTTGCGATCGATGACCGCCATGCCGCCCGCGGTGCAGACGATCAGGTGGTCTTCGGAGGAAACGGTGCTGGTGGCCTGGGCGGGCAGGGCGCCGCCGGCCATCACGCTGAAGATCAGCAGGATCAGGCCGGCCCAGGCGGCGACAGCACGGCGCAGCGATCCGACGGACGGATCGTTGGCGGTGTCATACCCCTGGTGGCGCGATATCCTACTCATGGCGGAGAAACGATGGGGGTAACACCGTGCTCTGTCAATTGACTTAGAGCAAGCCGAGGCGCCGTAATTCCTCCGCCATCTCCGGCGGCGGCTCGGTTTCGCCAGGGCGGCGATCGGGCGGCGCGTCCTTATCCTCCAGGTAGCGCCAGCCCTGGAACGGCTTGGCGGCGCGCGGCATCACCTCGACCACCTCGGGGTCCAGTGTTAGGTGGCAGCGCGAGCGGCCTTCGTCGTCCATTTCCGACTCGATGGCCAGGATGCGTTGACGGGCGGCGATCTGGCCCTTGATCACCCAATAGATCGAGCCGCCGTCGGTCAGTTCGTCCACCCGCTTGGGCACCATGCGGGTCAGGTGGAAGACGTGACCGAAGGCGCGCAGGCGTTCGGACTGAAAGGCCTTCATCGAATCGATGCCGTCGCAGCCGACGGCCAGTTTGATCAGGTTCACGCGCACTTCCAACCTTGGGTGGAGAATGATCCTTGAGTCTGGACATAGGCCAAGCGGCAGGATCATGCTTGCCTACCCAATCCGAGGGAGGGAGGTCAACATGAAGACGCTTGCGGTCGTTGGTATGTTGGTTCTGCTTGCCGGCTGTGCCGGTCGCGACGAGCCGGAAGGCTCGTTCTTCGACCCGGTATGCATGCCTGACGGTTCGGTGTCCTGGCGCCAGTTGTCCGACGACAAGGGCGAATACACCAAGCCCATCGCCACCAAGGCCAATTGCCCGTGGAACAAGGCCGCCGCCCAGTAAGGCGAACGTCGCGGGCGGGGACGTGTCGTCTCCGCCCTTGACGGCGGCCAAGCCGGTGGCCGATATGCTTGGTCATGACCGACCAGCCGAAAAACCTGTTCTCGTATCCGCGCCACCGTGACCTGCGGCCGGCGCCGTTCCTGCCCACCTCGCGCGCCGAGATGGAGGCTCTGGGCTGGGACTCGTGCGACGTGGTGCTGGTCACCGGCGACGCCTACATCGACCATCCCAGCTTCGGCATGGCCATCATCGGCCGCCTGCTTGAAGCGCAGGGCTTCCGCGTCGGCATCATCGCCCAGCCCGATTGGCTTGCGGCCGAGCCGTTCCGCATCCTCGGCAAGCCCAATCTGTTCTGGGGCGTGACGGCGGGCAACATGGATTCCATGGTCAACCGCTACACCTCGGACCGTCGCATCCGCTCCGACGACGCCTATACGCCGGGCGGCGAGGGCGGCAAGCGGCCCGACCGCGCGCTGCTGGTCTATGCTCAGCGCTGCCGCGAGGCGTTCAAGGACGTTCCCGTCGTGCTGGGCGGCATCGAGGCGTCTTTGCGCCGCATCGCCCATTACGATTACTGGTCCGACAAGGTGCGGCGCTCGGTGCTGGTCGATGCCAAGGCCGACATCCTGCTGTACGGCAATGCCGAGCGGGCGTTGGTGGAGATGGCCCACCGCATCGCCGCCGGCGAGTCCCCCAAGACCATGACCGACCTGCGCGGCGTCGCGCTGATCCGCGACGGCGTGCCCGCCGATTGGCAGGTCGCCGATTGGAGCGATCCCGAGCCGGCCGAGTTGCCCCGCGCCAAGGGGGAACATGCGGTGGTGCGGTTGCCGTCCTACGAGGCGGTGGCGGCCGATCCCATCCTGTACGGCCACGCCTCGCGCATCCTGCATCAAGAGGCCAATCCGGGAAACGCCCGCGCCCTGGTCCAGCGCCACGGCGACAAGGAGGTGTGGCTGACGCCGCCGCCCATCCCGCTGACCACCGCCGAGATGGACGGCGTCTATGATCTGCCCTATGCCCGCGCGCCCCATCCCAGCTATGGCGACGCCAAGATTCCGGCGTGGGAGATGATTCGCTTTTCCGTCAACATCATGCGCGGCTGTTTCGGCGGCTGCTCGTTCTGCTCGATCACCGAGCACGAGGGCCGCGTCATCCAAAGCCGCTCGGAAAAGTCGATCCTGCGTGAGATCGAGGCCATCCGCGACAAGACCAAGGGCTTTACCGGAACCGTCTCGGATTTGGGCGGTCCCACCGCCAACATGTGGCGGCTGAACTGCAAGGACCCCGAAATCCAGGCGGTGTGCCGGCGGCCGTCCTGCGTCTATCCCGATATCTGCAAGAACCTGGAAACCAACCACGATCCGCTGATCGCGCTGTATCGCAAGGCCCGCGCGATCAAGGGGGTCAAGCGCATCAGCATCGGCTCGGGCGTGCGCTACGATCTGGCGGTGAAAAGCCCGGCCTATATCCGTGAACTGGTGGCGCACCACGTCGGCGGCTATCTCAAGATCGCCCCCGAGCATACCGAGGACGGACCGCTGTCCAAGATGATGAAGCCGGGCATGGGCGCCTATGACCGCTTCAAGCAATTGTTCGAGCAGGCGGCGCGCGAGGCGGGCAAGAAGTACTACCTGATCCCCTATTTCATCGCCGCCCATCCCGGCACCACCGACCGCGACATGATGAATTTGGCGCTGTGGCTGAAGCGCAACGGCTTCAAGGCCGATCAGGTCCAGACCTTCCTGCCGTCGCCCATGTCGCTGTCCACCGCCATGTACCATTCCCAGCGCAACCCGCTGGCACCGATCCGGCGCGCGGGCGGCGAGGTGGTGTTCTCGGCGCGTGGCGAGCGCCAGCGCCGCCTGCACAAGGCGTTCCTGCGCTATCACGACCCCGAGAACTGGCCGATCCTGCGCGACGCGCTGAAGGCGCTGGGCCGTGCCGACCTGATCGGGCCGGGGCAGCATCAGTTGGTCCCGGCCAATCAGCCGCTGGGAACCGGCGGCGGCAAGGGCGGGCCGGGTCGGGGCAAGCCGTTCATGACTCAGCACACCCGTAATGCTTCGTCTTCGCAAAAGGCGGGAAGCAAACGGCGTTAGCAATCGCTGGTCGCATTGTCCGGTGGCGTCGTGTCGTGAAAGGCGGATAAGGAACGAAGGGGCTTTTACTTCACCCGATTTTGCACCACCATGCCCGCCGAGTATCGATGTGTCGGGGGCATACCATGAAAATCCGCCAACTGTTTCTGCTTTGCATGGCCGTGCTGGCAGCGTTCACGCTGCTCACCGCCGGTGGATTGGTGGTGGATGCCCTGCGCGACCGCTCGCGGGTGACTGCCGCGCGTGCCATCACGGTACAGCAAGGCAAGCTGCTGGCGCTGGCCGAGCGGGTCAACCTGGAACGTGGCACCCATAATCTGGGTCTCTCCACCGGGCAGGTGCTGACGGCGGACGCCGCGGCCAAGCTGGCGGCGGATCGCGACGCCACCGACAAGGCCGTCGCCGCCACGTTGGAGGTGGCCTCGCCCGAACTGGCCGCCACCCTCAACGATCTGCGGCGTAAGCTGGAGGCCGCGCGTCAGCCCATGCTGGCGGAACTCGCCAAGGCGCCGGCCGAACGGGCGCCGGGCGCCGCCAAGGCGTGGGTCGCCGCCAATTTCGCTGCGGGCGACGGCGTTATCGCCGCCGGCAAGACCCTGCTGCAGGACCTCAGCCGGTTGGATGGCGGTATCGCCGACTTCGTCACCCAGGCGCACAGCGCCGCCTCGCTGCGCAATCTGCTGGGCCAGCGCAACACGGCGCTGCTGAATGTGGTCGCCAGCGGCCAGCCGCTGACCCCGGAACAGCTTGAACGTCATTTCCAGTCGACCGGCGCCATCGAGCAGATTTGGGACAGCATGCAGGCCGAAACCGCCCTGCTGGAAGGCGCCGCCGAACTGCAACCGGTGCAGAAGGCGGTGCAGGACGCCATCTTCGGCGATGTGGCGGCCGTCATCCGCCAGATGGAGGTCGCCAGCCGGGCCGGCCAGCCCTATTCGTTGTCGGCGGCCGAGTTCCGCCAGCGCACGGTGGGTAAGTTCGGCGTCATCGCCGACCTGCGCGACGCCTATATCGCCAGGGGCGTCGATGCCGCCGACGGCCGCCTGCGCGGGTTGACCGGCCGCCTGCTGTTTGCGGTGGCGGTGGTAGCGGTGTTGACCGGCCTGCTGGTGGTGGTGACGCTGGTGTTCAATCGCCGCGTGGTGTCGCCGTTGATGCAGACGTCGGCGGTGATCTCCGACATCGCTGGCGACAATCTGGATGTGACCGTGCCCGGCCGCGACCGCAGCGACGAGATCGGCGAGATCAGCCACGCGGTGGAAACGCTGCGTCAGAACGCCCTGGCGGCACGGCGGGCGTCCGAGGAACGCGCCACCGAGCGCGCCGCTCGGGAACAGGCCCGCCACAGCGCCGACGAGCAATTGCGCCACTTCGTCGGCCGGGTCGACACCCTGATGGCCGCCGCCAACGCCGACGTGGCGGCCCTGCGTGACAATGCCGCCACCCTAAGCCGGCTGGCCGACGAATCGGCCGATGGGTCGACGGCGGTGGCACGGTCGGCGGAAGACGCTTCGGCCAACGTGCAGGCGGTTGCCAGCGCCACCGAACAATTGCTGGCGTCGATCCGCGAAATCTCGGGCGTCGTCACCGGCATGGCCGCCCAGGCGGCCGAAGCGGTGCACGAAGCCGCCGCCTCGCGCGAGAGCGTGCATGAACTGACCACGGCGGCCGCCCGCATCGGCGAAATCGTCGAACTGATCAACGCCATCGCCAGCCAGACCAATCTGCTGGCGCTGAACGCCACCATCGAGGCGGCGCGAGCGGGTGAGGCCGGCAAGGGGTTCGCCGTGGTGGCGGCCGAGGTCAAGGCGTTGGCCAACCAGACCGGCCACGCCACCGAACAGATTCAGACCCAGGTCGCCGCCATCCAACGCGGCACCGACATCGCCTATCAGGCCATTACCGGCATCGACCAGACCGTGGGCAAGGTCAGCGAACTGGCGACCTCGATCGCCTCGGCGGTGGAAGAGCAGAACTGCGCCACCGCCGAAATCTCGCGCTCGATCCAGCAGGCGTCCGACGGTGTCGCCACGGTGGCCGAAACCATCGCCGCCGTGCGCGCCAGCGCCGCCAGCACCGAGCAATCGGCCGAGGCGGTCAACCGCTATTCATCGCAACTGGCCGAGGGCAATGCCAGCCTGCGTACCGAATTCGGCCACGTCACCGACTTGTTGCGGCAGCAGGGCTAGGTCCCGCTACAGCAGCGCTTCCAGGAAGATTTCGCCGTAGCGGGCCAGCTTGGATTCGCCGATGCCGTGGACGCCGCGCATTTCCTCCAGCGAGGCTGGGCGGCGGGCGGCCAATTCCATCAGGGTGCGGTCGGGGAACACCGCATAGGCGGGGACGCCCTGTTCCGCTGCCAGTTCGCGGCGCAGCTTCTTCAGCGCCGCCAGCAGGTCGGAATCGTAATCGGCCGGCAATTGGGCGGCCGGCGTCTTGGTCTTCTTCTGGCGACCACGCAGGGCGTCCAGGCGGATTTCGATGCGCGCCTTGCCGCGCAGCACGTTGCCGCCGTCCTCGGTCAGTTTCCACGCGCCGAATTCCGACAGGTCCTGGGTGACCAGTCCGATGGCGTAAAGCTGGCGCAAGATCGAGCGCCACTGATCGCGAGAGCGTTCCTTGCCGACACCGAAGGTGGGCAGTTGCTGGTGGCCGTGATGCAGCACCGCATCGCTTTCGGTGCCGACCAGGACGTTGATCAGGTGTTCGGCGCCGAAGCGTTGGCCGGTGCGATAGATGGCCGACAGGAATTTTTGGGCGTCAATGGTGCCGTCATAGACCTCGACGCCGTGGATGCACAGGTCGCAATGGCCGCACGGCTCGCTGGTTTCGCCGAAATAGGCCAACAGGGTCTGGCGCCGGCAGCGCGGCGCCTCGCACAGCGACAGCAGCGCGTTCAGCTTGGCCCGCTCGATGCGCTTCTGTTCGTCCGACGCCTGGCTTTCCTCGATCTGCAAGGCGCGCAGGCGCACGTCGCCCAGGCCGTACAGGGTCAGGGTGTCGGCGGGCAGGCCGTCGCGGCCGGCGCGGCCGATCTCCTGGTAATACGCTTCGATGCTTTTCGGCAAATCGGCATGGGCGACGAAGCGCACGTCGGGCTTGTCGATGCCCATGCCGAAGGCGATGGTCGCCACCATGGTGATGCCGTCTTCGCGCAGGAAGGCATCCTGGTTGGCCTCGCGCACCTGTTTGTCCAGGCCGGCATGATAGACCAGGGCGCGGTGGCCGGCGGCGTTGAAGGTCTCGGCCAGATCCTCGCAGCCGTTGCGCGAGGCGCAATAGACCACGCCGCTTTGCCCCTTGCGGGCCGCCAGGAACTCCAGCAACTGCTTGCGCGCGCTGTTCTTGGGCGCCATGGCCAGCAGCAGGTTGGGGCGGTCGAAGCCGCCGATGAAGATGCGTGGTTCGTCATCGAACAGGCGCTGGGCGATGTCGGCCCGGGTGGCGGCGTCGGCGGTGGCGGTGAAGGCGACCGTCTGAATGCCGCCTAGTTCCCGCCGCAACTCGCCCAGCGCCAGGTATTCGGGGCGGAAGTCGTGGCCCCAGGCGCTGACGCAATGAGCCTCGTCGATGGCAAGGCGGGTGGCGCCGGCGCTGCGCAACAGCTCGACCGTGTCCTGTTTCGCCAGCCGCTCGGGGGCGAGGTAGAGCAGGCGCAGATCGCCATCGCGCAGGGAATCGTAGATGCGGCGCTGCTCGGCCGGGTCGTTGCTGGAATTCAGCGCGGCGGCGTTGATGCCGTAATTGGTCAATTGCGCCACCTGGTCGCGCATCAACGCAATCAGCGGCGATACCACCACGGTCAGGCCGTTGCCGACCAAGGCGGGTAGTTGATAGCACAGCGACTTGCCGGCACCGGTGGGCATGATGGCCAGCACGTCCTCGCCGGCCAGGATGGCGCCGATGATGTCGTCCTGACCGGGACGGAAGCCGTCGAAACCGAAGACGGAGCGAAGCAGGGAGCGGGCGCGATCAAGCATGGCGCCGGATCATATCCATCTGGCGCAGCACATGCCATGATCTTGCCATCAACCGGACATTGGGAGGGCGCAAAGGGGGTAGAACCTACGCCCCATCGAACAACTCTCTTGAGTAGAGATCTCCATGATCCGCAAAGCCGTTCTTCCCGTTGCCGGTATGGGTACCCGTGTGCTTCCCGCCACCAAGGTGCTGCCCAAGGAACTGCTGCCGGTGGTCGACAAGCCGCTGATCCAGTACGCCGTCGAAGAGGCGGCCGAGGCCGGTATCACCGAAATCGTGCTGGTCACCGCCAAGGGCAAGGAATTGCTGGCCGACCATTTCGACACCTCGGCCGAGCTTGAGCGCCAGTTGGAGGCGCGCGGCAAGACGGAATTGCTGGACATCGCCCGCTCGACCTGCCCCAAGGGCGTCACCATCACCACCGTGCGCCAGCCGGCGCCGCTGGGCCTGGGCCATGCCGTGTGGTGCGCCCGTCCGGTGGTCGGCAACGAACCCTTTGCCGTGCTGCTGCCCGACGACCTCATCATGGGCAAGCCGGGCTGCCTCAAGCAGATGGTCGACCAATGGACCCACACCGGCGGTCATCTGGTGGCGGTGGAAAACGTGCCGCTGTCCCAGGTCAACCGCTACGGCATCCTCGACGTCATCGAGGAGAACGGACAACTCGCCCGCGCCCGCGGCATGGTGGAAAAGCCCGCCCCCGAACAGGCACCGTCCACCCTGTCGGTGATCGGCCGCTACATCCTGGAACCGGTGGTGTTCGACTATCTCGACAGGAAGCAGAAGGGCCAGGGCGGTGAAATCCAACTGACCGACGCCATCGCCGCCACCATCGGCCAGGTCGGCCTGTCGGGCCTGCGTTTCATGGGCACCCGCTACGACTGCGGCAACAAGGCGGGCTATGTCACCGCCATCGTCGACGCGGCGCTGGCCCATCCCGAAACCGCCGCCGCGCTTTATGCCCATCTGGAAAGCCTGATGGGTCGCCGGGTGGCGTGATCTGCCTTTGGGCAGGGGGAGGCAGCGGCCTCCCCCTATCTTCTTGGGGTACGCAATACAGTTGCGGACGATGTTGATCGTATGGTTATTAGAGGAATTCCAAGATTGGAGCGCCTCCCATGCGCATGCCGTGGCTGACGAGCCTGACCCTGGGCATCGGCGGATTTGACGATGATCACCGCCATCTGTTCGATTTGCTCAACGAACTGAACGCCAGCATCGCCGTCGGCAACCAGTCCGGGGTTCGCGCCCTGTTCGACGAATTGCAACTCGCCGCGAGCGAGCATTTTCGGCACGAGGAAGAGGTCATGGCCCGCACCGGCTATCCGCGCGCGGTCGCCCATATGGCCGAACATGACCGCGCCCGCCAAGCCTTGTCCATGCTGCACGGCGAGATCGTCCGCGGCCGCCTGAACCGCATGGCGGAGTGTCTTAGCGACTATGCCGGCCACTATTTCCACGGCGTGCTCAAGGACGACGCCTTGCTGGCCCGATTCCTCGGCGAGCAGGCGGGCACACCGCACGGGGGCATGCTGACCCTGTAAGGAAAACGCCGGGCCTGTCGCCAGGCTGTCGTTGTCCGGTTGAGGCGCGTTGGTTTATTTAACCATTGGTCTTGGGGGCGGGGACGATGAAGCGACGGGAATTCGGCGGTTGGGTGATGGCGGCGGTCGCGGCGGCGGCGATCCGTCCGGCGCTGGCCGAGACGCTGGCCTGTACCCTGGTGGTCGATGCGGCGGACGGCCGTGTGCTGACTCGGCGCGGGCCATGCGAACTGCGCTTCAGTCCCTGTTCCACCTTCAAGGTGCCGCTGGCGCTGATGGGCTTCGATGCCGGCCTGCTGCAGGACGAGCATACGCCGCTGTTGGACTACCGCCCGGAATTCAATGGCGCCGAGCGCGAACGCAAGGCCACCGATCCGGCCATCTGGCTGCGCGACTCCATCATCTGGTATTCGCGCTACGTCACGCGCGGCCTGGGCGCGGCGCGGCTGCAGTCCTACGCGGACGGCTTCGATTACGGCAATCGCGACCTGACGGGCGATCCCGGCCTTGATAACGGCCTGACCCAGGCTTGGCTGATGTCGTCGCTGCGCGTGTCCGCCGACGATCAGGTGCGTTTCCTGGGCCGCATGCTGGCGGGCCAATTGCCGGTGTCGGCGCGGGCGGTCGAATTGACCCAGGCGATCATTCCCCCGTTCCAGGCGGATGGCGGCTGGTCGGTACGCGGCAAGACCGGCAGCGGCTGGCTGGGCGGTGCCGGTGTTCCGGTGAACGAGAACCAGCCGCAGGGCTGGTTCGTCGGCTGGGCGGAAAAGGACGGTCGCCGCGTGCTGTTCGCTCGCCTGGAAGTGGCCGACCACCCCATCGACGGCTTCGCCGGCATGGCGGCCCGAAAGACCGTGTTGACGGAACTGGCCGGCTGGGTGGGATAAACGAAAAACGCCGGACCTGTCACCAGGCCCGGCGTCTTCGCAGGCGTCTAATTAGTCATGCATGGTTTCGCCGTGCAGGGCGAGGTCGAGGCCTTCGACCTCGGTCTCCTTGGTGACGCGCAGGCCGACGGTCAGGTCGATCAGCTTGAGCAGCACCACGCTGACGATACCGGTCCAGGCGATGGTGACCAGTACACCCTTGATCTGCAGCAGCACCTGGGCGGCGTTGCCGTCGATCAGGCCGGCCTTGCCGGTGCCGCCGATGGCGGCGACGGCGAACACGCCGGTCAGGACGGCACCGACGATGCCACCCAGGCCGTGCACGCCGAAGGCGTCGAGCGCGTCGTCATAGCCGAACATGCTCTTCAGGCCGGACACGCCCCAATAGCACACCGGGCCGGCGATCAGGCCCATGATCAGGGCGCCCGACACGGTGACGTAGCCGCAGGCCGGGGTGATGACGACCAGGCCGGCCAGCGCGCCCGAGC
>JBLNBE010000076.1:0-34617 GCA_050259735.1 Bacteroidota bacterium
GGCCCCGGGAAGCAGCGCGAGGCTGCTTGCCTTGCGGCAATTGGGAAAGGAGAGAGGATCATGCACACCGACATGGAAGCCGGCCCCCAGGTGTCCGGCGCGTTCCGGGTGGATGTCAGCCGGGGCGCCAACGTGTCCCGCGCGGCGTCGGAATGGTATTCCCGCCCCGCCGATCAGCGTTTCCTGAGCCTGTCCGATCTGTACGCCTCGGTGCGCGGCCGTGCCGATCGCTCGCACACCCGCACGGTCGAAAGCCGGGCGGTGCGGGTGGAGGCGTCGCGCGACGACATGGAAAGCCTTGCTTTGCTGCTGCCCGGTCAGGACCAACCCACCGCCGCCACCCATTGGAGTTTCGGCCAGCTGTGTTCCCTGGTCGGCGCGCCCTCGGGCTATCTGCGCCAACTGCCGGCGCCCTTGTCCTGGCGCACAAACTGCGCGAGGCGATGGCGGCCGAGGATGTCGGCGCCATGGCCTCGGGCGAGGTGGAGATCGACGGTGCCTATTTCGGCGGCTACGTGAAGCCGGCCAACTGGAAGGAAAATCGTCGCGACCGCCGCCTGCGCAAGAACCAGAACGGCAAGCGCCGAGTGGTGATCGTCGCCCGCGAGCGCAACGGCAAGACTCTGACCTTCGTGGTCAAGAGCGAGGACGCCGCCGTTCCGACCATTCATGAGCGGGTAGCCGCTGGCAGCATCATCCATGCGGATGAAGCCTCCCATTGGGACCAGTTGCACGCCCGCTACCTGACCAAGCGGATCAATCATTCCGAGGTCTACAGCGATGGACAAAGCTGCACCAATCAGGCCGAAAGCTTTTTCAGCCGCCTTCGCCGCGCCGAACTCGGAACCTACCACCATGTCGCCGGCCCGTACCTCGCCGCCTATGCCGCCGAAATGGATTGGCGGGAAGACCATCGCCGTGTCAGCAACGGCGAGCAATTCATGATGGTGGTGACGGCTGCGGCCAGCCATCCGGTCAGCCGCCAGTGGAAGGGGTATTGGCAGCGTCGTACCTAATGTCCCCTGGGTTGCAATAACATCAAAAATCTAGTACACATAACGTACTTGGTACACTCGGTATTCTGAAGGAGTATGCATATGGCACGGCCATTCATTTTTCCCGACCCAAAAGATCGCTCCATAAATGAACCAAGCATCGTAGCCAGCCAAGCTCAGGTGCTGGGCAACTACAATCAAGCGAATCCGTCTGATGCGCGTGAAAAGGTGACAGATACGGTTAAGGACTGGTTCAGAAGCACGGCAGAGGCGACCGGCTGGAAAACAGCCGATTTCCATGGAAGTCAATGCGTTCTAACCGTCGAGCTTGAGCTTAAGAAGTAGTCGCTTCAGAAACGCTTATTCGCAGCATGTGGCAGAGCCGCTAATCGCGGGGCTGCCACATTGCATCTGCCATTTGACCCCACGCCCATGCCCGATCTTTTCAACCGTCCCGGCTTTCCTGAGATCGTGGAGGGATACGAGTATGCGGCGGGTGAAGTCGGCGCGCACCTTGCGCTCTGCCTCGGGATCAAGCCCTTTGTCCTGCATGGCCCGTACCGACACATCGTCGGCAGTCATTGAGCCCTTTTCCCGCAGCATTTCATAGCACCTGCGGGTAATCTCGTTCCTGCCGAAATAGGCGGAACGCTTGGGCATCCGCCCTTTGGTCGGGATTTCCTCGGGTTCGACGCCGTAGAGCTTCAGTACGGAATCGACGTGAAACAGGTCGGCTTGAAGTTTGTCGATCTCGCGCTTCAAATCAACGATCTGCCCCGCGATGGAGGACCGCTTTTCCTTGAGGCCGGAAATGATGAAGGTATCGCCCATGCCAAGATTGTTAGGCATGGCGACCGGCACCGGCTACCCCTTTGAAGGTGAGCTTGCTACATAATGCCGATTCTCTGTCGTTGCCAGCGTCAATGCCGTCGTGAAGATGGACAAGCACGAGCCCATCATCGCCACAGGATTGCTGTGGCTCCGGTGAAACCATATAATCGGTTGTACGTGGTTTTCGGAGTAGGCTTCATGGGTCTGTGTTCACGAAATTCCCCGGATCAGCTATTGCGGCAAATGCTGGACCAGTACGGCATCAACCTGCTGGTCCCGCCCAGGAACGACATCCGGGTCGGCGACCTGCTGATCGCCGAAAACAACCAGGCCCGGCGAGCGGAATACCGTGCGGTTTTCGGCTGCGAGCCGAAGCGTTCCGCCCAGGAGAGCGACGCCCCCACCTCGATGCAACTGACCGAGTCCGGCGCCCAGAAATTGTCTGTGGTGGCCAGGGTAGTGAGCGCGCTGTTTCCAAAGAGCAAAGGGTCCGCGTCGGCACGGAGCGACACCGGCACCAGCTTCACCATGCGTCCGATCGCGCCGCACCGGAGGTCGCTGAAATCCATGGACGACCTGTTGCAGCAATTGCGCGACAGCAATGCCTGCGTCAATGCGGCCTACGAGAACTATAAGTTCTATGTCGTCACCGAGATTTTCAACGCCAAAGGCCTTGAGATCGTCCATGCCGGCAGCGTAGTCAGGGAAGCGGAAGCCAAGGCTGACATCGACGATCTGAGTTCACAAGTCAGCGCCTCTGTCCATTCCCAAGGTAAGGGCAGCTTTACCTTCAAGGCAGACGAACACCTTACTTTCGGTGTCCGCCTTCGGCGCATCTATTTCGAAGGTGGGGTGCTGCGCGATTCTGCCGCGGACCATGTCATCCGGACGCGGAACGCGGACACTCCCCCGCCGCCGGATTTCATCTCGGATGACGATGCCTTCATTGAGCTGGAGTAACCGAACCGAAGCCCCGCTTCAGAACAGCTTCGAGCGTGAGAAATCATGCTGATCGTAGACGATGTCGCCTGAGTGCAGAAACAGGCTGATTTCGTCGCCTACATGTTCGGGATCGGCCGTGATGACGGCTTCGCATGCGGCCAATGCCCCCGGACGTTGGGCAGGGTAGCATTCACGCACCTTGGCCCCCGAGGCGGTCAGCGAGATCCCGTTTGCGTTCAACCATTTCGGCCCTGACAATCTTGGCCGGCGCCCGCCAAGGACGAAGGGCAACGAACCGTACAGGCGAACATCGATCTTGGCCCGTGCCGAAGCGCCATCACGGACACAGGAAACCGTCGTCAAACACTCGACCTGTCGCGACCGCAACGCACGCTCCACGTCATCGCACACGTCCTCGTCGCGCCAAGCGCCATGGACATAGCGCTCGGGATAAAGGCATCCAACCAGGGCACGGGCTGCCGCCGGCCCGACCACCTCCGACTGGCCGTTCTCGATCATGACGGATAGCAGGTAATCGGGCAGGCGCCGCAATTTGCGCCACTCGGCAATATCCTTCGGCCGAACGTCCCGGCTGATTCCGGCCAACACGGGGGCCAACTCGCCAAGCACCTCGGCCTTGGCGGTTTCGCTGCACGCATTCTCAAGACGCATAAGCAGGGATTCGATACGGCCCATGGGAATGCTTCCGGATGCCCAATTCCTTAACTTGGGCATTGCCGAAGCCATTTCAGCCCTTCTGACCGAGTTTTTCGGGTTCATGGCCGCAACGTCCAGCACTTGCGGCATCTGGGCCTCATGCGGGTGCTCGGAACCGGCATAGACCCGCAAATTCTTCATCTGCGCGCGGCCCAGGGGGCCACGGGAAATCATGCGCTCGACGGCCTTTTCGATGACACGTTCGGGGAAGCGTCCCGACAGCATTTGCCCCATGGTGCGGCCCTTGAGACCGCCCGGATGGCCGGTATGCCAATAGAAAATCTTGTCCGCCCGCTTGTGGCCGGTCAGCGCGACGCTCTCGGCGTTGATGACGATGACGTTGTCGCCCATGTCCATGTGCGGGGTGAAGGTGGGCAGATGCTTGCCGCGCAGGCGCGTCGCGATGACGCTGGCAAGCCGACCGAGGATCAGTCCTTCGGCATCGATCAGCACCCAGCTCTTCTGTATTTCCGACTGCTTGGGGGAGTAGGTCTGCTGCATCATGGAAACCTCACTCAGCGGCCTGAACGGCGCCCGGCATGCGGTCGTGAATGTTGCCAATGGCGCTATAGGCCAGGCAAAGCGGATTGCCGGTATCGGCGATGACCTGCTTCCGTGCCGCGATCATCGCTTCGAAGACGCTGGCCCCGTCCAGATAGCGGTCATAGAAGCATTCGGCAAACCGCGTGGCATAGGCGTCGTCAATCGGCGCCGTTGCCGCAACCACCACCCCGCCGCCGCGTTCGGCAAAGGCATGTGCAAGGGAATGCTTGCTGTCGTATTTCGCGGTCATGCCGTCGCAACAGTTCAGGACGACGACCGAGCCTTCGGGGAGGACGTGCTCGTCGCACGCCAAGTCCGGCCTTTCAATGCAGAAATTCTGGCTGACCTCGAGCGAGGCGTCGGCCTTCCTGTCCCCTGCCCTGGCGTGGCAGTTGAAGTGGATGAGATGATAGCCCTCGGAAACGAAAGAGCGGTACTGCCGAAGGCCTTCCGGGCGCCGGGTCGTATTCAGCGCCACCAAGGTGTTCACAGTCGTCCCCCTGGTCTCGAAAATCGCCTTCTCCAATCCCTCCCGGGCCGACCGCAGACGGTCGTTCTCGATCATGTGAACAACCAACGAATCGCTGGCCGGCGGTTGGTTGAAGCAGTCAAAATCGCCGGTGGAACCGCCGCTTTCGAGAGGAACCGTACTTCGCTTCTCTCTCGGCAGCACAACCAGATGCGAACTGCCCAGGAACTGGTTGAGATCGCACGGTTGCGTAGCATCGCCCAGGTACAGCCATTCCCACGGCACGGGGAAATCTGTGCTGCTGACGATCAGTTCGGTTTGCCGGAGAATTTGCCGAAAATTCTCCCGCTCGGCGCCCGTTGCCCCCGAGGTCACGGCGTCCAACAGGGCGACACCGGCCGTCTTCAGCTTCTCCAGCACTTGCTCGCGTTCTTGTGGATGCCTGTCCTCCCAGTCCGACGTCGCGACGACCAGGGCCTCCACATCCTCACGCAGACTGTCCCCCGCCTTGCGGATGGCCGCCTCGTTGGAGGTCCCGAGATAGCTTTCCCGGAGGAGGGCGAGTTGACACAAACGGAAACGGCCATCCCCCTGCGGGCCGAACACCTGAACAATATTGGGAACGGTCACATGGGCACGGTGAGAGGTAACTTCAGACATGTTCGGTAATGCCGGCCTGCGGGTGCGTGAGACAGAAGCAAAGTGATACACTTTCTCCTTGTTCTGTCAACGCGTTGAGCCGCAGTCGGTGCGTCCCGTCCCGCATCGGAATGCCAGTTACGTTTTTCGATTGGCCATCCGGCAACCAAAAGCTTTGCTCGGAAAAGCTGATCGTCGGGCTGGAGAGATCGAAGTGGCATCGACCCGCCCCGCCCCGATCCACGACGTGCAGGCCCAGCAGGGCGCCCAATTCGTCATGCAGTCCGATACGCAGGGCGACGCCGCCACATCGGGCGGGGGCCGAACGCACGGCAAGCCGCCGCCGACGGCTGCGAGCGCCGTTGAACATGGCGAGCAACAGCTCATCATTCAGGGCAACCACTCCGGCACAGACATGAATGCCGGACGGCTTCGATATTTCGGATTCCTGCTGGCCGATATCGCCATCCACTTCCAGCGGCACGGCAAAGATCCGATGCACGCCGAACCCCAGCGCGTTGCGATGGGGGACGCTGTCCTCAAACTCCAGCCCCGGCAGGCAGGGCGCGCCGAAATGATCGAACGCGGCCTGCCGGATGCGGCGGGTCCCCGCTTCCTGGCGCGCCAATCCGCACGCGCGGAAATCCTGTTCCGCCAGGTCATAATAACGGCGTATCGCATCTCGCTCGGCCTGACCGCTCTCGTCATCCGGCGCAGCCCACAATGCGTCGGCATGCTCGCGCCGGAACAACGCGCGCAGGGCTGGATGGACACTGTCGTCGAGCGAAGATTCGGCGATGCGGCAAAGCTGCGCGACATTATCCCTTCGCCCCCTTAGACGTTGGTCGCGAAGGCCAAACAGCAGGCGTTCCAGACCGGTGCGCGCACCGGACCGCCACGACCCCGAGCGGCGGAAAGAGATCGCCACAAGATCGCGGACACCAGTGCCGGGGGTTGATCGCGCCCGGCGGCAGGCGATTAAATGTTCCACGCTAGAGCGAAAGGCGCGTGCGCGGTCCTCGTCCCACACGCCACACACTGGTTCCGGAACGAAAATATAAAACTGGTCGCTGTGCGGTCTGCGCAACAAGACGGCATCGCGCGGACCGACCGCGTGGGCGCCGCACCCGGCAGTAACGAATGCATGACGGATGCGACCGCGCCAGGGCGGCAGCATCCCCCCCAACGCCGGCCAATCGGCCGGCTCGACCGCGGCAAGCCACAGCCGCACCGCCTCGCCGCCATCGGCGCTTGCGGGAAAATCGAATGGGAAGGCCAGTTGGCTGGGCGAAATGCGCACGTCTGCTCTTTCGATTGCAATCCCAGCCGGAGGCTACCTCAAACGCGCAATCGGCACAACATTATGTAGCTTCGTGGCCAGCAGCATACCAAAGAATGCTCAGAACTTGCCGACCACCTGCAGCCGGACCACCCGGCCAGGGTCGATCTCGAAGAATTTTTTTTCGTAGCGGCGATCGAACAGGTTGTCGACCGACAGCACAAGCTCGACCTCGTTGCCGTCGACGGCGAGCGGGCGGGAGAGCTGGGCGTCCATGGTCCAATAGCCGCGCTTGCGCCAGCGATAGCCGTTCTCGTCGGTATCGAGGTTGCGCGAGTCGGTGTATTGCGACGACACCAGGGTGGCCTGGGCGCGGGCATTCCATCCGTCGCCCCAGCGCCGCGCCACGGCCAAGGTGGTGCGCTGGCGCGGCATGTTGGGCAATTGGTTGCCGATGGTTTCGGCGTCGGCCGATTGCAGGATGCGGGTATCGATCAGGGTGGTATGAGCCTCGGCCGACCAGCCGTCCTCCAAGGTCGCGGCAAGCGATAGCTCCACCCCGCGTGAACGCGACGAGCCGATATTGCGGGTCTGGCTGGTGCTGGGCGTGCCGGGGATGACCACCGATTCGAGCTTGTCGCGCCACAGCGTTTGGAACAGCGTCACACCGGCCTTGAGCCGGCCTTGGGTCAGCGACACGCCGCCATCCCAGGTGATGGATTTTTCCGGCTGCAGGCCGGGATTGGCCAGGACCACATAGGTGGGATTGGTTTCGCGGTAATAAAGCGAGGTCGGGCTGGGCGGGATGAAGCCCTTGCCCATCGAGCCATGCAGATCAATGCCGTTGCCGGCCGCCCAGCCCAGCGACACCTTGGGATTGAACGCGGTCAACGTCACCTCGGCCGGGCGGTTCGTCGCGGTGCCGGGCATCTCGATTTCGGTGTCGAGATAGCGGTAGCGGTCCCACCGCCCGGCGATCTCACCCCGCAGGCCATAGCCCAGTTCACCTGCTAGCGCGCCATCCACCGAGCTTTTCTCGACCCGGTCGCGCATGCGGAACAGGCGGGCATTGGTGGCGACGTCGCGCTGGTCCGAGTCCTCGCCGTCCCAGCCATAGGACAATCCCACCCGCAACGGCGCGGCCCGCAATTCGACGGACGATGCCAGCGAGCGGTCGGTTTCTTCGAGCCGCAGGTTCGGCGCCAAGCCATCGCCGTCGCGCCCGCCCTTGTCGCGCAGCAGGCTGATCTCGGTCCGGCGCCATTCCAGGTTGGCGCTCAGCGTGGTGGCGCCCCAGGCGGCCCCCATGTCCAGGCGCGGCGCCACGCCGTCATCCTGGCGGTGATAGTTCGGCCGCCCCCAGGAGTAATTGTCGCGAGCAAGCTCCAGCCCCAGGCGGCCGTTCAGGCTGTCGTCGCCAATCCCGGCCTCGGCCTTGGCGGCGCGGCGGTCGGTATACGAGCGTTCGACCGGCGCCAGATAATCGAACGGATTGTTGGCGGGGTCGATGTTGAAGGTGCGCCAGCGCCGGCTGTCCTCGACGGTCACGCCCAGGCGCAGGTCGTCCAGGCCGGTGCCGATTTCGGCGCGGCTGAGATGGCCGCCCAGCGAATCGACGGTCTGGCCCAGTACCGCCTTGTCGCCGCCGTCGTGGCGGCGGGTGCTGATGGCGACGGCGCCGCCCAGCGCCTGGGCGCCGAAGCGGGCCGAGGCGGCGCCGCGATAGATCTCGACGCGCTCGATGTCCTCGACGCGGATGCGATCCAGCGCCACCGTCGTGCTGTCCCAGGCCCGACCATCCACCGTCACCGCCACCTTGGGCACGCCGCGAATGGCCAGGGTGCCGCCGCTTTCCGACACCCCCACCCGCTGAGTCAACAACTCCATCAGCGTGGCGGGATGCAGCGCGTCGATCTCGTCACGGGCGATGGTCTCGACCTCCTGCGCCCAAGCGGGGGCGGCAAGCACAAGCGCGGCACCCACCGCAAGGCCACGCCTTACCATGGCGCGTCCCGGAACCGGCGCAGGAAGCTCCACACCGCCAGCACCGCCAATCCGGCCAGCACGCCACCACCGCCGCCCGCCAGCAGCCACAGCGACAACCCGCCGCCGCCCTGATAGGTGGCGCGCAGGGTTTCGGCCAGATAGGTGGTGGGCATGGCCAGCGCCAGCAGGCGCCATGGCCCGGCCAGGCTGGCGAGGTCGAAGAAGGTGCAGCCCAGGAACATCATGGGCAGCAGCAGATAGGACAGCACGTCTTGGGCGCGGTCGGGAGTGCGCGGCAGGGTGAAGCCGACGACGAAGATCAGGGCGAAGGCCATGCCGCCGAAGGCGATGGCGCCCAATGCCAGAACCGGCGCGGCGGGGGCAAGGCCCAGGATCAGACGGATCAGCACCATGGCGGCCAGTCCGGCCAGCACCGCCATGGCGGTGGCGCCGGCCACCAGCGCGGCGACCAGGCCGGGGCGCGACAGCGGCACCAGCAGCCATGATTCCATGACGCGAAAATAATAGCCGGTCGACATCATGCCGCCGACCACCGCCAAGGCGGCGTTCATCACCACGATGGTAACGATCCCCGGCGCCACCACCGCCGGCTGGCCGCCGGCCAGCGGCGACAACGCGCCGCCGAACGCCAGCAGATAGACCAGCGGCTGAAACAGCAGACGCTGGAAGGCGTTGCGCCAGTCCAGCATGCCCTCGGCCAGGCAGCGGACCACCATGGCCCGCCAACAGCGCAGCTCAGGCGTCATGGCGCGAGCCTCCGGCAAACCAGCGCGCCAGTTCGTCCGTCCCGGCTGTACGCAACCGGCCGCTTTCCAGCAGCACGGTGCGGTCGCACAGGGCCTCGGCCTCGTCACGGTGATGGGTGGACAGCAGCAGCGTCGTGCCGGCGCGGCGGCAACGCTGCAGCCGCGCCCACACGGCGGTGCGGCTGTCGGGATCAAGGCCGCTGGTGGGTTCGTCCAGCACCAACAGGCGCGGCTGGGTCAGCAGGGCGCGGGCCAACACCACCTTACGGCGGGTGCCGCCCGACAGCGCATGGATGGCGGTGTCGGCGTAAGGGGCAAGAGCCAGCCAGTCGAGCAACTCGGCGGCACGCAACCGCGCCGTGCGACGGTCGAGGCCGTGGAAGGCGGCATGGAAGGCGAGGTTGCGGCGCACGCTGAGTGCATGATCCAGGGTGCAGTCCTGCGACACCACGCCCAATTCGGCACGGATGCGCACGCCATCATGGGCCGGATCGCGGCCCAGCACCCGCACCCGGCCCGCGCTGGGCCGCATCAGCGTGGTCAGGATGCGGATCAGCGTGGTCTTGCCGGCGCCGTTGCCGCCCAGGATGCCGACCGCCTCGCCCGCCGCCACCCGCAGGTCGACTCCCGCCAGGGCCTGGACGCCCGACGCATAGGTCTTGCCGACCGCCTCGGCCGCGATCATGGCTGTTCCCGCGTGTAACGGCGGTTGAGGTAGTCGACGACGCGGTCGCGCTGCGCCGGCAGTACTGCCGCGCCATTGGCTTCGACCATGCGGTCCACCGTGGCGCCCCAGTCGCGGCGGCGCTGGGCCGCCTGCTCGACGCGGAACCAGGTGTGGCAGGCGGTATGGCAGCTTTGTTCGAACAATTGGGCCGCCGCGTCGGGATAATCGCGCGCATGGCGGGATGCCGGCCGTGCGCGTATGGCCGTCGTCTCGGCCGCCGGTGCCGCCAGATGGCAGGTGGCGAACGGCGCCTCGGCGGCTTCGGCAGCGGGCGGGGGCACGGGGTGGCGGCTGGTCCTGCCTGTCGCGGAATCGAGCCGGAACAGATCATAGGCCAGCAGGGTCGAGAACCACACGGCACCGTCGTCGGCGAAGGCCAGGGCGATGGGGGCGTCCTCGCCCTCGGGCACCGGGTATTCGCGCCAACCCCGATGGGGATGGAACCGCGCCAGCTTGCGGCCGTCCCATTCCGTCACCCACACGCTGCCATCGGCGGCCGGCGCCACCGTCACCGGCAGCGCCGCCGCCGTGGGCAACGGGTGCAGGCGCAACCGCCCATCGCGCCATTCGGCCAAGGCATTGCGCTCGGGCGCGGCCAGCCACAGCGCACCAGAGGCAACGACCATGCCGGGCACGGCCTTGCCGACCCCGCCGAGCCGAGTCCGCCGGTCGCCCACCACCAATTCGGCATCAGCCTCGCCGGGGCGATGCAGAACCACCAACGGCATGCCAGCAGCGTCGACAGCCATGGCGGCCGAGGTGATAGCGTCTGCCGGCAGGCGACGCCGCTCGGCCACCGAACCGCCCTCATCCAGCCGCCACAGGGTGGGCGCCGTCAGACCGTCCGCCGCCGGGGTCGCGGCCAGTACCCACACCCCGCCCTGGCCGTCGCCGGCCAGCGGGCCGCGATGGCCGAGGATCAGCCCATCCACCGCGATGGCGCGCACCGCGCCGCTGTCCAGGTCCAGCCGCACCACCCGGCCGCCATCGGCGGCGACCGCCCAAGCCAGCTTACGCACCGGATCGAGGCGCAGGCCGGACAACCCCATTGCCTCGCCGCCGACCCGGCTTTCCCACTGGCGCCAACCGCCGTCAGCGGCGCGAAAGGCCAGACGGGCGTCTTCGTAATGAGTGAGCCAAACGCCGCCGTCCCCAGCCGCCACCAGGCCGTCCGCGCCATAGGTCGGACCGCACGCCGCCGCCAGCGCCCCGGCGGGAGCCAGTGCCAACGCGACGGCCAGGGCGGTGGCGGCCTTCAGCATACGGCCTGCGCCCGGCCGGCCAGCATGCGGGTAACGTTGGCAACCAGTTTCGCCGCCTTGGCCTCGTCGGCCATGATGGCGGCGAAGGTGGTCAGCATCTCGTGGTAGACGGTGCGCTTGAGCCGGCAGTGATGAGCGGGCGGGGTGGCGATGTCGCCGCTGCGCAACAGCGCGATGACATAGCAACAGCCGCCGCACAGATAGCGCGCCCAACAGCCGGAACAGGTGGGGTTGGCATCCACCCCGGCCTCGCGGAACGCCGTGGCGATGCGGGCATGGTCGTCGTTCAGCGGCGGGTCCTGGCTGACATTGCCAAGGCGGAAGCCGTCCTTGCCGACGAAGCGATGGCACGGATAGATGTCGCCGTCGGCGGCCACCGCCCCCACCGCGCGGCCGGCATTGCACGGATTGGCGCGATAGCGGCGGAAGAACACCATCTCGAACAGGTCGAAGGTGTATTCGAAGAATTGCGGATCGTCGTCTTCGGCGAACGAGCGCAGGCTGGCGCGGTTGGTCTCGACGATCTGCGCCAGCATGTCCAGGTGATCCTGGTCGGTCAGGGCCAGCCGGTTGTCCGGGTCCACGTCCACCGTGGTCAAGCCGACACCGCCGGGGGCCAAGGCGGCGTTGTGGCGATAGATGTCGCCCACCTGGCGGCAGCTGTCATGGGTGACGATGGTGCGGATGACGGTGTTGTCGGGCTTGATCTCGCGCAAACCGGCCAGGGTGCGCATGGCACGGTCATAGGGCGAGAAGCTGCCGCGCGCGGGGCGCTGGACGTCGTGCACCTCGGGCGGGCCGTCCAGGCTGACGGTAATGTTGGTGACGTGGTCGCGCAGGAAATCGCGGATGTCGTCGTTCCACAGCGTGCCGTTGGTGGTGACGTTGACGTCGATGCGGCAGCCCAGTTGTTGGCGCCGGTCCTCGATCATCGCCACGAAGCGCTTGAGCATGGGCAGGTTCATCAGCGGCTCGCCGCCGAACAGGTTGATCATGTAGCGGTGGCCGGGCTTGGTGATGAAGCGGTCAAGGAAATCGCGCGCCGTGCCGTCTTCCATCAGCATGCGGCCCTTGCCGTAATCGCCGCCGTCGCCATAGCAGTACAGGCAGTTCAGGTTGCAATCCTGGCTGACGAAGAAATAGAAGACCGACAGGTCTTCGTTGTCGCCCAGGATGCTGGTCTTGAGTTGGAAATCGGGGCCGTCGACGGCCTTGTTCAGTTCTGCCCGCAGGCGCTCGACCGCACTGGCGTCGGCCGCGCGGCCGTGTTCCAGCGCCTCCAGCGTCGCCGCCATGTCCGGCTCCACCTGGAACAGGCGGTACGAGCCGGCGTGAAAGACCACCGGCCCCAATTCGGTCGGCAGCAGGTGGAAATCCTTGGTGAAAGCGGTGTCCATGACAGCGTCCCGTGCAGGAAGAAAAAATGGGGCGGAGGGACCATGCCCCCCGCCCCGTCGGCGTCAGTGTGCGCAGTTGACCGGGCACATCTTGCCGGTGCAGCAGCCGCCAACCATGGCGTAGGCCGCCAGTTCGGCGCCGAGTTCGACGATGCGAATTTCACGAAGCATTGCATTCACCTCCTTTCGAGGGGTTGGGGTTGAAACGCGGGGGAAACCTAGAACTTCCAGCCCAGCCGCAGCCGATAGGTACGCGGCTCCTCCAGGTAGTAGGGCGAGGCCGAAACGTATTGCCGGTCCAGCAGGTTGGTGATGGCGCCGGTCACCAGCAGGCGGGTGTCGCCGACTGGCAGCGTGTAGGTGGCCGAGGCGTCGGCGGTGAAATAGGGCGCCAGGCGATTGACGTAGTCGTTGCCGGTGTCGCCGCTGCCGTACTGCGTGCTGACGTAGCGGCCGTCCAACCGCGCCGCCAGGAAATCGGGCTGGTCATAGCCCAGGCTGGTGACCAGCTTGTGGGCCGGACTCATGTTCAGGCGGCGGTCCTTCTCGGGCCAGCCGATGACGCCGGACGGGGCCTCGGACCGCACCCGGGCGTCGGTGAAGGTGTAGCCCAGGTTGACGCTCCAAAACTCGGCGAAGCGCTGGGTCGCCTCCAGTTCCACCCCCCGGCTCTCCACCTGGCCGATATTCTCGAACCGCATGGTGATGGGAGCCGCGCCCCAGCGGCGGATGGCGATGGCGTCGCGGATACTGCTGTAGAAGCCGGTGACGCCGATCTTCATGCCGGTCCACGGGGTGACATCGGTGCCGATGTCGTAATTGATCGAGCGTTCGGCCTTGAGATCGGGATTGGGCTGGAAATCCAGCACGCCCGCGATCAACTGCCGCCCCATCAGGCCAAAGGTATCGGGAGCGCGAAAGGCGGTGCCGGCCGATGCGCGCAGACCGACCTGCTCGGTCAGGTCGTAGCGCGTGGCGATGCGCGGATTGATCGCCTGCCAGCTCCGTTCGACGGTGCGCGCGGTGACCGGGGCGGTGGCGTAATTGCGATAGCTGAGGTCGTAATCGAATTGGTCGTAGCGGGCGCCGACCGTCACGCCCCATTGGTCGGTGACGGCGATCTCGTCCTGCAGATAGCCGCCGAGGTTGCGCACCTCGCCACCGCGATCATCGCTCTGCGTGCCGGTGGTGGGGTCGTTGTTGATGGAGGTGAAGCTTTCCAGGGTGTACTGGCCGCCCGCCAGCAGGCGATGGCGGTCGGTGGCATCCCATTGCGCCTTGACCTCGGCACTGAACTTGTCACCCAGCTCTTCCAGCACCGAGGTCTTGCTGGTGTCCGGATTCCACCAAAAGCCATAGCTGTCGAAGTTGTAGTCGCCCTTGTGATGGCGCCAGCCGAACGCCGAGGACAGCAGCAGGCGTTTCGTCACCTGGTGGCTCGATCCCAACGACAGCACGGTGTCATGCACTTCGGAATCGGTGTTGGGGCGGCCGAACTGGTTGCTGTCGTTGAACAGGTCGTTCAGGCCAAGGGTGATGTTGTGGCCGTCAGCAACCTCGACACCCACATTGCCGCCCAGTCGGCGGTCGCGCCAGGTGACGTTGTTGAGGTTGAAATCCTCGGTATCCGGAGTGGGCTGGCGCAGCGGCTTGTAGCCGGCGGCATCTTCGTAATCGGCGGTCAGGCTATAGGTGACCTTGCCGATGCCGCCACGGGTCGAGGCGCCGGCCGATTTGGTGTCCCTGCTGGTCCAGCCGCTATGGACCTCGCTTTCCGGCTTGCCGGCGACGCCTTGCTTGGTGATGACGTTGATGACGCCGCCCATGGCATTCGAGCCGTACAGCGCCGACCCCGCGCCACGCACCACTTCGATGCGTTCCACGTTCTCGGGGTCGACCACCTGGATGGCCGAGCGGCCGCCCATGCTGGGACTCATGAATTCGGCCGGCTGGCCGTCGATCAGCACCGATGTGCGCTGGTACCCCATGCCGCGCATGCTGACGGTGGCGATGCCGGTGCTGGAATTGCGTTGGATGTCCACGCCCGGCACCCGGCGCAGCACGTCGGACAGGTCGTGGGCGGGCATCCTGGCGATCTCGTCCTTGTCGACCACCGTTACGCTGACCGGCAGATCGCCAGCCGCCACCGGGGTCTTGGTGGCGGTCACCACCACCGGTTCCATCACCGTGTTCTCGCCGGCGCCGGCCGCCAGGGCGAAGCCGTTATCGCCGTTGGGCACAGCCTTCAAGCCCGAGCCGCGCAGCAGCCGTGCCAGTCCCTGGGCGGGTGACAGCTCGCCACGGACGCCGGGGCTGGTCCGCCCCTGGACCAGGACCGAGTCGTAGATGATCTGGGCGTGGGACTGCGCCGCCAATTCCTGCAATGCGGCATCCAAGGTCTGCGCCGGGATATCCAACCGCATCACCGGGCTGTCCGCCCATACCGGCTGCGCCACGGCCAGCCCCAGCCCCAATCCCAGCCAGATGCCGGCACGCCGCATCCCACCGCCAACCACCAAAGCCATTCCGCGGCCCCTCTCCCAGCGCTATTGAACGACCGGCACAATCGATGCCGGACAGAACTACAACGGGTGGGAAAGGCACCCCCTGACGTGGGGCGGAAAAAAATCAGCGCGGCAGCAGGTCGATGCCGTCGGCACTCTGGCGGATGGTGACCGGCAGGGTCAGCGACAGCCCGCGCAGCACGCCGGCCTGATCGTCCAGCCGGAACGAGCCGCTGACGCGCAGGCTATCCAAGGCGGGGGCGCCCAGGCGGACCGGCCGCCCCCAGGCGGTGGAGAGCCGGTGCGCCGCCACCGGCAGCGGAACGTCGCGCAGCACCATGCGGCCCTGGCGCCAGGCGGTGGCATCCGCTTCGGTCTCGCCGGGCAACGCAACGATGCCGTCCGGGCGGGCCGCCACCGCCTGGCCCGCATCGAGCACCCGCTCGGCCAGGCCGGTGCTGACACGCACCGAGCCTTCGAACACGGCGACGCTGGGGCCGCCGCCATCGGCCCGCACCACGAAGCGCGTGCCGATATCCTCGACCACCGCGTCGCCGCAGCGCACGGTGAACACCGCATCGTCGTCGTGAGTGACGCTGAACAGCGCCTCGCCCCGCAGCAGGCGCGCCGTACGCCGCCACGGCGCCAGCGGCACCCGAACCGCACCGCCGCCGGCCACCACCATCGTGCTGCCATCGGCCAGGGCGATGGACTGGCTTTGGCCCGGCGGCACCTCATGGGTACGCCAGCCCAGGCCGATCACCAGCCCTGCCACCGTGGCGGCACAGGCCAGCGCCGCCACCCAACGGCGACGGTGCCGCCGCGTCTGCCGCAATTGTCGGATTTCATCGCCAAAGAACACGCGCAAGGCCCTGGTTTCGTCGTCGTCCAGGCGCAAGTCGCGAAGAATGCGCTCTCGCTCGGGATCGGCGGCGATCCAGGCGGCGAACTCACGGACGGCATCCGGCCCGGCATCGCCCGAAGTCACGGCGACATAACCGGCCAGCACCTCCTCGGCTTTGCGATCCAGTGGGGCGGACTCCATGCGTTATGAAGAAAGAATGCGCCCGAGGCTGTCAACTCTCGTGTTCGGAGCTGGCCGCGCGCAACTGCGAATAGGCGCGAATCATATGCTTCTCGACCATGTTGCGAGAGATGCCCAGGGTCGCCGCCACCTCGGTGTGGGACAGCCCCTCCAGCTTGTGCAGCAGGAACACCTCGCGACAGCGCGGCGGCATGTCGCGGATGGCGTCGCGCAACTGGCGCACGCGATAGCGCGACGCCAACGCCTGTTCAGGGTCGGGCGGGCTGGCGGGGCGGCACGGCGCCTCGGGAAAGCCCTCCAACTGGCTGCGGCGGTATTTGTCCGAACGCACGGTGTCGCGCACAAGGTTGACGGCGATGCGGTACAGCAGGCCCAAAGGGTTTTCCAGCCGCTGCCCGCCATAGGCCGCCAACAGGCGGGCAAAGGCCTCGTGAACCACGTCCTCGCCGTCCGTCCCACCGCCGCAGCGGCGGGAGATCAGGGCGCGCAGGCGGCTGCGGTGATTGCGATAGAGCGTGTCGAACGAGACCTCTTCGGCGGCATCGGATGCCGCCCACGGCGATGGACTCATGGAATTTTCCCGCGCTGGAAGTGCTTCGGCCGGACGGGCGAAGCAACGTCACACCTCGCCCCGCTTAAGCAGGGCGCCGACTAGGACCGTCAGGCGGCGGCGGGAGGCGCGCGGGCAGGATGGGGCGCAAGGGCGCAGCAGCGCGGGGGAAGACGAGCGGGATGCGAAAGAGGGGGCGACGGCTGGGGCGGCGGCGCGACGATGGCGCCCGCCGGGGCCAGCCCCGCTCCCGCATGCATCAGCGGCAGGCAAAAGGCACACAGGCTGGCATGGGATACCGGGGTGGAGGCGTTTCCGTCCAGATCGACGGCAACCATGCCGGCGGCGGTGCATACCACCACCGTGCGCGCCGAGAGGTCTTGTCCGGCCGCTTCGCCCGACAGCGCCATACCGCCGACGATGTTGAACAGCAGCGGCACCAGCAGAAACCACGCCACGACCCGGCGCAGATGCCGTTTCAGGCACCGGCGTGCGGGATGGACAGACGACTGATGGCGATGTCCCCAGGTCATGGGGACCAACGATGCCCATGGTCCGCGCCCGAGTCAACCAAGCGTATGACGTCCGATCAGGCCATCACGGGCGGCACCTTGGTCCGGCGCGCAACTAATTGCTCTCGGCGGCGACTGATGCAGTCTATTATCTAGTAGATTTATTTGAGAAGGATCGCCGACCATGACCAAGATCGACTCTCGTGCCGCCCAGTTCACCCACTTCGCCCTGGAACCCTATAACCCGTTCATCGGCGCCGTGATCAACGACTTCGACCTCAAAAGCGCCACCGGGGAGGGCGTGCGGGCCGAGTTGCGCCGGGCGCTGGCGGAATATGGCGTGCTGTTCTTCCGCAACCAGTCGCTAACCCCCGAACAGCAGATCGACGTCGCCCGCGTCTTCGGCGATCCCGACAAGGCCAAGGCTTATTTCAAGCGCCACGAATCGAGCAAGCTGATCGAACTGATCGAGTTCAAGCCGGGCCTGCCCGGTTACGGCACCGACCAATGGCATGCCGACATTTCCTTCTCGGCCAACCCGCCCACCGGCACCGTGCTGTACGCCCGCGACGTGCCCGCCATCGGCGGCGATACCGCCTGGGCCAGCGGCACCTATGTCTACGACCGCCTCGACCCCGCGCTGCAGGCCTATCTGGAGACGCTGGAAGCGGTGCATAGCATCGAACACAGCGGTTGGCCCGAATGGTTCCTGACCCAGCCCAACGGCGAGGAGCTTTATCGCCAGGCGCGGGTCGAGAATCTGCCGGTCATCCACAAGGTGGTGCAGACCCACCCGGTCACCGGCCGCAAGTTCGTCTATGTCAGCCCCAATTTCACCCTGCGCATCCGCGGCCTGTCGCGCCAGCAAAGCGACGCGCTGCTGACCTTCCTGTTCGGATTGTTCGAGAAGCCCGAGGCCCAGGCCCGCTGGCGCTGGGAGAACAACGCGGTCGCCATCTGGGACAACCGCGCCACCGTCCACTACGCGGTGACCGACTATTCCGAATACCGCCTGCTGCACCGCGTCACCTTCGGCGAGGACAAGCCGTTTTAACCTCAAACGGCGGGCGGGTTGACCGCCATCAATGCCGCCCCGGACCGGACACGATACCTCAGGGCAGAGAGGTTCGGTCCGGAGGCGGAAGATGCCGGTCGACACGGCGGGGTTTGGCGCGAGCTGCTTGCTTTTCGAGGCGGTGGCCGAGCATGACCGCGAGGACATCCATGCCCTCGCCCACATCCTCAGCCACCGATGCAGCGCCCCCCAGGCCCCGTACCGCCACGCGCTTGGATTGCCGCCGGCCGAATTGGCCGCCGTGGTCGAACGCTGGTTTCCCGGCATCGCCGCGCTCTGGACTCCCGGCACCTGCCTGGCCGGGTTCCTTGCCCAGACCGCCGGCGGCGAGCACGTCTGCCCCACCCCGGGCGAGGCCGCCGACCCCGGCTATGGCCGCTTCAGCCGCAGCCTGCAGCGGCAGGAGGAAGCGGATCTATGCCGGCTTTTCCTTGACCACCGCAGCGACGACGGCGTCTGGCCGGCGCTGTTCGCCCGTCTGCTGGCGCGCGCCTGCATGGAATCGGATCACTTGTGGATATGTCTGGGCCTGCGCGAACGCGGCCAGTTGAGCGGCATCCTGGAACGCCGCTTCCCCGCCCTGGCCGCCCGTAACCACGCCAACATGCGGTGGAAGCGCTTCTTCTACAAATTGCTGTGCGACAGCGAGAAGGTGTGGGCGTGCTCGGCCACCACCTGCGCCGTCTGCGTCCACCGTGCCGAGTGCTACGTGGGCGAGGGGTAATACCTAATCTCGATGCGTGGCACTCATCGAGATTAGGTTAGGCCCAAGGGGCCGCGCGGCTTATGCCGCGGGAGGCCAGGGTTTCGGAGAAACCCGCCCGCCGCATGAGGGCGCCGGTGATCGATTCCGATCACCGGGATATGGGGTAACCTAAAAACCGCGACGCTGCCGCTGTTCCTCGCCGCGCAGCCAGCGGCTGCGGTTGTCGCGCAAGCCGTCACGCAGGGCATCCAGCGCCAAGGCGATGGGCTGGCCGGCGAATTGCCGCACCGGCGCCACCCGCTGCTGGGCCAAGCTGCGTTCCCCGTCGGGGCCGACATCGGCGACGAAGACCAACGTGCAGCCCTGCAGCGCCTCGAGCCGGGGCGACAGCTTGCCGTGGTCGCCGTCCTGCTGCAGGCCGCTGTCGAACGATGCCGTGCGCAGGTGGTGGTAACCCTCGGCCGACACCTCGTACAGCATGAGATGGCGGGTCCAGCCGAGATGAGCGTCGATGCGGGCCAGATCCTGAGTAGCGATGGCGACCTGCATGGTCCCCTCCGTTGCCGGATCGGCCGGCGCCGGTCGACCGGCGCCGGACCGGGTTCAGTTGACCTTGAAGCCGTACTTGGCGAAGACGCCCTTGGCTTCCGGAGTGCGGATTTGATCGAGGAACGCCTTGGCGGCGGGGGTCTCGTGGCCGGCGACCAAGGCGAAGGGATAGACGATGGGGTCGTGCATGGACTCGGGGAAGGTGCCGATCACCTTGACCTTCTTGCTCACCGCCGCGTCGGTGGCATAGACCACGCCCAGCGTCGCCTCGCCACGCTCGACGAAAGCCAGCGCCGCACGCACCGAATCGGTGCTGGCGACCTTCGGCGCCACCTTCTGCCACTGGCCGGCCCGCTCCATCGCCTGCTTGAAGTACAGCCCGACCGGAACGCTGTCGGGATTGCCGGTGGCGATGCGGCCATCGCCCGCCAGCGCGGCGATGTCGGTCTTCGGCTCCAGTTCGACCTTGCCCTGCTTGCTGTCGGCCGGCACCACCAGCACCAGCGTATTGCCAAGCAGATTGAACCGGGTGTCGGGGTTGACCAGCTTTTTGTCGGCCAGATAATCCATCCACTTCAGATCGGCCGAGGCGAAGACGTGTGCCGGACTGCCCTGTTCGACCTGCTTGGCCAAGGCCGAGGACGCGGCATAGGACGGCTTGATGGTATGGCCGGTCTTGGCGGTGAAGGACTCGCCGATCTCGTTCAAGGCATTGGTCAGCGACGCGGCGGCAAAGACGAACACCTCGTCCGCATGGGCGGCCATGGCCGACAAACCGAAGGCGAGGCCGGCAACGGCTCCCAGAATACGCTTCATCATACTCGCGACTCCCCTATGTACATGGCGCGGTGGCGCCCTTGACGTTATGTAGCGAGCATACATAACGTCAAGCCCTTATCCTGCAGGGGCTTCATTCGCCAGCGCGAAGCCGTGGCCGTCGGCACCGCCCACCTGACTAAATTCGCAGCAAAATATTCGACGGCTCAATTCGCAGGCAAGTGGTCACACCATACCGGCACTGTAATCCCGCATTGCGTGCGAACGAACGCTAGCACCACCAGCAGCAAGAGGATAGATGGATTGTCGGCAGGCAAATAACAACATAGGAAACGCGGCAGTTATTTCTGAATTTTATTACACACATGCAGAATATAGTCTTTGTGCCGCGCTATATTCATCATGTACACAACGAAAATTCACCAATCAATGCAAAGATTACGAATTGACAACACCCAACATTGATTCAACACTCAGCCTTACGGATCGTGCTTTAAGCCGTCCATGCCTGATTTTTTAGTGGAGAAATCCGATGAAGCTTAGCGCTCGCAACGCCCTCAAGGGCAAGGTCGTCGACATCGTCAAGGGCCAGGTGGTGGCCAAGGTGAAGATCGACGTCGGCGGTCAGAGCGTCACCTCGCTGGTGTCGATCGAAGCCATCGACGACCTGGAACTGAAGATCGGCGACCAGGTTTCCGCCATCATCAAGTCCACCGAGGTCATGCTGGCCAAGTAAGCCCGCACCCACGGCAAAAGGCCCCGCCATCGGTGGGGCCTTTTTTGTTGCGTTCCCCCGCTGACAGACGACTCTTATCGTTATATGCTTGGTGTATATTACGAACGAGGGTAACCATGGCGGACAACAAAGTCGAGGCGATGCTGGCGTTGCGGCGCGAAGGGCGTCCGTTGGTCGGGCGCGATCGCATCGAGCTGCTGGAGGCCGTCGCCACCCATGGCAGCATCACCAAGGCGGCCAAAGCGGTGGGGCTGAGTTACAAGGCGGCGTGGGACGCCCTCAATGCGGTCAACAACCTGCTGCCGCACCCCGCCATCGTCGGCCAGACCGGCGGCCGCCAGGGCGGCGGCGCCACGGTGACCGAGGAAGGCCAAGCCCTCATCACCTGCTTTCGTCTGCTGGAGGAGCGCATCGGCCGCGTCGCGGCGGCGCTGGCCGGCGAAGGCGACGGCGATCCCCTTTCCCTGCTGTGGAGTCTCGGCATGAAAACCAGCGTCCGCAATGCCTTTCGCTGCACGGTGTCCGAGATTCGCCCCGGCGCCGTCAACGCCGAGGTCATCATGCGACTGTCGGCCACCTGCACCATGGCGGCGGTCATCACCATGGAAAGCCTGCATGACCTGGGCATCGCCGTCGGCAGCCAGGTGATGGCGCTGGTGAAATCCTCGTTCATCATGCTGGCGGCCGGCGACGAGGTCGCCCGCATTTCCGCCCGCAACCGTATCGCCGGCACGGTCGCCCACCGCGAGGACGGCGCGGTCAGTTCGGAGTTCACGCTGGACATCGGCGACGGCAAAAGCCTGACCGCCGTCGTCACCCGCGACGCCGCCGAAGAGATGGGCCTTCAGGTCGGCGATACCGCCATGGCGCTGTTCAAGGCGTCGCACGTCATCCTGGCGGTGGGGTGATCCCTAAGCCGTTCAGTTTGACGCCGTGTCCCGGTGGAAGATGAACGCCAATTCCGCCAGTTTTTCCTCGATGACGAAGGGCACCGCCTGGGCATAGGCATCCAGCGACACCAGGGCGTTGACCACGGCGTCGCGGCGGAAGGCGGCGCGGATGCGGTCGGCCATGGCGCGGTTGACCCGGGCGGCGGCGTCGTAATCCTCGGCCAGGTCGTCCAGCGACACGGCACGGCCGGCGATCCAGTCCTCCAGCAGATGCATGGAGAAGGCGCGCACCAGGGTTTCCTGCTCGCTGGCGAAGGGCAGGTGAAACCGGGCCATGGGGCGGAAGAAGTCCAGGCTGGGACAGCCCGAGGTGGCGCCGATCAGGCCGATCAACGAGGCCAGGCCATGCTGGACCGCCCGCTCGGCCGCGACCGTCCGCTGCGGCGAGCGCACCACCACCCGCACCCGCTCAAAGGACTCGACGTCGTCGAACGGCGCCAGGAATGGCGCCAGCCCGGTGGCGAACGGACAATGGGGCGCGTCGTCCGGCAAGCGGCAGTGGGGGCAACGGTGGAACGCCAACTGCGTCCACGGAGCCTGCTCGTGCTGCAGCAGGCGCATGGACTCGTCGAAGCGCAACTCCAACACCGTCTCGCGTCCGTCGGCGAAGGTGAAGACATAGGTGAGGGCGGTCATCCCACCCGCACCCGCACCGGCTCGACGAAGGTGTAGATCTTGGCCAGGCTGCGCAACCGCTCGACCTGTGCGGCCGACAGCATGGTCGGTCCCTTGAGGATCAGATGGCCGTTGGTCAGGCGGATGTCCGACACCACCATGTGCCCGGTGCGCAGGGTCGACACCGGCACCTCGGCCTCGGTCGGCTGCGCCCCGCCAAGCAATGTGATCAGACACGAGCGCACCTTAACCAGCAGGTTGGGATCGTACTGGGCGCGATTACGGTCGAGCTGGGCGAAGCTGGAGGGATCGGGCACGCCCGAGGGGCATGCCTCGGCCAGGTCCTTGAGGATCTTCAGCAAGCGCGCGTCGAACGGAATGTCGGCCCCTTTGGGGCCGTCGGGCGGAAAGCCGCTGCCGTCAAAGCCGCGATCCTGCAGCCAGATGGTCTCGCCCACCTTGGCCATGCGCGGAATGTTGGCAATCAGGTTGCGGCCGGCCTCGGGGGCGCGGGCAAAGATGGATTGCTCGGCCTCGGTCAGCGGCTCGCCCGCCCGCTTCTTGGCGATCAGTTCGGGCGGGATCGACACCTGGCCGATGGGAATCAGCATGGCCGCCATATCCAACTGCCAGCGGCTGGGCAGCTTGAACTCCACCGTCAGCAGCCGCACCCACTCGCGCAGGCGCGTCGCCAGGCCATAGGCGACCGGATCGTTCATCGCCACCACGTCGGCCAGCACCTTGACGCTGCCGGCCAGGGTGTTTTCCAGCAACTCCCGCTCGGCGGTGACCAGGTGGTATTGGTCGATGCCGGCCTGCAGACCGAGCGCCAACTCCTCGGCCGGACACGGCTTGGTGAAGAAGCGGAAAATGCTGCCCCGGTTGATGGCGTCGATGGCGGTCTGCTGGTCGGCATTGCCGGTCAGCATCATGCGCACGGTTTCCGGCGCCAGCGTACGGATGCGCGACAGCACCTCGATGCCGTCCATGCCGGGCATGCGCATGTCGCACAGCACCACGGCGAAGGGCTTGCGGGCATCGGCGGCGGCGCTTACCGCCTGCAGGGCGGGGGCGCCGCCCTCGGCGGTGGTCAGGTCGAACTGCTTGCGCAACTGCCGTTGCAGCGCCGACAGCAGGTTGGGGTCGTCGTCGACCAGCAGCACCCGTTCAGGCATGTTTCCACTCCGTCGACAATTGCTCGGCGATCGCCTTCCAGGCATCCAGGCGCAGATCCTTGCGCGCCTCGCACACATACAGCATGTCCAACTGCGACTGGCCGGGAGCGCCGGCCGGGATCAGCGGAAAGCGCGGCCCCAGCGCGCGGGCGGCATGCACCGCCGTCAGCACCAGATTGTCGGTGCCGGGGCAGGCCGAGGGGGCACAGGCATGGGCGACCGCCTCGACCATGGGATCGGCGAAGTTCCACAGCCCCAGCAAATAGGCGCCGATCAGGGTGTGCGGAGCACCATAGGCGGTGATTTCCACGGTGAAGGCGGGAGCATCGGCGGTGGCACGGGCGAACAGCGGCGGATAGGTGTCGGGAAAGGCGTCAAGCAGCACCAACGCGCCCACCGATGCCAGCATGCCTGCGCAATAGGCCATCTTCGCCACCGGCGCCGGCGCGTTCTCGGCCACGGCGATGCGCTCGGCAAGGGTGGCGATGTGCAGGCTGTAGTCGTTGAGCGCCGCCATCAGCGCCGCATTGGCGCTGTTGGCTTCCATGCGGCGGAAGATGCCGATGCGCAACACCAGCGCGCTGATGATGTCCAGCCCCAGGGTGCGCACCGCCTGCAGCGGCGTCGCCGCCCGCCCCGACACCGAGAAATAGGCGGAATTGGTCAGCTTCAACAGTTCGGCGGTCATCGCCACGTCCCGGCTGATGATGGCCGCCACCGACGCCGCCGAACAGGACGGCGATTGCAGTTCCGCCTGCAATTGGAAGAACAGCTCGGGCGGGGTCGGCAGGTCGGACAATTGCGCCAGCGCGGTGCGCAGCCCGTCGGACGCCAGCAGCCGGCGCAGCGCCACCGGCCGGGCGATGGCCTGCATCAGCATCGCCGGATCGCACGGCTTCGCCAGGTACAGATGTGCCGGCCCGACCGTGCGCAACACGCTTTCCGCATCGGCATAGCCCGACAGGATGACGCGGATGGTGCCGGGAAAACGGGCGCGCACCTTGGTGAGGAATTCGGCACCATCCATGTGCGGCATGCGCATGTCGGACACCACCACCTCCATGTGCTCCTGCGCCAGCAGCGCCAGCGCCTCTTCGCCGCCCAGGCAGAACCGCGCCTCGAATTCGGTGCTGCCGCGCATCAGGCGCTTCAGCCCGGACAGGATGTTGAGGTCGTCGTCGACGAAAAGAACCTTGATGCGCCCTGTCATCCTTGCCCCTCACCTTCGCCGAACCCGGCGTCGTTGTCAGTCCCCAGCGGCAAGCGGATGGTGAAGGTGGCCCCTTCGCCATCGCGGCTGTCCACGTCGATGCGCCCGCCATGCTTGACCACCACCACGTCGCGGCAGATGGCCAAGCCCTGCCCGGTTCCCTTGCCGACCTCCTTGGTGGTGAAGAACGGGTCGAAAATCTTGTCCCGGATCGACTCGGCGATGCCGGTGCCGTTGTCGGCGATGCGCACCACCACGCCGTCGCCGTCGAGGGCGGTCGAGACCCGGATGCGGCCTTCGCCCTGCCGTCCCGCCGCTTCGATGGCATGGGCGGCGTTGACGATGACGTTGAGGAACACCTGGTTCAGTTCGCCGATATAGCAGGCGACGGGCGGCAGATCAGGCTGGAAGTCGCACTGCACCTCGGCCACGTGTTTCCAGGTGTTGCGGGTGACGGTCAGCGTGCTGTCCAGCGCGCGATTGAGGTCGGCCATGGTCTTGCTGGTCGAGCCGGGATGCGAGAATTCCTTCATCGACAACACGATGCGGGCGACCTGCGACACGCCTTCCAGCGACTGGCTGACGGCACGCGGCACCTCGTCCAGCAGATAGGCGACGTCGTGTTCGTCCAGGGCGGCATCGAAGGCAGCATTGCCGGCGTCGCGCCCGGCGGAAACCGCCGCCGCGATGTCGGCCATGGCCTCGCCGATGAAGCGCAGATTGTCGCCGATATATTGGATGGGGGTATTGATCTCGTGGGCGATGCCGGCCGCCAACTGGCCGACGCTGGCCATGCGCGACGATTGCAGCGCCTCGCGCTGGGCCGCCTTCAGCGGCGAGATGTCGCGGAACGAGATCACCGCGCCGCGCAGGCCGTCGTCGCCATGCACGGCGGTGCAGGCATAGGCCACATCCAGCGCCTTGCCGGCGGCGGTGTTGAAGATGGCGTCGTTGTCGCAAAAGCTGCCGGAGCCGTTGAGCACATTGGTCCATGGGCTGAGCGGCGCGCTCCTGCCGCGCGCATGCACCTCCAGCACCGAGGCGACGGGCAGTCCCTCGGGTTCGTCGTCCAGGCCGAGTTGCAGCCGCGCCGACGGGTTGGCGAACGTCACCAGCCCGTCGCGGTTGATCACCAGCACGCCTTCGAACAGGCTGTCGCTGATGCCCTTCAGCCGTTCACGCGAATCGCGCAGCGCCTGTTCGGTACGGGCGCGGCTAAGGACCTCGCGGGTCAGTTCGCTGGTGCGCTCGGCCACCAGCCGTTCCAGTTCGCGGTGGCTGTCGGCCAGGGTCTGTTCATAGCGCAGCCGCAGGGTGGCGTCGCGGAACACGACGACGGCGCCGGCGACCCGGCCGTCGTCGTCGATGGCCGAGACATAGTAATCCACCGGCACCACGCCGCCATCGGCGCGATGGAAGCTGTGCCCGTTGACCTCGGCCGAGGTTCCACGGGCAATGGCGCCGCCGATGGCGGTGGCGGTGGCCGGCACGTCCTGGCCGTCGCCGTCGCATGGCCGAACCAATGCATGGAAATCCTGCGCCCGCATCTGATCGGGGCCGTATCCCAGCAAATCGGCGGCGCGGCGGTTGGCGAAAGTGACGCGGCCACCGGCGTCCAGTCCGACGATGCCCTCGCCGGCGGTGTCGAGGATGACGCGATACAGCCGGCGCAGGGATTCCAGTTCCTGCTCGCGCTGCTTGAGTTCGCTGATGTCGGTGCGCAGCCCGACCACGCCGCCATCGGCCATGCGGAACTCGCGATGGAGAATCCAGCGGCCGTTGGTCAGCCGGACGACGAAGGGTTCGCCCGACGCGGCACGGTGATGGGCCAGACGGCGGGCGGCCCACTCCGCGAAGGGCACGCCCTCGGTGTCGAAGATGTGCGGATAGGTCCTCAGCATGTCCTCGAACCGGATGCCCGGACGAATGGCGTCACCCATGTTGTCGAAGATCTGGCGGTATTCCGGGTTGAATTGGACCAGCCGGTCGTTGGCGTCGAAGATCGCCAAGCCGTCGACGATGCGGTCGATAGCGGCGGCCAGCAATTGCTGGGCCTGATGGGCGCGCCGTTCCGCCTTAACCTCGCGGGTGATGTCGACGCCGACGCCGCGATAGCCTTCGAACCCGCCGGCGGAATCGAACACCGGGATGCCGCTGATGCGAATGACGCGGCTGTCATGCCCCTCGGGCGGGCCGACATGGAAGACACGGTCGCGAAACGGCTGGCAACGGGCCAGTTCGTCGCGGTGGTCGGCCGCCGCCTCGGCATCGTCGGCCAGGCCAAGGTCGAAGAAGGTATTGCCGACGATGGCCGACGCCTTGACCCCCAGCACCGAGGCGATGCGTTCGGACACGAAGGTCAGGCGGTGGGCCGCGTCGGTTTCCCAGAACCAGTCCGAGGCCGAACCGACCAGGTCGCGGAAGCGGCCTTCGCTTTCGCGCAGTTGCCGTTCGGTTTCCACCTGGATCGAGGTATCGCGGATGATGCCGACCAACTGGCGCTGATTGCCATAGCTGACCTCGGCAATGGCCAGTTGGATGGGGAAGACGTTGCCATCGTGCCGCAGCCCCTCGCTTTCGCGGATGGTTTCAAGTGGATGGGCATTGCCGGTGTGCACGAATTCGACCAGCGCCGACCGCAGATGTTCGCCCCGTTCCTCGGTGGTCAGCATGGCGACGTCGCGGCCGACCACCTCGGCGGCGGCATACCCGAACATATCCTCGGCGGCGCGGTTGAAGGTCAGCACCGCGCCGTCCAGGCCGATGGTGATGACCGCCTCGCCCACGTTGTCCATGGCGACGTTGAAACGAGCATCCGCCTCGGCCCGCACACTGGCGCGCAGGCACGCCATCTCGCGCTCGTCGGCCTGGTAGCAGCGATCCACCTCGCCCAGCAGAGCGTCAAGGTCGACCGAGCCGTCGGCGGTCCTGGCCCGCAGCAATTGCCCCGCAAGACGTTCGTGCATGGCTTCCTTTCACTGAGTTCCGCCCGGCCGAACCGCCGCCTTGCCAGCGAACGGCAAGTATACGCTAACACAAGCCAAGGTAGGTGACGAGTGAGCAATGGACCAACTTGTGAACGCATAATAAATAAGGAAACGAGCGTTTAAACATTCTTGTCGAAACGATGAACCGTTCCCGCGCCGCACCATCGGGCAACCGGGCCGCAAAGCACCCGACGGCATCCGGCGCCAGACATCGGCGTCGGCCGACGCAAAACCGTCGATTGGCATCCCGGGACCCATTTGCCGCCACTGGGCGGCAACATTCGCCTTATGGTAGGCGACCGCTGCCTTATTTTATATTAGTTCCACTAAGATGCCTCCAACCAACCTGTTTCCGAAGCGCTTAATCGGATGTATACCTTGGCCTATACGTTCGTTGCCGGGCGTAACCGACAGGGCGGAGTAAAGACGTCCGGCGACCTGTCCTAAAGATTTCGACCGGGGGCTGCCAGCGGGGGTCACCTCCGGTCATCGTGTGCCTGGGGGGCCATTGGGGGGACGATGGGGCATGGCAAGGAACTGAACTACTGGCCGGGGTTCGTCGACGCGCTGAGCAACGTGGTGCTTACGCTGGTCTTCGTCCTGGTCGTGTTCGTGTTCGCCCTGGTCATGGCCTCCAACAAGGTGGGCCAAAAGGTCCTGGAACTGGCCGAGATCGCCAAGGACCGCGAATCCCAGCGCGTCGTCGCCGAAAGCGAGATGGTCGACCTGCGCCAGGAACTGCGCGACGCGCTTGCCGCCCTGCAGGAAAGCCGCACCGAGAATGAGCGGCTGAAGAAACAGATCGAGGAACTGAAGCGCAACCACGTCCCCGGCAGCGAGGAACTGAACGCGCTGAAGGAAAAGGTCCAGATCCAGGTCGACGCCAAGCCCGTTGCCAACGACAACAAGGAAGACCCCGATCTGGAGCGCGGTTCGGGCGCCATCATCATCACCTTCCCGCGCGGCGTGTTCGAGCTGACCGACAAGGCCAAGGCCGACCTGGCCAAGGCGCTGGCGGCACAAAAGGCCCAACTGGCCGGAATGAACGCCTATGTCCGCACCGTCATGGGGGCCGAAACCTACTCGGAGGCGCGCCGGCTGGCCTATTACCGTGGCCTGACCGTGCGCAACAGCCTGATCGACCAGGGGCTGGGCACCGGCAAGACCATCAACATTTCGATCGAGCAAGACAAAGAGGTCGGCGATGGCCGGGTCGAGATCCGCTTCCGTCGCCGCTGAGGCGGGCGCCACGGGGTCGGGCGCCGCCAAGGCGCTGGCCCGCCGCTGGCGGCGGCGGATGGAGGAGCCGCGCAGCTTCCTGATCGCCGTGCTGGCGCTGATGGCGCTGCTGGTGCTATGGGCCTCGATCGCCGAGGTGGACCAGGTGGTGCGGGCCGAAGGCCGCATCGTGCCCGCCGGCCGCGCCCAGCAAATCCAGCACCTGGAAGGCGGCATCGTCGCCAGCATCAACACCTCCGAGGGCGCGGTGGTGAAGCGCGGCGACCTGCTGCTGACCATCGACGCCACCAGCGCCGGCGCCAATCTGTCGGAAACCGAAATCAAGCTGACCAGCCAGCGCATCCGCGCCGCCCGCCTTGAAACCGAGGCGCGCGGACAGGCCACCATCGCCCTGCCTCCCGAACTGGCCTCGACCCGCGCGGCCGACGAGGAACGCCGGCTGTTCACCAGCCGCACCCACAAGCTGGAGCAGGAATTGCGCGTCTTCGACGAGCAGAACCGCCAGCGCATGGCCGAACTGGCCGAACTGGAAAGCCGGCGCGGCCGGCTGGCCGGCGAGTTGGCCACCGCCCGCCAGCGCTCGGCCATGCTGACCGGCATGGCCAGCCGCAACGCCGCCTCGCGCCTGGAAGTGCTGGACGCCCAAAGCCGCGAGCAGCGCATGGCGACCGAGTTGGGCGAGGCCGAGGGCGCCATCCCCAAGATCCGCGCCAGCATCAACGAGGCCCATGCCCGCGCCGACGAAGCCCGCGCCCGCTTCCGCTCGCAGGCGCAAGAGGATCTGGTTTCCACCCGCGCCGAGATCGAGCGCCTGCAGCAGATCATCACCGCCCAGGCCGACCGCCTGACCCGCACCGACGTGCGCGCGCCCACCGACGGCGTGGTCAACCGCATCACCGCCAACACCGTGGGCGGCGTCATCAAGGCTGGCGACGTCATCGTCGAACTGACCCCCACCGCCGGCGAGGTGCTGATCGAAGCCCGCGCGCGCCCCAGCGACCGCGGCGAACTGCGCCCCAACCTGGGCAGCAAGGTTCGCATCTCCGCCTATGACAGCGGCGCGCTGGGCACCCTGGCCGGCCGCGTGGTCGAGGTCAGCGCCGACACCGTCGCCGATGCCAAGGGCGAGCCGTTCTACCGCGTCGGCATCCGCATCGACGCGATCCCCGCCCCCTATGCCGGCAAGCTGCTGGCACCGGGCATGACCGTTACCGCCGACATCGTCACCGGCCGGCGCACCGTGGCCCGCCACCTGCTTTCGCCGCTTACCAAATTCGCCGACAACACGTTCCGGGATGCCCGTTGATGAAAAAGTTCCTGAGCCTCGTCGCAGCCTTCCGCCTGCAAATCCTGGTGATGACCCAGGCCGTGCTGCCGGTGATCGTGGTGCTGGCCGCCGGCCTTGCCTTCCGTGATTTCGTCTGGATGGCGATCCGCGGCAACACCGTGCTGAATGCCGGCATCCTGATCGTGGGCGCGGCGGGCACCGTCCTGATCGTGCTGCGCCTGGTGGAAGCCCAGCGCGAGCACCTGACGCTGCTGCGCTTCGGCCGCGAGGCCCAAAGCGGCACCGAGATGAAGGAGCTGCTGGAAGGCGAGTGGCTGTCCCACCGCATGGTGCGGCGCTACCTCGAACACATCGCCCAGACCAACGGCAAGCTGTCGTCGACCCTGGACCAGGACGCCATCGAGAACGAGCTGCACGCCATCGAGGGCGAGTTCGACAGCAAGATGGAGCTGCCCAATTACCTGGTCGGCTTCATGATCGCCATGGGCCTGCTGGGCACCTTCATCGGCCTGCTGGAAACCCTGACCGGCATCTCGGGCATGCTGGACGGCATGTCCGGCGCCGGCGGCGGCGCGGTGGAAGAGGAATTCATCAAGCTGGTGGGCGAGTTGCGCAAGCCGCTGGCCGGCATGGGCATCGCCTTCTCCGCCTCGATGTTCGGCCTGGTCGGCAGCCTGATGCTGGGCATGTCGCTGCTGGCCATCCGCCGCTATGTCCGCAAGGTGGTGGCCGACGCCCGCACCGTGCTGCATGAACTGACCGAGCGTATCCGCGGCCCCATCGGCCCGGTGGTGGCCGGCGCCGCCATGCCGCGCGGCCAAGGCGGCGTGTCCGAGGCGTTCCTGTCCGACTTCATGGCCGAGTTGATGGGCAACATCAACGACCTGCAGGACCTGTTCCACCGGTCGCAGGACGCCTCGCTGCAACTGTCCAACCGCGTCGACGGCCTGGCCCAGCGGCTGGAACTGGTGGCCCAGGCCATCGACAACAACGTCGCCGCCGCCAAGAAGACCAACGACCTGCTGGGCTTCGGCCCGCGCATGAAGGAAACCAACGAGCAGATGCTGGCCGAACTGCGCGGCATCCAGACCGCCGCCGCCGACAACCAGCGTGTCAGCACTCGTCTGGTCGACGTGCTGAACGCCATCGACCAGAAGATGGGCGCCGGCAACGACACCCAGCGCCTGTACCAGGACGCCCAGGGCACGTTGGGCCGCGACACGCTCAGCAAGCTGGACGAAGCCGTCGGCCTGCTGCATTCGGTCAACGACCGTGGCTCGGATTCGGAATCCAAGCTGGATCGCAAGCTGCAGGGCCTCAACACCTCGACCACCAACATGGCCAGCGGCCTGCAGGGCCTGACCGCCAAGCTGGGCGAGGTGGCGATGATCAGCCAGAACCAGTTGCAGGCGCTGTCCGCCGCCCAGCAGCTCAGCCGCGACGGCAATGCCGAGATGCTGAACGCCCTGAAGGATCTGGGCGAGCGCATCAAGAAGGTCGAGGACGCCGATATCGGCGCCAACCGCCACCTGTTCGAGATCAAGGAAAACTTCAGCGGCATCAACTCGTCGCTGGAAGCCTTGGAGACCATCGCCCAGGGCATCAACCGCCAGAGCACCCTGCTGGAGGGAACCCTGGAAGAGATGCGCACCAACCAGCGCAACATGACGCGCGATCTGCAGAAGCAATTGCGCGAAGTCGCCCGCGACGCCGCCCGCGAAGTGGTGGCGACGGCGCAGGGCTGAGGGACGGCGTAAGGCCGGGAGAGCGTTCGCATGGCAGACAAGGCAACCATCGTCACCCCCAACGACAAGGGGCAGTTCACGCTCTCGGTGCCGCAATCGAGCATCCAGCGCGTCGACGTCATCGACGTCGACATGGTGCTGACGACCAAGACCGGCGAGCGCCTGATCCTGCCCGGCGCCGCGCTTGACGCCATGACCGCCACCCCGCCCGCCGTCCATTTCAGCAATGGCAACGTGGGCGCGGACAATCTGCTGACGTCGGTGGACAAGGTCGAGACGCCGAACACCTCGATCCCGGCCATGACCAGCCTGACCGAGTTCGATCAGAAGCGGACCGAAGGCAAGAAGAACCGCACCGCCGACGAGAAGGACAAGGTCGACGCCGCCGCCCAGGAAGCGCAGTCGCAACAGGTGGCGGCGCTGTCGACCTCGGGCAGCGAATCGTCGGTCGACAAATTGGTCGCCAAATCGGAACGGATGGAACTGGAGATGCGCCAGGGGGTATTCACCCCCGAGCCGCCAAAGATCCACCAGCCGACCATCCCCTCGCCGCCGCAGCCCGCGCCGCAGCCCAAGACCGCCAAGATCCCGCTGCAGATGAGCCTGGACGAGGCTAATTACACCGACACCTACCCCGCCAGCCCCCCCACCCACGCCCCCGGGATCGTCTATGGCGCCACCGGCCCCGGCAGCAGCAGCAGCCTCCCCAACGGCAGCAACATCACCTCGGACATCCTGCCCGGCGACGCCCTGCAATATGGCACCGAAACGCTGATCGGCGGCACCAGCGGCGACATCTTCTACGCCGATGGCCTGTATCGCGCCGCCGGGTGGAACGCCACCGGCACCACCGTGCTGAACCCGGCGTCCACCTATGCCGTGCTCGACAAGGAAACCGGGCTGGCCCCCAGCGGCACCGCGTTCTATTACGCCAAGGAATTCTCGCTCAGAGTCGCCGGCTATATCCGTAATCTCGACTCGATCACCATCAGCGGCCTGCCCCCGGGCGTCAGCATCCAGGGTGCCACCGACCTGCACAACGGGTCATGGAGCCTGGTCGAAAGCGACGTCACCCAGCACCCGTCAACCTTGGTGGTGGTTTACGACACCACCACGATCCGCGCGCTGTTCAACAAGGATTCCGACGGCGACGGCGTCAACGATTACGTCGATTACGAGATGACGGTCCACATGACCGGCCTGGGCGTGACCCCGTTGGACGTCACCCAGAAATTCGTGCTGCGCTTCCAGGACGTCGACAACATCACCGACGTTACCAACAATCCGCCCGTCCTGGTGAAAGGGTACGGCGGCGGCTACAGCAACGTCTATATCATGCCGATGGCCGGCGCCCCCGAGCTGATCGTCACCTATAACGGCACCTACGACGGCGCGCAAAGCTTTGCCGACAACGCGGCCGCCAGCGCTGCCACCGTGGACGGCAACAACACCGTCTATGCCGGCAACAGCGCCGACACCATCCTGGCCGGCGCCGGCGACGACATCATCTATGCCTATGCCGGCGACGACCGGATTTCCGCCGGCAACGGCACCAACACGGTCTGGGCCGGAGACGGCAACGACACGGTGTACAGCGGCACCGGCAACGACATCCTCCATCTCGGCCGCGGCGACAACACGCTGAACGACACCGGCGGCGACAACACCATCGACGTCGTCCTGACCAAGACCGTCAAGGGCACCGTCGTCAGCGGCAACGGCAACGACGTCATCACCATTACCGGCAACGGCAACAACACCATCATCGTCGGCAACGAAGCCGACAGCTTCACCGACGGCGACGACACCGTCACCACCGCCACCGGCAGCGACGTCATCAACGTCGGCGACGGCAACAACCTGGTGACCACCGGCAACGGCAAGAAGGTCATCACCGCCGGCAGCGGCAACGACACCATCACCACCACCGGCGGCAACGGCGACGACACCATTGCCGCCGGCGACGGCAACAACTGGGTGACCGCGGGCGACGGCGCCAACACCATCACCGCCGGCAGCGGCAACGACACCGTCACCACAGGCAGCGGCAATGACGACATCCGCGTCGGTGCCGGCGCCAACACCGTCACCGATGGCGGCGGCAGCAACTTCATCAGCACGAGTGCCAACAGCGGCAAGGACGTCATCTCCATCACCGCCGGCACCGGCGCCGATACCAACACTATCTGGACCGGCACCGAGAACGACAGCGTCACCGACGGCGACGACACCGTCACCACCGGCGACAGCGTCGACACCATCCATGTGGGCGACGGCGCCAACCTGGTGACCACCGGCAACGGCAAGAAGGTCATTTTCGCCGGCAGCGGCGACGACATCATCACCACCACCGGCGGCAACGGCGACGACACCATCGCGGCCGGCGACGGCAGAAACTGG
>JBLNBE010000077.1:0-165292 GCA_050259735.1 Bacteroidota bacterium
CTGAGCGCCGTCTGTCTTGGACTGGCCTACGTGGCGCAGGCCTTCGGCCAGGTCTTCATGGTCATCAAGTTCGCCGGCGCGGCCTATCTGCTGTACGTGGCCTGGTCGCTGTGGCGGCAGGGCCTGTTGCCGCAGGATATCGAGGCGCGGGGCGGAAGCGATGGCGGCGGGGCGTTCCTGTCGGGGTTGCTGGTGACCCTGGGGAATCCCAAGACCATGCTGTTCTACGTCGCGCTGGTGCCCACCCTGCTGCCGCTCGAAGCCATCGGCCTGGACGAGTATCTGGTGCTGATCGGGCTGACCACCGTGCTGCTGCAAATCGCCCTGGTTCCCTACATCTTCCTTGCCACGCGGGCGCGTGTGGTTCTGAAGCGCCCAACGACGCTGAAGGCGCTCACTCGCGGCGCCTCGGGCATCCTGGCCGGCACCGCCGCCTATATCGGTCTCAAAGCGGCTTAGGCTGTGATGCACTCAATGTGCATCACAGCCTAAGCTTCATCATTTTCCCTCGCCGGGCGGGCGCCTCCGCGCCCTTGGCCGCGCCCGCAATGGGCGCAGGAGCGTCGTAAAGGCGCGACGCTCTAGAAAGCCGCCCCCGGCTGTTTCAGGAACTCTTCTTCCTCCGGCGTGGTTTCCCGCTCCAGCGCTTCGTTGCGGTGGGGGAAACGGCCGAAGCGCTCGATCACCGCCAGATGCTTGCGGGCATAGTCCAATCCCTCGGGGTCGTCGCCCGCCTGCTCGAACAGGGCGACGCAATAGCGCTGGTCGGGCAGCGATTCGGAATGCTCAAACGGCAGGTAAAGGAAGCGGCGGCGGATCGGCGGCAGCGCGCGGTCGTGGCCGCGCAGCAGCGCCGCCTCGGCGATGGCCAAGGCGTGGCTGTCGAAGGCGAAGGCCTGGTACTTGCCGCGAAAGATGTTGCGCGGCAATTGGTCGAGCAGGATGACCAGGGCCAGGGCGCCGTCGGCACTGTCGACCCAATGGTCCAGCCCGCCCTGGGCCGCCTGGGTCAGGTCCTGGCCGAAATTCTCGGCCAGGGCGCGATCCAGCTCGGCATCGGCGGCGAACCAGCGCCGCTCCATGCCGGGGGCGAACCAGAAATCCAGGATGGCTTGGATGCGGTCCCCGGCGGCACCCATCAGCGGGCCGCCGCTTCCGCACGACGCCGCGCCATGGCGGCCAGGATGTCCAGCTTCTCTGCGTCCGAGGCCAGCTTCCACGCCTTGATTTCGTCGAGGGTGCGACCGCAGCTCGGGCACGAATTGGTGTCCAGGTCCAGGCTGCACATGGAAATACAGGGTGATTCGATCTCGGACACGCTGGAAAACTCCCGGTTGAACCGTTTGGCAAGCCTCAAAATGGCGCGTCTCCCATAGGGGTACAAGCCCCGTATGCCCCTGTTGCGGGTTTTGGATATGCCCTATCCTCGGGGATCGGGAGTGTTCCCGGCAGATTCGAGGGAGGTGTCATGCTTCACGGCAAGGTTCTGGTGGCCCAGGGCGGCGGCCCGACGGCGGTGATCAATCAATCCGTGGCCGGCGTGGTGCTGGAGGCGCGCAAGTTCCGCAATGTCGATCTGGTCTACGGCGCCTATCACGGCGTGCGCGGCATCGTGAACGAAGAGTTTCTGGATCTGACCCAGGAAACCAGCCACAACCTGGAAATGGTGGCCGAGACGCCGTCTTCGGCGTTGGGGTCGACGCGCGACAAGCCCGACCTCAAGTACTGCCAGGAAATCTTCAAGGTCCTCAAGGCGCACGGCATCGCCTATTTCTTCTATGTCGGCGGCAACGATTCATCGGACACCGTGCGCATCGTTTCCGAGGAAGCGCGCAAGGCCGGTTATCCGCTGCGCTGCATGCATATCCCCAAGACCATCGACAACGATCTGGTGCACAACGACCATACGCCGGGCTTCCCGTCGGCGGCGCGCTTCGTGGCGCAGTCGTTCATGGGCGCCAATCTGGACAACGCGGCGCTGCCCGGTGTCTATCTGGCCGTGGTGATGGGGCGCCATGCCGGCTTCCTGACCGCCGCCTCGGCGCTGGGCAAGAAGTTTCCCGATGACGGCCCGCATCTGATCTATGTGCCGGAACGCACCTTCAAGGTGGAGAAGTTCCTGGGCGACGTGAAGGCAACCATGGACAAGCACGGCCGCTGCGTCGTCGCCGTCTCCGAGGGCGTGCACGACGAATCCGGCAACGCCATCGTCACCAAGCTGGCCAAGGAAGTGGAAAAGGACGCCCACGGCAACGTGCAACTGTCCGGCACCGGCGCCCTGGCCGATCTGCTGTGCGAGGAGATCAAGGGCCAGCTTGGCTACAAGCGGGTGCGCGGCGACACCTTCGGCTATCTGCAACGCTCGTTTGTCGGCTGCGTTTCCGACGTCGATCAGCGCGAGGCGCGCGAGGTCGGCGAAAAGGCGGTGCAGTTCGCCATGTGGGGCCAAACCGATGGCTCGGTCACCATCCAGCGCACCGGGTTCTACTCGGTGGACTACAAGCTGATGCCGTTGGAATCGGTGGCGGGCAAGACGCGGACCATGGACGATGCCTTCATCGCCGACAACGGCACCGACGTCACCGACGCCTTCCGCCTGTACCTGCGCCCGCTGCTGGGCAAGGGCATGCCGGACGCCTTCCGCCTGCGTCTGAACCGAGTGCCCAAGGTGTTGAACCCGTAAACCGGCTTACCCCTCTCCCGCCAGCGGGAGAGGGTGGCGCGAAGCGCCGGGTGAGGGGGCCACAGACTCCGGAGTCCTTGGCTCCCTCGCCCTCCCGCTTCGCGGGTCCCTCCCTCTCCCATGGGATGGGAGAGGGGGATCTTCCTTATTCCCGGTCGATGGTCAGGCTGAGCCGGGCGTAGTCGGCGCGGCGGTAGTCCTCGATCAGGACGTGGACGTCCTCGTGCGGCAGGCCCAGGTGGCGCAGCGTGGTTCCGGCCAGTTGCAGGCTGCCTTCCAGAATCTCGGGCACCACCGCGGTGGCGCCCGATTGTTCCAGCCCGCGCGCTTGGCGGCGGTCGCGGGCGCGCACCAGGATGTGCAGATCGGGGAACTGCGCCCGCAGGCGCGGCACCAGCTTTTCCCGGCCCGAGCCGGTGTCGATGGTCAGCACCACGGCGCGCGCCCGCGCCGCGCCCACCGCCTTCAGCACCTCGACCTTGCGGATGTCGCCGAAGAACACCGGCGTCTCGCCGTCATCGCGCAGCCGCGACACCAGCCGGGGGTCGCGGTCGATGGCGACGAAGGGAATCCCCTGTTCCGTCAGGATGGTGGCGACGATCTGGCCGACGCGGCCGAAGCCGACGATGACGACATGGCCCGACAGGTCCTGGCATTCGCGGCCCGGCGCCACCGCCTGGCCGTCGGCCATCCGGCGCCGTTGCGCCAGCCAGTCGCCCAGGGCGGCCAGGGCGGGCGTCACCGCCATGCTGATGGCGACCACCGAGGTCAGCAGCTCGATCCCGCTGGGCGAGATCAGCTTGGCCTGGCCGGCACGGGCCAGCACGACGAAGGTGAACTCGCCGCCTTGCGCCAGCAGCAGGCCAAGATGCAGCGCGGTGGTCAGCGGAAAGCGGAAGATCAGCGCCAGCAGGGTCAGCACCAGCGACTTGCCCACCAGCAACAGCGCGACGCCGCCGGCGATGTCGGGCAGATCGGCCACCATGCCGGCGGGGTTGACGGTCATGCCGACGGTCAGGAAGAACAGCCCCATCAGCAAGCCGCGCACCGGCTGCATGTCGGCTTCGACCTGATGGCGGTATTCCGTGCTGGCCAGCATGACGCCGGCCAGGAAGGCGCCCAGGCTGAGCGACAGCCCGGCCGCCTCGGTGGCGAAGCTGGTGCCGACCACGGTCAGCAAGGCGGCGGCGACGAAGACGTCGGGTTGCCGGGTGGCGCTGACCGCGTGGAACAGCGGGCGCAGCGCCAGCCGCGCCACCAGGAAGATGATCACCATGGCTGCGACCGACTTGGCCAGCGCCAGCACTTCCGCCCATGCCACGCTCAGGCCGTCGCCGCCCAGATGGGGAATCGTCACCAGCAACGGCACCACCGCCAGATCCTGCAGGATCAGCACGGCGATGGCGACGCGGCCGACCTGGGAATTCAGCTCGTTCCGTTCGGACAGGATTTGCAGCACGAAGGCGGTCGAGGAAAACGCCAGCGCCATGCCGACCACCGCCGCGCCGTCGAACTGCAGCCCCAGCACAGTCATCGCCACGGCGCCCAGGGCGCCGGTGACCACTACCTGGGCGGTGCCCAGGCCGAAGATGAAATGGCGGATGACGCGCAGGCGCTCCCACGACAATTCCATGCCGATCATGAACAGCAGGAAGACGATCCCCAGCTCGGCCAGGTCGCGCGCGCCCTCTTCGTCGGCCATCAGGCCCAGCCCGGCCGGGCCGACGACGCTGCCGGCCAGCAGATAGCCAAGCACCGGCGACAGCCGCAGCCGGTGGCACAGCGGCGACACCAGCACGGCGATGGCGAGAAAGATCAACGCATCGCGCAGGATGCCGTGGTCCAAGATCAAACCTGCCTTTCCCTATGGGTGCCCCTTTCTAGCTAAGCTTCCGCACGCCAGGAATTAAGGGAAAATGCCTATAGACGAAGAAAACTTGCCCTTGCCCCCCTGGACATCGCCGGTCGGGCGACATAAACCGGTTGAAGGACGATGGCCCGACGGGGGGATGCAGGCGTGATCGACAGCATGAACGTGGCGGTGCTGGTGCTGGCGGGGTTGGTGACCTTCAGCATTTTTTCCAGCCTGCTGTCGTTCCGCATCGGCGCGCCGTTGCTGCTGGTGTTCCTGGGCGTCGGCCTGTTGGCCGGCGAGGGCGGCCTGGGCGGCATTCGGTTCGACGACGCCGCCACCGCCTATATGGTCGGCAGCGTCGCCCTGGCGGTCGTGCTGTTCGATTCCGGCTTCCACACTCCGATCAAGGCGGTGCGCACGGCGGCGCTGCCCTCGCTGTCGCTGGCGACGGTGGGCGTGCTGCTGACCGCCGCGGTGGTGGCGTTGCCTGCCCATTTCCTGCTTGGCCTGCCGTGGATCGAGGGCATGTTGCTCGGCTCCATCCTCGCCTCGACCGACGCGGCGGCGGTGTTCTTCCTGCTGCGTGTCGGCGGCATCCATGTGCGTGACCGCGTGCGTTCGATCCTCGAAGTGGAATCCGGGTCCAACGACCCCATGGCCATCTTCCTGACCATCGTTCTGATCCGCTTCCTGGTCGACCGTTCCAGCCACACTGGCTTCGGCGGCTACATCATCCTGCACCTGACGCTGGAATTCGGCATCGGCGGCGTCGCCGGCTTGGTCGGCGGCTTTGTTATCGTCCAGGCGGTCAACCGGCTGGGCATCGAGCGTGGCCTGCTGCCGGTATTCGGATTGTCGCTGGCGCTGATGGTGTTCGCCGCCACCGCGCTGGCCGGCGGCTCGGGCTTCCTGGCTGTCTACATCGCCGGTCTGGTGGCCGGCAACTCGCGGCTGGTGGCGCCCGACACCATGCGCCGCTTTCAGGACGGCGCCATCTGGCTGGCGCAGATCGGCATGTTCCTGACCTTGGGGCTGCTGGCCAGCCCGGTCGAGTTCTGGCCGCTGGTGCTGCCCAGCCTGGGTGTCGCGCTGGTGCTGATCTTCATCGCGCGCCCGCTGGCGGTGTGGGTGGGGCTGCTGCCGTTCCGCATGACCCGCAACGAGATCGCCTTCGTCTCGTGGGTCGGGCTGCGCGGCGCGGTGGGCATCCTGCTCGCCATCCTGCCGATCATCTCGGGCATGGAGAACGGCCGGCTGTTCTTCAACGTCACCTTCATGGTGGTGCTGGTGTCGCTGGCGCTGCAGGGCTGGACCATCGGCCCGGTGGCGCGCTGGCTCGGCCAGGTGGTGCCGCGCCGCATCGGGCCGGTCGAGCGCATGGAGTTGGAGATTCCCGGCGCCGCCCATGAACTGGTCGCCTATCGCATCGTCGCCAATTCGCTGGTGGCCCAGGGCCAGCGCCTGCCGCGCTGGGCGGTGCCGTCGCTGGTGGTGCGCGACGGCCGCTCGTTGCTGGGGTCGGGCGTCAGCGCGTTCAAGCCGGGCGACATGGTGTGGTTGTTCGCCAAGCCGGAACGGGTGCCCCATCTCGACCGCCTGTTCGCCAGCCCGGCGCCGGCGGCCGAGGCCGATCGCCAGTTCTTCGGCGACTTCCCCATCGACCCGCGCGCCCGCATGGAAGAACTGGCGGTGATGTACGGCCTGCCGGTGCCCGAGGAAGTGCGCGAAATCACCGTAGCGCAGTGGCTGGAATGGTCGCTGGGCACCAAGCCCGGCATCGGCGACCGCATGCCGCTGGGCGAGGTGGAACTGATCGTGCGGGCGCTGAACGCCGACGACGCCATCAGCGAAGTGGGCCTGGCCGCCGAACCGACCAGCGTGGACAAGCCGCGCCTGCCGCTGTTCCCGTCGGGGCGCGAGGTCAAGGACCGGTTCAGGCGGTGGCGGTTTAGACCGTGATGCCCTAAATGCGCATCACGGTCTAAACATCATCATTTTCCCTCGCCGGGCGGGCGCCTCCGCGCCCTTGCCCTTGGCCGCGCCCGCAATGGGCGCTGGAGCGTCGCGCCTCGGAGCAAAGGCGCGACGCCCTAAGCTGCGGCGGGCGGAATAAGAACCCGGCCAGCCAACAAAAAACCCCCTGCCGTCGCCGGCAGGGGGTTTTCCGTTTTCAGACGCTTACTGCTTCAGCGACCACTTGGCGGGCGACCGCCACAGGCGGGCCTTCAGCAGCTCGCGCTGGCACTTGAACTCGCCCGGCAGACGGTCGAGGAACTTGTCGAACAGGTCCTCTTGGCTGCGCGCCTCGGCGACACCGGCTTCGCGTTCGATGGTCATCAGTTCCTGGAACTTGTCCTTGGGATAGTCCAGGCCCTTCCACTCGATGTCGTCATAGGTGGGAACGTTGCCGAACGGGCTTTCGATGGCCGGGGCGCGGCCATGAACGCGATCGACGATCCACTGCAGCACGCGCATGTTGTCGCCGAAGCCCGGCCACATGAACTTGCCGTTGGCGTCCTTGCGGAACCAATTGACGCGGAAGATGGCCGGCGGATTGGCGACCTTGCGGCCCATTTCCAGCCAGTGGCTGAAGTGGTCGGCCATGTTGTAGCCGCAGAACGGCAGCATGGCGAAGGGGTCGCGGCGGACGCCGGACAGGCCGGCGGCGGCGGCAGTCGCCTCGGAACCCATGGTGGCGGCCAGATAGACGCCGTGGGTCCAGTCGAAGGCCTGATAGACCAGCGGCATGGTGGTCGACAGACGGCCGCCGAAGATGAAGGCCGAGATCGGCACGCCGGCCGGGTTTTCCCAGTCGGGATCGACCGACGGGCACTGGCTGACCGGCGCGGTGAAGCGCGAGTTCGGATGGGCGGCCGGGGTTTCCGAAGCCGGGGTCCAGTCCTTGCCCTTCCAGTCGATCAGATGCGCCGGCTTTTCGTCGGTCATGCCTTCCCACCACACGTCGCCATCGTCGGTCAGCGCGACGTTGGTGAAGATGGTGTTCTTGGCGCAGGCGGCCATGGCGTTGCCATTGGTCTGGTAGCCGGTGCCGGGGGCGACGCCGAAGAAGCCCGCTTCCGGGTTGATGGCGTAGAACTTGCCGTCGGCGCCGGGCTTGATCCAGGCGATGTCGTCGCCGACGGTCCAGATCTTCCAGCCGTCGAAGCCCTTCGGCGGCTGCAGCATGGCGAAGTTGGTCTTGCCGCAAGCCGACGGGAAGGCGGCGGCGACATAGGTCTTCTCACCCTGCGGGTTCTCGACGCCGACGATCAGCATGTGCTCGGCCAGCCAGCCCTCGTCGCGGCCCATGGTCGAGGCGATGCGCAGCGCGAAGCACTTCTTGCCCAGCAGCGCGTTGCCGCCGTAGCCCGAGCCGAACGACCAGATGGTGCGCTCTTCCGGGAAGTGGCTGATGTGGGTGTTCTCGGGATTGCACGGCCAGGTGACGTCCTTCTCGCCGGCGGCCAGCGGCTTGCCGACGGAGTGCACGCACTTGACGAAGTCGCCGTCCTTGCCCAGCAGGTCCAGCACGGCCTGACCCATGCGGGTCATGATGCGCATGTTGGTGCAGACATACGGGCTGTCGGTGATCTCGACGCCGATATGGGCGATGTTCGAGCCGAGCGGACCCATGGAGAACGGCACCACGTACATGGTGCGGCCCTTCATGCAGCCGTCGTACAGCTTGCCCATCCGCGCCTTCATCTCGGCGGGGGCGACCCAATTGTTGGTCGGGCCGGCGTCATCCTTGTTGGTGCAGCAGATGAAGGTGCGATCCTCGACGCGGGCGACGTCGCGCGGGTCGGAACGGCAGAGATAGGAATTGGGGCGCTTGGCCTCGTTCAGCTTGATCATCGTGCCGCCGGCGATCATCAGCTCGCACAGCGCATCGTACTCCCGCTCGGAGCCGTCACAGATGTGGATGGCGTCGGGCTTGCACAGCTTCGCCATCTCGTCGATCCACGCCAACAGTTTGGCATTGACCGTGCTGCCGCCGGGAATACCGAGTTTCGTCATGATTACCGTTCTCCATCCCATTTGATGGTGGCCGTTTCATATGGCCCCGAAAAGGCATCGCCCCCTGTTACCAGGGGCACTCCCCGATTGCGGGGTTCGACCGCCGAAATTGGCGCAAGCGACCGCCTGCACCGCCGCCGTGAAGACGACGCGAAGATAGCCTCCCCGCGTGGCGCGGGCAATGGCCTTAGTGCGGAAGGGGTTCACCTAAAGGATAAGGAAAAATCCTCCCTCACCGTTTCGGCCAGCGCGCCGCGAAGCGAGTCGGCGTCCTCTACCGGCGCGCGAAAGGACAGGCGCCGAAATCCTTCGGGATTGGCAAGGTCGGCGCCGTCGGCATCCAGGGCGGCCACCCGCCACTCCGGCCCCAGCCGGGCCAGGGCGACGGCATGGTCGCGATTGGCCTGCTCCAGCAGCTCGGCCTCGGCCGCGCGCAGGGCGGCGGTGGCGGCGGGGGCCAGGCCGAACGGCGCGTCGAACCACACCGCGCGGCCAAAGCCGCCGACGAAATGGGCGCGCTCGGGCGTCAGTTTCCAGATGGCGAAGTCGCCGAAGCCGGCATACAGCGCCGCGGCGGGATGGCGGACAAGGAAACGGGCGCGCAAGGCGTCGTCGTCGCATCGTGCCGCCCGCCCGGTCAGGGTGACGCGCGGCCCGGTCTGCGGGTTGGGGTGGCCGTCGGTGCCGTCCAGCAGCAGCGAGGCGCGGCCGTCGGCCAGCAGGTTGCGGGTGTGGTCGGCCAGGCCCGACAGCAGCAGGATCGGCGCCAGGTCCAGGTCGAACGCCACCGTCACCAGCGACGCATAGGGGGCGCCGTCCGCCAGCAAAGTGGCGAGGCCAGCCTTGCGGCACCCGCGCGCGATCCGGCGCAAGGCGATCTTGTTGTCGGTCGGCAGTTGATCTGTGGGCAATTGATCGGGATCATGGGCCATGGTGTCGCTCATGGGTTAGCGTTTACCATACGCGGCCCGACCGGCAAGGTGCCGAACGGGTGACGCCGCGAATTGTCTGGCGCGAACTGTCTGGAAGGATCATCGCAGATGAAGAGGTTGGTGGGAACCGTGCTCGGGCTGGCCTTGGCCACGCTCTCGCTGCCGGCGCTGGCCGGCGAGGCCAAGGTGGGCGCCATCGAGATCAAGGATGCCTGGGCGCGGGCGACGCCGGCGCGGGCGCCGGTGGGCGGCGCCTTCATCACCATCGTCAACACCGGCGCGGCCACCGACAATCTGGTGGGCGCCAGCGCCGAGGTGTCCAAGACGGCGGAACTGCACACCCACCTGGTCCAGGGCGACGTCATGCGCATGGTCGCGGTGGAAAGCATCGAAGTGGCGCCGGGCAAGCCGGTGGCCATGGGGCCGGGCGGCCTGCACATCATGCTGATGGGTCTGAACGCGCCGCTGAAGGAAGGCACCAGCTTCCCGCTGGAATTGACCTTCGCCCAGGCCGGCAAGGTCACCGTGACCGTCGACGTCAAGCCGGTGGGCGCCATGGGTCCCGGCAACGCCATGATGCATGACAAGATGCACGGGAACTAAAGAAGTAGGCCCCCTTCCCCTGGGGAGAGGGAAGGGGGCATCCGCCGGGACCGCTTGTGTGGGGCAGGACACGGCCCCGGAGGACTTTCAGGTCTGTGGCTTGGTGTAAATCCACGCCAGCAACGAAGAGAGGTTGGTGGCGGTCAGGGCGATCATTTCCGCCCGGCTCAACCTGGAGGCCGGAGTTTCGCTCCGGGTGCTTCGCCCTGGCTGACCTGCCGCCGGTTGTGTGCTCACCGTCACCTCCTCGGTAATTCCGATTGAGGCTATCCTGCCAGGGTCGTGCGAATGGCGTTCGCGCTGCGTTTAAGATCGCAGCAAACGGCATATAACCAAGGTATGAATGCGGGCGGTTTTTCGCGGATTTCCTGGGTTTGTTGTGGAAATCCGACAGTCGCGCTCGGCTTTATTCGCCGCCTATCCCCATCAGGGCCAGAGCCTGGGCGCGGTTGCGCGGCAGGTCCGCGTCGGCGGCCAGCCAACCACGGGCGCGTGCAGCCAGTCCCAGTTCCAGCAACAACGGCGGCTTCAGCCGCGCCCGGCTCAGGGCGTCGGCATCGGCCAGCACATCTTCGGGCGGGCCGTGGCGAATGACTCGGCCGTCGACGAACAGGGCGACCGCGTCGGCCCAGGCCCAGGCCAGATCGACGTCGTGGGTGGTGAACGCCAGGGTGGCACCGCCGGCGGCCAAGCGATCCAGCACCGCCAACAGGTGGACGGCGCCAAACTGGTCCAGGCCGGCGGTGGGTTCGTCCAGCAGCAACACGTCCGGGCGCATGGCGACGGCACCGGCGATGGCGGCGCGCTTCTTTTGGCCGAAGGACAGCATGTGGGTGGGGCGGTCGGCCAAATCGGCGATGCGCAGGCTCGTCAGCGCCTCGTCGACACGGGCGCGGGTTTCCGCCTCTGACAGGCCCAGATTGAGCGGCCCGAACGAGACGTCCTCGAACACCGAGGCGGCGAACAACTGGTCGTCGGGTTCCTGCAGCACCAGCCCGACCCGGCGGCGCCATTGCGCCAGGGCGGCGCGGCCGTGGGACTGGACGGCGCCGTCCAGCACCACCTCGCCGGCGCTGGGGCGCAGCGTGCCATTTAAATGCATCAGCAGGGTGGTCTTGCCGGCGCCGTTGGGGCCGAGAATGGCAAGGCGCTTGCCGCGCTCCACCGTCAGATCCAGTCCGGACAAGGCGGCGACCCCGCCGGGATAGGCGTAGTGCAGGCCGCGCGCTTCGAGAATCAAATCCATGAACCCACCCCTCCCAGGGCGATCAACAATGCGGCGATGGCGATGACGGCGCGCCGGCTGACCGGGCGGACCGGCGACAGCGTGCGCAACGAGCCGTCGAAGCCACGCGCCGCCAGGCCCAACTCCAGCCGGTGGGCGCGGTCAAGCGCACGCGGCAGCAGGGCGGCGGCCAGCAGGCCGGTGGAACGGATGCGGCGGCGCCAGCCGATGGTGCCCAGCCGGGAGTCCTGGCTGGCATGGATGGCGGCGGCGGTGTCCAGCAGCACGAACAGCAGGCGATAGGTGGTCAGCGCCACCTCGGCCACCTCGGCCGGCAGGCCCAGCCGGCGCAGCCCCTGCACCAAATCGGCCGCCGGAGTGGTGACGGTCAGCAGCAGCAGGGCCGCCACCGCCGCCAGGGCGCGCAGCACCAGCAGCGTGGCCTGGTGGGCGCCGTCGGCCGACAGCCCCAGCCCGCCATCGCCGATCTGAATCAGCATGGTGGCGGCACCGGTCAGGATAAAGGCCAGCGGTCCCGCCATCAGCCGCGCCAGGGCAGCGGGCGGCGTGCCGGCGGCCAAGGCCGCCGCCAGCGCCGCCGCCAACACCAGGGCGCCCCCCGGCCATGGCGGCAACGCCAGGGCCAGGGCCAGCAATCCCAGCGACAACAGGGACTTCTCGACCAGCGAGCGGCGACGCCACCGGCTGGTATGGGCCAGCCGGTCCGAGGACATCATTGCCCGCGCCGTCCTCGCTTGATGCCCAGCACATAGCCGAGCACGCCGGCCCCCACCGCCGCCTGCAAGGCGAACAGCAGGCTTTCGATTTCCTTGCTGGGCGGCGACCACAGCGAGTCGAACCACGGCTCGTAGCCGTGTTCGGCGATGGCTTGCTTGGCGGCGTCGTCAGTGCCGGCGTACTCGCCCGGCAGCTTCAACACCATGGGGGCGGCGACCAGCACGACCGCGGCCAGCAGCAACAGGGAATTGCCGGTGCGGGTCATGCCTTGATCTCCACCTTGGAGATATCGTGCTCCGCTCCGCCGCGCTGACGCACGGCCAAGACGTTGGCCACCACCACGGTCAGCAGCCCCTCGGCCACCGCCAACGGCAATTGAGTCAGGGCGAAGATGCCGGCGAACTTGGCGAAGGCGCCGCCGAAGCCCGACACCGCGTCGGGGAAGGCCAGCGCCAATTGGGCCGAGGTCACCACATAGGTTCCCAGGTCGCCGGCAAAGGCGCCCAGGAACACCGCCACGGCGGCGGGTGCCCCCATCTTGCCGGCCAGCTTCCACACGCCCCAGGCGATCCACGGTCCGGCGACGGCCATGGAAAACACGTTGGCGCCCAGGGTGGTCAGGCCGCCATGGGCCAGCAGCAGCGCCTGGAACAGCAGCACGATGGTGCCAAGCACGCTCATCACCGCCGGCCCCATGGTGATGGCGCCCAGGCCGGTGCCGGTGGGGTGCGAGCACGATCCGGTCACGCTGGGCAGCTTCAGCGCCGACAGCACGAAGGCGAAGGCGCCGGCGGCGCCAAGCGTCAGGCGGGCCTCGGGATGTTCGGCGATGACGGCCTTCAGCCGCCGGGCGCCCATCACCACGAAGGGCGCGGACGCGACCGTCCAGCCCACGGCGTGGGCGACGGGAAGGAATCCTTCCATGATATGCATTTCAATCCACTTTCAGCCGCAAAAGAGCGGGCAACCGCGAAAGCGGGCGCACAGCCGCCCCTTCGTCCGAAGGGTCGGATCACCATCCCAGGACACCCCGCCATGGGAAAGCGTGCGCACGCGGGTGCGATGGCAGGTCTCCTGGCTCGCGGGTCATGGGGTCCGGCATAGCCTTCCCGGCTTTGATCGTCACACGGTGGATTCTCGTGGACGGGCCAGTGGCATCGCGAACGGCCGGAACCTCTCCGCTTACAGTTGCGGGGGCAGCCCCGGACTAAGCCGCCTTTTCGGCCGCCGCACCGGGTTCCCTTTTCACCCTCAGGCAAGGTTGTTGCCGTCGGGAACCATCTGCGGGGACTATAATTTCGCCGCATTCGGGGTGTCAATTCCCGCGAAAGGTCTAAATGTCGGACGGGGCTTGCCAGTCGTTTCCGATTCGGTAACCCTTCGGCTCAAAGCACCCCGTGGGAGGTATCACTCCGGTGACGTACACCATTGCCTTGGTCGACGATGACCGCAACATCCTGACCTCGGTGTCCATGGCGCTGGAGGCCGAGGGCTTCAAGGTGCGCACCTATACCGACGGTGCCGACGCGCTGCGGGGCCTGACCACCCAGCAGGCGGACCTGGCGGTGCTGGACATCAAGATGCCGCGCATGGACGGCATGGAGCTGCTACAGCGCCTGCGCAAGCAATCGGCCATTCCGGTGATCTTCCTGACCTCGAAGGACGACGAGGTGGACGAGCTGCTGGGCCTGCGCATGGGCGCCGACGACTACATCAAGAAGCCGTTCTCGCAGAAGCTGCTGATCGAACGCATCCGCGCCCTGCTGCGCCGGCTGGAAGCCGCCGCCGAACCCGAGGCCGCCGCCGGTTCGACCCTGGTGCGTGGCGAGCTGGTGCTGGACGAGGCCCGCCACGTCTGCACCTGGAAGGGCCTGAAGGTCGACCTGACGGTCACCGAGTTCCTGATCCTGAAGTCGCTGGCCCAGCGCCCCGGCCACGTCAAGAACCGCGACCAGTTGATCGACTCGGCCTATGGCGAACACATCTACGTGGACGACCGCACCATCGACAGCCATATCAAGCGCCTGCGCAAGAAATTCCGCGAGGTCGACGACGATTTCGGTCATATCGAAACCCTGTACGGCGTCGGCTATCGCTACCGTGACGATAGCCTCTGACGTGGACGCTGCCGAGGCGATCACGCCCAAGCGGCGGTTCTCACGCTGGCGGCCGCTGAAATCGCCGCTGACGCGGCGGATTCTCGCCGTCAACCTGATCGCCCCCATTCTGCTGGTGGCCGGCCTGTTCTACATGGACCGCTACAAGCAGGGGCTGATCCAGGGCGAACTGGCCGGCCTGACTACCCAGGCCGAGATGGTGGCCGGCGCGGTGGGTGAAGGCGCGGTCAGCGAACAGTCGCTGGGCTTTCTGGAACTGAACGCCGAACTGGCGCAACAGATGGTCCGCCGCCTGGCCGAACCGGCCCAGGTGCGCGCCCGCCTGTTCGACGCTGTCGGCGATCTGGCCGCCGATTCCCGTTACCTGCTGTCCTTCAAGGGCAATATCGAGATCGAGGAACTGGCGCCCCCCGCCGGCCAGGGCGCTCAGGCGCAATTGGTTCAGTGGTGGGACCACATCACCACCTGGATGCCCGAGGACATCACCCTGCAGCCCCATGTGGAACGAGGGGGAGACCGCGCCGAGCAGTGGCCCGAGGCCATGGCGGCGCTGGCGGGGCGGACCGATTCGGCGGTGCGCTCGCGTCCCGGCGGCATCGTGCTGTCGGTGGCGGTACCGGTGCAGCGTTACAAGCAGGTGGTCGGCGCCCTGGTGGTGCAGGCCGATGGCCGCGCCATCGCCAAGGCGCTGTTCCAGGTTCGCCTGAACATCCTGCAAATTTTCGTGGTGGCGCTGTCGATCACCGTCGGGCTGTCGTTCTATATGGCCGGCACCATCGCCCGGCCCATCCGCCGCCTTGCCCTGGCCGCCGAGCAGGTGCGCCACGGCCACGGCCGTCGCCACAAGATTCCCGACTTCTCGGACCGGCACGACGAAATCGGCGAATTGTCGGTGGCGTTGAAAGAGATGACCGAGGCGTTGTGGGACCGCATGGACGCCATCGAACGTTTCGCCGCCGATGTCGCCCACGAGATCAAGAACCCGCTGACCAGCGTGCGCTCGGCGGTGGAGACGGCGGCGCGCCTGACCGATCCGGACAAGCAGCGTAAGCTGCTGTCCATCATCCAGGACGACGTCGAGCGCCTGAACCGCCTGATTACCGACATTTCCGACGCCTCGCGCATCGACGCCGAGCTGTCGCGCGCCGAAACCGAACCGGTGGCGGTGGCGGCCATGCTGGAAACCCTGGGCGACATCTATCGCAGCACCGCCGAAGACGGTGCAATCCGCTATGCTGTGCGGGTGCCGCATGGCGACCCGCTGGTGGTCGCCGGCATCGAGGGGCGGCTGGTGCAGGTGCTGCGCAACCTGATCGGCAACGCCGCCTCGTTCAGCCCGCCCGGCGGCACCATCACGCTGTTCGCCGAACGCGAGGGCAAGTTCGTCCGCATCCAGGTGGAAGACCAGGGGCCGGGCATTCCGGCCAACAAGCTGGATGCCATCTTCGACCGCTTTTATTCCGAACGGCCCGAGTCGGAGAAATTCGGCACCCATTCCGGCCTGGGCCTGTCCATTTCCAAACAGATCGTCCAGGCCCATGGCGGCCTGATCTGGGCGGAAAATCGGCCCGAAGGCGGGGCGCGCTTCGTGGTCAAGCTGCCGGCGGTACGGCCGTCTTAACGTTTGTCCGGTTCAGAATTGATAATTCGTCCCGGCCGGCGTCAGCGGTGGCGGGAACCATCCAGCAGCAACACGGATAAACACGGATGCGCGCAGATGGGCACGGATGAAATGAAGTGTCACATCCAGCGGGCCTCCAGCGGTGGCGGGAACGGCACCATCAAGTCTGGCGTGACTCTCAAAAAGAAATCCGTGCCCATCTGTGGGCCGCGCAGCGGCATCTGTGTTCATCCGCGTTGCATGGAAAGTCACGACCGTGAACACGGTGCCGGTCGTGCACTTCCCCACGGGCGCAGAGATTTAAATCGGACAGCCGTGGGCCAAGCCCGGCCATGACGATCATCGGGGATGCTTCTGTCAAAAATTGACAGATTCTAAGGCATTTTCCGCACCGACGCGGTCGGTGCGGAAATGGCTCAGACCTTCAGGCGTTCCACCATGCGCTCGTAGCCTTCCACCTTGGCCAGCGGGCCGATGGCGGCGACGGTGGGGGTGGTGGAGAACAGGCGGCGGGCGACGCGCATGATCTCGGCGTTGTCGATGGCTTCGACCTTGGCCACCACCTCGGCGGTGGGGATGGGGCGGCCATAGACCAGGATCTGGCGGGCAACCTGCTCGCAACGCGAGCTGGTGCTTTCCAGGCTCATCAGGATCGAGGCCTTGAGCTGGGCGCGGGCGCGCTGCAGCTCGTCTTCCGACACGCCGCCCACCACCTTCACCACCTCGTCGCACATCACCGGCACCAACTCGGTGACTTCGTCCTCGCCGGTACCGGCATAGATGCCGAACAGGCCGCCATCGGCATAGGACGAGGTGAAGGAATAGATGGAATAGACCAGGCCGCGCTTTTCGCGCACTTCCTGGAACAGGCGCGAACTCATGCCGCCACCCAGCAGGGTCGACAGCACCGAGGCGGCGTAATAGTCGGGATCGTCGTACGAGACGCCGTCGAAGCCGACCACCAGGTTGACCTGCTCGATGTCGCGTTCTTCCCGGAAATCGCCACCGGCATAGACCGCCGCCTGCGGCTTGACGTCGGCGGCGGTGGATAGACGCGCGAAAGCACGTTCGGCCTCGGCGACCAACTGGTCGTGGTCGATGCGGCCGGCGGCGGCCAGCACCATGCGCGGGGCGGAATAGTGCTCGCGCATATAGGACAGGATGGTGTCGCGGCCCATGCCGCGCACCAGCGCCTCGGTGCCCAGCACCGGGCGGCCCAGCGGCTGGCCGGGATAGGCGGTGGCCTGGAAGTGGTCGAAGATGATGTCGTCGGGGGTGTCGTTGGCCTGGCCGATCTCCTGCACCACCACGTCCTGCTCGCGCGCCAGTTCCTCGGCGTCCATGGTCGAGTGCTGCAGGATGTCGGCGACGATGTCCAACGCCAGCCCGGTGTCTTCCTTCAGCACCTTGGCGTAATAGGCGGTGTGGTCGCGGGCGGTATAGGCGTTGAGGTGGCCGCCGACCGCGTCCATCTCTTCCGCGATGTCGCGGGCGCTACGGCGCTCGGTGCCCTTGAACGCCATGTGTTCGAGCAGATGCGAGATACCGTTGATCTCGGGCGGCTCGTGGCGGGTGCCGGCGTCGACCCAGACGCCCAGCGACGCGCTTTCCACCGTCGCCATGGGATCGCTGACGACCCGCAGGCCGCTGGACAGGACTGTCTCGCGGATATCCATCAGCGGCGACCCTTGGCGAAGGCGCTCACATAGTCACGCACGGCGGCAAGATCGTTGGCGATGATGTCGTACCTTTCGGGGCGGTCGAACAGATCGGCCAGATGGGGCGGCAAGGCGGGACGGCGGCCGGTCGCCTTTTCTACCGCATCGGGGAACTTGGCCGGGTGGGCGGTCGCCAGCGCCACCATGGGGCTATCCGCGCGCAGCGTGGCCTTCAGGCCGGCGCCGGCGCCGATGGCCGAATGGGGGTCCAGCGTCTCTCCAGTGCGGGCTTCGATGTCGCGCATCAAACCCAGCGTGGCGTCGTCGTCGAAGCGATGGCCCTCGAACAGCTCGCCCATGGCGGCAAAGGCGCCCTGCGGCAGCTCCATCACGCCGGTCTTGCGGAACTCGTCCATCAGCGACTGCACCGCAGCTCCTTCGCGGCCGACATAGTCGAACAGCAGGCGTTCGAAATTGGACGACACCTGGATGTCCATGCTGGGCGACAGGGTCGGCACCACGCCGTCGGCTTTCATGCGCCCGGTTTCGAAGAAGCGGGTCAGGATGTCGTTGGTATTGGACCCCACCACCAGCCGGTCGATGGGCAGGCCCATCTGGCGGGCGACGTAGCCGGCGAAGACGTTGCCGAAATTACCGGTCGGCACGCTGAAGCTGATGGAGACGTCGGGCGCGCCCAAGCTGACGGCGGCGGCGAAGTAATACGCCACCTGGGCCATGACGCGCGCCCAATTGATGGAATTGACCGCCGACAGGTTGAACTGGTCGCGGAAGCCGTGGTCGTTGAACAGCGCCTTGACCATGTCCTGGCAGTCGTCGAAGGTGCCTTCGACCGCCAGATTGCGCACGTTGACCGACTGGATGGTGGTCATCTGCCGGCGCTGCACCTCCGAGGTACGGCCCTTGGGGTGCAGGATGACGATGTCCACCGCCTCGCGGTCGCGACAGGCCTCGATGGCGGCCGAGCCGGTATCGCCCGAGGTGGCGCCGACGATCAGCACGCGCTGGCCCTTTTTCTTCAGCACATGGTCGAACAGCCGGCCGACCAGTTGCAGGGCGTAATCCTTGAACGCCAGGGTCGGGCCGTGGAACAGCTCGCAGACCCACTGGTTGGCGCCGATCTGCTTGAGCGGTGCCACCGCCGGATGGGTGAAGCCCGCATAAACCTCGGCGGTCATCGCCGACAACTCGTCCTCGGTCAGGCAGCCGGCGACGAACGGCGCCATTACCTTGGCCGCTAGTTGGTCATAGGGCAGGCCGCGCAGCGCGCGAATCCGCTCGGGGCTGAAGTGGGGCCAGCTCTCCGGCACATACAGGCCGCCATCGCGGGCCAGACCGGCCAACAGGACATCGTCGAAATCGAGAACGGGGGCCTGTCCCCGCGTGCTGACGTACTTCACGTCTTACTCCGTCTCAAGCCATCCGACGCTTCTAAACGTGCACGGCCCGCATTTCAAGGAATGTGGCGGGAAGAGCCACAACGACTGTAAATGTCGTAGCCGTCGATGCCGTCAACAAGGCGGTAGTTTTTCCACAGGGCGGCGAAGCGCGGATCGCCGGAAAGGAACTCGACCAGGGGGTGGCGGACCAACCCCCAATCCCAGGTGTCGACGAACACCAGGCATGGCGCCTTGGTTTCCATGTCCTCGGCGACAATGCGGCGCAACGTCACCAGGTCGGCGGACGGCGGGGCTGTCCCGCCGGCCTTGAAATACCCCACCAACGGCCACAGCGACGGATAGCGCAAGGCCCATTCGCCGCCGTATCGCATCAGGTAGGGGAACGTGGGGAAGACGTGAACCGACAATCCGGCGATGGGGCGGCCGCCGCCCCATTCGGCGACGATGGGCGCCAACTTCCGATTGGTGTCGTGGTAATCGAAGGGCACGGCCGCGTCGCGCAGGAAACGCGCGCCGTTCCAACTCAACAGCAGCGCCACCAGCACAATCGCCGGCCACGTCCTGGTCCGGCGCGCGTCGACGTGACAGGCATCGCTCCAGTCGAGAAGAACCGCCAGCAGCAGCAACGAGGCCGGAACCACGGCCGGCAGCATGTGGTAATCGTAGCCCTTGTTTTGCATGACGGCGATGGCGATGCCGGCCGCCGTGGCCGCCCCTGCCAGCAACCGCGCTTGACCGCGCCCCCCATTGGCGGGGATGCGTGCCGCCAGCCAGAAAGCGAGGACGCTGGAACTGAGACCGTCGATGCTGATCAGCAGCAGCGGCGGCGCTTCCCACCCGCCATAGGTGGCCCGCGCCAGCGGCAGCAGATCGGTGATGTATTCCGGGTGGCGCCACAGCGCTGCCGCCATGACGGTGCCCCCCACGCCCACGGCGAACCAGCTTTGCACATGCCCCCACCACCGCCGCCACATCGCCGCCTCGATAAACAGCGGCAGGATGAAGAAATACGGCTTCAGCGAAAGGCCCAATCCGGCCAGCACGCCGGCGGCAATGGCGACCGGCACCACGCGGCCGACCATCAGGAAGGACAGAACATAGGGAAACGCCAGGATGACGAACAGATGCTCGCGCTGGCCGAAATGATGGAAGGCCGGCAACAGCTCTCCGACCAGGACCAGCAACAGCAGCTCGGGCCGCCGTTGCAGCGGCGCCCGATTGAGGATGAGTGCCGACAGCGCCACCGATGCCGCCACCGCGACCAGCACCGACAATTGCAGCGCCGCCGCCATGCTCAGCCCCAGGCCCTGCGCCACCAGCACGGGCAGCGTCGACGCCAGATACGTTGTCGGCAGGTTCATCTCGATGAAGTCGCGGTACAGGGTGGCGCCCGACAGCAGCGCGCGGCCGCCGTACAGGAACTGAGCGACGTCGTGGTTGATGAGGTGGGGTTGCAGTCCTATCTCTGCCGCCGCCATCACCAGAACTGCCGCCAGCAGGATGCCCCAGGACCGATCGATCATGGCGCCGCGCCGCCGAGATCGACAAGGGTGACGCCGTGGTTGTCGTAAAGCACTCGGCGGCTGGCGGCCAGTTGATGAAGGTTGGCCCGGATGTCCGCCAGGAACGGCTTCCACGCTTGCCCCGCGGGGTCGGTGATGTACGCCAGTTCGACGGGGCGCATGCACCACGTCACCGCCGTTTCGAAATCCTCGAAAGCGACGTAGCGGATGCCAAGCGATTGCAGGTAGTCCGCCAAGGCATCCGCGCCCTTGAAGAAGGGTTGCGCGCGGTTGGGACTGACCGGACCGGGGCCGTCGGCGTTGAAGACTCTGTTCCGCGCGGAATCGAAGCCGTAGGGGGCCGACACGTAGGCGTAGATGGATTGCCCCGCCGGAACGCTTTCCTGGGCCTGCGCATAGGCCGCCAAGCGTTCCGCCAGCAATGTCACCGAGTATTTGAACGATGGCCGGGGAGCGGTGACGCGCGCGTATTCGACAGACAAGGTATGGCCGCAGCCATAAATGATGGCGACGGCCATGGCCGCGCGGACCAGCGGCGACGCGATCACGCCGGTCGCCAACGCCGCTAGGATGGAGACGAAGAACGCGGTCAGCAGCGTGGGCTGGAGGTAGCGGACCATGGCATCCGCTTCGGCTGCGGAAAAACCGACGACGATGATCGCCGCGCCCACCAGGGCGGCACCTTGAACCAGGCACAGGCGGCGATCCTTGGGGATGAAGAACGACACCGGCACCAGCCCCAGCGGGACCAGAAACAGCGGCGCATTCAGCGAAAACAGCAGGGTGTCCGCCACCTGCCGCCAGCCGCCGACCGCCGCGGCGAATTCGAAGCTGGGATTGTGGTTGCCCTTGAACACGGGGTAAAGCGGCGTCGCCGAACTGGCGTAAAGCGCAACCATCCACGGCGCCAGGAACACCGTCCAACTGGCGGCCACCATGCCGCCATCGACCAGCGCCGCTCGCCATCCGCGCCGTGCCACGTGCCCCGGCAAAAAGGCCAGCATCAGCAAGAGCGGAAAGGGCATGTTGAGGTGGCGCAGCGACGACGCGGCGGCGGCCAGCAGGCCAAGCATCACGCACAGGCGGCCTCGGCGGTCGGCGTCCAGCAGCAGATACAACGTCCGCACCACGGCAAGAAAGCACACCAGCGATGTCGCCTGGCTGGCCGTGTTGTTGCGCAAAACCAGCCCCAGCCCCACCATCAGCGCGAAGGCCAAAGGCAGCACCTGGGGCGAGCCGTAGCGGCGCAAAAAGCTCCAGCCCAGGCCAAGCACAAGCACGGGGGCGAAAGCGGCCTCGGCAACCACCATGGCGGCGGCGTCGCCGTTGGGCACGGTCATCGCCTGCAACAGCGTCTGCCCGCCATACGCCGCCATGCGGCGCAGGCTGAACGGCGCCTCCATGTCGCCCGTCTGCAGCAGTTGCTGCACCAGCGGCTGGTAGGCCAGCAGGTCGTCGCAGGGTTCCAGGGCGCCATAGCGGGTGGCGAACACCGCACGCACCATAAGCACCACGGCGGCCACGGCCAGGAACAATGCCTGAGCGCGATCCAGCCGGGGCAAGGCAAGGCGAGGCGGCAGGAACAGGCACGCGGCGCCACACGCCTCGATCCCCAGCAGAACCGGAGCTTTGGCGATGCCAAGCGCGACGGCGCCACCACCCAGGGCAAGCAGGACGGCCAGTCCCCAACTGAGCGCCAGCCCGCCATCGACCGGGATGCCGACCCAGCGGGCGGCCACGCGGCCCCAACCGGCACAGGCGGCCAGGGTAAGGATGGTCGCCAGCACGATGATCAGCGTGCTCATGGCGCCACCCCGACCCCGGAGGCTTCCAGCAATCGGCTCATGCAGGACGGAGCGCCCCGGCAGGGCGAGCGCGAGGCCACATGGACGCAGGGAGAGCAGGGAAGCTTGGCGTAATGGACGATGTCGCGCACCGGGTCGGGATCGCGAAGCCGTGTCGCCGGATCGGTCGGCCCCCAGAACGACACCGTTGGCCGTCCCAGCGCGCGGGCGATATGCAGCAGGGCGGAGTCGATGCCCCAAAACTGGTCCATGTCCGCCAGCACCGACAGGATTTCGGCGATGGTGTGGCGTCCGCACGAGTTGACCACGACGGCGTTGGCGAAGCGGCCCCGGATCGCCGCCGCCAGCGGTTCGGCCCGGGCAACGTCGCCGGGGCCGCCCAGAATTTCGATGCTGAAGCGGGCGTCGGCGGCGAAGCGGTTCGCCAGCACGGTGGTCCAGCCCTCGGGAGTCAGTTCCCGCTCTCGCCCCAGTTCCGAGCAGGCGTAGCCCAGGCCCAAATGCGGCGAGACCCCGCCGGAACGTGCCCGAGGCTGGGTTGCCAGGTGGTCGCGAACGGTGCCGGCGGCGACCGGCTCGGCATCCAGCAAGCCGAAAATCTGATCGTAGAACCAGTAGATGCCGGAATGTTGCTGCAGAAACAGCAGATGCGTGGCGATGTGCTGCTTGAAATCGGCATCATGCAGATAGAACGCCAGCCGATTGCGCGCCAAGGTTCCCAACGCCAGCAAGGTGGTGGAATTGGAATGCACCTCAAGATCCACCACCGTGTCCACCCCCAGCAACCGCCACCAGCAGCCGATCGCGCTGCGCAGCAGGCCGGACAGCGACGAATCGTCGATCACCTCGATGCGGTCGAAGACGTTCATCGCTTCGGCGAAGGGGCGGACCGCCGGTGTGGCCAGCAGGATCAGTTCGGCATCGGGGTGGCGCCGTTTCAGGCCCAGCAGGTTGGGCAAGGCGATGAACAGGCTGCCGCCACCCACCAGCTTGATGACCAGGACCGAGCGTCCCACCGTCAGGCGGTGATCGCGCTTCAGCACAAACCCAAGCGCCATGACCAACGGCTTGAGCAGGAGCAGCACTGTGCCCGCCACCCAGCGATCGATCGAGACTTTGGTTGAAAGGCGCATGGACGTACCACTGTTGATGCGCCCACAAGGTACCCAGGACCCGCAACTCTGTCCATCCGCGACGGGGCATACCCCTCCCGCTTCAATCCTCCAGGTAGCGCCGCCGCAGGTGCGCCTTGAACACCGCCGCGTCCAGCGGGCGGCCGGTGGCTTCGGTCAGCAGGTCGCGGGTGGACAGGCTGCTGCCCTTGGCGTGGACGTTGGTGCGCAGCCAGGCCAGCAGCGGGCGGAAATCGCCATGGCCGAGGGCGGGCAGGATGGCGGCATCGGCGCGGGTGGCGGCGTCGAACAACTGGGCGGCGGTCATGGCGCCCAGGGTGTAGGTGGGGAAATACCCCCACGAGCCACCATACCAGTGGATGTCCTGCAGGCAGCCCAGGCGGTCGTCGGGCGGCGTGATGCCGAGCAGGCGGCCAGTGCCCTCGTTCCACGCGGCGGGCAGGTCGGCCACGTCCAGGCGGCCTTCGATCATGGCCTTTTCCAGGCGATAGCGGACGATGACGTGGGCGGGATAGGTCACCTCGTCGGCGTCGACGCGGATGAAGCCGCGTTCGACGCGGATGCCATGGCGATAAAGATTGTCGGCCAGCCAGTCCGGCCCGCTGCCGCCGAACGCGGCGGCCAGGCGCGGCGCCGCCCAGGCGGTGAACTCGCGGGTGCGGCAGGCCTGCATCTCCATCAGCAGGCTTTGGCTTTCATGCATCTGCATGCCGCGCGCTCGGCCCACCGGCTGATGGTGCCAGCGCCCGCCGGGCAGGCCGAATTCATAAAGCGCATGGCCGGTCTCGTGGATCACCCCCATCAATGCCGAGGTGAAGTCATCCTCGTCATAACGGGTGGTGATGCGGGTGTCGTCGGGATAGCCGCCGCAGAACGGATGGAAGCTGGTGTCCAGCCGGCCGTGATTGAAGTCGAAGCCCAACGCCGTCATGAACTCCAGCCCGACCTTGCGCTGGATGTCGGCCGGGAACGGTCCCGCCGGCAGGCGCGGTTGCGGCCGGCGCGCCTGGGCGGCCAGCGCGTCGTCAAGGAAGCCGGGCAGAAAACCCTCCAGATCGGCGAACACCGCGTCGATGTCGGCCGAGCGGCCATCGGGTTCGTACTGGTCGAGCAGCGCGTCGTAGATGGAAACGCCCAGCGCCTCGGCCTTGGCCTGGCCGGCCTGGCGCACCAGGTCCAGCAACGCCTTCAGGCTGGGCGCCACCTGGGCGAAATCCGCCGCCGGGCGGGCCTGGCGCCAGATCATCTCGCAAGCCGATTCGGCGTGGGCCAGCGCCTCGACCAGATCGGCCGGCACGGCGGCGGCATGGACCCACTCGCGCCGCATTTCGCGCACATTGGCGCGGCTCCACGGGTCCTGTGCCTCGCTCTCGGCCTGGTCCAGCAGATCGGCCACCTCTGGGGCGGTGACGGTCTGGTGCGCCAGGCTCTTCAGCAGCGCCAATTGCTCCGCCCGCGCCTCGGCGCCGCCGTCCGGCATCATGGTCGACATGTCCCAATGCAGCACCGAGAGGGTGTCGCCCAAAATGGCGGCCTTGCGAAAAATCGCGTCCAAACGGGCGATGGCGGGTGCTTCAACCATGGCGCTCAACATCCCATATTGCAGTGCGGAACAGGGGCTTGCCGAAACCATAGACCAGGGGCACGGGTGGTGGGCAACGGTTTTCCCGGTTATTGTGCCCCTTCACTATGCCTATCGGGGCCGGGCTGGCCCCAGAGACAAGGAATGATCCGCCATGACAAAACCCAGTTTCGCCGTGGTGCTGTCCGGATGCGGCGTCTATGACGGCGCCGAGATTCACGAGGCCGTACTGACCCTGCTGGCCATCGACCGGGCCGGCGGCACCTATCAGTGTTTCGCCCCCGACATCGCCCAGATGCACGTGGTCAATCACCTGACCGGCGAGGAAACCGCCGACAGCCGGAACGTGCTGGTCGAGGCCGCGCGCATCGCCCGTGGCGCCATCAAGCCGCTGTCGGCGCTCGACGCCGCCGCCTTTGCCGCGCTGATCTTTCCCGGCGGCTTCGGCGTCGCCAAGAACTTGTGCTCGTTCGCGCAGGACGGCCCCGAATGCAGCGTCAACCCCGACACCGAACGCGCCATTCGGGCCATGCGCGCGGCCAACAAGCCCATCGGCGCGTTGTGCATCGCCCCCGCCGTGCTGGCCCGGGTGCTGGGCGAGGTGGACCTGACCATCGGCACCGATGCCGGCACCGCCGCCGCGTTGGAACAGATGGGCGCCCACCACGTCAACAAATTGCATGGCGAGATCGTGGTCGACGCCGCCCACAAGGTGGTGACCAGTCCCTGCTATATGCTGGAGTCGCGCATCGGCCAGATCGCCGACGGCGCCGATGCGGTGGTGCGCAAGATGATCGAGCTGATCTGATCCCGGACTGCTGTCCGGGTGACGCCTTCGCGGAACGTGCTGGCCCGTCAAGACCGTGCCCAGCGAACACGGACGGCACGGAAGCCCGCTTCGCGGGCCACGGACGAACACGGACGGTCGCCGTGTCCAAAGTCGTGAAATCCTAAGAAATCCGCGTCACCCCGGACGCGCCCCGCGCGAGCCGGGGCCCATGGGGGTGCACCACGATGGATGCCGGCTCGAAGGCCGGCATGACGAGTTTTCTTTTGTCCGTGCGATCCGTGGCCGCGAAGCGCGTCCCCGATCCTTTGCGTGTTTGCGCCGCCCATCCGACCTGCCCACATGGCAACCATCCACTTGGCGAGGAGGGTGCCATGGCCGACAAATGGAACGACAAGGTGGGCAGCGACAAGGTAGGCAACGACAAGACGGGCAGCGACCCGCGCGCGCCGGGACGCAAGGTGCCGCGCTACCAAAGCGACCCCGAGGGCGAGGATTGCGTCGACGTGGCCAGCGAGGATTCCTTCCCCGCCAGCGACCCGCCGTCCAACACCCCGATCAGCCATCCCGGCAAGCCGTGCGCCGACAAGGACAAGTTAGCCTAGCCACCGGCGGCGCTTTTCCTCCAGCTTCTGTTCGAAGCGATCCCACGCCACTACTGCACGCTCGTGGCGGCCTTCGCCGATGACGTCCAACTCGTCGCGGGCGACCATCTGCCAGCCCAGGCGGCGGCCATCGACGCGGTCGCAGGTGACCGTCACCGTTACCGTCTGGCCGGGTAGGGTGGGCGCGCTGTGGCTGACGTCGATGGCGACGCCAAGCGAGCCTTCGCCCGGCTCCAGATGGGGCTTCAGATGCTCGGCGCAGGCCCATTCCATCAACCCGACCATGAAGCCGGTGGCGAACACCGCCGGCATGGACAGGAAAATCTCGGATTCGGGATAAAGCGCCGGAACCACCTTGTTGGCGCCGACCTGGAAGCTGAAGTGATGGACGTCGCCGATCTTCGGGCTGCTTTTCATGGCACCACCTTCTTTTCGTGATGGATTGGCATCGCTATCCTAGGGACCTCCATCCGCCACGAAAGCCGGGAAAATCCCGGGGCCGCCATGACGAACCACCTGCAGGATACCCTGGATGCCCTGGACGACGGCATCATCCGATTCGACGCCGACCTTCGGCTGGTGGCGTGGAACCGGGCGCTGATCGAGATCATGGGCTTCCCCCCCGATCTGATGCGGGTGGGCACGCCGTTCCTGGCCTTCGTCGAGTTCAATATCGCGCGCGGCGAACACGGCATCGGCCAACGTCGGCTGATCGTGCGCCAGCGTCTGGCCAGCCTGACCGATTCCTATTCGCGCCGCCGGCCCGACGGCACCATGATCCGGGTGCGCGGCAAGGCCATGCCCGATGGCGGCATCCTCAAGGTGTTCAGCCGGGTCGAAGGCGTCGCGCCGCAGGATGCCCCCGCCCCCGAGCTGTCGGCGCGCGAGCGCGAAGTGCTGCTGTGGGCGGCCCAGGGTAAGACGGCGTGGGAAACTTCCGCCATCCTGGGCATCTCGCCCAAGACGGTGGAGTTCCACTTGAGTAATTGCGGCAAGAAGCTGGGCACCGCCGCCAAGGCCCAGACCATCCTGGCGGCGGCACGCAAGGGTTTGCTGCCTCTCTAGCCCGTCATCCCGGCCGTAGCGGAGCGGAGAGCCGGGATCCATGCCAGGTGCACCACCATGGACCCCGGATCTGCGCTATCGCTTGTCCGGGGTGACGCAAGCCTTTGAATGCGATTTCGCCGCCTATTGCACGACGTTGACGACGCCTTTCATGCCCAGCAGGGCATGGCCGGTCACGGTGCATTCGAAGGTATAGGCGCCGTAGCGGGCGGGGATGAACCACAGTTCCTTGATCTCGCCCGCCGGCACCACCACCTTCTCGACCCACGGCGTGGTGGCGGTGACGTCCTGGCCGACCAACTGGCGCACGGCGATGGTCGGGAACCATTGCGTGGACACGAAGGTGTGGTCGCTGGTGGATTGGTTGCGCAGGATCAGCCGGGTCGGCCGGTTGCGGTGGAAGGTCAGCTCGTTGGGGACGAAGGCGTGGTTGACCAGTTGCACCTCGACGATGTCGGGGGCGCTCCAATCGGCCTGCGACGACATTTCGGCTGCGTTGGGCAAATAGCCCATGGGCTGATAGCGGCTGACCTGATCCTCGCCGGCACAAGCGGCCAGCAGCGACAGCAGCAGCGAAGCAAGCAGGCGTTTCATCTCAGTCCTCCTCGGGCGTCCAGCCGGGCGGCGCCATCTCGAACCCGGAAAATTCGAAAGCGGGGGCGACGATGCAGCCGACCAGGCTCCAATCGCCCAACGGTTCGGCCGCCTGCCAGGCATGGGGCGGCACCACCGCCTGCGGTACCTGGCCGGCGGCCAGGTCGGCGCCCAGCACGATGTCGCGGGTGGCGCCGTTTTCGTTGATCCGCAGCAGCAACGGCTCGCCGGCATGGAAGTTCCACACCTCGACGGCATCGACCCGATGCCAGTGCGAGCGCTCGCCACGGGCCAGCAGATAATAGATCGCGGTGCAGGCGCCGCGACTACCTCCATCCGGATGATGACGGTAGGTCTCGGCATAATGCCCGCCTTCCGGATGGGGCCGCAGCCCCAACCGGTCGATGATGGCGGCAGGCGAGGTCATTCGACCGGCTCGGTTTCGCGCACCGAGCGGCGGTTGTGGGTGGTGGTGTACCAATGGGCCAGATGGGGCCGGCCGTGGCGCCAGTCGCACACCTTGCGCAGGTCGAGATAGCCCAGCGCCGCCATCACGGTGACGCCGCCGATCAGGAACACGCCGCCCCAGTGGCTGACGGTCTTTTCCAGTTCGTCCAGCGACCGGGTGATGGCGCCCTGCTGGCGCTCGATCCAGCCTTCCCACCGCTTGTCCTCGGGGCGGATGGCGGTTTCGACGCGAATCTGCACGGCGGCGTCCAGGATGCCGTCGCCCAGTGCCTGCACCCGCAACTGGCGGAAACGTTCCTGCGGTTCGTGCGGGAACAGCTTGTGGCCGGTGTGCAGGGTGTCGAGGTACTCGCAGATCACCGGTGAATCGAACAGGGTGTCGCCATTGTCCAGCACCAGGGCCGGCACCTTGGACAGCGGGTTGTCGCCGACCAGATCGGTATCGGGCGCCCAGGCGTTGGTGGGGACCAGCTCGAGTTCGACCCCGCATTCGATGGCGGTCATGCGGACCTTGCGGACGAACGGCGAGGTGGCGGAAGAACGCAGCTTCATCAAATTCTCCGTCGGCTTCGTGCCCCCTGGACGGGGGCGGGCGGCTTCGTGCCCCCTGGACGGGGGCGAGGCAATGGCAACCACGAAGAATTCTACTCATCGTTTGCGCGTCTGTCGCCATGCAACGACTCAGCGCGCGCCGGCCTTGGTGCGCAGCGGCACCATCGGTGCCGGCAAACTGGCCAGATAGGTCGCCACCGCCTCGGCGTCGTCCTGGGTCAGCCGCACCATGGGCATGGGCGCCCGCGCGAACTTGCCGTCGGGGCGTTCGCCGGTCTTGAGGAAGGTCACCATCTGAACGCGGGTCCAGCCGCGCGCCTGCGGCCCGGCGATGGCCGGCGCTTCCTCGGCCCAGTCCGGCACCGGCGCGGTGGGGCGGAAGTCAAGGACGGCGCCGGCCATCGGCCGCGTCAGGTCGGGCTGTCCCATGGGGCCGCGCGGCGTGTGGCAATCGCCGCACAGGCCGACGTTTTCCACCAGATAGCGCCCGCGCACCGTCTGACGGTCGGCGGCCTGGGCCGCCGCCGCCATCACTGCCGCCGCCACCACCGTCCCCATGGTCCGTTCCCACATGACCGCCTCCGTCGCGCACCATCACGCCGGGCGCATATGGCGATGCCGGGGGCCAAGGCGCGAGGGCGCCAGAACGGCTAGGACGGCTGGCGCGGCGGCGCCGTTTTGCCTATACCATCCCCAGGACCACTTGCCCCGGGATCACTTGATGGACCACACCGCCATGACCAGCCAAGCCATCATCGACGCCGTCCGCCTGCTGGCGGCCAAGGGCCTGAACCAGGGGGCGTCGGGCAACGTGTCGATGCGCGTCGGCGACGGCTTCGTGGTGACGCCGTCGGGCGTCGGCGCCGATGTGCTGGAGGCCGGCCAGTTGGTCCGCATGGACATGGCGGGACAATGGTCGGGGACGTGGAAGCCCTCCAGCGAATGGCGCTTCCACCGCGACATCTATGCCGCCCGGCCGGATGCCGGCGCGGTGGTGCATTGCCATTCGCCTGCCGCCACCGCGCTGGCGGTGCTGGGCAAGCCGATTCCCGCGTTTCACTATATGGTCGCCATTGCCGGCGGCGCCGACGTGCGCTGTGCCCCCTATGCCACCTTCGGCACCCAGGAACTGTCCGAGGCCGCCGTGGTGGCGCTGGATGACCGCCGCGCCTGCCTGTTGGGCCATCACGGCATGATCGCGCTGGGCCGCGACCTGTCGCAGGCCATGGACGTCGCCATCGAGGTGGAATTTCTGGCCGATCTCTATCTGCGCCTGCTGCCGCTGGGCGAACCGCCGGTGCTGCCGGCGGCGGAAATGGCCGTGGTGCTGGAAAAGTTCAAGGGCTACGGCGCCAATGCGCAGAACCCGAAGGTTTAGAGCAACACCCTAGGGTGTTGCTCCTGCGCCCATTGCGGGCGCGGCCAAGCGGGCGGACGCCCGCGCCCGGCGAGGGACAATTAAACTGTGCTGTCCATTTGGGACTGCACAGTTTAAGCCGCCCGGCTCAAGTGAGCCTGCAGCCAGTCGCGCACGGCGATCCAGGTCGGGGCAAGGCGCGGCAGCAGGGCGCGGATTTCGTCGCGGTTGCCGTCACGGGCGGCTTCCTCGATGGCGGCGGCCTGCGCCACCAGCGGCACGGCGCCGACATAGCCGGCCATGCCCTTGAGGTCGTGGGCCAGTTGGCGGATGTCGTCGAAGCCGCCGTCGCCGCCCAGGTCGGACAGCCGGGCGCAGGTTTCCCCGCCTGCGGTCAGGAACAGGCGCAGCACCTCGACCATCTGCTCGCGGCCGATGTGGTGTTCGATCAGCGCCAGTTCGCCGTCGTCCATCTCGTGCGCATCCACCGGAGCGCGGTCGTTGGCGACAGAACCGGCCTCGACGCCGTCCAGCGCGCGCGCCATGGCGGCGAACAGGCGGTCGGGGTCCAGCGGCTTGGCGACGAAATCGTTCATGCCGGCGGCGCGGCACCGTTCCTCGTCCGCGCGCATGGCGTTGGCGGTCAGGGCGATGATGGGCAGGCCCGCCGCGGCGCCGCCCATGGCCCGGATGGCGCGGGTCGCCTCCAGCCCGTCCATCTCGGGCATCTGCATGTCCATCAGCACCAGGTCGAAGCGGCCGCCGCTGCGCACCAGCTCGACCGCCTCGAGGCCATTGTTGGCCACTACCGCGCGATGACCGGCGCGGTGCAGGAACCCGCGCGCCACCATCTGGTTGATGGCGTTGTCCTCGGCCAGCAGCACCGTCAGCGGCGGCAGCGACCGCACCCCGTCGACGAGCGGCTTTGGCGCCGGCACCGGTGCCTCCACCAGCGGCAGACGGAACCAGAAGCAACTGCCCGCGCCGGGCGCGCTGTCGACGCCGATGGTGCCGCCCTGGCCCTCGACCAGCCGCTTGCAGATCGCCAGTCCCAGCCCGGTGCCGCCATAGCGGCGCGAGATCGAGGCGTCGGCCTGGGCGAAGGATTGGAACAGGCGCGCCTTGGCGTCGTCGTCAAGGCCGATGCCGGTGTCGATCACCGCGCATTCAAGCCGGCCGTCCACCGCCGCCATGCGCAAGGTGACGCCGCCGCTTTCGGTGAACTTGACCGCGTTGCCGGCCAGATTGAGCAAGACCTGGCGCAGCCGGCCGGGATCGCCCAGCACCCACGGTGGCAGGTCGGCGGCGAGGTCGACCGTAAGGGCCAGCCCCTTTTCCTCGGCGCGCACCCGCATCAGGCGGGCGACGTCCTCGACCACGGCGGGGGGATGGAAGGCGATGCGTTCGAAATCGATGCGGCCGGCCTCGAGCTTCGAGAAATCGAGAATGTCGTCGAGGATGGCCAGCAGCGCCTCGGCCGAATGCCGCAGCGTTTCCAGGCGCGACCGCTGGCCCGGCGCCATGGCCTCGTCCAGCATCAACCGCGCCATGCCCAGAATGCCGTTCATCGGCGTGCGGATTTCGTGGCTCATCACCGCCAGGAATTCGCTTTTGGCCCGCGCCGCCGCCTCGGCCTCGCGGCTTTTTTCCTCCAGCGCCTGGCGTAGCCGCCGCTCGGTCAGCAGCGACATGTAATCGTGACGGGCGACGTGATGCTGGCGATAGGCCAGCAGGATGCCCAGCATGCCGAAGGCGCCGACCACCACCAGCGTGGCGAAGGCGGTCGCCGTCTCGCCCAGCCGCCACAGGGTGGAAAGCGCGAACAGCCCCACCAGCAGCACATTGAAAACCACCCCGCCCAGCACCCGGCCGGGCCAGAAACCCGGCGCCACGGTGGCGCACAGGATGATGAAGGCGGTCGCCAACTGGCCGGGCACCAGCATGGGATGGAAGGCGAACAGGAACGCCAGCAGCGAGCACGCCACCGTGTAATGCACCGCCATGGGCGGCACCAGTTGGGCCGGCGCGGTGGCGCGACGCAGGCGCCACAACGTCCAGGCGGCCAGCGTGGTCGCCACCGCGCGGAAAGCCAGCGACAGCGTCAGCAGAACCGGATCGGAATAGGCGAAGGGATCGCGCAGGCCGCCCAGCGGATAGACCACCAGTCCGATCAGGCAGAAACCCATGGCGATGCGCCGGGCCTTGGGCATCGCCTCGCGCCGGAACTGCGCTTCCAGTTCCGGATCGAAGAAACGCGCTGTCCAGGTGGCGATGGCTTCACTTCCCCGCATCGGTACAGCTTACAGTGAAGAACCCCTCAAAGAAAGGGACGGGAACTTGTGTCAGCCGGCGTCGTCGAAAATACCGGTGGGCGCGCCATCAAAGCTGACCGAGTTTCGGTCGCGCTGATACTGCCCGATGCCCTCGGGGCCTTTGCGTTCGGCCCATTCGGGCAACATGGCGCGCTGCCCCACCAGATCCATCAGCGGCACGCCGAAGCCGCACGACGTGTTCACGCTATCCACCGTGACCACGATGACCTGGCGGGCCGAGGCATAATCGCCGAACAGCGGGCGCAGCTCCGCCCATTCATCGTCGCGCGGATGCACCGCCCGGCCGTGGCCGTACAGGCGCAGAATGTTGGGCGCACCGGTAAAGGCGCAGAACATGATCGTGATGCGATCGTCCTGCAGCAGGTGGGCGGCGGTCTCGTTGCCCGAGCCGGTGAGGTTCAGGAAGGCCACCCGATTGGGTCCCAGCAAGGCGAAGCAGCCGCCCAGCCCCTTGGGGCTGAGGTTGATGCGACCGTCCGTCGGCGTGGTGGCGACGAAGAACATGGGCTGGGCGCGGATGAACGCGGCATGGTCGTCGTTGATGGCATCGAAGAACTTGGCCATGATCGCCCCTTTCCTGTAACGGCCCGACAGCATAAGGGGCGAGCATGCCGCAAATCACCGTGGAATATTCCCAGGTCGTCTCCGACGCCTTTGACCGCCGCGCCTTCGCCTTGGCCCTGCATCCCATGGCGGCCGAGCTGATCGGCAGCGCCCTGTCCAGCTTCAAGACCCGCTTCACCGCCCTGGACGAGGTGGTGATCGGCGACGGCGCCGACAGTCACGCCATGGTTCATGTGGACTTCCGCCTGTTGTCGGGGCGGCCGCCCGAGCTGAAGCAGCGGCTGGGCGCCGCCGTGCTGGAATTGGCGCGCGCCCATGTGCGGACCGTGGCCGGCCTGGCCATTCAGGTGACGGTGGAAGTCCGCGACCTCGACCGCCCCCATTACCACAAGGCGGTGGTTGTCGGTTAGGACGCGCGGGCGCGCTGCAGGTGCGCCTTGTAGCGCATGTCGGTGCCGGCCAGATGCTCGACCAGGGCCAGGAACAGGCGCTTGACGACGAAACGCCAATGGTTGACGTCGTTGCCGGTCAGCAGCATGCCCTCGACCGCCGACACCGAGGCCAGCAGGGCTTGATGCTCGGCGTGGTGGGCGTCGAGGTCGGGGAAGGCGACGCGGGACAGCATGGCTTCCTCGTCGCGGAAATGCAGCACCAGGGCGCTGTAGAAATTGCGGTAGAAGGCGATGACCGCCTCGCGGCCTTGACCCTGGTCCAGCGCGCGGGCGACATCGTTGATCTCGACGAAAAAGGCTTTGTGCTGTTCGTCGATCAGGGCGTCGCCGACGGCGAACGCATCTTTCCAGGCGGCCTTGAACTGGTCGGCAAACTCCATCGGACCCTCCGGTTGCGCCAGAAAGCTTTAGGGGCTGCGCCACCGGCGGGCCATGACGGCGGTCAAGCCCGGCCAGGACGACAAACGGGGGTGGCCTCGTCGAAAACGGACAGGCTTTCGGCCTCGGGCATCGGCCCTACGGCCGGCTTGACTCCCCCGTTCGTGCACTCCACCCTGCTTTGATGTATCTGGTTCATGCCACCAGCGTCGAGATCGGCGGCCACGCCGTCCTGATCCGCGGCCCGTCGGGCAGCGGCAAGTCGGATCTTGCGCTGCGCCTGATCGATGGCGGCGGCGTGCTGGTGGCCGACGATCAAAGCGCCGTCAGCAACGATGGCGGCCGGTTGTTCGTCGGCGTGCCCGAAACCATCGCCGGCTTGCTGGAAGTGCGCGGCCTGGGCATCGTGCGGGTGCCGTACCGGGCGCGCGTGCCGTTGGCGCTGGTGGTGGATCTGGTCGCTTCCAAGGATGTCGAGCGCCTGCCCGAGCCGTCTTCCGCCCAATTGCTGGGGGTGATGATGCCGCGAGTGGCGCTGGCGGCATTCGAGGCGTCGACACCGGCAAAGGTTCGCCTTGCGATGATTTCAGCAACGCGAGATATAATGCGGCCGTGATGACGGATTCAAACGCCTCTCCCGACGCCGCCTGTCCAGCCGCCGCCCCCGTTGCCGGGGCGGGGTCGTCCGGCCGTGTGGTGGTGGTCACCGGCTTGTCCGGCGCCGGCAAGACCTCGGCGCTGAAGGTACTCGAGGATCTGGGCTACGAGGCGGTGGACAACCTGCCGGTCAGCCTGCTTGGCAGTCTGGTGCGCCCGGGCGAGGCGATGGCGCGGCCGCTGGCCGTCGGCATCGACATCCGCACCCGCGATTTCGGCATCGAGCCGATCCACGCGGCGCTGGATGCTCTGGCGGCGGATAGCGGCCTGGACGTCAAGGTTCTGTTCCTGGACTGCGACGACGACGTGGTGCGGCGCCGCTTCACCGAAACCCGGCGCCGTCATCCGCTGGCCGCCGACCGTCCGCTGATCGACGGCATCCGTCATGAACGCACGCTGGTGTCGCCGCTGAAGCGCCGCGCCGACGTGGTGTTCGACACCTCGGCGCTGGCGCCGGGCGAGTTCAAGCGGGTGCTGGCCGGCCATTTCGGCCTTGAGGCCGACAGGGGCCTGATGGTGTTCGTGACCTCGTTCGCCTATCGCAACGGCCTGCCGCGCGAAGCCGATCTGGTGTTCGACGCCCGCTTCCTGTCCAATCCGCATTACGTGCCGGATTTGAAACCGCTCACCGGCCGGGATCAGGGGGTGGCCGCATACGTGGCCGCCGACCGCGACTTCCCGGCCTTCTTTAACTCCATGACCGACCTGCTGGCACCGTTGTTGCCGCGCTTCTCCGCCGAGGGGAAGAGCTATCTTACCATCGCCGTCGGCTGCACCGGGGGGCGTCACCGTTCGGTCTTCGTGGCCGAACGTTTGGCGGCGTGGTTGAGGCAACAAGGTGTCGGTGTCGAGCTGCGCCATCGCGAGCTCGAAGAGGGGGGACGTTGACAAGGGGATGGCTATGATCGGATTGGTACTTGTCACCCATGGCCGGCTGGCCGACGAATTGGTCGCCGCCATGGAGCACGTGGTCGGCCCCCAGCCCAATGTGGCGGCGGTGTGCATCGGCCCCGACGATGACATGGAGCAACGTCGCAACGACATCCTGGAGCAGGTCGCCAAATGCGACGACGGCGCCGGGGTGGTGGTGCTGACCGACATGTTCGGCGGCACGCCGTCCAACCTTGCCATTTCGATCATGGACAAGGCCAAGGTCGAGGTGATCGCCGGCGTCAACCTGCCGATGCTGATCAAGCTGGCCAGCGTGCGCCATTCCGAGCCGCTGGCCAACGCCGTGGCCTCGGCGCAGGAAGCCGGCCGCAAATACATCAACGTCGCGTCGAAACTGCTGACTCAGGACCGGAAATGACCGAACCCACCGCCGCTGAGGGCGACGACCTCAAGCGCACGGCGACCATCTGCAACCGGCGCGGCCTGCATGCCCGTGCCGCCGCCAAGTTCGTCAAGCTGGCCGCCACTTTCGACGCCCAGGTCATGGTGTCCCATCGCGGCACCGAGGTTTCCGGCATGTCCATCATGGGCCTGATGATGCTGGCCGCCGCCCCCGGCTGCTGCATCGAGCTGCGGGCCGAGGGCGCGCAGGGGGAGCAGGCGTTGAACGCTTTGTGCGACCTGATCGCACAGAAGTTCGACGAGGAAGACTAAGCGCCTACATAGAGTACCGCGCCTCGAATGTGAGGCGCGGTACTCTGGCGCCCATTGCGGGCGCGGCCAAGCTCGCGGAGGCGGGCGCCCGGCGAGGGCAAATGATGAAGGTTAGGCCGTGATGCCCAATTGGGGCATCACGGCCTAACCCAAAAAAACGACTCAGGGACGGACCGCGTTCGAGAAGGAGACGGATGAAGCCCACGATCCAAACCGAGACCGACGCGCCCCGCGCCCCGCATGCCGCTGCCGCCGCCAGCTCGACCGAGATGGTGCTGGAGGGCGCCGGGGTCAGCCGTGGCATTGCCATCGGGACCGTTCACCGCCACGATGCCGAGGCGGTCAGCGTCCCGGAATACCGCCTGCCGGTCAATCGCATCGAGGCCGAACTGGCCCGCTTCGCCGAAGCGGCCGAGCGTGCCGGCCGCCAGGTCGCCCAGTTGCAGGTCAAGGCCGAAGGACTGGACGGTGCCGCGGCCGAGGAGTTGGGCTATCTGCTTGACGCCTATCAGCAGATGCTGCGCGGATCGCGCCTGATCCGAGGCGTGCGCAGCCGGATCGAGACCGACCGCATCAATGCTGAAGCCGCCGTCCAACGCCAGATCGACGAAATCGCCCATGGTTTCGAGGCCATGGAGGATTCTTATCTGTCGGCCCGCGTCGCCGACATCCGCGATCTTGGCCGCCGGCTGATCCGCAACCTGACCGGGGCGCCCTATCGCCCATTCCAGGTGCTGCCGCGCAACGCCATCATCCTGGCCGAGGAGCTGACTCCGGCCGATACCGCCCTGCTGGACCCGCGCCAGGTCGCCGGCCTTGCCACCGTGCTGGGCGGCGCCGAAAGCCACACCGCCATCATGGCGCGTTCGCTCGGGCTGCCGGCGGTGCTGGGCGTCGCCGGATTGATGAAGGGGGTGCGCTCGGGCGACCTCGCCATCGTCGACGGCCGTGCCGGCAAGGTCATCATCAATCCCGCCCCCGACGTGCTGGAGGCGGCGCGCAAGCAACGCGCCGAATTCCTGCGCGGTCGCCGCGCCCTGACCCGGCTGCGGGACCTGCCGGCGGTGACCCGCGACGGCGCCCGCATCCAGTTGCAGGCCAATATCGAATTGTCGGGCGAGGTGGAATCGGTGCTGGCGGCGGGGGCCGAGGGCATCGGCCTGCTGCGTTCCGAATTCCTGTTCATGAACCGCGACGACATCCCCGGCGAGGAAGAGCAGTTCCTGGTCATGAAGGAATTGGTGACGCGCATGGCCGGCCGCCCGGTCACCATCCGCACCCTTGACGTCGGCGGCGACAAGCTGGCGCGCAGCCTGGGCATCCAGCCGGGCGCCAATCCGGCGCTGGGATTGCGGGCGGTGCGGCTGTCGCTGTCGCAGATCGATCTGTTCGAGGCGCAGTTGGGCGCCTGTCTGCGCGCATCGGCCTATGGCCCGATCAAGATCCTGATTCCCATGGTCGCCACCGTCGAAGAGATGCGGACGGTGCGCGAGGTGATGGAGCGGGTGGTGAAACGCTTGCGGCGCAAGAACGTGCCCATGGCCGATCCGCTGCCGCCGCTGGGCGTGATGATCGAGGTGCCGGGCGCCGCCCTGGCCGCCGACGCCCTGGCATGGCACGCCGACTTCTTTGCCATCGGCACCAACGACCTGACTCAATACACGCTGGCGATCGACCGCGCCGACGAAACGGTGGCGCACCTTTACAATCCCCTGCACCCGGCGGTGCTGCGCCTGATCCAGTTCTCGGCCGAGGCCGCGCTGCGCGCCCACATCCCGGTCAGCGTCTGCGGCGAGGTGGCGGGCGATCCCCGTTTCACCGCCCTGCTGCTGGGGCTGGGCATCCGCGACCTGTCCATGTCGGCCACCAACATCCCGGTGGTCAAGCAGCGCATCCGCACCCTTGATCTGGTCGCCGCCACCCGCCGCGCCCGCGTCATCATGGACCAAAGCGACAGCGCTCGGATCGCCCAACTGCTCGACAGCTTCAACGAGAGCGAAGAGTAGGGCGACGGCAACGGGGTGTCGTGACAGGCTTATCCAGCGGCGTCACCCCGGACGCGCTTGCGCGATCCGGGGTCCATGGTGCCGTTTCCCGGCATGGATCCCGGCTCTCCGCTCCGCTGCGGCCGGGATGACGCCTTTGGGGTGTCATTGCCCGGGCGCCGCTCAGCCGGCGCGGATGGTGCCGACGAAGCTGTCGATCTGGCTGGCCAGCGCCTCGGATTGCTGCAGCAAATCGCTGGCGGCGCGGCGCACCTGGGTGACGCCGTGGCTGGTGGCGTCGGCGGTTTCCAGCACGCCGGCCACGTTGTTGGTGACCTCTTGGGCGCCCATCGCCGCATGCTGGACGTTGCGGGCGATTTCGCGGGTGGCGGCGCCCTGTTCCTCGACCGCGCCGGCAATGGCGGTGGCGACGCGGTTGATGTTGGCGATGCTGCCGGTGATCTTCTCGATGGCGCCGACCACGTCGCGGGTCGAGGTCTGGATGGCGCTGATCTGCAGGCCGATCTCGTCGGTGGCGCGGGCGGTCTGGTTGGCCAGGCTCTTGACCTCGTTGGCGACCACGGCAAAGCCCTTGCCGGCGTCGCCGGCGCGTGCGGCCTCGATGGTGGCGTTCAACGCCAGCAGGTTGGTCTGGTTGGCGATGGCGGTAATCAGGCCGACCACCTCGCCGATCTTGGTCGCCGCCGAGGACAGGCTCAGCACCGTTTCGTTGGTGCGCTTGGCTTCGTCGACGGCGTCCTGGCTCATGCTTGCCGCCTGCGACACCTCGGCACCGATCTCTTGCACCGAACTAGCCAGTTGGTCGGCGGCGGCGGCGACCACTTGCACGCCGGCGCCGGCATCGCTGGCGGCACTGGACGCCTTGCCCGACTGGGTCGCCACCTGCTCGGCGACGGCGGACAGCGAGTGGGCGGTGGATTCCAGTTGGGTCGCCTGGGTGGCGACGCTCTGGACGATGCCGCGAATCTGGCTTTCGAAGCTGTCGGCCAGGCCCAGCATGGTCTGGCGGCGTTCTTCCGTGGCGCGGGCGTTGGCGGCCTCGTTCTCCTTGCGCAGCGCTTCCATGGCGGCGCCGTTGTCCTTGAACACCTGCAGCGCCTTGGCCATGGCGCCGATCTCGTCGCGGCGGTCGCCGCCGGTGACGGTGACCGCCAGATCGCCCTCGGCCAGCTTGCGCATGGCCGCCACCATGTGGGTGATCGGGCGGGCGATGGCGTTGCCGATATAGAGCGAGGCCAGCACCATCAGCAGCACCACGCCGATGACGACGGCGACGTCGCTATAAAGCTTGCCCTTAAACGCGGTGTCGATGTCGTCGATATAGACGCCCGAGGCGATCACCCAGTCCCACGGCGCGAACAGCGCCTCGTAGGAAATCTTTTCATACAGCGCGTCGCCGCCGCCCGACTTGGTGAAGCGATAGGTGGTGAAGCCGCCGCCGGCCTGGGCGTTGGCGATCTGGTGGCGGTAGAAGGCGAAACCGTCGGCGTCCTCCTCGTCGATGCGGTTCTTGCCCTCCAGCTCCTTGCGGGTGCCGTGCACCTCGGTGACGCTAGACGAACATGTACTCGCCATTGCCGTAGCGGATGGCACGGATGGCGGCGCGCGCCTGTTCCTTGGCATCCTGCTCGCTCAACACGCCGCTTTGCGCCAACTTGTGGTAATGGGCGGCGACGCTCACCGTGGACTGGACCACTTGGCGCACGGCCGATTTTCGGTCCTCGATCATCACGCCCTTCAGATGGACCAGGCTGTAGATGGTCACGACGATGACGCTGGCGATCCCAAACATGACAAGGGAAAGCAACTTCTTGGTAATGCGGATGTTGTCGAGCATTTTTGGTCCTGGTCCCCTTGGCGCGGAAGCCAGAAAACGTGCGGCCGTTCCGCGCATAAGTTATCGGCGCCTTCAAACATGCCGGCGGATTGACCTCGATTATCGGTCGTTTCGGCGCGGTCATGCGGAGAGAGGTGCGAATACCCCTGGGCGTGATAAGGTGACCTTCTGGTGGCGTCGGTCAACCCAGAGTCTGCATGATGCGACTTGAGAAGGAGGAATAGGCCCATGCGTAAATTGCTGATGCCGGCCGTCATGGCGGGCGTGATTTGGGGCGGCGCCGCTGCGGCCGGCGAGGCCTATCCGTCGGTCAAACTGCTGGAAACCGGGACCACCGTGGCGGGCGAGACCATCGCTTATCCCACCAGCGGCCCGGCCAAGGTGACGGCCCTGGTCGTCACCATCGCCCCGGGAACCGAGACGGTGCTGCACCATCATCCGGCGCCCATGCTCGCCTATATCCTCGACGGTGAAGTGACGGTGGATTACGGCAGCGCCGGCAAGCGCACCTTCCACGCCGGCGAGTCCTTCATGGAAGCCATGGTCCAGCCGCACAAGGGCATCAACACCGGCACGGCGCCGGTGCGCATCCTGGCCGTCTCGATGGGGGCCGAGGGCACCGCCAACGTGGCGGTGGATAAGTAAGGACGCATAGCAAATCCCGATGAGAGGACCTCATCGGGATTTGCTTAGGCCCAAGGGGCCGCGCGGCTTATGCCGCGGGAGGCCAGGGTTTCGGAGAAACCCGCCCGCCGCCTGAGGGCGCCGGTGATCGGTTCCGATCACCGGGATATGGATTACCTCTCGGCGATGCTGACCCGGTTGCGGCCGGCTTCCTTCGACGCATAGAGCGCCCGGTCGGCGCAGGCCAGCAGGGCGGCGATGTCGTCGGGCTGGTTCTGGCCGGCATCGGCGACGGCGATACCGATGCTGACGGTGAATGTCAGCGGCGGCGCGTCGGGCTGCGGCAGCGACAGCGCTTCCACCGCCCGGCGCAGGCGTTCGGCGATGACCAGGGCGCCGTCCAGGCCGGTATTGGGCAGGGCGACGGCGAATTCCTCGCCGCCGCAGCGTCCCAGGATGTCGGGTTCGCGCAAGGCGGCGCGGCAGGTGGCGGCGAACGCCTTCAGCGCCATGTCGCCGGCGGCGTGGCCCCATTGGTCGTTGATGCGCTTGAAGTGGTCCAGGTCCAGCGCCAGCAGCGCCAGCGACCGGTTCATGCGCCGGGCATGGCTGAGTTCCAGGCTGGCCAGACGATGGAAGTGACGCAAATTGGCGGTGCCGGTCAGGGCGTCATGATTGGCCAGCACCTCCAGTTCGGCGGCGTGGCGCTGGGTGTCGCTGTAGTCGCGCAGGGACAGCGCCAGATCGCACAAGCGGCCGTCGCGGTCCAGCACCACCGGTACCCGTTCGATCACCAGCCGCAACAGTTTCTCGGCCTCGTCGGTCGGCATGGTGGCGGGTACCGCATAGGCGCCCACCGCCAACAGGTTCTCGCCGATGGGCAGGACCAGGCGCTGCCAGGTCTCGATACCGTCCGCGCCGAAATCGGCGGTATAGGACCGCCACAGCGGCGATTGGCGCGACTGCACGAAGGCGTAGTCGAATTCCAGCATGCCGCGCCGTTCGGGCGGCAGAATCTCGGGCGCCAACGCGGTGATGATGCGGCCGGTCAGGTCGGCGCCGAAATGCTCGATGAAGGCGTGGCCGTAATGCAGATAGCGGCTGCCGGCCTCTTCGACGGCGATAATCAACAGGTTGTCGCCGTGGGGCGCCAGCGCCGCCAGCGGCTCGGCCAACCCGTCGCCGCCCTGCGCCGCCTGCCAGCGCGCCAACAGGTCGCCGAGACGGGCGTCCATCACCCGCGAAACCGCCTTGTCCATGCCGCCGGATACCCCTCTCGGTTGAAAGGGCGGCATCATAGACCGGGGCGGGCGGCCGGGCCAGGGTGCAATGCCCGGCCGTCCCATGGCATCATGCGGCGTGGCGATGATGCCGGCGTTGGCCTTCGGCGTCGGCCGCCTTCAGCGCCGCCACCACCTGGGCCGGGGTGACGTTGCCCTTGAGCGAGTGGCCGTTGATGTTGTGGATGGTCTCGCCCGGGGCGCAGGCCAATTCCGCCACCATGTGCAATTGCTCGTCGGTGACGCCGCTCAGGCCGATATCGGCCAGGGTGGTCGGCAGGCCGACCGCCTGACAGAAGTCGAACGCCTCGGCCACCACCGATTTCGGCCGGTTGGTCAGCATCAGCAACGCCAAGGTGCCGATGGCGACCTTCTCGCCGTGCCAGAAGGCATGGGTGGCGGGCAGGGCGGTCAGGCCGTTATGGATGGCGTGGGCGCCCGACAGGCCGCCGCTTTCGAAGCCCAGGCCCGACAACAGGGTGTTGGCCTCGACCACGCGCTCGAAGGCGGGAGTGACCTTGTGCGCCTCGCACGCCTGCTTGGCGGCGATGCCGTCGGCCAGCAGGGTGTCGTAGCACATGCGCGCCAGCCCCAGCGCGGTCATGCCGCCCGGGCGCCCGGTCATGTTGACGGCGCCGCTGCGGCTGCAATCCTCGGCCTCGAACCAGGTGGACAGCGCGTCGCCCATGCCCGACACCAGGAAGCGCACCGGCGCGGCGGCGATCACTTCGGTATCCACCAGCACCAGGTCGGGGTTGCGCAGCAGCACCAGATAGCGTTTGAACGCGCCCTCGGCGGTGTAGATCACCGACAGCGCGCTGCACGGCGCGTCGGTCGAGGCGAGCGTGGGGACGATCGCCACCGGCACCTCCAGGGCATGGGCCGCCGCCTTGGCGGTATCCAGCGCCTTGCCGCCGCCGGCGCCGATGATGACGTTGGCATCCAGGTCGCGGGCGCGGGCAATGATGCGCTCGATTTCCTCGTCCGAGCATTCGCCGCCGAACGGCTCCAGCGCGATGACGATGCTGCCATGGGTGGCGACCTGCGCCACGGCGGGCATGACCATGGGGTCGACGACCGCCAGCGCGGTGTCGCCCAGGCGCCGCGCCTCGTCGGGCAACTGCGCCAGGGCGCCCGCACCCTGCACGTAGCGGGTGGGGAAGATGGATGTGGTGATCATGGTGTTCCCTCCATGGGAAGGACGGAAGGAGAGACTCCTTCATAAATGGTAGGACCACTTTACACCGGGGATTTATGCACAGCTATGCGCCGTTAGTGGGCATGCCGGGTGGGGCATTGCGACAAAAGCATTTTATCGGCGCCTCCCATTCCCACATAAACATATCTTTATGTCACCATTGCCTTTTGGGCGGCGGACTGGTACAAGCAGCCTCAGGACAATCCCCGCGAAAAGGGCGCAAACACCATGACCGACTACAAGGTTGCCGATATTTCCCTGGCCAGCTGGGGCCGCAAGGAGCTGGACATCGCCGAGAGCGAGATGCCCGGCCTGATGGCCACCCGCGAGGAATACGGCCCCAAGCAGCCGCTGAAGGGCGCCCGCATCGCCGGCTCGCTGCACATGACCATCCAGACCGGCGTGCTGATCGAGACCCTGAAGGCGCTGGGTGCCGACATCCGCTGGGCGTCGTGCAACATCTTCTCGACCCAGGACCACGCCGCCGCCGCCATCGCCGAGGCCGGCATCCCGGTGTTCGCCGTCAAGGGCGAATCCTTGGAAGAGTACTGGGACTACACCCACCGCATCTTCGAATGGGCCGACGGCGGTTGCCCCAACATGATCCTGGATGACGGTGGCGACGCCACCCTGCTGATCCATCTGGGCATGCGCGCCGAGAAGGACCTCTCGGTGCTGGCCAACCCCACCTGCGAGGAAGAGGAGGTGCTGTTTGCCTCCATCAAGAAGAAGCTGGCCACCGACGCCACCTTCTATTCCCGCAACGGCGCCGCCATCAAGGGTGTGACCGAGGAAACCACCACCGGCGTGCACCGTCTGTACGAGATGGAGAAGAAGGGCACCCTGCTGTGGCCGGCCATCAACGTCAACGACTCGGTGACCAAGTCCAAGTTCGACAACAAGTACGGCTGCCGCGAGTCGCTGGTTGACGGCATCCGCCGCGCCACCGACGTCATGCTGGCCGGCAAGGTCGCCGTCGTCGCCGGCTTCGGCGATGTGGGCAAGGGTTCGGCCGAGTCGCTGGCCAGCCAGGGTTGCCGCGTCATCGTCACCGAGATCGACCCCATCTGCGCCCTGCAGGCGTGCATGGAAGGCTATGAAGTGGCGACCATGGAAGAGGCCGCGCCCCGTGGCGACATCTTCGTCACCACCACCGGCAACGTGGACGTGATCACCGTCGATCACATGCGCGCCATGAAGGACCGCGCCATCGTCTGCAACATCGGTCACTTCGACAGCGAGATTCAGGTCGCCGGCCTGAAGAACTTCACCTGGACCAACATCAAGCCGCAGGTGGACGAGATCAAGTTCCCCGACGGCAAGCGCATCCTGCTGCTGGCCGAAGGCCGCCTGGTCAACCTGGGCTGCGCCACCGGCCACCCCAGCTTCGTGATGAGCGCGTCCTTCACCAACCAGGTGCTGGCCCAGATCGAGCTGTTCTGCAATCCCGGCAAGTACGAGCGCAAGGTCTACGTGCTGCCCAAGAGCCTGGACGAGAAGGTGGCCGCGCTGCACCTCGCCAAGCTGGGCGCCACGCTGACCAAGCTGAACCAGAAGCAGTCCGCCTATATCGGCGTGGCCGTCGAAGGTCCGTTCAAGCCCGAGACCTACCGCTACTAAGCGGCTCGCGCCGAAGCGTTGGAGGCCCTGCCGGAAATGGCGGGGCCTTTTCGCCTTCAGGGTGATGATCTGACGACATTTATGCCGTTATGGCGCGTGGGATGCGCACGACGCAGGTGTGGGCTTCCCATCGGGCATTGCGCAGAGTCTTACCGATTGGTTAATGTGTCAGTGACCTTTCCTGCCAAGCCGGGATATGGGCCGCGTGGCGGCGATCAGGGCTTATGACAGTGGGGGTCATCATGGCACGGTTCCATCTGCTCGCCGAAGCGGGCGTCGCATCTCTTCCTGGGTTGGCCTATCTGGCTCTTGGGTTCGTGATGGTACTGGCTTGAATTCAGTCGGGGCGGCTTTTCGGTGATGGGCCGCCCCGACTGATTCTACGGTGCTGATTCTGCGGTTCGGCTGGATTCTTCCCGTCCGTGAACGGGATTCGTCCGGCCGTGAAAATGTGCCGCATCAATCGCTTGACTCTCGGAGTTCCCCGAGTATAGTTGCGCCCTCTCGCGCCGGGTCAGCTTGGCGCGTCAGCTAATTTTTTGCTCAGGACGAATCGTGATGTTCGCAGTCATTCAGACCGGCGGTAAGCAGTACAAGGTGGCCAAGGACGACGTGATCCGCGTCGAAAAGCTGGCCGGCGAAGCGGGCTCCGAGGTCGTTCTCGACCAGGTGCTGATGGTTGGCGAGAAGATCGGTGCTCCGGTCGTCGCCGGTGCCACGGTCAAGGCCACCGTGGTGGCCCAGGCCCGCGGCGAAAAGATCATCATCTTCAAGAAGCGTCGCCGCCAGAATTCGCGCCGCAAGAACGGCCATCGCCAGGACATCACCATCCTGCGCATCACCGACATCGCCGCCGGCTGAGCCGCGGGTTAAGTTAGGAGTTAGACCATGGCTCATAAAAAGGCTGGTGGCTCGTCCCGCAACGGCCGCGATTCCGCGGGTCAGCGCCTGGGCGTCAAGAAGTTCGGCGGCGAAGTCGTCATTCCGGGCAACATCATCGTGCGTCAGCGCGGCACCAAGTTCTATCCGGGTGCCAATGTCGGCATGGGCAAGGATCACACCTTGTTCGCCACCGCTGCCGGTCAGGTCAGCTTCCGCCATCGCGGCGAGCGCACCTTCATCGACATCGCCCCGCTGCCGGAGGCCGCCGAGTAATCGGACGTTCTCCCACGGGTATGGTTGCGAAAAGGGGAACGGTCCGTCCGTTCCCCTTTTTGCTATTTTGTTTCCCCTCTCCCATCCCATGGGAGAGGGTGGCACGAAGTGCCGGGTGAGGGAGCCACGGACTCCGGAGTCTCCGGCTCTCTCACCCTCCCATCTTCGATGGGTCCCTCCCTCTCCCGCTGGGCGGGAGAGGGGTTTAAACCTTAAGGTTCGACGCCATGAAGTTCCTCGATCAGGCCAAGATTTTCATCAAGAGCGGCGACGGCGGCGGCGGTGCCTGTTCGTTTCGCCGTGAAAAGCACATGGAATTCGGCGGCCCCGACGGCGGCGACGGCGGCCGTGGCGGCGACGTCATCGTCGAATGCGTCGACAACCTGAACACCCTGATCGACTACCGCTACCAGCAGCACTTCAAGGCTGCCAAGGGCATGCACGGCATGGGCAAGCAGCGCACCGGCGGCACCGGCGAGCATGTGGTGCTGAAGGTGCCGGTGGGCACCCAGATCCTTGACGAGGAAAAGGAAACCGTGCTGGCCGACCTGACCGAGGCCGGTCAGCGCGTTGTGCTGCTGCGCGGCGGCGATGGTGGCTTCGGCAACCTGCATTACAAGACCAGCACCAACCAGGCGCCGCGCCGCGCCGACGAAGGATGGCCGGGCAAGGAAATGTGGGTGTGGCTGCGGCTCAAGCTGATCGCAGACGCCGGTTTGGTCGGCCTGCCCAACGCCGGCAAGTCCACCTTCCTGGCCGCCGTCACCCGCGCACGCCCCAAGATCGCCGATTATCCGTTCACCACGCTGCACCCCAACCTGGGCGTGGTCTATCTGGGCGGCGACGAATTCATCCTGGCCGACATCCCCGGCCTGATCGAGGGCGCCCACGAAGGCGCCGGCATCGGCGACCGCTTCCTTGGTCACATCGAGCGCACCCGCGTCCTGTTGCATCTGATCGACGGCACCGAAGAGGACGTCGCCGAGGCCTATCGCGTCGTGCGCGGCGAACTGGCGGCCTATGGCGGCGGCCTGGACGAAAAGCCCGAAGTGGTGGCACTCAACAAGTGCGACTCGCTGGTGGCCGAGGACATCAAGGCCAAGCTGGAAGCGCTGGAAGCGGCGTGCGGCCATAAGGTCTATCCGCTGTCCGGCATCGCCGGCATCGGCCTGACCGAAATCCTGGGCGCCCTGCTGGCCGAGATCAAGGACTCCAAGGCCAACGATCCCGGCATCGTTGCCGCCGCCGCCACCTCGGGTGTGGGCAAGAAGGGCAACGAAGGCTTCTACCGTCGCATGAAGGACGCCGAGGCGGAAGAGGACGACGACGGCTATTACGGTCCCAACGGCGAGTGGATCTGGTACGACGAAGAAGCGGCCGAGGCCGACGAGGCGGATGGCGTCGACGAGGATGAGGACGATGACGACGACGAGTCCGATCACTGAGGCCCGGCGCCTGATCGTCAAGATCGGGTCCAGCTTGCTGGTGGACGACGCCAGCGGCCAGATCCGGCGCGAGTGGCTGGACAGCCTGTGCGACGACGTCGCCCGTGCCAAGGCGCGCGGCCAGGAAGTGGTGCTGGTGTCGTCGGGCGCGGTGGCGGTCGGCCGCCGCCATCTCGGCCTGACCCCGCCGCTGACCCTGGACCAGAAGCAGGCCGCCGCCGCCATCGGTCAAATTCAGTTGGCCCACGCCTACCAAGAGGCCTTGGCCCGCCACGGCATCACCTGCGCCCAGGTGCTGCTGACCCTGGCTGATTCCGAGGATCGGCGCCGCTATCTCAACGCGCGGCAGACGCTGGACACCTTGCTGCACCTGGGGGCGGTGCCGGTCATCAACGAAAACGACACCGTCGCCACCACCGAAATCCGCTTCGGCGACAACGACCGTCTGGCCGCCCGCGTGGCGCAGATGATTTCGGCCGACGCGCTGGTGCTGTTTTCGGACATCGACGGCCTTTATACCGCCGACCCGCGCCGCGACCCCACCGCCACCTATCTGCCCGAAGTGCACGAGATCACGCCCGAGATCGAGGCCATGGCCGGCGATCCCGGCACCGGCTACGGCTCGGGCGGCATGATCACCAAGCTGGTGGCGGCGCGCATCTGCCTGTCGGCCGGCTGCCGCATGGCCATCTGCAAGGGCGAGCCGCTCAATCCGTTGACCGTGTTGGAAAACGGCGCCCGGGCCACCTGGTTCGTCCCCGAAGGCGGGCCGCGCACCGCGCGCAAGCAATGGATCTACGGCTCGATGAAGCCGGTGGGGGGCCTCAGCGTGGATGACGGCGCCGCCCGCGCGCTGACCAAGGGTGGCTCGTTGCTGCCCGCCGGGGTTACTGGGGTGGACGGCGAATTCGAACGCGGCGATTGCGTGCTGGTGCGGGGCGCCGATGGCCGGGTTCTGGGCCGCGGCCTGACCGCCTATGATTCCAACGACGCCCGCCGCATCATGGGCCACAAATCCGCCGACATCGCCGCACTTCTGGGCGATACGCGCGGCGACGAGTTGATTCACCGCGACGATCTGGTGATGGAGGGGTAACGTCATGTCCGACATTCACTCGCTGATGACCGATCTGGGCCGCAAGGCCCGCGCCGCCGCGTCGCATTTGGCGCTGGCGCCGGCCTCGGCCAAGAATGGTGCGCTGCGGGCGGCGGCGGCGGCGATCCGCGCCCAGGCGGCGGCGATCAAGGCGGCCAATGCCACCGATATGGCGGCGGGCGAGGCCAAGGGCCTGAGCAAGTCGCTGCTCGACCGCCTGATGCTGAACGACGCCCGCATCGAAGCCATGGCCGCCGGGTTAGAGGTGATCGCCGAACTGGCCGATCCGGTCGGCCGCGTGCTGGCGGAATGGGATCGTCCCAACGGCCTGCGCATCCAGCGCGTCGCCGTGCCGCTGGGGGTGATCGGCATCATCTATGAAAGCCGGCCCAACGTCACCGCCGATGCCGCCGGGCTGTGCCTGAAATCGGGCAACGCCGCCATCCTGCGCGGCGGTTCGGAAAGCTACCATTCGTCCCAGGCGATCATGGCGGCCCTGCTGCACGGCATTCGCGCCGCCGGCCTGCCCGAGGATGCGGTGCAAATGGTCCCCACCACCGACCGCGCCGCGGTGGGCGAGATGCTGACCATGACCGACTATATCGACGTCATCGTGCCGCGTGGCGGCAAGTCGCTGGTGGCGCGCGTCAGCGCCGAAAGCCGCATTCCGCTGTTCCAGCATCTGGAAGGCATCTGTCACACCTATGTGGACGGCGCCGCCGATCCGGTGATGGCGCGCCAATTGGTGCTGAACGCCAAGATGCGGCGGACCGGCGTGTGCGGCGCCACCGAGACGCTGCTGGTCGACACCCGTGCCGAGTCGCTGCTGCCGGCGCTGGTGCGCGACCTGCTGGACGCCGGTTGCGAGGTGCGCGGCGACGATGCCGTCCGTGCCGTCGATGCCCGCGTCGTGCCGGCCACCGACGAGGATTGGCGCACCGAATACCTGGACGCCATCATCTCGGTGAAGCTGGTGGATGGCGTGCGGGCGGCGGTGGACCACATCAACGCCAATGGCAGCCACCACACCGAGGCCATCGTCACCGAGGACCCGGCGGCGGCCGAAATCTTCCTCAATGGCTGCGACTCGGCCATCGTGTGCTGGAACGCCTCGACCCAATTCGCCGATGGCGGCGAGTTCGGCATGGGCGCCGAAATCGGCATCTCCACCGGCCGCATGCATGCGCGTGGCCCGGTCGGCGTCGAACAGTTGTGCACCTTCAAGTACAAGGTGCTGGGATCGGGCCAGACCCGGCCGGGCTGATACATCCAGCAGCAACACGGATGAACACGGATGGGCGCAGATGGGCACGGATGAAGGGATAATTCTTATCCGTGCCCATCCGTGCGCCGGCGCCAGCCGGCATCCGTGCCCATCCGTGTTGCTGCTGGTTGCCGGTCGCACGGAGAGGCGTTTGCCATGACGCACCTTCCGCTCAATCCCTGGGGTGACAACCGTCGCGTTCGCGTCGGCTTGCTGGGCGGCTCGTTCAATCCGGCCCATGACGGCCATCGCCACGTGGCGGAGACGGCGCTCCGGCTGCTGGGGCTGGACGAGGTGTGGCTGCTAGTCAGTCCGCAGAACCCGCTGAAGCCGCCGGCCGGCATGGCGCCGCTGGCGCAGCGGCTGGCTTCGGCGCGGGCGGTGGCGGGGCGGCAGCGGCACATTCGCGCCACCGCCATCGAGACCGCCCTGGGCACCCGTTTCACCGCCGACACCCTTGCCAAACTGCGGCGGCGCTTTTCGCGCACCCGCTTCGTCTGGCTGATGGGCGCCGACAATCTGGTGCAAGTCTCTCGCTGGGCGCGCTGGATGCGGATTTTCCGGGCGGTGCCGGTTGCGATTCTGGCCCGCTGTCCCTATTCTCAAAAAGCGTTGGCCGCCCAAGCGGCTCGGCGCCTGTCGCGTTTTCGCCTGGGGGACCGGGCGGCGCGGGGGCTTTGCGAGCGTCCGCCACCGGCGTGGGTTTACCTGCACACCCGGCTGCACCCCGCTTCGGCCACCGCCATCCGCGCCCGGCGCGCGTTTATTGTTGAAGGAGCAAACCCATAAATACCCCTTCCGAATCCGCCATCACCTCGGCGGAAGACCTGGTCGAACTGGTCGTCGAGTCGCTGGACAGCGACAAGGGCGAAGACATCGTGGTCGTCGATCTGCGCGGCAAGTCCAGCATCGCCGACCACATGGTCATCGCCACCGGCGCCTCGACCCGTCAGGTCGCCGCCATGGCCGATCATATGTCGCGCAAGCTGAAGGACGCCGGCCAGCCGGTGGTCGTCGAAGGCATGACCCAGTGCGACTGGGTGCTGATCGACGGCGGCGACATCATCGTCCATCTGTTCCGGCCCGAAGTCCGCGCCTTCTACAATCTGGAAAAGATGTGGGGCGGCGTGCGTCCGGCCAATCTGCCGGCCAAGGCGACCAAGGACGCCTTCGCCACCGCCGCGCAAGCGTCGGTCTAGGCGCGCCCGACCGAGGGGATCGCGGCATGCGATTGTGGCTGGCAGCGGTGGGCCGGGCGAAGCCCGGGCCGGAGCTGGACCTGTTCCAGCAATACGCCCGCCGGCTGACTCCGCCGCTGACCCTGCGCGAGGTCGAGGAAAAACGGCCGTTGCCGGTGCCCGAGCGCAAGGTGCGCGAGGGCGAATTGCTGCTGGCCGCCATTCCTCCCGGCGCCATCGTGGTGGCGCTGGACGAACGCGGCAAATCCATCGGATCCGAAATCTTCGCCGAGCGGCTGGGACGCTGGCGCGACGACGGAGTGGGCGACGTTGCCTTCCTGATCGGCGGTGCCGACGGTCATGGCGACGCGGTGCGGGCGCGTGCCGATCTGCTGCTCTCCTTCGGCGCCATGACCTGGCCGCACATGCTGGTGCGCGCCATGGCCGCCGAGCAGTTGTGGCGCGCCCAGGCCATTCTATCGGGGCACCCCTATCACCGGGCGTAAAACGCTCCCCAATCATGCAGCGTCCTTGAATTAGAATAAACTCCACGCCAGGATGACCCTGGGGGATGCGGAGGGAGATGGTCGCGTGGACGTTGAAATTCCGTCCGAAGAACTGGCCGGGTTCGAGGAATACCGCGAGCGGGTTGAAGGCACCAACATCAGCGCCCAAACCCTGCTGGCCACCGACTACCTGAACCACTTCAACGAGATCGTCATGCTGCTCGACATGTTGCCGGACATGCCGGACATGATCGAAGAGTGCAAGCTGTGGCAGCCCAAGTCCTATAAGGACCACTTCGCCGATTCCACCTTCCGCGACAAGCAGTTGGCGATCGAAGCCTATGACCGCGTGCCCAGCGTCTATCGCACGCCGTTCGAGGAAACCATCCGCCAGCTCAACCAGATGATCACCGAAGGCGTCGACCGCATCGACGCCGAGATCGCCGCCGGCGCCGGGGCCGAGCAGTTGCAGGACTCCTGCCGTATGCTGGCGCGCGCTGCCCAGGTGCTGATGGATTGCGCCTCTGCCATCATCCACGGCTCCAACCGTGCCATGGGTCAGGACGAGATCGACGGGCTGCTGCGGTAGAGCGGTTTGCGTTCTGACGCGGTCAGGACGCAAAAGCGACAAGCCTGCGCGGCGTCTGAGCGGCCCCCGAAGGGGGCGCCAAAGGCAGATCCTGGAGCCGGTTCCGCCTGAGCGGAAATGGCTCTAGTCTTTACATCAAACAGAAATCCACCGGCTTCGGCGCGTCGGGCAAATCGCGTTCGCCGCGGGCGGCGCGCAGGTCGATTTCCAGCCGCCGGCACAAGCTGTCCAGCGGCAGATCGTTGGGCAGGATGCCGAATGGTTCCTCGATCTCGTCGCCCAGGGCATCCAGACCGAAGAAGGTGTACGAGATCAGCCCGACCACCAGCGGCGTGGCGAAGCCGATGCTGTCCACCAGCCCGAACGGCAGCATCAGGCAATACAGATAGGCCGTGCGGTGCAGCATCAGGGTATAGGCGAATGGCAGCGGCGTAGAGCGGATACGCTCGCAGCCGGCCTGGATGGCGGCCAGCCCGGTCAGCGTTTCTTCCATCTCGGCCGCCATCATGGCGCTGACGCGGCCTTCGGCCGCCGCCTGGGCCACGGTGGCGCTGAAACGGCGCAGGATGTGGTCGGGCGGGTTGACCGCATAGGCGGGGGCGGCAAGGTCGGCATCGCTCTGGAAGGCGGCGGCGCGTTCCTCGCCGGCGCCGCGCAAGGCATGCTTGAGGGCGTAGGCAAAAGCGATCAGCCGGCCGATTTGCCGCTCTGCCTCGCCATCGCCCGCCGGCCGCACATGGTTCAGCCACAGCCGGGTCAGGCTGCGGCTGCGGATCAGCAGATCGCCCCACAGCCTGCGGCCTTCCCACCAGCGGTCATAGCTGGCGCTGTTGCGGAAGCCCAGGAAGATGGCAAGCGCCAGGCCGATCAGGCTGAACGGGATCGGCGTCAGCGTGATCTTGGTGTCGAATAACTGGCCGTGCAGCATGGTCACCGCCACGGCGATGCCGATGGTTGCCAACAGCGGCCCGGCGATGCGCGGCAGGATCGAGCCACGGATGATGATGAACAGCTGCAGGGCTGAGGGGCGGTCGCGGACAATCATGGCGCCTGCTTAGCATTGCAGCAGGTGGTCAGACCAGACCATAGTCAAGCGCCGGCCAGCACCGCACCGACGCGGGCGCGCAAGTCGGGCAGCAGATCGGTGTCGAACCACGGGTTCTTGCGCTGCCATGCGGTGGTGCGCCAACTGGGATGGGGCAGCGGAATCAGGCCGGGCAGGGTGTCGCGCCAGGCCGCCACCGTCTCGGTCATGCTGCCGCGCCGGCGGTCCTTCAGCAACACCGCCTGGGCGTGGCTACCCACCGCCAAGGTCAGCCGCACCTCGGTCAGCAGCGGCAGGATCACCGGATGCCACAGCGGCGCGCATTCCGGCCGGGGCGGCAGGTCGCCGCCCCTGGGATCGCGGCCGGGATAGCACAGGCCGGTGGGAACGATGGCGATGCGGCTTTCGTCATAAAAGGTGTCGCGGTCCAGCCCCAGCCACTCGCGCAGCCGATCGCCCGAGCGGTCGTTCCAGGGGATGCCTGTTTCGTGCACCTTGGTTCCCGGGGCCTGGCCGACGATCAACAGCCGCGCCGTCGGGCTGGCGCGCAGGATAGGGCGCGGCCCCAGCGGCAGATGGGGGGCGCACACGGTGCAGGCGCGGATGCGGGCCAAGGTGGCGGCGAAGCTGTCGTCCATGGCCCCATTCTACGCCGACGGCAGCACCACGGTGAACAACGAGCCGCGCCCCACCACCGAACGCAAGTGGATGCGGTGTCCCAGGATGTCCACCAGCCGGCGCACCATGGCCAGGCCGACGCCGGTGCCGGCGGTGAAGTCGCGGTTGGAGTTTCCGACCTGATAGAATTCCTCGAAGATCGCCGCCTGCTGCGCCGGCTCGATACCGATGCCGGTGTCGCCCACCACCAGCAGGACGTGGTCGCCGCGGCGGCGGGCGCCGACCAGCACCTTGCCGCGTTCGGTGTAGCGGATGGCGTTGGATACCAGATTGCGCAGGATGGCACTCATCAGCCCGGCGTCGGTGCGCACCGAGGCGGAACAGCGCAGCCTGACCAGGCGGACGCCCTTGGCCTCGGCCTCGGCCGCCATTTCCGCCTCCAGCGGCGCCAGCAGCGCGTCCACGGTGACCGGGCGGCATTGGGTGACGATCTCGCCGCTGTCCAGATCGGCCAGCGCCAGGATCGACCCCAACAGATTGGCCATGCGGTCGACCGAGGCGTTGAGCTGGGCCGCGGCCTGGCGCGCCACCTGGGATGTGGCCTCGGTCTCGAGGACGCTGGCGAACAGCGCCAGCGATTGCAGCGGCTGGCGCAAATCGTGGCCGACGGCAGTCAGCAACCGCGATTTGGTCGCCGCCGCCGCGCGCAGCGAGTTCAGTAGCTCCAGGTTCTGCAGCGCCAGCGCCGCCGCATGGGCGATGGTCTCGATGGTGGCGACGTCCTGGCGGCGGGGCTTGACCGGCTTGGCCCAATAGGCGCCGATGGCGGCGATGGGGGCGTCGGTGCGCACCGGCGACACCACCATGCTGCGCACGAAGGTGGGGCGATAGGCCGCCTGCGGGATGCGGCCGTCGGCGCGGATATCGGGAATGACCACGGTGACGTTCTGGTCCATGGCCCAGCCCGAGGCACAGTTGGCCAGCGGGAAGCGCGCCCCCTTCCATAGCGGGCTGGCGGCATCCTCGTCGGCGTAATAGCAGCATTCGCCTTCCTTGAGGATGAAGGTCGCGCCGGCCGCCCCGGTCAGCCGCCGCACCGCGCGGGTGACGCGGCCGGTGATGTCCGTCTGGCTGGTGGCGGAAACCAGGCTGCGAACCAGCTCGATGAGCGTATCGGCCTCGGTGGTGTCGGCGGCAGCGGCGCCCGGCATGTCTTGTCCAAATGGTTGGGGGGCAGAGGGGGTGATCCGGAGGGATGAAGGCATGCGCCATATTGCCGTGCCGGCCTGATCGAAGGAATTGCCCCCAAGAGGTAGGCCGACCAAGGCGAAAGGCGGTTTTCGCCGGCCGGGCGGCCGTGGTGCCGACGGGCATCCTGTGCTACACGTCTCACCAATGCGTGTTCACGTCAGCGATCCGCGCCACTAGTGGTTCCGTGGCGCCAACGGGAGATGGTCCCTATGCAAATCCCCGGCTTGCCCCAATTCCATACCGATTTGTTCATTCCCACCTATGCCCCGGCGCAGATGGGCGACTGGGAGGTTCGGCTGGCCGATTACGTGCTGACCTCGGGCTATTGGAGTTCGCTCGTCGGCGTGTCCGGCATGGCGGCCCTGGTGCGCAACGGCAATGCGTGGATGTCGATGACGCCGATGGAGCTGGAAAGCCAGGAAATCGGCGTGCGACTGGCTCACGGCCATGTGGTGATCTTCGGCATGGGTATGGGCTGGTCGGCGGCGGTCAGCGCGCTGCGCGAGCAGGTGACCTCGGTAACCGTGGTGGAACTGGACGAGGACGTCCTGGCGCTGCACCGGCAGCTCGACATCTTTTCGCAATTGCCCGATTGGGCGGCGGCCAAGATCCGGGTCGAGCAGGGCGACGCCTATCGCTGGACGCCGCGCCAGCCGGTCGACCTGCTGATGCCCGACATCTGGTTGCCGCTGGTGTCCGATGGCCGGGTCGAGGAGGTGCGCCGCATGCAGGCCAACGTGCAGGCCCGCTCCGTCTATTTCTGGGGCCAGGAGATGGAAATCGCCCGCCACGCGGCGGCGGCGGGCCGGCCATTGGATGCCGACGGCATCGCCGCGACCATCGCCGATTTCGACCTGCCGCTGATCGGCCCGGAATTCCCCGATTACCCCGCCAAGGTCCACACCGCAGCCCGGCAATGGCTGCGGGGCCGCTGGCTGCCGGGGACGGTGCCGCCGTGGTGATCGTGTCTACGGGAAATGCTTGAAATCGCGTCCGTAGACCAAAAACCACAAAGGCTTAGTAGGTCGCCCTACTAAGCCTTTGCTTTATTTGGTGGAGCCAAGGAGGATCGAACTCCTGACCTCTACAATGCCATTGTAGCGCTCTCCCAGCTGAGCTATGGCCCCTAAACTTGTTCGACGCTGGCCTGGGGTGCCGTCCGTCGGTGGAGCGGGAACTTATGGATTCCGGAGGGTGGGGTCAAGAGGAAATTTTTCACTGTCCTGACTTTTTTCGTGCCCCTCCGGCAACCCGAGGCTGGACGCGGCTTTTAGACCTCGTCCCCGATCTCCTCGTCCAGGTGCTCCATGACCTCGGCCATGTCGTCGTCGTCCTCGCCCAGGTCGGAGGCGTCCTCGATCAGGCCGCTCTCGTCCTCATCGGCCGAGTCCTCGTCGGTGGCGACGGCGTCTTCGTCATCCTCGATGGCGACGATGTCGTCGCTTTCCAGATCCACGTCGGCGGCCAAAACCGGCGCGACGACCTTTGCTTCGACCGGGGCGGAGCTACCGCGCCGGACTTTGAACGGCATTTCCGGCTCGACCGTCCCGCCGCACTTGGGGCAGGTGATCGGCGAGCGGCCCATGTCGTAGAAGCGGCAGCTACAGCTATTGCAGGTGCGCTTCTGACCCCATTCCGGCTTGGCCACGTCGAATCCTCCTTGAAACTTTCGCGTCCCGAACCCCGCCCGGACGGCTGGGGTGGTGGGGGGCATTTGCCATGTTCGCCCCCGTGTGTCAAAACGAAAAAAATGCGTCCCCGGCACCGGAGCGCCCAAGGCACCGCCTTATCCTATGAGCGACGGTGCCGTTATGGTAGATCAGGCGCCCAGCGAGGCATAGCTTCGCATCATGTCTGTTGGTCGGGGCGCCGCCCCGAGTCGCCATCCGGTTGGAGTGAAGATGATCAAGCCGCTGAAATCCGCCCGTGCCGCCGCCTTGTCTGGCACCGTCCGGGTGCCGGGCGACAAGTCCATCTCGCACCGCGCGCTGATGTTCGGCGCGCTGGCGGTGGGCGAAAGCCGGGTCGAGGGGCTGTTGGAAGGCGACGACGTGCTGCGCACCGCCGCCGCCATGCGCGCGCTTGGCGCCGAGGTCGAGCGGCTGGATGATGGCACCTGGGTGCTGCACGGCCGCGGCGTCGGCGGCCTGCAGGAACCGGCCGACGTGCTGGACCTGGGCAATTCCGGCACCGGCGCCCGCCTGATGATGGGCCTGGTCGCCACCCATCCCTTCACCACCATCTTCACCGGCGACGCCAGCTTGCGCTCGCGCCCGATGAAGCGGGTCTCGGAACCGCTGAGCCGCATGGGCGCCCGCTTCTTCACCCGTGACGGCGGCCGTCTGCCGGCGGCGGTGGTCGGCACCAGCAATCCGGTTCCGATCACCTACGAATTGCCGGTGGCCTCGGCCCAGGTGAAGTCGGCCATCCTGCTGGCCGGCCTCAACACCCCCGGCATCACCACGGTGATCGAGAAGGAAGCCACCCGCGATCACACCGAGCTGATGCTCAAGAATTTCGGCGCCACCGTCGAGGTGGAATTCCGCGAGGACGGCTGCCGCGCCATTTCCGTCACCGGCTTTCCCGAATTGACCGGTCGCCATGTCCGGGTGCCGGCCGATCCCAGCTCGGCCGCCTTTCCTGCGGTGGCGGCGCTGCTGGTGCCCGGCTCGAACGTGGTGCTGTCGGGCGTCGGCATGAATCCGCTGCGCACCGGCCTGTACCAGACGCTGCGCGAAATGGGCGCCGACATCCATTTCGACAACCTGCGCGAGGAAGGCGGCGAGCCGGTGGCCGATCTGGTGCTGAAAAGCTCGATGCTGCGCGGCGTCGACGTGCCGGCGGTGCGCGCGCCGTCCATGATCGACGAGTACCCCATCCTGGCGGTGGCGGCATCCTTCGCCATCGGCACCACCCGCATGTTCGGCCTGTCGGAACTGCGGGTGAAGGAAAGCGATCGCTTCGCCGCCGTCATGCGCGGCCTGCGCGCCTGCGGCGTCAAGGTCGAGGAAGAGGGCGACACCATGATCGTCTACGGCAATGGCAACCCGCCACCCGGCGGCGCCACCATCGCCGTTAACCTGGACCACCGCATCGCCATGGCCTTCCTGGTCATGGGCATGGCGTCACAGCAGCCGGTGGCGGTTGACGACGCCGAAGCCATCGAAACCAGCTTCCCCGGCTTCGAAGCGCTGATGAACGGCCTGGGCGCCAGGATCGAGGCGGTTTGAATCACTCCCCCCGTCATTCCCGCGAAAGCGGGAATCCATGGTCGCCGTTTGGTCGGTGGCTGACATGGACCCCCGCCTTCGCGGGGGTGACGCAGTAGAAGAGAAATGCCAATGACCATTATCGCCATCGACGGGCCGGCAGCCGCCGGCAAAGGTACCCTGGCCCGGCGCATCGCCGCTGAACTGGGTTTCGACTATCTGGACACCGGGCTGATCTATCGTGCCGTCGGCATGATGGTGGAGAATGCCGGTTTCGATCCCGCCGACCCCGCCCGCGCCGGCGAGGCCGCCCGCGACCTGCAGCCCGAGGATCTGGCCGCCGACGATCTGCGCTCGGACGAGGCCGCCCAGGCCGCCAGCAAGGTCGCCGCCATCCCCGAGGTGCGCGCGGCGCTGCTGGATTTCCAGCGCCTGTTCGCCGCCCATCCGCCCGCCGGCAAGGGCGCCGTGCTGGATGGCCGCGATATCGGCACCGTGGTGTGCCCGGACGCGGGCATCAAGCTGTTCGTTACCGCCAGCACCGAGACGCGGGCGGAACGCCGGCTCAAGGAATTGCTTGGCCGGGGCGTCGACACCAGCCTGGACAAGGTGCTGGCCGAGATGCGCGAACGCGACGAACGCGATTCCCAACGGGCGGTGGCGCCGCTGAAGCCGGCCGACGACGCCCACGTGCTGGATACCTCGGCCCTGGACGCCGACGCCGCCTTCGACGCGGCGATTGCGTTTATCCGCGCAAAGCTGTAAGAGTCCGTCCTTTCAAGCCCCGGCCGGCGACGGCACGGGGCTGGTTTGCTATGTGGCGAGGTCGCTCGCAAGACCGCTGGAACCAACCGGCTGGCCGGGTAAAAGATAAATGAAAGGAAGTACAGTAACATGACTATGGAAGATTTCGCCGCGCTCCTGGACGAGACCCTGGGCGGTGGCAATTCGTTCGAAGGCGCCGTGATCAAGGGCGCCATCGTGCGCATCGAGAACGATTTCGCCGTGATCGACGTTGGTCTGAAGTCCGAAGGCCGCGTGCCGCTCAAGGAATTCGCCACCGCTGGCCGCGCTCCGGATATCAAGGCGGGTGATTCCGTCGAGGTGTTCGTCGAGCGCTACGAGGACCGCAACGGCGAAGTCGTGCTGTCCCGCGAGAAGGCCAAGCGCGAAGAGGCGTGGACCCTGCTGGAGAAGTCCTTCGAGGCCAACCAGCGCGTCACCGGCGTGATCTTCGGCCGCGTCAAGGGCGGCTTCACCGTCGACCTGTCGGGCGCCGTGGCGTTCCTGCCGGGCAGCCAGGTGGACATCCGTCCGGTCCGCGACATCACCCCGCTGCTGGGCACCCCCCAGCCCTTCCAGATCCTCAAGATGGATCGCTCGCGCGGCAACATCGTCGTGTCGCGTCGCGCCGTGCTGGAAGAGACCCGCGCCGAGCAGCGCTCCGAGCTGATCGAGAACCTCAAGGAAGGCCAGATCCTCGAGGGCGTGGTCAAGAACATCACCGATTACGGTGCGTTCGTTGACCTGGGCGGCGTCGACGGCCTGCTGCACGTCACCGACATCGCCTGGAAGCGCATCAACCACCCGTCCGAAGCGCTGCACATCGGCCAGACCGTCCGCGTGCAGGTCATCCGCTTCAACCCGGAAACCCAGCGTATCTCGCTCGGCATCAAGCAGCTTGACGCCGATCCGTGGGAGGGCGTGGAAGCCAAGTACCCGGTGGGCGCCAAGTTCGTTGGCCGCGTCACCAACATCACCGACTACGGCGCCTTCGTGGAGCTGGAAGCCGGCGTCGAGGGTCTGGTGCACGTCTCCGAGATGAGCTGGACCAAGAAGAACGTCCACCCCGGCAAGATCGTTTCGACCTCGCAGGAAGTCGAAGTGATGGTGCTGGACGTCGATCCGCAGAAGCGCCGCATCAGCCTGGGCTTGAAGCAGTGCCTGTCCAACCCGTGGGAGTCCTTCGTCGAGAAGTTCCCGCAGGGCACCGAGGTCGAGGGCGAGGTCAAGAACATCACCGAGTTCGGTCTGTTCATCGGCCTGCCGGGCGACATCGACGGCATGGTCCACCTGTCCGACCTGTCGTGGGACAAGTCGGGCGAGGCCGCCATCGCCGAGTTCAAGAAGGGCGATGTGGTCAAGGCTAAGGTTCTCGACGTCGACGTCGAGAAGGAGCGCATCAGCCTCGGCATCAAGCAGCTGTCGAGCGATCCCTTCCAGGATGCCGTTGCCGCCATCAAGAAGGGCGACATCGTCACCGCCACCGTCACCTCGGTCACCGAGAACGGTCTGGAAGTGACTGTCGACGGTCTGACCGGCTTCATCCGCAAGGGTGAGCTGGCGCGCGACCGCTCGGAGCAGCGCCCCGAGAAGTTCGCCGTCGGCGAGAAGATCGACGCCAAGGTCACTCTGATCGAGAAGGGCGCCCGCAAGGTCACCCTGTCGGTCAAGGCCCGCGAGATCGACGAAGAGAAGCAGGCCATGGCCGAGTACGGTTCGTCCGACTCGGGCGCCAGCCTGGGCGACATCCTGGGCGCTGCCATGCGCAAGGCCCAGCAGGAAGACAAGTAATTCTTGTCCGACTGACGTTGCGGAAAGGGCGCCTTCGTGCGCCCTTTCTTTTTTTCCCCTCTCCCATCTCATGGGAGAGGGTGGCCGAAGGCCGGGTGAGGGAGCCGGAGACTCGGGAGTCCTTGGCTCCCTCACCCTCCCGCTTCGCGGGTCCCTCCCTCTCCCGCCGTGCGGAGCACGGATTGTGTGAGTGCCGGCTCCGCCAGCGGCGGGAGAGGGGTTGTTGGTGTGTCCATTCCGGTTCATCATTCCGGCATGAACAGCAATGCCGCCCTGCCGGCCGGCTTGGCCGACGACCTTGACCTCATTGCCGAGATGACCGCCGATTTCGCCCGTTCGCGCGACATCGAGGAATCCCTGCGCGTCGGGTTGGAGCATATCGCCATCCGCATGGAGGCCGAGGCGGCGTCGTTGTTCCTGATGGATGGCGACAGCGGCGAGTTGGTGTGCCGGGCCTGCTGGGGGCCGGCCGATGTCAGCGGGCTGCGGCTGCCGCGCGGCGACGGCATCGTCTGGCGTTCGGTGCTGCGCAACCGGCCGCAATTGGTCAAGAACACTGCAATCGATCCCGATTTTACCCAGAAGGTGGACGACGCCACCGGCTTCACCACCCGCACCGTGCTGTGCGCGCCCATGTCGGTGCGCGACGAATGCGTCGGCGCCATCGAACTGTTCAACAAGCGCGGCAATCTCAGCTTCGACGACGACGATCGCCGCATCCTGCAGGCGTTGGCGACCTCGGCGGCGTTGGCGCTGATCAATGCCCGCAACGCCGCCGCCATGGCCGAGCAGGAGGCGTTCCGGCGCGAATTGGCGCTGGCCGCCGACATTCAGCGTGCCATGCTGCCGCCGCCGCGTTCGGCCGGTTTTCCCATCCACGGCATCAACCGGCCGGCGCGCGGCGTGTCGGGCGATTTCTTCGACGTGGTCGAGTTGCTCGACGGCCGCCTTGCCTTCGCCATTGCCGACGTGTCGGGCAAGGGCATGAACGCCGCCATGCTGATGTCCAAGACCGCCAGCCTGTTCCGCTGCCTGGCCAAGCGGCTGGACGGTCCCGGCGCGCTGCTGGCGGCCATCGATGCCGAACTGGCGGAAACCGGTTCGGCCGGCATGTTCGTCACCATGGTGGCCGGTGTGCTGTGTCCCCGCACCGGCCGGGTGGTGCTGGCCAATGCCGGGCACGAGCCGCCGCTGCTGATGCGCGGGGACCACGTCGAACGGGTAGAGGGCGGCATGCCTCCGCTGGGCATCGACCCCACCCTCTTCCTTTCCGGCTGTCCCGAGAGTCAGGTCGATCTGGCCGGCGGCACACTCTATCTGTTTACCGACGGCCTGACCGAAGCCAAGGACGATGACGGCGTCATGCTGGGCGCCGATGGCGTCCAGGCGCTGCTGCGGCGCCACGCCGGCCTGTCGGCGCCCGAACGGCTGGCGGCGGTGGTGGACGAAATCGCCCCGGACGGCATGGCGCTGCGCGACGACCTGACCATGCTGGTGGTGGAGACGCGGTTCATGAACTGCCCGGCATGCGTTCTCGATCGTCTGTTCCCGGCGCAGCCCGAGCGGCTGTGCGACATCCGCCACGCGGTGGCCGAGGCCGCCGACAGCCTGGGCTGTGGCGAAACCGTCGTGCGCGACGTGGTGTTGGCGGTGGACGAGGCCTGCCAGAACATCATCCGCCATGCCTATGGCGGCCGCGACGGCGCCATCCATGTGCAATTGTGCCGCGACGGTGCCAATCTGGTGGTGCGTCTGATCGATTTCGCCGCGCCGGTGGATTGCGCCCGCATCATGCCCAGGCCACTGGACGACGTGCGCCCCGGTGGCTTAGGAACTCACTTCATCCGCGCGGTGATGGACGAGGTCGCCTTCGTGCCGCCGCCGCCCGGCGCGGGCAACATGCTGCAGATGATCAAGCGGGTTGGTGAGTCATGAAGATGGAAACCCAGGAACGCGGCACCACCGTGGTGGTGTCGCTGGCAGGCGAGATCGACCTGCAGCATTCGCCCACGGTACGGCGCCAGTTGATGGAACTGATGTTCGAGCGGCGCGACGTGCTGGTGGAGCTGGCGCACGTCTCGTATATCGACAGTTCGGGCATCGCCTGTCTGGTCGAGGCCTATCAGATGGCCCGCAAGAACGCCAACCGCTTCGTCCTGGTGGCGGTCAGCCAGGCGGTGCTGCGGGTGCTGCAACTGGCGCGGCTGGACAAGGTGTTCACCCTGGTCGACAACCTCGACGCCGCCCTGGCCGGCTAGTCTCGTCATGCCGCCCCGTCTGCACGCCCTGTTGGATCGCCTGGGCCGCGCCACCATCCGCGCGGTCGAGGAGTTCGGCTTCGGCGCCAGCCTGTTCGGCGAGGCGCTGTGGTGGCTGGTCATGGGCCGCGCGCGGCGGCAACCGGTGCGGTTGGCGCCCATCGCCGTGCAGGCCATGGAAATCGGCATCAACGCCTTGCCCATCATCACCGTGCTGGCCGGCACCATCGGGCTGATGCTGGCGATCCAGGGCATCTATACGCTGCGCACTTTCGGTGCCGAAAGCCGGGTGACGCTGGGCATCGCGCTGTCCACCGTGCGCGAGTTCTCGCCGCTGATTACCGGCATCCTGGTCGCCGGCCGCTCGGGCAGCGCGCTGGCGGCGCGGCTGGGAACCATGCGCATCAATCAGGAAGTGGACGCGCTGACCGTCATGGGCATCTCGCCGGTGCGCTTCCTGGTGGTGCCGCCGCTGGTGGCGATGGCAGTGATGATGCCGCTGATGACGCTGTGGGCCGATCTGGTCAGCCTGTTCGCCGCCGGGGTCTACGTCTCGGCCCAACTGCAGACCTCGCTGTCCGCCTATGGCGACGAGTTGCTGACCATCCTGCGGCTCAACGACTTCATGCACGGCCTGGCGAAAAGCTCGATCTTCGCCGCGCTGATCACCGTGGTCGGCGTGGTCAACGGCGCCTCGGTGTCGGGCGGCGCCGAAGGGGTCGGCCGCATGACCACGCGCTCGGTGGTGCACGCCATTTCCGCCATCATCATCACCGACATGGTATTCGCTTTCATGGTGACGCGATGAACGCGGAAATCTCCATCGAGGTCCGCAACCTGCAGACCTATTACGGCCACCGCCACATCCTCAAGAACGTGTCGCTGCAGGTGCGGGCGGGCGAGATATTCGTCATCATGGGCGGCTCGGGGTCGGGCAAGACCACCCTGCTCAACCACCTGCTTGGCCTGCTGCGGCCCAGTGCGGGCACCATCCACGTGCTGGGGCGCGACATCAACGCGCTTGACCCGGTGGCAAGGCAGGACCTGCGCACCCACATGGGGGTGGCGTTCCAGTCGGGCGCCCTGTTCTCGTCCATGAGCGTGGGCGACAACATCGCCTTGCCGCTGCGCGAGCACACAAGGCTGGACGAGACCACCATCGGCATCGTCACCCGCCTCAAGCTGGAAGTGGTCAGCCTAGCCGGCTTCGAGGACCTGATGCCGGCAGAACTGTCGGGCGGCATGGTCAAGCGCGCCGCCCTGGCTCGCGCCATCGTCATGGACCCCAAACTGCTGTTCTGCGACGAACCCTCGGCCGGTCTCGATCCGGTGGTGGCGTCCAGCATCGACGACCTGATCCTGCGCCTGCGCGACGCCATGAGCATGAGCATCGTCGTCGTCACCCATGACCTGGATTCCGCCTTCAAGATCGCCGACCGCATCTGCGTGCTGGACAAGGGCGAGGTGCTGGCGCTGGGATCGGTGGACGAGATTCGCGCCTCGCCCAACGAACGCATCCAGAATTTGTTGAACCGCCGCACCGAAGAGGCGGAAATCGATCCCGACGCTTACTTGCGCCGGCTGATGGGCATCAAGGAAGGGGAAGAGGACGAACCCCAGGGGAAGCCGATATGAAGGACGTGCGCATCAACTACGTGATCGTTGGCGGCTTCGTGCTGACCATGCTGGCGGCGCTGCTGGTGGTGGTGGCGCTGCTGACCGGGCGCACCGGCTCGACCGACACCTACATCACCCATCTGGCCAATGTGAATGGCGTCAAGTACGGCACCAAGGTGACCTATGAAGGCTTCGTCGTCGGCCAGGTGGAAGACATCGTGCCGCTGCGCGCCGATGGCCGCACCAGCTTCCGCGTCGTGCTGGCGGTGCGCGAGAACTGGCCGATTCCCGAAGGCAGCATCGCCCGCGTCGCCGCCTCGGGCATCCTGTCGGCCATGACGGTGGACATCAAGGGCGGCGCCTCGGAAAAGATGCTGGCGCCCGGCTCGCAGATCCCCGGCGGTCCCGCCGCCAACATCTTCGCCACCATGAACGACATGGCGGGGCAGGTGGCGGTGCTGAACCAGCAGGGTCTGTTGCCGTTGCTGGCCAACATCAACCAGCGCGTCGACACCCTGGGGGCGCTGCTGGAAAAGCAGGCGCCGGAACTGCTCGCCAACATGCTCGCCATCAGCTCCGATTTGGCGGTGAAGACGCCGCGCATCACCGCCGACGTGCAAAAGATGACCGGCACGCTGTCGGGCCAGGTGCTGACCGATCAGAACGCCCAGCGCATCGGCCAGACCCTCGCCAATGTCGAGGAACTGACCGCCGGGCTGAAGGACAGTCGCCACAAGGTGGATGCGGTGTTGACGGCGCTGGACAAGGTGGTCGAAAAGAACGGCCCCACCGTGGACGCCAGCCTGAAGGATCTGCGCTATACCTTGCAAAGCGTGGCGCGCAATATCGATTCGGTGACCTACAACCTGGAAAGCACCAGCCGCAACTTCAACGAATTCAGCCGCCAATTGCGCGAAAATCCCGGCGTGTTAATCGGCGGCACCAAGCCCCGCGACGACGCGCCGGGGCGGCGTTGAGAAACCCGGCCGGGGGGCGATACGGCTCCCTTTTTGCCAAGAAACACGGATGTCACGGATGCCCGCTGACGCGGGCCACGGAATTGCACGGATGAAGACCCGGATCGATCCTCGCCTGGAGACCCTGACGGAACGCATTATTGGTGCCGCCTTCGAAGTGTCGGCGACCTTGGGGCATGGCTTCCTTGAATCCGTGTACAGAAAGGCGCTTCTGAAGCAGTTGTCCCGGGCGGGTCTCGACGCAGCGCAGGAAGTTTCATACCGCATAACCTATTACGGCGAGGATGTGGGACATTACGTTGCCGATCTGGTGGTTGAAGGCGCGGTGATTGTCGAATTAAAGGCTGTGAGTGCACTGACGGCTGCGCACCGCGCGCAGACGCTGAATTACGTCAAGGCCAGCAATCTTCCTGTGGGTCTTCTGCTGAATTTCGGAACTCCGCGCCTCGAGATTAAAAGGGTCCTGTTATGACCGCTTATCCGTGCCCTTCCGTGGCCCGCGTCAGCGGGCATCCGTGTCATCCGTGTTTCTTGGCACGTCGCTTCCGCTCTACGCTTTCGGCAGTGCTCCTCACTGCCGTGCTTTCCGCCTGCGCTTCGCCCGCGCCGCCGAAGGATAATTTCTATCGGCTGGATGTTGCGGCGTCGGTGCGGGCGCTCGACAGGGCGGTGCTGCCCGGCGTGATCGAGGTCAATCGGCTGGACGTGGACGGCGCGCTGAGCGAGCGCGGGCTGGCCTATCAGGAGAAGGACGGCGCGCTGGCGCGCTATTCCTATGATCTGTGGAGCGACGCGCCGGCCACGGCGTTGCAATTGGCACTGGCCGAGACCTTGCGCCACGCCCATGCCGCCGACACGGTGGTGACCCCTGACCTGCGGGTGCCGCCGGATTGGACCTTGCGCGGCCGGCTCTATCGGTTCGAATATCTGCCCGGTCAGGGCCGGGTGGCGGTGAAGATGCAGTTGGCGGTCGTGTCTGCGCGCGACGGTGCGCTGGTGCTGCTGGACACCTACGCCGCCGAACCTTTGGTGCAAGGCGCCGGCCCCGAGGCGGCGGTGGCGGCCTTGAACCGCGCCGTATCCGACATATTCACTCGCTTTATCAGCGATCTCGCCAAGGCTTCCATTCCGGTGCAGCGTCGATGACATCCCGTTCCTTCAAGCGTCCCCATTCCGCCGCCCGCAACAAGGCCAAGGCGCCGCCGGCCCGCTCGGTCGAGGTCGAGATCGACGAGATCGGCGCCCGCGGCGACGGCGTCGCCCGCCTGGGCGGCGATCTGGTCTTCGTTCCGTTCACCGTGCCGGGTGACCGCGTGGTCGCCCGTGTCGAGGGCCGACGCGGCGAGGGCTTGGCCGCCGCGCTGATCGAGGTGGTGCAGCCCGGACCGGGTCGGGCCGAGCCGCCATGCCCGCATTTCAGCCGTTGCGGCGGTTGCGCCCTGCAGCATGTGGACGATGCCGTCTATGCCGAGTGGAAGCGCGGCCTGCTGGCGACCCAATTGTCGCGTGCCGGCCTGGGCGACGTGGCGGTGGGGCCGCTGGTGCGGGTGCCGCCGGGCAGCCGGCGCCGCGCCGCCTTTGCCTTCAGCCGCCGCAAGGGCGCGACCGTGCTTGGCTTCAACGCGCGGGCCAGCCATGCGGTGATCGACATCGAACGCTGCCTGTTGCTGGAACCGGCGCTGGCCGCATTGCTGCCGGCGCTGCGCACCATGCTGGCCGCCATCGTCGCCGAGGGCGAGGACGGCGACGTGGTGGTAAGCCTGACCGAGAACGGCCTGGACGTGCTGGTCGAGGCCGATGCCCGCCTGGATCTGTTCGACCGCGAGCGGCTGGCCGCCTTTGCCGACGCGCAGGACCTGGCCCGGCTGTCGTGGCGCCGCCCCGGTGCCGGCTTCATCGATCCCATTTCGCGCCGCCGCCCGGCGCTGGTGCGCTTTGCCGGTATCGGCGTCGAGCCGGCCCCCGGCGGCTTTCTGCAGCCGACTCGTGGCGGCGAAATGGCCATCGCCGAGGCGGTGGTCGGCGCCGTGGGCAACGCCGAGATTGTGGCCGACCTTTATTCCGGCTGTGGCAGCTTTACCTTTCCGCTGGCCGCCGGTGGCCGCGTCGTCCATGCGGTCGAAGGCGAGGAAGCCCCCATCCGCGCGCTGGAGGCCGCCGCCAATGCCCATTCGCTGCGTGTCACCGCCGAGGTGCGCGACCTTGCCCGCCGGCCGCTGTTGGTCAACGAGCTGAACAAGTTCCAGGCGGTGGTGTTCGATCCGCCGCGCGCCGGCGCCGCCGCGCAGGTGGAACAACTGGCCGAGGCCGGGCCGCCGGTGGTGGTGGCGGTGTCGTGCAATCCGGCGACGCTGGCGCGCGATCTCAAGTTCTTGCGCGACGGCGGCTATACCATCGAGTCGGTGACGCCCATCGACCAGTTCCCCTTCTCGGCGCATCTGGAGGCGGTGGCGGTCTGCCGTCGTTGAGCATGGAGCAACTGATCGCCGATTTCGGCTATTGGGCGGTGCTGGCCGGCACTTTCTTCGAAGGCGAGACCGTGCCGGTGCTGGCCGGCTTCGCCGCCCACCAGGGCATGCTGCGGCTGGATCTGGTCATGTTGTGCGCCTTCGCCGGCTCGTTCACCGGCGATCAGGTGTGGTTCTGGATCGGGCGCCGCTATGGCAAGACCTGGCTGGCGAAGCACCCCAAAAGCGCCGCCGCCGCCGAGCGGGTCGGCCGCTTGCTCGACCGCTGGGGCGATGGCTTCGTGCTGTCGTTCCGCTTCCTGTACGGCCTGCGCGCGGTCAGCCCGGTCGCCATCGGCCTGTCGTCCATCTCGGCGCTGCGCTTCGCCACGCTGAATCTGATCTCGGCCGCGGTATGGGCGGTGGCGGTGGGCAGTCTGGGCTACGTCTCGGGTCAGGCCATCGAGGGCATGATGGGCCGGCTGAAGGTGTGGGAACACCGCATCCTGGCGGCACTGGCCATCGCCCTGGTGGTCTATGCCATCCACCGCCTGGTGCGGGCGCGGCTGAAAAAGAATGGAGAACCCTCTCCCGCGAGCGGGAGAGGGGAGAATCAGGCTTAACCCTTGGTCGGCACCATCAGGGTGGCTTCGCCGTCCAGCACTACCTTGTCGCCCACCGAGCAGGTGGTCTTGAAGGTGGCGAACTTCTTGTCGGCATTCAGCGCGGTGACCTCGACGCGGGCCATGACGGTGTCGCCGATCTTGACCGGCGCCTTGAACTTCAGCAACTGCGACACGTAGATGCAGCCCGGCCCGGGCAGCTTGGTGCCGAACACGGTGGAGATGAAGGCGGCCGACAGCATGCCGTGGGCGATGCGGCCCTTGAACATGGTGCCCTTGGCGTATTCCTCGTTCAGGTGAACCGGGTTGGTGTCGCCCGAGACGCCGGCGAAGGCCGCGATGTCGGCCTCGGTCACGGTCTTGCCGAACACCGCCGCCTGGCCGATCGACAGTTCTTCGAAATAATAGCCGTTCAGGGATTCGCCGCTCATTCCACGCTCCTCTGTTTTTTCGGACGCCGTTGGCGGCGCCATTGATGCAGTGCAGTATAGACAGCGGCGGCGGCGCTCACAACCCGACCTCGGGCGATTTCCCAAGGTTGCAACAGAAGGCCGGCTGTGGCGGAATGGCCGCCCTTGCCTGTGAAAGGATATGTCCGTTGCGTCTGCGCATCCTTGCCCTTGGCGTGTTCGCCCTGTTGTCCGGCTGTGCCTCGAGCACCGTGCCGTGGCAGAACCCCGATATCCCCAAGGAACAGTGGAGCCGCGACTGGAGCGCCTGCCGCCGCTGGGCCGAATCCCAGGCCGGTTATCGCGAGGGCGACGGCGAATCGGCCTCCAGCGCCCTGCGGGACTACGACCGCGCCCAGGCCAAGCGCCAGATTCAGGGCTATGCCAATCTGTGCATGACCGACCGTGGCTATCTGCCCGTGACCAAGAAGTGAGTGCCGCCATGCGCCCCGTTCTGATGCTTGCCGTTCTGCTGGTTGCCGCCGCCCCCGCCATGGCCGAGGACACCTTCCCGCAATCGCCCAAGATCGCCCCGCCCGAGCCGCTGCCCGAAGCGACCTGCGACACTTCGCTTGCCAATAACGGCGACTGGCTGCTGGGGCGCTGGGTCGGACCGCAGGCGCGGTGGGAATTCACCCGTGCCGGCGGCGCCATTACCTGGACGCTGGACCGCAAGGGCGGCATGAACGCCGATTTCGGCTGGCAGGACGGCGCCCAGATCACCGGGACGGCGGACAAGGTCACCGGCTGCACGGTGGCGCTGGTGGCGGGGCAGGGCGCCTTTCGCTTCGAGGGGGTGCTGACCGACTCGGGCAAGCTGTACGGCTTTGCCGCCAGTTCCAAGGGCGAGGTCGTGCGCTTCACCCTGCGCCGCGAGCGTTGAGCCGCGCAAAGATCCGATTCCACGCATGCCGAAACCACCCCCTGTGCGTTTCATCCCGGCGGGCGCATAATCACCCGATAGGGAATGATCCCGCGCAGGTGGGATGGCTGTGGCCATGGCTGGATATTCTTGGTCAGACAAACGGCCCGATTGGCACCTGATCGGCTTGGCGGCGTTGCTGCTGGCGGTGGGTGCCAGTCGCGCCCATTCCTATCTGCTGTTCCACGCTTTGGTGGAACTGTTCCTCGTTGTCGTGTCGCTGACCGCCTTTGCCTTGGCGTGGAACGTTCGCCGCCACCTGGACAACCCGGTGCTGTTGCTGTCGGGCATCGCGCTGGGGCCGGTGGCGCTGCTGGACATGCTGCACATGCTGGCGTTCAAGGGCATGGGCATCTTTCCCGCCGACGCCAATTTGGCGACCCAGTTGTGGATCGCCCAGCGCGGTCTTGACGCCGCCGCCATGACGACCGCCGCCCTGCTGGGCATGCGGCGGGTGGCGCCCGAGGCGGCGCTGGGCTGGGTCTGCGCCGCCGCCCTGGCGCTGGGTGTGGCGATCTTTACCGGCCTGTTTCCCGATTGCTTCGTCGCCGACCAGGGGCTGACCCCGTTCAAGCGCGGCGCGGAAGTCGTCATCATGGCCGCTTTCGCCGTCACCGTGGTGCGGCTGTGGTCGTTGCGCGTTCTGTTCCCGCCGTCCCTGCTGCGGCTGCTGCTGGCGGCCAACGGGCTGTCGCTGGTCGAGGAAGCCGCCTTCACCCTGTACGCCGACGTCTACGGCATTTTCAACATGGCCGGCCATCTGGTGGCGGTGGTGGTCGGGCTGCTGCTCTATTCCGCGCTGGTGCGCTACGGCCTCGCCCATCCGCAGGAAGCCCTGTACGGCCGCCTGAGCGACGCCGCGCTGCGCGACAACGAACGCGCGGCCCTGGCGCTGGACACGCTGGACGGCGGCGCCTGGGAATGGGACATGGTGACGGCGGCGCGGCCGTTGTCGCTGCGCCATGGCCTATGGCTGCACTTGCCGCCCGATCAAGTGTGCACCGTCGAGGCGTGGCGCCAGCGGATCGTGCCCGAGGACCAGGGCGTGTGGGACGAGTTGACGGCGCCGCGTCCGCCCGGTCCCGCCGTTACCGGCGAGTATCGCCTGCGCGGCGCCGATGGCGCGGTGCGATGGTTCGCCGGCTCCAGCCGCACTTTCGCCAGCGGCGGCGAGATGCGCATGGTCGGGCTGGACCGCGACGTCACCGCCCGCAAGGCGGCCGAGACGGAGCGCCAGCGTCTGGCCGACGACGTGCGCAAGTTCAGTGAAATCCTTGCCCACCATCTGCAGGAGCCGGCACGGCTGCAGGCGTGCTATGCCCAGGTGCTGCGCCGCCGCCTGCCCGATCCGTGCCCGCCCGAACTGGCCGAGGCGCTGGGGGTGATCGAGGACGGCGCCAACTATCTGCGCCGGCTGTTGCGCGATGCCCAGCTTTACATGGTCCTCGACCGCCTGCCGCCGCCCAAAACCCCCGAGGATTGCGCCGAAGCGCTGACCGAGGCGTGGAAACGGCTGGCCGCCAGCGCCGAAGCCTGCGGCGCTCGGCTGGAGGTGGGGGCGTTGCCGCGCCTGCCGGTGGCACGGGCGCGTCTGGTCGATCTGTTCGCCATCCTGTTGGGCAACGCGCTGGAATACCGCACGCCCGATTGCCCGCCGGTGGTGTCGGTGTCGTGCCAGGTGACGGCAGGCGAGGCGGTGTTGGCGGTGGCCGATAACGGCATCGGCATCCAGCCGCGCTATCACCAGCAGATTTTCCAGCCGTTCGACCGCCTGCATACCCAGGCGCAGCATCCCGGCACCGGCATCGGCCTGGCCGTGGCGCGCAAGATCGTCGAAAGCGCCGGCGGCCGCATCTGGGTCGAGTCCGAATTGGGGCGCGGCGCCACCTTCCGTATCGCTCTGCCTTTGGGGGACAAGCCATGATCCACGCTCCGCCCTTTCATATCCTGCTGGCCGAGGACCTGCCGGCCGATGCCGGGCTGGTGCGTGCCGCCCTGCAGGAGGGCAAGTTCTATTGCTCGCTCGACGTGGTCGAGGATGGCGAGCAGGCGCTGGCCTACCTTAAGGGCGAGATCGACGGCGGCCGCCGGCCCGATCTGGTGCTGCTCGACCTCAATCTGCCGCGCCTGACCGGTCGCGAGGTGCTGGCCGCCATGAAGGAGGCCCCCGAACTGCGCACCATCCCGGTGGTGGTGCTGACCACCTCGGATGTGGAGCGCGACATCGAGACGTCGTACAGCCTGGGCGCCGTCGGCTACGTCACCAAGCCGCTGGACGTGGTGGAGTTCTTCGAGGCCATCCACGCCATCGAGGATTACTGGTTCACCGTGGTGCGCTTGCCGCATGGCGATCATCACTGATCCGGACGGCATCTTTCCGACTTTGCGCGGCGGCGTTCCGCATAGTGCTTGATTTTATGGCCGATCCGGGGAAAAACCCGTGGCATGACCACGCTCGAATCAGAACTGGCGCTCCGGCGCACCTTCGCCATCATCTCCCACCCGGACGCCGGTAAGACGACGCTGACGGAAAAGCTGCTGATGTTCGGCGGCGCCATCCAGATGGCCGGCGCCGTGCGCGCTCGTGGCGAGCAGCGCCGCACCCGGTCGGACTGGATGTCCATCGAAAAGGAGCGCGGCATCTCGGTGTCGGCCTCGGTGATGACGTTCGAGCACGAGGGGTTGACCTACAACCTGCTCGACACCCCCGGCCACGAAGACTTCTCGGAAGATACCTACCGCACCCTGACCGCCGTCGATTCGGCGGTGATGGTGCTGGACGCCGCCAAGGGCATCGAGACCCAGACCTTGAAGCTGTTCGAGGTCTGCCGCATGCGCGACGTGCCCATCGTCACCTTCATCAACAAGGTCGACCGCGAGGGCCGCGAACCCATCGACCTGCTGGACGAGGTGGAAAAGACCCTGGCGCTGGACGTCTGCCCGGTGACTTGGCCCATCGGCATGGGCCGCGACCTCAAGGGCGTCTACGATCTGGTCAACGACCGCGTCATCATGTTCGACCCCGGCCGAGGCGACCACATCGCCGCCGCCGTGGTGGATGCGCCGCTGGACAGCCCCAAGCTGGACGAGACGGTGGGCGCCGCCGCCGCTGCTCGGCTGCGCGACGAAGTGGAACTGGTGCGCGGCGGCTATCCCGAATTCGACCTGGACAGCTTCCGCGCCGGCCACCTGACCCCGGTGTTCTTCGGCTCGGCGCTCAAGACCTTCGGCGTGGCGGAACTGCTGCGCGGCGTCGGCCGGCTGGCGCCGCCGCCCATGGCGCGCAAGACCAATACCCGCGTGGTCGAGCCGTCCGAGGACAAGGTCACCGGCTTCGTATTCAAGGTCCAGGCCAACATGGACCCCAACCACCGCGACCGCATCGCCTTTTTCCGCATCTGCTCGGGCCGCTTCAAGCGCGGCATGAAGATCAAGCACGTGCGCTCGGGCAAGGTGATGGCGCTGGTCAACCCGGTGTTCTTCCTGGCACGCGAACGCGAGTTGGCCGAGGAAGCCTTCGCCGGCGACATCATGGGCATCCCCAATCACGGCCAGTTGCGCATCGGCGACACGCTGAGCGAGGCCGAGGACTTCCACTTCCTTGGCATCCCTACCTTCGCCCCCGAAGTGCTGCGCCGCGTCCGCCTGGACGATCCGATGAAGGCCAAGCAGCTCAAGAAGGCGCTGGAGGATCTGGCCGAGGAAGGCGTGTCCCAGGTGTTCAAGCCGGTGGACGGCTCGACCTGGATCGTCGGCGTCGTCGGTCTGCTGCAGTTCGACGTGCTGACCACCCGAATCGAGTCCGAATACAACATCAAGGCCGGTTTCGAGGATGGCGGCTTCGTCACCGCACGCTGGCTGGCGGCCGAGGACCCCAAGGAACTGGAACGCTTCGCCGAGGCCAACAAATCCAACATGGCCGAGGACCGCGATGGCTCGCCGGTCTATCTGGCCCGCAACACCTGGCAGCTCAACCGCGCCCAGCAGGACTTCCCCAACGTGAAGTTCACCGCGACGCGCGAGCAGCATTAGACGTCGCCGGCACGGGCATTGCATCTGATGGTTGTCACTTAGGAGGGGCAGCCATGAAAAGCGCATTTGCCGATAGCGTCGGCCAGTTCACCAAGCCTTCCGCACCGGCGGTGCCGAAGGTCAAGAGCGTCCTGGCGACAAATTTTCCCGACGCTCTGAAGGTCGAGACCATCAATGCCGACAAGCCTCCCATCGTCGGCAGCGATTATGGCATGTATGCCAATGTGGTGGTGAACGGCAAGGTGGTCGCCAGTGTGTCAAACAGCGGCTGCTCCGCCGTTGCCGACGGCTATTACGATACAGGCATGGGCGACGCGTTTGAGGGGCTGGGCTACGGCCCCCAGGCGGCGCAAGAGCGCGCCGAGATTATCGCCCGAGCGCTGGGAGGCACGGTCGAGAAACTCTCGACCGCCCAGACCCCGGAGCAATGGGCCAAGAGCGGCAAGACGTACGGCATGATCGACCTGTGGGGGATCGGTGACGATGGGTTGCCATGCGACCACCATCAGGTTCCCCAGCAAGTCATGGACGTCCTGCTGCGCCAGCAGGAGACTCCGCGCAGCGACACCTGACGGACATGGGCAGGAATTGCCGCGCGGAAATTTCTTCCGCGCCTTTCCTGCCCGCAGGCGCTGAACCCATTGCCGGGTTGCGAATCCCGCCTGCATCGGATACCCCTTACCGTCCACGGTTTCGCGGGAAAATTCGATTTGGCCCCCATGCGTCTGATCCGTCATTGCGGCGAGCTGCCCCCCGACCTGAAAGGGTGCGTGGTGGCGCTTGGCAACTTCGATGGCGTGCACAAGGGCCATCAGGCGGTGATCCAGACCGCGCGGCGCATCGCCGACGAGATGGGCGCGCCGCTGGCGGTGATGAGCTTCGAGCCGCATCCGCGCAGCTTCTTCAAGCCGAACCAGCCGCCGTTCCGGCTGACGCCGTTCCGCGTCAAGGCCCGCCTGATCGAGGCGCTGGGTGCCGACCTGCTGATCATGCAGCATTTCGACCAGCCCTTCGCCAACCTGACCGCCATCGAATTCGTCGGTTCGATCCTGGTCTGCGGCCTGGCCGCCCGCCATGTGGTGGTGGGCTACGACTACGTGTTCGGCAAGGGACGCCAGGGCACCGGCGCGCTGCTGCAGAAGATGGCGGACGAGGGCAATTTCGGCTTCACCAGCGTGCCGCCGGAAATCGCCCCCGACGGCGACGTCTATTCCTCGACCCGGGTGCGCGAGTTCCTGGTCGGCGGCCAGCCGGCCGAGGCCGCCAAGCTGCTGGGCCATTACTGGGAAGTGGAAGGCCGCGTCGAACACGGCGACAAGCGTGGCCGCACCATCGGCTTCCCCACCGCCAACTTCGCCCTGGGCGAGTACCAGCGCCCGGCCACCGGGGTTTATGCGGTGCGCGCCGGCGTCGACATGGGCGGTGCCACGGTGTGGCACAATGGCGTCGCCAATTTCGGCCGCCGCCCCACCTTCGACAAGACCGACGAGGTGCTGGAAGTCCACCTGCTGGACGCCGAGGTCGATCTTTATGGCAAGCATCTGCGGGTGGCGCTGATCGATTACCTGCGGCCCGAACTGAAATTCTCCGGCCTTGCCGCGCTCAAGGCGCAGATCGAGGACGACGCCAAGGCGGCTCGCGACTTGCTGACCGCCCGCCAATTTCCCGACAGCCCCGGCCCGCTGGTGCCGGTTGGCGACAACTGAGAGCCGTTCGATGAGCGTGGACGACAAGCCGACCGTATCCCTGCCCAACGCCGATGCCGTCCCGACGGCGGGCCGGCCCGTCCTCGCCCGCTCGATCCGCCCCGGCCTGATCCTGGCCGCGGTGATCATCGTCTGCGACCAGATTTCCAAATGGTGGGTGGTCGAAAAGCTGATGCGGCCCGAGGGCCTGTTGGACACCCCGTTCTATACGCCGGTGCGCATCGCCGTGTTGCCGGTATTCGATCTGGTGATGGCGTGGAATCGCGGCGTGTCGTTCGGCATCCTCAACAATGACGGCCGCTGGAACGCCATCCTGCTGTCGGTGCTGTCGGTGGCGATCTCGGTCGGACTGGTGCTGTGGATGCGCAAGGCGCAGTCGCGGCTGGTGCTTTTCGCGCTGGGTGGTATCGTCGGCGGCGCGCTCGGCAACGTCATCGACCGCGTGCGTTGGGGAGCGGTTGCCGACTTCCTTGACGTCCATGTCATGGGCTATCATTGGCCCGCCTTCAATTTGGCGGATTCCGCCATTAGCGTCGGTGCCGTCCTGCTGGTATTGGACGCCTTGTTCACGAAGTCGTCTTCGACTAAAAACTAAGGCCATGATGCGCAACACCACGCCCACCTCCATCCGCGCCCTGCTTGCCGCCTCCGTGGCGGTGGCCGCCGCGATCGCCTTGTCCGGTTGCACCGATGCCCGCCGCGCGCTGGGCTTCGAAAAGGCGCCGCCGGACGAATTCCAGGTGGTGGAGCGGGCGCCGCTGTCCATGCCGCCCGACTTCTCGCTGCGGCCGCCGGCTCCGGGCGCCGTCCGCCCGCAGGAAGGCAACGTCCGCGACCAGGCGCGCCAGGCCCTGCTGGGCCGCACCACCGGCACCCCGGTTTCGGCCCAGGGCCGCTCGACCGGCGACGTCGCCCTGCTGAAAAAGGCCGGCGCCGAGCAAATCCAGCCCGACATTCGCCTGATGGTGAACAAGGAAAGCCAGGCCTTGGCCGACGCGGACAAGAGCTTCACCGACAAGCTGGTGTTCTGGCGCAAGCCCGACGGCCCCGGCGCCGGCGAGCAGTTGGACGCCACCAAGGAAGCCCAGCGCCTGCGCGAGAACCAGGCCCTGGGCCGCTCGGTCGGCGACGGCGACAGCCCGCGCATTGCCCGGCGCCGCAAGGGCATGCTCGAAGGCATCTTCGACTGATCCTGATATTTCCTTCTCCCGCAGGCGGGAGAAGGTGACCGCGAAGCGGTCGGATGAGGGGGCCAAAGACTCCAGAGTCTCCGGCTCCCTCACCCTCCCACGCTGCGCGTGGGTCCCTCCCTCTCCCGTGGGACGGGAGAGGGCATACATCCCTAACTTCGCCTTGTGATCGCCATCTTCCCGGCCTATATCCCGACGAACGCGTTCGGGGTACGTCCGGAGGAAGAATGACGCTCGCAAGATTCGTGCTGGCCGCAACGCTGCCCGTGGGGTTGGCTTTGCCGCTGCCGGCTGCGGCCCAGGTGTTCAACCCCACCACCTACCAGTTGGCCAACGGCCTGCAGGTGGTGGTGGTGGAAAACCACCGCGCCCCCATCGCCACCCACATGGTGTGGTATCGCGTCGGCGCCGCCGACGAGCCTCCGGGCAAAAGCGGCATCGCCCATCTGCTTGAACACCTGATGTTCAAGGGCACGCCGTCGGTGCCGCCGGGCGAGTTCTCCAAGATCGTCGCCCGCATGGGCGGGCGCGACAACGCCTTCACCTCGTCGGACTACACCGCCTATTACCAGAACGTCGCCAGCGACCGTCTGGAGTCGGTGATGAAGCTGGAAGCCGACCGCATGCGCAACCTGACGCTGGATGACCACAACGTGGTCACCGAGCGCGCGGTGGTGATGGAGGAACGGCGGTCGCGCACCGACAACAATCCGCAGGCGCTGTTGGCCGAGCGGGTCGAGGCGGCGCTGTACCTCAACCATCCCTATCGCCGGCCGATCATCGGCTGGGGGTCCGAGATCGCCACGCTGACCCGCGAGGACGCGCTGGAGTACTACAAGCGCTGGTACGCCCCCAACAACGCCATCCTGGTGGTGGCCGGCGACGTCCAGCCCGAGAAGGTCAAAGAGCTGGCCGAAACCTATTACGGCCCGTTGAAGCCCGAGCAGGTGCCGCCGCGCATCCGCGCCGAGGAACCACCCCAGGTGGCGGCGCGCACGGTCACCCTGGAAGATGCCCGCGTGCAGCAGCCGTCGTGGAGTCGCAGCTACATGGCGCCCAGCTATTCGTCGCCCGACAAGGCGGCTCCCTATGCACTGGAAGTGCTGAGCGAAATCCTGGGCGGCGGCGCCACCTCGCGCCTGTACAAGTCGCTGGTGGTCGAGCAGGGCGTCGCCGCCGGGGCTTCGGCCTGGTACGACGCCTCGGCGGTGGACCAGACCACCTTCGGCCTGGCGGCGACGCCGCGTCCCGGCGTCGATACCGCCAAGCTGCAGGCCGCCGTGGACAAGGAAGTCCGCCTGGTGCTGGACAAGGGCATCACCCCGGCCGAGGTCGACCGCGCCAAGGCGCGGCTACGGGCCAACGTCGCCTATGCTCGCGATTCGCTGCACACCGCCGCCCGCGTGCTGGGCGAGGCGCTGAGTACCGGCCAGAGCGTCGCCGATGTGGAGGCGTGGCCGGAACGCATCGCCGCGGTGACGCCCGAGCAGGTCAACGCCGCCGCCAAGGCGGTGCTGGACGAGCGCGCCAGCGTCACCGGCATTCTATTGCCGGCCAAGGGCGGCGGTGTCGCCCACGCCCAGCCCATGACCGTCACGCCGACCAAGGAGCTTCGCTGATGCGCCGCCTGCTCGCTTTCCTGTTCGTGCTGGTCACCGCCGCTCCCGCCTATGCGGTCACCGTCGAGCGCGTGGTCAGCCCCGGCGGCATCGAAGCGTGGCTGGTGCAGGACCATTCCAATCCCATCGTCTCGCTGTCGCTGGCCATGCAGGGCGGCGCCGGGGTCGAGGCCAAGCCCGGCCTCGCCCACATGGTGGCCGGCCTGCTGGACGAAGGGGCGGGGCCGTACGATTCCCAGACCTTCCAGGGCAAGCTGGAGGATTTGGCGATCGAGCTGTCCTTCGACGCCGGCAAGGACAACTTCCACGGCAACCTCAAGACGCTCAGCGACCATCGCAACACCGCCTTCGACCTGTTCCGGCTGGCGCTGACCCAGCCGCGCTTCGACAAGGAGCCGGTCGAGCGGGTGCGCAACCAGATCCTGACCGTGCTGGCGCGCGAGCTGCAGAACCCGGAAACGGTGGCGGCGCGGGCGTGGTACCACATGGTGTTCGCCGGCCACCCCTATGGCGTGCCGGTGCGCGGCGAACCCGCCACGGTCAAGGCCATCACCACCGCCGCCCTCAAGGCCTATGCCAAGACCTGGCTCTCGCGCGAGGGCATGGTGATCTCGGTGGTGGGCGACGTCACCCCGGAACAGCTCAAGCCGCTGCTGGACAGCACCTTCGGCGCCCTGCCGGCGCGCCATCCGGCGCTGACCGTGCCGGACACCCAGGCCCAGGCCGCCGGCAAGATCGAGGTGATCGCCCGCGACAACCCGCAAAGCGTGGCGATGTTCGGCAGCGCCGGCATCAAGCGCGACGATCCGCAATGGTATGCCGCCTACGTGATGAATTACGTGCTGGGCGGCGGCGGCTTCTCGTCGTGGCTGACCGAGGAAGTGCGCGAAAAACGCGGGCTGGCCTATTCGGTCTATTCCTACCTGACGCCCATGGACCATGCCGGCATCATCAGCGGCGGTGTCGCCACCCAGAACGCCCGGACCGGCGAATCGGTCAAGCTGATCAAGGAACAGTTCGCCCGCATGGCGAAGGATGGCCTGACCGACAAGGAACTGGCCGACGCCAAGACCTACCTGACCGGCTCGTTCGCCCTGCAACTGGACTCCACCTCGTCCATCGCCAGCCTGCTGACGGCGGTGCAGTTGGACAATCTGGGCATTGACTATCTGGACAAGCGCAACGGCTATATCCAGGCGGTGACCGCGGATCAGGTCAAGGACGTGGCCCAGCGCCTGCTGGACCCCGACAAACTGACCTTCGTGGTGGTCGGCAAGCCCGAGGGGCTGTGATTACCCCCTCTCCCGCCGGGCGGGAGAGGGAGGGACCCATCGCAGATGGGAGGGTGAGGGAGCCAAGGACTCTGGAGTCTGTGGCTCCCTCACCCGGCGCTTCGCGCCACCCTCTCCCGCTTGCGGGAGAGGGGCTTATCCCTTCGCCGCCTCGATGAACGCCGCGATCTTGGCCGGGTCCTTGACGCCGGGTGCGCTTTCCACGCCGGACGACACGTCCACCGCCGTTGCGCCGGTGGCCTTGATGGCCTCGGCGACGTTGGCGGCGGTCAGGCCGCCGGCCAGCATCCATGGGACCGGGCATTTGAAGCCCTTCAGGATCGACCAGTCGAAGCTGACGGCATTGCCGCCCGGCAGTTCCGAACCCTTGGGCGGCTTGGCGTCGAACAGCAGCATGTCGACTACGTCCAGGAACGGTTCGGCGGCGGCCAGGTCATCCTTGGTGGCGAGCGGGATCACCTTCATCACCGCCACGCCGTATTCGTCGCGCACCTGGGCCAGGCGCTCGGGCGTTTCGGAGCCATGGAACTGCATCAGGTCCAGGCGCAGATGCGAGGCGACGTCGTCCAGCAAGGCATCGTCGGGATCGACGAACAGGCCGACCTTCTGCACGCCCTCGATGAACTGGGTCAGTTCGGCCGCCTGTTCGGCGGTGACGGCGCGCGGGCTTTTGGCGAAGAAGACGAAGCCCAGGTAATCGGCCCCGGCTTCCAGCGCCGCGTCGATGGCGTCCTCGTCGTTGAGGCCGCAAATCTTGACTTCCACCGCCATCTGTCCCTCCCTACGCCAGTTCGGCGGCAACCCGGCGCGCGGCTTCGGCCGGGCTGGCGGCGCTGATGATGGGGCGGCCGATGACCAGCAAGTCGGCGCCGGCCTTCATGGCATCCTTGGGGGTCATGAAGCGCTTCTGGTCGCCGACCTCGGACCAGGCCGGGCGGATGCCGGGCACCACCAGGGTCATGCCGGGGCCGACCACGCCGCGCACATGGGACACTTCGTGCGGCGAACACACCAGACCGTCGACGCCGGCCTTTTGCGCCATCTCGGCCAGACGCTTGACCTCATCCAGCACCGAGCCGGCGAAGCCCACATCGGTCATCGCCTGCTGGTCCAGCGAGGTCAGCACGGTCACCGCCAGCACCTTGGTGGCGGGGCGGTTGGCCTTGGCGGCGCCTTCGCGCGCGGCCTCGGCCGCAGCCTGCATCATGGCGAAACCGCCCGAGGCATGGATGGTGGTCAGCCGGGGCGCCAGCTTGGCGACGCCGCGCATGGCGCCGGCCACCGTATTGGGGATGTCGTGCAGCTTGAGGTCCAGGAACAGCGGCATGCCCAGGTCGGAAATGGCCTCGACGCCGCGCGGACCGCAATAGCTGAAGAATTCGAGGCCGAGCTTGACGCCGGCAACCAGGCCCTTGAGGCTGGTAGCCAGGGCGGCGGCTTGGGCGACGTCGGTGGTGTCGAGGGCGACGTAAACGGGCGAAGTCATGGCGGCTCCTGGAGTGTTCCCGGATGCGTTATAGCGCAGCCGGCGGCCCGGCGCGACAGCGACGGCGAGTGGGGCTTAGCCCTGGCCGGCGGCGGGCGGCGGCAAAGCGGGGGCGGCCGGGGTGGGGTCGGCGGCACCGGCGGCGGCCAGTTGGCGTTGCAGCGATTCGGCGCGGCGGCGATGCAGGCGGGCGCCGGCGCGGGCGCCGTGGCCGGCGATCCAGGCGATAGTGCCGCCCAAGACCAGGCCCAGGACCAGCGGTCCCAGCACGGCCAGATAGACCGGCAGCTCCAGGCTCCACGGCAGCGGCCACAGTTCCAGCCGCACACCGTTGCGGTTGGCGACGGCGAACACCACCGCCAACAGCGACACGGGAAGGGCGAGCAACCAGCCGAGCAGGCGCATGCGGCTACTCGTTGCCGTCGGTGTTGAGCATGTCGCGCAGTTGCTTTCCGGTCTTGAAGAACGGAATCACCTTGTCCTGCACCGCCACCTGCTCGCCGGTGCGCGGGTTGCGGCCCTGGCGGGCATCGCGCTTCTTGACCGAGAAGGCCCCGAAGCCGCGCAACTCGACGCGGTCACCCTGCGCCAGGGCGGCGGCGATCTCGTCGAAGATGGTGGTGACGATGCGTTCGACGTCGCGCTGGTAAAGGTGGGGGTTTTGCTCCGCCAGACGGGCGATCAGCTCCGACTTGGTCATGCCTGTCTCGACATCCATGGTGATCCTGAATGGGCGCAGCCTGCCCAACGGGGGCGCGCGAGTCAAGGCAAGCGGTTGTCCGCGAACGATTTTCCGACGCATGGCTGGGCGGTGAATTTTTTGTTGCGATGCGGCAGGCGCGTTGACTCGACCCCGGTAAAAATGGCGAAAATGCTCCCGTCGCGCCGTTCTCGGCCAAAGAATGCGCTCCGGAGTATCCGCCGATGTTCACCTCGCTTCCCGCCCATGGCGAGGCCGCCAAGGCGCGGCCCCTGCCCGGGGGCGCGGCCGCCATGCCGGCAGAGGCCCTGAACCTCGCCGAATTGCCGCAGCATTGGGCCGAGATCGCCGCCACCCTGGACATGGCGTTCCAGCCCATCGTCAACATCCATACCGGCACCTGCTACGGCTACGAGGCGCTGCTGCGCAATACCGAGGCGGCCGGCTTCGCGTCGATCCAGGCATTCTTCGACGCCTGCCATGGCGACGGCGTCCTTGCCGTCATGGAAATGACGCTGCGCGAGAAGACCATCGCCAAGTTCGTGCGCATGGAGCATTGGCGCCAGGCCAAGCTGTTCGTCAACATGGACAATCGCGCCCTCGACGCCGCCGGCGCGTTGGCGGCGCGAACCCGCGCCCTGCTTGACCGCCACGGCGTCAACGAAAGCCAGGTGGTGTTCGAAGTGTCGGAACGGCATGGCTTCGCCGAACCCGGTGCCGCCGCGGCGGTGCTGGCGCCCTACAAGCGGGCCGGCCTGCGGCTTGCCATCGACGATTTCGGCACCGGCTTCTCGGGGCTGCAACTGCTGTATTTCGCCGAACCCGATTTCCTCAAGATCGACCGCTTCTTCGTGTCGGACATCGCCAACGATTCGAAGAAGAAGCTGTTCCTGGCGCAGATCGTCAACATCGCCCACCTGCTGGGCGTGGTCATGGTCGCCGAGGGGGTCGAGACCGAGCGCGAGTATTTCGTCTGCAAGGACATCGGCTGCGACCTGATCCAGGGCTACATGGTACAGAAGCCGACCATCGACTTGGCCGAGCTGAAGCCAGCCTATCAGACGGTTGCTCGCCTGGCCAAAAGCGAGCGTCGCCTGGTCACCGGCGACCATAAGCTGATCGCCGACCAGATCGCCCGCGTCGACCCGATCAGCCAGGATTGCCGCATGGAGGAAGTGTTCGAACGCTTCCGCGCCGACAAGTCGCTGACCTTCTTCCCGGTGGTGGACGAAGCCGGCGAGCCGGTCGGCATCGTGCGCGAGAAGGAACTGAAGGACTACACCTACTCGCTCTATGGCAAGGCGCTGATCAGCAACAAGACCATCGGGCGCAAGCTCAAGCACTTCGTCACCCGCTGTCCCATGGCCGACATCAACACCAAGGCCGAGCACATCCTGCAGGCCTATTCGACGGTGGAAGGCTCGGAAGGCATCATCATCGTCGACAACATGAAGTATGTCGGCTTCCTGTCCGCCCATTCGCTGCTGCGCGTCATCAACGAAAAGAACCTGGCCGCCGCCCGCGACCAGAACCCGCTGACCAAGCTGCCGGGCAACAACCTGATCCACGAATACGTCTCGGACGTGCTGGCCGCCACCGACCAGGAAGCGGTGCTGGCCTATTTCGATTTCGACAACTTCAAGCCGTTCAACGACAAATACGGCTTCCGCCTGGGCGATCGCGCCATCCTGCTGTTTGCCGAATTGCTGTCCAAGGCGCTGCCGCGCGACGCCTGCTTCCCCGCCCATGTGGGCGGCGACGATTTCTTCGGCGGCTTTCGCGGCACGGCCTATGGCGAGGCGCTGGACATCACCCGCCAGCTTGCCGCCACCTTCCGCCGCGACGTCGAAAGTTTCTATGACGACGAAACCCGTGCCCGAGGCCACATCGTCGGCCAGGACCGCCAGGGCAACGTCGTCAGTTTCCCGCTGATGTCGGTCTCTGCCGCCGTCGTCCACCTGCCCGCCGGCCGCCAGCACCACAGCGTCGACGAGATCAGCCAACTGATCGCCGAGCTGAAGAAAGAGGCCAAGCACAGCCCCGACAAGGTGGCGGCGGGCGCCCTGCTGGGGTGATCCCTCTGTCCGGTCAGGTCCGCAGCACTGCCACCAGGCCGGGAACGTCGCGGCCGCCATCGCGGCGGGTGACGGCGTCCTCCAGCAGGGCGACGGTGAAGCCGGCGGCGGCGGCCGACTCGGCGACATAGGCGGCGGCATGGGCATAGCGCTGCTTGGCGCCCAGCACATAGCTGGCGGCGTCCTCGGCCTTTTCCACGGTGAAGGCGAAGGCGCCGCCGGGCTTCAACGCCGCCCGCGCCGCCTGCATCACCGGGGCGAGGTTGCCCAGGTAGACCAGCACGTCGGCGGCAACCACCAGATCGTAGCGGGCCGGGCGCGCCAGCAGCGTGCCGACCAATTCGCCCACCACCAGTTCGTCGTAGACCTGACGCTCGGCGGCGCGGGCGACCATGGCCTGGGACAGGTCGACGCCGTCCAGCCGGCTGGCATAGGGTTTCAGCATCGCCGCCGCCAGGCCGGTGCCGCAGCCGGCATCCATGATGGCAAGGCCGCCGCGGCGGTCGATGGTGCGGCCCAGGGCGTCGGCCAGCAATTGCGGGGCGCAGTAATCCAGCTTTTCCACCAGCGCCTGATCGAAATGGTCGGCGTAATCGTCGAACAGTTGGCGCACATAGGCTTCGGGGGCGTGATCGGGCGTCGGGCCGCCACCGGCCAGCGCCAGGCCCAGGGCGGCGCCATGCAGGTCGGCGGGGTCCAGTTTGAGCGCCTTGCCATAGGCTTTGATCGCGCGCTCGTTCTGGCTAAGGGCACGGCGGGCCTCGCCCAGGCAATACCAGGCCCGCGCCGATTTGGGGGCGGCGGCGGTGGCGCGCTCATAGGCGGCGGCGGCGGCTTCCCAATGCTCGTGGGCTTGGCGCGCCAGCCCCAGCTCCAGCCAGCAATCCAGGTTGCGGGGGGCGACGCGGGTGCCGTGTTCGGCGGCGACGCGGGCATCGTCCAACCGGCCCAGGCCGCGATAGACCCCGGCCAAATTGGCGCGGGTGCCGCCATGATCGGGGCGCAGCTCGACCGCGCCTTCCAGAATGGTGGCGGCGGCATCCAGCCGGCCGGCATCGCGCAAGGCGACGCCGAAATTGTTCAAGGCCGCCGGCCAGTCGGGGCGCAGCTCCAACGCCCGGCGCAGGGCGTCGCAGGCTTCTTCGGCGCGGCCGGCCTCGGTCAACAGGGCGCCCAGGCAGTTCAGCGCCTCGGCGTGGACCGGGCTGGCGGCGATGGCGGCGCGGCAATGGGTGATGGCGTCGTCGCGCCGTCCCTGCCGGCGCAGCAGTTCGCCCAGGCGGGCGTGGGCCTCGGCGTGGCTGGACTCCATCGACAGCACGGTGCGGTAATGCAGGCCGGCCTCGGCGACGTCGCCGCTCAGTTCCAGCGCGCGGCCCATGGCCAGATGCAGCACGGTCTGGCCGGGGGTGATGGCGATGGCGCGCGCCAGGCTTTCCACCGCCCGCTTGCCGTGGCCGGAATCCAGCGCCAGCAGGCCCATCAGGTAGTGGGCGCCGCCGAATTTGGGGGCGGCCTCGACCAGCCGCTTGCCCAGCCGTTTGGCGTCGGCCGGCCGGCCGTCTTCGTAAGCCTGCATGGCTTCGGCGAAGATTTCGCTGACGCTTTTGGTCTGTTCGGGCTGCATGGCGTTTCCGATGGTCCCCACCCCTTTCAAACGAACATCCTCACCATAGCTTGTTAATCAGTGACACGCACCGACAACGAGGGAAGCACCCCATGGACGCCCCTCTGGAAATCCGTTTCCACAACCTTGACCCCTCCACCGCCATGGAGAACGCCATCCGCGACCGGGTGGACCGCCTTGATCGGCTGTTCCCCCGCCTAACCCGCTGCCTGGTGGCGGTCGAGGCGCCCCACCGTCAGCACCGCAAGGGCAACCAATGGGAAGTCCACATTGAGCTGTGGGTCCCCGGCGCCCATCTGGCCGTCACGCGGGAGCCGCACAGGCTGCGCGACCGCTATGCCCATCCCGACGTCTATGCCGCCATGCGCGACGCCTTCGACGCCGCCGAGCGGCAATTACTGGACTACAAGCGCCAGATCAACGGCGACGTCAAAGTGCACGACGATTTCTTCCACGGTCAGGTCGCCGCGCTGATGCCCGAGCGTGACCACGGCTTCATCCTGACCAATACCGGCGGCCAACTTTATTTCCACCGCAATTCGCTGATGGAGGGCGCCTTCGAGGATCTCGCCCCCGGTCAGGCGGTGCATTACATCGAAACCGACGGCGACACCGGCCCCACCGCCGCCAAGGTGTGGCCGGTGGCGGGCTGACATAGATAAAGCCCCTCTTCCGGCAGGAGGAGGGGCCTTTCCGCACCCATGTCCCGGTGATCGGCCCCCCCCAATCACCGGCGCGTTTGTATGCCTGCCCCATCCTCATGCGCCGGGGCCTGAAGCGCGGTCTGCTGGTCGCGCCATGCGGGTCGAGCGCACGTTCACCCCGCCGCCCGATCCTAAGGCCCACAAGGGCAACCGCCTGGTGTTGGATCTGGTGGATGCCGGACATCCCGGCCGGGTGCCGGCACCGCGTTAGGCAGTGGGTGGGAACCTGCGATCCTCCGAGCTTGTTTCCCCCATGAATGTTCAATCAAAGGTGGGAACAACCATGGCAACGATCACCGGAACACCGGGCAACGACACCCTGTCCGGCACAGCTGGCAATGACCAGATTTCGGCCCTGGGTGGCAACGACGTCATCTTCGGCAGCGGCGGGTCGGACAAACTGGACGGCGGCGACGGCAGCGACACCGTCAACTACAGCCGCCTGACCAGCGTCGAGGTCGATCTGGGCGGCAATTGGGCGATGAAGGATAGCGGCACAGACACGCTGGTCAGCATCGGCAATGCGGTCGGCACCGGCGGGCGCGACACCTTGTGGGGCAACGCCAACGTCAACCTGTTGCAGGCCGGCGCGGGCGACGACCTGCTGATCGGCGGTGCCGGCAACGATACCTTGGACGGCGGCCCCGGCAGCGACCGCGTGGCCTATTTCACCTCTCCCAATGGGGTGACCGTCGATCTGGCCGCCGGAACCGCCAGCGACGGCTTCGGCACCACCGACCGCATCATCAGCGTCGGCCTGGCCGACGGATCGGATCACGCCGACACCCTTTCGGGGACCGCCGATGTCAACGTGCTGTCGGGCGGCGGCGGTGACGACCGCCTGTTCGGCCGCGACGGCAACGACACCCTGATCGGCGGCCAGGGCAACGACCTGCTGGACGGCGGTAATGGCAGCGATACGGTCAGCTATCTGCACGATCCCGGCGGGGTGACGGTTGACCTTGCCGCCGGCACGGCGACCGATGGCTGGGGCAATCACGACACCATCGTCAGTTGCGGTCTGGTGATCGGCACGCCCGAATCCGCCGATGTCCTGATGGGCAACGACAACGCCAACACCATTCAGGGGTTCGGCCATGGCGACGTGCTGACCGGCCGGGGCGGTGCCGACACCTTCGTCAGCAGTTCGCTCGATTGGTGGGGATCGACGGTCACCGACTTTCAGCACGGCTTGGACAAGCTGCTGGTCGATTTGGGAAGCCTGCCGGTCAGCCACACCCCCGGCCCGCTCGATCCCGCCTTTTTCACTACCGGCACCCCCACCGGCAGCCATTGGTCCTTCACCTACACCCAATCCACCGGAACCGTCGCGTTCGACTCGGACGGTTCCGGCCCCAACGGGGCGAACACGGTAATGACGCTGGGCAACCACCCGACGCTAAGCGCGGCGGACATCATGATCGCCTGAGCCGGCAGCGGCGCGGCCTAAACCGCCGTGCCGCCCACCGTCAGGCCGTCCATGCGCAGTGTCGGCTGGCCGACGCCGACGGGAACACCCTGGCCGTCCTTGCCGCAGGTGCCGACGCCGGGGTCGATTTCCAGATCGGTGCCGATCATGGTGACCTTGGTCATGGCGTCGGGACCGTTGCCGATCAGGGTGGCGCCCTTGACCGCCGGGCCGATCTTGCCGTTCTCGATCAGATAGGCCTCGGTGGCGGCGAAGACGAACTTGCCCGAGGTGATGTCCACTTGGCCGCCGCCGAAATTCACCGCATAGATGCCCTTCTTGACCGAGGCGATGATTTCGCCCGGGTCCTTGTCGCCGGCCTCCATGAAGGTGTTGGTCATGCGCGGGATCGGCGCGTGGGCATAGGATTGGCGGCGGCCGTTGCCGGTGGCCTTGACCCCGGTCAGCCGCGCGTTGAGGCGGTCCTGGATGTAGCCGACCAGGATGCCGTCCTCGATCAGGGTGGTGCGGCCCGACGGCGTGCCTTCGTCGTCGATGGTGATCGAGCCGCGGCGGTCGGGCAGGGTGCCGTCATCGACCACGGTGACGCCCTTGGCCGCCACGCGCTGGCCGATCATGCCGGAAAAGGCGCTGGTGCCCTTGCGGTTGAAATCGCCTTCCAGGCCGTGGCCGACCGCTTCGTGCAGCATGACGCCGGGCCAGCCCGGCCCCAGCACCACGCTCATCTCGCCCGCCGGAGCGGGGATCGAATCCAGGTTGACCGCGGCCTGGCGCAGCGCCTCGTCGACGCAGCGGCGCCAGTGATGGGTCGCCATGACGCCGTCATAGGTGAAGCGGCCGCCCATGCCGTGGCTGCCGGTTTCCATGCGGTCGCCCTGGCCCAGCACCACCGAGACGCTGATGCGCACCAGCGGCCGGATGTCGGCGGCATGGCTGCCGTCGCCGCGCAGGATGTAGACCGCCTGCCACGACCCGGCCAGCGAGGCCGACACCTGTTTCACGCGCGGCTCGCGGCCACGGGCATAGGCGTCGATCTCTTCCAGCAGCTTGACCTTGGTCTCGAACGGGACCAACGCCAGCGGGTTGAGGTCGGTGTAGAGCGCGGTGTTGGTGCCGCTCGGCCCAGCGGCCAGATGGCCGCTGCGGCCCGACTTCACCGCGCTGACCGTGGTGGCGGCGCGCTTGATGGCGTCCTCGTTCAGCTCCGAGCCGTGGGCATAGCCATGCGCCTCGCCCGCCACCGAACGCAGGCCGAAGCCCTGGGCGGTGTCGAAGCTGGCCGATTTGATCTGGCGGTCGTCCAGCACCACGCTTTCCGACTGGCGGTATTCCAGGAACAACTCGCCGTCATCGGCGCCGGTCAGGCTTTCCGCCACGATCTTTCTGACATTGTCCCGGTCCAGGCCGGCGCGGACGAAGAACAGCTCGTGGGCGTGGGCGTCGTGCGGCATGCAATCTCCTGTCGGAACGGGTAGGGCCGGGCGGGCAGTTGGCAGGGTGTGGGGCGCAGTGTACACCAACAACAGCACTTGTCCTGCCTGAAGGGGAATATAGGCAATGGCCGACGTGATGCCAGAGCAGACGGCACCTTTGCGGAGCTTCATCTTCCGCGAGCATGCCGCCCGCCGCACCTTGGCCGGCGAGGTGCACGCGCGCCCGTCCGAACAATTGTCGGCCCCGGTGCGGGCCAGCCACATGGCCGTCATGCATGGCGGCCTGTCGGCGGCGGACGAGCGGGCCTATCTGAGCGAGCTGCTGGTGGTGCACGGCGCCGAGCCGCCGGGGGAACACGCCGCCCACATCACCCGCGATCTGGGCGGGCTGCGGCTGAAGTGGGAACGCCACAGCGAGTTCTCCACCTTCACCTTCCTGCGCTTCGACGCCTTCAGCGATCCGTTCGCCGGCTCGGCGCTGGACCTGCTGCCGGCCGATTGGCTGGAAAAACTGCCGGGCGAGGTCATCGCCGCCCTGCATGTGGCGGTGGACCACACCGCGCGCAATAGCGACGATTTGGCGGCGTTGTTCGACGGCAACATGCTGGTCGGCGCCGCCGTGCTGGGCGGGGCCGGCGAGGTGTGGACCGATTTCCGCCTGCATGCCGACGGCTTCGGCCGTGCCCTGGTGGTCGATCGCGGCCTGTCGCGCGGCCAGACCGGCCGCCTGCTGCAGCGTCTGGTCGAGATCGAAACTTATCGCATGATGGCGCTGTTGGCCTTTCCGGTGGCGCGCCACGCCTTTTTCGAGGTCAGCCGCATGGATCGCGGCCTGGCCGACATCGTCACCGAACTGGCCGACCCGGCGGTGGTGCAGAACGACCGCGAATTGCTGGACCGCCTGACCGCCCTGGCCGCCGAGGCCGAACGGCTGGATGCCGATACCAGCTTCCGGCTGTCGGCGGCGCGCGCCTATTACCATATCGTCAACCGCCGCATCGCCGAATTGCGTGAGGATCGCTTCGCCGGCGTGCAGACGGTGGGCGAATTCATGGACCGCCGCCTTGCCCCGGCCATGCGCACCTGCGAGACGGCGGCCGAGCGCCAACAATTGCTGGGGCGGCGCGCGGCGCGGGCCGGCGACCTGCTGCGCACCCGCGTCGATATCGCGCTCGAGGAAAAGAACCGCGATCTGCTGCGCAGCATGAACCGCCGCGCCAAGCTGCAGTTGCGGCTGCAGGAAACCGTCGAGGGGCTGTCGGTGGTGGCGATCAGCTATTACCTGCTCGGCCTGGTGCTGTATGCCGCCAAGGGCCTCAAGGGCGCCGGCCTGCACGTCGATCCCGACGTCGCCGCCCTGGTCGCCCTGCCGGTCATCCTTGGCGCGGTGGCGCTGGGTGTTCGCCGTCTGCGCCGGGCGCTGGGACACGGCGAAGACGAAGAGTAGCGGTCGCCGCACGGCCCCCCCCCACACACACAACATGAACTGCAAGGAGCGGATCTAAGGATATATTGCGCGCAATGGCTGTTGATGCCGCGGCTTGTGCGTCCCCTGCGGCAGTCGGTTGTATCCGCTGAATTGCTTATCTCCAGATCAACCGTAAAGCGACTTGACGGCGGTGCGGCGGGAGGCAAACATCCCTGTGCGGAATTCATTCCACAGGGGGGCCAATGAAACGCATCTTTATTGCCGTGGTCGGCATGCTGTTCGCGCTGTCTTCTCCGGCCGTCGCCGGCGACAAGGGCAGTGCCGACGAGGCGGTTGCCCTGGTCAAGAAGGTGATCGCGTCGATCAATGCCGAAGGCCGGGACAAGACCTATGCGGCGATCAACGCCAAGGACCCGCGCTTCATCGACCGCGACCTTTACGCCTTCGCTTACGACCTGGACGCCAACTGTCTGGCCCACGGCTCGAACCCCAAGATGGTCGGCCGCAACACCATCGACACCCAGGACACCGACGGCAAGTTCTACATCAAGGAACGGATGGAACTTGGAAAGAAGAACGCCTCGTTCTGGCAGGACTACAAATTCCCCAATCCTGTGACCAAGATGATCGAGCCGAAGTCGGCCTATTGCGAAAAGGCCGCCGACAACCTGATCTGTGTCGGCATCTATAAGTAAAATCAGGCAAGAGCGTTGGGGCGGGGGAAGTGGGCCATGGGTTGGATTGACAATGCGAGCATCCGGATCAAGATCGCACTTGCCCCCGTCCTGTTAGCTGTTCTGATGGTGGCCATCATCGCCAACGGCTTGATGGTCATCGCCAATACCAAGGCCAACGTCTCGACCTTCCTCACCGAGGGTGCCGCGCTTTAGGTTGCTGGATGCACGCGAAAGTCGTGGCGTTCGCATGCCGACATTGGGGCAGGAGGCGGGCATGCGTGCTGTTGTCGTCACGCTCGGGTTGATTTCGTGCGCCACCGCCGCATGGGCGGATGGCGACGAGTACAAGGGGCGCACCATCGCCTTGGGCAATTCGCCTAAGGCCAGCGCCTGCGCCGCCCTGGTGCGCAACGGTATCGACCTGGTCGAGAACATGCCCGCCAATTTGCGATCCCTGGGCAAGGAGGTGACGCGGCTGCGCTGCGATCCGGTGGCGCCGGGGGCGCAGGCGACCACCACGGTGGACAACACCACCGGCACCTACGTGATCGAAAGCAAGGACGAGGCCAAGGGGTTCATCGTCTTCCGCCGCGACCCGGCCTATCTGGCCGCCAGCAACGTCGCCATGTCGCTGGTCGGCAACGGCGTCTATGCCCGCCGCCACCGCGAATGGGTCGAGGGCCGCCGCAAGCTGGCGAACTCCAGCGATCCCGCGCTCAAGGCCAAGGTCGAGCGGCTGGAAAAAATCCTGACCAAGTCGGATGTCGATCTGACGGTCAAGGCGGAATGCGAGCTGCTCGACGTCCAGTATCAGACCATGAAGGCGTTGAAAAGCGACCCCGAGGACATGTCCAAACTGTCGCGCCTGATGCTGCGGCGTGGCTGCGACTGACCTATCGCCGCCCCGCCAGCTTGGCGTTCATGGCCTCCTGCATCTTCAGGTCGACCATGATGGCCAGGGCGGTGTCGCCGTCTTCGTGCAGCACCAGCGCCTCGACGCCGGGTTCGGCCCAGCGGACGAAGCGGTCGCCGGTTTCCACCGCCTTGCCCAGGCGGGAGGTGAAATGGGTGACCAGGCCGTCGAAGCCGCTGCGGGGGCCTTGCAGGAACAATTGCACCAGCCGTTTGGTGCCCTGGGCATCGGGGGCGAAGGTGGCGGCGATTTCGACCGGGGCGCCGCCGATGGTGCGGGTGGCCGGGCTGAACTTGCCGGAATCGTCGACTTTCAGCAGAGTGCAGCGCACGGCGCCCAGATCGGCGATTTGGCGCGGCAGCGCCAGCAAACGGTCGACGTCCTTGGGGCGGTCGGGGTCGTCGGAACAGCGCACCGACAGACCGGCCGGCCAGGCGCCGAAGCGGAACTGCCCCAGCATCATGCCGGTGCGGGCATAGCCAAGGTCGAAATCCTTGGCACCCGCCGGGACGGCGGTCAGCAACAGAAGCGCCGGAACGGCGATCAGCGCCGCCGCCAGCCTCATGGACGCTTGTCCTTCGCGGCGGGGTGACGCGGCTGGTGGCTGATGCGCGCGTTAAGCGCCGCCTGCAGCTTGGTGTCGATGATGAAGGCCAGCATGAACTTTCCGCCATCCTCGATGACGGTAGCTTCGGCGTCCTCGGTCTGCCAGCGGGCCAGCTTGGCCTGGCGCAGTTCGGGTGGACCGAAGCGTTCGGCGAAGAAATCGGCCAGACGGTCGAAGGCCTCGGGCGGCTGGCGGATCAGCAACTGCACCAGACGGGGGGTGCCGGTCGGATCGGGAAAGAACTTGCCCCAGATGGTCGCCTCGGCGCCGGCCAGCGGCAGGGTGGTGGTGTGCCAACCGCTGGCGTTGTGACGGAACAGGCCGCAGCGCGTGCCGCCCAGACGGGCGACAGGGGCGGGCACGCTCAGGCGCACGGTGTCGGATTCGGGCGGCAGATCGGCCTCGCCCGAACAGCGGACGCTGATGCCGTCGGGCCATGCGCTGGCACGGAATTCATCCAGCGTCATACCCGGGCGGGCAAAGCCCAAATCCAGTTCGGCGGCCCCGGCGGTGGAGGCCAGCACGCTGAGCAGCAGGGCGGTGAGTGCAACTTTCATGGTGCAAAGAATGTCATGAATGAAAGCCTCCGTCACCCCCTCGGGCGACATAGCTGCGGCCGCCGGGCGATGTCATTTCGGTGTTGCGCCCAGCTCAGTGTTGCGTCCGGCGGGCCATGGCGTCGCGGGCATGGGCGTCGGCCCCCGACGGCAACGGCTGGTCGGGGGCGGCGATCCAGGCGGCGATGTCGTCCAGCACCACGTTGGCCTGCAGGTCGCGCAACAGCATGTGATAGCCGTTCTGGTATAGCGCCACCCGCTGGCTGCCCTTGGTGTCGGGCAGCGTCTCGATCATCGCCCAGGTCGGGTCGGCCGGTACCACCTCGTCCTTTTCGCCGTACAGCACCAGCGCCGGCAGATGCACGCGCGGCGCCGCGGCGGCGGCGGCGTCCATCAGGTCGACCAGGCCGTTGATGGCGTCGACGCGGGTCGCCTTGATGACCAGCGGGTCGGCGGCCAGCTTGCGCAGCATGGGGATGTTGTCCGACGGCTGGATGTGCAGGCCCTCGCCGGTCAGCTCCCAGCCGGGCACCAGTTGATAGCTCAGCCACAACGCGGCGCGCTGGAAAAAGCCCATGCTGGACCGTCCCCACACCGCCGGCGCCGACAGGATGACGCCCTTGACCTGGGGCGGCGGCTGGTCCGCCGTCGCCAGCATGACCACGGCGCCGCCCATGCTTTCGCCCAGCAGGTACAGCGGCACGCCGGGATGGCGGGCGGCGACCAGGGCGGTGGCGGCGCGCAGATCGGCGGCCATGGCCTCGGCGGTGGAAAAGGTGCCGGGGCGCGGCGCCTGGCCGAAGCCGCGCTGGTCGTAGGCATAGGCGGCAATGCCCTTGGCCGCCAGGGTGCGGCCGGGGTCGTCGAAGAAATTGGAATAGTCGTTCATGCCGTGCAGCGCCAGCACCACCGCATGGGGCGGGCCGGCGGGCAACCAGCCGCGCATGGGCAGGCGCACGCCGTCGGCGGACAGCCAATGGTCGCCGTTCATTTGCGGCGCGGCGACGACGGGGCCGGGCTGCTGAATTTGGACGGCGCAGGCCGACAGCAGGAAGACGAGGAACAGGCTGGCGAGTGTTCGGGCGTTCATCGGGCCTTGGACGAGGTCAACTGCAGGAAGATGTCTTCCAGATCGGTTTCCTCGGTGGAGAGGTCAACCAGGGACAACCCGGCTGTCCTGACCGCGTCGAGGATGCCGGCGATAGGCATCTCGGACGGCTTGTAGCGGACGACCATGCGGCCGTCGGGGCGAAGATCGGGCGAGAATGGGGCAAGTGCTGCCGGCACCGTCTCGGGCGCACGCTCGAAGGTCAGCGTCACCGCCTTGGAATCCAGTCGGCCCAGCAAATCGCGCTTGGCCTCGCAGGCGACCAGCTTGCCATGGTTGATGATGGCGATGCGGTCGCACAGCTCCTCGGCTTCTTCCAGGTAGTGGGTGGTCAGCACGATGGTGGTGCCGGCGCGGTTCAGTTCCTTGACGTAAGTCCACAGCGACTGGCGCAACTCGATGTCGACGCCGGCGGTCGGCTCGTCCAGCACCAGCACCGGCGGCGTATGCACCATGGCCTTGGCCACCAGCAGGCGGCGGCGCATGCCGCCCGACAGCGTGCGGGCATAGGAATCCGCCTTGTCGGCCAGCCCGACCGCCTCCAGGATTTCCATGGTGCGGCGGTCGGTCTTGGGCACGCCGTACATGCCGGCCTGGACCTCCAGCAGCTCGCGCGGGGTGAAGAACGGGTCCAGGTTCAGTTCCTGCGGCACGATGCCGATGGCCGCCTTGGCGGCGCGCGGGGCGTCGGCGATGTCGTAGCCCCAGATGCGGGCGCTGCCGCCGGTCTTGACCACCAGTCCGGCCAGGATGTTGATGAAGGTGCTCTTGCCGGCGCCGTTGGGGCCGAGCAGACCGAAGAACGACCCGCGCGGCACTGCCAGCGAGATGCCGTCCAGCGCCACCTTTTCGCCGCGCTTGCCGCGATAAACCTTGCGCAGATCGTGCGCTTCGATCGCGTTGTCGGGAAGGTCGTGACGGATGAATGTTTGAACCATGGCCCGACATGGGTATCATCCGCCCGTTTCCACGGTCAACGGATGATGCTCGCCATGTCTGCCGCCACTGAAATCTCCAAGCCTGCATTCGAGACCCAGACGGTCGAAACCGCCACCGTCGCCTGCGACGGCGGCACCGGTCCGCTGGGCCATCCCCGTATTTTCCTGCACTTCGGCGACGCCCACGAAGTGGTGTGCCCGTACTGCTCGCGCACCTATGTGCTGGCCGAGGGCGCCAAGAAGCACGGTCATTAAGGTGAGCGCTCCCCGCCACGTGTATCTGGTGGACGGCTCGGGATTCATCTTCCGCGCCTTCCACGGTCTGCCCATGATGACCCGCGCCGACGGCACCCCCGTCAACGCGGTCTACGGCTTCACCACCATGATGATGAAGCTGCTGAACGAGACCGACGCCGATCACGTGGCGGTGATCTTCGATGCCGCGCGCAAGACCTTCCGCAGCGACATCTATCCAGCCTACAAGGCCCACCGGCCGCCGCCGCCCGAGGAACTGGTGCCCCAGTTCCCGCTGATCCGCGAGGCGACGCGGGCCTTCAACGTGCCCTGCATCGAGCTTGAGGGGTACGAGGCCGACGACCTGATCGCCACCTATGCCGCCCAGGCGGTGGAGCAGGGCGCGCGCGTCACCATCGTGTCGTCGGACAAGGACCTGATGCAGTTGGTGGGCAACGGCGTCGAGATGATGGACCCGCTCAAAGGCCGCACCATCGCCACCCCCGAAGTCATCGAGAAGTTCGGCGTTCCCCCCGACAAGGTGGTGGACGTCCAGGCGCTGTGCGGCGATCCCACCGACAACGTGCCGGGCGTGCCCGGCATCGGCGTCAAGACCGCCGCCCAATTGATCCTGGAATACGGCGACCTGGATACCCTGCTGGCGCGTGCGGGCGAGATCAAGCAGCCCAAGCGGCGCGAAACCTTGCAGGCCAATGCCGACATGGCGCGGATCAGCCGCGAGCTGGTGCGGCTGAAACGCGACGTGCCGGTGGTCGAGGCGCTGGACGGTTTCGCCAAGCGCGAGCCGGCGCCCGAGATGCTGACCGCCTTCGTCAGCCAGATGGGGTTCAAGTCGATCCTGGCCCGGCTGGGCGGCGCCCCCGCCGCCAATGGCGCCGCGCGCTCTGCCGTTCCCGCGCCAGCGGTTGCCCCGGTCGAGGCAGCGTCAGAACTGGCGCAGCCGGCGGCTCCGGAAAAGCTGGATTACGAATTGGTGCTGACGGTCGAGGTGCTGGACCGCTGGATCGCCGAGGCGACTCGCATCGGCACCGTGGCGGTGGACACCGAAACCACCGGCCTCGACGCCCTGCGGGTCGAACTGGTCGGCGTCTGTCTGGCGACCGCGCCCGGCCGCGCCTGCTATATCCCGGTCAAGCACTCGCCGGCCGAGGCCCAGGGGTCGCTGCTGCTGGGCGATCCCGGTGCGCCGGCGGCGCCCAAGATCCTGCCGCGCCAGGTGGTGATCGACCGCCTGCGGCCGCTGCTGGCCGATCCGGCGGTGCTGAAGGTCGGCCATAATCTGAAATACGACCTGCATGTGCTGCACCGCTGCGGCCTCAGCGTCGCGCCGCTGGACGACACCATGCTGCTGTCCTATGTGCTGGACGGTGCCCGCAACGGCCACGGCATGGACGAACTGGCCGAGCGCCACCTCGGCCACGCCACCATCAAGTTTTCCGACGTCTGCGGCAGCGGCAAGAACCAGATCACCTTCGACCGCGTGCCGCTGGACAAGGCCCTGGCCTATGCCGCCGAGGACGCCGACATCACCCTGCGGCTGCACGCGGTGCTGAAGGCGCGGCTGCTGGCCGAGCGCATGGTCACCGTCTACGAGACGCTGGAACGTCCGCTGGTGGCGGTGATCGCCGAGATGGAGCGCCAGGGCATCAAGGTGGACCAGACGGCGCTGCTGGCGCTGTCCGAGGAATTCGGGCGCCGCATGGCCGAGCTGGAAAAGGACATCCACCAGCTTGCCGGCCACGAATTCAACGTCGCCTCGCCGGCCCAGTTGGGCAAGGTGCTGTTCGAGGAAATGAGCCTGCCCGGCGGCAAGAAGACCAAGACCGGCCAATGGGCCACCGGCGCCGACGCGCTGGAGGAACTGGCGGCCCAAGGCCACGCCTTGCCGGCACGGCTGCTGGACTGGCGTCAGTTGGCCAAGCTGAAAAGCACCTATGCCGACGCTCTGATCGCCCAGGTCAATCCGGAAACCCGGCGCGTCCACACCAGCTATTCGCTGGCGGCGACCACCACCGGCCGGCTGTCGTCGTCCGACCCCAATCTGCAGAACATCCCGATCCGGACCGAGGAAGGCCGCAAGATCCGCCATGCCTTCGTCGCCGAGCCGGGCAACGTCATCCTGTCGGCCGACTACTCGCAAATCGAGTTGCGGCTGGTCGCCCATGTCGCCGCCATCGAGGGCCTGAAGCAGGCGTTCCGCTCCGGCGCCGACATTCACGCCATCACCGCGAGCCAGGTGTTCGGCGTGCCGGTCGAGGGCATGGACCCCGGCCTGCGCCGCCGTGCCAAGGCGATCAATTTCGGCATCATCTACGGCATCTCGGCCTTCGGCCTGGCTCAGCAGCTCGGCATCAGCAACGGCGAGGCCAAGACCTATATCGACGCCTATTTCGGCCGCTTCCCGGAAATCCGCGACTACATGGAACGGGCCAAGGAAGAGGCGCGCGCCAACGGCTTCGTCACCACCCTGTTCGGCCGCAAGGTCTATGTGCCCGACATCAACGGCAAGGGGCCGCTGCGCGCCTTTGCCGAACGGGCCGCCATCAACGGCCCGATCCAGGGCGGCGCCGCCGACATCATCAAGCGCGCCATGGTGCGCGTGCCGGACGAACTGAAGCGGCAGTGCCTGACCGCCCGCATGCTGCTGCAGGTGCATGACGAACTGGTGTTCGAAGTGCCGGCGGCCGAGGCCGAGGCGACCCGCGCCGTGGTCAAACAGGTGATGGAAGCCGCCGCCGACCTGGACGTGCCGCTGGTGGTCGAAACCGGCATCGGCGCGTCGTGGGACGAGGCGCATTAAAGGCGCCGTTCGTATCGAAGCGCGATCAACACACACCCGCCAGGGAAGCCTCGGCGGGTGTTTTTATTTTGTTTAAGGGTCATTCATGCCCATTGCTGATTTCGTAACAGCATTCATAAGTAACGAGCTTCCATTGACATAAAAATCGCCTGATTATCCTAACGGATAATTTCTCCGACACAGCCTTTTGTTATAATGGTGGCAACGCGAAGATATGCTTTTCGTGTGTGCCGTGTGTCCGGAGTGATGTCGATGGAAGCCGCAACCTTTGAAATGGTCCTCACCGCGTATGACGAGACCTGCCAGGATGCGCGCGCCCAGGGTCATGGCGAGGCGGTTGCTCATCGAGAAGGTCTGACCGCCGCCGCCATGTGCCTGTCGGCCATGACTGGGATCGAGGATTCCGTCGCCCGCGCCGAGGTCGAGCGGCTGGATCTGGCCAAGCAACTGGCGGCTTGAACCGATACGGGGGCGTGCGATGACCGACATTTCCATCCGACTGGCCGAACTGCAGGACGAGCGCAAGCGGCTCGACGCCTTGCTTGACGACGCCGTGGTTCAGTTCGCCCTGGTGGAAGAGGATATGAACGTCCGCATGAAGGCGGCGACGCCCGCAGAACTGCAGGAGCTGATGGCGGAACGCGCCCGCATCGAGGATGCCCTGGGCATTGCCCAGTTGGTGGATCGCATCGATGACATCCGTGGACTTATTGCCCAACTCCAGGCGGCCGCCCTGGCCGCCGCCTGACGCCAAGCAACACCAAGAGGCCCGTCGCCAAGATGGGCGGGGCGTTTCCGCCCCACGCACCTGATCCCCCTTCCGCCCGGCGGAAGCGGGATTTTTCTTGCTCAGAACGTGCTGCCCAAAATGGTCATCACGTTCTCCTGTTCTACCCTCGCCGGGCGCGGGCATCCGCCCGCTTGGCCGCGGCCTCAATGGCCGCAGATCGCGCCGTGCGTCAAGTTTGACGCTCGCCGCTCAGCCAGCGGCGACGCCGGCCTCGGCGAAGGTGGACATGCCGGTGTGGCAGGCCAGGGCGCCCTTGACGATGCCCACCGCCAGCGCGGCCCCCGAGGCTTCGCCCAGGCGCATGCCTAAGCTCAGCAGCGGTTCCTTGCCCAGTGCTTCGAGCAGGCGGCGATGGCCCGGCTCGGCCGAGACATGGGCGACGACGCAGTGGTCGAGCGCACCCTTGCAGGCGGCTTCCAGCGGCGCGGCGGCGGCGGTGCAGACATAGCCGTCCAGCAGCACCGGCACCCGCTTGAGGCGCGCGCCGACGACGGCGCCGGCCATGGCGGCCAATTCGCGGCCACCCAGGCGGCGCAGGATTTCCAGCGGCGGCTGGCCCTTGTGCAGGGCGACGCCCGCCGCCACCACCTCGGTCTTGCGGATCAGGCCGGCGCTGTCGACGCCGGTGCCCTTGCCGGTCCAGCCGGCGGCGTCGCCGCCGAACAGGGCGCAGGCGATCGCCGCCGCCGGAGTGGTGTTGCCGATGCCCATCTCGCCGATGGCCAGCAGGTCGGTGTCGTCGGGCACCGAGTCCATGCCGGCCTGGAAGGCGGCGGCGAACTCGGCCTCGGTCATGGCCGGTTCCTTGGTGAAGTCGGCGGTGGGGCGGTCAAGCTCCAGCGTGACCACCGCCAGTTCGGTGCCGAAGGCCCCGCAAAGCTGGTTGATGGCGGCGCCGCCATGCTGGAAATTCGCCACCATCTGCACGGTGACCTCGGCCGGGAAGGCGGACACGCCCAGGGCGGCGACGCCGTGGTTGCCGGCAAAGACGCGGGCGCGCGGATTGTCCAGGCGCGGCGGGTGGCGGCCCTGCCAGGCGGCCAGCCAGCACGACAAGTCTTCCAGCCGGCCCAGCGCGCCCGGCGGCTTGGTCAGTTGCGGGTCGCGGGCGGCCCAGGCGGCCACGGCGGCCTCGTCACGGGCGGGCAGCCGGTCCAGCACCGTCTGGATGTCTTTCACACAAGAAATGGAGGTATTCAAATGACCTCTCCCCAATATGTTGCGCGGGCGCGGCGATTGGTCCTATAACCCATCCGGTTCACAAAAGCATCACCGGCGATGACAGACCAGACCCCAGAAACCACCGAGCTTCCTTCGACCGCCCCGTTGGCGCCCGCCCGACTCTCTCTTGGGGCCGAGCTTCACCTGGCGGCGTCATTCCTGACCCGCCTGCCGCTGCCCGATTGCGGCGTGGTGGCGCCGGGCGCGCTGGCCCGCACCATGCGGATGTTCCCCGTGGTCGGCGGCGGTGTCGGCGTCGTCTCGGGTTTGGTGTTCTGGGGCGCCCATGCGGTGCTGCCGCCGCTGGCCGCCGCCCTGGTGGCGGTGCTGGCCGGCGTGCTGCTGACCGGGGCGCTGCACGAAGACGGCTTGGCCGATACCGCCGACGGGTTGGGTGCGCGCGGCGGCCGCGAGCGCCGGCTTGAGGTGATGCGCGATTCGCGCACCGGCGCCTATGGCGTGCTGGCGCTGCTGTTCTCGGTCGGTCTGCGCGTCGCCGCGCTGGCGGCGGCGCCCACCGGCTTGGCCGGGCTGGGGGCGTTGGTGGCGGCGGCGGCGTGGTCGCGGGCGCTGATCCCCGCCGCCATGCAGGTGATGCCGCCCGCCCGTGCCGATGGCCTGGGCGCCGGCGCCGGCGTGCCCGACGCCACCGTGGCGGCCACTGCCGCCGTCCTCGGCTTGGTGCTGGCCCTGCTCGGGCTGGGTCTGGCGGCGCCGCTGGCGGTGCTGGTCGCCCTGGCGGCGGCATGGGGCGTGGTGGCGCTGGCGCGGCGCACGCTGGGGGGCTTTACCGGCGACGTGCTGGGCGCGGTGCAACAGGTGGCGGAAATGGCGGTGCTGCTGGCGGCGGCGGGAGCGTGGGCATGAGCAATAGCAATCGCGATACCCGCTGGTGGCTGGTGCGCCATGCGCCGGTTCCCTGTCCGCACGGCCGCATCACCGGTCAGTTGGACGTCGCCTGCGACACCTCGGACGAGGAAGACTTTCAGCAACTGGCGCGCCGCATTCCCGCCAATGCCGTGCTGGTGGAAAGCGGCCTGATGCGCTGCCGCCAGACCGCCGGCGCGCTGGAATCCGCCGGCCTGATGCTGCCGCCGCCCGTGGTCGAACCGGACTTGGCCGAACAGAATTTCGGCCGTTGGCAGGGCAAAAGCTGGCTGGAACTGGAAACGGCCAAGGACCCCGATTTGGCCGCCTTCTGGCAAGACCCGGCCGAAATCGCCCCGCCCGAGGGTGAAAGCTTCGCCGTGTTCTGCGCTCGCGTCCGCCGCGCCCTGTGCCGGCTGTCGGACCAGCATCCCGGCCGCGACGTCGTCGCCGTCGTTCATGCCGGCACCATCCGTGCCGCCTTGGCCATGGCGCTGGGGCTGGAACCGGCCCAGGCGCTGCGCTTTTCCATCCAGCCGCTGTCGCTGACCCGCATCGCCGGCACCCAGGACGGCTGGCGGGTGGATTGCGTCAACGTGACGGCAATTTAGCTGCCAACCTTCAATGCAGGTGCTGGTGGCTGCACAGGTGCTGCAGCCACCAATGAGCCAGTTCGCGCAGGTCGTGACGGTCGGGGACGGTGGCGGATTCGCGCCAGTTGCGGTGCAGGGCCTGCACCTGATTCACGATCGGGGCGGTCTCTTTCTCGGCGTGCAGGTGGCGGGCCAGCGCGCGAGCCAGGGCGTCAAGGCCGCGATCGATGTCGTCGGAAGATGAACCGGCGGTCAGCAGCACATCCAGTTCGTTCAGCAGGTCGACCACCTGGCGATGCTCGGCATCGGTCGTCGGGTGACCCCACTCGAAGTCTTTCTGCCATTGGACCAGCATGGCCGCCTCTCCATTCTTGTTATGGTGGCCTTATCCCTGTCCATACTGTGGCGTGTTCCCCGGCCTCAACCAAATGGGGAAAGGAATAGGGTGGAGCTATACCGTCGTTTAAGCCGTGATGCCCAGAATGTGCATCGCGGCTTAAACTTCATCATTGTCCCTAGCCGGGCGCGGGCATCCGCCCGCTTGTGGGTGAAATCCACCCGTCGCTTTGCGCCGGGCCGCCCTATCGGGCGTCGTTTGCCCCTTCGGGGCGGCACGGCCGCGCCCGCAATGGGCGCTGGAACACCGCGCCTCACATTGGAGGCGCGGTGTTTTAAGTCGCCTCCGCGACCAGCCATTCCAGGCGGGCGAAGCCCTGGCCGGGAGCCAGCACCTCGGCCAGCCACGGCAGCAGGGTTGCCAGCGCCTCGTCCAGCTTCCACGGCGGGTTGACCAGCACCAGTCCGGCGCCGTTCAGGCGGTCGGGGGCATCGTCGCCATGGATCATCACTTCGGCCACCAGCGCCTTGTTCAGGCCCAGCATGGCAAGGTCGGCATGGAAGCGCGCCACCGGGGCGCGATCCTTGATCGGGTACCACAGGGCGTACAGGCCGGTGGGCCAGCGCTTCAGCGCCTCGACCAGCCCCTTGCGCATCTGGATGAACTCGTCGCGCACCTCGAACGGCGGGTCGATCAGCACCAGGCCGCGTCGTTCGGGCGGCGGCAGCATGGCCTTCAGCGCGGTATAGCCGTCCATGTGGTGGACGCCGACGCGGGCATCGGCGCGGAACACCCGGCGCAGGATGCCGGCATCCTCGGGATGCAGCTCGCACAGCGCCAGCTTGTCGATCGGCCGCGCCAGTGCCGCCACCACCGCCGGCGAGCCGGGATAATGCAGCACGCCGCCGCCGGGATTGACCGAGTCCACCGCCCGCAGATACGGCTCCAACTCGGCGGGGTGCGACGGCGCCGCCAGCACCCGGCCGATGCCGGTCTGCCACTCGCAGGTCTTTTCCGCCTGTATCGACGCCAGATCATAGGCGCCGATGCCGGCATGAGTGTCCACATAGCGGAAGGCGCCGTCCTTGCGCTTCAGGTGTTCGATCACCAGGGCAAGCACGGCGTGCTTTTGGACGTCGGCGAAATTGCCGGCGTGATAGGCATGACGATAGTTCATGGCGCAGGTTTGTGGGGCAATTCGGCGGCTGGTGCAAGCCCTGAACCGGTAAGGTGTTAGATACTTGCGTGCGTAACAATCAACGGTGCAAATATCGCGAACCCTAGGGTGTTTGCCGTAGTATTAAATGTTGCTCACAATGGCCTTGCCAGTATTGAACGGGGGTTAATCATCGGTTAAGCCTTAAAGGAGTATGGGGTATACCTGGAGGGGTTCGCGCGATGGTGGCATCGCAGGGCCTCGGGTATCTGCCGCTCCGGGGGGGAAATGGCACGGTCCGATGTTCATCTGACGGGGGTAGAGCGCACCTTCGGCGCTGACGAGATCATCGTCAGCAAGACCGACCCGAAGGGGCGCATCATCTACGCCAACGAAGTCTTCCTGAAGCTCGCCGGCTATAGCGAAGGCGAGATCATCGGCCAGCCGCACAGCATCATCCGCCACCCGGCCATGCCGCGCTGCGTGTTCAAGCTGCTGTGGGACACCATCCAAGCCGGCAAGGAATGCTTCGCCTACGTCCTGAACCGGTCCAAGAACGGGGACCATTATTGGGTGCTGGCGCACATCACGCCCACCTTCGACGCCGCCGGCACCATCGTCAGCTACCATTCCAACCGGCGCAGCCCGCGCCGCGAGGCGGTCGCCAAGGCCGAGGCGCTGTACCGCGACTTGCTGGCGGTCGAGGCCGGGGTCGAGGACCGTAAGCAGGGAATGGACGCCGGGTTCAAGGCGCTGGTCGACAAATTGCAGGCGCTGGGGGTGCCGTACGATGAATTCGTCTTCGCTCTCTAGGGCGCTGTGGTCCTCTGCCATCTCGGCGGTGGCCGGCTTGGTGCTGCTGGTGCAGCAATTGGTCGCGGGTGAACTGCTTCATGCCGCCGTGGCGGCGGTGGTGCTGGGGTCCGGCCTGTGCGGCCTGGCCTTCCTGGTCAAGACCCGCACCAACGCCCATCGCGCCCGCCACGTGCTAACCCAGGCCGCCGCCGGCCGGCTGGACGTGCGTGTGGTCGGCATCAGCGAAGGCGGCGTGCTGGGCGATCTCGACCACGCCATCAACCGCCTGCTCGACCTGACCGAGGCGTTCACCAAGGAAGCCGATGCCGCCATGGCGAAGACCGCCGAGGGCCGGTATTTCCGCCAAATCCTGCTGAACGGCCTGGTCGGCGAGTTCTCGGACCATGCCCGCCTGATCAACGGCGCCCTGCTCAGCATGGAAAAGAAGAGCAAGGAATTCGTCACCGAGGCCACCGGCGTCGGCAACACCATCAAGCATATGAGCCAGGCCGTCGCCAGCACCGCCACCGAGCTGGAAGCTACCGCCAAGCAGATGAGCGACATCGCCACCCAGACCAGCGAGCAATCTGCCACCGTGGCCCAGGCCGCGGGCGATGCCTCCAGCCATGTGGAAGGTGTCGCCGCCGCCGCCGAACAGGTGGCGGGCGGTATCCGCGAGGTGGCGTGCCGTATCCAGACGTCGGCCGATATGGCGCAGGAAACCGTGCGTGTCGCCGGCGAGACTGACCAGGCCATTCACGGCCTGCTGGAGGCGGCGCAGAAGATCGGCGACGTGGTCAACATGATTACCGAGATCGCCAGCCAGACCAACCTGCTGGCGCTGAACGCCACCATCGAGGCGGCGCGGGCGGGTGAAGCCGGCAAGGGCTTCGCCGTGGTCGCCAACGAGGTCAAGCACCTCGCCAACCAGACCTCGCGCGCGACCGACGACATCTCGGCCCAGATCGCCGGCATGCGCGAAGCCACCGGCCATGCGGTCGAGGCGGTGCGCACCATCGCCGGCATGATCCGCGACATCAACGACAACTCCACCGGCATCGCCGCCGCCACCGAACAGCAATCGGCCGCCGTGGCCGAGATCAGCCGCTCGATCCGCGACGTCGCCCAGGCGGTGCAGACCGTCGCCAACACCATCGGCGAGGTCAGCCAGGTGGCCGGCACCGCCACCGAGGCGGCCGATCAGGTGCTGATCGCCGCCGGCGACCTGGCGGCCCGCACCGTCGGCATGAACGACGACATCGACGCCTTCGTGGCGCGGGTGTGCTCGGGCATCCGGAATCAATAATCCGGGAAAGCCCTTGCGAAGCGCCGTTGCGTTGCGGTAAAGCTACACCTCCGACGGAGGTCTTTGTCATGTCTGGTCGCTTCGCCATCGCTGCCGCGATTGACGACCTGGGCGCAGCCCAGGCCGCGACTTTCGTCGCCACCACTAAAACCGGCACTAAGATCACCGTTTAGCGCGGGCCGGTTCGTCACGACTGCACAATGGCCCGCGGACGGTTCCCGCGGGCTTTCGCGTAATTGGGAAGGCGCTCGGGGCGAAGACCAGGGCTAAGACAACGGAGAGAAGGGATCATGGGTTACAAGGTTGCTGTCATCGGCGCCACCGGCAACGTGGGTCGCGAGATTCTGAAGACGCTGGCCGAGCGCAATTTCCCCGCCGACGAAGTGGTGGCGCTGGCGTCGTCGCGTTCGGTCGGCAAGGAAGTCTCGTTCGGCGATACCGAGATCCTCAAGGTCCAGGACCTCGAGACCTATGATTTCGCCGGCACCGACATCGCCCTGTCGTCGCCCGGTGCCAAGGTGTCGGCCATCCACAGCCCGCGCGCTGCCGCCGCCGGCTGCGTGGTGATCGACAACACCTCGCATTTCCGCATGGACCCCGATATTCCGCTGGTCGTCCCCGAGGTCAATCCCGAGGCCATCGCCCAGTACACCAAGCGCCGGATCATCGCCAATCCGAACTGCTCGACCATCCAGATGCTGGTGGCGCTGAAGCCGCTGCACACGCTGGGCACCATCAAGCGCGTCGTCGTCTCGACCTATCAGTCGGTGTCGGGTGCCGGCAAGGAAGGCATGGACGAGCTGTTCGAGCAGACCCGCGGCATCTACGTCAACGATGCGCGCGATCCGGTGAAGTTCGCCAAGCCCATCGCCTTCAACGTCATTCCCCAGATCGACGTCTTCATGGATGACGGTTCGACCAAGGAAGAATGGAAGATGGTGGTCGAGACCAAGAAGATCCTTGACCCCAAGATCAAGGTGAACGCCACCTGCGTGCGCGTGCCGGTGTTCGTCGGCCATTCCGAATCGGTCAACGTGGAGTTCGAGCGCGAGGTGTCGGTCGAAGACGCCCGCGCCGCGCTGGAAGCCGCGCCGGGCGTCATCGTCTATGACCGTCACGAGCCGGGTGGCTATATCACCCCGGTCGAATGTGCCGGCGAAGACGCCACCTATGTCAGTCGCATTCGTCAGGACCCCACCGTCGACAACGGTATCTCGTTCTGGTGCGTGTCCGACAACCTGCGCAAGGGCGCGGCGCTGAACGCGGTGCAGATCGCCGAAGTGCTGGTGCGCGATTACCTGAAGAAGTAATCGCCGGTCCGGCTGGATTGCGAAACGGCGGAGCCAACGGCTCCGCCGTTTTTTTCATTGCGGAATTCCGGGGAAACCTCTCTGCCCATACATCGTTATGGCCGGGCCTGACCCACGGCTGTCCGGTTCCGTTGCGGGGCTTGGGTGGCGCGGAGCACGGCCTGCTCGGCTTTGACGGATGCCGCCGTACCCAGGTAACACGGACGGCGCGGACGCCGCTTCGCGGCCACGGATCACACGGACAAAAGAAAATTCGTCATGCCGGCCTTCGAGCCGGCATCCATCGTGGTGCACCCCCATGGCCCCCGGCTCGCGCGGGGCGCGTCCGGGGTGACGCGGATTTTTTAGGGTTTCAGGACTTTGGACGCGGCTACCGTCCGGGTTCGTCCGTGGCCCGCGAAGCGGCGTCCGTGCCGTCCGTGTTACCTGGGCGCGGCCTCGACGGGGCAGGATGTTCCGCGAAAGCCTCAGCCGGACAGCCGTGGGCTTGACCCGGTCATCCACGTTGCTCCGCGAAAAAATGTGTCGAAACAATTGTTTAGGTGGCGCCACGTGGATGCGCGGGGCAAGCCCGCGCATGACGAGCAAGGTGCTCCCCGCACGTCCGCGATGAACTTTTTTGCCCGCGGCTCCGCCGTTTTAGTTACGCCGGGATCACCACGGTCAATTGGGTGCCGGGGCCGGCGGACCAGTCCAGGGTGCCGCCCAATTGGCGGGCCAGGGCGGACAGGATGATCATGCCCAGGCCGGATTTGGCGCCCTGGGTCATGCCGACGCCGTTATCGGCTAGCGAGAACGCCAGCGCGCCGCCTTGCTGCCGGCAGAGTTCCATGCGGACGACGCCGCTGCGGCCGTTGGGAAAGGCGTGCTTGAGCGCGTTGGTCAGCGCTTCGTTGGCCAGCAGTGCCAGCGGCACCGCCTGATCCATGGCCAGACGGGCGTCCGACGGCGTGACTTCGATGCTGATGCCGCGTTCCGGGGCGCCGAAGGTCTGGCCGATGGTGGTGCCCAGCGCCCGCAGATAGGCCTCCATGCCCACTTCGGTGGCCTCGTTCTGCTCGTACAGGATCTGGTGCACCAATCCCATGGATTGCAGGCGCGACAGTGCCTCTTCGAAGGCGGCGGCGGTGGCGGGGTCGCGCGAATGCACCACCTGCATGGTCAGGAAACTGGCGATGATCTGCAGGTTGTTCTTCACCCGGTGGTGGATTTCCTGGAACAGCATTTCCTTGTCGGCCAGCAACGCCTCGGCGCGGCCGCGCAACGCCGCCTCGCGCCGCAAGGTGCGTTCCAGCAAGGCGGCGACGGCCCAGAACGCCATCAGCCCCAGCGTGGCGATCAGGGCGTTGCGCTGGGTACGGTCGCGCCAGGCGGCGAACACTTGGCGCACGGGCAGGCCGGACGCGACCACCAGCGCGCGATCCTTCATGTGGCGATAGGCATAAAGCCGCTTGACGCCATCCATTCCCGAAGCGGCGGTCAGAACGCCATCGGGCTGCTGCGCCGTTTGCGCCAGGATCGAGGTGGGTCTGGGAAAGGTTTCCTGGTTGGTCGGCAATGCCGAACACATCACCAGACTGCCGTCGTCCTTGTAGATGACGAAGACGGCACCCGGTTCGGGGTTGAGGTTGTGATAGAAATCGGTGAAATAGTCCGCCTTCAGCGATACTTCGATGCCGCCGGCGAAACGGCCATCCGGGCGGTCAACGCGGTGCGACATCACCACGAATGCCTCCGGGCGCGCCCGCCCCCATATCAGCGGGCTGACGAAGCCGGACGCGCCGTCGCGCAGGGCGGTGTAATAGGTGCGGTCGGCCACGTTCAGGCCGCCCGGCGGTAACGGATGGGTGCTGGCCCGCATGGTGCCGTCGGCATCGAAGATCCAAGCCGAATCGAAAAACGGCATGGCGGCGCTCAGGCGGACCAACATGTCGTGGTCGGCGGCGCCCCCCATTTGCCGCGGCAAACGCGCGCCGATGGCATCCTGGATGCGCGACAATTGGATTTCGCCCACCAACAGGGCGGCGCGGGTGTGCTCCTCCATCAACCGCACCACCTCGCGCAGGTCGCCTTCCGTCTCGCGTTGCGTCGCTTGGCGGTCGCGCCATGCCGACAATGTGAATGCAGCGATCGCCACAATGGTGACGGCAGCAACGATGACGCGAAGAAAGCGTACAGGCGGCATACAGATTGTCCACAATGTGGCCACACCATTAACCGTGCTATGCGCGTGCAACAAGGTGGGGAGAAGGATTAATCCCTAAGTCCTATCAATCCCAGGTTGGAGTGCCGGGACCTCTTCCAAAAGTAGTAGGCCGGCTTGACTTATCGGCTTTTTGCGTATTTTATGCGTCATTCATCGGTGGAGGCGATTTGTGAAAATACTGCCCACCCTGCGCCAGTTGCGCTATCTGGTCGCCCTGGCCGAGCATCGACACTTCGGCCGCGCCGCCGAAACCTGCCTGGCGACGCAATCGACATTGTCGGCGGGACTGCAGGAACTGGAAAACCTGCTGGGCGTGGTGCTGGTGGAGCGGACCAAGCGCAAGGTCATGCTGACCCCCATCGGCGAGGAGGTTGTCGCCCGCGCCCGCGAGGTGCTGCACGGCGCCGAGGACATCGCCGATCTGGCCGCCAGCGCCGCCGAGCCGCTGTCGGGGCCGCTGCGCCTGGGGGTCATTCCCACCATCGCGCCCTACCTGCTGCCGCGCGTCCTACCCCGGCTGCGGGCCGATCATCCCGGCCTGCGGCTCTATCTGCGCGAGGACTTGACCGCCCGCCTGCTCGACCGCCTGGGCGCCGGCGACCTGGACGTGGCGCTGATCGCGCTGCCCTACCACGCCCCCGATATCGAAACCCTGGACATCGCCGAAGACCCCTTCGTGCTGGCCTGCCCGCCCGGCCACCCGCTGGCGGCAAAGGCGAATCTGCGCTCGGCCGATCTGGTCGGCGCCGACTTGCTGTTGCTGGAGGAGGGGCACTGCCTGCGCGACCACGCCTTGGCCGCGTGCCACTTGCCTGGCCCGGCGCGGGGCGACGGCGTGCTGGGCACCAGCCTGGCCACGCTGGTGCAGATGGTCGCCAACGGCCTGGGCGTCACCTTGCTGCCCAAGATGGCGGTGGAGTGCGGCGTGCTCGCCGGCACCGACGTGGTGACGCGGCCCATCCTTGATGCCGGCAGCCGCGGCATCGGCCTGGCCTGGCGTCCCAGCAGCCCGCGCAAGGCGGATTTCCGGGCGTTGGGAGATGCGTTGCGGGCATAAAAAAAGGCGCGAGCCGTAAGGCCGCGCCTTTTTTCGCACAGGAAAAATCAGTCGAACAGGCTCGACACCGAGCGTTCTTCCGAGATGCGCTGGATGGATTCGGCCATCAGCGGGGCGATGGTGATCTGGCGGATGTTGTGGGCCATCTTGACCGCCTCGGTGGCGGGGATGGAATCGGTGATGACCAGTTCCTCCAGCGGGCTGGAGGTGACGCGGGCCACCGCGCCGCCCGACAGCACGCCGTGGGTGACATAGGCCGAGACCGACACCGCGCCGGCCTTCATCAGGGCGGCGGCGGCGTTGCACAGCGTGCCGGCGGAATCGACGATGTCGTCGACCATGATGCAGCGGCGTCCCTTGACGTCGCCGATGATGTTCATGACCTCGGACACGCCGGCGCGCTCGCGGCGCTTGTCGATGATGGCCAGATCGGCGTCGATGCGGCTGGCGATGGCGCGGGCGCGCACCACGCCGCCGACGTCGGGCGACACGATCATGACGTTGTCGTAGCGGGCGCGGATGTCGTTGGTGAACACCGGCGCGGCATAGAGGTTGTCGAGCGGAATGTCGAAGAAGCCCTGGATCTGACCCGAGTGCAGGTCCAGCGTCACCACGCGGTCGGCACCGGCGGTGGTGATCAGGTTGGCGACCAGCTTGGCCGAGATCGGGGTGCGGGGGCCGGACTTGCGGTCCTGGCGGGCATAGCCGAAATAGGGCACTACCGCGGTGACGCGCCGGGCCGAGCCGCGCTTCAGCGCGTCGAGCGTGATCAGCAGCTCCATCAGGTTATCGTTGGTCGGATAACAGGTGGACTGGATGACGAAGACATCCTCGCCGCGGACGTTCTCGTGGATTTCGACGAACACCTCGAGGTCCGAGAACCGGCGGATCGACCCCTTGGTGATGCCGATATTGAGGTATTCGGCAATCGCCTCCGCGAGCGGCCGATTGCTGTTACAGGCGAGGATCTTCATAGTTTGCTACCCGTGCGCGCGAGATTCGAGACCAAAAGCCGGCGATCCGGCAAGAACTCAAGGTTGGCGCGATCTTCCAGGCCGGACACCCCGTTGGGCGGCCATTTCGCGCCTTGATTTTTCAGCTTTCTCGAACCGGCCTTCGTATATCAGCAGGCCTCTTTTATGTAAATGGGATTACGGCAAACGTCGTTTGGTGCGTTCTCCGGCGGTGTCGCTCAGGACCACCTCGACCACGCCGGCGGCGCCGCCTTCGGCGATGTCGCGCGCCATGGTGCCCCAGGCCTGCGACAGCCGGCCACGCGGCACGCCGCCGTCCTGGGCGATGTTGCCCAACTCGGCGCCGCTGCCCCGTTTGACCCGCCAGGCGACGGTGACGGTGTCCTCGCCGGGCAGGCCGGGGGCCACGGTGACCATGCCTTCGACCATATAGTCGGCACCGTCGTCCTTGACCAGAAGCCCGCCCCGTCCGAGCGCCCGTTTCAGGGCCTCGGTCAACGACTTGTCGCCGTCGCCGGGCAGGCCGCGTAGCGGCACCACGGTGACGGAGGGGCGGTTGTCGGCCACGGCGACGGCCGGTCCCTTGACCGGCAGCGCGTCGGGATCGGCCAGCGGGGCGGCCAGGGTGGTGGCGGCGTTGACGGCGGCGCGCTTCATCAGCACCGGGTTGTTCTGGTCCAGCACGGCGCGGGTTACGGTGTGCGCCGACTCGGCGGCGGTGCTGCCATCGGGGGCCTTGAGCACCCAATGCACGCTGACGGTCTTGCCGTCGTCGCGCACTTGGCCGTCGATGACATGGCCGAAGGCGGTGCCGTCGCGCACCAGCGCCGGCACTTCCTGATCTTCCAGCGCGCGCACCAGCGCATCGGCCAGCGACCGGCCCTCGGCGGTGTCGGCGGGCGGATGGACGGTGACGCCGCGTGTCATCTTCGGTCGCGCCAGCCGGGGCACGCCGTCGTCGTCATGGCGGAAGGGCTGGGGAATCTCGCCGCAGGCGGCCAGGGTCAGGGCGGCCAGCGCGGAAAGGGCAGCCGCCGCCAGTCTCATTGCGCCACCAGGGCGACGCAGGTCACCAGCGAGCCGATCAGCAGAAAGGCCATCAGCATGAGGAAATGGGGCATGGCTTACTTGTCCAGCAGGATGGCCGACAATTGGCGGCCGTAATCGGGCTGATTGCGCAAGGTGGTGCGGCGATAGCTGAAGAAGCGCGCTTCGTCGCGGCAGGTGTCGGCGGGAACCCGCGTCACCTCGGTCACGCCCAGCCGCGCCAGCTTGCGCGACACATAGCCGGGCAGGTCGAACAGATAATGGCCGTCGCGCCGGCTGGGGGCGAAGAAGTCGCGATTCTCGGCGGCCTCGGCCAGGAACGGCGCCGGGAATTCCGCCCCCACCTCGTACGAGCGCTGGCCGATGCACGGGCCGATGGCGGCGATGATGGATTTCTGCTTGGCGCCTAGGGCGACCATCTTGTCCACCGTGTTCTCCAGCACGCCGCCGATGGCGCCCTTCCAGCCGGCATGGGCGGCGGCGACCACGTTGCCCCGGCGGTCGGCGAACAGCACCGGGGCGCAATCGGCGGTCAGGATGCCCAGCGCCAGCCCGGGGGTGGTGGTGACCATGGCGTCGGCCACCGGGCGTTCCCCCGTCCACGGGCCGTCCACCACCACCACGTCGGCGGTGTGGGCCTGGTGCACGGTGACCAGCGCCTCGGGCGGCAGGTCCAGCATGGCCATGGCGCGGGCGCGGTTTTCGGCCACGGCGGCGGCATCGTCGTTCGAGCCGGGACCGCAATTCAGCGAGGTGTAGATGCCGTGCGAAACGCCGCCTTCACGGGTGAAGAAGCCATGGCGGATGCGGTTGACCTCGTTCAATGCGGACAGGGTGATCATGGGAAGCCTTACAGGGACGCCAATCCAATCGGAGCCGGCAACGCGGGATGTGCCAGCGCCAGGACCTTGAACAGGGTGCCCATTTCCTGAGGGTCGATCAAGCGCCGCATCTGACCGGCGATGTCCGCTGCCACCTTCGGTGCGGCATTTTGCGCCAGCATGGCGGCGCGGGTCTGGATGCCCAATGCCGACAGAAAGGCGCCCTGCGTCACCGGACCCCAGGCGCGGGCTGGGATGGCGGCGGCGGCCAGTGCTTCGAAGTCCACATGGGCGGTGATGTCGGCGGTGCCCGGCGCTTCCAGTACCGGATGGAAGGCATGGCGCTTGACCGCCTGCAGGGTGTCGCCGACTCCCGACAAGGGATGGCCGTAATCGATCAGCAGGGCCAGTCCGGGCGCACGCGACAGGCGGCGGCCAATGGCGGCGGCCAGTTCGCGTCCCTGCGGACAGGTCTCGACGATGGCGCCGTCGGCGGCGTCCAATATCTCGGCCGGCAAATCGGGCGTGCATTCGCCGCCGGCGACGAAGGCCAGGGCGTCGCCGTCCAGCCCGACCATGCGCTCGCGCCACACCCCGCCGCTCTTCTCGAACTGGCGGATCGGCAGGGCGTCGAACAATTCGTTGGCGACCACCATCAGCGGGCCGTCGGGCAGTTGGTCGAAGCGCTCGCACCACTGCACCTTCCGCCCGGCCAGGGTCTGGCGCTGGCGTGCCTGCAGACGCGGACTGGTTTCCACCAGCCACACCTCGGCGGCTTCAAGGAACGGCGGCACGGCGGCGGCGGCGCGCAACAGATCGGCCATCAGGGTGCCGCGCCCCGGCCCCAGCTCGGCCAGCACGAAATGCTTGGGGCACCCGAGCGATTGCCAGCTTACCGCCGCCCACAGGCCGATGATCTCGCCGAACATCTGGCTGATCTCGGGGGCGGTGGTGAAGTCGCCCTGGCTGCCGAACGGCTCGCGCGTGGTGTAATAGCCGTGCTCGGGGTGGCCCAGCGCCTCGGCCATGAACTCGGCCACGGTCAGCGGGCCGCCGGAACGGATGCGGTCGGCCAGGATGTCGGCCAGCGCCCCCGCCATCAGGGACGATGGCCGTATTTGTGGGCGTACCACACCACGCCGGCACCGGCGGCGATCAACGGCACCGACAGCAACTGGCCCATGGTGGCGCCGCCGATCAGGAAGCCCAGATGGGCGTCGGGCTGGCGGAAAAACTCGCCGATGATGCGGGCGATGCCGTAGCCCATCAGGAACACGCCGGCGATGGTACCGCGATGCTCGCGCACGTCGCGCTGGCGCCACAGCAGGAACAGCACGGTGAACAGCACCAGCCCTTCCAGCCCGGCCTGATACAACTGGCTGGGGTGGCGCGGGTCGGGGCCGCCGCCGGGAAAGATCATCGCCCACGGCACGTCGGGGGCGACGCGGCCGAACAGCTCGCCATTGATGAAGTTGGCGATGCGGCCGAAGAACAGGCCGATGGGCACGGCGCAGCACACCACGTCGCCGATGGCGAACAGGTTCAGCCCACGCCGCCGCGCGAACAGGATGATCGCCAGGATGACGCCCAGCGCGCCGCCGTGAAAGGCCATGCCGCCATGCCACAGCATGAAGATTTCGCCGGGATGGCTCAGGTAATAAACCGGCTTGTAGAACAGCACATAGCCCAGCCGGCCGCCCAGCACGACGCCCAGCGTCGCCCATACCAGGAAGTCGTCGACGTCCAGCTCGCGCATGGCATGGGGCGGCTTGGATACCAGCCATTTCACATAACGCCAGCCCAGCATCAGGCCGGCGATATAGGCGATGGCGTACCAGCGGATGGCGAACGGCCCCAGTTCGATGGCGATGGGGTCGATGTGGGGATAGGCGAGGGCGAGCATCAGCGGTAACGATCCGCGCGGTCGAGGAAGTGCTGGACGTACTGGCTGACGCCGTCCTCCAGCGAGGTGAACGGACGATCGTAACCGGCGGCGCGCAGACGGTCCATGTTGGCCTCGGTGAAATACTGGTACTTGTCGCGAATGGCCACCGGCGTGTCCTGGAACTTGATCTTGGGGTCCTTGCCCAACGCCTTGTAGACCGACGAGGCAAGGTCGAGGAAGGTGCGCGCTTTGCCGGTGCCGACGTTGAAGATGCCGCTGACCTGGGGATTGTCCAGCAGCCACATCATCACGTTGACCACGTCGCCGACCCAGATGAAGTCGCGCATCTGGCCGCCATCCTTGTATTTCGGATTATGCGAGCGGAACAGTTGGTAGGCGGCGTCTTCCTTGGCGTGCGGATAGACCTGGGCGACGACGCTCTGCTGGCCGCCCTTGTGGTACTCGTTGGGGCCATAGACGTTGAAGAACTTCAGGCCGGCGAATTGCGGCGGCTTGCGCGAGCCGTGGGCGATCTTGCGCGCCACCCGGCGGTCGAACAGGTGCTTGGACCAGCCATAGGCGTTCATCGGATGCAGCTTGGCCAGATGCTCGATCGACCAGTCGTCGTCGAAGCCGGCGCTGCCGTCGCCATAGGTCGCGGCGCTCGATGCATAGATGAAGCGCACGTTGGACATGGCGCACCATTTCCACAGCGCCAGGCTAAGCGAGAAATTGTTGGCAGCGATCTTGTCGGCATCGGTCTCGGTGGTGGCCGAGATGGCGCCCATGTGGAAGATCACCTGGATGTTCTTGCGGTTGGCTTCCAGGAAGTCGAACAGCTGCTCGGGGTGGACGATGTCCGCCAGTTCGCGCTTGGCGATGTTCTTCCATTTGTCGTTGGCCCGCAGCCGGTCGCACACCACCAGCTTGCCCGCTCCACGCTCTTCCAGCGCGGCCAGGATGTTGGACCCAATGAAACCGGCACCTCCGGTGACGACGATCATGCTCGGCAGCTCCTTGGAAAGGCCTGTGGCGTTTATAGGCCGGGGCGGCGGGCGGGGCAAGCCGCCCTCGCTTCCTTGCATTTTCCCCTGCCGCCCCCATAATATTGCCGCCTGTTTCATTGAACGAGTTTACGCCATGCAGACCCAGAACCCCTTTTTCGACGATATCGCCCGCATGGCCGGGGGGGCGCTGGGGGCGTTGTCGGGCCTGAAGGCCGAAGTGGAACAGTTGGTGCGCCAGCAGTTCGAGCGCTTCATGGCCGGCGCCGACATGGTGCCGCGCGACGAGTTCGAGGCCGTGCGCGCCCTGGCCATCAAGGCCCGCACCGAGCAGGAAGACCTGGAAGTCCGCGTTGCGGCGCTGGAAGCGAAGATCGCCGAACTCGGCGAGAAGAAGTCTTCGTAACTAAATGTAACAACAGTGCCGTGTCGCGCCCCTTCACCGATGGCATAGTCCGTCGGGAAGGCGCGCATTGGCCGTTTATCCACAACAAAAGCGAAGTAGCTGGCTGATAATGCCTTGCGCCCCCGGGATGCCTGTGGCTAGGCTACCGATTGTGCGGAAGGCGTAGGTCGGCCACAAACTTTAGGTTCTTGCCGGCTCTCGAAGCGATAGCCCAGCCATGGAGGGCGAAGGCATGTCGATTTCCCTCAATTACGAGGAAGACACCGCGATCAACCCTCTCGACATCGTCGAGCAGTTCGTTACCGCGAATGATTGGGCCTTTGACCGGCGCTCCGACGAGGAGCTGGCGGCAGAGGTGCCCGGCAAATGGTGCAACTACTCGCTCTATTTCGCCTGGCGCGAGGACATGGGCGGCATGCATTTCACCTGCGCCTTCGACATGAAGGTGCCCGAGGCCAAGCGCGGCCCGATCTTTGAATTGCTGGCCATCATCAACGAGAAGATGTGGCTCGGCCATTTCGGCCTGTGGGAGGAAGAGGGCGTGCCCATGTTCCGCCACACCTCGCTGCTGCGCGGCGCCGCCGGCTTCGTCCCCGAGCAGATCGAGGACCTGATGGACATCGCCGTTACCGAGTGCGAGCGCTTCTATCCGGCATTCCAGTTCGTCATCTGGGGTGGCAAGACCGCCAAAGAGGCGGTGGCCGCCTCGCTGCTGGAAACCGTGGGCGAGGCCTGACCTCGCCGCGTTGCTGCTATGAATGGGCACGTTGGGGTTTCCCTTCGTGCCCATTCGTGTTTATTGCTGTCGCCACTGGTTGAACGCAGAGGGAATCGCGCCGTGACCCGAGTTCTGTTGGTTGGCTGTGGCAAGATGGGTTCCGCCTTGTTGGCGGGCTGGCTGGAGCGGGGCATCGATCCCGCCGGCATCGTGGTGGTCGAACCGGGCAGCGTCGCCCGTGACGCCTTTGCCCCCAAGGGGGTGACGGTGGTGGAGAATGCCGCCGCTATCGATGGCGCCTTCACTCCCGACGTGGTGGTGATGGCGGTCAAGCCGCAGGTGATGGCCGACGTGGCCCCCGCCTATGCCCAGTACAAGACCGGCGTGTTCCTGTCCATCGCCGCCGGCAAGAAGCTGGGCTTCTTCGAATCCCTGCTGGGCGACGTCGCCATCGTCCGCGCCATGCCCAACACCCCGGCCGCCGTTCGGGCCGGGATCACCGTCTGTGTCGCCAATGCCCGCGTCGACGCCGCCCGCCGCGCCGTCTGCCAGCTTCTGCTGGAAGCGGTGGGCGAGGTCGCCTGGATCGACGACGAAGCCCAGATGGACGCGGTCACCGCCGTTTCCGGCTCGGGGCCGGCCTATGTCTTCCTGCTGGCCGAGGTGATGGCCAGGGCGGGCGTCGCCGCCGGCCTGCCGGCCGAGCTGTCGACCAAGCTGGCCCGCGCCACCGTGTGGGGTTCGGGCCAGTTGCTCAACCAATCGCCCGAAAGCAGCGAGCAGTTGCGCATCAACGTCACCAGCCCCGGCGGCACCACCGCCGCCGCCTTGGCCGTGCTGATGCAGGACGGCAAGGGTTTTGCCGAATTGATGGAACAGGCCGTCGCCGCCGCCACCAAGCGCGGCAAGGAACTGGCCGGCTGAGAACTTCCCTCTCCCATCCCATGGGAGAGGGTGGCCCGTAGGGCCGGGAGAGGGAGCCACGGACTCGGGAGTCTCCGGCTCCCTCACCCTCCCATCTTCGATGGGTCCCTCCCTCTCCCGCAGGCGGGCGAGGGGCAAATTTACAGATACACCTCGCTGACATCGATGGTGCTGGTCCGCCCGATATCGTCGTAATGGCGGGCCAGCCACGATGCCGCCGCCTTGGTGCCGGCCTCGAACAGCAGGTCGAGGAAGGCGGGTTCCGCGTTGAATTTCGAGGTGGCGTGCAGGCTGCTCATCAGTTCCTCGTCGTGGATCATGTGGATGTGGGTCTTGCGCACGCCGGCCAGGCGGTCGATCCAGCCGCGATCCATCAGGTTGGTGATGAAGGCCAGCGCGTGCATCTCGCGCATCACGCTGGAATTGAAGCTGATTTCGTTGATGCGGTGCAGAATGGCGTCGGCGGTGGCCGGCAGCTCGCGGCTGGCGATGGGGGTGACCTGGACGATCACCACTTCGTTGGCGCGGGCGCGGCGCATCAGCGGATAAATCGCCGGATTGGCGACGTAGCCGCCATCCCAATAGGACTGGCCGTCGATATCGACGGCGCGGAACAGGTGGGGCAGGCAGGTCGAGGCCAGCAGCACGTCCTCGCTCATTTCTTCGGGAGCGAAGATGCGCACCTTGCCGGTGCGCACGTTGGTGGCGGACACGTACAGCGCCACCGGCGGATGGTCGCGCAGCGCGTCGTACTCGATCAGGCCGCGCAGGCTGGCGCGCAGCGGGTTGATGTCGAGCGGATTGATCTGGTAGGGCGAGAACAGCCGCAGCACCGCCTCGCCCCATTGATAGATCGGCGAACACTGCAGCCCCCAGCCCGGCAACAGGCGGTCCAGCGGCGTCGGCTGCAGCGGACTGGCGCGCGACAGCTCGCCCATGTGGCGCCAGAACCGTGACAGCAAGGACCTGGCCCCGTCGCGGCCGCCCTGGGCCAGGCCGCACACCAGCAAGGCGCCGTTGATGGCGCCGGCCGAGGTGGCGCTGATCGCCTCGATCTCCAGCCGGTCGTCGGCCAGCAGGCGATCCAGCACGCCCCAGGTGAACGCCCCGTGGCTGCCGCCGCCCTGCAGCGCCAAGGTGATGGTCTTGCCGGCCATGGGTCATGTTCCCCGTGCATATTGCGATGCGATATCCGCCCCTCCCACCTAGGCCGGCGGCCGCGCCGGGGCAATCAGGCACATGGCCTGGGGCGGCCCGACCATTGGGGGATTGACGGCGGGGGCTGGCGAAACGGCGCGGGCGCCCTATTATAAGGACACCATGGCAACCATTCCCGTTCTCGACTTCATCGAACGCCCCGAGCTGCCCACCGGGCCAGCCAAATTCGAGCTGGTCAGTGACTACCAGCCGGCGGGCGACCAGCCTACCGCCATCGCCGAATTGACCGGCGGGGTGAACGGGGGCGAGCGCGACCAGGTGCTGCTGGGCGTCACCGGCTCGGGCAAGACCTTCACCATGGCCCATGTCATCGCCAAGACCGGCAAGCCGGCGCTGGTGCTGGCGCCCAACAAGACGCTGGCGGCGCAGCTTTATGCCGAGATGAAAAGCTTCTTCCCCAACAACGCGGTGGAATATTTCGTCTCGTATTACGACTACTACCAGCCGGAAGCATACATTCCACGCACCGACACCTATATCGAGAAGGATTCCCAGATCAACGAGCAGATCGACCGCATGCGCCATGCGGCGACCCGCGCGTTGCTGGAACGGCGCGACGTCGTCATCGTCGCTTCGGTGTCGTGCATCTACGGTATCGGCTCGGTCGAATCCTATGCCCGCATGACCATTCCGCTGAAGGTGGGCGAAAGCTACGACCAGCGCGACCTGCTGAAACGGCTGGTCGAGCTGCAATACACCCGCAACGACGCCGCCTTCGAACGCGGCACCTTCCGGGTGCGCGGCGATTCCTTGGAAATCTTCCCGGTCCACTACGAGGACCGCGCCTGGAAGCTGTCGTTCTTCGGCGACGAGTTGGAAGGCATCGCCGAGTTCGACCCGCTGACCGGCGAAAAGACCGTCAGCCTGACCGAGGTGGTGGTCTACCCCTCCAGCCACTACGTGACGCCGCGTCCGACCATCACCCAGGCGATCAAGGGCATCAAGGCCGAGATGATCGAGACGGTCGCCCGCTTCCAGCGCGAGGGCAAGCTGCTCGAGGCCCAGCGCATCGAACAGCGCACCACCTTCGACCTGGAAATGCTGGAAACCACCGGCCACTGCAAGAGCATCGAGAACTATTCCCGCTATCTGACCGGTCGCCGCCCGGGCGATCCGCCGCCGACCCTGTTCGAATACCTGCCGCCCGACGCGCTGTGCATCGTCGACGAAAGCCACGTCACCGTGCCGCAGATCGGCGGCATGTATCGCGGCGACTATGCCCGCAAATCCATTCTGGCCGAGTTCGGCTTCCGCCTGCCGTCCTGCGTCGACAACCGGCCGCTGAAGTTCGAGGAATGGGAGGTCATGCGGCCGCAGACGGTGTTCGTCTCGGCCACGCCCGGCCCGTGGGAGATGGAGCGCACCGGCGGCGTCTTCACCGAACAGGTCATCCGTCCGACCGGTCTGGTCGACCCGGTGTGCATCGTGCGGCCGGTCGAGCATCAGGTCGACGACCTGCTGGCCGAAGTGCGCGAGGTGTCGCGCAAGGGCATGCGCACCCTGGTCACCGTGCTGACCAAGCGCATGGCCGAGGATCTGACCGAATACCTGCACGACCACGGCATCCGCGTGCGCTATCTGCATTCCGACGTCGACACGCTGGAGCGCATCGAGATCATCCGCGACCTGCGCCTGGGCGCCTTCGACGTGCTGGTCGGCATCAACCTGCTGCGCGAGGGCCTGGACATCCCGGAATGCGCCCTGGTCGCCATCCTGGACGCCGACAAGGAAGGCTTCCTGCGCTCCAAGACCTCGCTGATCCAGACCATCGGCCGCGCCGCGCGCAATCTTGACGGCCGCGTGCTGCTGTATGCCGACAAGATGACCAACTCGCTGGAATACGCCATCGGCGAGACCAACCGCCGCCGCGAGAAGCAGCAGGCCTATAACGTCGCCAACGGCATCACCCCGGAAAGCGTGAAAAAGGCCATCGGCGACGTGCTCGGCAGCGTCTACGAACAGGATTACGTCACGGTGGGCACCGGCGATTCCGGTCTGGCCCATGGCGTCGGCCACAATCTCGCCTCGGTGAAGGCCGATATCGAAAAGCGCATGAAGGCCGCCGCCGCCGATCTGGAATTCGAGGAAGCCGCCCGCCTGCGCGACGAGCTGCGCCGGCTCGAAGCCGTCGATCTGGGCGTTCCGCTCGATTTGATGAGCAAGCCCAAGGGGGCCGCGGCACGGTCCGAGCCGTCCAAGGGACGCGGGCGGAAGCGTTGATTTGATTCAAAAGTGGGTAGATTCTGCGCCGTAAGTGAGTCAGAATAATCCGAATGATCCCGGACCGCATTGCGGCCGGGATTTTTTTTGGCCGGGAGCAAGCCATGTCCGACGTGAACGATACCGACCTCGGCGACGAGACCGAGAATACCAACGTGAACGAACAGCAAGAGCTGGACGACCTCACGGTATTGAGCAATGTCGGCAATCAGGACATGGGCCAGGCGCGCTTGAACAACGTCCGCCAGACGGACGTTTCCGAAGGCGCGCTGGGCAGCCTGGCCACCATTCACCAGGGATCGGGAACCGGCGTCGCGACGCAGCAGGGCTTCGTGGTGGAAACCGGCCAGATCGCCGCCGACCAGCCGATGGTGACCGAGGATGCCGGTTCGGTCGCGCCGCTGGTCGCCGAAACCCTGCCGGACGCCCCGGACGACGTCACCATCGCGGCGACCAGCGCCGCGCCGCAAGCCGCCGCGCCGGTCAGCGCACCGGTGGCGCCCGAAGCCGCCGCGCCCGCTCCCGCGCCTGAAGCCCCCACCACCGAAGCCGTCAACGCCGCTCCTGCTCCTGCCGCTGCTCCCACCGGCGAAGTGAATGTGGTCGAAGCGGCCCCGGCGGCCACCGTTCCCGCCGCCCCCGAACAGCCCCTGCACATCGATCAACTGCCGGTACTCAACGGCATTGTCATCGAGGGCGGCAACGGCCAGGCCGACCCCAACGCCGGCGGACCCTATGCCATGAGCGGTAAGGAAGGGGACCAACTGAGCTTCCGCATCGACGCCTATGATCCCGATGGCGGAAGCGTCTCTTTCGATTTTTCCGCCGGCAAGAACGGGACTATCCATCAGAGTTCGGACGGCAATTACTATTATGAGGCCAGCGATCCCAATTGGTATGGCACCGATTCCGTCACCGTGTACGTGCGGGACGACGAAGGTAATGTGGTCAGCCAGAACATTTCGTTCACCCTCACCAACGTCGAGGACGAGGCTGTCGCCACTGTCACCGGCGGCACCGGTGCCGAAAGCACCACCGACGCTCCTACCGTGGTCACCGGCACCATCACCGCGTCCGACGTCGACAATCTGCATGGCGAGGCCGTCAGCTATGCTGTGGTCGGCGGTGGTGAGCACGGCACCCTGACGGTCGATGCCAACGGCACCTACACCTTCACCGCGAACGACCAGAACTGGAACGGCTCGGACAGCTTCACCATTCAGGTGAAGGATTCTCAGGGCGGCACCACCGACGTCACGATCCCGATCACCGTGACTCCCACCGAGGACGAGGCCGTCGCCACCGTCACCGGCGGCACCGATGCCGAAAGCACCACCGACGCTCATACCGTGGTCACCGGCACCATCACCGCGTCCGACGTCGACAATTTGAACGGCGAAGCCCTGCAGTACGAAGTGCTGGGCGGCGGCGACCATCACGGTTCGCTGACGGTGGATGCCAACGGCAATTTCACCTTCACCGCGAACGATCAGAACTGGAACGGTTCGGACAGCTTCACCGTCCGCATCAGCGATGCCCATGGCGGCACCACCGATGTGACTGTGCCGATCACCGTGACCGCGACCGAGGACGAGGCCGTCGCCACCGTCACCGGCGGCACTGGTGCCGAAAGCACCACGGACGCCCATACCGTGGTCACTGGCACCATCTCCGCCACCGACGCGGATAATCTGCATGGCGAGGCCGTCAGCTATGCCGTGGTCGGCGGTGGCGAGCACGGCACCCTGACGGTCGATGCCAACGGCGCCTTCACCTTTACCGCGAACGACCAGAACTGGAATGGCAGCGACAGCTTCACCATTCGGGTGACGGATGCGCACGGCGGCACCACCGACGTCACGATCCCGATCACCGTGACCGCCACCGAGGACGAGGCCGTCGCCACCGTGACCGGCGGCACCGGCGCCGAAAGCACCACCGACGCCCATACCGTGGTCACCGGCACCATCTCTGCTACCGACGTCGACAATCTGAACGGCGAGGGGGTAAGCTACGAAGTGCTGGACGGCGGCGACCATCACGGTTCGCTGACGGTGGATGCCAACGGCAATTTCACCTTCACCGCCAACGATCAGAACTGGAACGGCTCGGACAGCTTCACCGTCCGCATCAGCGATGCCCATGGCGGCACCACCGACGTGACCGTGCCGGTCACCGTGACCGCGACCGAGGACGAGGCGGTTGTCACGCTCTCCGGCGGCACCGGTGCCGAAAGCACCACGGACGCCCATACCGTGGTCACTGGCACCATCTCTGCCACCGACGTCGACAATCTGAATGGCGAGGCCGTCAGTTATGCCGTGGTGGGCGGCGGCGACCATCACGGTTCGCTGACGGTGGATGCCAACGGCAACTTCACCTTCACCGCAAACGACCAGAACTGGAACGGTTCGGACAGCTTCACCGTCCGCATCAGCGATGCCCATGGCGGCACCACCGATGTGACCGTGCCGGTCACCGTCACCGCGACCGAGGACGAGGCCGTCGCCTCCGTCACCGGCGGCACCGGCGCCGAAAGCACCACCGACGCCCATACCGAGGTCACCGGCACCATCACCGCGTCCGACGTCGACAATTTGAACGGCGAGGCGGTCAGCTATGCAGTGGTGGGCGGCGGCGACCATCACGGCTCGCTGACGGTGGATGCCAACGGCAACTTCACCTTCACCGCCAACGATCAGAACTGGAACGGTTCGGACAGCTTCACCGTCCGCATCAGTGATGCCCATGGCGGCACCACCGACGTGACCGTGCCGGTCACCGTGACCGCGACCGAGGACGAGGCCGTCGCCACCGTCACCGGCGGCACCGGTGCCGAAAGCGCCACCGACGCCCATACCGTGGTCACCGGCACCATTACCGCGTCCGACGTCGACAATTTGAACGGCGAAGCCCTGCAGTATGAGGTGGTCGGCGGCGGCGACCATCACGGTTCGCTGACGGTGGATGCCAACGGCAACTTCACCTTCACCGCCAACGATGCCAATTGGAACGGCAGCGATAGTTTCACCATTCGGGTGACGGATTCGCAGGGTGGCACCACCGACGTTGCGATCCCGATCACTGTAACCCCCACCGAAGACGAGGCCGTCGCCACCGTCACCGGCGGCACCGGTGCCGAAAGCACCACCGACGCTCATACCGTGGTCACCGGCACCATCTCCGCCACCGACGTGGACAATCTGAATGGCGAGGCCGTCAGCTATGCAGTGGTGGGCGGCGGCGACCATCACGGTTCGCTGACGGTGGATGCCAACGGCAACTTCACCTTCACCGCCAACGATCAGAACTGGAACGGTTCGGACAGCTTCACCGTCCGCATCAGCGATGCCCATGGCGGCACCACCGATGTGACCGTGCCGGTCACCGTGACCGCGACCGAGGACGAGGCAGTTGTCACGCTGTCCGGCGGCAGCGGTGCCGAAAGCACCACCGACGCCCATACCGTGGTCACCGGCACCATCTCCGCCACCGACGTGGACAATCTGAATGGCGAGGCCGTCAGCTATGCAGTGCTGGGCGGCGGCGACCATCACGGCAGCCTGACGGTCGATGCCAACGGCGCCTTCACCTTTACCGCCAACGATGCCAATTGGAACGGCAGCGATAGTTTCACCATTCGGGTGACGGATGCGCATGGCGGCACCACCGACGTGACGGTGCCGATCTCCGTCAACCCCACCGACGACGCGGCGCAGATCACCAGTCCGGCCCAGGTGGACATCACCGTCGGCCAGAATGGTGTCGGCACCGGCGACGTCAATGCCACCGACCCCGATGGCGACCCGCTGACCTATGGCGTGATCGACCCGGTCACCGGCAATCTGGTTCAGACGCTGGAAACCACCTACGGCACCGTGACCGTCGATCCGGCCAACGGTAACTACACCTTTACCCCCAACGACAACGCCAAGACCCTGGACGACGGCGACCACGCCACCGACACCTTCCAGGTCGCGGTCACCGACGGCCATACCATCAGCTCGCCGCAGACGGTGGACGTCACCATCGACGGCGCCAATGACGCGCCCGTGGTCAAGACGGTCACCACCGACCTGAGCACCGGCGAGGACGGCTCGGCCTCCGGCACCATCACCGCCACCGACGTGGACGCGCACGACACCGTCACCTACACCCTGGTCGGGCCGAACGGCGAGCATGTCGGTTCGCTGGATACCCAATACGGCCACGTCACCATCGATCCGGCGACGGGCGAATACACCTTCACGCCCAAGGATGGCCTGCAGGCGCTGGACGACGGCGACAAGGTCACCGACGGCTTCAAGGTCGCCGCCTATGACGGCACCGCCTATAGCGACGCCAAGGATGTCAGCGTCACCATCAGCGGCAGCAACGACGCGCCCGAGGTCAAGACGGTCAGCACCGACCTGACCACCGACGAGGACGGCACCGCCACCGGCACCATCACCGCCACCGACGTGGACGCGCACGACACCGTCAGCTACACCCTGGTCGGGCCGAACGGCGAGCATGTCACCTCGCTGGACACCCCGTACGGCCATGTCGAGATCGACGCCCATTCCGGCGCCTACACCTTCACGCCCAAGGGCGATCTGCAGGGGCTGGACGATGGCGAAAGCGTGCGGGATGGCTTCCAGGTTGCCGCGTTTGACGGTACCGCCTATAGCGATCCCAAGGATGTCCACGTCACCATCAACGGCAGCAACGATGCCCCGGTGGTGAGCGTCTCCGACCTGTCTGCCGGTGAGGACCAGACCGTTTCGGCCACCGCCACCTTCACCGATGTCGATGGCGAAAAGTCGTCGTTCTTCCTGCTGGACGCCGACGGCAACCGGGTGACGACGCTGGATACCGCCTATGGTTCCGTCACCATCGACAGCACCACCGGTACCTACACCTTCACCCCCGACAATGCCGCCGATGCGCTGAAGGCGGGGCAGGTTGCCCATGACGGCTTCCAGGTCGTCGCCTTCGACGGTACTGCCCAGAGCGATCCCAAGTCGGTGGACGTCACCCTGACCGGCAGCAACGATGCCCCGGTGGTGTCGGTGTCCGACCTGTCGGCGGGCGAGGACCAGACCGTCTCGGCCACCGCGACCTTCACCGACGTCGACAACTCGTCGACCAGCTATTACCTGCTGGACGCGGACGGCAACCGGGTGACGACGTTGGATACCGCCTATGGTTCGGTCACCATCGACAGCACCACTGGCACCTATACCTTCACCCCGGACAACGCCGCCGATGCGTTGAAGGCGGGCCAGGTCGCCCATGACGGCTTCCAGGTCGTCGCCTTCGACGGTGCCGCCGAGAGTGCGCCGAAGTCGGTGGACGTGACCATCAACGGCACCGACGACGCTACCCAGATCACCGGCACCGTCGATCTGGGGTCGATGAAGGAAGACAGCGGCTCGGTGACCTTCACCAAGGCGCAGTTGCTGAGCAACGCCACCGACGTGGACAACACCCTGAGTGTCGCCAACGTCAAGGCGGACGGCGGCTCGCTGGTGGACAACCACGACGGCACCTACACCTTCACCCCTGGCGCCGATTACAGCGGTACCATCAACGTCAGCTACGACGTGGTCACCGACAAGGGCGTGGTCAGCCATGACAGCGCCACCCTGGACGTGACCGGCGTTGCCGACGCGCCCACCCTGACCGCCAGCGCCACCGTGACCGCTGACAACAGCGCGGTGACCCTGGACGTGAACACCCAGGTCGGCGCGGGCACCGTCCACTACGCCACCTCCGGCGACACCACGGTGGGCAACGACGCCAACACACTTGTGGTGCGCGTCGCGCAGCTGACCGGCGGCAACAAGCAGCAGGCGGCGTCGTTCGACGTCTCGGTGGTCGATGCCGAGGGCCACACCACGGTGATCGGCCACGGCCAGGCCAACGGCAGCAATTGGCAGGACGTCACCATCACCCTGGACAGCGGTTTCAGCGGCTTCGAGGCCGGCCAGACCCTGCAGATTAGCGGCGAGAAGGGCACCAACGTCAGCATCGACAAGCTGGTGGTCAACGGCGTCGAGATCCAGGCGGAAAGCGGCGTCACCAACAAGGGCGCCAACGACCATACCGGCAGCGGCTCGGATGGCGGCTATACCAGCCTGCATAACGGCAGCGTGTCGTTCGGTCTGCATGGCGACACCACCACCCAGACGCCGGTGTCGGAAACCCATCCGCTGACCATTTCGGTCGACGGCCAGGGCAGCGCCCTGGGCGGCGTCACCCTGAGCGGCCTGCCCGCCGCCAGCGCGGTGAGCTATCTGGATGCGACCGGTCACACCGTCACCTTGACGGTGGGCAGCGACGGCACCCTGCCGCTGGACAGCACGGCGGCACTGCGCATCGCCGATGCCGGCGCCACCCTCACCACCCAGCCGGGCGTTGCCGTCGGCGCCGTCACCACCACCTTCGACATCGTCGGCACTGGCGCTGCCGATACCCTGGTGGGTGGCACCAACAGCGACCACATCCTGGGCGGTGCCGGCGACGACGTCATTCGCGGCGACGCCAGCGCCGACCACATGGACGTGGCGATCAACATCAGCGCCACTGACCATGACACCTCGGAAACCGTCACCTATACCGTTGCCGGCGTGCCGACGGGCCTGAAGCTGGCCAACGATCTCGGTGATCTGACGCCCAACGCCGACGGCACCTATTCGCTGTCCGCCGACGACCTTAACGACCTGCACATCGTGGTGCCGGCGGGCAGTGCCACGCCGGTGTTCGACCTGAAGATTTCCGCCACCTCGGAAGATGGCGGCGACACCGCGACCACCTCTACCACGCTGCACGTGGATGCCACGCTCGGCAACACCGATGCCGGCGGCAACGACATGCTGGACGGCGGCGCCGGCAATGACAGCATCTATGGCGGTGCCGGCAACGATACCCTGGTGGGCGGCGCGGGCGCCGACCTGCTGGACGGCGGCGCCGGCAACGACACCTTCACCCTGACCGGCGAGGACGGCACCTGGGCCAGTGGCACCTTCGCCACCAGCGAATCGGCCTATCTGGGTGGCAAGAACCTGAACGCCGACAGCATCCTGGGCGGCGATGGCGTCGATACGTTGAACGCCACGTCGGGCAACGACGCCATCCTGGCGCAGCAGGGCGGCACCACCCGCCTGTCCGGCATCGAGGTCATCAATGCTGGTGATGGCGACGACGTGGTCGACATGACCAACGCCTACGCCAATTACGGCGACATGACCATCGACGGCGGCGCCGGCAACGACGTGCTGTTCGGCCAGAACGGCAACGACACCCTGATCGGCGGCACCGGCAACGACACCCTGAACGGTGGTGCGGGCGCCGACACGGTGCTGGGCGGCGAGGGCAACGATCTGGTCGTCGCCAAGGGCGGCGAGATGGCCGGCGACGTGCTGGACGGCGGTGCCGGCACCGACACCTTGAAGATCAACCTGACCGCCGCGCAATACACCGAAGCGGTGCGCGAAGACCTGTTGGCGTTCAAGGACTTCATCGCCAACCATCCCGGCGCGACCTATACCTTCAACTCCCTGGGCGGCGCCACCGCCACCAACTTCGAAAGCCTGGTGGTGCGGGTGGACAACACCACCATCAAGCTGAACAGCCCGCCGACCGTGTCCGAGGTGACCGGCACCACCGGCGCCGAAAGCACCACCGGCGCCGCCACCACGGTCAGCGGCCACATCGCGGCCGCCGACGCCGATCACGACACGCTGAGCTATACCGTCCTTGCCGACGGCCAGAGCCATAACGGCAGCCTGTCGGTGGATGCCAACGGCAACTTCACCTTTACCGCCAAGGACTCCAACTGGAACGGCAGCGACAGCTTCACGGTGCAGGTGTCGGACGGCCACGGCGGCACGGTCAACCAGACGGTCAACGTCACCGTCACTCCGACCAACGATGCTCCGGTGGTGTCGGTGGTGACCGGCGGTACCGGCAGCGAAAGCACCACCAGCGCCGCCACCCAGGTCACCGGCACGATCAGCGCCAGCGACGTGGACGGCGACACGCTGAGCTATAGCGTGGTCAACGACGGCGCCAGCCATAACGGCACGCTGTCGGTGGATGCCAACGGCAACTTCACCTTCACCGCCAAGGATTCCAACTGGAACGGCAGCGACAGCTTCACCGTTCAGGTGTCGGACGGCCATGGTGGCACGGTCAACCAGACGGTCAACGTCACCGTCAACCCGACCAACGACGCCCCGGTGGTGTCGGTGGTGGGCGGTACCGGCAGCGAAAGCACCACCAGCGCCGCCACCCAGGTCACCGGCAAGATCAACGCCAGCGATGCGGACGGCGATACGCTGAGCTATAGCGTGGTTAATGACGGTGCCAGCCATAACGGCAGCCTGTCGGTGGATTCCAACGGCAACTTCACCTTTGTTGCCAAGGACTCCAACTGGAACGGCAGCGACAGCTTCACCGTTCAGGTGTCGGACGGCCACGGCGGCACGGTCAACCAGACGGTCAACGTCACCGTTACCCCGACCAACGATGCTCCGGTGGTGTCGGTGGTGACCGGCGGCACCGGCGCCGAAAGCACCACCAACGCCGCCACCCAGGTCACCGGTAAGATCAACGCCAGTGATGTGGACGGCGACACGCTGAGCTATACCGTCGTTCCTGACGGACAGAGCCACAACGGCAGCCTGTCGGTGGATGGCAACGGCAATTTCGTCTTCACCGCCAAGGATTCCAACTGGAACGGCAGCGACAGCTTCACGGTGCAGGTGTCGGACGGCCATGGCGGCACGGTCACCCAGACCGTCAACATCAAGGTCGACGCCGCCAACGACGCCCCCGACGCCGTCGACGACAGCGGCATCGATGCCAGCGCACAGGCGCCGTCGCTGTCGGTGGACATCACCGAATCGGTGACCCACACGGCCAACGTCCACGATTTCTCGGTGGGCAACCTGTCCTCCGGCGCCACCTCTTCCACCACCGGCACCGGCAATGCCGACCATGTGGCGGTGGACAACCTCAACAACAGCATCAATCTGCAGGGCGGCGACGACACCCTGGTGGTCGGCAACCAGAACGGCGGCGCCACCATCAACATGGGCGATGGCAACGATCTGGTGCAGGTCACCAACGCCAGCGCCGCCATCCTGTTGGGCGAAGGCGACAACAAGCTGGTGTTGTCCAGCCAGAACAGCAGCGCCGCCGTTACCGCCGGCAGCGGCAACGACAGCGCGCAGATCAGCGGCAACGCCTCGGCGTCCATCAACCTCGGCGATGGCAACAACCAACTATCCGTGGGCGGAAACCTGAACGGCGGTGCCAACGTCACCACCGGCAGCGGCGCCGACTACATCAATGTCACCGGCTACGACAATGCCGCCATCAGCACCGGCGCCGGCAACGACGTCATCAAGATCGGCCAGGGTGTGCAGGGCGGCCTGCTCGACGCCGGTTCCGGTAACGACGTGGTGACCGTGGGCGGTTACGTCTCGTCGACCATCAATGGCGGCGACGGCGTCGATACGGTGGTGCTGAACGGCTACACCCAGCAGATGTGGGCCAGCAACACCAACCAGATTCAGTCCTACATCACCAATTTCGAGAACGTGGTGGTTTCGGACGGCCATGGCGGCTATGTGGCCGTCAAGGGCGACACCTCGGCCCTGGCGACCGCCGACACCTCGTCGACCTACACCTATACGGTCAAGGTCGATGCCGGCCTGAACGATACCGACGGCAGCGAAACGCTGTCCTCGGCGACGCTGGACCACATTCCCGCCGGCGCCAGCGTGATGGTGGGCGGCGTGGCGCTTAGCGCCAACGCCGACGGCACCTACACCGTGCCGCTGAACGCTTCGGGCGACGCCACCGTGACGGTGACCAGCAACCACGCGCTCGACCTGTCGGGCGTCACCACCTCGGTCACCGCGACCGAGGCCAATGGCGGTGCCACCGCCACCACCACGGTGACCGGCGAGGCCAGCGCCGCCGGCCAGACCACCGCCACCGACACCATCGCCACCGCCGAGGACCACAGCGTCACCCTGAAGGCGGCGACGCTGCTGGCCAACGACACCGACGTGGAGGGCGATACGCTGACCATTACCGGCGTCGGCAATGCCAGCCACGGCACCGTGTCGCTGGACGCCAACGGCAACGTGGTATTCACCCCCGACGCCAATTATCACGGCACCGCCACCTTCCAGTACACCGTCAGCGACGGCCATGGCGGCACCGATACCGCCACCGTGACCTTGCAGGTCACCAGTGAGAATGACGCCCCGGTGGTGTCGATGGTGACCGGCGGCACCGGCGCCGAAAGCACCACCAGCGCCGCCACCCAGGTCGCCGGCAAGATCGTCGCCAGCGACGTGGACGGCGACACGCTGAGCTACAGCGTGGTTCCCGACGGCGCCAGCCACAACGGCAGCCTGGCGGTCGACGGCAACGGCAACTTCACCTTCACCGCCAAGGATGCCAACTGGAACGGCAGCGACAGCTTCACGGTGCAGGTGTCGGACGGCCATGGCGGCACGGTCAACCAGACGGTCAACATCACCGTCACCCCGACCGGCGACGCCAGTGTGACGGTCGATCTGGGCGCCACCACGGTGGGCACCAATACCGACCAGGACCATGACGATCTGGCGGGGCATGCCAACAACACCAGCCTGTTCCAGCTCAACGATACCCTGTACGGCACCAGCGGCAGCGACACCCTGTCCGGCCAGTTGACCGGTCACGACACGCTGTACGGCGCCGCCGGCAACGACAAACTGACGGGTGCCGATGGCGACGACCTGATCTATGGCGGTTCGGGCAACGACGTCATCAAGGGGAATTCCTGGGACGGCGCCGTTGACGACGACACCCTGTACGGCGGTTCGGGCAACGACACCATCAGCGGCGGCTATGGCCATGACACGCTGTATGGCGGTACCGGCAACGATGTCATCAGCGACAGCAGCCCGGATTTCGCCACCACGGCGGTGGGTGGGGCCGGCAACGACACCATCACCACCGGCGACAGCGACGACGTCATCTATGGCGACGACGTCAGCAGCGGCAACGTCTATGTCGACCTGACCATCACCGCCACCGACGCCAGCAGTTCGGACCATTACGTGCTGACCGGCCTGCCGGCGGGCGTCGGACTGGTCGGCGGCAACGGTGCGTTGATCGCCGCCGGTGCGGATGGCTCTTACACCCTGAGCGCCAGCCAGCTTTCCGGCCTCAAGCTGCAGATCCCGGCCGACCTGTCGCTCGACAGCGTTGCGGTCAACGTCGCCCTGGTGGATACCACCGGCGCGGTCCTGGCTTCGGGCAGCGACAGCACCGTCATCGACGCCGCCCTGGTGTCGGGGGACGACACCCTGAGCGCCGGTGGCGGTACCGACACGCTTTACGGCGGCGGCGGCAACGACACCTTCATCTACCATGCCGACAAGGTGGACGGCTGGTTCGATGCCGATTACCAGGACCAGGGCGGTGCGGCGCAAGACGGCACCGGCATCACGGTGGATTCCAGCGGCTATTACGACACCAACGACACCTTCTTCGGTGGGTCGGGCCACGACACCCTGGTCATGACCAGCGGCGACGACGCCATCCACATCTCGCACCTGAACAGCGTCGAGGTCATCAACGCCGGAGCCGGCGACGATATCGTCGACCTGAACTTCTCGGACGGCAGCACCTATGGCAGCGTCACCGTCGATGGCGGTTCGGGCAACGACATCATCTTCGCCAATGACGGCAACGACACCTTGATCGGCGGCATCGGCAACGACACCATCAGCGGCGATGCTGGCAATGATCTCCTCGTCGGCGGCGCCGGTGCGGACAAGCTGATCGGCGGCTCTGGCATCGACACGGCTGATTTCTCCGACAGCACCAGCGGCGTGAACGTTTATCTGGGCGCCGGCGACGGCAACGGCTATAGCGGTGCCGGCGGCTATGGTACCGGCGGCGACGCCCAGGGCGACACCTATAGCGGGATCGAAAACGTGGTCGGTTCCAGCCACGACGATTACGTCTACGGTTCGGCCAGCGGCAGCGTGGTCGATCTGGGCGCCGGCAACGACACCTTCGACAACAGCGAAGCCGCCAACGTGGTGGCCTCGGATACCGTTGACGGCGGTGCCGGCAACGACCTGATCTTCACCGGCAACGGTAACGATCTGCTGATCGGCGGTTCGGGTAACGACACGCTCAATGGCGAGGCCGGCAACGATACCCTGATCGGTGGCACCGGCGACGACGTGATGAACGGCGGCAACGGTTCCGATACCTTCCTGTTCGACTTCGGCGACGGCCACGACACCGTGTATGGCGGCACCGGGACCGGTGGGACCGAGAACTGGACCGATACCCTGGACCTCACCAACCTGGGCAACGGCGTCACCTTCACCGTCACCATGGACAACGGCACCAGTTGGACCGCGACCACCGACAGCACCGAGCAGCTTGCCCAGTTGGGCGAGGATGCCTCGGGCAAGGTGGTGATCCAGCACAGCGACAACACCACCGACACCATCGACTTCCACAGCCTGGAACAGATCAAGTGGTAGGTGGGGTGTAGGCAACCCAAAGGACCCATGTCCGCGCCGGACGTGGGTCCTTTTTTTCCGGACAGGTGCCGGCGAAATGCTAGACTGCCGGCCACGCGGGGCAGGGGCGGCCGGGGCGCCGCAGGGATGGGAATTGCATGGAACGGATCGGCAAGTACGTCATTCACAAGGCGGCCGTGACCACGGGCTATGCCCGCGTCTATTTTTGTCACGATCCCGATCTTCAGGTGCCCGTCGCCGTCAAGCTGTTCACCATCGCCGCCGGTCATGGCGGGCCGCTCAGCCCGGCGCAGTGGCTGGCTCGCTTCCAGGTGGAAGCGCGCGCCCTGGCGGCCTTCGACCATCCCCATATCGTGTCGGTCAAGGCGCTGGAGGTGATGGACGGCCGTCCGTACTTCGTCATGCCGTTCCAGGCCGCCCACCTGCCCTATGAAATGGGCAAGGATGTCGCCGGTGGCGAGGCCGCGGACCAGCCCCGCCGGCTGTCGTTGCCACGCACGCTGACCCTGTTGCGCCAATTGTCGTCGGCGCTGGGGGCGCTGCACCGGCGCGGCATGGTTCACCGCGCGGTGATGCCGTCCAATATCTTGTTGAGCGCGCGTGAGAACGGTCAGGTCAAGCTGGCCGATTTCAGTATGGTCAAGCTGCCCGAGCGCAACCCGCCGCTGCCCGACCATTGGCTGGGCCGCACCGAATATTGCGCCCCCGAGCAGCGCGAGAACGCCACCACCGTCGGACCGGCGGCCGACGTCTATTCGCTGGGGGTGTTGGCCTATCGCATGCTGACCGCCAGCCTGCCCGACCCCAGCGCCGGCGCGGTCGAGCTGCCCGACGGGGTGCCCGAGGCGCTGGTTGCGCTGGTGCGCCAGATGACCGACCCCGACCCGTCGCGCCGTCCCGCCCATGCCGGCACCGTCCTGCAGGCCCTGGGCGCCATCGCCGCCGAGGCGCCGGCCAAGCCCGTGGTCCAGGTGGTCACCGTGCGCCGGCCGCAGATGCGGGCTGCTGCCGCTGCCGAGGCATAACGCCCGCTCTCTTGCGTCGGACGGCGGCGTCGGCCATGCTTCGGGCATGTCCGATGCTCTTTCTCCCCTGCTTCCCCGTGTCGCCCTGGTCACCGGCGCCGGCCGCCGTATCGGCAAGGCCATTGCGCTGGCCCTGGCCCAGGACGGCTTCGACGTGGCCCTTCATTGCTCCGGCTCGGTGACCGAGGCCGAGGCGGTGGCCGAGTCCATCCGTGCCCTCGGGCGGCGGGCGGCGGTGCTGTGCGCTGATTTGGCGTGCGAGGCCGAGGTCGCGCCGCTGATGGAGCGCGCCGAGGCGGCGTTGGGGCCGGTGGGGGTGCTGGTCAACAATGCCTCCACCTTCGAGCGGGACGAGGCGCTGACCGCCACCCGCGCCGGCTGGGACTTCCATATGGAGGTCAACCTGCGCGCCCCCTTCGTGCTGATCCAGGAACTGGCGCGACGGCTGCCGGCGGGTGCCGAGGCGGTGGCGGTCAACATGCTGGACCAGCGCGTCTGGAACCTGACGCCGCATTTCACCACCTATACCCTCAGCAAGGCCGGGCTGTGGACGCTGACCCAGTCGCTGGCGCTGGCGCTGGCGCCGCGCGTGCGGGTGGTCGGGGTGGGGCCGGGTCCGGCCTTGCCCAGCGCCCGCCAGAGTGCCGAACAATTCGCCGCCCAATGTGCGGGCACGCCGCTGCATGTGGGCACCAGCCCCGAGGAAATCTGCGCCGCTTTGCGCTTCGCCCTGGGGGCGCGCTCGTTCACCGGGCAGATGATCGCGCTGGACGGCGGGCAGCATCTGCAATGGGCGCCGGGAGGGGCCGCCGCCGACGAATAAGGCGGCGAAGTTCGCACGCTTGTTGTGCCGTGCGGCATAGACCCTTGGGAAGACGCGCGAATCCGCCATCCAGTGGAGTTTTGCACAGGCTCCAAAAGAGGGGCGGCTAGTCCGGAGCGAGCGGTTTGTCCAGCAAAAAAAACCTTGTTTTTTACAGTCGGTTTACGCTTGACGAATGCTAAGTCATTGAAAAACAAAGATACCTCATTTTTGCCCAGATTTTGGGCAAACTGGAAAACCCCAGGAGTCACTAGGGCCGGAGCAAACGCCCCCCAATTTGCTAACATAGTTATCCACAGGAATCGTGGATAGTCTCCTGGGCGCCTTGCATAGCCTGGGCTTTGCCTTCCTCCAACCCGTTGGACCTATGTCCTTTACCCATTGTGGCTGCCCATGTCCGATCGTCCTGACGACCAGCAAATCCTTCCGTCGCCCTCCGCTCCGTCCGTGCCGGGGCCTCTGGCAGTCGGGGTGGCGGTGATCCAGCGCGTGCTGGAAACCATGCCCGCCAGTCCCGGCGTTTACCGCATGCTGAACGCCAAGGGCGATCCGCTTTACGTCGGCAAGGCCAAGAACCTGAAGAAGCGGGTGGTCGCCTATACCCACCCCGAGCGCCAGACGCTGCGCATCCAGCGCATGATCGCCGAGACCGCCTCGATGGAGGTCGTCACCACCCATACCGAGGTGGAAGCGCTGCTACTGGAAAGCAACCTCATCAAGAAGCTGGGGCCGCGCTACAACATCCTGCTCAAGGACGACAAGTCCTTCCCGCACATCCTGATTACCGGCGACCACGACTGGCCGCAGATCGTCAAGCATCGCGGCGCCCGCACCCGGGTGGGCGAGTATTTCGGCCCCTTCGCCTCGGCTGGTGCGGTCAATCAGACGCTGTCGGCGCTGCAGCGCGCCTTCCTGCTGCGCTCGTGCACCGATTCGGTGTTCGCCAGCCGCACCCGGCCGTGCCTGCTGTTCCAGATCAAGCGCTGCTCGGCGCCGTGCGTCGAACGCATCTCGCGGCCGGAATACATGGCGCTGGTGGAACAGGCGCGTGCCTTCCTGTCGGGCCAGAGCCAGCAATTGCAGCAGGATTGGCGCGCCCGCATGGAGGCGGCGTCCGAGGCGATGGATTACGAGCAGGCGGCGCAGTACCGCGACCGCATCCGCGCCATCGCCAAGATCCAGGCCCACCAGGACATCAACCCCGCCGACGTGGCCGAGGCCGACGTGGTGGCGCTGCATCAGGCCGGCGGCCAGACCTGTATCCAGGTGTTCTTCTTCCGCTCGGGCTGCAATTACGGCAACCGCTCGTATTTTCCGCAGCACGCCGAGGCCGCCGAGGCGCCCGAGGTGATGGCGGCGTTCCTGGGCCAGTTCTATGCCGACAAGCAGCCGCCCAAGGAAATCATCTTGAGCCAGGAACCGGCCGAGCCGGAGATTGTCGCCCGCGCGCTGTCGGAAAAGGCCGGCCGCAAGGTCACGCTGACTGTGCCCAAGCGCGGCGACCGCAAGCGGCTGGTGGAACACGCCTATGACAATGCCCGCGACGCGCTGGGCCGGCGCATGGCGGAAAGCAGCGCCCAGGGCAAGCTGTTGCAGGGCGTCGCCGACCTGTTCGGCCTGGACGTGCCGCCCGCCCGCATCGAGGTCTACGACAACAGCCACATCCAGGGCACCAACGCCGTCGGCGGCATGATCGTCGCCGGCCCCGACGGGCTGATGAAATCGGCCTATCGCAAGTTCAACATCCGCTCCGAGGACCTTACCCCCGGCGACGATTACGGCATGATGCGCGAGGTGCTGACGCGGCGCTTCAAGCGCGCCCAAAAGGAAGACCCCGACCGTGATCGCGGGCAGTGGCCCGATCTGGTGCTGATCGACGGCGGCCAGGGTCAGTTGGCGGTGGCGCAAGAGGTGTTCGCCGATCTTGGCGTCGAGGACGTCGCCCTGGTCTCCATCGCCAAGGGGCCGGACCGTAATGCCGGGCGCGAGCGCTTCTTCCTGCCTGAGCGCGCGCCGTTCGGGCTGGAGCCGCGCGATCCGGTGCTGTATTTCCTTCAGCGCCTGCGCGACGAAGCCCACCGCTTCGCCATCGGCACCCACCGGGCGCGGCGGTCCAAGGCGCTGGGGCAATCCACCCTGGACGACGTGCCCGGGATCGGCGCCAAGCGCAAGAAGGCGCTGCTGCATCATTTCGGCTCGGCCCGCGAGGTGGCGGGGGCGGGGCTGGCCGACTTGGAAGCGGTCGACGGTATCTCGGGCGCCATGGCCAAAAAAATCTATGACCATTTCCATCCCCAAGGCTAATATCGCCACCGCTCATGCCTTAGGCCCATCAGGATCATGACCAGCCTGCCCAATCTGTTGACCTTGTCGCGCATCGTGGCGATTCCGCTGGTCGTGGCCACCTTCTATGTGGATGGTGCCCTCGCCCGCTGGATCGCCTGCGGTCTGTTCGTCGCCGCCGCCATCACCGATTGGTTCGACGGCTATGTGGCGCGCTCGCGCAATCAGGTCTCGGCGCTGGGCCGTTTTCTCGATCCCATCGCCGACAAGCTGCTGGTGGCCGCCGTGCTGCTGATGCTGGTGGCGTTCGACCGGGTGTCGCCGGCCAGCGTGCTGCCGGCCCTGGTCATCCTGCTGCGCGAGATCCTGGTGTCCGGCTTGCGCGAGTTTCTGGCGGAAATCCGCATCGGCATGCCGGTCAGCCGGCTGGCCAAGTGGAAGACCGCCATCCAGATGGTGGCGCTGCCGGTGCTGCTGGTGGGCGATGTCGGCCCGCACGAGCTGCCGGTGCGGCTGATCGGCGAAATCTGTCTGTGGGTCGCCGCCGTGCTGACCATGGTCACCGGGTGGGATTACCTGCGCTCGGGCCTCAAGCACATGCGACCCGACGCCTCTTCCACGTCCAAGGCGGCCTCATGAAGCTGTTTGGTTTCGCCGGCCATTCCGGCAGCGGCAAGACCACCCTGTTGCTCAAGGTCATTCCCCTGCTGACGGCGCGCGGGCTGCGGGTTTCCACCATCAAACAGGCCAATGTCGGGTTCGATATCGACACTCCCGGCAAGGATTCCTATGAACACCGCGTCGCCGGCGCGCGCGAGGTGCTGGTCGCCTCCAGCCGGCGCTGGGCGCTGATGCACGAATATGGCGACGAACCCGAATTCACCATGGACCAGTTGCTGGAGCGCATGAGCGCGGTCGATCTGGTGCTGGTCGAGGGCTTTCGCCGCTGGTGCCATCCGCGCATCGAAGTGTGGCGCCCCGAGGTGGGCAAGGCGCCGCTGTTCCCCGACGATCCGCTGACCCTGGCGGTGGCTTCCACCGGCGCGGTGCCGGGCCTGGACCGGCCGCTGTTGTCGCTGGACGACGGCCAGGCGGTGGCTGACTTCGTGCTGGCCGAGGTGACGCGATGACCGATTTCACCCCCAAATCCGGATTCCTCGCGGTCGAGGATGCCCTGGCCCTGCTGGCCGAACGGGTGCAGCCGCTGGAGGGCAGCGAAACCGTGCCGGTGGCCGCCGCCCTGGGGCGGGTGCTGGCCGAGCCGGTGGTGTCGGCGGTCAACGTGCCGCCGCACGACAATTCCGCTGTCGATGGCTGGGGCTTCGCCACGGCGTCGCGCCCCGCCGATGGCCGCCTGCCGGTGGTCGCCACCATCGCCGCCGGCCATCCCTATGCCGGCACCGTGCCGGCCGGCGCGGCGGTGCGCATCCTGACCGGGGCGCCGGTTCCGGCCGGCATCGACGCCATCGCCATGCAGGAAGATTGCCGGGCCGAGGACGGCGCGGTCGTCGTGCCGGTGCTCAAGCCGGGCGCCAATTTGCGCGAAGCCGGCGAGGACGTGCGCGCCGGCACCGAGGTGCTGTCGCCGGGCATCCGCCTGCGGCCGCAGGATCTGGGGCTGGCCGCCGCCACCGGCCGCACCGAACTGGTGGTGCGCCGCAAGCTGCGGGCGGCGGTGTTTTCCACCGGCGACGAGATTTGCGAACCGGGCCAACCGTTGCGGCCCGGCTGCATCTACGACACCAACCGCACCACCGCGTCGGCCCTGCTGCGCGCCCTGGGCGCCGAGGTGACCGATCTGGGCATCCTGCCCGACAAATGCGCCCTCATCACCGAGGCCCTGGCCCAGGCCGCCGCCAGCCACGACGTGGTGCTGACCTCGGGCGGCGTCTCGGTCGGCGACGAGGACCACGTCAAGGCGGCAGTCGAGGCGCAGGGCGCGCTGCATTTCTGGAAGCTGGCGATCAAGCCCGGCCGCCCGGTGGCGCTGGGCCAGATCGGCGATGCCGCCTTCGTTGGTTTGCCGGGCAACCCGGTGGCGGTGATGGTGACCTTCATGCTGATCGCCCGGCCGCTGGTGCTGCGCCTGATGGGGATCAAGGAAACCGACGTCCAACGCTATACGGTGGAAGCCGGCTTCGCCTTCAAGCACAAGCCCGGACGGCGCGAATGGTTGCGCGCCCGGGTGCGGGCCGATGGCGCGAAGCTGGTGGCCGAGAAGTATCCCGCCGACGGCTCCGGCGTGCTGTCCTCCATGGTGTGGTCGGACGGTCTTGTCGAAGTGCCGGAAGATGCGGGCGATCTCGCACCGGGCGACCTTGTCGCCTATATCCCCTATGCGGAGGTGCTGCGATGAAGGTGTTGTATTTCGCCTGGCTGCGGGTCAAGGCCGGCACGGGCGAGGAAGACGTGGCGCCGCCGGCCGGCGTGGCGACCGTAGGCGCCCTGGTGGAGTGGCTCAAGACGCGTTCGGCCGGGCTGGCTGACGCCTTCGCCGACATGAAGGTGATTCGGGTGGCGGTGAATCAGGACTATGTCGGCCTGGACCATCCCATCGCCGCTGGCGACGAAGTCGCCTTCTTCCCGCCGGTCACCGGAGGCTGAGGCCATGATTCGGGTGCAGGCCGAGGATTTCGATCCGGGTGCCGAGATCGCCCGCTTTTCCGCCGGCAACGGCCGGGTGGGCGGTGTGTGCATGTTCCTGGGCCTGGTGCGCGACTTCATGGGAGACGGCGCCGGGGTTTCAGGCATGACCCTGGAACACTATCCCGGCATGACCGAAAAGCAGTTGGCGGCGATCGAGGACGAAGCCCGACGGCGCTGGCCGCTGGAAGACGCGCTGATCATCCACCGCTATGGCCGCCTGGAAGCGGGCGACCGCATCGTGCTGGTGGCGGCGGCCTCGGCCCACCGCCAGGCGGCGTTCGAGGCCTGCCACTTCCTGATCGACTGGCTGAAGACGCGGGCGCCGTTCTGGAAGGTGGAACACGCCGCCGACGGCGACCATTGGGTGGCGGCCAAGGACAGCGACGACGCCCAGGCCGCCCGCTGGGAAGCCGGCACCCCGCCCGTCGCCTGAGAGGCGGCTCATCAACCTTAAGTATGGTTGCGCACACGCGCGGCATGGGCCATAAGCGCCGCTCCTTATCGCGGAGCGCGAATATGCGAACGACTGTTAGACGCATGGAAAGTTCTATCGACCGCCTGAGTGCGGCGGTCGAGGCCATGCATCGGGAAACAGTGGCCTGCCGGCGCAACCTGATGGTGTTCCGCGCCCGCATGGAAACGGCCGAGCAGATGATGGCCGGCATGGCGGCGACGCTGGAGAAAACCGGCGAGGTGCTGGCCGAGGCCGAAGCGGATGCCCGCCGCGCCGGCGACATTTTCCGCGCGACCGCCGAGGGACATTCGGCCGAGGTGGCCCCTCCCCAGACGGAGAGGGGCCATCGCCGCTAATCAGGCTTCGCGGATGGCGGCCAGGAACTCGGCCACCTGCTGGCGCAGGGTGGCGGCGTGGCCTTGCAGTTGCTCGACCGAGACCAGCACGTCACGCGCTGCCTGGTCGGTTTGGTGCATGGTCCGGCTGACCTCGGTGATGTTCTGATAGACCTGATTGGTGCCGCTTGCCGCGTGGTCGATGTTCCGGGCGATCTCCTGGGTGGCGGAGCCTTGCTTCTCGACCGCCGAGGCGATGGTGGTGGTGATGCCGTCCATGCTCGAAATGGTGCTGCCGATACCCTTGATGGCGGTCACCGTGGAATGGGTTTCCTTCTGGATCGTCGACACCTGGGTCGAGATGTCCTCGGTGGCGCGCACGGTCTGGCGGGCCAGGTTCTTGACCTCGGACGCCACCACGGCGAAGCCCTTGCCGGCGTCGCCGGCGCGGGCGGCTTCCACCGTGGCGTTCAGCGCCAGCAGGTTGGTCTGCTCGGCGATGCCGGTGATCAGTTCGATGATCTCGCCGATCTTGTCGGCCGAGCCGGCCAGGCCGTTGACGCGGGTGTTGACCCCATCAGCCTCGCGGGTGCAACTGGCCGCGACCTGATTGGACATCGAGACCTGTTCGGCGATCTCGCGGATGGAATTGGACAGCACCTCGGCGGCGGCGGCGACCATGCGCACGTTTTCGTTGGCCTCGCTGGCGGTGCCGGCGGCCGATTGGGCACGGGCGGTGGCGTCGTCGGCGAATTCGACCATGCGCCGGGCGGTCTGGGTCATGTCCTGGGCCGACGCGGCCACGGTTTCCAGCACGCTGGCGACGGCGCGGTCGAAGGTGCCGATCAGATCCTCCAGCCGGTGCATGCGGGCTTCGCGTGCCTGGGCTTCCTTGGCGGCTTCGGCTTCCATGGCCTGCTTGGCCTTGGTGTTGTCCTTGAAGACCTCGACGGCGCGGGCGATGTCGCCCACCTCGTCCTTGCGGTCCAACGCCGGAACCTCGATCGAGGTGTCGCCGCCGGCCAGTTGATTCATGCGGCGCGTCATGTCGCCGATGGGGGCGGTGATGACCGAGGTCAGAATCCAGCGCACGCCCAGCATGGCCAGCGCCGTCGCGACGATGCCGCCGACGATCAGGAAGGTGAGGATCTTGCGCAGCTTGGCTTCGGCTTCGGTGGTCGTCAGCGACGACGACAGCACGGCGATGACCTCGCCCTTTTCCATGCCCATGCCGCCGTGGCAGGCGAAGCACACTTCCTGGTCGGCACCGTCGGTGACGCCCAGCACGATGGGATAGGCATAGCGGTAATTGCCGTCAAGGAAACGGCCCACCGGCTGCTTGGTGTCGAAGGCTTCGCGGTCGACCTCGTCCACCGGCTTCTTGGTCGGCTTGGACGGATCGGTCTCGGTCATGTAGGCGGCGACCTTGGGACCCCACGCGCTCCACACCTTGCCGGGATAGTGGACGTTGCGGCTGTCGAACCAGTTGTTGAAAACCTGGATGCCGATGTTGTCGCCGTCTTCGGGACGCTTCGCCATGACGTTCAGGATCAAGGCGTGCAGCGAGGTCATCTCGTTGGCCGACAATTGCTGCAGTTGCCGTTCCATCTCCGACCGCTCGAAGCGGGCAATGACAAGCACGACACTAGCCACCAGCGCGATGACGCCGACGCCGATGATGATCATAAATCGGCTGGACAGCCGAAGATTTCGCCAGGCTTGCACAGACAGTTCCACCCATAGTCTGACCCCGAACCTTGTCCCCAGGTCCGGTGCGCACATGCCCCCGCCACGAACACTATTATGATCCGTCGATCTTTGAAATAGTGGCCCTACACTTTGTGTGAAAAAGGTTAAGAAAGTCGGAACGCTGCCGCGCGGGGTGTTGCCCAACCGTTGTTTTTCTGGGGTGATAAATTATCAGCGGTTACAGCGCAGGCTATTTTTGTGTGCGCGTGACTTCGCAGGCGAACGGCGGTAAAAAAAGGTTGCAGGGCAATCCTCGATGCACCTTGCGTCAGCTCACGGTAACAGGCATATACGTCAACATGTCTGACGTAAAAACCGGCATCAACCCTCTCTTCCTGCGCGAGGAGGAATTGCGCCAGGGCTTGGAACTTTTGTTCTTCGCCTATCGCGATTTCACCGCCGAGCCTGACGCCATCCTTGACGAGTACGGTTTCGGCCGTGCCCATCACCGGGTGATCTATTTCGTCGGCCGCAATCCGGGCATGACGGTGTCCGACCTTCTGGCCATCCTGCGCATCACCAAGCAATCGTTGTCGCGGGTGCTGGGGCAGTTGGTGGACGAGGGTTTCATCACCCAGCGCCCGGGAACCCGCGACCGCCGCCAGCGCCTGCTGGAACTGACCGAGAAGGGCACCGAACTGGAACGCCAGTTGACCGAGCGCCAGCGCGCCCGCATGGCGCGCGCCTACCGCGACGCCGGCGCCGAGGCGGTCGAGGGTTACCGCAAGGTGCTGCTGGGATTGATCGACGAGGCCGACCGCGCGCGCTTCCCCGCCCGCGCTCCCGGCCGCCGCTGACGAGGAGGGCCACCATGGAGGACATGCCGCATATCCTGGTGGTGGACGACGACACCCGCCTGCGCACGCTGTTGCGCAAGTATCTCAGCGATAACGGCTATCTGGTGTCGGTCGCCGCCGACGCCGCCGAGGCGCGCGCCAAGATGGCGGCGCTGGCGGTGGACATGCTGGTGCTCGACGTGATGATGCCGGGCGAGGACGGCATCAGCCTGACCCGCGCGCTGCGGCAGACGAACCCGGTGCCGATCCTGCTGTTGACCGCCATGAGCGAGGTGGACGACCGCATCACCGGGTTGGAAGCCGGCGCCGACGATTATCTGTCCAAGCCGTTCGAGCCGCGCGAGCTGCTGCTGCGCGTCGCCTCGATCCTGCGCCGTGCGCCCAAGCCCGAGGCCGAGGCGCCGCCGGTGCTGGGGCTGGGGCCGTTCTGCTGGGACCCCGCCCGCCAGGAATTGCGGCGGGGCGACGACGTCGTCCATCTGACCACCGCCGAGCGCGAGTTGCTGGGCGTGCTGGGCGAGATGCCGGGACAGGCGGTGTCGCGCGACGATCTGGCCACGCGCACCGGCAACGCCGCCAATACCCGCGCGGTCGACGTGCAGGTGACCCGTCTGCGTAAGAAGCTGGAGGATGACCCGCGCATGCCCCGCTATCTGCAGACCGTGCGCGGCATGGGCTATATGCTGAGGCCCGACTGAGATGATGGGCGCCACCCTGTGGCTGAAACGACTGTTGCCGCAAGGGCTGCTGGGGCGGTCGCTGCTGATCATCGTCACGCCGCTGATCGTGGTGCAGTTGGTTTCCACGTACATCTTCTATGCCACCCACTGGGATACGGTGGCGAAGCGGCTGGCCGGCGCCCTGGCCGGCGATATCGGCGCGGTCATCGAATTCCTGCGCGCCAATCCCGATCCGGAAGGCCAGTTGCGCACCCTGCGCATCGCCGCCAACCGCATGGATCTGGACATCCGGCTCCAGGCCGGCGGCATCCTGCCCAACGTGCCGCAGGAAGAACCCATCGGCATCATGGACGCGGCCCTGGCCGAAACCCTGCGGAGCAGGCTGCAGCGGCCATTCCAGGTCGACAGCACGTCGTTCGAGCGCGAAATCCTGGTACGGGTGCAGTTGCAAGATGGGCTGCTCGAGGTGTTCGTGCCGCGCAAGCGGCTGTTCTCCTCCACCACCTACATCTTCGTGCTGTGGATGGTCGGCACTTCCATGCTGCTGCTGGGCATCGCCACCGTGTTCATGCGCAATCAGGTGCGCAGCGTGCGCAAGCTGGCCGCCGCCGTCGACAGTTTCGGCAAGGGCCAGGACGTGCCCAACTTCAAGCCCGAGGGCGCGTCCGAGGTGCGGCAGGCGGCGGTGGCGTTCAACCTGATGCGCGACCGGCTCAAGCGCCAAATTCAACAGCGGACCGAGATGCTGGCCGGCGTGTCCCACGATCTGCGCACGCCGCTGACCCGCATGAAGCTGCAACTGGCGATCATGGGCGACATGGACGGCCGCGCCGAGTTGGAAGAAGACGTCGCCGACATGGAGCGCATGGTCGAGGGCTATCTGGCCTTCGCCCGCGGCGAGGGCAGCGAAAAGCCGCTGCCGACCGATCTGGCGGCGCTGCTGGACGACGTGGTCGGCCGCTTCCGCCGCCAGGGCAGCGAGATCGACCTGCATGTGGAGGACCCGGTCACCATGACCCTGCGTCCCCACGCCTTGTCGCGCGCCTTGTCCAACCTGATCGGCAACGCGCTGCGCTATGGCGGCCATGTCTGGGTGCGCGCCGGCCGCCGGGCCGACGCGGTGGAAATTCTGGTGGACGACGACGGTCCCGGCATCCCCGCCGACAAGCGCGAACAGGTGTTCAAGGCGTTCCAGCGCCTGGAAGGTTCGCGCAATGCCGCTACCGGTGGGGTGGGGTTGGGCCTGACCATCGCCCGCGACATCGCACGCGGTCACGGCGGCGACGTGCTGCTGGAGGACAGCCCGCTGGGTGGCCTGCGGGCGCGGGTGCGGTTGCCGCTGTAAACTCTTCACGTTCCGTGGCACCGTCGCCGTGCTACCTTGCCGCGACGACCAAGAAGGGGGGCGGGCGGATGCTGTCGGTGCTGGTTGGAAACATCAAGGGCGGTTGCGGCAAGACCACCATCGCCACCCATCTGGCCACGGCCTTCGCCTTGCGCGGGCTGAAGACCGCCATCGGCGATTGCGACCGCCAGCGCTCGTCGCTCAACTGGCTCAAGCGGCGCGCGGACGGGGCGCCGCCGGTGCTGGGGCTGGACTGGTCCAAGGATCTGGGAACGCCGCCCAAGGGGCTGGATCGCCTGATCATCGACGCCCCCGCCGCCATGCATCACAAGGACGTGGAAGATTTGATCCGCGTCGCCGACGTGGTGGTGGTGCCGGTGCTGCCCGGCGCCTTCGACGAAGACGCCACCGCGCACTTCCTGAAAAAGCTGTCCGAGGTTAAAGCGGTGCGCAAGAACAAGCGCGTCGTCGCCATCGTCGGCAACCGCCTGCGCCTGGGCACCAAGGCGTCGGAACACCTGGACCATTTCTTCGCCGGCCTGGGTTTTCCCGTGGTGGCGCGGTTGCGCGACAGCCAAATCTATCCCAACGTGGCAGCAGCCGGCTCGTCGGTGCTGGAAGCGGGCGACCGCCGCGCCCGCGACTATGCCGCCGAATGGGCGCCGCTGTTGACGTTGCTGGACCAGCAGGATTGAAGGGGAGGGCGCGCATGCGGCGCTTGTGGGGCGTGGCCGTTCGAAGCGGCGCGTTGTTGCTTGGCCTTGCTGCCGCCGCCTGCGTTATTGGCGACCGTTTTTACAGTTCGTACATTTACGTCCAGTTTCCTGGCAAGACGCTCATGGAAACCAAGGCGGCCGTTGTCGATGTCCTGTCTGCTCGGGGCGACCGCAAGGGGGGAGATTGGTTCATCGACGGTCGGCAGGTGCAGCCTTGGGTGGATTGCCCAGGTGCCGCAACCCGTGACGCCTGTTTGTCGAGTTTGCGGCCGCGCCTGGAATGGCGTGAGATCGAAGAGTTGCGGAACGGCGAGCTGCGTTTCGAAGTCGATATCCTGAAGAGCGGCCAAACCGTTGCCGACCCCAGGGTGCTGATACAAGAATCGGAGGCCGGGGGTTTGGTGAGGTTCGACTTCGTTACGATGGGCACGCCGCTGAATGCATGGGAAGCGGAGGCCTATTACGCGCTCAAGCGCGATCTGGTGTCGCGGTTCGGTTCCGCAGTGACAACCAAGGACGAACCCTGAAACGCAAAACGGCCGCCCGAGGGGCGGCCGTCGCGGTCTTCCCTGGTACGGGGAAGCTTACTTCTTGGCGCCCTTCAGGAAGGCGTCGCGCACTTCGTCCAGGTTCTGGGTGAAGCGCTTGTTGAGCAGGTCGAACGCCTCGCTATTGGCCTTGGCGATCATCTCGGACAGCTCGCGCATGTTGGACAGCGAACGCTCGAACGCGTCCTTGGCGATCTCGGTCTGCTTGGCGGCCTTGTCCTGGGGATTGCCCGGCTCGGCGATGTCCTTGGTGACCTGGGCGATCTCGTCCACGGTCTGGCGCAGGATTTCGGCCTGACGCTTCACCACGGCCTGGACGCCCTCGAAGGCCAGCTTGTTGGCCTGGGTCAGGGCTTCGATGTTCTTGCGCTGGCTGGTAACCAAGCTGTCGATGTCCATGCCGGGGACCTTGAAGTCACCCAGATACTTGGTCATGTCGAACTTGCTGATGTCGAAATCGAAAAATTGATCCGCCTGCTGCTTGGTGGCCATGGTTTTCCTCCAACCGGGGGCTGATGTTGCGGCGCAGCGAACATAGTCCGGCTGGGGTATCCCGTCAACCGCTTGTGTGCGGTGCAGCGTAATACAAACGATGGGGTGCCGCCCCTACCTTTGGTCGGATGCGGCTGCTTCGGCGGGGCTGGCGGAATGGCGAAAAATCAAGCTGGCCCAATCACTTGCCCGCCTTAGACTCTTGTCCAGGGCGGCCATGGTGCGGGCATGGTCGGCGCTGTCGTCGTCGAGAAATATCTTGAATACGTAAAGATAGATCGCGGCGATAGCTTGCGTTTTTGCCAATCCACGCAGGCCCGAGGCGGAAATACCTGCGGTTTCAAGTGTTAGCGCCATTGAATGCAAGTAGCGGCGGCCGCCGCACAACAGCGCCTTGGGGTCGTCGGTGGATTGACGCAGGATGGCGGCCAGCGCCTTGCGGTCGCCGGCCATGGCGTCGAAGCGGCGCATGACGACGTCGAACAGGCGGTCGCGTGGCGCCTCGCTGCGGTCGATGTCGCCGGTCATCATGGCGCGGTCGACGCGGTCGGCATAGGCGGCCAGGATGGTGGTGCGGTCGGGAAAATGCTCGACCAGATCGGCCAGCGTCACCCCAGCGCGCTCGGCGATATCGGCCAGCGCCAGCCGGCGCCAGCCCTTTTCGGCGGCCAGGGCCAGGGCGGCGTCGATGATGGCGTCGGGAGCGTGGGATTTCTTGGCCATGACATCTCTCCGGTTGGCGTCAGGATGGTTGGCGTGGCGGCACGATTTCGCATAAAACCAATCTAAGGCGCGCGGGCGCCGCTGCAATGGTTCCCGTCTTTTTGCGACGTGCGGTTTCCTGGAAAGACGAGATGGTTGGCAAATGACTCTGTCCTGGCGCCTGCTTTCCGCGGCTCGCTGCGCGCCCATGCTGACGCCCGAGGAAGAGCGTGAGCTGGCGCGCCGTGCCTCGGCCGGCGACGGTCCCGCCACCGAACGCCTGATGGCCAGCCACTTCCGCTTCGTCCTCAAGCTGGCCCAGCGCTATCGCGCCACGGGCGTGTCGCTGGCCGATCTGGTGCAGGAAGGAATGGTGGGCCTGTCGCTGGCGGCGCGCAAGTTCGATCCCGATACCTACGACAACCGCTTCGCCACCTATGCCATGTGGTGGATCAGGGCCGCCATGCAGGACCATGTGGTGCGGTCGTGGTCGCTGGTGCGGCTGGGCACCACCAATGCGCAAAAGGCGCTGTTCCTGGCGGTGCGCAAGCGCTTGTCCGAAGGCGCGGCGGGTCTGTCTTCCGACGATTGGGCCGCCGGCCTGGCCGCCCGCTTCGCCACCCCGCTGGCCGAGGTCAAGGCGCTGGCCGTCCGCGTCAAGGGGCGCGACCTGGGCCTGGACGCGCCGGCCGGGCCGGGCGGCGAAGCCTGGCTCGACCATCTGGCCGATCCTGGCCCCACCCCCGAGGACACCGCGCTCGCCCGGTCGGAAGCCCGCTTTCGCACCCGCCTGATCGCCGCCGCCCTGGCGGCGCTGGACCCGCGCGAGCGGCTGATCATCGCCCGGCGCCATCTTTCCGAACTCAAGCCGTCGCTGGAGGCGGTGGCCGGCGAACTGCATCTGTCCAAGGAGCGCGTCCGCGTGCTGGAAAAGAAGGCGCTGGCCAAGCTGCGCGCCTTGCTGCAGCCGCTAGTGGCGAGTTAGCCTGCCGCAACGCAGCCATGTCCGAGGGGTCAACCCTCTTGCGCCGGGCCGGCGGCGCAAGTAACTTCGCCCCCTTGATTGACACCACCTCTCACGAGGACAAATAAATGCCGTTCATCGCCGATCGTCTGTCCGCCATCAAGCCGTCGCCGACCGTCGCGGTCACCCAGAAAGCCAACGAGCTGAAGGCCGCCGGGCACGACGTCATCGGTCTCGGTGCGGGTGAACCCGATTTCGACACCCCCGAGAACATCCGCGCCGCTGGCAAGAAGGCCATCGACGAGGGCAAGACCCGCTATGTCGCGCCGGCCGGCACCATCGAGCTGCGCAAGGCGATCTCCGCCAAGTTCAAGCGCGAGAACGGCCTGGATTACACGCCCGACCAGATCACCGTCGGCGTCGGCGGCAAGGGCACCATCTTCAACGCCTTCATGGCCACCATCAATCCGGGCGACGAAGTGATCGTGCCGGCGCCCTATTGGGTGTCGTACCCCGACATCGCCCTGATGTTCGGCGGCGTGCCGGTGTACGTGGAATGCAAGGAAGAACACGGCTTCAAGCTGCAGGCTGCCGACCTGGAAAAGGCGATCACGCCGAAGACCAAGTGGCTGGTGCTGAACTCGCCGTCCAACCCGACCGGCGCCGCCTATACCTGGGACGAGCTGAAGGCGCTGACCGACGTGCTGCTGAAGCATCCGCAGGTGTGGATCATGTCGGACGACATGTACGAGCATCTGGTCTATGACGGCTTCAAGTTCGCTACCCCGGCCCAGGTCGAACCCAAGCTGTACGACCGCACGCTGACCATGAACGGCGTGTCCAAGGCCTATGCCATGACCGGCTGGCGCGTCGGCTATGCCGCCGGCCCGCTGCCGATCATCAAGGCCATCAACATGATCCAGTCGCAGTCGGTGACCCATACCGCCTCGATCAGTCAGGCCGCCGCCGTCGAGGCGCTGAACGGTCCGCAGGATTTCATCCCGAAGAATGCCGAGGTGTTCAAGCGCCGCCGCGACCTGATCGTCGGCCTGCTGAACCAGTGCCCCGGCCTGACCTGCCGCACCCCCGAAGGCGCCTTCTACGTCTATCCGTCCTGTTCCGGCGTGATCGGCAAGAAGACGCCCAAGGGCAAGGTGATCGAGACCGACACCGACTTCGTCACCGCGCTGTTGGAGGACGAGGGCGTGGCCGTGGTCCAGGGCGCGGCGTTCGGCCTGTCGCCGTATTTCCGCATCTCCTACGCCACCTCGGACGAGGCGCTGACCAAGGCTGCCGCCCGCATCAAGCGTTTCTGCGAAGGCCTGAAGTAACCGCTTTCAAGCGGCCAAACGGAAAGGGCGCCCCGGCATCGGGGCGCCCTTTTTGCGTTACCGGCTCGGCGGCGGCGACGGCTGCGCCGCGCCTTGAACCGGGTGGGGTTCGTCCATCCAGCCCATCCGTTGCCACGCCCGCAGGGCAAGCCGATCGGCCACGTCGCGCAGCACCTGGCGTTCCAGCGGGTTGAGGTGGGACAGGGTGACGGCGTCTTCTGTGTCGATGATCATGGCGCATCCCGGAGTTTCGAGGGGATACCTGTCTAGCGCCGGTAGCCTGCGGGCAATAGCTGGCCGGACAGCCAAGGCGCCCGGACAGGCGTCATAGGCGCCTTGGGGGAGCCGCTACGCCAAGGTCAGCAGAAAGGCCGTCAGGCGCGCGATGGCCATACCCAGGGCCTGGGCGTCGGCGGCCTTGCCGATATCGGCGCCGATGGCGTTGATTTTGGCGATGTCCGCGTCGGTGGTGACTTGGCCGGACTTCAGCAGGGCGATCTTGGCCTTGCTCTCGGCGTCGTACAGATCGGCCAGTTGCAGGCGCAGGTCGTTCTGGTCGGCGGGATCGGCGGACCAGAACTTGTCCTGGGCCGCCTCGATGTCGGCGTGAATGGCGGCAAGCGCCTGATCGTCGCAGTCCTGGGTGGTCGGCATCTCAGTTCTCCGTGCGCGTGCAGGTGGCGCGGCTGGTCTCCAGGGTCATGCCGCCAACCCGTTTCCAATAGGGATCGCTGTCCAGCTTGGCCTTGAACATGCTCAGCACCTCCAGGCTGTTGCCCAGCCCGCCCTTGTTGAGGGCGCTGGCCTGGGCCAGGCCGTCATTGACCAGCGACAGCAGGGTGGCGACGTCCAGGCGGTCATAGTCGCGCGCCAGGGCCACCGCCTGGTCGCCGGCGGCCACGGCCACCGCCAATTGGGTCAGGGCGGCCTCGGCCAGTTGGTGGCGCTGGTCGTTCAGGCTGACCGCCTGTTGCTGCAACTGATCGAACTGGCCACGCAGCAGCGCCAGCCGGTCGGCATCGCCGCCGCCGGACTTGGCCTGTTCTGTCTTCACCTGCTGGGCGAGCCAGCGCATCTTCGAGGTGATCTCGTCCAGGGCGATGAAGTCGCTGTCGGGCAGCGCCTGCACCCGCTCGCTCAGGGTCGACAGGTCGCGGGTGACCAGGGCGCCGTAATCGGCGGTGCACGGTACCAGGCGGGCGGCGGTCAGGGTGGCGCGGGGTAGGTCGGCCAAGCTCTGCTCGAACGCCTGGTAGCGGGCGCCCAGGCCCTCGATCTGCTGGTCGATCAGTTTAAGGCGCCCCTGCTGGCGATAGGGCAGGTTGAGCAATTTGAGGTGGGCGTCCGCCGACAGCTTGCCGGCCATGGCCTGGGCCAGAGTGGCGTCGGCCGAATTCGTCATGATCAGGTCGGTCGGCGTGGCGTCGAACTGGTACAGCTTTGAGGTGGCGGTCAACGCCGCCTGGGCCTCGCTGTTGAACCGCTGCGCCGCCGCCAGCAAGGCCTGCGCCTTTTCCTCGGTACAAGCGGCAAGCAGCAGCACGATTCCGGCCGCTGCTGCCATGAAACGCCTGGTGGTCGCCATTGTAATTCCCCTCCCGCAAATCGCGAGAATGGTGCGGCGACAGATGCTCTGAGTCAATATTGGTGTGGGCGAACTCTTAGAGCGTGTGGACCATTTCGGCGATGCCGCGCCAGATGATCTCGACGCCGATGCACAGCAGCAACAGCGCGAACAGACGCATGATCGCGTCGGTCAGCGCCCGGCCCAACAGGCCCTCCATGCGGTCGGCGAAGCGGAAGCACAGATAGATCAGGCCGCTGATGGCGACGGCGGCCAGCAGCGCACCCAGGGTTGCCAGCGATGGACCGGTATGGGCAAAGGGCTGGCTGGTGCCGAGCGCGATGGTCACCGCGATGGTGCCGGGGCCGGTGGTCAGCGGCATGGTCAGCGGGTAAAAGGCGGCGCTGCGCAAGGAATCGGGGGTGTTCTCCACCAGCACGTCGCCATCGGTGGCGCCCGGCTTGGCATTGAGCAGGCGCCAGCCGGCGACCGCGATGACCAGCCCGCCACCCACCCGCAGCGCCGGAATCGACACGCCGAACAGCCCCAGCACCGACGAGCCGACATAAAGCGAGCCGATGACGATGAGGAAGGCATAGACGGCAACGCGGGCGGCCAGTTCGGCACGCTGGGCATGGCTGGCGGTGCGGGTATGGGCCAGGAACATGAAGGCGCTGCCCGGCGGGTTGACGATGGGGAACAACGAGCCGAACACCAGCAGGAAACTGGCCAGAACCGCGGACATGACAATCACCGCAAAAACAGAGGGAAAGCCCGACCATAGCCCGCCCCTTGATCGCCATCAACGACCGCTTGGGGACCCTGCTGTCAGTCTCTGCGACGGAGGTGGAAGATGACGGAAAAACAAATCGGCGTGCTGATTATCGCCCCCATGATCGTCGCCACCGGCGTGGCGCTGTGGCGCCAGGGCGCCATGGGCGGCAAGGCCCTGATCGTTGCCACCCTGGGGACCGTTGCGGTGGCGTCGTTCGTGGTGCTGATGCAGTAGGGGCGCAGTCTTTAACGGGTGCGAAATGATTGGGGGATTTTGTCGTTTTTCGGCATTTGGCGCCAGCATATAATCCCTGTGGTGGCAGCGGCCGGGATTTGTGACGATGTTTGCGTTCAATATTAGATATGGAATGGCGGAAGAATTTGGCTATCTTCGTAAGATACTAGAGGAAAACCTCGATTTTCTCGAGGGTAGCCATGACGACATCTTGCTTCCTGGTGATCGGTCTAACCTGAATCTCACCGGGCCATACCTGCGAGAAAATCTCGTGGTCTCTGATCAGAAGGGGCTGTGCCGGCTTGTGCAGGCGGGGATGAACGCCATCGCGCCGACGCTGTACACATTTTTCGACAGCCATTTCCCGGAACACCCCAGCCTCCGGTTCCAAGTGCAGTTGACCCGCTACGGGACCGGGGGAGAGGCCGTGTATCCCGGCACGATCTATGCGAACATCTTCAAGATGTTTCCTGCCCTAGGGAAAATCGATCTTCCGTATTCGCAAGTTCGTCAGCGGTCCTTGGACGATCTCGGTGAGTTCGCCCCGTGGGTCGTGGTCCACGAAATGGTCCATCTGTACATCGACGGCGACCTTAAGGCCGCAGGACTGGATGCGCCCGAGATGCGTCCGCAGCGGGAGTGGCTGGTTGATACCATCATGATGTGCGACCAATTGCAGGCCATCTGCCCGGGCGATTGGACTCAGGATGACAGTATCAGTCCGCCCCAGGGGCTTGCGTGCATCCGCTGGAAAAAAGAACCCACCTGGGCGTAGCCGTCAGCTCTCGCAGGGAGTCGCCCCGCCTTGGTGCAGACGTTCGACGCTGGCGGCCACCGCTTCGGCGACGCGGGCCGAGGCGCGCGACAGGGCGGCGACGGCGGCGTCGGGCGTGGTCGCGGCCAGCGGCTCGGCGGCGGCGGCGCGGCAGATGGCGGGTTGGCCCTGGGGCAGCTTGCGCAATGTCCAGGTCGCCTCGGCCACCGCCTGGCGGCCGGCAAGCGCTTCCAGCCGTTCCATGCGCAGGGCCAGCCGATACTGCGCCAAGCCGTTGGCGTTGGGCGTCACCGGGGCGGAATAGACGTCGGCGGCGCGCAGGCGGCGCCACAGCGCATCGTCGACCAATTGGCGCATTTCGTCGGCCAGCGGTGCCGCCCAGCGGTCGCCGCTGCGCACGTCCACCTGGCCGCCGTTGCCGATCAGCACTACTTCCTCACGATTGACCCGCTCGGGCACGGCGATGGGCAGCACCTCGACCAATGCGGCGGCGCTTCCTTGCGCCAGGTTGGCGGGGCCGCTGGTGGACAGGGCGTGATAGCGCAACGGCGTCGAAGCGCCGCAGCCGGCCAGCGCGGCTATCAACGTCAGGGCGGCCAGTCGGGGGAGGATGGGCGTCATTCCTGTTCCTTTCGGCCCTGCAGCAGGGATTCCGGCTGGCGGTCCAGGCTGTCGGTCAGGCGCTTGAGCGATCGCGTCGCCTCGCTCAGGCCCTTCAGCGCCTGGCGGGTGTCCTGTTGCAGCGGCGCGTCGCCGGCCATGGCGGCATTCAGGCTTTCCATGCTGGCCCGCATTTCCTTCAGGCTGTCGCGCAGTTCCGGCAGCACTTCCTTGTCGGTGCGGCTGGCCACCGCGTCCAGGCGCTTCATGGTGCCGTCCAGGGTGGTCAGCACCTTGTGCACGTCCTGGCCGATGGTGTCGAACGGCACCTGGTCCAGCTTGCGCAGGATGGCCTGGACCTGCTTGTACAGTTCCTCGAAATCGCCGGGGACGGTGGGCAGCTCGGGCGGTTCGGCATTGGCGTTGAAGCGCACCGGCGCGGCGGTGGGGAAGAAGTCCAACGCGACATAAAGCTGGCCGGTGACCAGGCTGCCGGTGCGCAACTGGGCGCGCAGGCCGCGCCGCACCATCTCGGCCAGCCGCTGGCGCTGTTGCGCCTCGGTTTGCGCTTTGGACGGCGCGTTCATTACGCCCATGCGGTCGGGGAATACCTCGATGGTGACCTGCGGGGTGAAGTCGCCGACGTCCTTGTCGTAGACCATGGTGATGGCCTGGACTTGGCCCAATTCGGCGCCGCGGAAGTCCACCGGCGCACCGATGGTCAGGCCACGCACGCTCTGGTGGAAGCGCAGTACCAGGGTGGAACCGTTGCCGTCCGGAGTTTTCAGCGCGGTGTCGTGGTCGGCGGCCAGGGTGAAGCGAGTGGCGGTTTCGGCCGGCGGCGCGTCGGTGTTGCCCGAGGGCGATTCGAAGGCGACGCCGCCCAGCAGCATGGCGGCCAGGGACTGGGTGTTCAGCTTCAGGCCGCCGGCATCCAGGCGCAGGTCGACGCCGCTGGCGTGCCAGAAGCGGGTGTCGGTGCTGACGAAGTGGTCATAGGGCGCCCGGATGAAGGCGCTCAGGAAGATGCTGTGGCCGTCGGGCTGCAGCGAGAAGCTCTCGATATAGCCCACCGGGATGCGGCGGAAGAACACCGGCGAGCCGACGTCGAGCGAACCGATGTCGCGCGCCACCAGCACGAAGCGCCGGCCCGGCACGTCGGACGCGATCACCGGCGGGGTTTCCAATCCGGCGAACTCGCGGTGGCTTTTGGTGGAATGGCCGCCGTCGACGCCGATATAGCTGCCCGACAACAGCGTCTCCAATCCGGATATGCCGCTGCCGGCCATGCGCGGGCGCACCACCCAGAAGCGGCTGTCCTCGACGGCGAAGCTTTCCGCTTCCTTCTTCAGCTCGACGGTGACCAGCACGCGGGTGCGGTCGGGGGCAAGATGGACCTCGGTGACGTCGCCGATCTCCACATCCTTGTATTTCACCTTGGTCTTGCCGGCCTCGATGCCCTGGGCGCTGGCGAACTCGATGGTGATGGACGGGCCGCGCTGGTTCAGCGCGTGGATCACCAGCGACAGACCGAACAGGGCGGCCAGCGCCGGGATGATCCAGATCGCCGACGGCACCCAGCGGCGCGGCGGCTTGATGGTCGGAAACGGAGGAGAGTCAGCCGGGTGCACGGCGCGGGGAGTCCCAGATCAGACGAGGGTCGAAGGAATGCGTGGCGACCATAGTTAGCGCCACCACGGTGCCAAAGGCAATGGCGCCTGGGCCGGCTTCGATCACCGCTAGTCCGCGGAATCGGACCAGCCCGACCATCAACGCCACCACGAAGACGTCCAGCATGGACCAGCGGCCGACGAATTCGATGATGTGGAACAGGGTGATGCATTGGCGGCGGTCCAGCGGCCAGCCGAATTGCACGGTCAGCGCCAGCATGCCGAGAATGCCCATCTTCAGCAGCGGCACCAGGATGCTGACGGTGAAGATCAGGGTCGCCAGCCCGGGCGAACCGGAATGCCAGAAATAGACCACGCCGCTGATGATGGTGTCGCGCGAGGTGCCGAACAGCGACGAGGTCTGCATGATCGGCAGCACGTTGGCCGGGATGTACAAGATGATGGCGGCGATCAGCAACGCCCAGGCGCGCGACAGGCTGGCCGGCTTGCGCGGCGCCACATGGCCGCCGCAGCGGGGGCAGGCGGTGGATGACGTGGACAACGGCAGCATCCGGCCGCAATGGCCGCACGCCATCAATCCGGCTTCGGCGGCAGAGATGGGGTGTTCAATCATTGCCGGCGTCGTCCCACAACTGGCGAGGATGGAACGACAGGATGGCGGCCATCAGCATGGTCAGCACGGCAAAAGCCCACAGCGCCATGCCGGGCAGGATGCTGGCCATGCCCGACAGCTTCACCAACGAGACGATGACGCCCAGCATGAACACCTCGATCATTCCCCATGGCCGCAATTCCTGAACAAAACGCAGCAGCGGGGCAAACCAGGCGGGGCGGGGCCGCCGCCGGGTTGCCGCCAGCAGCAGGGCCAGCATGCAGCACAGGTCCAGCAGCGGAAAGAATTGCGTGGTGGTGCAGACCAGCACCGCCATCAATTGCCGGTCCTCGGCCCACAGGGCGGCAACGCTGCCGAACAGGGTGGCGCCGTTGCGCAGGCCTTGCACCCGCAAATCGACGATGGGAAAGGCGTTGGCGACGACGAACACGATCAACGCCGCCACCACCAGCGCCAACACATGATCCGGCGCTAGCCGATGGCGCCGCACCAGCACCGAGCCGCAGCGCACGCACACCGCCTTCTCGCCCCGCCGCAACGGCGGTCGCCGATGCAGGGCATCGCAATGGGGGCAGGCGCACAAATGGTCCATGGGGCGAACCCTAGCGCGGAGGGAGAGCGTATGGCAAGGAAGGCTGGGCTAATAATGCAGGGTGGCGGTCAGCGTGATGTCACGGCGTTGGTGCGGGCGCAATTGCGTGCGCCAAACGAAGGCGTTGCTGTTGGCTTCGATCTTGCCCCGCTCCGCGACGACGGCTTTGACCCGGTTTCGCGGCCAATGAAGCTCTACGGTGACGGTGCGGTCGGTCTGGTTGGCAAGGGACAGAGCGTGGTCCCGGGTATGTTCGTGGGCTTTGTCGCTGCGCTCGGCGACAACGCGGTGGTCGAACAGAACGTCGTCGGATGGGTCTCCCGTCAGGTTCAGGCTGCCGCCTTCGGCCACGCCGTCGGCGATGGTGTCGTCGCCTAAAAAGCCGGTGCCGCCCTGGTACAAGGTGACGGAGCCTTGCGGCAGCGGTCGGCCCAAGCCGGCGGCTTTGGTGTTGCTCAGCCGCCAGGCCCGGCGGGTATGGCCGTCGACAATGGGTTGATTGTCCACATACGGCACGATGAAGAACGGTTCCGTCTTCACCGCCGGGGCGGACAGAAAGGTGAACAGCTTTTGTTGTTTCGCCGCGATGCGGACGGGTTCCTCGAGACGGAACATCTTGAGGTCGCCAAGCTCCTCCTGCTCGACCACGCGGCCTGGCGGCCTGACCGAGGCGGCGGCGGCGGCGGCGGGGGCGGCAGGGGCGGCTGCACCGGCGGCAGAAACGGTTTCCGTGAAACTTTCTTCAACCAGCATCTTCCGCTCGCGCGGATCATCCACCACCGGATCGCTGGTGCGGCCCAGGTCCCAGCAATCCCGTTGCGGCAAATAGGCGAACAGGTGAGGGGACCGGGTCGACCACAGGCGCGGCACGTTGCCCACCACGAAACGGGTCGGGGTGTTGTCGAAGCTGGTGGCCGAGCCGTTCTCCAGGGCGATGCGGCCTTCCAGATCCAGATGGCGGCTGTTACGGGCGATTTTCGCCACATAGACCGCTCGCCAGCGGATGTTGTCCGCCAGATAGGACAGGCGGAGGACATGGCGGCCCGCCTTTTCTGTCCGCACCTGCACTGACAGGGATGGCTTGCTGCGCAATCCGGGTGGAATGCCGACAACCAGGCGGGCTGGCGGGCCGCCGCAGCCGATGGTTTGGACCCCGTTTTCGTCTTCGAAGGCGATGATGCCCTGCTGCGACAGCAGCCGGCCAGTGCGGCGGGTTTCCGGTCCCTTGGAGGGCGATTGGATCAACTCGGCAGGGGTGCCGACGCTCTTGTCCAGAATGGTGGCCGGGTCGAACAGGGCATAATCGAAATTCGCCTGGCTGGGCGGTGTCGGCAGGCCGCTGACTTGTGCGGTCTGAGGGATCAGGGTCGAGGCCACGTCGGCGAAAATGATGACATTGTCCCCGGCCGGCAGTTCGACGCTGCGGGTTTCGGAAATCATCGCCACGTCGGGCATGCCGCGAAACGATTGGTACAGCGTGGCGACAGTATGGTCAGGATGCGCCGACGTCACTTCTGCCGCCGCCGTCGGCAGAGCAAGGATGCTCAGCATGCCGGCCAGCAGATGTTTTTTCATGAGTCCAACTCGAACGTCACCGTCAATGTCGTCGATCCCTTGGCCGGAACCTTCACGACCCATTGACGGCGATAGGCGTCCAGTGCCACTCCCGGCTCGCTTTCGGACACGACCTTCACGCTCGGACCCAACCGGCCTTCCTCGACCTCCACGCTGACGTCCTCAGTCGAGGCGTTGGTGATCTTGTATTCCACCCACTGTCGCCGGCGGTCGGAACCCAGCCGTTCATCCAAAACCATTCGGGGCTGGACCTCGATGTCGAAAGCCTCTGAAATGGGGGCGCTCACCGTGCCGCCGGCGGCAATGTCGTTGATTTGGGTTTCGCCGATGAATTGCGCGTCGCCCTTGCTGTCGCGGATGAAGCCGCGTATGGCGCCGCGTGGCAGGCGCCAGACCTTGCCGTCACCGTCCTTGGCGTCGAAGCGCAGAACCACCTGGGCTTTGGTGGCGGTGCCGGTGCCGCTGTAGCTGGTGTTGCCGCCCCGTGCGAACCACGCCGAGCGATAGACTTTCTCAGCCTTGACGCCCTTCAATTCGACCATGCCGATCTGTTTGTTCTGGCGATCGGCGATGGTCACCCGTTCCGGCAAATCGAACAAGGTGACGCGGCTGTTGGCGCCCATATCGCCGCGGTCGTTGCGGCCATAATAGCCTGGGTTGGGCGACGGGTTGCCCCCGTTGATGGCCCCCGCCGCCACCCTGACCGTGGCATCGTCATAGGCGACTCCGGTGGCGTTGGTCAGCGTCACCCAGCCCTGCAGGTCGATGGTGCCGGCGTTCTCGTTATAGGTGGCGACGTAATCGGCCTTCCAGGTCAGGCCGGTGGTCATGTAGCGCAGGGTGGCCGGGCGGGTGGCCGTCCGGTTCGACGCCACCAGCATGGACAGGGTCGGGCGGGCGCGCAGGTTCTCGGGCACCTTGTCGAAGATGACGCGGGTCGGCACGCCGTCGTCGCGCAGCACCTCGATGTGGTCGCCCACCTTCAGGACAACGCCCTGCTGGGTCGACAGCACGGTCGCTTCTTCCTCGACCTGGGCGCCGCTGCCGGGATTGGTACGCACGATCTTGACCGTGCGCCCCAGCGCCTTTTCCATCAGCTTCTGCGGGGTCAGCAGATCGAAATCGAAATTCTGCTCGATGACGGTCACGCCGTCGGCGCTCAGCGCCGCCGTTTCCGGCCTGATCTGCGCCGACACGTCGGGGAATTGGATGGTCGAGCGCCCGGCGGCAAAGTCCAGACTGCGGGTGTCCTCCACCAGCGCCAGGCCCGGCGTGTATACCGTCACCGTCGTGGTCCGGCCATCCTTGGCGTGGGCGAAGGTGGTCAGGCCCGTGCTGGCCAGCAAGGCAATCAAAATACGCCGCATGGCAATCATCCCCAGCCCAATGGTGGTGCAGCTGAAAGTCTGCACGTGATTGTGGTGGAAATGTGGGGCGTTGCGAAGGGGAAGTTTGGTGGGCCTGGCAGGACTCGAACCTGCAACCAGACCGTTATGAGCGGCCGGCTCTAACCATTGAGCTACAGGCCCCACCGGGAAACAAAAAAGCCCCCACCCGCGTGCGGGGTGGGGGCTTTTGATAGCGCAATCCGGCCTAGGTGTCGAGGAAGCTGCGCAGCTTGCGCGAGCGCGACGGGTGCTTCAGCTTGCGCAGCGCCTTCGCCTCGATCTGACGGATACGTTCGCGGGTGACGCTGAACTGCTGGCCGACTTCTTCCAAGGTGTGGTCGGTGTTCATGCCGATGCCGAAGCGCATGCGCAGCACGCGCTCCTCACGCGGCGTCAGGCTGGCCAGGACCCGCGTGGTGGTTTCGCGCAGGTTGGCCTGGATGGCGGCATCCAGCGGCAGCACCGCGTTCTTGTCCTCGATGAAGTCGCCGAGGTGGGAGTCCTCCTCGTCGCCGATCGGGGTCTCCAGCGAGATCGGCTCCTTGGCGATCTTCAGGACCTTGCGGACCTTCTCCAGCGGCATGCTGAGCTTTTCCGCCAGCTCTTCCGGGGTCGGCTCGCGGCCGATCTCGTGCAGCATCTGGCGCGAGGTGCGGACCAGCTTGTTGATGGTTTCGATCATGTGCACCGGAATACGGATGGTGCGGGCCTGATCGGCGATCGAACGGGTGATCGCCTGACGAATCCACCAGGTGGCGTAGGTCGAGAACTTGTAACCGCGGCGATACTCGAACTTGTCCACCGCCTTCATCAGGCCGATGTTGCCTTCCTGGATCAGGTCGAGGAACTGCAGGCCGCGATTGGTGTACTTCTTGGCGATGGAGATCACCAGGCGCAGGTTGGCCTCGATCATCTCCTTCTTGGCCTTGCTGGCCTCGCGCTCGCCGCGCTGCACGGTCTGGACGATGCGGCGGAACTCGCTGATCGGCAGGCCGGATTCGCCGGAAACGATGCCGATCTTGGCGCGGATGTCGGCGATCTCGCGGCCGTGCTTCTCGGCGAAGTCCTTCCACTGCTTGGACTTGACGCCGACCACCTCGAGCCACTTGGGATCGATTTCGTTGCCGAAATAGCTGTCGAGGAAGTCCTGGCGCTTGACGCGGCACGACTCGGCCAGACGCAGCAGGCGGCCCTCAAGCATCATCAGACGCTTGTTGAGGCCGTTCATCTGCTCGACCAACTGCTCGATGCGGGCGTTGTTGAGATGCACGCCCTCCATCAGGCGGATCATCTCTTCCTTGAGCTTGCCGTACTTCTTCTCGGCGGCCGGGCTGACCGTCTCACCCTTGGACAGGATGGTCAGGCGATCCTTCAGGGCCTTTTCCAGCTTGGTGAAGGTGACGGCGATGGCTTCGAAGTTTTCCAGCACCTGCGGCATCAGGGCGGCTTCCATGGCGGCCAGCGAGATGCCGGCCTCCTCGCCTTCACCTTCGCCTTCGCTCTCGCCTTCCTCACCTTCGGCGCCGGGCGGGTTGGCGCCTTCGCCGTCCTCACCCTCTTCGCCGTCCTCGGCCTCTTCGCTTTCCTTGCCCTCGGGGGCAAGGGATTCCTCGTCGGGGCCGCGCTCTAGGTCTTCCTCGGTCAGGTCGGCGCCGGGGCCGTTGCCGTAGGTGGCGTCCAGGTCGATGATGTCGCGCAGCAGCATCTGGCCGTTCTGCAGGGCGTCGTGCCAATCGACGACGGCGCGGATGGTCAGCGGGCTTTCGCAGATGCCGCCGATCATCATCTCGCGGCCGGCTTCGATGCGCTTGGCGATGGCGATTTCGCCCTCGCGGCTCAGCAGCTCGACCGACCCCATCTCACGCAGGTACATGCGCACCGGGTCGTCGGTGCGGCCCAGGTCTTCCTCGTCCACGTTGCCGCTGGCGGTATAGCCTTCGGCCTCGCTTTCCTCGCCTTCGGCCTCGGCCGGGGCGGCTTCCTCGCCTTCCTCGCTTTCGACCACGTTGATGCCAAGCTCGCTCAGCATGGCCATGGTGTCTTCGATCTGCTCGGACGACACTTCGTCTGGCGGCAGCGCGGCGTTGAGTTCGTCATAGGTGACGTAGCCGCGTTCGCGCCCACGCGCCACCATCTTCTTGACGGCAACGCCAAGGGTATCGAGCAGCGGGCCGTCCAGATTCTCGTCCTGGCTCTCGTTGACTTCCGCTGTGTTCTGGGATTTGGTCGCCATTAAACCACCGCTCCTAGGATCCTGCCTGGGCCGGGACCGCCGCTCCCCCCTGGAACGCGCCCCGACCGCCCTTGATCAGAAAAATGAAACCACTACGCGCCCCGTCAAGGGTCGCGCTCTTCGTCCTCGTTCACCCCTTTCCCGCGGCTGTTCAGCAGCGCCGCGAGATAATTGAAATTCGCTTCCGACGGCTCCCGCGCGAAATTCTCGACGGCGTGTCCGACGTCGGCCTGGATCTCTTTACGCGTGTAGAGAGTGAAGATGTGTTCCCAAAGCGACCTGGCCTCTTGGACCGCGTCGGGCCGGGCGATCCTATATGCATTCGCGTCCAGCAGGGAGTCCAACACTCGGGAAAAGCCGTCCGCCCTTAAGTGGCCCTGCAATGACGCCGAGTCAAGGTCGCGGGCAATATCAAGGTGCTTTAGAATCCCGCGTCTCAGCTTGTCAAGCTCGGAATCCGCGAACGTCATTTCGCCCAGTCGTTCGGCGACGCTTTCCACCATCGGCGGATGCACCACCAAGATGGTGAGAAGCAGCCGTTCCTGCCGCGTTTGGGGCGATGTCGGCGGCAGTGGCGGGCCGGCGCCGCGCAGGCGGCCGTCGACGGCGCGCAGCGGCGGGTCGCCGGGGCGGCGTTTGATTTCGAAGCGCTTGCCGCCGCCTTGGCCGAAGGACTGGCCCGCCTTGCGCGGTTCCCATTTCGGCCGGAACTCGCTTTTCATGCGCTCGCGGAACGCCGATAGATACTGATAGCGCACCGTCTCGTCGGCGATGGCGAAGGCCTTTTCCTTCAGCTCCTGCTCCAGGGCGGCGCGGCGCTCGGGGGTGTCGAGCGCGCGGCCGGTGGTGGCCAGGCTCCAGGTCACCTCGAACAGCGGCCGGGCGGCGTCCAGCACCGCCTGCATGGCGGCGGCGCCCTTGGCCTTGATCAGCGAATCGGGGTCCTCGGGGTGGGGCAGGGTGGCGAAGCGCAGCGACTTGCCCGGCTTGAGGATGGGCAGGCCGCGTTCGGCTGCCCGCGCCATGGCGCGCTGGCCGGCGCCGTCGCCGTCGAAGCACAGGATGGGTTCCTCGGCGAGGCGCCACAATTCCTCGATCTGGCCCTCGGTCAGCGCGGTACCCAACGGCGCCACCGCATAGGTGAAGCCGGCCTGGTGCAGGGCGATGACGTCCATGTAGCCCTCGACCGCCAGCGCCAGATTGCGCTCGCGCGCCGTCTCGCGGGCGTGGGCCAGGCCGTACAGCATGCTGCCCTTGTGGAACAGCGGGGTGTCGGGCGAGTTCAGGTATTTCGGCTGGCCGTCGCCTAGGGTGCGGGCGCCGAACGCCACCACCCGGCCGCGCCGGTCGGTGACCGGAAAGGTGACGCGGCCGCGAAAGAAATCGAAACTGGCGCCGCCGTTCTCGGGCTTCTTCAGCAAGCCGGCTTCCAGCAGCAGGCTTTCCGGCACCGCCTCGCTCATCACCGCCTTTTTCAGGGCTTCGCGGCTATCCGGCGCCCAGCCCAGGCGGAAGCGGGCGATGGTGTCCTCGCTCAGGCCACGGCCGCGCAGATAGGCCAAGCCGTCGCGGCCGGCGGCGGAACGCAGTTGGTTTTCATAGAAGCGGCAGGCCGCCTCCATGGCGTCGTGCAGGCTGGCGCGCTGCGCCTCGCGCCGGCGTTCCTCGGGCGTGGCCTTGGGGACGTCCAGGCCCAGTTCCTGGGCCAGCTTCTCCACCGCTTCGGTGAAGCCCAGGTGGTTGGCCCGCATCTCGAAGCTGATGGCGTCGCCGTGGGCGCCGCAGCCGAAACAGTGAAAAAAGCCCTTGTCCTCGTTGACGGTGAAGCTGGGGCTTTTTTCGTTGTGGAAGGGGCACAGGCCGGAATATTCCCGCCCCTTCTTGGCCAACTTGACCCGGCGGCTGACGATGCCGGGCAGGTTGACCCGAAGGCGCAGTTCGTCAAGGAACTCGGGCGGGAACGCCATGGGATGGTTACCGCAGGGGCGGGAAAGGGGTCAGGCCCCCAATTCCCGCTTGGTCAGGGCGCTGGCCTTGGTGAAGTCCATGCGGCCGGCGAAGCGCTCTTTCAGCGCGGCCATGACTTTGCCCATGTCCTTGATGCCGGTGGCACCGATCTCGGCGATGATGCCGCGCACGGCCTCGACCGCTTCGGCCTCGTCCATCTGCTTGGGCAGAAAGGTTTCGATGATGGCGATCTCGTCCGCTTCCTGCTGGGCCAGCTCAAGTCGGCCGCCCTGCTCGTACAGGGAGATGGATTCGCGACGCTGCTTGATCATGCTCTGCAGCATGGTCAGGATCTCGTCCTCGCCGATGCCGTCCAT
>JBLNBE010000078.1:0-16246 GCA_050259735.1 Bacteroidota bacterium
AAGATCGACGATGACCACCCCGAATTCGGGGCCGCCTGGGGATGATGCCTCCGGGCGCTCCGCGCCCTGCGCCATCATCCCCAGGCAAACGCTGCTACACCACTCGGGGGGACGTGACCCGAATTTGGCTTGAACCGGATGGAAAGACTGATGTCAGAGGCCGCTCCGACTTCTCCATCCATGGCGGCTGGACCCCGGGTTCTGCAGGCTGTATCGACCTCACAGGACAAATGGGAGACTTCGCGAGATACATCCTGGGCCTCGGACAAGACGTAAAGCTTACGGTGAAATACAACCATTGACACGATACGAAGTATGACGCCTCCTGAGAACGGCTTGGTTTTTCAGGAGGCGCTCCGTGGAGCGTGTCAGGTCGTACCTTTTCTGGCTTCTCTTCGTCCTCACGGGACTAATGGGCGTGCTGATGATCGTCACCGCGCCCGATCCCTATCTTGACCCCAGCTTTCCCATCGGCGCTTCAGAGGGTCCATTCGAGGGATCCTGTAAATACCAATCAGCCCAAGCGTACCTGCTTTCCTGTCTAATTGAAGGCAGCGCCATCCTGTGCGCCGTTGCGGGGGCATGGCGTTTGAGACGCAAGTGGATCGGCATAGGCCTGTTAGCCCTCACCGCCGGCGTCGTGCCGATGATGGCGGAATACGTCTGGTGCTAGCATACTGGAGAGCGTTCGAGCTTACGTCACGTAAGTTCGTCGCGCTCTTGGTGCAGAAAATCGGTAGAGAGCCTGTGACTGTGTGTGCACAAAAACATACACAGTTCCGTCAACCGGCATAAAATGCCAACAGAAACAATTCACTATCTAGACGCAGTTTCCTTAAAAACCCTCGACCACGGTCATACGGGTTCGAGTCCCGTCGCCCGCACCATTCTGCCTCTCAGGGCCGCGTCACCGCATAGCGGACAAAGCCATCCGGCGCCGGTAGTGGGGTGAAGCCGGGCGGGGCGGAGTGATGGCGCAGTGCGGTGGCCAAGGGGCCGTCGGCATCGTCGTCGCCACGGCACAGCAGCACCTGCTCGATGGTGCGCCGACGCAGGACGTCGATCGCTGTCCCATCGTCGCCGCGCATGAAGGCGGCGGTGTCGCGAATGGCGTCGGCCAGTTCATAGGGGCCGCCGACGACGCGATAGCGGGTGCGCCACAGGATTTCTGGTCCCGAGTATAGGTCGGTCAGCACGATGCGGCCCTCGCCCGGTTCGGCCGCCAGCAGCGTCATCGCCTCGGACCAGTCGCAGGCCAGGGTGGTCGCCCGCGCCGCCTTGGCCGATTGCAGTGTGGCGCCGGCGCCGACCTGCACCGCCATCACGGTCGCGAACACGGCGGTGCGGACGCGGGGGGCGCGGTGCCACAGCAGGTGTACCGTCATGGCCGCCGGCACCAGCAAAGCCAGTTGGACATAGGCGACCCAGCGTCCCTGGGCCAACGCCAAGCCCCAAAACAGCACCGTCGTGAGCGCCAGCGGCAGCAACAACCAGCCGTCGCGCGCTCCGGCCCGGCGCAGCCGCAGCAGCAACAGCGGCAGTGTCGCCAGCGGGATGGCGAACTGGTTGAGGCAGAGGAGCAGACGCTTGGTCGAGTTGGGCCACAACGGCTGCAGTTCCTCCACCTCTTGGTGCCACACCGACAAGGCGGGATCGAGCTTGCCCCACGGGCCGCCAAGGAAGTCGGGGAACACCGTCGCCACCGGTGCCAAGGCCGCCAATGCCAGGCCGAGCAGCAATGCCAGGCGGGTACGGCGGGTGTGTAGGCGGCATTCGACCGGCCACGCCAGCATCAGCGCCGCCAGCCCGCCGGCCAAGGCGAGGGCATGCACCAGTGATAGCCTGGTCTGCGATGTCAGCAATGCCCCCTCGGGCCGTTCATAGACCAGCGCGATGCCCACCACCGCCAACGCGGCGGCGGCATAGGGGCGCAGCAGCCGCAGGCCGGGCCGTCCATCCAGTGCCCAGGCCAGGGCCAGCGGTACGGTCGTGACCAGCACGAACAGCAGGCCCTCGACGCTGCACCACATCGCCAATCCCAGCGCCAGGCCGGACAGCAACGCCGTGCGCCGGCCGGCGCGGCCGTCAAGCATGGCGGCGACGCAGCCCAGCTGAATCAGGAAGCTGGCCATCAGCAGGCTTTGGTGGTCGGGCCGTCCCAATTGGAAGGCGGCGCCCGCCTGCCCCTGCAGCACCAGCAGCAGCACGATCAGCGGCATCATGCGGCCCTCGCCCAGCAGCGGCCGGAAGCCCCAATACAGCACCGGCAGCGCCGGCAACAGCAGCAAGGGAGACAGCAGGCTGCCCCACCAGAACAGCGCGTTGTCGACGGACAGACCGAGCAGGGCCAGCGCCTTGGCGCCGATCACCAGCAGCAGGTCGAACAGGCTGGTCCAATGCATGACGCCACCGAACGGCGCGTCAACCCGCCCATCCAGCGGCAGGCGCCACACCCCGCTGTCGATCATCTGGCGGGCGCGCTGCAGGTGCATGTAGCAATCCGGATCGAACAGCCGCCCGTCGAACACCGGCGCCCGCCCCGACAGAACCAGCACCCACTGGGCGATGACCATGATCAGCAGGCTCAGCAGGGCCTGCTTCATCAGGTCCGCTGGCCGGCCGGCGGTCATCGCATCATCAACTTGATGACCAGGACCTCGGAGCAGTTGGCTCCGGTGGGGTCCTTGCGCACGGCGTCCAGGGCCACCGCCTTGATGGTGGCGGCGGGGTTGCCGCGCGAGAACTCTTCCCAGGTCATGGCGGACAGGACGCGCGTGATCTCTTGCGAGACCTTCTTGTTGACGCTGGCCTGAGCCGGAAATACCGCCGTCAGGTCCATGTTGACCGCATGGAACAGGCCGTCCTCGTCCCAATATTCCAGCACGATGCTGGGCAGCTTGACGAAGGTTTCGCCGCCCTTGCCGCCACCGCCCCCCGAAGCGCGGGCGGCGGGGGTCGCCGTCAGGGCCAGCAGGCCGCCCAGCAGGGCGCGGCGGGACAGCGCGTGCATTCTCACGATTCGTCCAGCGCCAGGGTAACCTGGGCTTCCGCCAGTTCTGCGCCCATCAGTCGGATGTTGCCCAGCAGCGCGTTGACGATGACGCGCACGCCCTTGGGCGCCAGCTCCAATTGTTCGGTCAGGCGGTCCTTGCCGATGACGACGCAGGCGGTTTCCGCCTCGGCCACCGCCGAGGCCATGCGCGGCTGGTCGTCGATCAGGGCCATCTCGCCGAAGATGCCGCCCTGGATCACCGTGCCCAGATCGACCCGCTGGCCCTTCACCGTCTTGTAGATGGCGACGCGGCCGTATTCGACCACATAGGCTTCGGTGCCGGGAGCGCCTTCGTCGAAGATGCGGTCGCCGGCCTCGAACACCCGGCGGCGCGCGTTGGTGGGCTGGTCCATGGTCGTCGCCGTTTCCTCGTCACTGCCGCCGGGCGGCGAAGTTCTTGGGCACCAGGATGGTGCTTTGCACCGGTGCGATGGTGTCGGGCGTCGGATAGTCGATGGTGTAGTGCAGGCCGCGGCTTTCCCGGCGCAGCAGCGCCGAACGCACGATCAGCTCGGCCACCGTGGACAGGTTGCGCAGTTCCAGCAAGTCGCTGGTGACGCGGAAACTGCCGTAATATTCCTCGATCTCGGACAGCAGCAGCTTGACCCGGTGCTTGGCCCGCTCCAACCGCTTGGTCGAGCGCACGATGCCGACATAGTCCCACATGAAGCGGCGCAGTTCGTCCCAGTTATGGGCGACCACCACTTCCTCGTCGGAATCGGTCACCGCGCTTTCGTCCCAGGGGGCGATCACCGGCGGCGGCGGGATGTTGGGCAGGCGGTTGGCGATGTCCTCGGCGGCGGCGGCGCCGAACACCAGGCATTCCAGCAGCGAGTTCGACGCCAGGCGGTTGGCGCCGTGCAGGCCGGTGCAGGCGACCTCGCCGATGGCGAACAGATTGTCGACGTCGGTGTGGCCCGAGCGGTCGGTCAGCACGCCGCCGCAGGTGAAGTGCGCCGCCGGCACCACCGGGATCGGTTCCTTGGTCATGTCGATGCCGTATTTCAGGCACTCGGCATGAATGTTGGGGAAATGGGCGGTGATGAAGTCGGCCGGCTTGTGGCTGATGTCCAGATAGACGTTCTTGCAGCCCAGGCGCTTCATGACGTCGTCGATGGCGCGGGCGACGATGTCGCGCGGCGCCAATTCGCCACGGGCATCGTACTCGTCCATGAAGCGGGTGCCATCGGGTCGCAGCAACCGGCCGCCCTCGCCGCGCACCGCCTCGGAGATCAGGAACGACTTGGCCTCGGGGTGGAACAGGCAGGTCGGGTGGAACTGGCTGAATTCCATGTTGGCGACGCGGCAGCCGGCGCGCCACGCCATGGCCATGCCGTCGCCGGTCGAGCCGTCGGGATTGGACGAGTAGAGATAGACGCGCGCCGCCCCGCCCGAGGCCAGCACCACGGCGCGGGCGGCCAGGGCGGTGACGGCGCCGGTGCTGCGGTCCAGCGCATAGGCGCCGACGCAGCGGCCCAGGCAGTTGCCGTGCAGGCGCTCGCGGATCAGGTCGACGGCGTTGTAATGCTCGAATATCTCGGCGCCCGACTGGCGCAGCCGTTCCATCAGCCCGGTCTGCACCGCGCGCCCGGTGGCGTCGGCGGAATGGATGACGCGGCGGTGGGAATGGCCGCCCTCGCGGGTCAGGTGGTAGGTGCCGCCGCCGTCGTCGGCGCGATCGAAGGTCACGCCCTGGGCGATCAGCCAGTCGATGGCCGGGCGGGCGTTCTCGACGACGAAGCGGACCGTGGTTTCGTTGCACAGCCCGGCGCCGGCGGTCAGGGTGTCGGCGATGTGGTTCTCGGTCGAATCGGCGGCGTCCAGCACGGCGGCGATGCCGCCCTGGGCGTACATGGTACTGCCCTCGGACAGCGGTCCCTTGGCCAGCACGGCCACGCGGGCGTTGGGCTTGGCTTCGAGCACCCGCAACGCCACCGACAGGCCGGCCGCGCCGGAACCGATGACCAACAGATCATACGCCATGGGACTTACACCCCCTTTTCCTCACTCGTCGGCGGCCAAGGATCTGGCCTGCCGCAATCGATGACGTCAGCTCCAGTCCAGCCCGATGTCCACCGCCGGGGCGGACTGGGTGATACGGCCGACGGAAACGAAATCCACGCCGGTTTCGGCGATGGCGCGGATGGTGTCCAGGTTGACGCCGCCCGACGCCTCGGTCTTGCAGCGGCCGGCGACCACGGCCACGGCCTGGCGCAGCACCTCGGGTCCCATGTTGTCCAGCAGCACGATGTCGGCGCCGGCCTCCACCGCCTCGGCCACCTGGGCCAGGGTGTCGCACTCGGCCTCGACGTTGGGCAGGCCGGCGGTTTTGGCGGCGCGCACGGCGGCGCCGATGCCGCCGCAGACGGCGATGTGGTTGTCCTTGATCAGCACGCCGTCATACAGGCCCATGCGGTGATTCTTCGCCCCGCCGCACAAGGTGGCGTACTTGGAAAGCTTGCGCAGGCCGGGAATGGTCTTGCGGGTGTCGAGCAGGGTGCAGCCGGTGCCCTTGATGCGGTCGGCGTATTGCCGGGTCAGGGTGGCGATGCCGCTCATGAGCTGAAGCAGGTTCAGCGCGGTGCGCTCGGCGGTCAGCAGGCCGCGTGCCGGGCCTTCCATCTCGGCCAGCACGGTGCCGGCGGTGACGTCCTGGCCGTCGGCGGCGCGCGGGGTGAAGCGGGCCTCGGGCACCACCATGCGGAACACCTCGGCCGCCACCGGCAGGCCCGACACCACCATGGCGTGGCGCGCCTGCATGACGCCCTTGAAGCGCAGATCGGCGGGGATCACCGTCGCCGAGGTGATGTCGCCGCGATCCCAGCCCTGGCCGCCGGTGTCTTCGTCCAACGAGGACTGGATGACGCGGCGGGCGTCGGCGAGATCGAACTTAAGCGACATTGGTCTTGCTCCCGCCTTCGGTGGCGCCGGACGACATAGGCACCGACTTCGACATTTCCAGCATGCGCTCCAGCGGCTTCAGCGCCTTGATGCGCAGGTCCTCGGGCACGGTCAGCGCCGGGGAGGCGTTGACCATGGCCAGATAGATCTTCTCCAGCGTGTTGCGCGCCATGAACGGGCAGTCGGCGCAGGACGCGCAGGCGCCGTCGGCGAACGGGGCGGGGATGAAGGTCTTGTCCGGCGCCGCCTTGGTCATCTGGTGGATGATGTGCGGCTCGGTGGCGATGATGAACTCGCGCGCGTCGGTCTTGACGACGTAATCCAGGATGCCCTTGGTCGAGCCGACGTAATCGGCGTGGGCCAGCACCGTCTCCGGGCATTCCGGATGGGCGGCGACCAAGGCGCCGGGGTGGCGCACCTTCAGCTTGACCAGTTCCTTTTCCGAGAACTGTTCGTGGATGATGCAGCTTCCCGGCCACAGGGTCATCTCGCGCCCGGTCTTGCGGGCGATATAGCTGCCCAGGTGACGGTCGGGGGCGAACAGGATCGGCTTGTCCTGGGGCAGCGAATTGACGATCACCTCGGCGTTGCTGGAGGTGACGATGACGTCGGACAGCGCCTTGATGTCGGCGGAACAGTTGATGTAGGTGACCGCCAGATGGTCGGGATGCTTGGCGCGGAAGGCGGCGAAGGTGTCGGGGCGGCAGGATTCCTCGAGCGAGCAGCCGGCCTCGGCGTCGGGGATCACCACGATCTTGTCGGGCGACAGGATCTTGGCGACTTCGCCCATGAAACGCACGCCGCAGAACACGATCATATCGGCATCCGTCGCCGCCGCCTTGCGCGACAGGTCCAGCGAGTCGCCGATGAAGTCGGCCAGGTCCTGGATTTCGCCTTCCTGGTAGTAATGGGCCAGGATGATGGCGTTCTTTTCGCGGCGCAGCCGGTCGATCTCGGACACCAGGTCCAGCGTGGGGTCGATGTCGGCCTCGGTCAAGGCGCCAGACTTCGGCAGGACGACGGTATCGGTCATGGTTTTAAGCCCTTTGGCGGAGCCGCACGGCCGACTCCTGGAAAACGGAAACAGAAGTAAGAGCGAATTTCGCCGCGAAGCGCAACCCATCACCGTAAGGTCGGCGCGGAAAGGGGCCGATTTCCTCGGTTTTTTCGCCATCCCCTGCCAATGATATAGTTCGGTATGCCCATCGAACGAATTCCCCTCCATACCGCAATGCCGCATTATCCTTCTTGGAGCCGAGCAGAGGATACGGCCAACATGGGTATGATGATGCAGCCGGACGACAAATCCGCGCCGTTGATCGTGGTGATCGAGGACGAAGCCATCGTCCTGGCCGGATACCAGATGCTGTTCGAAAGCTGGGGCTATCGCGTGGTGGCGGCGCCGTCCACGGACGAGGCGCTCAAGCTGCTGAACGCCGGCCATCAATGCCCGGATTTCATCCTGGCGGATTATCGTCTGAAGGAAGGCAACACCGGGACCGAGGCCATCCAGGTCCTGCGCACCGCTTTCGGCGACGCCATTCCCGGCGTGCTGGTCACCGGCGACACCGCGGTCGACCGCCTGCGCCACGCCGCCGCCAGCGGTTTGCCCATCCTGCACAAGCCGGTCAACGGCCGTCAGTTGCTGGACATCCTGCAGCGGTCACTGGGCGCCGCCGCCTGAGTCTTTCAGCGCAGGCGCCTGACCAGCGCCTTGCGGCCTTCATCCAACATCAGCACGGAACTGGCGATAGCGGCGGCAAGCAGCCATTCGCGCGGGCTGAGCGCTGCCGTGTGGAACAGCGCCTGGGCCGGCCCCCAATGGATCGCCACCGCCTGCAATCCCAGCACCGCCGCCAGGGCCAGCCAGAGCTTGCGGTTGCGGAACATGCAGCGGCTGAAGGCCGATTCGGTGGCGACGCGGGCGTTGAACACGTTGAAGACCTGGAACAGCACGAAGGTGGTGAAGGCCAGACTGCGGGCGTGGGTGACGTCGGAGCCGTGCGCCAGCGCCCACCACATCACCGCCAGCGTACCCACCGCCATGGTCGCGCCATAGGTCAGCAGGCGGATCAGGCGCTGCCGTGACAGGATGGCCTCGTCGCGATCGCGGGGATGCTCGCGCATCAGCCCGGCGCGCGGCGGGTCGAAGGCCAGCGCCAGCGCGGGCGGGCCATCCATGATGATGTTGACCCACAGAATCTGGATCGGATGGAACGGGATGGGCAGTCCCAGCAGCGGCGCCGCGAATACCGCCAGCAAGGCGCCGACATTGGTGGATAGCTGGAAGCGCACGAACTTGATGATGTTGTCGTAGATGGTGCGGCCTTCCTGCACCGCCTGCACCACGGTCGAGAAATCGTCGTCGGTCAGCACCATGCTGGCCGCCTCGCGGGTGACGTCGCTGCCGGTGCGGCCCATGGCGATGCCCATATGGGCGCGTTTCAGCGCCGCCGCGTCGTTGACGCCGTCGCCGGTCATGGCGACGACGTGGCCGCGAGCGCGCAGGGCGGCGACGATGCGCACCTTGTGTTCGGGGGCGACGCGGGCGAAGACGGCGATGTCGTCGATGCGCGCGGCCAGGGCGGCATCGTCCATGCGATCCAGGTCGATGCCGGTGGCGACCTCGCCGTCCAGGCCGATGGCGCGGCCGATGGCGGCGGCGGTGACGCGGTGGTCGCCGGTAATCATCTTGACCGCGATGCCGGCGCGGCCGCAGGCGGCCACCGCCGCCTTGGCCGACGGGCGCGGCGGGTCCATCAGGCCGACCAGGGCGGTCAGCGTCAGGCCGCGCCGGGCGGCGGCCAGCGGATCGGCCAGGGCGGTTTCATCCACCTCGGCTTCGGCCAGGGCCAGCACGCGCAAGGCGCGGCTGCCCAGCCGCTCCACCTCGGCGCGCAGCATGTCGCGGTCGGCGGCGGTCAGGGCGCGGTCGCCCTCGGGCAGGCGCAGGGCGGTCAGCGCCTCGGCCATGGCGTCGGGGGCGCCCTTGGCCGCCAGGATCAGACGGTCGTCGTCAAGGCGATGCACCGTCAGCATCAGCTTGCGGGCGGAATCGAACGGCAGTTCGGCGATGCGCGGCCACTCCTCCAGCGCATGGGCCTTTTCCGCCAGCACGCGCAACGCCCCCTCGGTGGGGTCGCCGACCAAGGTGCGGCCGTGGTCGCCGTCGCACAGGCGGGAATCGTTGCATAAGGCGGCGGGGCGCAGGCAGGCTGCCAGCGGCGGCAAGGGGCCGTGGGGATCGTCGGGCATCAGCCGGCCGGCGGCGGCATAGCCTTCGCCCTCGACGCGGAAGCGGCGGCCGGCGGCCCAGCCCGCCCGCGCCGTCATCTGGTTGAGCGTCAGCGTGCCGGTCTTGTCCGAGGCGATGACGGTGGTCGATCCCAGCGTTTCCACCGCCGCCAGCCGTTTGACGATGGCGCCCTTGCGCGCCATGCGGGCCATGCCGATGGCCAAGGTCACCGTCACCACCGCCGGCAATCCCTCGGGGATGGCGGCGACCGCCAGCGCGATGGCGGTCATGATGCTGTCGGTCAGCGCCTCGCCGCGCGTCAGGCCCATGGCCAGGATGACGGCGACCACCACGCCGGCAACCACGGCCAGCCGACGGCCCAGTTGGTCCAGGCGATGCTGCAGCGGCGTGCCGCTTTCCGGCGCGGTGTCCAGCATGCCGACGATGCGGCCCATTTCGGTGGCGATGCCGGTGGCGGTGACCAGCATCTCGCCCCGTCCCCGCGTCACCACGGTGTTCATGAAGGCTTGGTTGGCGCGGTCGCCCAACGCCGCCTCGGCCTCGGCCAGGGTGCCGGTGTCCTTGCCGGTCGCCACCGATTCGCCGGTCAGCACCGATTCGTCGATTTCCAGGCCGTGCGCCACCACCAGCCGGCCGTCGGCGGGCACGCGGTCGCCGGCCTCCAGCAGCACCACGTCACCACGCACCAGGGATTCTGCGTGCACTTCCTGCTTCACCCCGTCGCGTCGCACCCGCGAGGTCTGCGCCAGCATGGACTTCAGGGCGTCGAGGATCTTTTCGGCGCGGAATTCCTGATAAAAGCCGAGCGCCGAGTTGAACAGCACCACCACCACGATCACCACCATGTCGGTGGTGTCGCCGATGGCGCCGGCCAGCACGCCGGCCGCCAGCAGCACAATGGTCAGCAGGCTCTTGAACTGGTCGAGGAACAGCTTCCACGCCGGACGCGGCGGCTTGCGCGGCAGGGCATTGCGGCCATGGCGGGTCAGACGGGTTTCGGCCTCGGTCTGGCTTAGGCCGGTGTCGAGGTCGCTTTCCAGCCGCAGGCAGGTTTCGTCGACGCTCAGCACATGCCAGGATTGGTCATGCATGCTAACCCCCGCCAGTGTCCTGCCCGCGAAATTCGCGTCGCGAATTTGGGGGACAAGCAGGCCACCAATGACACTTCGGCCCATCTTTCCCAAGATAGGCCCAAGTGGCGGGCGGTCAACCGCGGGGTTTTACCAAGAGGTGCAGGCTGAACAGGCGGGCGTCGTCCTGCCACACCGCCTCGGGTTCGAAGCCACCCATGCGGGCCAGCCAGCGGAATTGCTCGACGCTGTATTTGTAGCAATCCTCCACATGGATGACGTCGCCGCGGCGAAAGGCGAAACGGTGGCCGTCGATCTCCACCATCTGACGGCGCGTGGCGACCAGATGGATTTCCACCCGGCTTTCGCGGGCGTTCCACCAGGCGCGGTGATCGAAGCCGTCGATGTCGAAATCGGCCGCCAGTTCACGGTTGGCCCGTGTCAGCAGGTTACGGGTGAAGGCGGCGGTGACGCCCTGGGCATCGTCATAGGCGGCATCCAGCAACGCCGGCTCCTTGATGGTGTCCACCCCCACCAGCAGCCGGCCGCCGGCACCGACCACCCGGCCGGCGCGGCGTAAAAAGGCGCGGGCGTCGGTGGGACACATGTTGCCGATGGTCGAACCGGGAAAGAAGCCCAGCACCGCCCCGTCGCCGCCGTCGCCATCGGGCGGCAGCACCAGCGGTCGGGTGAAGTCGGCCACCAGCGGCACCACCGCCATGCCGGGATACAGCGCCGCCAGGCGGCGTGCGCCCAACAGCAGCGGTTCGCGCGCCACGTCGATGGCGACATAGGTTGCCGGCCGTGCCAGCGCTGCCAACAGCAGCCGGGTCTTGCGCATGGAACCGCAGCCGAACTCCACCACCCGCGCGCCGGGGCCGACGCGGGCGGCGATGTCGGGGCCGGCGGCTTGCAGCAGAGCGATCTCGGTGCGGGTGGGGTAGTACTCCTCCAACTCGGTGATGCGGTCGAACAGCTCCGACCCCTCGGCGTCATACAGGTACTTGCAGGGAATGGCGCGCGGCCGTCGCGACAGCCCCAGCAGCACCGCCGCGCGGAAATCCTCGGTGGTCTCGTGCGGCCCCTTCATGCATCCACCGCCAGTCGCAGCCCGGTGAACTGCCAGCGCGCCGCCGGTTGCCAGAAGTTGCGGGTGGTCGGCGACAGCGCGCCGGGCGGGGTGGCGAAACTGCCGCCACGCAGCACCATGCGGCCGATCATGAATTTGCCGTTGTATTCGCCAAAGGCGCCGGGCGGCGGGGCATAGCCGGGATAGGGGCGGTGGGCGCTGCCGGTCCATTGCCACACCGCGCCGCTCATGTCCGCCAGGGCTGGGTGACCGGCGGCGATTTCCCATTCCGCCTCGTCCGGCAGCCGCGCGCCGGCCCAGCGGGCATAGGCGTCGGCCTCGAACCAGCTGACGTGGCAGACCGGCGCCGCCGGGTCGAGCGGCCGGCGGCCCCACAGGCTCATGCTCGTCCACTCGTCGCCGTCGCGGCGCCAGTACAGGGGCGCCGTCCAGCCCTCGGCCTGGACCATGTCCCAGCCATCGGCCTGCCACAGCAGCGGGCGGGCATAGCCGCCCTCCGCCATGAAGGCCAGCCAATCGCCGTTGCTGACCAGACGGTTGCACAGGCGAAAGGGCGCGACGAAGCGGCGATGGCGGGGGCGTTCGTTGTCGAAGGCGAAGCCGGGGCCGTCATGGCCGATCTCGACCATGCCGCCGGCGAAGGGAACCCATTCCGGTGACGACGGGCGGTGGGACTCGGGCGGCGGCGTGTCGCGCCATGCCGGCTCCAGCGGATTGCGGGCGAACAGCGCCAGGCCGTCGGTCAGCATCAATTCCTGGTGCTGCTGCTCGTGCGCCAGGCCAACGTCCAACGCCGGCATCGGTTCGCCGCGCTCCAGCCACTCGACCACGGCGTCATCCACCGCGCGCCGCCACGTCATCACCTCGGCCACGGCCGGCCGGGTCAGCCAGCCGCGGTCGGCCTGGCGCGGGCGCTGGCCGATGCTGTCGTAATAGGAATTGAACAGGCTGCGAAAGGCGGGATGAAACGGCGGTCGCTGGGGCAGGGCGAAGGTCTCGAAGAACCAGGTGGTGTGGGCCAGATGCCATTTGGCCGGACTGGCCTCGGCAAAGGCTTGGCCGCCCATGTCCTCGGGTGTCAGTCCCGCCACCAGGGCTTCGCTGTGACGGCGCACGTCCAGGTAACGATCCGCGTCTGCATTCATGTGCTGTCCCTGAGCTATCCCTGACGTTCGGCGGCGAACTGGTTGGGGGCGCGGGCGGCGACCACGTCGCGATAGGCGGCCAGATAGGATTCCGCCATGGCGCGGGCGGGATGGCGCATGGCGCGCCGCCGCGCCGCCAGCCCCATGGCCTCGCGCAGGCGGCGGTCGGCCAGCAGGGTGCGCAGCCCCGCCGCCACCGCGTCGGGGTCGTTGGGCGACACGAACAGGGCGGCGCCGCTCCACATCTCCCGCAGGGCGGCAGTGTCGCCCAGCACCAGGGCGGCGCCGGCCAGCGCCGCCTCCATCGCCCAGGTGCCCGGCCCCTCGGCGGTCAGCGCCACATAGATGGCGGCGCGGTTGAACCAGGGCACCAACTGGGCGGGGTGGATGCGGCCCAGCCCCGACACCCCTTCCAGCCGCACGGCGTGGCCGTCGGCGTCGACCTGCTCGCCGGCGGCTACCACCGGCCAGGGCAGTCGCGGCGCCGCCGTTTCCAGCGGCGAGCGCAGGCCGGGATCCTCGCGCAGCATGCCGACCGACAGGATCACCGGCTCCTTGGCGCCGGGGGTGAAGCGGGCGGGGTCGCGACCGTCGCGGATGACACGGCCGGCGGGGATACCGAAATGGCGGGTCAGCGCCGACATCATCGCCTCGGTGGGGGTGACGACCAGATCGGCGCCCTTCAGGCCGTATTGGAAGGCGGCGCGGCAGATGCGGCGCTGCTCGGCGTCCAGCCGGCCATAGGCGGCGCCCGAGCCGGGATGGCCGGCGACCACCACGCGGCCGCACCACGGCAACCCGGCATGCAGATAGCCGGTCAGGTGCACTACGTCGGGATTGAGCACTTCCTCAAGCTCCAGCAGCCACTCGGCGATGCGGCCGCGCCGATGCAAATGCTCGGCGGGACAATCGGCCGGGTGCGGGCAGGGCACCAGCTCGACGCCGGGGATGCCGGCGAATTCGAGCCGCTGGCCCGGGCGCAGCGGCGTCAGCGCCGCCACCGTCACCTCGGTGCCCAGGGCGGACAATTCGCGCACCAGGGTGTCCACGTGGGGCCACACGGCACCGGGCGGTTCCACCGTCAGCAGGACGCTGGGGGCAAGGCTGGAGGGCGGGCTGCGCAGGGCCATGTTGGTGTCCTCGACGAATGGGCCTTTCCGATACCGGCGACGCTCCCCCGGTCCCATGCCACCACAACGGCGGCGCTTTTCCCCGCTCTCAAACGGGGAAGGCGCTGCCTCAGAGGGGGTAGGTCAACTGTCCGGGGGTGTCAGTGGTGTCGTCGCCGGTCCGTTCAGCACCCGGCCGAAACGGTCAAAGCGTGAGCCATGGCAGGGACAGTCCCAACTGCGCTCGGCGTCGTTCCAGGCGACGATGCATTTCAGGTGCGGACAGACCGCCGAGCGGGTGTGCGCCACCCCGGCCTCGTCGCGATAGACCGCCAGTTTGCTTAGGCCCTGGCGCAGGACCGCGCCGCTGCCGGGCGGGATGGCGGCGACGGCGTCCACGTCGCCGCCGGTCAGCCACTCGGCATAATGCTCGGCGACCTGCAGGCCGGTATCGGCGTACGCCCCCGCCGCTTTCAGCGTCACGCGCGCCGGGTCGTACAGCCGCGCCCATGGATTGGCGCGGCCCAGGATCAGGTCGGACAGCACCAGGCCGGCGATGGCGCCATGGGTGATGCCGTTGCCGGAATCGCCGGCGGCGACGAAGACGTTGTCGCTGTCGCCCGGATTGCGGCCGATGAAGGCGATGCGGTCGACCGGCTCCATGATCTGGCCCGACCATTGCGCCCGCAGCGGCCCCAGGCCGGCAAAGCGCTGCCGCGCCCATTGCTCCAGCCGGCTCCAGCGCAGCGCGCCCTCGGCCGGCTGGCCAACGCGGTGGTCCTCGCCGCCGCAGATCAGCACCCGGCCGCTATCGCCGGCCCGGCCGAAGCGGACATAGTGATAGGGATCGAGCGTATCCCAATACAACGCGTCGGCGTCGCCGCCGGATTCCTCGGCCGCCAGGGCGACGGCATAGGTGCGCATGGGCACCAGCTTGCCATGGATGACCACGCGGTCGTTGATCGGGGTGTTGGTCGCCACCACCACCGCGTCGGCGACTACATGCCAGCCTTGGGCGGTGCTGACGCGGGCGGGATGGCCGCCCTCGACCGAGACTACCGGGGCGTCGCCGAACAGGCGGGCGCCATGGCGCTGGGCGGCGGCGGCTAGGCCGGCGATGAAGGCGGCCGGGTCCATGGTGGCCTGATTGGCGAAGCGGATGGCCGGGCCGGTCTGGAAGCCGGCCAGCGGCGCCCGGATCTCCACCCGCGCGTCCAACCCGGCGCGGGTGGCGGCGGCGGCTTCGGCGGCCAGGTCGATGCCGTTGGCGGGGGGATTGAACAGCCAGCCGTCCAGGCGGCGGAAGTCGCAGGCGATGGCGTCCTCGGCGATCTGGGCGGCGATGGTGTCGATGGCGGCGGCGTGGCTGTGCGCCACCAGCCGGGCATCGTCGGGGCCGAACAGCCGTTCCAGCTCGACGAAGCCGTCATCCACCGCACTGGTCAGATGGGCGGTAGAGCGGTTGGTCTCGCCCATGCCGGGGGCGGCGCCGGCCTCGATCACCACCACGTTGCGGCCGGCGCGGGCCAGATGCCACGCCACCGACAGCCCGGCCATGCCGGCGCCGATCACGCATATTTCCGCGCGCAGATCGGCCACCGGCGGCAATAGCGGCGCGGCGGCGGGGCGGCCGCTCATCCAGATCGACTGGCTCTCGTCGGCTCGGTGGGCCATGGCGATCTCCTTCGCTTCCGGCGTCACCATGTGGGGCAGGCGTGCGGCGGCGGGAACCGGGGCTTCCCCCTTTGGACCGCCGCCCCCCAACGAACGGGAGAGAGCATTACAGGCGGAACCACGGCTGAACCCGGTGCGTTGCTCCTTTGACAGACATCACCACAGAGTGCTGGGAGACGCCGTATGAATATCCTGGACGTTTTGCACGACGATCATGCCGTGGCCGAGCGGCTGTTCTCGGACATTATGCGCACGTCGAGCGCCGACAAGGCGCGGCGCCAGCAACTGTTCCACGACCTCAAGGAGGCCCTGATCAAGCACTCCCACGCCGAGGAAAAAGTGTTCTATCCGACGCTGCGCGACAAGAAGCCGGCGCACGACATGATCGAACACGGGGTGGACGAGCATCACCAGATCGAAAAGCTGCTCAGCCGGATGGATACCATTCCGGCGGATTCGGACGATTGGCTCGATACGCTGGAAAACATCCACGCCAAGGTCAAAGACCATGTCGAGGAGGAAGAGACCGACGTCTTCCCCAAGGCGCGTCAGTTGCTGGGCGATGGCGAACTGAACCAGCTCACCGACCGGTTCATGCGGACCAAGGAACGGGAACAGCCGTCGCCCTGAGCTTAGACCATCTATGCCCTCGCCGGGCGGGCGCCTCCGCGCCCTTGGCCGCGCCCGCAATGGGCGCTGGAGCGTCGCTAAAGGCGCGACGCTTTAATGCCCGACCGTGCCGACCGGATTGTCCCTTGCCGGGGGGGGGGGGGCGCCTGCCCGCCGGGGTTTACCCCTCAGGGGGGCGTATGTTCGGCGTGCAGATGTCGATGACGTCGGCGTCGCACTTGACGGCCTTCTCGAAGTCGGTGAAGACTTCGGCTGCGCCGCATTCCTTGGCATAGGCCTCGGCCCGCTCGGGAATCCTGTCGCACGTGGCGACGATCTT